>NZ_JBITXL010000011.1:62978-363647 GCF_044544685.1 Streptomyces sp. NPDC053542
CGCGCCCGCGCCGGCGCCCCCCCCCCCCCCCCGCCGCGCGCCCCCCCCCCCCCCCCCGGCGCCCCGCCCCCCCCCCCCCCCCCCCCCCCGCCGGGGGGGGCCCCCCCCCCCCCCCCCCCCCCCCCCGGCCGGGCCGTACCGGATGCGGCCGGTACGAGCAGGGGCCCCGTACGGGCACGGGCCCGTACGAGCAGGGGCCCGGTCGGACAACCGGTCGGGCAACCGATCAGACGTAGTCCTGGTACTTCTCCAGGTACCGGACCGGCTTCTGCAGCGCGTCACGGCGGAACGGGTCACCGAGTTCACGCGTGCACATGATCTCGATGACGGTGGTCTTCCCGTCGTTCATCTGCGCGTCCACCGCCCGCTGCAGCGCCGGGCCGACGTCCTCCAGCTTCTCGACGACGACGCCCTCGGCGCCCATCGCCTGCGCGATGCCGGCGAAGGACTCGCTCTCCAGCTCGCCCGCGACGAACCGGCGGTTGTAGAAGTCGACCTGGTTCTTCTTCTCGGCACCCCACTGGCGGTTGTGGAAGACGACGGCCGTGACCGGGATGTCGTGCCGTACGGCCGTCATGATCTCGACCATGGACATGCCCCACGCACCGTCACCCGCGTACGCGATCGCCGGGCGGTCCATCGCCGCGGCCTTCGCGCCGATGATGGTGGGGAGGGCATAGCCACAGTTGCCGAAGGACATCGGCGCGAAGAAGGAGCGCGGCTCCTCGAAGCGCAGGTAGCTGTGGGCGACGGAGTTGATGTTGCCGATGTCGGTGGAGACCATCACCCGCGGCGGCATGGCCTTCTCCAGCTCGCGCAGGACCTGGCGCGGGTGCAGCCAGTTGCCGTCCTCCTGCTCCTGCTCGGCGATCATGTCCAGGGAGTAGGGGTCCTTCTCGTGGGTCCACTCGGACAGCTCCTGCTCCCACGCGTCCTTCTCCGCCTTGGTGCGCGCGGCACGCTCCTCGCGGGTGGCGTCGCAGGCGAGGGTGCGGTCCGCCAGCCGGTCGGTCAGCGCCGCGGCCGCGGCCTTCGCGTCGCCGCAGATGCCGACGGTGATCTTCTTGACCAGGCCGAGCATCTTGTGGTCGGCGTCGATCTGGATGATCTTCGCGTTCTTGGGCCAGTAGTCCATGCCGTGCTGCGGCAGGGTGCCGAAGGGGCCGAGCCGGGTACCGAGCGCGATCACCACGTCCGCCTGCGAGATGAGCTTCATCGCGGCCTTGGAGCCCTGGTAACCGAGCGGGCCGCACCACTGCGGGTGGCTGGCGGGGAAGCTGTCGTTGTGCTGGTAGCTGTTGACGACCGGCGCGCCGAGGCGCTCGGCGAGCGCCTTGCACTCGTCCACGCCGTCGGCCATCACGACACCGCCACCCGAGATGATCACCGGGAATTCGGCGGTGGCGAGCAGCTCGGCGGCCTCGGCCAGGCTCTTCTCGCCGCCGGGGCCGCGGTCCAGCCGCTGCGGGGCGGGGATCTCGGTCTCGATCTCGCCGTAGAAGTGGTCGCGCGGGATGTTCAGCTGGGTCGGGCCGATCTCGGAGAGGGCCCGGTCGAAGGCGCGCGCGGTGTACTCGGCCATCCGCTTGGGGTTGTTCACATGCGCCTGGTACTTGGTGAACTCCTGGAACATCGGGAGCTGGTTGGCCTCCTGGAAGCCGCCCAGGCCCGTGCCCATGGTCCCCGCCTCGGGGGTGATCATCACGACCGGGCTGTGCGCCCAGTACGCGGCGGCGATCGCGGTGACGCAGTTGCTGATGCCGGGGCCGTTCTGGCCGATGACGACGCCGTGCCGGCCGCTGACCCGGGCGTATCCGTCGGCCATGTGGGCCGCGCCCTGCTCGTGGACCACCGGGACCAGGCGGATGCCGGCCGGCGCGAAGATGTCCATGGCGTCCATGAACGCGGAGCCCATGATGCCGAAGATGTCGGTCACCCCGTTGGCCACGAGGGTCTCGACGAAAGCCTCCGAGGGCGTCATCTTCTGCTGCCCGCTGACGACGGTACGGCCGTCACCCGTCTGCTTCTCGCTCATCGTTCCACTCCTTCGACATGCCCGCCATTGAGAATTGCGGAAATCGGTACGCCGCGTTCCTGAAATCAGGATCTGGCTGGACCATAGAGGGGGCGATCGACGCCGTCAACGGATCGTTCAGGAAAACGAGACGGTGATAGCTTGTTTCTGGAATCCGACCCGGATTGAGACTGGTACACGCACAGCCCTGGAGGTACCGTGATCCCGCCACGCGAGCCCGATCCCGGCGCGGTGAACGGCGATACGCCGACCATGCGCCTCTTCTCCCTGCTCGAACTGATCGCCGCCAAGGACCAGTTGGTCTCACTCCAGGGCCTGGTCGAGGAGACCGGGATGCCCAAGCCCACGCTGCATCGCATGCTCCAGCAGCTGGAGAGTGCCGGGCTGCTCGTACGGCAGAGCGACGGGCGGCACTACGGCACCGGCAACCGGCTCCGCAGGCTCGCCGAGAACCTGCTGCTCAACGCCACCCACCACGGGGCGCGCCACACCGTGCTGCGCAGCCTCGTCGAGGAGCTCGGCGAGAGCTGCAACATCACCACGCTCTCCGGCAACGAGGTGGTGTATCTGGACCGCGTGGAGACGCCCGAGCCGCTCCGGTTCTACCTCCGCCCCGGCTCGCGCGTCCCCACGCACTGCTCCGCCAGCGGCAAGATGATCATGTCCCAGATGAGCCCGGCCCAGCGCCGCAAGCTGCTCGCGCACGCCCCGCTCAAGCAGTACACGCCCAGCACCATCACCGATCTCGACGCCCTCGAAGAGGAGTTCAAGCGGATCCGCCGGGACGGCTTCGCGCTGGACGACGAGGAGTTCCTGCCGGGCCTGGTGTGCGTCGCGGTGCTGGTACCGGCCGTGGGCGGCGGGCGCTCCAACATGTGCGTCGCGGTCCAGGCGCCGGTCATGCGGCTGACCGCGGACAAGGCGCTGTCGCTGCTGCCCGCGCTGCAGCGCGCCGCGGAGGCGATCGGCCGCATCGAGGCGGAGGGCACGCCGGAGGACGCCGCGGCGTCCTGACCACCGCAAGAGGCGTCTCACCAGAGGAGTTCCCGCACATGACGACAGAGCCCGACACCACCGTCGCCGTCAAGGACGTCTTCGGCATCGACTCGCACCTCACGGTCCCCGCGTTCAGTGAGCCCACCGAGCACGTCCCCGAGGTGGACACCGCGTACCGCTTCCAGCCCGACGTCACGCTGGCCCTGCTCGCCGGCTTCGCGCGGGGCCGCCGCGTGCTGGTCCAGGGCCTGCACGGCACCGGAAAGTCCACCCATGTCGAGCAGGTGGCCGCGCGGCTCAACTGGCCCTGCGTACGCGTCAATCTGGACGGTCACCTCAGCCGCCTGGACCTGATCGGCAAGGACGCGGTGGTGCTGCGCGACGGGCAGCAGGTGACGGAGTTCCAGGAGGGCGTGCTGCCCTGGGCGCTGCAGCGGCCGGTCGCGCTGATCCTGGACGAGTACGACGCCGGGCGCCCGGACGTCATGTTCGTCCTCCAGCGCATGCTCGAACGCGACGGCAGGCTGACGCTCATGGACCAGAACCGGGTGCTGCGCCCGCACCCGGCGTTCCGGCTCTTCGCCACCGCCAACACCGTCGGCCTGGGCAATCTCAACGGCCTCTACCACGGGGCGCAGCGCCTCAATCACGCCCAGATGGACCGCTGGAACATCGTCGCCTCGCTCGACTACCTGCCCGCCCGGGAAGAGGCGGCGATCGTCCGCTCGCGCGTCCCCTCGTTCGAGGACGAGCGCGGGCGCGCAACGGTGGACGCGATGGTGGCGGTCGCCGAGCTGACCCGGCAGGGCTTCCGGGCCGGCGACCTCTCGACGCTGATGTCGCCGCGTACGGTCATCACCTGGGCCGAGAACACCGAGATATTCGGCGACCCGGCGCCCGCCTTCCGGCTCTCCTTCCTCAACAAGTGCGACGAGGCCGAACGGCCGCTGGTCGCCGAGTACTTCCAGCGGTGCTTCGGCCGCGAGCTCGCCGAGTCCTACGCGTCGGCGGCGGCATGAGGCCGCAGCACGCCGTCCGCCACCGGCAGCAGGCCGAGGAGCTGTGCGCGGCGGCCGTACGGGCGCTGAGCGCGCGGCCCGATGTGCACTACCGCGGCGGCCGCCCGTACCGCGACAGCCGCCCGCTCCCTCTCCATGCCCCGCACGCCCGCGTTGCCCCGGACGATTCCGACTTCGCTTCCCTGCGCGGCGCCTCGGACGGCCTGGCGCTGCGGCTGCGCGGCTCGGACCCCCGCCTGCACGCCGAGCTGTGCCCTGCGGACGATCCGGCGGCGCGCCTGGTCTTCGAGCTGCTGGAACAGTTCCGTACGGAGGCCACCGTCCCGGACTCGCTGCCCGGCGTCCGCGCCAATCTGCGGTACCGCTTCGAACGCTGGTCCGCGGAGTGCGGGCGGTCCGGGCTGACCGAGACGGCACGCGGGCTGCTGCTGTTCACCGTCGCGCACATGTGCCGCGCCCGGATCACGGCGGAGCCGGTGCCCGCGCACGCCGAGGACCCCATCGAGGCCACCCGTGCCGCGCTCGCCCCGCTGACCGGGCACGATCTGGCCGGGCTCCGCCGGCACCGCACCGACCAGCGGGCCTTCGCCCGGTACGCGCTGTCGCTCGCCCGTACGGTGGCGGAGCTGCTCGCCACGGCGGAGGGCCCGGACGACGGCACTACGGGCGAGGACGCCGACCAGGACGACCGGTACGTGGCGGCCCTGCTGGCACTCGACACCGAGACGGTCGAGGAGACCGTCACCGCGGGCTCCGGCGAGAGCCGGGTCCTCACCGAAGACGCCGACGGATACCGCGTCTTCACCACCGCCTACGACCGCGAGCGCCCCGCCGCCGCCCTCGTACGCCCCGAGCTCCTCAAGGACTTCCGCGACCGGCTGGACCGGCGCATCGCCGACCAGGGCGTGAACGTGCCCCGGCTGGCCCGCGAGCTGCAGCTGCTGCTCGCCGCCCCGGCCCGGGACGGCTGGGACGGCGGCCAGGAGGCGGGGTACGTCGACGGGCGCCTGCTGCCGCGGCTGATCACCTCCCCCACCGAACGGCGCCTCTTCCGTACCGAACGCACGGCTCCGGTGGCCGACGCGCTGGTCACCTTCCTCATCGACTGCTCGGGCTCGATGAAGGCGCACGCCGAGTCCGTGGCGATGCTGGTCGACGTCTTCGCCCGCGCCCTGGACCAGGCGGGCGCGGCCTGCGAGATCCTCGGCTTCACCACCGGCGCCTGGAACGGCGGCCGGGCCCGCCGCGACTGGCTCCGAGCGGGCCGCCCGCCCCACCCCGGCCGCCTCAACGAACGCTCCCACCTGGTCTTCAAGGACGCGGCCACCCCCTGGCGCCGCGCCCGCCGCGACATCGCGGCCCTCCTCAAGCCCGACCTCTTCCGCGAGGGCATCGACGGCGAGGCCGTGGACTGGGCCTGCACCCGAGCCGCCGCCCGCCCGGAAGGCCGCAGACTCCTCCTCGTCATCTCCGACGGCAGCCCCATGGACACCGCCACCAACCTCGCCAACGACCGCCACTACCTCGACCACCACCTCCGCGACGTGATCACCCGCCAGAGCACTGCAACGGAGATCCACGGCATCGGCGTCGGCCTGGACCTGAGCCCGTACTACCGCCACTCCCGCATCCTGGACCTCGCGGCCGATACCGGAAACGGGATCTTCCGCGAGGTGCTGGGGCTACTGGCCCGCTAGCCGGCGCTACTGGCCCGCCAGCTGGCGCTCCACCAGGCGGCCGAGGATCCGGATGCCCGGGTCGATGGCGTGCAGCGGCGGCGCGGCGAAGCCGATGCGGAAGTTGTTCAGGGGCGGCTCGTCGCCGAGGTGGTAGATGTCGCCGCGCTCGATGAGGACGCCGTGCCGCTGCGCGCGCTCCACCAGCCGCCGGCAGTCGAGCTGCTCCGGGCCGCTCATCCACAGACTCACCCCGCCCGGAGAGGGCGTCGTGTGCCACGGCAGGTACGTGTTGACCGCCGTGCAGGCCGCTTCCCACTTGCGCATGAGCTGGCCTCGGTAGCGGCGGACGGCGCGGTGGTACTCGCCGGACTGGATCAGGAGGGCCAGTGCGCGCTGGGTGTGGCCGGAGGGGTGGCGGACCGAGTAGCGGCGCAGGTCGCGGAGTTCGCGGACGAGTTCCTTGGCGCCGACGAGGTAGCCCAGGCGGAGGCCGGGGGCCAGGAACTTGGAGAAGGTACCGAGGTAGACGACCTGGTCGGTGGTGTCCAGGCCCTTCAGGGCGGGGGTCGGGCTGCCCTGGTAGCGGAATTCGCTGTCGTAGTCGTCCTCGACGATGACCGTGCCGCTCTCGCGGACGAGGGAGAGCAGTTCGCGGCGGCGGCCGATGCCGAGCGTGACATTGGTGGGGTGGTGGTGACTGGGGGTGACGTGCAGCAGGTCGACGCCGGCGAGGGTGGGCGGCGGGGTGAGCCCGGCGGCGGTGACGGGGAGCGGCATCAGGCGGGCGCCGGCGCGGACGAAGATGTGTCGGGCGTCGAGATAGCCGGGGTCCTCGACGGCGACGACGGAGCCGGTGCCGAGGAGGGCGCGGGTGAGCAGGTCCAGGCCCTGCTGGGAGCCGACGGTGACCAGGACCTCCTCGGGGGTGGCCTCGACGCCGCGGGCCGGGAGGAGGCGGCTGCAGACCATCTCGACCAGCAGCGGGTCGTCGAAGGCGATGCTGTCCTGGAGGCTGTAGCGGGCGTGCGGCTGGTAGAGCGCCTCGTTGAGCGCGCGGGACCAGTCACGGGCGGGGAAGGCCCGCAGGTCCACCTGGCCGGCGAGGAAGGGGTACGGATACTCCGCCCAGTCGGCGCGCTTCTCGATGTGCGGGAGGGTGTCCTCGGGGTGGCCGCGCAGCCGTGAGCTCCAGTCGAAGGGCTCGTGCGCGGGGCGCTGTTCGGCCGCGCAGTACGGCCGCATGTCGCGGTTGACGAAGATGCCCTGTCGCACCCGGCTCTCGACGAAGCCCTCGGCGACCAGCTCCTGGTAGGCGGCGTTCACGGTGTTCCGGGAAAGGCCCAGCTCACGGGCCAGTTCGCGGGACGAGGGCAGCCGGTTGCTGGCGTCGATGGTGCCGACGGCTATGCCGTGCTCGATGGCCTTGCGGATCTGTCGGTACAGCGGCTCGGCGGAGTCCCGGTCGATCTCGATCAGTGTGCGTGGAATGCCTGCCTCCTGCGATAGCGGACGGCGGGGGACGTGCTGCACCGACGCGTGCGGGCGGGCGGGGAGGGCCGGCATGAGGAGGCGGCACTGCCCCCATCGGATTGACCGGATTCGCCTTGTCGTGGGGTGCCAGCTGACGGGATCGTAACCGCGTCCGAGCCCCCGCCCAAGAGGCCGGACAGGAGAAATTGCCCGGCCCGGTCGGTTTCGGGGCTCCCGGCCCTGGACCCATCAGAAGCCGGAGAACTGGCGCTTACCCCCGGACCAGTTGGCCCCGCACGCTAGCGCCACAACGCATCACGGCAGCACGAATGCCACCACGCAGCACGACGGAGCGCCGCCGCCCCGGACACCGCATGTCACCGGGCGCCCTGCCCGCGCCCGCCCCTACCGATGGGAGTTCTTCGTGAAGATCGGAATCCCGCGCGAGATCAAGAACCACGAGTACCGGGTGGCCATCACCCCCTCGGGCGTCCACGAGCTGGTCCGCCACGGCCACTCCGTGTACATCGAGGAGGGCGCCGGCACCGGCTCCTCGATCCCGGACGCCGAATACGCAGCGGCCGGTGCCACCCTCCTGCGGGACGCCGATCAGGTCTGGGCCACCGCCGACATGATCCTCAAGGTCAAGGAGCCGATCGCCGAGGAGTATCACCGCATGCGCGAGGGGCAGCTGCTCTTCACGTATCTGCACCTCGCGGCCTCCAAGGAGTGCACGCAGGCGATGCTGGAGTCCGGGATCACCGGCGTCGCATACGAGACGGTGCAGCCCGCCGACGGCTCGCTGCCGCTGCTGTTCCCGATGTCGGAGGTCGCGGGCCGGCTCGCGCCGCAGGTCGGCGCGTACCACCTGATGCGTGCGGCAGGCGGCCGCGGCGTCCTGATGGGCGGCGTCTCCGGCACCTCCCCGGCCAAGGTCGTGGTCGTCGGCGCCGGCGTATCCGGCATGAACGCGGTGGCCGTGGCCACCGGCATGTGGGCCGACGTCACGCTGCTCGACCTGAACATCGAGAAGCTGCGCGCCGCCGACCGGATGTACCAGGGCCGGATCCGGACCGTCGCGTCCAACGCCTTCGAGCTGGAGCGGGCGGTACTGGAGGCCGATCTGGTCATCGGCGCGGTGCTGGTGCCCGGCGCCCGCGCCCCCAAGCTGATCAGCAACGACCTGGTCTCCCGGATGAAGGAGGGCTCGGTCCTGGTCGACATCGCCATCGACCAGGGCGGCTGCTTCGAGGACTCCCGCCCGACCACGCACGCCGACCCGACGTACCAGGTCCACGACTCGGTCTTCTACTGCGTCGCGAACATGCCGGGCGCGGTCCCGAACACCTCCACGTACGCGCTGACCAACGTGACCCTGCCGTACGTCCTGGCCATCGCAGACAACGGCCTCGCGGCCGCCGCCGAAGCCGACCCCGCCGTCAAGCGCGGCATCAACGTGGTGGGCGGCCAGCTCACCTACCGGCCGGTGGCCGAAGCGCACGACCTGAAGTACGTCGACGTCGACGAGGTCCTCGTCTGAGACGCGCGCCGGGCCCGCCCGCCCCACCACGGCGCGGGCCCGGACGGCGGCGCCGGCCGCCGGCCCGCCGCCTCCCGCACCTCCGCCCCACCCGCTCCCCCTCCGGAAGGATCACCGTGAGCACCGACTCCTCCCTCCGCGCCAAGGCGCAGGCCCACCTCGGCCAGCACTTCACCCGTCACGACGTCTGGCAGGACGAGGGCCTGCCGGTCTTCGTCCGCAGCGAGGGCTGCCACCTCTACGACGAGCGGGGCCGCCGCTTCCTCGACGGCCTGGCCGGGCTGTTCTGCGTCAACATGGGCCACGGCCGCGGCGACATCGTGACCGCCGCCACGAAGCAGATGGAGACGCTGCCGTACGCCACGAACTGGGGCGCGGCGCACCCGCCGGCCGTCGAGGCGGCGAGCCTGATAGCCGACCTGGCGCCCGGCGACCTGAGCGTCACCTGGTTCGTCAACTCCGGTTCGGAGGCCGTGGAGACGGCCATCAAATTCGCCCGGCAGTACCACAAGAGCCAGGGCGCGACGGAGCGTACGAAGATCATCAGCCGCAGCATGGCGTACCACGGCGTCACGCTCGGCGCGTTGTCGGTGACGGGCCTTCCGAAGATCCGCGACCCCTTCCTGCCGTTGTTGCCGGGTATCCGCCACGTCCCCAACACCCTTGGTTTCACGGGCGATTGCGGCCCGGCGGACCAGCTGGACTGCGTACGCGCCATCGAGCAGGCCATCGTCGAGGAGGGCCCGGAGACGGTCGCCGCGGTCTTCGCGGAGCCGGTGCAGAACGGGCGGGGCGCGCTGGTCCCGCCGGACGGGTACTGGCGCGAGCTGCGCCGCATCTGCGACAAGTACGGCGTGCTGCTCGTCGCCGACGAGGTCATCTGCTCCTTCGGGCGGCTCGGCGAATGGTTCGGCAGCGGGTACTTCGGGGTCGTACCGGACATGATCACCTTCGCCAAGGGGTCCACGTCCGGGTACGCGCCGCTGGGCGGCATGATCGCCCGGGAGCCGCTGGTGCGCGGCCTGTTCGAGTCGCCGAAGGGCGGTACGTTCACGCACGGCGCGACCTGGGGCGGCCACCCGGTCTCCACCGCGGTCGCGGTCGCCAACATCACCGCCATGCGGGACGAGAACGTCCTCGGCAACGTCCGCACCCTCGGCCCCGAGCTGCGGGCCGGGCTGGAGAGCCTCAAGGACCGCTACCGCGTCGTGAAGGACGTGCGCGGCATGGGCTTCTTCTACGCGGTGGAGCTGATGGCCGACAGCGAGACCGGCCGCGAGCTGACCGAGGAGGAGTCGACGAAGGTGCTGCGCGAGGTGCTGCCGACCGCCTTCAAGCGCACCGGCGTCATCCTGCGCCCCGACGACCGGGGCGCGACGATGCTGATGATCTCGCCGCCGCTGGTGGCCGACCGCGAGGTACTGGGCGAACTGCTGTCGGGCGTGGACGTGATGATCGCGGACGTACAGAGGAGCGTGCTGGGCTGAGGCGGCCGGGCGGCGGGCGGCCGCGCGCCGGGCGGGCGCCGGGCGGCGGCGGGCGGCGGGCGGCCCTGGCTGACGCCGGCGCTGCACATACGTGGCGGCTCGAACAAGCCCGTCCCCCCACCGGGGGGTTACCCAGCGGAGCCGGCGCGGACACGCTCGCTCCCCCGACGCCACTCCTCAAGCCACGCCACGCCTCAAGCCACGCCCCGGATCAAGCCATGCCCCCGAAGCCGCTGCGTATACGGGGCGGCTCGAACACCCCCGTCCCCCCAGCAGGGGGTTACCCAAGGGAGGCGGTGCGGACACGCCCGCCTTCCTTGGCGTAGCCGAAACCTGGGCGCACTCGAGCCCCTCTCGACGTACCCGAAATCCTGGCGCACCCGAGACGTGCCGCGCCCGGAAACGATCATCGTGCAATAAGTGTGCAACACCCACTTAACGTCCGCGTATTAGGCTCTCTCTGGTACCGCGATATCGCTGCTTTCTGGCGCTTTCTCAGGAGTTCACCGGACGGCCATCATCCCGGGCAATGCCGATTACCCAACGAAATGGGGAACCCGTGGGAGAGAATAACAAGGAAGCCGTCGAAGGGGCCGGCCTGCGCGGCGAACTCAAACAGCGCCATATGCGGCTCATCGCCCTCGGCGGAGTCATCGGCGCGGGACTCTTCGTCGGCAGCGGCGTGGTCATCGAGGACGCCGGGCCGGCCGCCATCATCTCGTTCCTGCTGGCCGGCGGGCTGGTCATCCTCGTGATGCGAATGCTGGGCGAAATGGCGGTGGCCCGCCCCTCGGTGGGTTCCTTCTACGCGTACGCCCGCCTCGCCCTGGGCAATTGGGGCGGATTCACCATCGGCTGGCTCTACTGGTATTTCTGGGTGAATGTCGTCGCGCTGGAAGCCGTGGCCGGCGCGAGCCAGCTGCACGTCTGGCTGCCCGGTATTCCGCTGTGGGTCATCAGCCTCTGCCTGATGGTCATCCTCACCGCGGTCAACATGTTCTCGGTGAAGTCCTTCGGGGAGTTCGAGTACTGGTTCTCCTCCATCAAGGTCGCCGCCATCACCGTATTTCTCGTCGTCGGCCTGGTATTCGTCCTGGGGATGTGGCCCGGCGCCCATGAGGCGGACGTCTCGAACCTGACCGCGCACCAGGGATTCGCGCCGCACGGCATCGGCCCGGTGCTCGCCGCCGTCATTCCGGCCGTCGGCTTCTTCACCGGCGCCGAGATCGCCGCGCTGGCCGCCTCGGAGTCCAGCGAGCCGCGCCGCAACGTCGCCAAAGCCACCAACTCCGTCGTCCTGCGCGTGCTCCTCTTCTACGTCGGCTCGATCTTCCTGGTCATCGCGATCGTGCCGTGGAACAAGCCGGACGTCGCCGAGGGCCCGTACGTCGCAGCCCTCCAGGAGATCGGTATTCCCGCCGCCGGCACGCTGATGCGGATTCTCGTGCTGGTCGCCGTGCTCTCCTCGCTGAACGCCGGGCTCTACAGCGCCTCCCGCATCGTCTTCGCGCTCACCAGGAATGGCGACGCACCGCGCGGCCTCACCAAGCTCAGCAAGCGCGGCGTGCCGCGCCGCGCGATCCTCCTCGCGACGACCCTCGGCTATGTCTCGGTGATCATCGCGTATGTCTCGCCGGACGCGGTCTTCTCCTTCATCGTGCACTCCTACGGCGCGGTGGCCCTCTTCGTGTACCTGCTCGTCGCCCTCTCCCAGCTGCGGCTGCGCCGCCGCCTGGAGCGCGAGGACCCGGGCGCGCTGCAGCTGAAGATGTGGTGGTACCCGTACCTGAGCTGGTTCACGGTGGCCGCGATGGCGGTCGTGATCGTCACGATGGCCGTACTGCCGTCCACCCGCATGGACTTCGCGGCCAGCGCGGTCACGCTCCTGGTGGTGCTCGCGGCGTACGGGGTGCGCGCGTACCGGAAGTGGGGGCCGGGCGGGGCCGCCGCCGAGGCGCCGGCGGAGGCGCCCGTCGGCCTGCCGGGCACGGGAGCCACGGCGGTGTCGGCGCTGGAGGCGGAGGAGAAGGCGGCGACGGAGACAAAGGCGAAGGCTCCCCGCGCCTGACCGGAGCGCGGGCCGTATCGCGTACGGCCCGCACCCCCGGCTGTCCGGCCCGTCAGACCACCGCCCCTGAGTCACCGGCCCGCCGGGCCCCCGCCCGGCGCCGGGGCCCGGTCGGTGACGGCGCCGACTTGGCCCGTCCGGCCGGCCGGGGCGGCGGCGCCGTGCTGCGTGCCTCCAGCGAGATCGCCAGCGGCATCGCCGTGAAGAGCGAGGAGTACGTGCCCACGCCGATGCCGATCAGCAGCGCCACCGCGAAGTCGGTGAGCGTGTCGCCGCCCAGGAACGCCAGCGCGGCCAGGATCAGGACGGCGCCGATGCCGGTGTTCACCGTGCGCGGCAGGGTCTGCAGGATCGCGGAGTTGGCGATCCGGTCGAACGGCGCCTTGCGGTTTGCGCCCCACAGCTCGCGCACCCGGTCGAAGACCACGACGGAGTCGTTGACGGAGTACCCGATGACGGTGAGCAGCGCCGCCAGGAACACCCCGTCCACGGGCTTGCCCAGCCAGGCGAAGACGCCGACCAGGATCAGCACGTCGTGGGCCATCGCGGCGACCGCCGAGACCCCGAAGGTCCAGCGGAAGCGGGCGGCCAGGTAGGCGAGCTGGGCGAGGAGCGCCACGCCGAGGGCGATGAGGGCGTTGCGGCGCAGTTCGTCGCCGAGGCTCGGGCCGATCAGTTCGTCCCGTACCTTCTCGGTCCTGCCGCCCAGTCCGGCGACGGTCTCGCGGACCTCGCTCTCCTGCGCGGCGGTCAGCTTCTCGGTGCGTACGGTGAGGTCGCCGTCGCCCGAGGAGTTGACCACGGCGCGCGGGAAGCCGGCGTCGGCGAGCGCCTTGCGGGCCGCGCCGGGTTCCACCTCGGTGGCGGTGGCGTACTCGACCATCCGGCCGCCGGTGAACTCCACGCCGAAGTCCAGGCCGCGCAGCCCGATCCCGCCCGCGGCCAGGGCGAGGACGAGCGCGGAGGCGGCGAGCCAGCGGCGCCGGTGGCGCATCAGGTCGTGGCCGCGGCGGGCGAGCCAGGTGCGGACCCGGCCCTCGTCGGCCAGTCCGGTGAGACGCGGCGTCGCCCGTACGAGGTCCCGGGCGAGGGCGAATTCGGCGAGGACCCGGGTGACGACCAGGGCGCTGATCATCGAGGCGAGGACGCCGATGGAGAGGGTGACGCCGAAGCCGCGGACCGGCCCGGAGGCGAAGAAGAACAGCAGTCCGGCGGCGAGCAGGGTGGTGATGTTGGAGTCCGCGACGGCGCTGAAGGCGTTGCGGAAGCCGGCGGTCAGGGCGGTGCGGACGTCCGTCCGCGCGCCGTTGGCCGCGCCGCCGCGCCGCTTCTTCTTGCGCCCGGCCGCGTACTCCTCCCTGGCGCGTTCGAAGACGAGGACGTTGGCGTCCACCGCCATCCCGATGGCCAGCACGAAGCCGGCCAGGCCCGGGAGAGTGAGGGTGGCGCCGAGCGCGAGCAGCGCGGCGTAGGAGATCAGCGCGTAACAGGCCAGGGCCAGCGCAGCGAGGCCGCCGAGCAGCCGGTAGACGACGGTGATGAAGAGCGCGGTGAGGGTGATGCCGATGACCGCGGCCTCGGCGCTGGCCTCGATGGCGTCGGCGCCCAGTGTCGGCCCGACGGTCCGCTGCTCGATCAGCTCGACCGGTACGGGCAGCGCGCCGCCCTTGATGAGCAGCGCGAGGTCCTGGGCCTCCTGCTGGGTGAAGTTGCCGGTGATCTGGGTGGCGCCGCCGGTGATGCCGGTGCCGCAGGCCACCGACTCGTTCACCTGCGGCGAGGAGATGACCTTGTCGTCCAGGACGATGGCGGCGCGGCGGGCCGGGTCGCCCAACGGCTTGCAGGCGGCGTCGCCGGTGAGCTTCGCCCACTTCTGTTCGCCGCTGCCGCGCAGGTCGACGGAGACGTACCAGCCGCTGCCGCGTTCGGCGTCGAAGCCGGCCTCGGCGCCGTCGACCTGTTCACCGGTGAGCGCGGCCGGGCCGACGCGCAGCGGCTGTCCGGATTCGTCGCGCAGGGTGCGCTTGTCCTTGGGTCCGGGGTTGCCGGGGCCCTGCGGGTCCGCGCCGAGCACGGGGTGGAAGGCGAGCTGGGCGGTGCGGCCGAGGACTTCGGCGGCCTCGCGGGGGTCTTGTACGCCGGGCAGTTCGACGACGATGCGGTTCTCGCCGGAGCGGGCGAGGTTCGGTTCGGAGACGCCGAGGCCGTCGACGCGGCGGCGCAGTACTTCGAGGGTGCGTTCCGTGGCCGCGCGGTCGGCCTTCGTGGTGGGCGAGTCCCGGGTCTCCAGGACGAGTTGGGTGCCGCCGCGCAGGTCGAGTCCGAGGCGAGGGGACTGGGTGAGGGAGAGGTAGAGCGAGAGGGCGAGGACGGCGAGCGCGAGCAGCGCGCGCAGCCTCGAAGCGCGTTTCATGGGAAGGGGCCTCCAGCAGGCGGTGCCGCGCGACGCGTTGCGTACGGGCGCGGCGGAGATCCGTGCCGGCACGCGCGGGCGTGCGGGCACGGCGGGAAGCACGGCGGACGCCCCCGCGGCCGGTGGCCGGGCCGGGGGTGCCGTGGTGGGACGTGTTACCTGCTGGAGAGCGGCGGGGCGCGGGCCGGCCGGAGGCCCGCGGAGAACTGCTGCCGGCCGGTGGTGTCCCGGCACACGGGAAGCCGGGACAAGGCGGGTGGCCGGGGTGCGTGGCGGTCGGCCGGGCCGAGGCCCGGGGCCGGGTGGGCCACGTGCTGTTCGGCCGGCGCGGTGCGGCCGCCGGTACGGAGGACGGCGTGCAGGTCCGCGGGGTGCGCGGAGCCGTCGTGCGCGCGCGGGGCGCCCGCCGGGCCCGGGGAGCCGTACGACACCCCGCCCTCGTACGCCACACCGCACCCGTACGGGCCCGTGGCGGCGGCCGCGGCCGTGGGCGTCAGCCCACTGACGACGAGCACGAAGACCGCGAGCAGCGCCCGTAGGGCGTCCGCCGGCCGCATCCGCCGGTCCATGCCGCTGCCTCCTCGTCCGGCTCGTCGCCGGATGTGCCGGCCTCATTGCCGCCACCCGGACGGGTGTCCGGCACACTCTGCCACGGCCGGGAGGTTTTGGAGAGCCTCGGGTGGCGGGCGTTTCCGGAGCGAAAGACCTCGGCCGCCCAACTCCGTTGTACCGGGCGGATACTGGCCCGTATGGGAAAGGTTCATGAACGCATCGACGGCAGGCTGCGCACGTTCATCGAAGCGCAGAAGATCTTCTTCACCGCGACCGCACCGCTCGCGGGGGACGGCACGGTCAACCTCTCACCCAAGGGCATGACGGGCTCGTTCGCGGTCCTCGACGAGCACACCGTCGGGTACCTCGACTTCGCCGGCAGCAACGCCGAGACCATCGCCCACCTGCGCGAGAACGGCCGCATCACGCTGATGTGGTGCGCCTTCGAGGGCCCGCCGAACATCGTGCGCGTACACGGCAGGGGCGAGCCCGTCTTCCGCGACGACCCGCGGTGGGGCGAGCTGCTCGCGCATTTCCCGGACATCGACGGGTCCGCGCACGGCCTGCGCGCGATCATCCTCGTGACGGCCGAGCTGATCCGGGACACCTGCGGCTACGGCGTGCCGTTCATGACGTACGACGAGGACCGGCCGCTGCACCGCTCGCGCTTCGAGCGCGAGACGGACGAGAGCCTGGACGCGTACTTCCGCAAGAAGGAGCACATCGCGCGGAGCATCGACGGGCTGCCGGGGCTTCCCTTGCCGCTGCCGCCGCTGCCGTAAAACCGCCCAGTGCTGCAAAGCCGTCCACTGCTGTAAAGCCGCCCTCTTGCCGTAAAGCGCACGGGCCCCGCCTCCCCCAGGGGAAGCGGGGCCCGTCCGTACCGGGGTCAGCCGTTGCGCTGTGCCAGCCGCAGCAGGTGGTCGGCGAGCGCCTGGCCGCCGTCCGGGTCGCGGCTGATCAGCAGCAGCGTGTCGTCACCGGCGATGGTGCCGAGGATGACGTGCAGCTCGGCCTGGTCGATGGCCGAGGCCAGGAACTGCGCCGCGCCGGGCGGCGTACGCAGCACCACCAGGTTCGCCGACGCCTCGGCCGAGATCAGCAGCTCGCTGGAGAGGCGGCGCATCCGCTCCTCCTTGGCGGACTCGCCCAGCGGCGCCTTCGGGGTGCGGAAGCCGCCCTCGCTCGGTACCGCGTAGATCAGCTCGCCGTTGGTGTTGCGGATCTTCACCGCGCCCAGCTCGTCCAGGTCCCGGGAGAGCGTCGCCTGGGTGACGCTCAGCCCGTCGTCGGCCAGCAGCTTGGCCAGCTGGCTCTGGGACCTGACCGGCTCGCGGTTGAGGATGTCCACGATCCGGCGGTGCCGGGCGGTCCGTGTCTGCGGTACGGCAGGGCCGTGCAGCGAATCGTTGTCCTGCGCCTCGGTCATCGTTCTGCTCAGTCTCCGGATCGTCGTTCCCCGTCGGCCGCCTCCTGGGCCGCGTCGAGGACACCGGGCAGCTTCTGGAGGAACACCTCCACCTCAGCGTCCGAGACGATCAGCGGCGGCGCGAGCCGGACCACGTCCGGCACGCAGGCGTTCACCAGGAGACCAGCGTCCTGAGCGGCCTGCTGCACCTTCGGCGCGTGCGGCCCCGTCAAGACGATACCCAGCAGCAGGCCGGCGCCGCGGACCGAGCCGACAAGCGGGTGCTCCAGCGCCCCGATCCCGTCCCGCAGCCGCTCCCCGGCCCGCTTCACGTGGTCGAGCAGCCCGTCCGCCTCGATGGTGTCCAGGACGGCCAGCGCGGCGGCGCAGACGACCGGGTTTCCGCTGAAGGTGGAGCCGTGCGCGCCGGGCGTGAGCAGCTCGGCGGCCTTCCCGTACGCGAGGGTCGCGCCGATCGGCAGTCCGCCGCCCAGCCCCTTGGCGAGCGTGACGATGTCCGCCTCGACGCCCTGGGCCTGTGCCTCCAGCCAGTGCCCGGTCCGGCCGATGCCGGTCTGGATCTCGTCCAGGACGAGCAGGGTGCCGGTGGCGTGGGTGATCTCGCGCGCTGCCTGGAGGTACCCGGCGGGCGGCACGATGACGCCGTTCTCGCCCTGCAGCGGCTCCAGGATCACGAACGCGGTCTCGTCGGTGACGGCCGCGCGCAGCGCCTCGGTGTCGCCGTACGGTACGTACGTCACGTCGCCGGGCAGCGGCCGGAACGGGTCCTGCTTGGCGGGCTGGCCCGTCAGCGCGAGGGAGCCCATGGTCCGGCCGTGGAAGCCGCCGACGGTGGAGACGATGTGGGTGCGGCCGGTCAGCCGGCCGATCTTGAAGGCGGCCTCGTTGGCCTCGGCGCCGGAGTTGGAGAAGTACACCCGGCCCGGGCGGCCGCCGGCGATCCGCAGCAGCCGCTCGGCGAGCGCGACGGTCGGCTCGGTGACGAAGAAGTTGGAGACGTGGCCGAGGGTGGCGACCTGGTCGGAGACGGCGCGGACGACGGCCGGGTGGGCGTGGCCGAGCGCGTTGACCGCGATGCCGCCGAGGAAGTCGAGGTACTCGTTGCCGTCGGCGTCCCAGACCTTGGCGCCCTCGCCGCGTACCAGCGGGACGCGGGGCGTGCCGAAGTTGTCCATCATGGCGCCCTGCCAGCGCTCCGTGAGGCCCTTGTTGCTCACGCCGTTCGTCATGCCGCCCCCTCGTCGTCCTCGTCCGCATCCGGCACGACCATCGTGCCGATGCCTTCGTCCGTGAAGATCTCCAGCAGGATCGAGTGCTGGACCCGCCCGTCGATCACCCGGGCGTTGTGCACTCCGTTCCGTACGGCGTGCAGGCAGCCCTGCATCTTGGGCACCATGCCGCTCGCGAGATCCGGCAGCAGCTTCTCCAGCTGCTTGGCGGTGAGCCGGGAGATGACCTCGTCGCTGTTGGGCCAGTCCTCGTAGAGGCCCTCGACGTCGGTGAGGACCATCAGGGTCTCGGCGTTCAGCGCGGCGGCGAGGGCCGCGGCGGCGGTGTCGGCGTTCACGTTGTACACGTGTCCGTCGTCCGCGCTCCGGGCGATCGAGGAGATCACCGGGATGCGGCCGTCGTCCAGCAGGGCCTGGACGGCTCCCGGGTCGATGGCGGAGATCTCGCCGACCCGGCCGATGTCCACCCGCTCGCCGTCGATGTCCGCGTAGTGCTTGGTGGCGGTCATCAGGTGGGCGTCCTCGCCGGTCATGCCGACGGCGAGCGGCCCGTGCTGGTTGAGCAGCCCGACCAGCTCCCGCTGGACCTGCCCGGCCAGCACCATCCGTACGACGTCCATGGCCTCGGGCGTGGTGACCCGCAGTCCGGCCTTGAACTCGGACTCGATGCCAAGAGTGGCGAGCTGCTTGCTGATCTGCGGGCCGCCGCCGTGCACGACGACCGGGCGGAGCCCGGCGTGCCGCAGGAACACGACGTCCTGCGCGAAGGCGGCCTTCAGCTCATCGTCGATCATGGCGTTGCCGCCGAACTTGATGACGACGGTCTTGCCGTGGTGCCGGGTGAGCCAGGGCAGCGCCTCGATGAGGATCCGGGCCTTGGGCAGCGCGGTGTGCTTGCGTGCGGTGGTCGGTTCGCTCATGAGGAGTACGCGCTGTTCTCGTGGACGTAGTCGGCGGTGAGGTCGTTGGCCCAGATGACCGCGGACTCGGCACCGGCGGCGAGGTCGGCGGTGATCCGGACCTCCCGGTACCGCATGTCGACCAGGTCGCGGTCCTCCCCCACCGAGCCGTTCTTGCAGACCCACACGCCGTTGATCGCGACGTTCAGCTGGTCGGGCTCGAAGGCGGCGGAGGTCGTACCGATCGCCGAGAGCACCCGGCCCCAGTTCGGGTCCTCACCATGAATGGCGCACTTCAGGAGGTTGTTCCGGGCGATGGACCGGCCCACCTCGACGGCGTCGTCCTCGCTCGCCGCGTTGATCACCTCGATGCGGATGTCCTTACTGGCACCCTCGGCGTCGCCGATGAGCTGCCGTGCGAGGTCGTCGCAGACCTCGGTGACGGCCGCGGCGAACTCCGCCGCGTCCGGGGTCACGCCGGAGGCGCCCGAGGCGAGTAGCAGCACGGTGTCGTTGGTCGACATACAGCCGTCGGAGTCGACCCGGTCGAAGGTCGTACGGGTCGCGGCCCGCAGCGCCGTGTCCAGCTCCTCGGCCGGGACATCGGCATCCGTGGTCAGCACGACGAGCATGGTGGCCAGCCCCGGCGCGAGCATGCCCGCACCCTTGGCCATGCCGCCGACGACCCAGCCGTTCTTCTCCGTGACCGCGGTCTTGTGCACGCTGTCGGTGGTCTTGATCGCGATGGCGGCCTTCTCGCCGCCGTGCGGGCTCAGCTCACCGGCCGCCTTCTCGACGCCGCTCAGCACCTTGTCCATCGGCAGCAGCTCGCCGATCAGCCCGGTCGAGCAGACCGCGACCTCGCCGGCGTTCTGGCCCAGCACCTCGGCGACCTTCTCGGCGGTCGCGTGGGTGTCCTGGAAGCCCTTCGGCCCGGTGCAGGCGTTCGCCCCGCCGGAGTTCAGCACGACGGCGCTGACCTGCCCGGCCTTGAGCACCTGCTGGGACCACAGGACCGGCGCCGCCTTGACGCGGTTGGCGGTGAAGACGCCGGCGGCGGCCAGTCGCGGACCGGTGTTCACCACGAGGGCGAGGTCCGCGTTCCCGTTCTCCTTGATCCCGGCGGCGATGCCCGCCGCCGTGAATCCCTTGGCTGCCGTAACCGTCACGGCGCGACTCCGATCGTGGAAAGTCCCGTGTCCTCGGGGAGCCCGAGGGCGATGTTCATGCTCTGTACGGCGCCACCGGCCGTACCCTTCGCGAGGTTGTCGATCGCGCAGATCACGATGATCCGCCCGGCGGCCGCGTCGTACGCGACCTGGACGTGCACCGCGTTCGACCCGTAGACGGCCGCGGTGGCCGGCCACTGGCCCTCGGGCAGCAGCTGTACGAAGGGCTCGTCGCCGAACGCCTTCTCGTACGCGGCCCGCAGGTCCTCCCCCGTCAGCCCCGGCTTCGCCTTGGCCGTGCAGGTCGCGAGGATGCCGCGCGGCATGGGCGCGAGCGTCGGCGTGAAGGAGACGCTGACGGGCTCGCCGGCCGCGGCGCTCAGGTTCTGGATCATCTCGGGGGTGTGCCGGTGCACGCCGCCGACGCCGTACGGGCTCATCGACCCCATGACCTCGGAGCCGAGCAGGTGCGGCTTGGCCGCCTTGCCCGCGCCCGAGGTGCCGGACGCCGCGACGATCACGGCCTCCGGCTCGGCCAGCCCCGCCGCGTACGCCGGGAACAGCGCGAGCGAGACGGCGGTCGGGTAACAGCCCGGGACGGCGATGCGCTTGGACCCCTCCAGCGCGGCGCGCGCCCCGGGAAGCTCGGGAAGCCCGTACGGCCAGGTGCCGGCGTGCGGGGAGCCGTAGAACTTCTCCCAGTCCCCCGCGTCCTTCAGCCGGAAGTCGGCGCCGCAGTCCACGACCAGCACGTCCGGCCCGAGCTCCTCCGCCACGGCGGCGGACTGCCCGTGCGGCAGCGCGAGAAAGACGACGTCGTGCCCGGCCAGCACCTCGGTGGTGGTCGGCTCCAGCACCCGGTCCGCCAGCGGCAGCAGGTGCGGCTGGAGCGCGCCGAGACGCTGTCCCGCGTTGGAGTTCCCGGTCAGCGCCCCGATCTCGACCTCGGGGTGCGCCAGCAGGAGACGCAGGACTTCCCCGCCCGCGTACCCACTGGCCCCGGCCACCGCCGCTCGTACAGTCATCGAACCCTCCTCATCGATGGCATGACTATACGGACGGCAGCACTTTTATGCAACGCGGTATGCGGAGGTCACACCCTCCCGGTCCACCCCGAGAGCCCGCTCGGATGCACCGAGGTAACGGCTACTCCGCCGATCCGGGGGTTTTACGCCGGCTGGCGTGGAAGCGTGCCTTCTTCTGGCGATTTCCGCAGGTGTTCATGTCACACCATTTGCGGGTGCGGTTCCGACTGGTGTCGAAGAAGGCGGCTCGGCAGGTCGGTGATGCGCACAAGGCCAGCTTTCCGTCCCGTTCGCCCGCGATGATGCTGATCGCGTCGGCGGCGATCACACCGAGGGCGTCTGCCACGCAGGAAGCCGAGCCGAGCTGCCATCGCCGCTTGCCGTCGGGCGTCAGGACCGCCGCGGCCCGGCCCTGAGCGCTGCAGTCATTGATGACTCGGACAGCAGCCGCGGGCAGAGCGTCCTGGAGCGCGGCCGCTGTCGCGGCGGCGTGAATCGCCTCCCTCAGCTCCCGGGCGCGGTCGAGCTGGGCAGGGGTGCAGGAATCCACGGCGAGGCCGTTCACCGCCAGCCAGTCGGCGAATCGGTGCGGCGTGGGAATGCGCTCCACAGCGTCGCCATGACGCTCCGACAGCGTCCCCGTGAAGCTGGTCGCCAGCACATTACCGAGGCGGAAATCAGGGAACGCGGCACGCATGGAACCACCTTAGCCGGTTGCCGCGTGGCTCGGAGGGCTGCTAGAACCGTCTTAGCCGGTTCGCGATGGGTCGTAGCCGGTTCCACGATGGCGAGGAGGTCTCATGCCCCGTCCGACCAGCGACGTGCAAGCGTGTGAAGCCCACGCGACCGACGCCGACCTCGACGATCTGCGCGCGCGGCTGGCCGCGGCTCGGCTTCCGGAGGCCGAGACGGTCCAGCGCGCCGCGCCCGGCCCCCGCCGTTGGGAGCAGGGCGTTCCGCTCGCCGACCTCGTCGATGTCGTGAACTACTGGCGCACCGGGTACAACTGGCGGGCCTTCGAAGAGCGGCTCAACGGCATCGGTCAGTTCCGTACGACCATCGACGGGCTGGGAATCCACTTCCTGCACCGCCGGTCCGCGCGCGCGGATGCCACTCCGCTGATCCTGACGCACGGGTGGCCGGACAGCATCGCCCGGTTCGTCGATGTGGTGGACGAGCTGGCCGATCCGGAAGACGCGGACGCGCCGGCGTTCCACGTCGTGGTTCCGTCGCTGCCGGGCTTTGGTTACAGCGACAGGCCGGCCACCACCGGGTGGGGAACCGAAAAGATCGCGGCCGCCTGGGTGGAGCTGATGGGACGGCTCGGCTACAGCAGGTTCGCAGCCCACGGCGGTGACTGGGGAGGCAATATCACCACGGTCCTCGGCGGCAGGTTCCCGGCGCACGTTCTCGGCATCCACACCACCTTCGCGGAGGGGCCGCCCGGGCTGACGACGGACGGGCTGACGGCGGCCGAGCGCGAGTGGGCCGAGGAGACCCGCGATTTCTGGCGCCACCGCGCGGCGTACGCGAAACAGCAGGCGACCCGGCCGCAGACCATCGGCTACTCGCTCGTCGACTCGCCGGTCGGGCTTCTCGCCTGGATCCTCGACAAGTTCGCCGAGTGGTCGGACACCGAAGACAGCCCGTTCGAGAGGATTTCCAGGGACCGCGTTCTGGACAACGTGACCCTGTACTGGCTGACGCGGACCGGCGCATCGGCGGCCCGCATTTACTACGAAAGCCACAACTCGCTGGACCCCGAACTCCGGGTCGACGTCCCGTCGGCGATCACCGCCTATCCCCGCGACGTCGAGAAGTGTCCGCGCCCCTGGGCAGAGCAGCGGTACCGGCAGATCGTCCGATGGGGGACGCCCGAAGTCGGGGGACATTTCGCGGCGCTGGAGGTTCCCGAAGTATTCGTCAAGGACCTGCGAGAGGGCCTCGCGGCAGTGCTGGCCGCTCATCGGTGAACGCGGCTCGGCGGCCGGCGCTTCCCGCCGCCTCTGTTGCGGGATCCGGGAGGCGATCGCCCGGCCCGCGGTGGTCCGCAGCCCGGAGACGTCCGCGGGACGGCGGCCACGGTCGTGCCGGCGCAGCGCCGGCTCCCTCAGAGACCGAAAGCCGCCGCGTACTGGATCACCCCCGCCGGGACCGGACGTGCGGGTTCCGTGTCGGGTGCGTCCAGGGGGAGGGCCATCAGCGCCTCGTCGGGGACCTCCATGGGGGCGCTGATGTTCCAGCGGGAGGCCGGGCGGAAGCCGAAGCGGGGGTAGTAGGTGGGGTGGCCGAGTACCACTACGAGGCGCTCGCCCCGGCCCCGGGCGGCGTCGAGGGCCGCGCGGATGGCCGCCGATCCGGCCCCGCGGCGCTGGTACGCGGGCAGCACCGCGCACGGGCCGAGCGCCAGGGCGGGCTGCCCGCCGATGTGGCAGCGGCTGAGCAGCGCGTACGCGGTCACCGTGCCGTCCGGGGCCTCGGCCACCCACGACAGGCCGTCGAGCCACGCGTCCCGGTCGGCGCGCAGCGCGTCGACGAGATCGGCCTCCTCGGCGAGGGGGAACGCGGCGAGGTTGACCTCCCGGACGGCGGCGGTGTCACCGGGCGCCTCGGGACGGGTGCGCCAGGAGAGGGAGGAGGCGGAGGTCGTGGGGGTGCGGGTCGTCATGGCCGCCATTCTTGGTGATGGGGGCCCCGGAGGCCACGGAGATTACGGGCGCGGCGCGGCTCCGCCGCCGCGCCGGTCCGGGGCGGGGATCAGGGCGCCGGGGTGAAGACCAGCGACGCGTTGTGGCCGCCGAAGCCGAAGGAGTTGGTGAGGGCGGCCGGGACGGCGGTCCGGCGCGGGGCGCCGGTGACGACGTCGAGCTTCACCTCCGGGTCGAGCGTCTCGAGGTTCGCGGTGGCGGGCACGACGCCGTCGCGTACCGCCAGGATCGTCGCGAGCGCGCCGAGGGAGCCCGCCGCGCCGAAGAGGTGGCCGGTCATCGACTTGGTCGCGGTGACGGCCGGGTGGGTGCCGATGGCCTCGGTGACCGACTGCGCCTCGGCGAGGTCGCCCTTGGGCGTGGAGGTCGCGTGGGCGTGCACGAGCCCGATGTCCTGCGGGCTGAGCCCGGCGGCGGCCAGCGCCCGGCGCATGGCCCGGACCTGGCCCTCCGGGTGCGCGGCCGTGATGTGGAAGGCGTCGGAGGTGACGCCGGCCCCCGCGAGGGTGGCGTGGGCGCGGGCCGCCCGGGCGGCGGCGAACTCCGCGCGTTCCAGCACCACCACGGCCGCGCCCTCGCCGATGACGAAGCCGTCCCGGTCCACGTCGAAGGGGCGGGACGCCCGCTGCGGCTCGTCGTTGCGCGTCGAGTGGGCCTTGGCCTGCGCGAATCCCGCCATCGTCAGCGCGCAGACGCACGCCTCGGCGCCGCCCGCGACGACCACGTCGGCGCGGCCGAGCCGGATCAGGTCCAGGCCCATCGCGATCGCCTCGGCCCCGGACGCGCAGGCGCTGACGGGGGTGTGGGCGCCGCCGCGGGCGCCGAGTTCGATGCTGACCCAGGCGGCCGGGCCGTTCGCCATCAGCATGGGGACGGTGTGCGGCGACACCCGGCGCACACCGGACGCCTCCAGCACGTCGTCCTGGCCCAGCATGGTGAGCGCGCCGCCGGTGCCCGTGCCGATCACCACGGCCAGCCGCTCCGGGTCGACCTCGGGCGTGCCCGCGTCGGCCCACGCCTCGCGCGCCGCGACGAGCGCGACCTGTTCGCAGCGGTCCATGCGGCGGGCCTGCACCCGGTCCAGTACCTCGGTCGGTTCGACGGCGAGCCGGCCCGCGATCCGGCCGGGCAGCGCGGCCGCCCACTCCTCCTCCAGCGGGCCGATGCCGGACTGCCCGGCCAGCAGCGCGCTCCAGGTCGACGCGGCGTCCCCGCCGAGCGGCGTGGTGGCGCCCAGGCCGGTGACCACGACGTTGTCGGTGTTCATGCTCATGGGCGAGTCTCCTTTGTAGTAGAGATACAACTCCCCGTGCGGCCGATGGGCCCAAGGACGGGGCGAGCCGTCGACTCATCAGCAACTCTGCCAAGTGAATTACGGAGCAACAGGTGGCGTGATCAACGGAGTCCCACGACGAGATGTTGTAGAGTCTCCACACAACCAAAAGCAAGATCGACATGGCGGGGGCGGGATGGGACTGCGGTGTGCGGTGCTCGACGACTACCAGGGCGTCGCGCTGTCCATGGCGGACTGGAGCGCGGTGGCCGAGGACGTCGACGTACGGGTGGTACGGGAGTACATCGGCGACCGGGAACGGCTGGTGGAGGCCGTCGGGGACTGCGAGATCCTCGTCGCGATGCGGGAGCGCACCCCGTTCCCCGAGGAGCTGTTCGCGCGGCTGCCCCGGCTGCGGCTGCTGATCACCTCCGGTATGCGCAACGCCGCGATCGACCTGGAAGCGGCGGCCCGGCACGGCGTGACCGTGTGCGGTACGGCCAGCAACACGGAGCCGCCGGTCGAGCTGACCTGGGCGCTGCTGCTCGGCCTGGCCCGCGGCCTCGTCCAGGAGAACACCGCGCTGCGGGAGGGCGGACCGTGGCAGAGCACGGTGGGCGCCGACCTCCACGGACGGCGGCTCGGTCTGCTGGGGCTGGGGAAGACCGGTACGCGAGTGGCAGCCGTCGGCCAGGCGTTCGGGATGGACGTGGTCGCCTGGAGTCAGCACCTCACGGACGAGCGGGCCGCCGCGGCGGGCGTCCGGCGCCTGCACACGAAGGAGGAGCTGCTGGAGAGCAGCGACTTCGTCTCCGTGCACCTGGTGCTCGGGGAGCGGACGCGGGGGCTGCTCGGCGCCGCGGAACTGCGGCGGATGCGGCCTACGGCGTACCTCGTCAACACCTCGCGGGCCGCGATCGTCGACCAGGACGCGCTCGCGGAGGCACTGCGCGGCGGGTGGATCGCGGGCGCGGGGGTCGACGTGTTCGACCAGGAGCCGCTGCCGGCCGACCATCCATACAGGTCGCTGCCCAATCTGCTGGCCACGCCGCATCTGGGCTATGTGACGCGGCGCAATTACGAGGGGTACTTCCAGCAGGCGGTGGAGGACATCGCGGCGTTCGTGGCGGGGACGCCGGTGCGGCAGCTGGGCTGAGTGCCAGGAGGGGGCGGAAAATGCCGGGCGGCGGGCGCGGGGCCGTCACTAGCATGGACCCGCATGACGCCCCCTCAGCTCCCCGAGCGCCCGCCGCATCCGCGCGGCATCCCCGAGCGGCCCGTCCTCGACGGGCTGGAAGAGAAGTGGTCCTCCCGCTGGGAGGAGTCGGGTGTCTATGCATTCGACCGGTCCGCCGAGCGCGGCCGGGTCTTCTCGATCGACACCCCGCCGCCCACGGTCAGCGGCTCGCTCCACATCGGCCACGTCTTCTCGTACACGCACACCGACGCGGTCGCCCGCTACCAGCGGATGCGCGGCCGGGAGGTCTTCTACCCGATGGGGTGGGACGACAACGGGCTGCCGACCGAGCGGCGGGTGCAGAATCACTTCGGGGTGCGGTGCGACCCGTCGCTGCCGTACGACCCGGACTTCACCCCGCCCGAGAAGCCCGGCAAGCGTCAACTCCCCATTTCCCGGCGGAACTTCATCGAGCTGTGCGAGCGGCTGACCGCCGTCGACGAGCAGGCTTTCGAGGAGCTGTGGCGGCGCCTGGGCCTGTCGGTCGACTGGACGCGGACGTATCGCACGATCGGGGACACGGCGCGGAGGGTCTCCCAGTACGCCTTCCTCCGGAACCTCGCGCGCGGCGAGGCGTACCTCGCCGAGGCGCCCACGCTGTGGGACGTCACGTTCCGCACGGCGGTCGCCCAGGCCGAACTGGAGGACCGGGAGCGGCCCGCCGCGTACCACCGGCTGGCGTTCGCCGGTACGGGCGAGGCCGCCGGCGCCCCGCTCCTCGTCGAGACCACGCGTCCCGAGCTGCTGCCCGCCTGTGTCGCGGTCGTCGCGCATCCGGACGACGCGCGCTATCAGGAGCTGTTCGGGAAGACCGTGCGCACCCCGCTCTTCGGAGTCGAGGTGCCCGTCCTCGCGCACCGGCTCGCCGACCCGGAGAAGGGCACCGGCGCCGCCATGATCTGCACCTTCGGCGACACCACGGACGTGACGTGGTGGCGCGAACTGGCGCTGCCGACCCGCCCGGTCATCGGCTGGGACGGCCGCTTCGCCGCGGAACCGCCGACCGCGCTGGAGAGCGAGCGGGCCCGGGCGGCGTACGCGGAACTGGCCGGGGCCACCGCCTTCACCGCCCGCGAGCGCGTCGTCGCCATGCTGCGCGAGAGCGGCGAGCTGATCGGCGAGCCGCGTCCAGTCAGCCACCCCGTGAAGTTCTACGAGAAGGGCGACAAGCCGCTGGAGATCGTCACCACCCGCCAGTGGTACCTCCGCAACGGCGGCCGCGACCGGGAGCTGCGCGAGGAACTGCTGCGGCGCGGCGCGGAGCTGCACTGGCACCCGGACCGGATGCGCGTCCGGTACGAGAACTGGGTCGGCGGCCTGAACGGCGACTGGCTGATCAGCCGGCAGCGGTTCTTCGGCGTGCCGATTCCCGTCTGGTACCCGCTGGACGGCACGGGCGCGCCGGACTACGACAAGCCCATCGTCCCGGACACCGCGGCGCTGCCCGTCGACCCGAGCGCCGAGGCGCCGCCCGGGTACACGGAGGCGCAGCGCGGCGCTCCGGGCGGCTTCACCGGCGACCCGGACGTCATGGACACCTGGGCGACCTCCTCCCTCACCCCGCAGATCGCGGCCGGCTGGCCCGCCGACCCGGACCTCTTCGAGCGGGTCTTCCCGATGGACGTCCGGCCGCAGGCGCACGAGATCATCCGTACCTGGCTGTTCTCCACCGTCGTCCGCGCGCACGCCGAGCACGGCACGCTGCCCTGGCGGCACGCCACGATCTCCGGCTGGATCCTCGACCCGGACCGCAAGAAGATGTCGAAGTCGAAGGGGAACACGGTCACCCCGCTGGACCTGCTGGCGCGGCACGGCTCCGACGCGGTGCGGTACTGGGCGGCGAGCG
Organism: Streptomyces sp. NPDC053542; assembly: GCF_044544685.1. Classification (NCBI taxonomy): domain Bacteria; kingdom Bacillati; phylum Actinomycetota; class Actinomycetes; order Kitasatosporales; family Streptomycetaceae; genus Streptomyces; species Streptomyces sp. NPDC053542. Next base: position 91,053 of record NZ_JBITXL010000011.1, read on the forward strand.
GGCGCCCCGGTACGGACACCGCGTTCGACACCGGGCAGATGAAGATCGGCCGCCGGCTGGCCACCAAAATCCTCAACGCGAGCCGGTTCGTGCTGGCGTTCCCGCCGGTCCCGGAGGGCAAGCCGGTCACCGAGCCGCTGGACCGGGCGCTGCTCGCCGCCCTGGCCACCACGGTCGGGGAAGCCACCGACGCCTTCGAGGACTTCGACTACTCCCGCGCCCTGGACCACACCGAACGGTTCTTCTGGCGTTTCTGCGACGACTACCTGGAGCTGGTGAAGGACCGGGCGTACGGGACGGCGGACGGTTTCCAGGGCGACGCGGGCGCCGGGGCGGCCTCGGCCCGGGCCGCGCTCACCCTCGCGCTGGACGCCCTCCTGCGCCTCTTCGCGCCGGTGCTGCCGTTCGTCACGGAGGAGGTCTGGTCGTGGTGGGCCGCCGGCTCGGTGCACCGCGCGTCCTGGCCGGAAGCCGGTCCGCTGCGCGCGCTCGCGGACGGCGCGGACCCCGCGCTGCTCGACACGGCGACGGAGGTCCTCACGGCGGTCCGCCGGGCGAAGTCCGCGGCCAAGGTGTCCATGCGGACGGCGGCGGCGGGCGCGGTGATCACCGGGCCGGCCCCGGCGCTGGAGGCGTTCGCCCTGGTCGCCGCGGATGTCCGCGCGGCGGGACGGATCACGCGTACCGAAGAACGCCCCGGACCGGCACCGCTCGCGGTCGACGTCACGCTCTGAGGCCGGACACCGGCTCGCAGGGCGACAGGGCTCTCAGGGTGACAGGGCTCAGGACGACAGGACGAGGGTCCAGGAGCCCGGGTGGCCGTGGAGGGCCGTGACGGAGAGCGGGAGGACGTCGAGGCGCCAGTAGGCGTGCGGCGGGACCTTCAGTGCGTAGATGAGGGCGGCGCGGATCACGCCCGGGTCGGCGACGGCGAGGGCGCTGCCGCCGTCGCCGACCGGGCGGGTGTCGAGCCAGTTGCCGACCCGGATGATGAACGAGAGCAGGGACTCGCCGCCGTGCGGGGCCGTGCGCGGGTCGGCCAGCCAGGCGTCCACGGCCTGCGGCTCGGCGGCCGCCACGTCGCGCAGGGTGCGCCCGCGCCACCGGCCCATGTCGCAGTCGCGCAGCGCGGGCTGCACCAGTGGGGTGAGGCCGAGCAGCTCGCCGGTCTCGCGGCTGCGGGCCGAGGGCGAGCAGTAGCGGAGCTCGGCGGCGGCCAGCGGGTTCAGCGCCGGCGCCGCCCGCTCGACCTCGTGCCACCCCATCGCGTCCAGCGGCCGGTCGTCGTCGAAGCGCGCTTCGAGTAACGAGGAGCTGCGCCCGGCGGCGACCAGCGTGAGGCGAACAGTCATTCGGTGATGGTAAGAGCGCTCTCGCCGCCGGGAACCCCTGAAGTCACATATTTACGGGGCATGTTCGGCATTGGCGGCCGGAGCGTGATGTTCCGCCCCGCGAGCGGGCTCTCCGGAGGAGGCGGACCGGCCGGAGGCCGCGGGCGGGCCGGATGCCGCGGGCTGCGCCCCTTCCGGCGCCCCGAGCGTCATCCACATCCCCGTGTCCGCGACCCGCCGGAAGCCGACGCGCTCATAGACGCCGTGCGCGTCCTCCGTGGCGAGCATGATCCGGCGCAGCCCGCTGGGCGCCAGGTGGTCGCGGACGGCGGCGGCCAGCGCGCCGCCCAGCCCCTTGCCGCGCGCGGCGCGGTCGATGTAGACGTCGCAGAGCCAGGCGAAGGTGGCGTGGTCGGTGACCACCCGGGCGTACCCGACCTGGCGGCCCGAAGCCGTCTCGTACACCCCGAAGTTCAGCGAACCGGCGAATGCCCGGTCCTGCTTCTCACGGGACCGGCCCAGCGCCCAGTACGCGTCCGTGGCCAGCCAGTGGTGGACCAGATCGCGGTCCAGGCGCGCGGGATCGGTGGAGATGACATAGCCCTCGATCATGGCCGGAGCCTGGCACACGGCCACCGGACCGTCGAGCGCATTTCCGGCGCCGCGGGGACATGCGCAGAGCCCGGCGGCCTCCCGCCGGGCCCTTCGCTCAGTCGCTATCGGTCCCTGTCAGTCGCTGTCGGTCGCTGTCAGCCGTCCGCCATCTTCTCGTGCTGTACGACGGTGTCGGGGCCTGGGGACATGATCGTTTCGTGGCCGTCCTGGAAGCGGACGCGGTACGGCGGGGTCCCACGTTCCCCGAGTACTTCGACGACCTCGGCGACCCGGTCGTGCTGGCCGACGATCCTGCCGTGCATCAGCAACCGGTCGCCTTTCTGGGCCTCCATCAGAGATGACCTCCGTCCGGATGGTCGGGATGCGCCCGGACACGCCGGCACGCAGTCGTCGCGGGCGCTGAGCCGTGCCGCTGGGGGGAGCCGCGCGCCCTTACGGCCAGTTTAGGCCCGGCGGCCGTTCCGGGCGCCGCCTGCGATCGGCCATCGGCGTACCGGCCGCCGGGCCGACCGGGTCCGGTCCGGTCAGCGCGGCGGCCGCACCCGTGACGGATAGTGGTCGGCCACCACCCGCGCCATCGCCCCCGTACGGTCCGTGGCCACCTCCTTGGCGGAGAAGTAGACGTTGCCGCGCACCTGCCGGTAGCCGGCGTCGAAGGTGAGATGGCGGGAGAGCTCTTTCGGGTTCTGCCAGGGGGCCGGCTGGGCCGGGTCGCCGGCCTTGTAGAGCGCCTCGCCGATGTAGAGGTGCACGCGGGTGCCGTCCACGGTCCGGGCCCACCAGGGCACGAGCTTGGCGTAGTCGGCGGCGGCGAAGCCGATGTTCCAGTAGACCTGCGGGACGACGTAGTCCAGCCACTCCTCGCGGACCCACTTCCGGGTGTCGGCGTACAGATCGTCATACGTCTGTACGCCCGCTCGGGTGTCGGAGCCCGTCGGGTCGGTGGCCTGATTGCGCCAGACCCCGAACGGGCTGACGCCGAAGCGGGCCGTGCGCCGGGTGGTGCGGACCCGCTCCCCCAGCTCGCGCACCAGCTGGTCGATGTTGTCGCGGCGCCAGCTCGCCCGGTCCGGGAAGCCGTCCCCGTACTCCTCGTACGCCGCGTCGTCGTCGAAGACCTGGCCCGCGACCGGATAGGGGTAGAAGTAGTCGTCGAAGTGGACGCCGTCCACGGGGTAGCGGCGCACCGCGTCCATGATCGCGTCGAGGACGAATGCGCGGACCTCCGGCAGGCCGGGGTTGTAGTAGAGCTTGCCGCCGTAGGGCAGCACCCAGTCCGGGTGGAGCCGGGCGGGGTGGGTGGGGACGAGCTTGGTGGGATCGGTGTGGTTGGCGACGCGGTACGGGTTGAACCACGCGTGCAGCTCCAGGTCGCGCGCGTGGGCCTCGCGGACGGCGAAGTCCAGCGGGTCCCAGCCGGGGTCGCGGCCCTGGACGCCGGTGAGGTACTGCGACCACGGCTCGTACGGGGAGGGCCACAGCGCGTCGGCGGTGGGGCGCACCTGGAAGATCACCGCGTTCAGCCGGGCCGCGGCCGCCTTGTCGAGGTAGGCCACCAGCTCGGCCTGCTGCTGGGCGGCGGTCAGGCCCGGCTTGGAGGGCCAGTCGCGGTTGGCCACGGTCGCCAGCCACATCCCCCGGAACTCCGGCCGGCGTCCGGCCGCGTCGCCCCTCCCCTGACCGTGACCTGCGCTTTCGACGGGGTCCCCGGCCCCGCCCGGGGTGCTCGCCGCCGCGCCCGGCGTCCACAGCAGCGAGGACGCCGCCCCGAGCGCCGCCACCGTGAAACCTCTCCGCGTGGCACCTCTCCGGGTGATTCTCCCTATTCGTCGCATACCACCACCCCTTCCGTCCGGTGCGTCCGGCTCTCCACGCTCAGAATGCCCGCCCCGCCCGCCCGTGCGCACCAGCGCGCGGAGTAACGTCGGGGCCGAGGCGGGCGTCGCACCCTTACGGCCCCCGCCGGTCCCGAAGATCAGCGAAAGGCACGATGTGACCGACATCGAACGCGTCGGAGTGGTCGGCTGCGGCCAGATGGGCGCCGGCATCGCCGAGGTATGCGCGCGGGCCGGCCTGGAGGTCATGGTCGCCGAGACCACCGGCGAGGCCCTGGAAATCGGCCGCACCCGCCTGACCAATTCCCTCGGCAAGGCGGCCGAGCGCGGCAAGATCACCAGCGCGGAGCGCGACGCGACGCTCGACCGGCTCAGCTTCACCACCGACCTCGGCGAATTCGCAGACCGCGACCTCGTCATCGAGGCGGTCGTGGAGAACGAGCAGGTCAAGACCGAGATCTTCCAGGTGCTCGACCAGGTCGTCACGCGACCCGACGCGATCCTGGCCTCCAACACCTCCTCCATCCCGCTGGTGAAGCTCGCCGTCGCGACCTCCCGCCCGGAGCAGGTCATCGGCATCCACTTCTTCAACCCGGCACCGGTGCAGAAGCTGGTCGAGATCATCCCGGCGCTCACCACCGGCGAGGAGACCATCAAGCGCGCCGAGGCGCTGGTCCACGACCACCTGGGCAAGCACGCCATCCGCGCCCAGGACCGCTCCGGCTTCGTCGTCAACGCGCTGCTGATCCCCTACCTGCTCTCCGCGATCCGGATGTTCGAGCAGGGCACGGCGAACCGCGAGGACATCGACAACGGCATGGAGCTGGGCTGCGCCCACCCGATGGGTCCGCTGAAGCTGGCCGACCTGATCGGCCTGGACACCGTCGCCTCGGTCGCGGCCTCGATGTACGAGGAGTTCAAGGAGCCGCTGTACGCCGCTCCCCCGCTGCTGCAGCGGATGGTCGACGCGGGCCGACTGGGCCGCAAGACGGGCTCGGGCTTCTACCCGTACTGAGCGCCGGGCTTGGGCTTGTGCCCGAGCTGAGCGCCCGGCTCGGGCTTTCGCCCGGGCTGAGCGCCTGATCCACGGGGGCGCCGGACGGCATCTGAAGGCGTGGGCCGTCCGGCCGTCCGCCGCCGCTCGGGGGGAAAGACGGCGGTCGGACACCGCCGGCGGGCGCCCGTTCCGCCGGCTGTCGCCCCCGTGGCCCTGCTGAGTCAACTCCTCGGCCGCCTTGGTCGGCACCGTGTGAAACGGCCCGGTTCGGGTGCGCGGTTCGCACCCCGTGTGAAGTCCGCGCACACCCCGCCGCGACAGCGACCGCACTCAATTCACACGGGGTGTGCGGCGTTGACACGCATATTCCTCCCGCACACTCTCCCGCCTTTCCCCACAAAGCAGTTCACTGTCTGTAGTACGAAAAACACCGAGTTTCCGAGAGGAATGAGGAGCGGACAGTGACCGCCCACCCTGATACCGAACTGGTCGCGACCGATGTGGCGGAGCTGCGGCGCTGCTGCGACGTGCGCACCGCACGCGTCGACGGCCAGCTCGCCCTGCTCGCGCAGCGCACCGAGAGTTACGAGCGGGACGCGGAGGAGCTCGCCAGCAGGCTCACGCGCATCGAACACGGACGGTGGCCACTGCCGTCCGTCGCCGCGCTCACCGGGCTCGCGGCCCTGGCGGTGGCCGTGTGGCAGGTGCTGACGAACTGACCGGTGCCCCGCGCCACCAGAACTGACCGGTGACCGTCGCCACCGGAACCGACCGGCGCCGGGCGGCGCCCGCCCAGGACCCTGACGGGCGCGCCCGGCCGGGGGTCAGCCCAAACGGAGGTGGTGCAGCATCAGCAGCGCCGCCGCCATGTTGGCGGCCGGCACCTCACCCCGCGCCACCATGTCCGGCACGAGCTTGAGCGGTACCCACTCCCGGCGGTCGGACTCGAAGTCGTCCTCGGGATGGCCGACGTACTCGGCCCGGTCGGTCCAGTAGATGTGGTGCACGGCGTCCGTGAGGCCGTTGGACGGCTCCACGGACATCAGGTGCTGGAGGGTGCCGGGCCGCCAGCCGGTCTCCTCCTCCATCTCGCGGGCGGCCGCGACGGCGACGTCCTCGCCGTCCTCGACCACCCCGGCGGCCAGCTCCCAGCCCCAGGTGTCGGTGATGAAACGGTGCCGCCACAGCAGCAGCACCTCGTTCGCCTCGTTGACCACCGTCGCCACCGCTACGGCCCGCATACGGATCAGGTAGTGGTCGAGGTGCCGCCCGTCCGGGAGTTCCACGTCAGCGAGGTTGACCCGGAACCAGCGGTTCTCGTACACGGTCTGCTCCATGAGATTTTTCCATCGCACGTGCCTGCCACCTTCCGCCGAAGAGATGGCACGTGGACACGAGCCATCCGTCAGAGCGGAACGCGCAGCGCCTCATCGATCAAGTCGGCCGCGGCGTCGGTGGCGCTGCTTCCGGTGCCGGCAAGGAGCTCGCGTACCGCCCGCAGGCGGTCCCGTAACCGCTGCGACTCCATGCCCCGTGCCTGTTCCGCCATTTGCGTCGCGCTGGCCACGGCCTTTTCGGCCTCTCCCTGTCTCAGCTCGATGTGCGCGAGCATGGCGAGCCGGTGCACCCTGCCGCGGTCGTGCGCGGGGGTGTCGACGGCGGCGGTGGCCTGTTCCTGTGCGGCCCGCAGGTCGCCCAGGCTGAGCAGCGCCTCCGCCACCTGTACGTTGACCAGGCCCGGCTGGACGTAGCCGGTCTCGTCCGGCTCCAGGCCCGGCCGGATCCGCTCCGCCGCGGCCTCGGCACGGCGGATGCAGGACAGCGCGCCGGCGCCGTCGCCCAGCCGCGCGTACGCCTTCGCCTGCATCGCGTACAGATCGGCGGCCAGCGCCGCGGTGATGTGCGGGCCCGCGGCGCGCAGCGCCGCCTCGGCGAAGGCCACCGCCTGGCGGTACTCGCGGGTGAACAGCGACTGGTTCACCAGCAGCGCGATGATGTACGCGCCGAGCCCCCGGTCGCCGCTCGCCTTGGCCAGCCGCAGCGCCTGGTGGAAGTAGCGCTGCGCGAGCCCGAAGGCGTCCGAGTCGTACGCGCAGATGCCGGCGACGGCCACCAGGCCGCCGGTGGCGCGGTGCAGCTGACGCCCCGTGGCGTCGGTGTAGCTGCCGCGCAGCAGCGGCGCCGCCTCGGTGTTGAGGAAGCCGACGATGCGCGCTCTGGTCGCGACGCCGCCGGCCTTGCGGTACATCTGCTCGTAGTGCGTGCGCGCCGAGCGCAGCATCTCGATGTCGGCCATGGACACCCGGGTCAGGCCGCTCCGCGAGACGTCGGAGTCCTCCGGTGGGTTCTCCCACTCCCATACGGGCATGACCGCCGACGTCCCGGTCAGCGCGGGCGCGCTGAGGACGTGCGGGCGCTGCTGCTCGTCGGAGCGCCACAGCGCCGTGGCGCGCTCGACGAAGCCGGAGAGCGGGGTGTCGGCGGCGCGGCGGGTGCCGGGCCGGCTCAGCCCGATGTCGTCCAGGCCGACCGGGCGGTGCAGCCGGTCGCTGAGGATCTCGCAGATCAGGTCGGGGACCTGGCCGCGCGGCCGCTGGCCCTTCAGCCAGCGGGCCACGGCGGTGTGTTCGTACCGCAGGGACAGGCCGCGCCGGCGGCCGAGCTGGTTGATGTGCGCGGCCAGCCCGGCGTGCGAGATGCCCGCCTCGTCCAGGATCGCATCGAGCAGGGTGTTGGGCTCCATGGCCCCCTCCTGATCCGCGCCCTCGCCCGTCGCGGGCGCGCTTCGCCTCATCATCAGCGTAATCAGGGGAAGTTCACACGGGGTGTGAACGTTACCGGGCCCCTGCGGCGTGCGCGAGGGCCAGCAGGGCCACGTCGTCGGTGAGCCGGCCGCCCGCGTGCCGGGCGATCCGGTCGCGGACGGCGGCGACGAGGACGCGAGGCGCGGGCGGGGCCGCGCCGGAGAGGCAGGTGAGCAGTTCCGTGTGGAGCGGGAAGAACGCCCCGTGCGCGTCGCGGGCGTCCTCGGCGCCGTCCGTGTAGCACAGCAGCCCCTCGTCCTGCCCCAACGGGCGCCCGTGCAGGGGCTGGAGGTGGGCGGGCAGGGGGAACAGGCCCAGCGGGGGCAGCGGTTCGGTGTCGGAGAGCGGGGCTGCCGTACCGCTGCTGAACCGATACGGCCAGGGGTGACCGCAGTTGAGGGCGGTGTACTCGCCGCCCTGGCCCAGTTGGAGCAGCAGTACGGTGACGAACTCCTCCGCCGTTCCCGCGTCTTCGGCGTCCGAAGCCCAGGACCGCTCTGCCAGGTGCCGGGCCAGCGCGCGGTCCAGGCGGCGTAACACCCCGGACAGCTCCGGCTCGTCGTGCGCGGCCTCGCGGAAGCAGCCGAGCATGGCGGAGACCGTGCCGACGGCCGCCAGTCCGTGGCCGCGCACATCGCCGATGACGACCCGCAGGCCGTACCGCGTCGCCACCGCGTCGTACAGGTCGCCGCCGATGAGCGCGCCCTCACCCGCCGACAGGTGCCCGGCGGCGACCCGGACGGAGCCGATCCGCTCCGGGAGCGGGCGCAGCACGAGCCGCTGCGCCGCCTCGGCCACGTCCCGGGTTCGCGCGAGCTCCCGGAGCAGCCGCGCCCGCCGCCCCGCCGTCAGATAGCTGGCCGCGACCACGACGAGGATGGCGGCGCAGGTGCCCAGCCGGGTCGCGGGAGCGGTGTCCTGGCCGGCGGCGCCGAGCGGCACGAGGGCGAGCAGCGCGCACAGGCCGCCGAGCACGACGCACTCCCGGCGGCCGGTGCCGGCGCAGGCGATCGCCGGTGCCGCCGCGAGCAGTTGGAGCGGCTGGGCGTGGCCGGTACCGGCCAGTTCCCAGGCGAGGATCGCGGCCACCCAGATGCCGGGGAGGACGAGGACGAAGAGCCGGCGGGCGAAACCGCCGGACGTTTCTCCCGCCACGGGCGGCAGCGGGCGCCACGCCCATGTGCGGTTCATCCGGATGGTCTCCCTCGGCCGTACCCTCGCGTGGTCGGGTGCCGACGCATAAATGCTCCACGGCGTGATCGATTCTGTCGATGCGCGGTGGTGCGCCTGCCGCCCACCGCCGCCATCTCACCCCATCGAGTGACATACGGAGTTGACGCCTCCGCGGCCTGAAAGCAGCCAGGAAAACACGAGGGCGGTGGCTCGACCGAGGTCGAGCCACCGCCCTTGCGGTGCCGCGTCGTTACGCGCGCAGGCTCGCGCCGGTCCGCTCGACGGCCGCCGCGACCGCCGCGTCACGGGCGGCGGACGCCTCGTCGGCGGTCAGCGTGCGGTCGGCCGCGCGGAAGCGCAGCGCGTACGCCAGGGACTTCTTGCCCTCGCCGACCTGCTCGCCGGTGAAGACGTCGAACAGCCGCAGGGATTCGAGGAGTTCGCCCGCGCCGGAGCGCAGGGCGGCCTCGACGTCCGCCGCGGGGACCGCCGAGTCCACGATCAGCGCGACGTCCTGGGTCGCGACCGGGAAGGTCGAGATCCGCGGCGCGGGCACCACGCCCGCACCGGCCCGCTCCAGGCGGTCCAGGTCGATCTCCATGGCGGCGGTCCGCTCCGGCAGGCCGAGCGCCTTGATGACGCGCGGGTGCAGCTCACCGGCGTTGCCGACGAGCACCTCCTCGCCCTCGACGACCGCGAGCAGCGCGGCGCAGCGGCCCGGGTGCCAGGGCGCCTGCTGGTCCTGGCGGACGATCAGCTCGACACCGGCCTCACGGGCCACCAGGCGGCCCGCCTCGACGGCGTCGGCCCAGGTCGCCGGGCGGCCCTTGCCCCACCAGCCGGCCTGCTCGCGGGCGCCCGCGAGGACCACGGCGGCGCGGCGCGGCTGCTCGGGCAGCGCGGCGTTCAGCGCGGCGATCTCCGCGTCGGTCGGGCGGCGGTCGACGGGCAGCCGGGCGGCCGGCTTCTCGTCACCGGTCGGCCGGAAGACCAGGCCGGTCTCGAAGAGCGCCAGGTCGTGCGTGCCCCGGCCGTCGTTGCGGCGCAGCGCGGACAGCAGGCCCGGCAGCAGCGTCGTACGGAGCGAGGGCTCCTCGTCCGAGAGCGGGTTGACCAGCTTCACCGTGCGGCGGCGCGGGTCGTCCGCCTCGATGCCGAGGTGGTCCAGGACCGCCTCGCCGATGAACGGGTAGTTCAGCGCCTCGACGTACCCGGCGCCGGCCAGCGCGCGGCCGACCCGGCGGTGCAGCCGCTGCCGCTCGGTCAGGCCGGTGCCCGCGGGCGGCGTCGGCAGCGTGGAGGGCAGGTTCTCGTAGCCCTCCAGCCGGATGACCTCTTCGGCGAGGTCGTTCGGGTCGGTGAGGTCCGGGCGCCACGACGGCACCGTGACCATCAGCTCGTCCTGGCCGTACACGTCGCAGCCGACCTGCTGGAGGCGGCGGACGACGGTCTCGCGGCCGTACGTCACGCCCGCGACCTTGTCCGGGTGGTCCGCCGGGATGGTGATCGTGTGCGGCCCGCTGGGCGCGATGATCTCCGTCACGCCGGCCTCGGCGGTGCCGCCCGCGAGCAGCACGAGCAGGTCGACGGTCCGCTGGGCCGCGGCGGACGCGGCCTCGGGGTCGACGCCGCGCTCGAAGCGCTTGGACGCCTCGGAGGACAGCTTGTGGCGGCGGGCCGTGCGCGCGATGGTCAGCGCGTTGAAGTGCGCGGCCTCGATGACGACCTCGGTGGTGCCCGCACCCTCCGCGTGGTCGGCGATCTCGGTGTTGGCACCGCCCATGACGCCCGCCAGGCCGATCGGCCCGCGGCTGTCCGTGATGACCAGGTCCTCGGCGTCCAGGACGCGCTTCGTCCCGTCCAGCGTCGTGATCTTCTCGCCGGGCTCGGCGCGGCGGACCCCGATCGGGCCCTCGATGAGGGAGCGGTCGTAGGCGTGCAGCGGCTGGCCCAGCTCGAGCATCACGTAGTTGGTGACGTCGACGGCGAGCGAGATCGGCCGCATGCCGGCCTTCTGCAGGCGGCGCTGCAGCCAGATCGGCGAGCGGGCCTCGGGCTGGAGGCCCACGACCGTACGGGCGGTGAAGCGGTCGCAGCCGATCGGGTCGGTGACCTTGACCGGGTAGCCGTAGCTGTTCGGCGGCGGCACGTCCAGCAGCGCCGGGTCGCGCAGCGGCAGGCCGTACGCGGTGGCGGTCTCGCGGGCGACGCCGCGCATGGACAGGCAGTAGCCGCGGTCCGGGGTGACGGCGATGTCCAGCACCTCGTCGACCAGTTGCAGCAGCTCGATCGCGTCGGTGCCGACCTCGTACTCCGGCGGCAGCACGATGATGCCGCCGCTGCCGTCGTCGCCCATGCCCAGCTCGTCGCCGGAGCAGATCATGCCGTGCGACTTCTTGCCGTACGTCTTGCGCGCGGAGATCTTGAAGCCGCCGGGCAGCGTGGCGCCCGGGAGGACCACGACGACCTTGTCGCCGACGGCGAAGTTGCGCGCGCCGCAGACGATCTCCTGCGGCTCACCGGTGCCGTTGGCCTGGCCGACGTCGACCGTGCAGAAGCGGATCGGCTTCTTGAAGCCCTCCAGCTCCTCGATCGTCAGCACCTGGCCGACGACCAGCGGACCCTCGATGCCGGCGCCCAGCTGCTCGACGGTCTCCACCTCCAGACCGGAGGCAATCAGCTTGGTCTGCACGTCACGACCGGACTCACCGGCCGGCAGGTCGACGTACTCCCGCAGCCAAGAAAGCGGGACCCGCATCAGATCTCCATCCCGAAAGGCCGGGTGAAGCGCACGTCACCCTCGACCATGTCTCGCATGTCCTCGACGTTGTGGCGGAACATCAGCATCCGCTCGATGCCGAACCCGAAGGCGAATCCGCTGTACTTCTCCGGGTCGACGCCGCAGGCGGTCAGCACCCGCGGGTTGACCATGCCGCAGCCGCCCAGCTCGATCCAGCCCTCGCTGGAGCAGGTGCGGCAGGGCGCGTCCGGATTGCCCACGGACGCGCCGCGGCACACGTAGCACACCATGTCCATCTCGGCGGACGGCTCGGTGAACGGGAAGTAGTTCGGGCGCAGCCGGGTCTCCATGCCCTCACCGAAGAGCGCCTGCACCATGTGGTCCAGCGTGCCCTTGAGGTCGGCCATGGTCAGGCCCTCGTCGATGGCGAGCAGCTCGACCTGGTTGAAGACCGGGGTGTGCGTGGCGTCCAGCTCGTCGGTGCGGTAGACGCGGCCCGGACAGATCACGTACAGCGGGGGCTCGCGGTCCAGCATCGAGCGGATCTGCACCGGCGAGGTGTGCGTGCGCAGCACCACACCGGTCTGCTTCTCGTCGCCGTCGGCGGCCGACTCGACGAAGAAGGTGTCCTGCATCGTGCGGGCCGGGTGGTCCGGGGCGATGTTCAGCGCGTCGAAGTTCAGCCACTCCGACTCCACCTCGGGGCCCTCGGCCACCGCGTAGCCCATGGCCACGAAGATGTCCTCGATGCGCTCCGAGAGGGTGGTGAGCGGGTGCCGGGCGCCGGCCTGCACGCGGTCGTACGGCAGCGTGACGTCCACCGCCTCCTCGACCAGCACGCGGGCGTCCCGCTCGGCCTCCAGCTCTTCCTGGCGGGCCTTGAGGGCCTGGTTCACGCGGCCGCGGGCCTGGCCGACGCGCTTGCCGGCGTCCGCCTTGGCGTGCGGGGGCAGGGCACCGATCTCCCGGTTGGCGAGCGCGAGGGGCGAGGTGCCGCCGGTGTGGGCGGTCTTCGCGTGGGCGAGCTCGTCGAGGTCGGTCGCGGCGGCGAACGCGGCGAGCGCCTCGCTCGTCATGCGTTCGATCTCTTCCGGTTTCAGGGCCTCGACCTCAACAGGGTCGTACGACTTATTGGGTGCGGACATCTCTTCCCGTGCTTCCGGTGGTCTTGGCGCGCGGCTTGCCCCCGACGCGTGAGTGCCAAAGGTGCCAAAGGTCAAGTCTAAGGGGCATCGCGGCCACGCCTCACCGACGCCCCAGGCAGGAGGCGCCCGTCGGTCCCGCTCAGGCCATGAAGGCCGGGGTGCCGACGGGCAGGGTAAATCGGAACTGCGCGCCGCCGGCCGGGGCCCGGCCGACCGTGATCGTGCCGCCGTGGGCCTCGACGATGCCCTTGACGATGTACAGGCCCAGGCCCGTGCCGCCGCGTTTGCTGCCCCGCCAGAAGCGGGTGAAGACGCGGCTCATCGACTCCTCGGGGATGCCGGGGCCCTCGTCGCTCACGGTGACGGTCGTTCCCTCCGTGCCGGTCGTCATGGGTGTCGGTGCCACCTCGATGGTGACCGTTCCCTCGCCGTGCCGCACCGCATTTTCCAGCAGGTTGCCCAGTACCTGATCGACCTTGTCCGGATCGGCCCACATCTCGGGGAGCGGTTCCAGCATGCGGATCAGGAAGCGGTCCGGGCGCTGGCCCGCCGTGGTCTGCGCCTGGACGTGCCGCCGCACCGCCGAGGCCATGTCGACCCGCTGCCGGCGCACCTCCAGCCGTCCCGAGTCGATCCGCGAGATGTCCAGCAGCTCGGCGATCAGCCGCGTCACGCGGTTCGCGTCCGCGTCCACGGTCTCCAGCATCAGCCGCTTCTGGTCGTCGGTGAAGCGCTCCCACTTCTGCAGCAGGGTCGCGGTGAAGCCCTTCACGGAGGTCAGCGGCGAGCGCAGCTCGTGCGCGACGGTGGCGATCAGCTCGGCGTGGCTCAGCTCCGTACGGCGCCGCGCCTCGGTGCCGCGCAGCGTGATGACCAGACGCCGCACCGGGCCCAGCGGCCGCTCGCGTACGTACCGTGCGGAGACCAGCAGCTCCCGGCCGCCGAGCAGCAGATTGCGCTCCGGCTGGCCGGTGCGGATGGCCAGCCCGCCGTACGGGTCGGTCAGCTGCCACCAGCGGCGGCCCTCCATGTCCTGCAGCGGCAGCGCGCGCTCCAGGGGCAGCCCGAGTGCGTCGCCGGGGTCGACGGCCGTCAGCCGCGCGGCGGCGGCGTTGAAGCACACCACCCGGCCGCTCTCGTCGGCCACCACCAGGCCGTCGGGGAGCTCGTCCGGATCCAGCCCGGCGGCCGGGCCGGCCGCGTCGTACGGCAGCGGAGGGTTCTCGCCGGGGTCGCCCGAGAGACAGATGTCCACCACGGACGCGCGTGTGCCGGAAGTCCGCACATTCATCCCGCTACCCCCTTCCGGTGTGGGCACGCCACCCTACTAGCCCGCGGCGGCGGAGCGGCACCCTCCGGGCGTGCGCTGGGCGCGCGCGGAGGCGTACAGGCACACCGCGGCCGCGGTCGCGAGGTTCAGGCTCTCGGCCTTGCCGTGGATGGGCACCCGCACGACCGCGTCGGCCAGCGCCCGGGTCTCCTCCGGGAGCCCCCACGCCTCATTGCCGAAGATCCAGGCCGACGGGGAGCCCATGGTGCCCGCGTCCAGCTCGGCGTCCAGGTCGTCCTCCCCCGCGCCGTCCGCCGCCAGGATGCGCACGCCCGCGCCCTTGAGCCCGTCGACCACCCGCTCGACCGGCACGCCGACGGCGACCGGCAGGTGGAAGATCGAGCCGACGGAGGCCCGTACCGACTTGGGGTTGTACAGGTCGACGGAGGCGTCCGTCAGCACCACGGCGTCGGCGCCCGCGGCGTCCGCGCAGCGCAGTACCGTACCGGCGTTCCCGGGGTCGCGGACGTTGGCCAGCACCGCGACCAGCTTGGGCCGGGCGGCCAGGATCTCCTCGAAGGGCGAGTCCAGGAAGCGGCAGACGCCGACCAGGCCCTGCGGGGTCACGGTCTGCGAGAGGTCGGCGATGGTGTCGTCGTCGGCGAGCAGGACCCGCACCCCGGCCTCCCGGGCCGCGGCCACGATGGCCTCGTGCCGCTCGGCGGCTTCGGGCGTGGCGAAGACCTCGATCAGCGTCGGCTCGCCGCCGCTGCTGTGCCGGACGGCCTCTCTGACCGCCTGCGGGCCCTCGGCGATGAACCGGCGCTCCTTGCCGCGGAAATTGCGGCGGGCCAGCCGCCGGGCGGCGGCGACGCGTGCGGAACGCGGGGAGATCAGCTCGGGGGTGCCCATGGGCGGCGGCTCACTTCGTCGTAAGGGGGTGTGGTGCGAAACGGTGGCGCAAAACGGCGGCGGACCCGCAGGCCGGGGCCAGCGGGTCCGCTCGACGACTTCCTCAGGCTGAGGTTCAGGCAGCCTTGGGAGCGTTCACGTCGCTCGGCAGCGCCTTCTGCGCCACCTCGACCAGCGCGGCGAACGCGTTCTGGTCGTTGACCGCGAGGTCGGCCAGGATCTTGCGGTCCACCTCGATGTTGGCGGCCTTCAGACCCTGGATGAAGCGGTTGTAGGTCATGCCGTTGGCGCGGGCAGCGGCGTTGATGCGCTGGATCCACAGCTGACGGAAGTCGCCCTTGCGCTTCTTGCGGTCGTTGTAGTTGTAGACGAAGGAGTGGGTGACCTGCTCCTTGGCCTTGCGGTACAGGCGCGACCGCTGGCCGCGGTAGCCGCTGGCCTGCTCGAGGATCGCCCGGCGCTTCTTGTGGGCGTTGACTGCCCGCTTGACGCGTGCCACTTGTTAACTCCTTGTAGCGGGGCCGTGGTGGTCGGCACACGGCCCGGTTCGAAATAGGTCCCGGTCCAGGTCCCGCGCCGCCTTCACAGGGGCGCGGCGACTCACTTGCCGAGAAGCTTCTTGATCTTCTTGGCGTCGCCCGGGGCCATCTCGGCGTTGCCGGTGAGGCGACGCGTCAGCTTGGACGACTTGTGCTCGAGCAGGTGGCGCTTGCCGGCGCGCTCGCGGAGCACCTTGCCGGAGCCCGTGATCTTGAAGCGCTTGCTGGAGCCGCTGTGCGTCTTGTTCTTCGGCATGCGCCGTTCTCTCCTCGTCAGTGGCGCTCCCGCCGGCCGGTGGGCCGGCATACGGGAGCGTCAGTTGTTTCGATCGGTGTCCGGGGCGATGACCCCGGCGCTCTCCGGGGCGCGCCCCTGGATCACGCCTCGGCGGGCTCCTCGGCGGCCTGCTCCTGCTCGGCAGGGGCAGTGCCCTGGCGCTCCGCCTTGCGGGCGGCCTGCGCCTCGCGGGCCTCGGCCATCGCCTCGGTCTTCTTCTTGTGCGGACCGAGGACCATGATCATGTTCCGGCCGTCCTGCTTCGGGTTCGACTCGACGAAACCGAGGTCCTGGACATCCTCCGCGAGCCGCTGCAGCAGCCGGAAACCGAGCTCCGGACGGGACTGCTCGCGACCACGGAACATGATCGTGATCTTGACCTTGTCACCCTGCTTGAGGAACCGGACGACGTGACCCTTCTTGGTGTCATAGTCGTGCGGGTCGATCTTCGGCCGGAGCTTCATCTCCTTGATGACCGTGTGCGCCTGGTTCTTGCGCGCTTCACGGGCCTTCATGGCCGACTCGTACTTGAACTTTCCGTAGTCCATGAGCTTGCAGACCGGCGGACGGGCGTTCGCCGCCACCTCGACCAGGTCGAGGTCGTACTCCTGCGCAAGCTCCAGGGCCTTGGCAAGCGGCACAATGCCGACCTGCTCGCCACTGGGACCGACGAGTCGCACCTCGGGGACGCGAATCCGGTCGTTGATGCGGGGCTCGGCGCTGATGGATCCTCCTCGGTTTAGCACCACGCGACCGCCTGGCGGACAGCCGCGTAACGTCTGTTCGGTGTGACCATCTCGCCGGAACACGCAAAAACGCCCCGGACGGGACACACGCGGGGCTCCTCAAAAAGATCGGGGAGCACCGCCGCGATGTCACCGCGGGGCGCAGCCTGACCGTGACCCGCCTGCCCTGGGGGCTGGAATCGGGTGGGAGATCGGAGCCTCCACTTGTGGGCCGGACACATAGGTGACCGGCCGGTCGAAGTCAATGGTACATGACCCGGACGGTGCGTGTACCGGCCTCCGCTCTTACGGCCTCCGGCGGGCACGCGGGCCGGCGCCCCACGCGCGGGCGCGGGCGCGCCGGGGCCTACTCTGAGGGCAGCGCACCGGCCGCACGGAGCGGGCGCACCGATCGTACGGACAGATAGAGAGCCATGAGCGACGCCACCCCTCCCTCCTCCGACCCCGCAGCCGCCCAGGACGCGCAGCCCGCGGACTTCGACGCGATGACCCGCGACATCGCGGACGTGCCGGCCGTCGAGGTGATCACGACGGTCGCGGTGCACCTGATGAGCTCGGCCGCGGTCAACCTCGGCCTCGCCGAGGAAGGCGAGCAGCACAAGGACCTGGACGAGGCGCGCAAGCTGATCCACGCGCTGGCCGGGCTGGTCACCGCGAGCGCCACGGAGATCGGCTCGTACCACGCGGCGCCGCTCCGGGACGGGCTGAAGTCGCTGCAGCTGGCCTTCCGCGAGGCGTCGGTGGTGCCGGACGAGCCGGGCCAGGGGCCGGGCGAGAAGTACACGGGCCCGGTGTTCGGCTGAGCGGCCCGCGCCGGAAACGTCATGACGGTGGCCCCCTGATCCGCGGATCGGGGGGCCACCGTCATGTCATGGGGCGCTCAGAGGGCCGAGCGTTCGTCGGCCGGCGGTTCCCTGTCGGCCGGGGGACGCAGTGGGCTGTACGGGGTGTGGGTGAGCCGGTGGGCCAGGGCCGCCAGCACGCCGCCGATCAGCGGCGCGACGATGAACAGCCACAGCTGGGAGAGCGCGCCGCCGCCCGCGAAGAGCGCCGGGCCGAAGCTCCGCGCCGGGTTCACGGACGTACCGGTGAGCGGGATGCCGATGAGGTGGATGGTGGCCAGCGCGATGCCGATGGCCAGGCCGTCGAAGCCGACCAGGGCCACCTTGTGGGTGACCGCGAGGACCACGAAGACCAGCAGGAACGTGAGCACGATCTCGGCGACGAACGCGCCGCCGAGATTGATGTGCACCGCCGAGCGGTCTTCGAAGCCGTTGCTGCCGAAGGCGCCGTCGGTCTTCAGGCCCGGCACCTGCTTGGCCACCAGGAAGAGCAGCGCGGCGCCGACGATGCCGCCCAGCAGCTGGGCGATCCAGTACTCGACGGCCGTACGGACGGTGATGCGGTGGGCCACCAGCATCCCGAGCGTCACCGCGGGATTGACGTGGCAGCCGGAGATGGGGCCGAGCGCGTAGGCCAGGGCCAGCAGTGTGAAGCCGAAGGACAGGGCGATGCCGAAGGTCCCGATGTACTCCCCGGCCAGCACGGCAGCGCCGACCGCGAAGAACACCAGGAGCAGCGTGCCGAGGAACTCGGCTACGACCGAGCGGGTCTCCGGGGTGTCCATGGAGGGGCCTTCCTCGAAGGGATCTTGCACCTGCTGCGATTGTGCGTCCGTCCCGAGGTCCCCGCCTGTTGAAGCGCCGCCCGAAGCGCCTGGTGGCGGCCGGTCAGCGGCTGAAGAGCGGCTCGCCCCGCGGGGCCGCGTCCGGCGCCAGGAGGGCCAGGTCGAGGCCCTTCACCAGGCGCTCGCGCAGCACGTCGTCCGAGGCCAGAGCGGTGGCCAGGCGCTGCGCGACCTCCCCGGCGGGGGCGTCGGGGGCGAGTCCGAGGGCGAGCGTGGCATCGGTGTCGGCGGACGGCGCCAGATGGGCGACCCGCACCCCCGGCTCGTTCGCGAGGACCGCGCGCAGCGCCTCGGTGACGGCGGGGTCGGCGAGCGGGTCGACGGTGGTCCGGCCCTCGGCGAGGGCGCGCAGGGCCGCGCCGGTCAGCGGGTACGTCACGGGGCCCGCGACGTCCACGACGATCGTGTCGGCCTTCTCGTGGGAGGCGGCGAGCAGCGCCTGCTGGAGCGGTACGGCGACGGGGCGGGCGTCCGGGCGCCAGCGGTGCAGGGACTCGATGGACGTGAAGGCGGGGAGCGCGCGGCGGCCGTCCGGGGCCTGCAGTGTCGGCACGGCCATGTCGCTGGTCTTCTCGCGCTGGAGCCCGTCCGGGCCGGTCTCCACCTCTCCCAGCAGGGCCACCACCGGTACGAGCAGCCGGGCGCCGCGGAGGGCCGCGAGCAGGCGCGGCTCGGCGGCGCGGTCGGCGGACCAGGCGGCGAGGGCCGCGGTCAGCTCGGGGTCGGCGGTGCCGTCGTCGTCGGAGAAGCCGGGGTCCGGGATGTTCTTCAGCGTCACGCTTTGAGCCTATCGGCAGGGGGCGGGCGGGCTTGGGCGGGTGCCCAGCGGTTCTGTGCGTCGGGGTGCGCCCCGGTGACGGTGTCCTCAATCGCCGGACGGGCTGGGTTTGTCAGGTGCGGCGCCGCCACAGGATCACTGCAGCCGCCACCAGGGCCGCGCCCGCGGCCGTGGCCGTCCAGGGGAGCCAGGAGCCGCCGGGGCCGCCGGGGGAATCGGTCGGGCCGGAGCCGAAGTAGCGCTTGCTGTACGTGGCGCGGTTGTCGGTCACGGGCTCGGCGGGGGCGCCCTTCTTGATGGCCGCCGCGGGGTCCACAAGGCCGGCGCCGAGGTCGTCGTTGCGGCCGTGGGCGGGGCTGTCCTGGGCGGTCTCGGTGAGGAGCTGCTTGATCTCGGCGGGCCGGAGGCCGGGGTGGGCAGCGCGTACCAGGGCGACCGCGCCCGAGACGTACGCGGCGGCGGCGCTCGTGCCCCAGCCCTCGTAGTACTTGCGGTCCGGGTTGGCGATGACGACGTCGACGCCGGGGGCGCTGACCGTGGCGTACCAGCGGCGGGTGGAGAAGCGGGCGCGGGTGCCGTAGCGGTCCACCGCGGTCACGGCGATCACGCCGGGGTAGGCCGCCGGGTAGGAGACGTGGTCGCCCTGCTGGCCGCCGTTGCCCGCCGAGGCGACGACCGGGACGCCCTTGCTCAGCGCGTACTGGACGGCGGCGTCCTCGCGCGGCTCCGGGTGCGCCGAGTCGCTGTCGTCGCCGAGGGAGAGGTTGATGACGTCGGCGCCGTGGTCGACGGCCCAGCGGATGCCGTCGGCGAGGGCGTTGGCGCGCTCGGTGCGGGCCCTCTTCCGCTCCGGGTCGGCGTCTTCGAGGATCACGCGGACGGGGAGGATCTTCGCCTCGGGCGCGATGCCGAGCACGCCGTCGGAGTGGCCGTGGCCGTGCCCGGCGATGATCCCGGACATCGCCGTGCCGTGGTCCGCCCAGGTCTTGTCGCCGCGCTCGGCGCCGAAGCCGATCAGGTCCTTGCCGGGGAGCACCTGGCCTTCGAGGTCGGGGTGGGTGGCGTCCACGCCGGTGTCGAGGACGGCGACCGTGATGCCGTCCCCCTTGGTGGTCCCCCAGGCATCCTCGACGTGCAGGGCGTCCAGCGCCCATTCCTGCGTGCGGATGCCGTCGGCCTGCGCGGGCGGGGCCGTGAGGGCCACCACGGCGGCGGTCAGGGCGACGGCGAGCGCGCGGGGCGTGTGACGGGAGGCGCGCGTCATCCGTCCGCCTCGCTGACCTTGGCCAGCTGCGTGCGGAAGGCGCGTTCGATGCCGTCCGCGACCCCGGCGGCGTCGTGGCCGAGCCCCGCCTGGGCGGGCGCCGAGGTGGCGCCGGTACGGGTGGCCTCGTCGGCCGGCCGCGGGTCGGGCACCGCGCGGCCGTCGGCGAAGCCGGCGACCGCGTAGACGACGAAGGGCGCGTCGGCCAGTACCTGGACGCTCCAGCTGGCGCGCTGGTCCGGCCCGAACTCCGCGGCGGGGGTGCCGGGGACGGTGTACGGGCGGGGCATCAGGTCGCGGCGGCCGGCCAGCCGCTCGGTGCTGAACCGCTTGTTCAGGGCGCGCATCCCGGTGAGGTCGGTCCTGGTGGTGACCACCCCGACGGTGATCACGCTGCTGTGGGTCGCGTCCACGTAGTCCGCGCGCAGCAGGCGCTTGCAGCCGGCCGGGGCCAGCGCCTTGGCCAGCAGCGGGTCGAACGCCTTGGTGCAGCCGCTGTCGGGCGCGACCGCGATCCGGTGCCAGGTGCGGTCGGCGCCGCCCGGACCGGCGGCCGTGCCGTGCAGCGTCTGAGGGAAGAGGGTGCGCACGGGGACGCTGTGCCACAGGTCGCGGGCGTCGGTGAACGCGGCGGCCGCCGCCTGGTCCCCGCCCGGTCCCCCGGCGAGCCAGCTGCCGGCCGCCGCCCCGCCGATGAGGCCGAGCCCGAGGACGAGGCAGGCAGCGGCGGCGGCCGTCCGCAGCGTGTGACGGCGCGACGTGGCGGGCACGGGCTGCCCGGGGACGGTCGGTGCCGCGGCGGGCTGCCCGGCGACGGGCTGCGGCGCGGCGGCCGGCGCGGGGACCCCGAGCGGCCCCTTCTCCGGGGGCAGCGGCGTGCGCGATGCGGCGCGCTGCTTCTGGGGGGACGTTTCCGCCGGCGACGGTCCGGCCGGCCGCGCGGTCGGTGCGGCCTTCTTGGCCGGTGCCTTGGCGCCCTTCGCCCCGTGCCAGCTGGCCGCGCCCTGGGCGAGATGGAAGGAGGCGGTGTCCCGGTAGCCGGGCGGCGCCGGACGGCTGGGCTTCGGCGGGACCGCGGGCCGGGGCGGGATGGCAGTGGTGTCGCTGTCCGGTGCGGATGCTCCGCGGGTGTCCGGTGCGGACTCTTCGCGGGCGGCGCCCGGAGCGGTGGTGCCCGAAGCGGCGACGGCCGGCCGGTACGGCGGTGGCGGAGGTATCGGGGGCAGGCGGCGCGGGCCGGCGTAGTTCGCTTCGGTGCTCACCCGCGCTCCCCCTCGCGCAGTTCGGCCCCGTGCCCGGGCGGCGTGCGGGGCGGGACGTATGTGGATCAGACCTGGTGCCGCGGGTTTGCGGGCCGCAGCCTGCGCCACTTTACGGGCACTCGCGCCCCAGGCCGCAACTCGTGTCCGGTACCTGCCCCCTCGGTGTGTCCGGTCTGTCGCGATCTCTCCCCTACCCTGCGGTAATGCGGTCTGGCAGGCTGCCGTCATGCACCGGCTGACCTCCGAACCCCATGCTCTCGGGGCCCGTTACGACCGGGCCACCGCTCATCTCGACGCACCGCTCGCCGTCGTGGACCTCGCGGCGTTCGATGCCAACGCCGCGGATCTCGTGCGGCGCGCGCACGGCAAGCCGGTGCGGGTGGCGAGCAAGTCCGTGCGCTGCCGCGCCCTGCTGGAACGCGTACTGGCCCGGGACGGGTTCGCCGGGATCATGAGCTTCACGCTCGCGGAGTCGCTCTGGCTGGCCCGCTCCGGCTTCCACGACGTCCTGCTGGCCTATCCGTCGGCGGACCGGGCCGCGTTCGCCGAGCTGGCGGACGATCCGAAGCTGGCCGCCGCGGTGACGGTACTGGTCGACGACGTGGCGCAACTGGAGTTGATCGACGCAGCGCGGGCCGGCGGCCGGGCGGAGATCCGGGTGTGCCTGGAGCTGGACACGTCCTTCCGGACGGGCGGCGGCCGGGTACGGGTGGGGGCGCGCCGCTCGCCGCTCCGCGACCCCGCACAACTGGCTGAATTCGCACGGCTGGTGGCGCGCCGACCGGGCTTCAAGGTCGTCGGCCTGATGGCGTACGAGGGGCATGTGGCGGGCGTGGGGGACGCGGTGGCGGGGCGGCCGCTCTTCTCCCGTTCGGTGCGCGTGATGCAGGCCGCGGCGCGCAAGGAGCTGGCGCGGCGGCGCTGGGAGGCGGTGCGCGCCGTCCGGGCCGAGGCGCCGGACCTGGAGTTCGTCAACGGCGGCGGGACGGGCAGCGTGCAGCACACCGCGGCGGAGGCGGCGGTGACGGAGGTCGCGGCCGGTTCGGGGCTGTACGTGCCGCGGCTGTTCGACAACTTCCGTTCGTTCAGCGGGCGCCCCGCTGCGCTGTTCGCGATGCCGGTCGTCCGGCGGCCGGGGCCCGGCGTGGTGACCGTACTGGGCGGCGGCTATCCCGCGTCCGGCGCGGCGGGCCCCGACCGGCTGCCGGAGCCGTACCTGCCGGAAGGGCTGGCGTACGACCCGCAGGAAGGGGCCGGCGAGGTGCAGACACCGCTGCTGGGCGCGGCCGCCGACCGGCTGCGGATCGGCGACAAGGTGTGGTTCCGGCACGCCAAGGCCGGTGAGCTGTGCGAGCGTTTCGACGCGCTGCGGCTGGTGGACGGTGACCGGGTGGTCGCGACCGTACCGACGTACCGGGGCGAGGGGCAGACGTTCCTGTAAGGCGCGGTACGGGGCGGTACCCGGAGACGGGCCGCCCCGTGCGCGTCACACCGTCGGCTTGATGCCGTCGAGGATCTTGTCCATGGCGGCGAGCGGCGGGGCCTCGCCGCCGACGTCGAAGTTGAAGCGGAGGACGACCATCGAGCCGGAGCCGCCGGGCGAGGGGAAGGCGACGGACTGGGCGATGCCGTCCGGGCCCTTCTTGTTGGTGACCTTCCAGCGCACCAGGTAGCCCTGCTGCCCCGCGACGGTCACCTTCTCCGACTTCAGCTCCTCGTGGTGCTCGATGCCGCCGTAGCGGTCCTTGTCGCCGTACGAGCCCTTGCCGTACGTCGCCTCGATGTTCTTCTCGATGTCGGCCTTGGCGACGCCCCGGGCCGTGGTCTCGGAGAAGCCGGCCGCGGTCTCGGAGAGGACCCTGCCGCGCAGGCACTGCTTGGACTCCTCGCCCTTGCAGTTGTAGGGCCCGGTGTAGAAGTCGGTCTCCCGGCTGAAGTCGTCCTTGTGCCAGCCGTCCGGCACCGGGATGGCGATGCTGTTCAGGGCGTCGAGGAGGGTGTTCTCGTCCTCGGTGGGGGCCGGCTCGGGCGCCGCCGAGGTGGTGGCGGGCTCGGGCGACGGCGTGTCGCTCGCCTTCGACGTCGGGGCGGGCTTCGGGTCGTCGTGCGGCGCGCCGCCGCCCGTGACGAGGGCGATGCCGACGACGGCGGCGGCCACGACGACCGCGGCACCGGCGATCGCGGCGATCATCGGGCCGCGCTTCCTGCCACCGCCGTCCTGGCCGGGACCGCCGGACTGTACGGGCCCGAACCCGCCCGGCGCGCCCTGCGGGTACCCGTAGCCGGGCTGCTGCTGCGCCTGCTGCGGATACCCGTAGGCGCCGGGCGTCGTGTCCTGTTGCGGATAGCCGTACGCCGCCGGTCCCGCGGCCTGTGCCGCGCGGGTGTGGTCGGTCCACGCCGAGCCGTCCCACCAGCGTTCGGGCGCGGGACCGTTGCCTGTGTGCCCCGGGTCTGGATACCAGCCCGGCGGTGTCGTCATGCTCACGCCGGACACTGTATGGCCGGAATCAGCCGCCGTACACACGGTCCCGCTGGTCGGACACCACGCTGCCGTCGGCGCGGCGCACCGGTCCGAAACCGCCCTCGGGCTTGTTGTACGCCGCGGTGGAGCACGGGTACGCACCGGACTTGCGCGGCAGCGGCTCGATGAACATGGGGTTGACCACCCAGCGTCCGTCGGCGTTGTCGTAGGCCCGGCACATGACCTCGTTCTTGTTGCGGTTCAGCACGAGGTGCGCGCCGGTGGCGTCGCCGACGAAGGTGACGTCGGTGTCCGCGTCGCCGCCGCCGAGCGCGATGCGGTGCGTGAAGTCCTGCTGCTGCCACGCCTTGGGGCCCTTGACGCCGAAGATGTCCTGGTTGACCCAGCAGCGCTTGCCGTCGATGTACGGGATGGCCTCGCCCTTGTTGTCACCGACGCCGCCGCAGCCCTCGTTCTCGTACGTGATGCGGCCCTGCTCGTCGAGGACGCTGCGGATGGCGATGGTGTGCTTCCTGTCGACGCCGATGCCCTTCGACCAGACCTCGGTGACCGGCTCGGACCCGGCGGAGACGATGTACACGTCGAAGCCGGCGCGCTGGAGGGTGCGGACCAGGTCGCGCTGCTGGTCGTAGTAGCGCACGTAACCGGGGACGGTGTGGCTGCCGACCTTGTCCTCGCTGCCGACCGGCGCGGCGAGGACGTGCTTGCGCGCGGCCGCGGCGTAGGAGCTCAGCTCGGCGACGGTGTGGCCGGCGAACAGCTGCGGGATCCAGGCGTACTGGGGCACGGTGCGCCGGTGGTTCCAGGTGCCCGCGAAGGCCGCGGCGCCGTCGTGGGTCTTCGCCTCGTCGCGGATGGCGAAGATCTCGTCGGCGCAGGCGGTGTTGGTGGAGGTGGGCAGCGGCGCGCCGACGGGGACGTCGGTGCCGCACGCCTTGGTCAGGGCGCGGTCGGCGGCCGGGGTGAGCCACTTGCTGGTGTCGCGCCAGTGCGCCGGGCGGAGGATCTTGTCGTGGTTCAGGGACCAGACGAGCGTCGCGTCCGTGACGTCGTTCTTGGTGATCGTGTTGTCCCAGTCGAAGGCGGCGACCGGGCGCTGTCCGCGGCCGTTGCCGTGGGCGAGCTCCGGGTGCGAGCAGACGCCGCGTTCGTCGATGGTGCGCTGGAGCTTGTCGCGGTTGGTGCCGTACCACTTCAGGCTCTGCGACAGCTGCGGGCAGCCGGCCTGCGGGGTCTTCGGGGCGGCCGGGGTGGCGGTCGCGGGCGCGGCGGCCGCCAGGGCCGCGGTGACGGCCAGGGCCAGGGCCGGTGCGAGGGTGTGCCGGATGCGCATACGTCCTCCTTGACGGGTGCGGGCCGGAGCGCTGAACGACGCCGGGGCCGACAGCCCGCGCTGCCGGCCCCGGCCATGATCGGGACCTTACCCGTGGTGCTTACACAGGGGTGACATACGCTCCGGCGATGCCGCCGTCGACCAGGAATTCGGACGCGTTGACGAAGGACGAGTCGTCGCTGGCGAGGAAGGCGACCGCGGCGGCCATCTCCTCGGGCTCGGCGAACCGGCCCACGGGCACGTGCACCAGTCGGCGCGCCGCGCGCTCCGGGTCCTTGGCGAACAGCTCCTTGAGCAGGGGGGTGTTCACGGGCCCGGGGCAGAGCGCGTTCACCCGGATGCCCTCGCGGGCGAACTGCACGCCCAGCTCGCGGGACATCGACAGCACGCCGCCCTTGGACGCGGTGTAGCTGATCTGGGAGGTGGCGGCGCCCATGACGGCGACGAAGGAGGCGGTGTTGATGATGGAGCCCTTGCCCTGGCGCTGCATGTACGGGAGGGCGTACTTGCAGCACAGGTAGACCGAGGTGAGGTTGACCTCCTGGACCCGCTTCCAGGCGTCCAGCCCGGTGGTGAGGATGGAGTCGTCGTCGGGCGGCGAGATGCCGGCGTTGTTGAAGGCGACGTCGACCGAGCCGTAGGTGTCGTACGCGGTCTTGAACAGCGCCTCGACCTGACCCTCGTCGGTGACGTCGACCTGGACGAAGAGCCCGCCGACCTCGGCCGCCGCGGCCTTGCCCGCACTCTCGTCGATGTCGGCGCAGACGACGTTGGCGCCTTCGGAGGCGAGGCGGCGGGCGGTGGCCAGGCCGATGCCGCTGCCGGCACCGGTGATCACGGCGGTACGGCCGACCAGTCGGCGGCACACGGCGGTCGTCTCGGCGTTCTGGTCGGTCATGTCACTGCTCCTCGGAACTGATCTCGGTGCTGATGAAGACGTTCTTGGTCTCGGTGAAGGCGGCGAGCGCGTCGGGGCCCAGCTCCCGGCCCAGCCCTGACTGCTTGTAGCCGCCGAACGGGGTCCAGTAGCGGACGCTGCTGTGCGAGTTGACGGAGAGGTTCCCGGCGGCGACCGCACCGGAGACGCGCAGCGCCCGGCCCACGTCGCGGGTCCAGATCGAGCCGGAGAGGCCGTAGTCGGTGGCATTGGCGAGCCGTACGGCCTCGGCCTCGTCCTCGAAGGGCAGGACGACGGCGACCGGGCCGAAGATCTCCTCGACGGCGGCGCGGTCGTCCGGGCGGCCCTCCAGGACGGTCGCCGGGTACCAGAAGCCCTTGCCCGCGGGCGCCTCGCCGCGGATGGCGACCGGGGCGCCGTCGGGGACGTAGGACCGTACGCGCTCGCGCTGGGCCGCGGAGATCAGCGGGCCCATGCCGGTGGCGGGGTCGGCCGGGTCGCCGACGGTGACGGCCTTGACCGCGGGCTCCAGCAGTTCCAGGAACCGGTCGTACACGGACCGCTGGACGAGGATGCGGCTGCGGGCGCAGCAGTCCTGTCCGGTGTTGTCGAGGAAGGAGCCGGGCGCGGCGGCCGCGGCCTTCTCGATGTCGGCGTCGGCGAAGACGATGTTGGGGCTCTTGCCGCCGAGTTCGAGGGTCACCCGCTTCACGCTGTCGGCGCACTTGGCCATGATCTGCTTGCCGACGCCGGTGGAGCCGGTGAAGACGACCTTGGCGACGCCGGGGTGCTCGACCAGCGCGCTGCCCGCGACGGGGCCGGCGCCGGGGAGTACCTGGAAGAGGCCCTCGGGGAGGCCCGCCGCGAGGCCCAGCTCGGCGAGGCGGAGGGCGGTGAGCGGGGTGGTCTCGGCGGGCTTGAGGAGGACGGCGTTGCCCGCGGCGAGCGCGGGTGCGGTGCCCCAGGCCGCGATGGGCATCGGGAAGTTCCACGGCGCGATGACGGCGACGACGCCGAGCGGCTCGTGGAGCGTGAGGTTGAGGCCGCCGGCGACCGGGATCTGCGCGCCGGTCAGCCGCTCGATGCCGCCGGCCGCGTATTCGAGCAGGTCGCGGGCGTTGCCGGCCTCCCAGCGCGCGTTGCCGACCGGGTGGCCCGCCTCCCGTACCTCCAGCTGGGCGAGCTCTTCGAGGTGGGTGTCGACGGTGGCGGCGAAGCGGCGCAGCAGCCGGGCGCGGTCGCCGGGCGCGAGCGCCGCCCACTGCGCCTGGGCCTTGGCGGCCCGTGCGACGGCGGCGTCGACCTCGGCGGGGGTGGTGGCCGGGACGGTCGCGATGACCTCTTCGGTGGCCGGGTTCAGGATCTGGTGCTCGGAGGGCAAGTGACTGGTCCTCACATGCGTTCGAAGGAGCGGAACCGCTCCCAGTCGGTCACGGCGGAGTCGTAGGCGTCGAGTTCCACCCGGGCCATGTGGAGGTAGTGCTCGACGACCTCGTCACCGAAGGCGGCACGCGCGATCGGGCTCTGCTCCCACAGGTCTGCGGCCTCGCGGAGGGTGGTCGGCACGTGCTCCGCGTCGCCGGTGTACGCGTTGCCGGTACAGGCGTCCGGCAGCTCCAGCTTGTGCTCTATGCCGTACAGCCCGGCCGCGACCATGCCGGCCACCGCGAGGTAGGGGTTCACGTCGCCGCCGGGGAGGCGGTTCTCGAAGCGGTGGGCGTGGCCGTGGCCGATGACGCGGAGGGCGCAGGTGCGGTTGTCCGGGCCCCAGGCGACCGCGGTGGGCGCGAAGGAACCGGGCCGGAAGCGCTTGTAGGAGTTGATGTTCGGCGCGTACAGCAGCGTGAAGTCGCGCATCGCGGCGATCTGCCCGGCGAGGAAGTGCCGCATCAGCGGCGACATGCCGTACTCGCCGTCCGCGTCGGCCAGCACGGGGGCGCCGTCCTCGTCGCGCAGCGAGAGGTGGATGTGGCAGGAGTTGCCCTCGCGCTCGTCGTACTTCGCCATGAAGGTGAGCGCCATGCCCTCCTGGGCCGCGATCTCCTTGGCGCCGGTCTTGTAGACGGCGTGCTGGTCGCAGGTGGTGAGCGCCTCGTCGTAGCGGAAGGCGATCTCGTGCTGGCCGAGGTTGCACTCGCCCTTGGCGGACTCCACGGTCATGCCGGCCGCGCCCATCTCGTTGCGGATGCGGCGCAGCAGCGGCTCGACCCGGCTCGTACCGAGGACGGAGTAGTCGACGTTGTAGAGGTTCGCCGGGCTCATGTCCCGGTAGCCGCGCCGCCACGCGTCCTCGTAGGTGTCCTTGAAGACCATGAACTCCAGCTCGGTACCGGCGTACGCGCGCCAGCCGCGCTCGGCGAGCCGGTCCAGCTGGCGGCGGAGGATCTGCCGCGGGGAGGCGACGACGGGGGTGCCGTCGTGCCAGGCGAGGTCGGCGGTGAGCAGCGCGGTACCGGGGCTCCAGGGCGTGCGGCGCAGCGTGGCGGTGTCACCGTGCATGCAGAAGTCGCCGTAGCCGCGCTCCCAGGAGGACATGGCGTAACCGTCGACGGTGTTGAGGTCGACGTCCACGGCGAGCAGGTAGTTGCAGCCCTCCGAGCCGTGCGCCAGCACATCATCGAGGAAGAAACGGGCCGCGAACCGCTTCCCCTGGAGCCTGCCTTGCATATCGGTGAAGGCGAGGACGACAGTGTCGATCTCCCCGGTGTCGACGAGCCTTCTCAGCTCCTCGACCGAGAGCGGGGGCGTGCGGTCTGCCACGGTGGTGCCTCCTGTCGCTGCGTCCGGAGGTCATAAGGTAGGCACACGAACCATTGGTTGGGAAGGGGTAGCGGTGGACGGAGCGGCGGACCGGCTGGCGCCGGTGCTGCGCCCGGTGCGGGCGGGCAACGGGTTCGAGGAGGCGCTGGAGCAGATACTCCAGATCGTGCGGCTGGGGCTGGTGCCCCGGGGCGAGCGACTGCCGGCCGAACGCGAACTGGCCGAGCGGCTGCAGATCAGCCGGGTCACCCTGCGCGAGGTGCTGAAGGTGCTGCAGGACGAGGGGCTGGTGGTCAGCAGGCGCGGGCGGTACGGCGGGACATTCGTGCGGGAGCGCGTGGAGACGCCCGGCGAGGACGAGCTGCGCCGCCGCATCGCACAGGTCGACGTCGAGGACACGCTGCGGTTCCGCGAGGTGCTGGAGGTGGGCGCGGCCGGGCTGTGCGCCGGGTACGGGCTGGACGGGGAGCAGGCGGAGCGGCTGCGCGCGGCGCTGGCCGCCACGCACGACGCGCCGCTCTCGGACTACCGGCGGCGGGACACGCTGCTGCATCTGACGCTGGCCGAGCTGTCGGGCTCGGCCACGCTCGCCGCGCAGTACGCGGCCGTCCGGGCGACCGTGAACGACCTGCTGGACTGCATCCCGCTGCTGGTACGGAACCTGGAACACTCCCAGGCGCAGCACACCGCGCTGGTGGAGGCCGTGCTGGAGGGCGACGCGGACGGGGCTCGCGAGGTGATGCGGGAGCACTGCTGCGGCACGGCGGCCCTGCTGCGCGGCTTCCTCACGGGGACGCCGCCGGCGCCGTGACCCCGCACGGGACGGCCCGCGGCGCGGTGGTCCTCACCGGCCCGCCACCCGCCCCGTAACCGTTCCTTTACGGCACGGGTCTTGCGCCGGAGCGGTCCGCGCGACAAAGGTATGGCGCTAAACCTTTACCCGCCCGATGACCCGAGGCAGGAGCGGCTCATGGCCGACAGCACGGAACCGCGCACCGCACCGCCCACTCCCCCGCCACCCGGGGCCGCGCCCGATGACGCCTACCTGGAGAAGCGCTCGCTGCGCCGGGGCAGCGCCGGACCGCTGCTGCTCACGGGCCTGGGCGTCGCGTACGTCGTCTCCGGCGACTTCTCCGGCTGGAACAACGGCCTGGCCCAGGGCGGCTTCGGCGGCCTGGCGCTGGCGGCGCTGCTGATGGGCGTGATGTACACCTGCCTGGTCTTCGCCCTCGCCGAGCTGGCGTCCGTGCTGCCCACGGCGGGCGGCGGCTACGGCTTCGCGCGCCGCGCGCTCGGCACCTGGGGCGGCTTCCTGACCGGTACCGCCATCCTCATCGAGTACGTCCTCGCGCCCGCCGCGATCGCCATCTTCATCGGCGACTACGTCGAGTCCCTCGGCCTCTTCGGACTGACGTCCTCCTGGCCGGTCTACCTGGCCTGCTTCGTCATCTTCATCGGCATCCACCTCTGGGGCGTCGGCGAGGCACTGCGCTTCAGCCTGGTCGTCACCGCGATCGCGGTGGCCGCGCTGGTCGTCTTCGCACTCGCCGCGGTCACCGACTTCCACGTGAGCGCGCTCAACGACATCCCGGCCGACAAGAACGCCTTCGGCGCCTCCTCCTGGCTGCCCTTCGGGATACTCGGCATCTGGGCGGCGTTCCCCTTCGGCATGTGGTTCTTCCTCGGCGTCGAGGGCGTACCGCTGGCCGCCGAGGAGACCAGGGACCCGGCGCGGACGCTGCCCAAGGCCATGGCCGCCGCGATCGGCGTCCTGCTCCTCCTCGCCCTGGTCACCTTCCTCACCGCGACCGGAGCGCGCGGCGCCGCCGCGCTCCAGTCCGTCGGCGACCCGCTGGTCCAGGCGCTGCAGCCGCACGGCGAGCCCACCGTCACCTCCCGCATCGTCAACTACGCGGGCCTGGCCGGCCTGGTCGCCTCCTTCTTCTCCCTGATCTACGCCGGCTCCCGCCAGCTCTTCGCCCTCTCCCGGGCCGGCTACCTGCCCCGCTTCCTCTCCCTCACCAGCCGCCGCAAGGCCCCCTACCTGGGACTTCTCGTCCCCGGCGCGCTGGGCTTCGCGCTGGCGGCCGGCACCGGCGACGGCGCCCGCATGCTGAACGTCGCGGTCTTCGGCGCCACCATCTCCTACGCCCTGATGGCCCTCTCCCACATCGTCCTGCGCCGCCGCGAGCCGGACCTGCCGCGCCCGTACCGCACCCCCGGCGGCGCCGTGACCTCCGCCCTCGCCTTCGTCCTCGCCTGCTCGGCCCTGGTGGCAACGTTCCTCGTCGATGTCACGGCCGCCGTCATCGCCCTGGGCGTGTACGCGGTGGCGCTGGCGTACTTCGCGCTGTACTCGCGCCACCGGCTGGTCGCGGCCGCTCCCGAGGAGGAGTTCGCTGCGCTGGCTGCGGCGGAGGCCGAACTCGACCGCGACTGACCGTCCACCCCTCGTACCGACCGGAGGTTCCCTTGTCCAAGCCGCTCATCGGCATCAGCACGTACCTGGAGGCCGAGGCCCGCTGGGGCGTGTGGACGCTCCCGGCCGCACTTCTGCCGGCCGGCTACCACCGCCTAGTCCAGAACTCCGGCGGCCTCGCCGCCATGCTGCCGCCGCACGAGCCGGACCTCGACCGGGACGAGGCCCGGGAGGCCGCGGCCACCGTCGTCACCCGGCTGGACGGCATCGTGATCGCCGGCGGTCCGGACGTCCGCCCGGACCGCTACGACGCCGAGACCGACCCCCGCACCGGCCCGCCCGCCCTCGCCCGCGACGCCTGGGAGCTCGCCCTCATCGACGCGGCCATCGACTCGGCCACGCCCCTGCTCGGCATCTGCCGCGGCATGCAGCTCCTGAACGTCGCGCTGGGCGGCACGCTCCACCAGCACATCGAGGGCCACGGCGGGCCACCCGGCGTCTTCGATCACCACAAGGTCACCGCCGTGGCGGACAGCCGGCTCGCCGGCATCCTTCCCGAGCCGGTCTCCGTACCGACGTACCACCACCAGTCCGTCGACCGGCTCGGCCGCGGAGTGCTGGCCTCCGCGTACGCCGAGGACGGCACGGTCGAGGCGCTCGAACTGCCGGACGCGCCGGCCTTCACGCTGGGCGTGCAGTGGCACCCCGAGGCAGGCACGGACACCCGCGTCATGGAGGCCCTGGTGGCCGCGGCCACCACCCACTGACGCCGCCAGACGTCGTCACTGACGCAACGCCAGACGCCGTCACTGACGCAACGTCAGAGCCCGATGTCGTCCGCCACCCCCACCAGCAGCACCCGCGTGCCCGCCTCCCGGGCACGCCACCGGTGCGTCACCCCGCCCGTGCAGTAGAGCGTGTCGCCGCGGCCCAGCTCGTACCGCTCCCCCTCGGCCTCCGCCTCCACGGTCCCCTCGACTACGTACAGCAGCTCGTCGTTCGGGTGCCGGAACTCCCGCCCCCACTCATGCGCGCCGGTGAACTCCAGCGCGTGCAGCTGCTGCTGACCGCGGACCAGCGGCCGCACCGTGCCCGCCGCGCCGTCCTCCAGCGCGGCCCCGGTCTCCGCGCGCACCACGTCGACCGCCCGCCGGTCCTCCGCCGCGCCGAGCAGCTGCACCGCCGTCGTGCCCAGCGCGTCGGCGATGCGCTGGAGCGAGCGCATGCTGGGGCGCGCCCGGTCGTTCTCCACCTGGCTCAGGAAGGGCTTGGACAGGTCGGTACGGGCCGCCAGCTCGGCGAGCGTGAGGTCCAGCGCGCGGCGGCGCCGCCGCACCGCCCGCCCGACCTGCGGCGCTTCCTCGTGCGTCACCCGATGCACCTCCTGATCTTCACGCATCCTCCATACCCTCTCCCCTTTATCGCCACGTTCACAGCGTTGCCACATGCAGCCTCTAGCCTCGAACCTGTTTGACGTCATCAAACAAAGTTTGAAGAGGGGTACCGCCATGACCGCTGTCGATCAAAACACACGCCGCCGCCGCGGCACCGGCCTGCTCGCCCTCGACGAGGACGCCGCGTACCCCGGTTACACGCTCTACGCGCCGCTCACCGGCACCGGCGAGGTCTACCTCGTCGACCTGCACGGCGAGGTCGTCCACCAGTGGAACCTCCCCTACCGCCCTGGCCGGCACGCCCGCATCCTGCCCAACGGCAACCTGGCCTACAACGGCGTGCTCCCGGACCAGGAAGCGCTGTTCCCGATGTGGCACAAGTACCGCGGCGGCGTGATGCAGGAGGTCGCCCCCGACGGCACCGTCGTCCGCGAACACATCGACCCGCTCCAGCACCACGACGCGCACCACATAGGTGACGGCCGGATCCTCTACACCGCACTGGAGCCGCTGACCGGCGAGCACGCGGCCGCGGTACGCGGCGGCGTCCCCGGCTCCGAACCGACGACCGCCGACGGCCCGACCGTCTGGGCCGACACCATCAAGGAGGTCGACGCGGACGGTACCGAACTGTGGTCCTGGCGAGTCGCCGACCACCTCGACCGCGACGAATACCCCCTCCACCCCGACTACTCCCGCGAGCACTACCCGCTCATCAACGCCGTCCTCCCGCTCGCCGACGGCAACATCCTGGCAAGCCTCCGCAGCGCCTCAGCAGTCATCATCATCAGCCGCGAGACCGGCGAGATCATCTGGCGCACCGAGCCCGGGATCGTCTCCCAACAGCACAACCCCACCGAACTCCCCAACGGCAACATCCTCATCTTCGACAACGGCGTCTTCCGCCCGCACTGGGACGTCCCCTTCTCCCGCGTCATCGAGGTCGAACGGTCCTCCGGAAAGATCGCCTGGGAGTACCACGACCCCGCCCGCGAAGCCTTCTTCGCCCCCTTCATGGGCAGCGCCCAGCGCCTCCCCAACGGCAACACCCTGATCTGCGACTCCCCCGCCGGCCGGATCTTCGAGGTCACCGCCGACGGGTACCTCTGCTGGGAGTACGTCGTCCCGCACTTCGGCGGCTACCGCGAGCCGGAGGTCGGCCGGATCTTCCCGGCCCAGCACAACGCCCTGTTCCGCGCGTACCGTTACGGCGCCGAGGAACTGCCCTGGCTGCCGGGTCGGGGATGAGCCGTGGCCGCCCCCGCCGGCACCACCCGTACCGGAGGCGACGCCCCTGACGGACCGTCCGGCCCCGACGGCCGGCCGGTCCACCCGGTGGACGAACGCCTCCCGTTGCTCCGGCTCCTTCCCCTGGCCGCGCAGCACGTCCTCGCGATGCTCGCGGCCCCGGTCTCCACCGCGTTCCTGATCGCCACCGGCCTCGGGCTGCCCCCCGACCGCACGGCGGCCCTCCTCAGCGCGACACTCGTCCTGTGCGGGGCGGGGGCGTTGCTGCAGTCCTTCGGGGTCCTGCGGATCGGCGCCCGGCTACCGTTCATGATGCTGCCGGGCGGCGCGGCGGTAGCCATCTTCCTCCAGATCGCCGACCAGCACGGCCCGGCCACGGCATCCGGAGCCGTCCTCATCTCCGCAGCCTTCCTCCTCGCCATCCTCCCCCTCTACCGCCACATCGTCCGCTTCTTCCCACCCGTCGTCCTGGGCACCACCGTCCTCCTCATCGGCGTCAACATGGTCAACGTCACCGCGCCGATGATCGCCCACGACACCTGGCTGGCCCTGGTCACCATCGGCGCCACCGCCCTCTGTTATCTCGTACTGCCCGGCGTATGGCGCCAGATGTCGGTACTGGCAGGCATAGCAACAGGCACCGCAACCGCCCTCCTGACCGGCACCGGAATGAACACCGTCCCCGACGGCGGCCCCTTCCTCGCCCTCCCCCACCCCTTCCCCTACGGCGCCCCCCACTTCGACCTCCTCGCCGCCATCCCCCTCATCGTCTTCACCCTCGCCTCCCTCGCCGAGGCCACCGGGCAGACGGTGCTCAACAGCGAGGCGGTGGGCCGCGAACCGGACCCCGCCCGCGACGTCCCCCGCACGGTCCGCGCCGACGCCCTCACCTCCCTCGCCGCGGGCCTGCTGGGCACCTCCATCATGGTGACCAGCGCGGAGAACATCGGCATCGTCCAACTCACCCGAGTCCGCAGCCGCTTCGTCACCGCCGGCGCCGGCCTGCTCCTCGTCCTGATCGGCCTCCTCGCCCCGGTCTCCCGCCTGCTGGCCACCCTCCCGACCCCGGTCGTCGGCGGCGCGGGCCTGGTCATCTACGCGGTAATCGCCGCCATGGGCATCAGCATGCTCCGCCGCACCGACACCTCCGAGGGCCCCCTCACCACCGTCATAGCCCTCACCCTCCTGGCCGGCCTACTCCCCATCCTCGCCCCGGACCTGTACACCCCCCTCCCCACCTGGGCCCGCACCCTCTTCGGCAGCGGCGTACCAGCGGGGGCAATCACGGCGGTGATACTCACGGCACTCTTCACGAGGCACCGAGAGGGGGCTGCACAGGACCTGCCGTGACTGTCCCGTGGGCCCACCAGCTCTCCTGCCCGCGGGAAACCGCAGGCAGGAGGTTTGGGCGTGCGGACTTGCACTGCCTTCCCCTGGGCGACTGGTATGCCTTTGGCCGGCCCGGCTATTCGGCCGGCGGCTCCTCCGCCACCTCGACGTCGACGTCGGCGTACTGCGCGGACATCTCGGTCCATCGGTAGTCCCAGGTCATGCGACTCCGCACTGTACTTACGCTGCCATCCAGCAACTCCGCCTTGGCAGCTCCCACGGCAGCATTGACGACAGCTTCGTAGGCGCCCTTGATCCGCTGCGAATTGATCCTGCGATCGCTCATCTCGAACTCGAACGTCACCGTCATGGCGTGAAGGGAGCTTGAGGCAAAAGAGCTCACCCCACCCCCCGAGTCAACCCCAGCAACTCCCTCGCCGGCCCCGAAGGTCGTTGCCCCGCTGGCCACACCGCTCGGAGGTCGCGGCCCAGGCGGATTCCCGGTACCGGGACTTCCACCAACCTCCGGGCCGCCAGTTCCTCGCCGACCGCGAGTTCGCTGAGGACCGATGGGCCCGCGCCGCTGACTGCTGCGGCTTTTACCGCGGTGGTGGAGGCCAGTTCGAGGAGTGGGGGTGCTAGGGGGCCGCAGGCGGCCAGGGCTGCGTCGAGGACCTGGCGGGTGCCTGAGCCGTGTTCGCGGAGGATCAGTGGCGTGCTCGCCAGCTCGCGGCCTGTCAATGGGGCGCGGCGGCGGGACCAGGGGTGGGTGGGGGCGGCTACGACCACCAGGCGGTCGTGGGCGATGACCGCGCCGTCCAGGCCGGGCGGTATGTCCAGGCCCTCGACGAAGCCGAGGTCGGCCTCGCCGGAGAGGACGCGTTCCGCGACCACTGCGGAGTTGCCCGCGAAGAGGGATACCGCGGTGTCCGGGCGCTGGGTGCGCAGGGCGATGAGCCAGCCGGGGAGCAAGTACTCGGCGATGGTCATGCTCGCGGTCACGCGGAGGCGGGAGTCGCGGCGGCCCCGGAGCGCCTGCGCGCCCGCGTCGAACGCCTCGGCCGCCTCCACGATGCGCCGGGCCCAGTCCGTGACGAGCGCGCCCGCGTCCGTGAGGCGGGAGCCGCGCGGCGAGCGCTCCACCAGGCCGACGCCCAACTGCCGCTCCATGGAACGGATTCGGCTGCTCGCCGCGGGCTGAGAGATGCCCAGTTCCTTGGCGGCCCGGCCCAGGCTGCCCAGCCGGGCCACGGCGAGCAGCAGCTCCAGTGCGGCCAGGTCCGGTACGCGGTACGCCAGCCGGCCCTCGTGCGCCCCTGCCCCTTCCGCCGCACCGTTCCCCCCGTTACCCGGTCTCCGCTCCACTTCACTCATAAACCCAGCTTATGCCCTCATAGACCTGATGTCCCTGGTGGGAGCGGGCGCATGACGGAACTCTGGAGGCATGGCTACCCTCGCGCAACCTCGCTCCCGCCCGGCGGGCCCCCGGACGGACCCCCATGGCCGCACCCGCGGCTCGGTGCGGCATCTCGGCCCCAACTGGTACGCCGCCGTCATGGGCACGGCGATCATCGCCAACGCCGGCGCCACGCTCCCGGTGCGGTCCGGCCTGCTGCACACCGCGTACGAGGGCGTCTGGGCGCTGTCGGCCGTCATGCTGGTCGCCCTGCTCGGCGCCCGCACCGCGCACTGGATCCGCCACACCGACCAGGCCAGGGCGCATCTGCTCGACCCGATGGTGGCGCCGTTCTACGGCTGTCTGGCGATGGCCCTGCTGGCAGTCGGCGGCGGCACGCTCGCCGTCGGGAAGGATGTGATCGGCACGTCCGCGGCGGTGGCCGTCGACGGTGTGCTGTGGGTCGCGGGGACCGTGGTCGGCCTGGTCGCGGCCGCGGCCATCCCGTACCTGATGGTGACCCGGCACCGGATCGACGCGGGGACGGCCTCCCCCGCCTGGCTGCTGCCGATCGTCGCCCCGATGGTCTCCGCGGCCATCGGCCCCGGTCTGATCCCGCACCTCCCCGCCGGCCAGTGGCGCGATGCGATGCTGCTGAGCTGCTACGGGATGTTCGGCCTGTCGCTGCTGACCGTGCTCGCGATGCTGCCGCTGGTGCTCTCGCGGCTGATCCACCACGGGCCGCTGCCGCTCGCCGCGACCCCCGCGCTGATCCTCGTGCTCGGCCCGCTCGGCCAGTCCACGACCGCGGTGAGCAACCTCGCGAACGCCGCGCCCGCCGCCGGCTCCTCCTACGCCGACGCGATGACCGCCTTCTCCGTGCTGTACGGCGTGCCGGTCATGGGCTTCGCGCTGCTGTGGCTGGGGCTGTCCGCCGCGATGGTGGTCCGTGCCTTCCGCGGCGGGATGCGCTTCTCGATGACCTGGTGGGCCTTCACCTTCCCCATCGGTACCTGCGTCACCGGCGCGGCCGGGCTGGCCGGCCACACCGGGCTGGCACTGTACGACTGGCTCACCGTCGGGCTGTACCTGCTCCTGGTGGCAGGCTGGCTGACCGCCTTCGTGTGCACCGCGCGCGGTCTCTTCCGCGGCACGCTCCTCGCGCCGCCCGCCTCGGCCCCGGCCCCGAAGGCCGTCTGAGAGCCACCGCTCCGAAAGGACCCGGCTCCAGGCCCCGGCCCGACTCCCACCAAGACCCGGCGGTGCACTCCGGTGCACCGCCGTCCCGCTATGCCGCCGCCTCCAGCGCCGCCCGCAGCACACCGGGCGCCTCGGCCAACGACGGCCCGTACCAGGTGAGATGGCGCCCGCTGACCAGCGCGGCGGGCACCCCGGGAAAGGACTCGGGCCCGTCGTCGGCGGCGAAGCGGTACGGCTCGTCGGGGAGCACGACGAGGTCGGCGCCGCGGCGGTTCAGCTCGTCCAGGGGGATCTTCGGGTAACGCTCGGCGTGGTCCGCGTAAAGGTTCCGTACGCCCAGCCGGGCCAGCAGGTCGCCCGCGAAGGTGTCCCGGCCCAGCACCATCCAGGGGCGCCGCCAGATGGGTACGACGGCGGCCGACCGCGGCTCCCCGGCCGGCAGTTCCCGCCACGCCGTCTCCGCCGCGTCCAGCCACTCCGGCCGGGCCAGCCCGCAGCCGCGCACGAGGACGCGGTCCAGTTCGCGGAACGCCTGCGGCAGCTCGCGGACCTCGGTGACCAGCACGTTCAGGCCCGCGGCGCGCAGCGCGGCGAGGTCGGCCGGGCGGTTCTCCTCCTCGTTGGCGATCACGAGGTCGGGGGCGAGGGCGGCGATCCGCGCGGTGTCGGGGTTCTTGGTGCCGCCGATGCGCGGCACGTCCAGGCCGGCCGGGTGGCTGCACCAGTCCGTGACGCCCGCGAGCAGCTCCGGCGCGGTGACGGCGACCGCCTCGGTCAGGGACGGGACGAGCGAGACCACCTTGCGTACGGCAGCGTGAGAGGTCATCGCCCCACGGTATGCCCCGAGAGCCCACACGCGGACGGGCCCCGCCACCGAACCGCGGTGGCGGGGCCCGTTCCGGAAACGGCGACCGGTCAGTACCGGTACGGCGTCACGTGTGTCACTTCACCGGGGCCATCTCATCGACGATGCCCGGGTGCGCGTCGACCCACTTCTTGACGCCTTCCTCCTCATGGCCGGTGCCGGCCTCGTTGATGGCCGCTTCCAGACTGGCCAGCTCATCGGGCTTCATGTGCCAGTTCTTGAGCCAGTTGCTGAACTCCCCGTACTTCTTCGGGAACTTCTTGTTCGCGACCGTCTTGATCTGGTTGTTGGCGCCCCAGGTGCCCTTCGGGTCCTTGAGCTTGGTCAGGGGGTACTTGTCGTACGCCCAGTGCGGCGACCACAGGACGACCGCGATCGGCTCCTTCTTGCCGATCGCCCGCTCCAGCTCGGCGAGCATGGCGCTGGTACCGGCCTCGGTGACCTTCATGTCCTCCAGGCCGTAGGCGGGCAGGACCTTGCTCTTCAGGCGCTTCATCTCACCGGTGCCCGGCTCGATGCCGATGATCTTGCCCTTGAACTTGTCCTTGTGCTCGCGCAGGTCGTCCATGGTCTTCACGCCCTTCACATAGGAAGGCACCGCGATCTCCAGGGACGTCTTGTCGTACCACGCACCGAGGTCGACCAGATCGTTCTTGTACTTGTCCCAGTACTGCTTCTGCGCGACCGGCAGCCAGGCGTCCGTCTCCACGTCGACCTGGCCGGTGGACAGCCCGGTCCACATCGGACCCACGTCGAGGTTGCGCATCTTCGGCTTGTAGCCGCGCTGCTCCAGGACGTACTTCCACAGGAACGAGGTGGCGATGCCCTCGTCCCAGGACGGGTAGCCGATGTTCGGCGCGGCGCCCGCGTCCTTGCCCTTGGCGTACGAGCCCGGCGCGGGGGCCAGCTTGTCGGCCATGCCCGGGTTCTTCTTCAGCCAGGCGCGGACACCGTCCTGCTCGTGCCCCTTGCCGGCGTCCTGGATCGCCGCTTCCAGGCTGGTGAGCTGCTTCTCGTCCAGGTGGAAGTTCTTCATCCAGGAGGCGACCTGCGGCTCGTCCTTGGCGAAGCCCTTGCGGCCCAGCGCGTGGATGCCGTCACCGGAGCCGAAGGAGCCCTTGGGGTCCTTGAGCTTGGTCAGCTTGTGCTTGCTGTAGGCCCAGTGCGGGGACCACAGGGTCACCGCGACCGGCTTCTTGGCCTTGATGGAGCGGTCCAGCTCGGCCAGCATCGAGGAGGTGCTGGACTGCTGGAGCTTGTACTCGCCGTCCAGGCCGTAGTCCTTGAGGACCTTGTCCTTGACGATCTTCATCTCGCCGGCGCCCGGCTCGATGCCGACGATCTTGCCGCCGAACTCCTTGCCCTTGCCCTTGAGGTCGTCGAGCGTCTTCACGCCCTTGACGTAGGACGGTACGGCGATCTCCAGCGAGGTCTTGTCGTACCAGGCGCCGTAGTCCTCGAGCTTGTTCTTGTACTTCTTCCAGTACGACTCGTGCGTCACCGGCAGCCAGGAGTTGGTCTGCACGTCGATGTCGCCCTGGGCCTGGCCCGTGTAGAGCGCGCCGGCCTCCAGGGCCTGCGCCTTGGGCTTGAAGCCGCGCTGCTCCAGCAGCTCCTTCCACAGGTACGTGGTGGCCTTGCCCTCGTCCCAGTTGACGTAGCCGAGGTTGATCTGACGGCCGTCACCGATGCCGGCAGCGGCGTCGCCGCCCTTGCTGCCGAAGGCGTTCATGCCGCCGGCGGCCAGCGCGAGCACGACCACACCGGTCATCGCGAGCGAGGTCGCCGGGCGCCACTGCAGGAACTTCAGGCCGCCGAGCGCGGCCTGCGCCTTGGCCAGCGCGCGCCGGCCGAGCGGCGAGACCCGCTGGTTCAGGGCGCCGGTCATGCGGTCCAGGTACATCGCGAGGATGACCACCGCGAGACCGGCCTCGGTGCCCAGGCCCACGTCGACGGAGCTGATCGCGTCGTAGACGGAGGAGCCCAGACCGCCGCCGCCGACCATGCCGGCGATGACGACCATGGACAGCGCCAGCATGATGACCTGGTTGATACCGGCCATGATCGTGGGCAGCGCGAGCGGGATCTGCACGCGGAAGAGCGTGCGGCGCGGGTGCGTACCGAACGCGTCGGCCGCCTCCACCAGCTCCTCGTCGACCTGCCGGATGCCCAGCTCGGTCATGCGGACGGCGGGCGGCATGGCGAAGACGATGGTCGCCACGATGCCGGGGACCACGCCGAGGCCGAAGAAGAGGATGCCCGGGATGAGGTACACCATCGCCGGCATCGTCTGCATCAGGTCCAGCACCGGGCGCACCGCGCCACTGACCGCGCGGTTGCGGGCGGCCCAGATGCCCAGCGGCACCGAGATGACCACGATGACCAGGCAGGCCACCAGGACCAGGGAGAGACTCTCCATCGTGGTGTCCCACTGCTCGATCGAGTCGATCAGTGCGAAACCGAGGAAGGTCAGTACCGCGGCGAGGAAGCCGCGCAGCCACCAGGCGAGCACCGCGAGGATGCCCGCGAGGAACAGGGGCTCCGGCGCGGCGAGCACCATGTGGAAGAAGCCGTACACGGCGTTGAGCACGTGCGTGATGAAGCCGAAGAGCCAGTCGACGTTCGACTGCAGCCACTTGACGGCCGCGGCGGCCCACGTGCCGATTTCGATCCTAGGCACCGGCGATCACCTTGCTCTCGTCGGCGTCCTTGCCGTCCGTGTCCTCGGCCGCTCCGTCCGCGGACTGCTCGTCCGCGGGCTTCTTGTCCTCGGCGGCGGGCTGCGCCGGTACTCCGGCGACGGCGTCCTGGGCCTGCGGCTCGGGCTCGCCGAGCGCGGCCATCAGCTGCTGCGCCGGTACCGCGCCGACGAGCTCACCGGCCGCGTCGGTCACGGCGACCGGGACCTGGCTGGACGAGCAGGGCGCGAACAGGTCGACGAGCGGGGTGTCCTTGGTGACCGTGGCGGGCGCCGCGGCGCTGAACTGCTCGGCGGTGGATATCTCCGTACCGTCGGCGTCCTTGCCGCCCAGCACCGACGCCACGTCCGTCATGATCGCGCCGGCGGTGAGCACCCGGGTGCGGTCGACGTCCTGGATGAAGGACGCGACGTAGTCGTTGGACGGCCGTACGAGGATGTCCTCGGCGGTGCCGTTCTGGACGATCTCACCGTCGCGCATGACGGCGATCCGGTCGCCGAGCCGCATGGCCTCGTTCAGGTCATGGGTGATGAAGACGATGGTCTTCTTCAGCGTCTTCTGCAGCTCCAGCAGCTGGTCCTGCATGTCACGGCGGATCAGCGGGTCCAGCGCGCTGAAGGACTCGTCCATCAGCAGCAGGTCCGCGTCGGTCGCCAGCGCGCGGGCCAGGCCCACCCGCTGCTGCATGCCGCCGGACAGCTCGTCGGGCCAGGACTTCTCCCAGCCCTTCAGGCCCGCGAGCTCCAGCGCCTCATGGGCGCGCTTCTGGCGCTCGGCCTTCGGTACGCCCTGGACCTCCAGGCCGTACGCGGCGTTCTCCAGAACGCTGCGGTGCGGGAAGAGCGCGAAGTGCTGGAAGACCATGGAGATCTTCTGGGAACGGACCCGGCGCAGCTCTTTCGCGCTGAGCGTGGTCAGGTCCTGGCCGTCGAACCGCACGCTGCCCGCGGTCGGCTCCAGCAGCCCGTTCAGCATGCGCAGCAGCGTGGACTTGCCGGAACCCGACAGACCCATGACGACGAAGATCTGGCCCTCGTCCACGGTGAACGACGCGTCGATCACCGCTGCCGTCGTACCCTCTGCGCGCAGCTCGTCGCGGGTCGCCCCGTTCTCGAGTTTCCGCACGGCGTCGTCGGGTCGTCTGCCGAACACTTTGTACAGGTGCTCGGCTTGCAGCCTGGACACATACACCTCTCAGGTCGAACCAAGGTACGGCCCGTCCCAGCCATGGGTGATCCCCAGGCCGAAAGGCTGGGGAGGGGCCGTGGAGCGGTACGGCTTCGGTCCGTCTGCGCCGGGAAAAGAAAAAGTTGAATTCCTTACCGGTTCCGCTCCGGATGCGCGCCTGCCCCTCTTTATTCACTCCAAACACAACAGTGACTCGCCTCACAAGTGGCACGCGTTTGACGCGGGATCACACGCGACCCGTACACGTCGGCTCGCGACCCATTCGCGACTCACGGCGCGCGGGGGTGCACGTCCGGCCTGGTCAGGGCGCATGTCCAACCCTGCCGGCGGCGCACGTCCGACCGTGCCGGTGGCGCACGTCCGACCGTGCCGGCGGCGGACGTCCGGTCCGTCGTGGCGTCCGTCCGGCGTTGTCAGTGGCGTGCGGCATCATCGGCGTGTGACTCGACGCCTGATGCTCCTCGACACCGCCTCGCTGTACTTCCGCGCGTACTTCGGCGTGCCGGACTCCGTCCGCGCCCCGGACGGCACGCCCGTCAACGCCGTCCGCGGCCTGCTGGACTTCATCGCCCGCCTGCTCCAGGACCATCACCCGGACGACCTCGTGGCCTGCATGGACGCCGACTGGCGCCCCCAGTGGCGGGTCGACCTCATCCCGACGTACAAGGCGCACCGCGTCGCCGAGGAGGCCCCCGAGGGCTCCGCCGCGCCGGACGTCGAGGAGGTCCCGGACACGCTCTCCCCGCAGGTCCCGGTGATCGAGGCGGTACTGGACGCGCTGGGCATCGCGCGTGTGGGCGCGGCGGGATACGAGGCGGACGACATCATCGGCACGCTCGCCACGCGCGCCGCGGGCCCGGTCGACATCGTCACCGGCGACCGCGATCTGTACCAGCTCGTCGACGACCGCCGCGGCGTCCGCGTGCTGTACCCCCTCAAGGGCGTCGGCACCCTCCAGGTCACCGACGAGGCGTGGCTCCGCGAGAAGTACGGCGTGGACGGCGCGGGCTATGCGGACCTGGCACTGCTGCGCGGCGACCCCAGCGACGGCCTGCCCGGCGTGCCGGGCATCGGCGAGAAGACCGCGGCCAAGCTGCTGGCGGCCTTCGGCGATCTGTCCGGGATCATCGCCGCGGTCGACGACCCGGCGGCCAAGCTCACGCCCACGCAGCGCAAGCGGCTGGCCGAGGCCCGCCCGTATCTCGAGGTCGCGCCCACGGTCGTGCGCGTCGCCACGGACGTCGCGCTGCCCTCCTTCGACCCGGCCGTGCCGAAGGAGCCGGCCGATCCCGCGACGCTGGAGGAGCTGGCCGCGCAGTGGGGGCTGGGCGGCTCACTGCAGCGTGTCCTAGGCGTGCTCTCATGATGTGCTGTTAGGTTAGGTCTACCTAACTTATTCTGAGAACGCCCAGGGGGCCCACCGTGGCAGCAGACCGTCCCACCGAACGTCCCGCCCGCAAGAAGGCCGTCACCTACCGCGCCCGCGTGATCCATACCGAGCGCCTCAGCCCGCACATGATGCGGGTCGTGCTGGGCGGCGCGGGCCTGGCGGACTTCCCCGCGGGCGAGTACACCGACCACTACATCAAGCTGCTCTTCCCGGTGCCGGGCGTGACCTACCCGGAGCCGTTCGACATCGCGCAGATCCGTGCCGACTTCCCGCGCGACCAGTGGCCGCGGACCCGGACGTACACGGTGCGCGCCTGGGACCCGCAGTCCCTGGAGCTGACGGTCGACTTCGTGATCCACGGCGACCAGGGGCTGGCCGGGCCGTGGGCGCAGCAGGCCGAGGCGGGCGAGGAGATCCGTTTCCTCGGCCCCGGCGGCGCGTACGCCCCGGAGGCCGCGGCCGACTGGCATCTGCTCGCCGGCGACGAGAGCGCGCTGCCGGCCATCGCGGCCTCGCTCGCCGGAATGCCGGAGGACGCGGTGGTGCGTGCCTTCATCGAGGTGGCGGACGCCCGCGAGGAGCAGAAGCTGCGGGTGCCGGCCGGCGCGGAGATCGTCTGGCTGCACCGCGGTGATGCGCCGGTCGGCGAGCGGCTGGTCGACGCGGTACGGGCGCTGGAGTGGCCCGCCGG
The DNA here is from genome assembly GCF_044544685.1 of Streptomyces sp. NPDC053542. Classification (NCBI taxonomy): domain Bacteria; kingdom Bacillati; phylum Actinomycetota; class Actinomycetes; order Kitasatosporales; family Streptomycetaceae; genus Streptomyces; species Streptomyces sp. NPDC053542. The sequence continues at coordinate 135,723 of NZ_JBITXL010000011.1, forward strand.
CCGGGTGCAGGCGTTCGTGCACGGCGAGGCGGGCTTCGTGAAGGAGCTCCGCCGCCTGCTGCGCGTCGAGCGCGAGATCCCGCGCGCCGACCTCTCGATCTCCGGTTACTGGCGCCGCGGCCACGACGAGGACGGCTGGCAGGCGTCGAAGAAGGAGTGGAACGCGACCGTGGAGGCGGAACAGGAGTCACCGACCGCCTCCTGACCTTGAGGCACCTGACGGGCCAGCCCGAATCAAGCCCGTCCGGCGCTCGAGGACAACCCCAGCCCAATCAAGCCCGTCCGGCGCTTGAGGACGAGCCCGCCCGGCGACCGAGGGCACCCCACAGGGACCCCCACCGGCCGCCGGGCGGCACGACACGCTCAACCAACGGACGAGTACGCCACCACTCCGCGCAGTACCCCGTCCACCGCCTTCCGCGCCGCCTTCGCGACCGTCCCCCCGGGAGGAGCAGCCGCCGCGATCTGTCCCAGTACATCGATCAGCTGCTTGCACCAGCGGACGAAGTCGCCGGCCGGCATCTCCGCCTCGCGGAGCACCGCGTCGAGCCCCACGCCGGACGCCCACTGATGCGCCGCCCACGCGAAGCCGAGGTCCGGCTCGCGCTGGCCGACACCCTCCGCCTGGTTGATCCGGTGGTCCTCCTCCAGGGCGTCCAGCCGCCCCCAGATCCGCACCATCTCGCCCAGCGCGGCCCGCGCCTTCCCCGAGGGCAGCTTCGGCGCGACGGCGTCGTCCGCCTGGCGCGCCTCGTACACCAGCGCCGACGCGCACGCGGCCAGCTCCTGGGGCGACAGCCCCTCCCAGACGCCCTCGCGCAGGCACTCGCTCGCCAGCAGGTCCAGCTCGCCGTACAGCCGCGCCAGCCGCCGGCCCTCGTCCGTGACCGTGTCGCCCTGCAGATAGTCCAGCTCGGTCAGGAGCGAGCAGATCCGGTCGAAGGTACGCGCGATGGTGTTCGTACGGCCCTCGATACGGCGCTCCAGCTGGCGCGTGTCCCGCCGCAGCCGGTGGTACCGCTCCGCCCAGCGCGCGTGGTCCTCGCGCTCGTCGCAGCCATGGCACGGATGCGCCCGGAGCGCGGTCCGCAGCCGCGCGATCTCCCTGTCGTCCGCGGCCGGGGACCGCTGCTTGCGGTGCCGCTCCGGCGGGATGTGCCCGGCCTTCGTCCGCAGCGCGGAGGCCAGGTCGCGGCGCGACTGGGGGCTGCGCGCGTTGAAGGACTTCGGGATGCGCATCCGGTCCAGCGCCTGCACCGGCACCGGGAAGTCGATCGACGCCAGCCGCTTGACCTGCCGCTCCGCGGTGAGCACCAGCGGCCGCGGCCCGTCCTCGGCATGGAACCCACGATGGCCGTTGGTCCGCCCCGACGGCATCCCCGGGTCGAGCACCAGCGCCAGCCCCGCGAACTTCCCCGTCGGCACGTGGATCACATCGCCCGGCTTCAGCTTCTCCAGCGCCGCCGCGGCCGCAGCCCGGCGCTGCGCCGCGCCCTGCTTGGCCAGCTCCGTCTCGCGGTCCTTCAGCTCCCGGCGGAGCCGCGAGTACTCCTCGAAGTCCCCGAGATGGCAGGTCATCGCCTCGCGATAGCCCTCCAGCCCCTCTTCGTTCTTCTGCACCTGCCGCGAGATGCCGACGACCGACTTGTCGGCCTGGAACTGCGCGAAGGACATCTCCAGCAGCTCGCGCGAGCGGTGCCGGCCGAACTGCGAAACGAGGTTGACCGCCATGTTGTACGACGGCTTGAAGGAGGAGCGGAGCGGGTACGTACGCGTGCCCGCGAGGCCCGCGACCGCGGCCGGGTCCATGCCGCGCTGCCACAGCACCACCGCGTGGCCCTCGACGTCGATGCCGCGCCGCCCGGCCCGGCCGGTGAGCTGCGTGTACTCGCCGGGGGTGATGTCCGCGTGCTGCTCGCCGTTCCACTTGACGAGCTTCTCCAGGACGACCGAGCGCGCCGGCATGTTGATGCCGAGAGCCAGGGTCTCGGTCGCGAAGACCGCCTTGACCAGGCCCTTCAGGAAGAGCTCCTCGACCACTTCCTTGAACGTGGGCAGCATGCCGGCGTGGTGCGCCGCGATGCCGCGCTCCAGGCCCTCCAGCCACTCGAAGTAGCCGAGGACGTGCAGGTCCTCGTCGGGGATGCCGGCCGTGCGGGCTTCGACGATCTTGCGGACCTTCTCCCGCGCCGCCTGGTCGTTCAGCCGCAGGCCCGAGTACAGGCACTGCTGGACCGCCGACTCGCAGCCGGCCCGGCTGAAGATGAACGTGATCGCCGGGAGCAGGCCCTCATTGTCCAGCCGGTCGATCACCTCGGCGCGGCTGGGCGTCCAGATCCGGCTGCGCTGGCGCCGCTCGCGCTCGCGATCGGCCTCCCGCAGGTTGTTGCGGCCGCGGCGCTTGTCGCGGCCGAAGGTCGGGCGGCTGTTCTCCATCCGGGCCAGCCGCACCAGGTCGGGGTTGACCTCGCGCCGGCCCTGGCCGGGCTCGGCGCCGTCCCGCTCCTCGAAGAGGTCGTACATCCGGCGGCCCGCCAGCACGTGCTGCCACAGCGGCACGGGGCGGTGCTCGGAGACGATCACCTCGGTGTCGCCGCGCACCGTGTCCAGCCAGTCGCCGAACTCCTCGGCGTTGGACACCGTGGCGGAGAGCGACACCAGGGTCACGGAGTCGGGGAGGTGAATGATCACCTCTTCCCAGACGGCGCCGCGGAAGCGGTCGGAGAGGTAGTGCACCTCGTCCATGACCACATAGCCGAGGCCGTTCAGCGCCTGGGAGCCGGCGTACAGCATGTTGCGCAGCACTTCGGTGGTCATCACGATCACCGGTGCGTCGCCGTTGACGCTGTTGTCGCCGGTCAGCAGGCCGACCTTCTCGGCGCCGTACCTCTTGACCAGGTCCTGGTACTTCTGGTTCGAGAGGGCCTTGATGGGGGTGGTGTAGAAACACTTGCGGCCCTGTCTCAGGGCCAGGTGGACGGCGAACTCGCCGACAATCGTCTTACCGGATCCGGTCGGAGCGGCGACCAGCACACCCTTACCGGCTTCCAGGGCCTCGCACGCCTCGATCTGGAACGCGTCCAGTCCGAAGTCGTACATCTCCTTGAAAGGGAAGAGTGCGGTGGCCTGCTCGGCCGCACGCGATCGCGCGGCGGCATAGCGCTCAGCAGGGGACATGTCCTCGGTCATCGTGTCTACGAGCCTACCGGCCACCTCTGACAGTCACGCGATCTTTAACGACCCGTGCCCCGGTCCATGGCCCCTGCCCCCGCTTCCCGGGAAGCCCCACCCCGCTCCCCGGGGAGGCGGGAGCGGTTACGTGATGTCGTCCATGTCGTCCCGGCGGGACTCCAGGGTGCGGCCGGGGCCGGACTGCTCCGGGAGGGCGCGCGGGGCGTCGACGGACTCGATCGCGCCGATGTCCTCGGGGGTGAGGTCCAGCTCGGAGGCTTCGTCGTCGGCGGGGCCCGCGGCTACGGCACGCGCCCTGCGGCCGTCGTTCACCAGGGAGACCAGCACCGCGGCGAAGTAGAGGACCACGATCGGCGCGGCCAGCGCGATCATCGTCAGCGGGTCGGTGCTCGGCGTGGCGATCGCGGAGAAGACCGTGATGCCCATGATCATGGCGCGCCACCAGCCGAGCATGCGCTTGCCGGAGATCACTCCGCCGAAGTTCAGCAGGACCAGCAGCAGCGGCATCTCGAAGGACAGGCCGAAGACGACGACCATCCTGGTCACCAGGTCGAGCAGCTTGTCCAGCGGGAGGAGGTTGTCGATGCCGATCGGCGTGAAGTCGATGAGGACCTTGGCGGTCGTCGGCAGCACCGCGTACGCGAAGTAACCGCCGATCATGAAGAGCGGGAAGCCGGCGCCCACGAAGCTGAGCGCGTACTTCTTCTCGTTGCGGTGCAGGCCGGGCGCGAGGAACGCCCACAGCTGGTACAGCCAGACCGGCGCGGACAGGATCAGGCCGGCCATCAGGGAGACCTTGAGCGCCAGGGTGAAGGGCCCGAGCAGGTCCATCATCACGATGCGGGCGCAGGTCTCGCCGCCCTGCTTCCGCGCCAGCTCACCGAAGGACAGGTTGCAGCCCACCGACTGAAGCACCGGCTTGGTGATCAGATTGATGATGTCGTTGTAGAAGAACGCCGAGATGACGCTCGCCACCACGATGGCCAGCACGGACTTCGCGAGCCGGTTGCGCAGCTCGCGCAGGTGCTCCGCGAGGGGCATCCGGCCCTCGGGGTCCCTGTCCTTCTTATCCTTCTTCGGGGCAGACTTGAGCAACCCACGTCCTCATCTCGTGCGGCGGGCAGCGGTACCGGGCCGCCGCCCCAGTCGGCCCTGGGTCAGCGCTTGGTGGTGCTGTCGGTCGGCTCGGCGACCGGACGGGAGCTGTTCACATCACCGGGCGACGCCTGGATCGTCTTCGGGGTCTCGGCCTGCGCGTCGTTCGGCGGGTCCGACGGCGCCGACTGGGACTGCGAGCCCTCCGACTTCATCGCCTTGGCCTCGCTCTTCAGGATGCGCGCCGACTTGCCGAGCGAGCGGGCCATCTCGGGGAGCTTCTTGGCACCGAACAGGAGGATGACGACGACGAGGATGAGGATGATCTCGGGAGCGCCGATCTTTCCAGTGAACATAAGTGTTTACCTTCTCACCGAGGCGGCTGGGGTGGGGCTGCCCGACTGGTCGGACAAGCGTCCGTTTCGCCGTGCTGTCAGCGATCGTAACGCGCGGGGGTTAACCGGCGGCAATCCCTCTGCATACTCCCGATTGCGGGCCGTGCCTCGCTCGTCGTCCCGCATCCTGCAGCGTACCGCCCCGGCCCGGCCGATTTCAGACCCTCTCGGCCCCGGGGCCCGCCATCGCTCCGGCGTCCCCGGCCAGCGGCCCGGCGGCCCGCTCCAAGTTCTGTGCGGCGTACTGGATCCGGCGCGAGGTCTCGTCCACCTGACGGGCCAGTCTGCGCACCTCCACGAAGACGCGGACGGCCAGGACACCGAGCACGGCGAGGCCGAGGAAGCCGAGGGCGATGGCGATCATGGGCCAGAGCATGGGGCGAGCCTACCGGCGCTCACGGGACGAGGCGCCCAGGGGGCGGGGCGCCCAAGGGACGGGGCGCCTACGGGGCGAATCGAACGAACCCGTGCCCCCACCGGGGGATTACCCAGCGGAGCCGCGAGAACCGCGCGCGGGCCCGGACCCGGCCCCCGGCCCCTACCCCCGGCCCGCGCCCCTCCCGTACGAAGCCCGCCCCCTCACCCCGTATGCAGCCGCAGCGTCCGTACTCCCCCGCCGGTCAGGAGCTCCACTATGCGTTCGCCGGCCGGCTTGCGGACGGCGGAGCCGCAGTCGGGGCAGGTGAAGGAGTAGAAGGTGGTGCGGCGGCTGCCGCCGATCGCCAGCCGCAGCGCGCCCGCGGCCAGTTCGAAGCGGCCCCGGCAGTCCGGGCAGGCCGCCTTGAAGATCACGGGCGCGGCCGGGGTGGTCACGGTCGTCATCGCACTCACAGCTCCCCTGCGGTTTCCTCGACTGTCCCTGCCTGCTCCGGGCCGCCGCTTCAGCCGCCGTACGCCGCGAGGGCACGCGCCGCCGCGTCCCGCGCGCTGTCCGCCAGCTCCTGCGGTGCGACGATCCGCCCGTCCCGGCCCAGCCGCAGCGCGAGGCGCCGCAGCGAGGCGGGCTCCGGGGTGCGCAGGGTGATGCGCAGGCCCCCCTCGGGCAGCTCCTCGGCGGTGTCGTGCGGGTAGTACTCGGCAACCCAGCGGCCGCCGGGCCCCACCTCGATCACCACCTCCGGGTCCTCGGCGGCCGGCTGCACCAGCCCCTCGGACAGGTCCCGCAGCTCGATCGGCGGCGGGTCGGAGGGCGCGTCCAGCAGCTTGATCTCGGCCACCCGGTCCAGCCGGAAGGTGCGGCGCGCCTCGGAGAGCCGGCACCACGCCTCGACATAGGTGTGGCCGACGGCGAAGAGGCGGATGGGGTCCACCTCGCGCTCGGTCAGCTCGTCGCGGGCGGGCGAGTAGTACTTCAGCCAGAGGCGGCGGCGCTCGGCGATGGCCCGGTCCACGTCGGCGAAGACGCCGCCCTCGGACTCGAAGGTGACGGAGAGGCGGGAGCTGGCACCCGCGGCCTCACCCGCAGCGGCCTCCAGCTTGGCGGTGGCGCGCAGCAGCGCCTGCCGGTCGCCCTCGCGCAGGCCCGGCAGGGTCGACACGGCGCGCGCCGCGACCAGCAGCGCGGTCGCCTCGTCGGCGGCCAGCCGCAGCGGCTCGGCGACGTCGTCGGGGTTGTGCCACCAGATGCGGTCGCCGTCGGTGTCGATGTCCAGCAGGTCGCCGCCGCGGAAGCTCGTACCGCACATGGGCAGCACGTCGAGGTCCGCGATCAGCTCGTCCTCGGTGATGCCGAAGGCCCGGGCCACGTCGCTGACGCGGGCGCCGGGGCGCTCGCGCAGATACGTCACCAGGGACAGCATCCGGCGGGTCTGGTCGATGGCGTTGATCGCCATGGTCTGGTCGCTCCCCCTCAGCCCTTGGCCACGGCACGCAGCCGGTCCACGACGTCCGCCCGCAGCTCGGCCGGTTCCAGTACGACCACGTCCGGGCCCAGTTCCACGAGCCAGGCGTCCAGGCCGTGCCCGTACGGGATCTCCAGCTCGTCCCAGCCCTCGTCCGCCGCGCGCACGGACAGCGCGCGGGCGCGCAGCGGGTAGCCGTGGTCGGCGCGCAGCTTGATGCGGGCGGTGCCGGTGGCGGTCTCGCCGGCCCAGCTCTCCACCGTCTCCCGTACGGTCACGTGGTCGGGCACCTCGGCGGTGAACTTCCCCGCGCGGGAGCGGACCTTGCCGGTGATGCGGGAGAGCCGGAAGACGCGCTCGGCCTGCCGGTCGCGGTCCCAGCCGGCGAGGTACCAGTGGCCGCGCCAGCATTCGAGGATCCAGGGCTCGACCTGGCGCTGCTCGGGCCGGGCGGCGTTGGCCTTGCGGTAGTCGAAGACGACGGGGCGGCGGTCCCGGCAGGCCAGCATCAGCGGTTCGAAGGCCGCCTCGTGGGCGGGGATGCGCGGCTCCAGGGCGCTGTGCGGCTGGGCGGGGTCGTACGGGCCCTCGTCCTCGGCCGCCAGCGGCATCCCGGCCGCGCGCAGCTTCTGGAGCGCGCCGCTGGCCGCGCCCGCGAGCCGGGCCTGCTGCCAGATCTTCGCGGCCAGGCCGAGGGCCGCGGCCTCCTCGGCGTCCAGGGTGATCGGCGGGAGCCGGTTGGAGTCGCGGCGGGCGAGGTATCCGGTGTCCCCCTCCAGGCCCTCGACGGTCTCGATGACCATGCCGAGTTCCCGCAGGTCGTCCTTGTCTCGCTCGAACATGCGGTTGAACGCGTCGTCGCTCGCGCCCGCCGGACCGTCCCCCGGGCCGAACGCCTCGACGTACGCCTCGATGGAACCGCGCAACTCCCGCTTGGTGAGCGGGCGCCGGGTCCCCAGCAGGCACAGCGCCAGGTTCATCAGCCGCTCGGCCTTGGCAATGGCCATCGACGCCCTTCTCTCTGTGGTCTCGACCGATGACCGTACCGCTACCGGGAGCCGCTTCAAAAGCCGAGGGCCCATACCCCCGAGGGGGCATGGGCCCGTAAGGCTCGCGCCACGCGCCGTGCCGGCGCCGCACAAGGACGTAACCGGCGTCCGGACACGGTGGCCGCGTGGGCGAAGCTCAGCGCCGGACCGTTATCCGGTCGCGGACGCTCCGTCTGCGGCCGGTTCTCAGACCGAGACCAGGTCGCAGACGAAGATCAGCGTCTCGTTCGGCGCGATGCGGCCGCCACCGGCGCCGCGCTCGCCGTACGCCAGGTGCGCGGGGATGGTCAGCCGGCGGCGGCCGCCGACCTTCATGCCCTGCACGCCCTGGTCCCAGCCGGCGATGACCTGGCCGGCGCCCAGCTGGAACTGCAGCGGCTTGCCGCGGTTCCAGCTCGCGTCGAACTCCTCGCCGGTGCTGAAGGACACGCCGACGTAGTGGACGGAGACGGTGTCCCCCGCCTTGGCGACCGGCCCGTCACCCTCCCACAGGTCCACGATCTCCAGATCGGCGGGCGCGGGGCCCTCCGGGAAGTCGATCTCGGGCTTGTCGATGCTCACGTATGTGCTCCTACGAACGAATCGTTCTACAACGCGGGACAGTCTCGCAGATGGCCGGGCCGTGATCATCGCGGCGGGCGGCGTACCGCCCCGGCGCCCTCAGAACGTGTCGAGGATGTCCACCGAGAAGACCAACGTGTGGTTGGCCAGCTCGCCGCCCTGCGGGCTCGTACCGTACCCGTCCTTGGGCGGGACGACGATCTCGACACGGTCGCCGACGTTCTTGCCGACCAGCGCCTTGTCCCAGCCCTTGACGACCGCGTTGGTGCCGATCTGGAAGGCGGTCGCGCCGCCGTGCTTCCAGGAGGAGTCGAACATCTTGCCGTCCTCCCACTTCACGCCCGTGTACTGCGCGATCAGCCCCTGGCCGGCCTTCACCTTCGGGCCGTCGCCCTTGATGAGCACCTGGCTCTTGGTCTCCTTGGGGGCCTTCTCGCCCTTGGGGACGGTGATCTCCGCGGGCTTCCCGCTCGGCGCCTTCACCTCCGGCATACCGGCCTCCGGCGCCGCCTGCTCGCCCTTCGCCTCGCCCTTCTTGTCGGCCTTCTTGGCGGCGACCACGTCGACGACCCACACCAGGCCGTCGCTGGGCTTCACGCCCGCCTGCGGGTTCAGCTGGTCACCGATGATCGCCTTGGCGGTGCCCTCGATCTCGAAGCGGGAGCCGACCTTCTTGCCGGTCACCGCCTCCATCACCTTCGTGGGCAGCTGCGGGGTCGCCTGCCCGGCCATGCCGACGGACTGCATGCGCGGCGCCTTGGCGCTCGCGCCCGGCTGCTTGGCCCAGCTGCTGCCCAGCGACTGGCCCTTCGTCATCTGGCCCACGAAGTCCAGCCGGACGAAGTCACCCTTCTTCACGGCCGCGCCCTTGCCCTCGGAGAGGGTCTTCACGACCGGCGTGTCCGACGGCTTGGCCTTCTTGTCGACCTTGATCTTGGGCTGCTCGCCGGCCTTGCCTTCCACCGACGCGACGCTCGCACCGGAGCCCTCGTCGTCGGACCCGCACGCGGCGGTGAACAGCAGTACGGGCACGGCGATCGCCGCGGCCGCGGCACGGCGGGTGTTCTTCGTGAGCTTCATCAGTCCAACTCGGGCTAGAGGGGTGGGTGGGCAATGCCCGCCACTCTACGACCTGACCCCCACCGCAATTCCAGAGACAACACGGCAGTCATCACGGCGGAGACAACACGGCGGTGTGCCCCGGCACAAAGGCCGTTGACACACCGCCGTGTGCGAACGGGTCACATTCCTGCGATGAGCTTCTCCACCCGGTCGTCCACCGACCGGAACGGGTCCTTGCAGAGCACCGTGCGCTGCGCCTGGTCATTGAGCTTGAGATGCACCCAGTCGACCGTGAAGTCCCTGCGCTGTTCCTGAGCCCGGCGGATGAAATCGCCGCGCAGCCTCGCCCGTGTCGTCTGCGGCGGCACGGACTTGCCTTCGAAGATCTTCAGATCGTTGCACACCCGCGCCGCCTGGCCCTTTTTCTCCAGGAGGTAGTACAGCCCCCGGCGGCGGTGGATGTCGTGGTACGCGAGGTCTATCTGCGCGACCCGCGGATGCGACATCGTGATGTTGTTCTTGGCGCGGTAACGGTCGATCAGCTGGTACTTCATCACCCAGTCGATCTCCGTCGCGACCCGGTCCAGGTCCTCCTCCCGGATCGCGTCCAGCGTGCGGCCCCACAGCTCCAGGACCCGCTCGACCGTGCCCGTGCGGATGCCGCGGCGGTCGCAGAAGTCCACCGCCTTCTCGTAGTACTCCTGCTGGACTTCGAGGGCCGACGCCTCCCGGCCGCTCGCCAGCCGCACCTTGCGCTGACCGGTGATGTCGTGGCTGACCTCGCGGATCGCCCGGATCGGGTTCTCCAGGGTCAGGTCCCGCATCACCGTGCCCGCCTCGATCATGCGCAGGACGAGGTCGGTGGCGCCGACCTTCAGCAGCATGGTCGTCTCGGACATGTTGGAGTCACCCACGATGACGTGCAGCCGGCGGTACCGCTCGGCGTCGGCGTGCGGCTCGTCACGGGTGTTGATGATCGGCCGGGAGCGGGTCGTCGCCGAGGAGACCCCTTCCCAGATGTGTTCGGCGCGCTGACTGACGCAGTACACCGCGCCGCGCGGCGTCTGCAGCACCTTTCCTGCGCCGCAGAGCAGCTGACGGGTCACCAGGAACGGAATGAGGATGTCCGCGAGCCTGGAGAACTCCCCGTGCCGCGCCACGAGGTAGTTCTCGTGGCACCCGTAGGAGTTTCCCGCCGAATCGGTGTTGTTCTTGAAGAGATAGACGTCTCCGGCGATTCCCTCCTCGTGCAGGCGGCGTTCGGCGTCGACGAGCAGCCCCTCGAGAATGCGCTCGCCGGCCTTGTCGTGGGTGACCAGCTCGGTCACGTTGTCGCACTCGGGAGTTGCGTATTCCGGGTGCGATCCCACGTCCAAGTACAGGCGGGCACCGTTCCGCAGGAAGACATTGCTGCTGCGGCCCCATGACACGACACGGCGGAAGAGGTACCGCGCCACTTCGTCAGGAGACAGGCGGCGCTGTCCCCTGAACGTACACGTGACGCCGTACTCGTTCTCCAGCCCGAAAATGCGGCGGTCCATGACTGAACATTACGCCTGACGGCCTGCTCTGAAACCGGGTTCGACGGTACCGTTTCGATCATTTTCCGCCTGGACGGCACTCACCGTACGCATCCCGGACGGCAGCAGAAAACGCCGCGCCGCCACCATCACCGCCAGCGCGGCGAGACCACCGCCGCCCGCGACCGCGAAACCCGCCGCCGCGCCGCCCAGCTCCACCGCCGGGCCCACCACTGACGTACCCACGGCGGCCCCCACCCCGAACGTCGTGACCAGCCACGAAAACGCCTCCGTCACCGTCCCGCGCGGCGCGTGCCGGTCCACCACGATGAACGCGCACGCCAGCGCGGGCGCCAGGAACACCCCGGCGAGCCCCGTCAGCGCCGTCATCCCCGCCACCCCCGGGACCAGCGCCAACGGCAGGTACCCGAGCGCCAGCAGCCCGATCAGCACCCGCAGCCGGGGCTCCGGCGCCCCCGGCCACTCCCGCGCCCCGTACACCACACCGCCGATCAGCGCCCCCACGCCCAGCGCCGACAGCAGATAGCTGGAAACCATCTGCCCGCCGTGCGTATCGGCGTACGCCACCGCCGCCACCGCTATCGACCCCAGCGCGAGCCCCACGAAGAAGAACGACCCGATCAGCACGAGCATCCCGCTGGAGCGCAGCGCCCCGAGCCAGTGCGCCTCGCGCGGCGCGCTGCGCCACTGCCGGGACGGCGGCGAGACCACCACCGACAGCGCGCCCAGCACCCCGAGCACGTTGATGACCAGCAGCGCCACCCGCTCGGACCACACCGCGACGCTCAGCGTCACCAGCAGCGGGCCGACCGCGAACATCACTTCCTGCGCCACCGCGTCCAGCGCGTACGCGGCGTGGACCCGCTCCGGGCGCTTCAGCACCCCGGGCCACAGCGCCCGCAGCCCGCCCTCCAGGGGCGGCGTGAAGAACCCGGCGACCACCATGGCCGCGTACGCCGGCCACAGCGGGTCGATGCCGACGGCGGCCAGCAGAACCATGCCCAGCGCCGACAGGACGGCCGAGGGCAGCATGACGCGGGGCTGACCCCACAGGTCCACCGCGCGGCCCAGCAGCGGCTGTCCTACGGCGTTGCAGAGGCCGTACACGGCCGAGAGCGCACCCGCCAGGGCGTAGCTGCCGCCCTCGGCCCGGGTGAAGAGCACCACCGCCAGCGCCGCCGTTGCGTTCGGCAGCCGCCCGACCAGGGTGCCGGTCAGCAGCCGCGCCGCGTGGCGCGTCCTGAGCAGCTCCGCGTATCCCGCGGCCATACCCGCCCCTCTCCGCCGGCCGTCCGGGCCGGGAGCCGTCCAGTGGACGTTTCAGTGTTACGTATAACGTGACCCGTCATACGTACCATGGCCGCTGACCGCGGGTCCACCGCGGCACCGCACTCGCAGCACCGCACCACCACGTCGCACGAAGGGCAGCCCACACCAGTGACCGAGCAGGGGGAGGCGCGCCCGCCCGGCGCGCGAGCGGGAACGGACACCGCGCGCGTCACCAGCAAGGACGTGGCACGCGCCGCCGGAGTCTCGCAGGCGGCCGTCTCGCTCGTACTCGGCGACAAATGGCGCGGCCGCGTCTCCCTGGCCAAGGCCGACGCCGTGCGCGCCGCGGCCCGCGAGCTCGGCTACCGCCCCAACCTCGCGGCGCGCAGCCTCCGCCTCGGGCGCACCCGCACCGCCCTCCTCGTCGTGCCGGCGCTCACCACCGAATTCTTCGCCCGCGTCTACACCGGCGCCGCCCGCGTCGCCGCCGACAGCGGCTTCGGCCTCGTCCTGTACCCCTCCCCCGAAGGCATCGGCCCGGCCCGCGACCCCTTCGACTCGGCGCGCGCCACTCTCGACGGCGTCATCGCCTCCTCCATGGCCACCGACGCGCTCACCGCCCTCTACGGCGAGGGCCTGCCCCTGGTCATGCTCGACAACGACCCCGAGGACACCCCGGCCGCCGCCACCGTCAACCTCGACATCGCCGACGGCGCCCGGCAGACCGCCCGCCACCTGCTCGGCCTCGGCCACCGCCGGCTCACCCACCTCGCCGCCGCCGTCGACTCCTGGACCTTCCACCTGCGCGCGAAGGCCCTCGCCGAAGCCGTACGGGCCGTACCGGACGCGGCGCTGCGCACCGAAACCGCGGCGCTCGACGTGGACGCCGGGCTGCACGCCGCGCACGCGGCCCTGACCGCTCCGGGCCCCCGCCCCACCGCCCTGGTCTGCGACGACGACATCCTCGCCGCCGGCGCCTGCAAGGCCGCCCGCCGGCTCGGCCTGCGCGTCCCCGAGGACGTCTCCGTCACCGGCTTCGACGACCTCGCGCTGGCCACCGCCGTCGAACCGGAGCTGACCACCGTACGGCTGCCGGCCGAGGAGTTCGGCGCGGCCGGCATGCGCGCCCTGATCGACGTCCTGGCCGGCCGGCCGCCCGTCGCGCCCACCACGCTCCCGGTCGAACTGATCACCCGCGGCTCGACGGCCGCCCCGCCGCGCCCCTGACACAGCCCCTGAAACGCCGCGCGCCCCGGTGGGACTGACCCACCGGGGCGGCGCGAGACGTACGGACAGAAGCGGGCACGCTCCCGCGACGGGACCGGCCTACTCCTCCGAGCCCTCCGAGCGCTCGGAGCCGGTGTCCCCGCCGGACGTGCCGGACGTGCCGGCCTCCGGCTCCTCGGCGGAACCGGCCTCGGTGGCCGACGCCGACGAGCCCTCCGACGCGAGCAGCCGGGACAGCTGACTGCTCAGCACCCGCTTGAACTTCCGCTGCTGCGGCCGCTTGCGGTCCAGGACCGCGACCTCCAGCTGCTCCGGGGTCAGCGTGCGCTCCCCGCCGTTGTTGTCCCGCGACAGCGACTCCACGGCGAGCTTCAGCGCCTCGCCCAGCGACATGCCGTCCCGGTGGTGCTGATCGAGGTACGTGCTGATCTGATCGGCATTGCCACCGACCGCGACCGAGCCGTGCTCGTCCACGATCGAACCGTCATGCGGCAGCCGATAGATCTGATCGTCCTCGGCGGTGTTGCCCACCTCGGCGACCAGCAGCTCCACCTCGTACGGCTTCTCGGCCGCGCTGGAGAAGATCGCACCGAGCGTCTGGGCGTAGGTGTTCGCCAGCCCCCGCGCGGTCACGTCCTCACGGTCGTAGGTGTACCCCCGCAGATCGGCGTAGCGCACTCCGCCGATCCGGAGGTTCTCGAACTCGTTGTATTTACCGACCGCCGCGAAGGCGATCCGGTCATAAATCTCACTGACCTTGTGCAGTGCACGGGAAGGATTCTCGGCGACGAAAACGACGCCGTCGGCATACTGCAGAGCGACAACACTGCGTCCGCGCGCGATGCCCTTGCGGGCGTACTCGGCGCGGTCCGCCATGGCCTGCTGGGGTGAGACATAGAACGGCGTCGACACCGGCTATCCGTCCCTTTCTGTCAATGGCTCTCTCACTGGCGAAAGCACCTCCGGATCATCCGTCATCCGCAAGTCCGCTGCCGCCCCGTCAGAGCAGCGCAGCCCGCGGGCCGTCCGGCTGCTCCAGGCGCCGCTCGTGCACCGCACGGGCGATCTCGGAGACCTCGTCGTCGGTGAGCCTCTTGAAGCCCTCGTCGGTGATCACCGTGACGATCGGGTAGATCCGCCGGCCCAGGTCCGGACCGCCGGTCGCCGAATCGTCGTCCGCGGCGTCGTACAGCGCCTGCACGACCGCCGTCGCCGCGTCGTTCTCGGAGAAGTCCTCCCGGAAGAGCTTCTTCAGGGCACTGCGCGCGAAGACCGAGCCGGAGCCCGTCGCGGCGTAATTCTGCTCCTCGGAGCGCCCGCCGGTCACGTCGTACGAGAAGATGCGGCCCTTCTCGCGGTCGATGTCGTACCCCGCGAACAGCGGCACCACGGCCAAGCCCTGCATGGCCATGCCGAGATTGCTGCGGATCATCGTCGAGAGGCGGTTCGCCTTGCCCTCCAGGGACAGCTGCGCGCCCTCGACCTTCTCGAAGTGCTCCAGCTCCAGCTGGAAGAGCTTCACCATTTCCACGGCGAGCCCCGCCGTGCCGGCAATCCCGACCGCGCTGTATTCGTCCGCCGGGAAGACCTTCTCGATGTCCCGCTGCGCGATGACATTGCCCATCGTCGCCCGGCGGTCACCGGCGAGCACGACACCACCCGGGAAGGTGGCCGCCACGATCGTCGTGCCGTGCGGCGCCTCGATCGCCCCCTGCACGGGCGGCAGCGGCCGATTGCCCGGCAGCAGCTCCGGCGAGTGCTCGCTGAGAAAGTCCATGAACGAGGAGGACCCAGGCGTCAGGAAGGCAGCTGGTAGACGCCCGGTGCTTCGAGTATTGGCTTCCACACGTTTCCTTCCAGATATGCGATGTCCCGACGGAGTACGCCGGGACCATCCTTCAACTTGCCGAATGCCGAGTTGCAGTTGAAGCCCGGTACGCCCGGGACTTTACCCGGCTCGTGATCACGATCCACCTGCACGGCCCGGCCACGGGCGCGGGCACCGTGCGGCGAGCGGGGGCCGCCCGCGGCTTGTCTTCGCGACGCCGCGAGCAGCCCTCCGACTCGCACTGCAAACCCGCCCCTTCACCTTCGTTACGAAGGTGAAATCACTCTCCGCCCTTTTGAACGAAGCTTCGCACGAAGTCCTCGGCATTCTCTTCGAGCACGTCGTCGATTTCGTCCAGGACGGAGTCCACGTCGTCCGACAGCTTTTCCTGGCGTTCCTTGAGGTCCTCGGACGCTTCCGCGTCCTGGGTCTGCTCCTCGACCTCTTCGGTGCTGCGCGAAGCCTTCTGCTGCCCGCCGCCGGTGTCCTTGGTCGCCATATCCCTCACCCCGCTCGGTTCGCCCCGCTCGATGTGACTGTCAAGATCAGACCCTACAAGCTGGGTCCGACATCGGCCTTGCACTTTCCCTCAACGTCCGGGACTCACCTCGATGATTCCCGCCGGGCGGACTTTTCACCGCCCGGCGGGCCCCGGATCGGTCACGATCGGACCGCGATCAGGCCATGAGCGGCCCGTACGCGGTTTTACCGCCTCAGCCGCCACTGAGGACCCGCACCAGGTCCTCCGCCGTGCGACAGCGGTCCAGCAGCTCCTTGACGTGATTGCGGGTGCCGCGCAGCGGCTCCAGCGTGGGGACGCGCTGAAGCGAGTCGCGGCCCGGCAGATCGAAGATCACGGAGTCCCAGGACGCCGCGGCGACGTCGTCCGCGTACTGCTCGAGGCAGCGGCCCCGGAAGTAGGCCCGGGTGTCCTCCGGGGGCTTGATCTCCGCCTTCTCGACGTCCCCCTCGTTCAGGAGGCGCTGCATCTTGCCGCGCTCCGCCAGTCGGTTGTAGAGGCCCTTGTCGGGCCGTACGTCGGCGTACTGGAGGTCGACCAGGTGCAGCCGGGCCGCGTCCCAGTCGAGGCTGTCGCGGCGCCGGTAGCCCTCCATGAGCTCCCGCTTGGCGACCCAGTCCAGCGTGCCGGACAGGCTCATCGGGTCGTTCTCCAGCCGGCCCAGCACGTCCTCCCACCGGGTGAGGACGTCCTTGGTCTGCTCGTCGGCGTCGGCCCCGAAGCGCTCCTCGACGTACTTGCGCGCCAGCTCGTAGTACTCCATCTGGAGCTGCACCGCGGTGAGTGTCCGGCCGCTGCGGAGCGTGATCAGATGCTGCAGGGAGGGGTCGTGCGAGACCTGGTGGAGGGTGCGTACGGGCTGGTCGACGGCGAGGTCGACGTTGATGAAGCCGTCCTCGATCATGGAGAGGACCAGCGCCGTCGTGCCCAGCTTGAGGTACGTGGAGATCTCGGAGAGGTTCGCGTCGCCGATGATCACGTGGAGCCGGCGGTACTTCTCGGCGTCCGCGTGCGGCTCGTCGCGGGTGTTGATGATGGGCCGCTTGAGCGTCGTCTCCAGGCCCACCTCCACCTCGAAGTAGTCGGCGCGCTGGCTGAGCTGGAAGCCGTGCTCGTGGCCGTCCTGGCCGATGCCGACGCGTCCGGCGCCGGTGACGACCTGCCGGGAGACGAAGAACGGCGTCAGGTGGCGCACGATGTCCGAGAAGGGGGTCTCCCGCTTCATCAGGTAGTTCTCGTGCGTGCCGTAGGACGCGCCCTTGTTGTCGGTGTTGTTCTTGTACAGGTGGATCGGCTGGGCGCCGGGGACCTGGGCGGCCTTCTCGGCGGCCTCGGCCATGATGCGCTCGCCGGCCTTGTCCCACAGGACGGCGTCGCGCGGATTGGTGACCTCGGGAGCGCTGTACTCGGGGTGCGCGTGGTCGACGTAGAGCCGCGCGCCGTTGGTGAGGATGACGTTGGCCAGACCGATGTCCTCGTCCGTGAGCTGGCTGGCGTCGGCGTTCTCACGTGCGAGGTCGAAGCCGCGGGCGTCCCGCAGCGGGTTCTCCTCCTCGAAGTCCCAGCGGGCGCGGCGCGCCCGGTGCATCGCCGCCGCGTAGGCGTTGACGACTTGGGACGAGGTGAGCATGGCATTGGCGTTCGGGTGGCCGGGGACGGAGATGCCGTACTCCGTCTCGATGCCCATTACTCGCCGTACGGTCATGCGGCCCTCCTTGCCCGGCGGCGCCCCCGGGTGGGGTCGGCGCTCAAGTACCGCTGCGCTTCCGGTCCATATGCGGTCCCCGCTTCCGCACTGTGTGGTGCGGCGGTACCGAAGAGCCTAGAACGCCGATGCGGCGCTGGGGAGATCATTACAGTCATTGCTCCAGTCCGGTTTTCCCTGTTCCGCCGGGGGATCTCCAGGGTGCGTCCCGGCCCCTGGAAAGCGACCGGCTGCGGACGCCCCGCCTGGGACATCCGCAGCCGGTGAGCGGTGTTACAGGTACTGTCCGGTGTTCGCCACCGTGTCGATGGAGCGACCGGTGTCCGCGCCCTGCTTGCCGGTGACGAGGGTGCGGATGTAGACGATCCGCTCGCCCTTCTTGCCGGAGATCCGGGCCCAGTCGTCCGGGTTGGTCGTGTTGGGCAGGTCCTCGTTCTCCTTGAACTCGTCCACGCATGCCTGGAGCAGGTGGGCGACGCGGAGACCCTTCTGGTTCTGTTCGAGGAATGCCTTGATGGCCATCTTCTTGGCGCGTCCGACGATGTTTTCGATCATGGCGCCGGAGTTGAAGTCCTTGAAGTACAGGACTTCCTTGTCACCGTTGGCGTAGGTGACCTCCAGGAAGCGGTTCTCCTCGGACTCCGCGTACATCTGCTCGACGACCGACTGGATCATGCCGCTGACCGCGGCCTTCTTCGAGCCGCCGTGCTCGGCGAGGTCGTCGGCGTGCAGCGGGAGCCGGTCGGTGAGGTACTTCGAGAAGATGTCCTTGGCCGCCTCGGCGTCCGGACGCTCGATCTTGATCTTGACGTCGAGCCGGCCGGGCCGCAGGATCGCCGGGTCGATCATGTCCTCACGGTTCGAGGCACCGATGACGATCACATTTTCGAGGCCCTCCACACCGTCGATCTCGGAGAGCAGCTGCGGAACGATGGTGTTCTCCACGTCCGAGCTGACACCCGAGCCACGGGTGCGGAAGAGGGAGTCCATCTCGTCGAAGAAGACGATGACGGGCGTGCCCTCGCTGGCCTTCTCCCGCGCCCGCTGGAAGACCAGGCGGATGTGCCGCTCGGTCTCGCCGACGTACTTGTTGAGGAGCTCGGGGCCCTTGATGTTGAGGAAGAAGCTCTTCCCCGCGGGCTTGCCGGTCACCTCGGCGACCTTCTTGGCGAGGGAGTTGGCGACCGCCTTGGCGATGAGCGTCTTGCCGCAGCCGGGCGGGCCGTAGAGCAAGACACCCTTCGGCGGGCGCAGTTCGTGCTCCTTGAACAGATCGGGGTAGAGATACGGGAGCTCGACGGCGTCCCGGATCAGCTCGATCTGGCCGCCCAGACCGCCGATCTTGGTGTAGTCGATGTCCGGTACCTCTTCGAGGACCAGCTCTTCGACCTCGCTCTTGGGAATGACTTCATAGACGTAGCCGGAGCGGGGCTCGAGGAGCAGGGCGTCACCGGGGCGGATGGTGATGTCCAGCAGCGGCTCGGCGAGCCTCACCACCCGTTCCTCGTCGGTGTGCCCGATGACCAGGGCGCGCTCGCCGTCCTCCAGGATTTCCTTGAGGGTGACGATGTCCCCGGCGCTCTCGAACTCCATGGCCTCGACCACGTTGAGCGCTTCGTTGAGCATGACCTCCTGGCCACGCCTGAGCTCTTCGAGCTCGACGCTCGGGCTGACATTGACCCGGAGCTTTCGGCCTCCGGTGAAAATGTCGACCGTGCCGTCCTCGTTCGCCTGCAGGAAGACACCGAAGCCGGCCGGCGGCTGAGCGAGCCGGTCGACCTCCTCCTTGAGCGCGACGATCTGGTCGCGTGCCTCACGGAGAGTGTTGGCGAGTCGCTCGTTCTGAGCCGATACGCCGGCCAGGTTGGTCTGCAGCTCGACGATCCGCTCTTCGAGAATCCTCGTGTGACGCGGAGAGTCGGCGAGCTTGCGTCGCAGGACGGCGATCTCCTGCTCGAGATAGGCAACCTGGCCGGCAGGGTCTTCAGACCCCCGCCCCGGCCGGATGCCGCGGTTGATGTCGTCGTCGTGGGCTGCCACGGTCCTCACCTCCTCCAAGGGGAGCTGGACGCTTCCTGACCCTACCTGGGCCGGTGCAGGTTGAAACCCCTAGATCGAAAAGACTGTCGGGGTGTGTCCGATCTTCACCCTTGCGCACGTCCTCACCCTGGGGTGATACCCACCCGACAACATCGGAAAGCGACCGGTTGTATCGTCGACACGGTCAACACCCGTCAGTGCTGGCACTACTTAGACAACATCGGTTAAACGTACGCAGGAACGGCAGGCGAGATGAGCGCCCAGGAAGAAGCCACCGAGCTCGAGGTCTGGATCGACCAGGACCTCTGCACCGGGGACGGCATCTGCGCGCAGTACGCGCCGGAGGTCTTCGAGCTCGACATCGACGGGCTGGCGTACGTGAAGAGCGCCGACGACGAGCTGCTGCAGGACAAGGGCGCCACCACGCCGGTGCCGTTGCCGCTGCTCAACGACGTGCGGGACTCCGCGAAGGAGTGCCCCGGCGACTGTATTCACGTGCGCCGCGTGTCGGACAAGGCCGAGGTGTACGGGCCGGACGCGGAGTAACCGGAAGCCGGGCCACCGGCCGGCCGGACCGGCCGGCGACGGAGAGCAACGGAGCGCGTCCGGCCGGAAACCGACGGCCGGACGCGCCGTGATGTTTGCGTCACACGGCGATGCCGCTGGCGCGCCGTGATGCGGCGATCAGACAGTGATGCCGCGGTTACGCAGCGGCGCGGCCGGATTCCCCGATTCAGGGCCCCCGGTCAGATTCCCCGGGCGGCGGGCGGCCCGTCCGCCCCGTCCTCCGCGACGGGAAGTTCGCTCCGGACGAACTTGCCGTTCCGCCATTGCCACTTGGCGGCCTTGTGGACGTCGGGGCAGCAGCGCGGCACGTCGGTGCTGGAGTATCCCGAGAGCGTGGCGCTCAGCGCGCTGCCGGTCAGCGCGAGGTCCTGCACGCTCAGCTTGTCGGCGGGGTCCACGAGGGTGGCCACGACGCGCGGCGCGGCGCCTTTCACGGAGGGCGCGGCGAGCACGTACACACCGCTGGGCGGGGTGCCCATCTCGGCGTGGCAGCGGACCACGGCGACGGTCTCCGGGGCGCCGTCGCCGTCCAGGTCGCCGGAGAGCTTGTCGGCCACATCGACCTTGTTCGGTCCGCAGTCGAGCGGGTAATGCGCGGCGCCGGCGTCCGGCGCGGTGGCCGCGGGGGCGGGACGGCCGGCGGCCGAGGTCGCGGCGGAGGCGGTGGAGACCGCGGCGCCGGCGGGCTGGACGAAGGAGGCCAGGGCCACGACACCCGCGACGGCGGTCGCGGTGGCGAGCCACTGCATGGGGGTCGTGCTGGTGTGCGGAAGGTCCGGGCCTGCCAAGGACTGCACGCGGAATAACTCCTGGGAAGAGCTGTGGCGGTGGGGGTTGCCCGGCATCGTTCCACACGACACCCCGCCACGGAACCAACAAGTCCGGACCAAGAAGAAAACTTGAGGAACTCGGTCCTTGCCTTGGCAACGCGGGGCTCACGCCGGTGGTTCCCACATCTCCGGAAACACGGCCATACCGGGAAATGCGGCGCCGCCGGGGTTCCCGTGGGGGAACTCACCGGCGGCGCCGTGCGGTTCGGTTCGGTACGGCCGCGCGCGCGTCAGCTCTCGGCGGCGTCCTGGCCCGCCTGCTGCTCGCGTTCCTTCTTCTCGCGCAGCTTCTGGGCCGGGGTCTTGTGCACCGGCTGCTCCTCGGCGGGCGCGGACTGGCCACCGGGGCCGGTGTAGTCCTCGCCGTACGCGCCCTTGGCGGGGCGGCGGCGGCGCAGCGGCGGCTCCACGCCGTCCGCGAGGCGGCGGGCGGTGAGCAGGAAGCCGGTGTGGCCGATCATGCGGTGGTCGGGGCGGACGGCCAGGCCCTCGACGTGCCAGGTGCGGACCATGGTCTCCCAGGCCGACGGCTCGTTGAAGGTGCCGTGGTCGCGGATGGCCTCGACGGTGCGGGCCAGCTGCGTGGTCGTGGCGACGTACGCGCAGAGGATGCCGCCGGGGACGAGCGCCTTGGATACGGCGTCCAGGCACTCCCAGGGGGCGAGCATGTCCAGGATGACGCGGTCGACGTCGGTGTCGGAGAGGTTGTCCTGGAGGTCACCGACGGTGAGCGTCCAGGCGGGGTGCGGGCCCCCGAAGTACCGCTCGACGTTCTGCGTGGCGATCTCGGCGAAGTCGGCGCGCCGCTCGTAGCTGTGCAGCATGCCCTGGTCGCCGATGGCGCGCAGCAGGAAGCTGCTGAGCGACCCGGACCCCACTCCCGCCTCGACGACGCGGGCGCCGGGGAAGATGTCGGCCATCGCCAGGATCTGCCCCGCGTCCTTGGGGTAGACCACGGCGGCACCGCGGGGCATGGACAGGACGTAGTCGGGGAGCAGGGGGCGCAGCGCGAGGTAGGCGACGTTCCCGGTGGTACGGACAACACTGCCCTCGGGAGCGCCGATCAGCTCGTCGTGGGGGAAGGCACCCTTGTGGGTGTGGAAGCTCTTCCCCGCTTCGAGCGTGAACGTGTAGTGGCGACCCTTGGGATCGGTGAGCTGGACCTGGTCCCCGACCTTGAAGGGCCCGCGTCGGCGGGCGGCACCGGTCGGTTCGGACATGTGACCAGCCTACCGGGCGTGAGGAGCGCTCCGTACCAGGGCGGGGCGGGGGACGGGAGCCGTACGGCTCCGGGGGCGTCAGGACGGGCGGGCCATGGCTGCTACGAATGCTTTCTCGACGTCGGCGGTGGAGAGGACGCCGTAGATCTCGCCGGTGTCCTCGACGACGAGGTACTCCGTGGCCGGGGTGGCGCGGAGGTGGTCGAGGAGGTCCTCGCCCGCGAGCTCGGCGGGGACCCGCATGCCCTCCTTGAGGTCCTGGGCGAGGCCGCTGACCGCGACCCAGGGGCGGCGGTGTTCCGGGACGCCGACGATGGCGGCCTCGCGGACGACGGCGGTGGGCGTGCCGTGGCCGTCGACGACGACCAGGGCGCGGGCGCCCGCGTCGTTGGCCCGGCGCAGCGCCTCGGAGAGCGGCGTGTGCGACTCCACGGGGACGGCGCGCCGGGTGAGCGTCCGGGCGCGGAGGTCCGGGAGGTGCTCGCGGAGCCGGGCCATGCGCAGGCTGTTGCCGGCGCCGGTCCAGATGATCGCGGCGAGGATCGCGGCGAGCAGGGCGTCGGTGAGGGAGTCGACGTCGCCGATGTCGGGGCGCTCGTTGCCCAGCGCTCCGGTGTGGGTGAGCAGCGGGAGCCCGATGAGGACGGCGACGGCGAGCGCGCGGCCGACCCAGGCGGCGGCGATCGTGCCGGTCATCGGCTTGCCGCTGATGGCCCAGACGACGGCGCGGAGCATCCGGCCGCCGTCGAGCGGGAGCCCGGGCAGCAGGTTGAAGACCGCGACGATGAGGTTGGAGATCATCAGGCCGGCGATCAGGACGCCGGGGACGGTGCCGGGCTCGACGAGGTACATCGCGCCGTAGAAGACACCGGCGAGCACGAGGGAGAGCAGCGGGCCGACGAAGGCGAGGACGAATTCGCGGCCGGGGGTCTCGGACTCCTTCTCGATCTCCGAGACGCCGCCGAAGAACTGGAGCTGGATACGGCGCACGGGAAGCTTGAAGCGGAGCGCGGCGACGGTGTGCGCCAGCTCGTGCACCAGGACGGAGGCGTAGAAGGCGACGGCGAAGAAGAGGGAGACGAGGTACCGGGCGCCGCCGAGCTCGGGCAGTACGCGCTCCAGCTGGCCGCCGAATACCCAGGTGATGAGGGCGGCGACGAGGAACCAGCTGGGGGCGACGTACACGGGCACGCCGAAGGGCCGGCCCATGAGGATGCCGCCGCCGATGCCGCGGCGTCCGTTGGCGGCGCCGTCGACGGAGCCGGGCGTGGCGCCACGCCGCGGCTTCCCGGACGCGTTCCCGGCAGCGGTCCCGGACGCGGTCTCCGCAGCCGTACCCGTACCGGTATCCGTACCGGGCGTGTCGGCGCCCTCCCGCGGCTCTTCCGGGGCGCGCGGGGTGCCGCTCGGCTCGTCCGGCGTCCGCTCGGGCAGGCCCTTGCCGGCCTCCGGCCCCGCCTCCTCGGCGGTGTCCGGTGCGGTGGCGGACTCCTGGGCGTCCTGCGGGCCCTGCGGCTTCCCGCTCTCGTCCACGGCGTCCCCTCGTCGGTGTACGGCCTTCGCCCCTGACCGGCCTGTCCGGTCCGATACCACGATCATGCAGGGCGAAGCGGTCCGCCGTCGATGGTATGCGGAGGGTTGTCAGTGGCGGGCCGTAGGGTCTAGGGCTATGGACACGAGCACCGAGAAGGCCGTACGGGCCGCGCCTGTCCCGGCGCGCCCGGTGGCGCTGTCGCCCTCCCGCGCGAGCGATTTCCTGCAGTGCCCGCTGCTGTACCGCTTCCGGGTGATCGACAAGCTGCCGGAGAAGCCCAGCGAGGCGGCGACGCGGGGGACGGTGGTGCACGCGGTCCTGGAGCGGCTCTTCGACGCGCCGGCGGCGGAGCGGACGGCGCCGAGCGCGCGGTCCATGGTGCCGGACGAGTGGCGGAAGCTGCTGGAGAAGCGCCCGGAGCTGGCGGAGCTGTTCGCGGACGATCCGGAGGGCGAGCGGCTGTCGCGCTGGCTGGCGGACGCCGAGGCGCTGGTGGAGCGGTGGTTCACGCTGGAGGACCCGACGCGCCTGGAGCCGGCCGACCGCGAGCTGTACGTGGAGACGGAGCTGGAGTCGGGGCTGCGGCTGCGCGGCTTCATCGACCGGGTGGACGTGGCGCCGACGGGCGAGGTGCGGCTGGTCGACTACAAGACGGGCAAGGCGCCCCGCCCGGAGTACAGCGACGGTCCGCTGTTCCAGATGAAGTTCTACGCGCTGGTGCTGTGGCGGCTGAGGGGCGTGCTGCCGCGGCGGCTGCAGTTGGTGTACCTGGGGGGAAGCGGGGGCGTGCTGACGTACGACCCCTCCGAGGCGGATCTGCGGGGCGTGGAGCGCAAGCTGCTGGCGCTGTGGGACGCGATCCAGAAGGCGACGGACTCGGGCGACTGGCGGCCGCGGCCGACGAAGCTGTGCAACTGGTGCGACCACCAGGCGGTGTGCCCCGAGTTCGGCGGCACTCCCCCGCCGTATCCCCTGGCGACGGCCGCGCAGGCCGGTGCGGGCACGCTCCCGGTGATCCCCGCGCCCGCCCCGGGGGACGCCGCGGCAGGGCAGAATGAGGCCGCAGGCCAATCGAAGGAGAGTTCGTGACTATCCGCGTCCTGCTGGTCGACGACCAGCCGCTGCTGCGTACTGGCTTCCGGATGATCCTGGAGGCCGAGCAGGACCTCGCGGTCGTCGGCGAGGCCGGTGACGGCATGCAGGCGCTGGATCAGGTGCGGGCGCTGCAGCCCGACGTGGTGCTGATGGACATTCGTATGCCGCGGATGGACGGGGTGGAGGCGACCCGCCGGATCACGGGCCCGGCGAAGGACGGCCCGGCGAAGGTCCTGGTGCTGACGACGTTCGATCTGGACGAGTACGTCGTGGAGGCGCTGCGGGCCGGCGCCAGCGGCTTCCTGCTCAAGGACGCCCCGGCGAACGAGCTGGTGCAGGCGATCCGGGTGGTGGCGGCGGGCGAGGCGATGCTCGCGCCGAGCATCACGCGCCGGCTGCTGGACAAGTACGCGACGCATCTGCCGTCGGGCGAGGAGCCCGTGCCGGACGCGCTCGGCACGCTCACCGAGCGCGAGGTGGAGGTGCTGAAGCTGGTCGCGCGCGGCCTGTCGAACGCGGAGATCGCGGCGGACCTGTTCGTGAGCGAGACGACGGTGAAGACGCACGTGGGCCATGTGCTGACGAAGCTGGGCCTGCGGGACCGGGTGCAGGCCGCGGTGTACGCGTACGAGAGCGGGCTGGTGCGCCCCGGCGCGCAGTAGCCGCGAAGCCCAGTAGGCCAGTACGTACGAAGGCCCGGCGCGAGGTCCGCGCCGGGCCTTCCTGCACAACTGCGGGCTTACTCCTCCGCGCTCTTGCTGATCTCCCAGAAGCGGAAGACCGTCGAGGAGTCCAGCGTCCACTCCAGGCCGGAGACGGTGTCCCGGGCGACGGCGTACTGCTTGCCCTGCCACAGCGGGAGGAGCGGCAGTTCGTCGGCGACGATCTGCTGCACCTCGCGGTAGTCCTTCTTGGTGGCGCCGCGGTCGGGCTCGGCGGCGGTCCTGGGCAGCAGGCTGCCGGTGATCCGCGACGAGTCGAAGTGGTTGTTCAGGACGTTGCCCTTGCCGAAGAAGGGCTGGGTGAAGTTGTCGGGGTCCGGGTAGTCCGGGATCCAGCCCTTGACGTACACGCCGTACTTGCCGGCGGCGACGCCCTTCTCGTAGTCCTCGAACGGCACGCTCTTGACCTTGGCGTCGAAGAGGCCGCTGGCGTTGAGCTGCTGGGCGAGCTCCTGCATCGCGGCGTCGGTGTCGGGGCCGTAGCGGGTCGGGGTGGACCAGAGCGTGACCTTGGCCTTGCCCTGGACGCCGGCGGAGCGCAGCGCCTCCTCGGCCTTGCCGGGCTGCGGGCGGGAGCCGTAGCTGTCGAAGAAGGCCGTGGTGTGGCCGGTGATGCCGGCCGGGACGATGGAGAAGAGCGGCTCGACGGTGCGCTGGTAGACGTCGCGGACCAGGGAGGCGCGGTCGATGGTGTACGCCATGGCCTTGCGGACGCCGAGCTTGCCGACGACCGGGTCCTTCATGTTGAAGACCAGGTGCATGACCTCGGCGCTGTCGCCCTCGACGACCTGGGTGCGGCCGCTGTCGACGGCATGGTCCAGATCGGCGATGTCCTTGTTGGCGAGGCCGCGGTAGGCCACGTCGACCTTCCCGCCCTGGACGGCGTGCTTCAGCTCCGTCTGGGAGTCGAAGAACTTCATGGTCATGCCGGAGTTCTTGACCTTGGCGGGGCCCTTGTAGGACCCGTTGACGGAGAAGACGGCCTGCTTGTCGTCGTACTTGTCGAGCTTGTAGACGCCGGAGCCGACGGCCTCGCCGTCGGTGCGGAGCTTGTCGGCCGGGTACTCCTTGCGGTCGACGATGGAGCCGGCGCCGGAGGCGATCTTCATGGGGAAGGTCGCGTCGGGCGTCTTGAGGTGGAAGACGACGGTCTTGTCGTCGGGCGTATCGATCCTGTCGAGCCCGGCGAGCATGACGGCGGGGCCGTTCTTGTCGTTGATCCGCAGGGTGCGGTCGAACGAGTACTTCACGTCCTTGGACGTAAGGGCGTCGCCGTTGCTGAACTTCAGGCCGTCCTGGAGCTTGCAGCGGTAGACCTTGCTGCTGGTGTCGGTGAAGGTGCAGCTCTTGGCGGCTTCCGGCTGGGGCGTGGTGCCGCCCTTGGGGAAGCTGATCAAGGACTGGAAGACGTTGTTGAACAGCAGCCAGGAGCCGGGGTCGTAGCCGGCCGCCGGGTCGATCGACTGGATCTTGTCCGTCATGCCCATGACCACGGGTTCACCGACCCCGGCACCCTCGTCGTCGCCCGAGCCGCAGCCTGCCAGCAGGGCTGCGGCCAGCCCCGCACACAAGGGGGCGGCGAGCAGCTGGTCACGTTTCCTCACGTGCGCGTTCCTCACAGTTGGTGTCGCGGTTGCCTGCCGACGAGGCCGTCGGCCGATGAGCGGGGGACCCGCTCTGCGGGCCGGCCGGCCGGTGCCCGCGGTGCGGGTGCCGGCCGGCCGTTGCTCCGGCGTCAGTCGGCGACGCCGCGGCCCAGTTCCCAGATCTGCAGCGCGGAGGAGGAATTGAGCGCCCACTCCACGCCGGTGATGTCATCACGTGCGGCGACGTACTGCTTGCCCTGCCACAGGGGCAGGACCGGAACGTCGTCGGCCACCATATTCTGCGCCTGCTTGAAGCTGCCGGCGGCGGCGTTGCGGTCGGTCTGCTGACGCGTGGCCGGAATCAGCTGGTCCTCGATCCGGTGGTTCCGGTACGGGGAACCGAGGAAGTTGCCCTTCCCTATGAACGGCGCGAGGTAGTTGTCGGCGTCCGGGATGTCGGCGTACCAGCCCATGCCCCAGACCGGGTACTTGCCCTTGGCGGAGTCCTCGCGGAAGGTCTGCCAGTTGTCGACGCCCTTGAGCCGCACGTCGAAGACACCGTCCTTGTTCAGCTGCTTCCGGAGCTCCTTGAACTCGTCCTCGGTGATCGAGCCGTAGTGGTGCTCGGTGTACGCGAGGGTGAGCTTCACGGGCGTGCTGATGCCCGCCTGCTGCAGAATGCGCTTCGCCTCGGCCGGGTCCGGGTTGCCGTACTTGCTGAAGAAGGAGTTGACGTGGCCGGTGAGGCCGGTCGGCACCAGGGAGTACAGCGGGTCGCCGGTGTGCGCATACACGTCGCGGACCAGCGCCGGGCGGTCCACCATCTGCGCGATGGCCTGGCGCACCGCCTTGTTGCGGACGGCCGGCGCGTCGGTGTTGAAGGCGAGGTAGCGGATCTCCTGGCCGGGCATCTCCTGGAGGACGACGTGGGAGCCCGTGGCGTCCTGCAGGCCCTGGACCTGATGCGGCGACAGGCTGCGGTTCATCAGGTCGATGTCGCCCTTGCGCAGCGCCTGCTCCATGGCATCGGAGTCCCCGAAGAACCGCATCTCGACCTTGTCGTTCCGCGGGTCGATGCCGCCCTTGTAGCCGGGGTTGCGGGTGAAGACGGCCTTGGTGACGCGGTTGCCGCTGTGCTCGGCCTCGAGCTGGTACGGGCCGGAGCCGACCAGGTCGAAGCCCTTGTAGAGGGCGTTGCGGGGGTAGACCTTGTGGTCGACGATCGCGGCGGCGGGGGTGGCGAGCTTCTGCGGGAAGGTGGCGTCGGGCTTCTTGAGGTGGAAGACCACCTCGTTCTTCCCGACCGTCTCGACGGTGTCGACGTTGTCCAGCAGCGACACCGGGCCGTTGGCGTAGTTGATCCGCAGCATCCGCTCGACGGAGAACTTCACGTCGGTGGCGGTGAGGGAGTCGCCGTTGCTGAACTGCAGGCCGTCCCGCAGGGTGCAGCGGTACTGCTCGTTCTGGGTGTCGCGGAAGCCGCAGGAGCGGGCCGCCTCGGGGACCGGTGCGTTACCGGTACGGGGCAGCCGCATCAGGGTCTGGAAGGTGCCGCGCAGCACGTTCCAGGCGCCGACGTCGTAGGTCTGCACGGGGTCGAAGGGGGCCGGGGCCGCCTTGGACGCCTCGATGGTGTCGGTGGTCCCCACGACGATCGCCTTACCGTCCCCACCCACGCTGTCGCCGCCTCCGCAGGCGGCCAGTGCGGGGACGAGCAGACCGGCCAGGACCGGCAGCACCAAGGTCGTGCGATTCATCGTCGGCAGGTTCCTTATCAGCGCAGAGGTGTTGCTCGCGTCGACATTAGTAGGAACGGTCTGCGGGTCCGTGACACAGCAGAGTTGAGCGCATATCACGCCCAGATAACACTCGCTGGGTGACCGATATCCGGACACTGGAACGATTAGTACGCCGACTGACCAATGCGGACACTTACCCCCGCCCAACCCACCTCACCACCCCCATAGAACACCCTCCACCCCGCTTGTCGATGGCCGGACGCGTGATAAACGTCACGGATTGCAATGCAACCGGTGACATGAGAATTCAGCACCGCTATTCGTCACGGAAAATGAGCGGACCACTCCTCAGCGTCCCTTCCGACCCCCTTCGGCCTTTCTCACCACAACGCTCAGTGCACGGTCATCGTTTTTGCGTGATGAGGGCCCGCAGAAAAGGCAGATCGACCTCTTCCAGTGACGGCACGACGGTCCGCGTCGGCGTCGGCTCGATCGGCAGGATCGACGGCACGGCGACCACCCGGCAGCCGGCCGCCTCGGCCGCCGTCACGCCGGTCACGGTGTCCTCCACGACCGCGCAGCGCGCCGGGTCCACGCCGAGCCGGGCGGCGGCGGTCAGATACGGGTCCGGGTGCGGCTTCGTGCGCGCCAGGTCGTCGCCGGCGAGGGTGAGATGGAAGTTCTCCGCGCCCAGCGAATCGAGCATGCGCTCGATGATGTCGCGGTGCGAGGCGGAGACCAGCGCGGTCGGCACCTGATGGGCCGCCAGCTCGGCCAGCAGCCGGCGGGCGCCCGGCATCAGCGGCACGCCGCGCGCGATCCGGGCGGCGAAGCGGGCGTTGAGCAGTGTGGTCAGCTCGGCGAGCGCGATCGTGGCGCCGGTGGCCTGGATCAGGTACGAGGCGCTGCGGCTCATCGGCCCGCCGACGACGACTTGGCGGTGCGCCTCGTCCAGTACGTATCCCAGGTCGGCGAAGACCTCGGCCTCCGCCTCCCACCAGAAGTTCTCCGTGTCGACGAGGGTGCCGTCCAGATCGAGGAAGACGGCCTGGAGGGTGGAGCCTTCGGCCGTTCGGGTGCCGACGGCGGGGATGCTGCTGGTCATCCGTACACCTCCGTTGCAGGGGTCCCCGGAGGGACAAAAGGGCCGGCCGCCTTCCCCGAGGGGAAGACGACCGGCCGCTACCGGACCGATAAGTGTACGACTGTGCCGGTCCGTACGCTCTCGTCCGCGACCGGAGGCCCGGCTTCGGGCTCCGGCCGACTCCAGCGGACTACCGCGCGTTGCTGCATCCCCCGGGGGCAACCCCCGGACCCCCGGCCGGGTTCACCGCGCTACCGCGCGTTGAAGTACTTGGCCTCCGGGTGGTGGATGACGATGGCGTCCGTGGACTGCTCCGGGTGGAGCTGGAACTCCTCGGAGAGCTGGACGCCGATCCGCTCGGGCTGCAGCAGATCCGCGATCTTCGCGCGGTCCTCCAGGTCCGGGCAGGCGCCGTACCCGAGGGAGAAGCGCGCGCCGCGGTACTTCAGCGCGAACATGTCCTCGATGTCCGCCGGGTCCTCGCCCTGGAAGCCCAGCTCGGCGCGGACGCGGGCGTGCCAGTACTCGGCGAGGGCCTCGGCGAGCTGGACGGAGAGGCCGTGCAGCTCCAGGTAGTCACGGTAGGAGTCGGCCGCGAACAGCTTGGCCGTCTCCTCGCCGATCTTCGAGCCGACCGTGACGACCTGCAGCCCGACGACATCGGTCTCGCCGGACTCCTCCGGGCGGAAGAAGTCCGCGAGGCAGAGCCGGCGGCCGCGGCGCTGGCGCGGGAAGGTGAAGCGGGTGCGCTCCGTGCCGTCCTCGTTCAGCAGGATGAGGTCGTCGCCCTTGGAGTGGCAGGGGAAGTAGCCGTGCACGACGGCGGCTTCCAGGAGGTTCTCCCGCTGGAGCTTGTCCAGCCAGCCGCGCAGCCGCGGCCGGCCCTCGGTCTCCACCAGCTCCTCGTACGTCGGGCCGTTACCCGTACGGGCCTGCTTGAGGCCCCACTGGCCCTTGAAGAGGGCGCCCTCGTCCAGCCAGGAGGCGTAGTCGGCGAGCTGGATGCCCTTGACCACGCGGGTGCCCCAGAAGGGCGGGGTGGGGACCGGGTTGTCGGTGGCCACGTCCGAGCGGACCGAGCCCTCCGGCTCCTCGACCTCCAGGGCCGCGGTGTCCCGCTGGGGCACGCGGCGCTGCTTGAGCTCGGGCAGGGTGGCGCCCGGGACGCCGCGCTTGACCGCGATCAGGGCGTCCATCAGGCGCAGGCCCTCGAAGGCGTCGCGGGCGTAGCGGACCTCGCCCTCGTAGATCTCGTGCAGGTCCTGCTCGACGTAGGCGCGGGTCAGCGCCGCGCCGCCGAGGATGACGGGGAAATCGGCCGCCATCTTGCGCTGGTTCAGCTCTTCCAGGTTCTCCTTCATGATCACCGTGGACTTCACCAGCAGCCCGGACATGCCGATCACATCGGCCTTGTGCTCCTCGGCGGCCTCCAGGATCGCGGAGACCGGCTGCTTGATGCCGAGGTTGACGACGTTGTAGCCGTTGTTGGAGAGGATGATGTCGACGAGGTTCTTGCCGATGTCGTGGACGTCGCCACGGACGGTGGCCAGCACGATGGTGCCCTTGCCCTCGTCGCCCTCCACCTTCTCCATGTGCGGCTCCAGATAGGCCACCGCGGTCTTCATCACCTCGGCGGACTGCAGCACGAACGGCAGCTGCATCTGGCCCGAGCCGAACAGCTCGCCGACCACCTTCATGCCCGCCAGCAGGGTGTCGTTGACGATGTCCAGGGCCGGACGCTCGGCCAGCGCCGCGTCCAGGTCCTCCTCCAGGCCGTTCTTCTCGCCGTCGATGATCCGGCGCTGCAGCCGCTCCTCCAGCGGCAGCGCCGCCAGCTCCTCGGCCGCACCCGCCTTCAGCGACTTGGCGGTGGCGCCCTCGAAGAGCTCCATCAGCTTCTGCAGCGGGTCATAGCCCTCTTCGCGACGGTCGTAGATCAGGTCCAGGGCGACCTTGACCTGCTCCTCGTCCAGCCGCGCGATCGGCAGGATCTTCGACGCGTGCACGATCGCCGAGTCCAGGCCCGCCTTGACGCACTCGTCCAGGAAGACGGAGTTCAGCACGATGCGCGCGGCCGGGTTCAGGCCGAAGGAGATGTTGGACAGGCCCAGCGTGGTCTGCACCTCCGGGTGGCGCTTCTTCAGCTCCCGGATCGCCTCGATCGTGGCGATGCCGTCCTTGCGGGACTCCTCCTGACCGGTGCAGATGGTGAAGGTCAGGGTGTCGATGAGGATGTCGGACTCGCGGATGCCCCAGTTGCCGGTGAGGTCGGCGATGATCCGCTCGGCCACGGCCACCTTGTGCTCGGGCGTGCGGGCCTGGCCCTCCTCGTCGATGGTCAGCGCGATCAGCGCGGCGCCGTGCTCCTTCGCCAGCGCGGTGACCTTGGCGAAGCGGGACTCCGGGCCGTCGCCGTCCTCGTAGTTCACCGAGTTGATGACCGCGCGGCCACCCAGCTTCTCCAGGCCGGCCTCGATGACGGGCACCTCGGTGGAGTCCAGCACGATCGGCAGGGTCGAGGCGGTGGCGAACCGCCCGGCCAGCTCCTGCATGTCCGCCACGCCGTCCCGGCCCACGTAGTCCACGCACAGGTCGAGCATGTGCGCGCCCTCGCGGATCTGGTCCCGGGCCATCTCCACACAGTCGTCCCAGCGGCCCTCCAGCATCGCCTCGCGGAACTTCTTCGAGCCGTTGGCGTTGGTGCGCTCGCCGATGGCCAGGTACGAGGTGTCCTGGCGGAAGGGAACGGTCTGGTAGAGCGAGGCGGCGCCCGGCTCCGGGCGCGGCCGGCGCTCGGTCGGGGCCGCGCCGCGGACCCGCTCCACGACCTGGCGCAGGTGCTCGGGCGTCGTACCGCAGCAGCCGCCCACCAGGGACAGGCCGTACTCGCCGACGAAGGTCTCCTGCGCGTCGGCCAGCTCGCCCGGGGTGAGCGGGTAGTGCGCGCCGTCCTTGCCCAGCACCGGCAGGCCCGCGTTGGGCATGCAGGAGATCGGCACGCGGGAGTGGCGGGCGAGGTAGCGCAGGTGCTCGCTCATCTCGGCCGGGCCGGTGGCGCAGTTCAGGCCGATCATGTCGATGCCCAGCGGCTCCAGGGCCGTGAGCGCCGCGCCGATCTCGGAGCCCAGCAGCATGGTGCCGGTGGTCTCGACGGTCACGGAGCAGATGATCGGCAGGTTGGTGCCGGTGGCCTCCAGGGCGCGGCGGGCGCCGAGGATGGCGGCCTTGGTCTGCAGCAGGTCCTGGGTGGTCTCCACCAGGAGCGCGTCGGCGCCGCCGGCGATCATGCCCTCGGCGTTCTGCTGGTAGGCGTCGCGCAGGGTGCGGTACGGGGCGTGGCCGAGGGTGGGCAGCTTGGTGCCGGGGCCCATGGAGCCCAGCACCCAGCGCTGCTGTCCGGTCTTCTCCGTGAACTCGTCGGCGACCTCGCGGGCGATGCGGGCGCCGGACTCGGACAGCTCGTACACCCGCTCGGGGATGTCGTACTCACCGAGCGCCGCGTGGTTCGCGCCGAAGGTGTTGGTCTCGACGCAGTCGACGCCCACCTCGAAGTACTCCGCGTGCACGGAGCGGACGATGTCGGGGCGCGTGATGTTGAGGATCTCGTTGCAGCCCTCGAGCTGCTGGAAGTCGTCCAGGGTGGGGTCCTGGGCCTGGAGCATGGTGCCCATGGCTCCGTCGGCGACCACGACGCGCGAGGCCAGGGCCTCACGGAAGGCGTCGATGCGGGCTGCGGGTGTGGTCGTGGGCGTATGCGAGGCCATGGAGCTGCTCCCGAGGTTGCGACGGCTGTCGGCTTTGCGCCTTCCGGTACGAGGGCGCACCGGGCCAGGGTAGCTGGCGGGAACCGTTCGGCGACGGCTGTCCCACGGCGTGGGACGGCGCGGCACTCGTACGGCCTGATGAACGGCCCGGTGGGCGGTGTGCCGGACGGAGGTGCGGAGCCGTACGGGCGGGTGCGCGGGCCGTCCGCGGTGGCGTGATCATGGTGCGGTGCGCGGCCCGCTCTCTCCGGGTCGGCATCGACCGATATCGTTTGGCATTGTCGAACCGCTCTTCCCGGAGGTTGCTCCATGGCACGGACCATTCAGTCGCTGGAGCGCGCCGCGGCCATGCTGCGGCTGCTGGCCGGCGGCGAACGGCGCCTGGGGCTGTCCGACATCGCCTCGTCGCTGGACCTGGCGAAGGGCACGGCCCACGGGATTCTGCGCACCCTCCAGCAGGAGGGGTTCGTGGAGCAGGACGCGGCCTCGGGCCGGTACCAGCTGGGCGCGGAGCTGCTGCGGCTGGGCAACAGCTACCTGGACGTGCACGAGCTGCGGGCGCGCGCCCTCGTATGGACCGACGACCTGGCGCGTTCCACCGGCGAGAGCGCCTATCTGGGCGTGCTGCACCAGCAGGGCGTACTGATCGTCCACCACGTCTTCCGGCCCGACGACAGCCGGCAGGTGCTGGAGGTGGGGGCCATGCAGCCGCTGCACAGCACGGCGCTGGGCAAGGTGCTCTCGGCGTACGACCCGGTGGCGCACAGCGAGGCGGTGGAGAGCCCGCGCGAGGCGTTCACCGCGCTCACCCTCACGGACCTGGAGGACTTCGAGGGCGTGCTGGATCTCACCCGCGCCCGGGGCTGGGCCGCGGACGTGGAGGAGACCTGGGAGGGCGTGGCATCGGTGGCCGCGCCCATCCACGACCGGCGGCGGATGCCGGTGGGCGCGGTGGGCATCACCGGCGCCGTGGAGCGGGTGCGGCGGGACGGTGAGCTGCGCCCGGACATCATCGCCGCGGTGCGGGACTGCGCACGCGCCGTGTCCAGGGATCTCGGCGCCCAGCGCTTCTGAAGGATCTTGACGCCAGCGCTTCTAACCGTTTTGTCCGCTCTTTCCGCTTAGGTTTTCCCTCACAGAACCCTTGACGGGCTACTGGGCGTAAACAAAACTGCCGTTCGTCGGTCGGCATTGTCGAACGTCATACGACGATTGTCGTATGGTGGGCACTGCCGGATCGCCGACAACGCCCTCACCGAGGGCTCGCACCACCGGAGGGACCCGGGGTACGGCGCATCTCGGTGTCCATCTGGACGAAGGACAAAGGAGTCGCGGGTGTCCAGCTCCGACATCTTCATCAGCGAGACCATCGGTACCGCTGTGCTGATCCTGCTGGGCGGTGGCGTGTGCGCCGCCGTCACTTTCAAGCGCTCGAAGGCGTACGCGGCCGGCTGGGTGGCCATCGCCTTCGGGTGGGGGTTCGCCGTCCTCACCGGCGCGTACATCGCCGCCAAGTC
This sequence comes from Streptomyces sp. NPDC053542, assembly GCF_044544685.1. NCBI lineage: Bacteria > Bacillati > Actinomycetota > Actinomycetes > Kitasatosporales > Streptomycetaceae > Streptomyces > Streptomyces sp. NPDC053542. Next base: position 170,706 of record NZ_JBITXL010000011.1, read on the forward strand.
CGGCGCGCACCTGAACCCCGCCGTCACGGTCGGCCTGGCCATCCAGGGCGGCATCGAGTGGAGTCAGGTACCGGTCTACTTCGCCGGCGAGCTGCTCGGCGCAATGATCGGCGCGGTCTGTGTGTGGCTCGTCTACTACGGCCAATTCCACGCCCACCTCACGGACCCCGAGGTCATCACTCCCCCGAAGGGTGAGGAGGGTCTCGTCGACCAGGCCCAGGCCCCCAAGGCGGGGCCGGTGCTCGGCATCTTCTCCACGGGCCCGGAGATCCGGAACGCGTGGCAGAACCTCGTCACCGAGATCATCGCCACCGTCGTGCTCGTGCTGTCGATCCTGACCCTGGGGCTCAGCGACGACGGCAAGGGCGTCGGCCCGATCGGCAGCCTGCTGGTCGCCTTCGTGGTCGTCGGCATCGGCCTCTCGCTCGGCGGCCCGACCGGTTACGCCATCAACCCGGTCCGCGACCTCGGCCCGCGCATCGTGCACGCGCTGCTGCCGCTGCCCAACAAGGGCGGCTCGGACTGGGGCTACGCCTGGATCCCGGTCGCCGGGCCGCTGATCGGCGGCGCGCTCGCGGGCGGCATCTACCAGCTCGCGTTCGCCTGAGGCGCCACAGCCGAAGCCGCAGCCGTACGAGACGCAAGAGCCGCCCTCCCCCACCGCACCTCCTGGAGCACACACCATGAGCGACACCCACACCACCGGCCCGTTCATCGCGGCCATCGACCAGGGCACGACCTCCAGCCGCTGCATCGTCTTCGACCGCGACGGCCGCATCGTCTCGGTCGACCAGAAGGAACACGAGCAGATCTTCCCCAAGCCCGGCTGGGTCGAACACGACGCCACCGAGATCTGGACCAACGTCCAGCAGGTCGTGGCCGGTGCCATCGAGAAGGCCGGCATCACCTCCGCCGACGTCAAGGCCATCGGCATCACCAACCAGCGCGAGACCACGCTGCTCTGGGACAAGAACACCGGCGAGCCGGTCCACAACGCCATCGTCTGGCAGGACACCCGCACCGACGCGCTCTGCAAGGAGCTGGGCCGCAACGTCGGGCAGGACCGCTTCCGCCGCGAGACCGGCCTCCCCCTCGCCTCCTACTTCGCCGGGCCGAAGATCCGCTGGCTGCTGGACAACGTCGAGGGCCTGCGCGAGCGCGCCGAGGCCGGCGACATCCTCTTCGGCACCATGGACTCCTGGGTCATCTGGAACCTCACCGGCGGCGTCAACGGGGGCAAGCACGTCACCGACGTCACCAACGCCTCCCGCACGATGCTGATGAACCTGCGCACCCTCCAGTGGGAGCCCAAGATCCTCAGCTCCATGGGCATCCCCGCCGAGCTCCTGCCGGAGATCAGGTCCTCCGCCGAGGTGTACGGCGAGACCGCGTCCGGCGTGCTCGCCGGAGTGCCGGTCGCCTCCGCGCTCGGCGACCAGCAGGCGGCCCTCTTCGGCCAGACCTGCTTCGCCAGCGGCGAGGCCAAGTCCACGTACGGCACCGGCACCTTCATGCTGATGAACACCGGCGGCGAGCCGGTCAACTCCTACAACGGCCTGCTGACCACCGTCGGCTACCGCATCGGCAACGAGACCCCGGTCTACGCCCTGGAAGGCTCCATCGCCGTCACCGGCTCGCTGGTGCAGTGGATGCGCGACCAGATGGGCCTGATCAACTCCGCCGCCGAGATCGAGACCCTGGCCTCCACGGTCGAGGACAACGGCGGCGCCTACTTCGTACCGGCCTTCTCCGGCCTGTTCGCCCCCTACTGGCGCTCGGACGCGCGCGGTGTCATCGCGGGCCTGACCCGCTACGTCACCAAGGCGCACATCGCGCGCGCCGTGCTCGAGGCCACCGCCTGGCAGACCCGCGAGATCACCGACGCCATGACCAAGGACTCCGGCGTCGAGCTGACCGCACTGAAGGTCGACGGCGGCATGACCTCCAACAACCTGCTGATGCAGACGATCTCGGACTTCCTGGACGCGCCCGTGGTGCGCCCGATGGTCGCCGAGACCACCTGCCTCGGCGCTGCCTACGCGGCCGGCCTGGCCGTGGGCTTCTGGTCCGGCACCGACGAGCTGCGCGCCAACTGGCGGCGGGCCGCCGAATGGACCCCCCGCATGGACGCGGCCACCCGTGACCGCGAGTACAAGAGCTGGCTCAAGGCCGTCGAGCGGACCATGGGCTGGATCGAGGACGAGGAGTAAGACATGAGCACCCTGCAGAGCGTCCCGGCACTCGGGACGCACCCGGCCGACGGTTCGCTCCCGAGCCGCGCCGAGACCCGGGAGCGGCTCGACAAGGCGACGTACGACCTCCTGGTGATCGGCGGCGGCATCCTGGGCATCTCCACCGCCTGGCACGCCGCGCAGTCGGGGCTGCGGGTTGCGCTGGTGGACGCCGGCGACTTCGCCGGCGCCACCTCCTCCGCCTCCTCCAAGCTGCTCCACGGCGGCCTGCGCTACCTGCAGACCGGCGCGGTGAAGCTGGTGGCGGAGAACCACTTCGAGCGCCGCGCCGTCTCCCGCCAGGTCGCCCCGCACCTGTCGAACCCGCTGACCTTCTACCTGCCGGTCTACAAGGGCGGCCCGCACGGCGCGGCCAAGCTCGGCGCGGGCGTCTTCGCCTACTCCGCGCTCTCCGCGTTCGGCGACGGCGTCGGCCATGTCATCAGCCCGGCCAAGGCCCAGCGCGACGTGCCCGAGCTGCGCACGGAGAACCTCAAGGCCGTGGCCGTCTACGGCGACGACCAGATGAACGACGCGCGGATGGCGCTGATGACGGTCCGCGCGGCCGCCGCGGCGGGCGCGACCGTACTGAACCACGCCGAGGTCACCGGGCTGCGCTTCACGCAGGGCCGGGTCACCGGCGCGGACCTCAAGGACCGCACCGACGGCACCGAGTTCGGCGTCAACGCCCGCCTGGTGCTGAACGCCACCGGCCCCTGGGTCGACCACCTGCGGAAGATGGAGGACCCGAACGCGGCCCCCTCCATCCGCCTCTCCAAGGGCGCGCACCTGGTCCTCAAGCGCACCTCCCCCTGGAAGGCCGCGCTCGCGACCCCGATCGACAAGTACCGCATCACCTTCGCGCTCCCGTGGGAGGACCAGCTGCTGCTGGGCACCACCGACGAGGAGTACGAGGGCGACCCGGCGGACGTCTCGGTCACCGAGAAGGACATCAAGCAGATCCTGGACGAGGCCGCGTTCTCCGTGCGGGACCAGCAGCTGGACCGCGACCTGATCACGTACTCCTTCGCGGGCCTGCGGGTGCTGCCGGGCGGCCCCGGCGACACCTCCAAGGCCAAGCGCGAGACGGTCGTGACCGAGGGCAGCGGCGGCATGCTGTCGGTGGCCGGAGGCAAGTGGACGACGTTCCGGCACATCGGACGTACGGTCATGAACAAGCTCGCCGCGCTGCCCGGACACCCGCTCGGCGAGGACCTGGAGCCCATCTCGCAGCTGCCGAAGAAGCTGCCGCTGCCGGGCATCGCCAACCCGCAGGCGGTCGCGCACCGGCTGCTGGTCGACGGCGGTACGCCGGGCCCGCGGATGTCCGCCGACACCGCCCGTCACCTGGCCACCCACTACGGCTCGCTGTCCTTCGACATCGCCCGGCTGGCGAACGAGGACCCGGCGCTGGCCGAGCGCATCCACCCCGAGGCGCCCGAGATCTGGGCGCAGGTCGTGTACGCACGGGACCACGAGTGGGCGGAGACCGCCGACGACGTGCTGCGCCGCCGTACGACGCTGACGATCCGGGGCCTGGCCACGGACGACGTCCGCGCGAAGGTCGAGGACGTACTGGCGGCACGCAAGAGCTGAGCCCGGCAGCCGGCGCACTCCGCCGGCCGGTACAGGGGCGGGATTCCGGGGTACCGGAGTCCCGCCCCTCGGCGTCCGCACGCCATAATGGCCGCACTCCAGACATCCGATGTCTGTGGGCGGTTTTCAGGCGTTCAGGCGTTCCGAGCGGGGAGGTCGGCCATGGCGGTCACGGACGAGGCCATCGAGAAGATCAAGGGCATGATCGTCTCGGGCGCGCTGCGCCCCGGCGACCGGCTGCCCAAGGAGAGCGAGCTCGCCGCCGAGCTGGGTCTGTCCCGCAACTCCCTGCGCGAGGCGGTCCGCGCGCTGGCGCTGATCCGCATCCTGGACGTGCGCCAGGGCGACGGCACGTACGTCACGAGCCTGGACCCGCAGCTGCTGCTGGAGGCGGTGAGCTTCGTCGTGGACTTCCACCGCGACGACACCGTCCTGGAGTTCCTGGCCGTCCGCCGCATCCTGGAGCCGGCCGCCACCGCGCTGGCCACGTCCCGGATCGCGCCCGCCGAGCTGGACGCGCTGGACGCGCAGCTGGACGCGCTCGGCACGGCGCCCTCGGTGGAGGAGCTGGTCGCGTGCGACCTGGAGTTCCACCGCGCCATCGTGGCGGCCTCCGGCAACTCCGTGCTCTGCTCGCTGCTGGACGGCCTCTCCGGGCCGACCACGCGGGCCCGCATCTGGCGCGGGCTGACCCAGAAGGACGCGGTGGCCCGCACCCTGACCGAGCACCGCGCGATCCTCGGGGCGCTGCGGGCCCGGGACGCGGAGGCCGCGCGCGCCTGGGCGACGGTCCACATCGCCAGCGTGGAGCAGTGGCTGCGGGCGTCACTGTGACGGCAGCAGTCCGGTGGGGCCGGCGGGCCGCGGCGGGGGCGGTCCGTAAGCCGCGGAAACCGGACGTCGTGCCGGGCGGCCGGGCCGCGCCGCCGAGGCCGCCGCGCGGCCGGTCCGGGCGGTGGCACGGAGGGACATCCGATCTGTATCCCGGTCCGATGTATGGACCCCGCCACCTCGTCATCCCCCAGGTCGCGCCCGGCAGTTGACAGGGACAGATCGGATGAATGAGCACTCGTTAGTGCAGAGGGGCTGCGTTCGGGTACCACGGACGCCGTAGGCTGGGAGCGCACGGAACGGGAACTGCAACCGGCGGCCGCCGACGAGGGGCCGACCGGCCGGAAGGAGGCGCTGGGTGATCGAGCTGGAGGGGGTGCCCGAGCTGATCGATCCGGTCATGGTGGCCGCGTTCGAAGGCTGGAACGACGCCGGCGACGCCGCCTCCGCCGCGGTCGCGCACCTGGACCGGGAGTGGAAGGGCGAGGTCTTCGCCGCGCTGGACGCCGAGGACTACTACGACTTCCAGGTGAACCGGCCCACCGTCTTCCTGGAGGACGGCGTCCGCAAGATCACCTGGCCCACGACCCGGCTGTCCGTCGTCCGGGTCGGCGGCGAGAAGCCCCGCGACCTGGTGCTGGTCCGCGGCATCGAGCCCAGCATGCGCTGGCGGTCCTTCTGCAACGAGATCTTGGGCTTCGCGCACGAGCTGGGCGTGGAGATGCTGGTGGTACTGGGCGCACTGCTCGGCGACACCCCGCACACCCGCCCCGTCCCGGTCAGCGGCGTCACCTCCGACGCGGACCTGGCGCGCACGCTGGACCTGGAGGAGAGCAAGTACGAGGGCCCCACGGGCATCGTCGGCATCCTGCAGGAGGCGTGCACGCACGCCGGGGTGCCCGCGGTGAGCCTGTGGGCGGCCGTGCCGCACTACGTCTCGCAGCCGCCCAACCCCAAGGCGACGCTGGCCCTGCTCAACCGCCTGGAGGACCTGCTGGACGTGCGCATCCCGCTCGGCGAGCTGAGCGAGGACGCGCGGGCCTGGCAGCTGGGCGTGGACCAGCTGGCGGCCGAGGACAGCGAGGTCGCCGAGTACGTCCAGTCGCTGGAGGAGGCGCGGGACACCGCCGAGCTGCCGGAGGCGTCGGGCGAGGCGATCGCCCGCGAATTCGAGCGCTATCTGCGGCGGCGGGACCCGCAGGCCGGGCCGGGCCTGGCGACCGACGGCGGCGAGGGCTCCTACCTGCGCGACTCCCCCAGCGGCCGGACCCGCCCGCCCAAGCCGCCGAAGGCGGAGGGCGGCGGCCAGGGGCCGGCCCGCGGCACGGAGGACGGCCCCGGGAAGCGGGAGAACGAGCAGGGGGACGAGCAGGGCGACTCCCCGGGCGGCGATTCCTCGGAGGACTGACCGAAACGGAGCGGGGCGGTGCTGCGGCACCGCCCCGCTTCGTCGTTCCCGCCCCGCGCCGGGTGGCGTGCGGGCACTTCCGCCCCACCACCGCGCGTACGCATCCGTAGTGTTTGACCTGCTTGACAGCACGTCATCGCTTTCCGGTCGATTTGCCCACGGTTCCCATTCGACCGGATTCCAAACGTAGGGGGGTCTGCGGGGGTGGACGGGGGCGAGCGGAGGTAGCAGGGTGACGCACCGAAGCCCCGGCGACACCGCGCCGCAACAACCGGTACACATTCGCCGTTGCGCGGCGCGGGCCGTGCCGGGCGCAGGGCACGGAGCGGCAAGGGCACGGCGCAGCACCCCGAAGGGAGCGGTCCCAGCGATGACCGATCAGGCACCCCCCGGTTCGGGCCCCGGCATGGCGGGCCCCGGACCCGACGGAGCGGGATTCACCTACCAAGGAGCCGAACCGGAGCTGATCGTCGTCGCGCGGGCCGAGCCCGGACTCCGCGCCGGCGCGGGCGGCGTACGGTCGGCCACCGGAGCGGACATCTCCGCGCTGGAGATGTTCCTCAGCGACCAGCAGCTCTCTCTGGAGCCGCTGTTCGGCAGCGAGGAGCGGATACGGGCGGCCATGCCGCAGGAGCCGTCGGCGGGCACCGCCGCGCTCCCCGACCTCTCGCTCTTCTACCGGGTACGGGGCGGTGACACCCGGGCAGTGGAGCTGACCGCCCGGCTCTCCGCCCTCCCGGAGATCGAGACGGCGTACCTCAAGCCCGGTGCCGTGCCCGCCACTTCGGCGCGCGGCCCGGAGGAGCAGGGGCGGAAGGAGGGCGCGCCCGCGACGCCCGACTTCACCGGCCGCCAGGGTCACCTGGGCGCCGCGCCCGAGGGCGTGAACGCCGTATGGGCGTGGCAGCGGCGGGGCGGTGACGGCGAGGGCGTGACCATCGTCGACGTCGAGGGCGCCTGGCAGTTGGGCCACGAGGACCTGGCGGAGCGGCTGGCCGGCATCGTGGTCGGCACCCCGATCCAGGACCTGGCCTGGCGCAACCACGGCACGGCCGTCCTCGGTGTCATCGGGGGCGACCGCAACGACCGGGGCGTGGTGGGCGTCGCGCCCGGCGCGGTGACCGCCGCGGCCTCCATCCAGGGCATCGGTTCGGCGGCGGCGATCCACGCGGCGGCCGAACGGCTCTCGCCCGGCGACATCCTGCTGATCGAACTCCACCGGCCGGGGCCCCGGTTCGACTACGAGCACCGGGACGACCAGCGCGGCTACATCGCGCTGGAGTGGTGGCCGGACGACTTCGCGGCGATCCGCTGGGCGACCGCGAAGGGCGTCGTCGTGGTGGAGGCGGCCGGCAACGGCGCGGAGAGCCTGGACGACGCGCTGTACGAGCGCCGTCCCGACCGCTTCCCGCAGTGGTGGCGCAACCCCTTCAACCCCTCCAACCAGGTGTCCGGCGCGATCCTGGTCGGCGCGGGCGCCCCGCCGCCCGGCACCCACGGCCGTGACCACGGCCCGGACCGGTCGCGGCTGGGATTCTCCAACTACGGCATGCGGCTGGACGCCCAGGGCTGGGGCCGCGAGGTCACCACGACCGGCGGCTTCTGGGACCGGCCCGGCGACCTGCAAGGCGGTACCGAGGAGATCGCCTGGTACACCGACAGCTTCTCGGGAACCTCATCGGCCTCCCCCATTGTGGTCGGCGCGCTGGCGTCGCTGCAGGGCATGCTCAAGGCAGCGGGCGCTGAACCGATGAATCCCGAGCAGGCGCGTGAGGTGCTGCGGACCACCGGGTCCCCGCAGCAGGACGCGCCGGGCCGGCCGGCCTCCCAGCGGATCGGCAACCGGCCCGACATCAGGGCGGCAGTGACGCACCTGGTGCCCTCCTCGGTCGGCTCCGGCCAGGCCGAGCGGTACTGGGACGAACTGATGCCCTACCCCCGAGAACTCCCCCCGCGGCTCCGGCTCTTCGTGGCCGGTGCGTGGCGCAACCTGAACCGGCCGGCGCCCGAGGTGCGCCAGGCGGTGCACTCCGCCTTCGCGGGGGGACGGCCCGACGTACGTGTGTGGTACTCCGACGACGAGGTCGTGGGTCTGGTCATCACAGGCTGACGAGCTGGTCGTCACCGGCTGAAGCACACCAACAAGTCAGGGAAAGGTAGCACCTAATGACCACTCAGATGAGCCCCCTCGGCCAGCTCGGTCAGCTCGGCCAGCAGGGCCCCAGCACGTCCCCGTTCGGTCAGCAGGGCATGGGTCAGCAGCAGCCCTTCGGCCAGCAGATGGGCCAGCAGCCCTTCGGCCAGCAGGGCGGCATGCTGGAGCAGCTCCAGCAGCTCGGCCAGCAGCAGCCGTTCCAGCAGCTGCTGCAGCAGTTCGGGCAGCAGGGCCAGCAGGGCCAGGTGAGCCAGCAGGAGCAGCAGCAGGAGCAGCAGGTCCTGCAGCAGGTCCAGCAGGCCACGCAGGCCGCGGTGCAGCAGATCCAGCAGCAGGTGCAGACCCACCAGGCCGGCGTCGCGACCGCGTACATCGCCGTCCCGCAGCCCCTGCAGGGTCACCCGCAGGCGATCTACCTGCTCATCGGCGGTCAGGTCCGCGTGCTGACGCACCCGGTCCCCAGCACCTTCGACCTGGTCCAGGAGGCTTTCGCCTACCGCCACAAGGTCATCGGTATCTGGGACCAGCAGACCCCGCACATCCTGCGCGGCATCCACGTCCGCAACTTCTGATCCGCGGACCGGGTGAGCACCGGGTGACCGGCTGACGGCCGCCCAGGTGTGAGAAAGAAAGCGGGGCGCTTCCTCCTCGGAGGAAGCGCCCCGTTACGTATGGGCCGGTCAGTGCGTCACAGCGCGACGCCGAGCAGCGCGTCCACGGTCCGGGAGACCAGGCCGGGCGCGCCCTCGTCCGTACCGCCCCCGGCCTGCTGCCGCTCGGCCCAGCGGTCGACGGCCGCGAGTGCGGCCGGCGAGTCCAGGTCGTCGGCGAGCGCCTCGCGGACCTCCTCGACGAGCGCGTCGGCGGACGGGCCGTCGGGGCGGGAGACCGCGGCGCGCCAGCGGGCGAGCCGGTCCACGGCGTCCTGCAGGACCTGGTCGGTCCACTCCCAGTCGGCGCGGTAGTGGTGGGCCAGCAGGGCGAGCCGGATGGCGGCCGGGTCGGTGCCGTCCCGGCGCACCTTGGAGACGAAGACGAGGTTGCCCTTGGACTTGGACATCTTCTCGCCGTTCAGGGCGACCATCCCGGCGTGCACGTACGCCTTGGCGAACGGGTGCTCACCGGTCAGCGCCTGGGCGTGCGAGGCGCCCATCTCGTGGTGCGGGAAGGCCAGGTCGGATCCGCCGCCCTGGACGTCGAAGCCCATGCCCAGGTGGTCCAGGGCGATGGCGACGCACTCGATGTGCCAGCCGGGGCGGCCCTGACCGAGCGAGCCGCCGTCCCAGCTGGGCTCGCCGTCACGGGCCGCCATCCACAGCATCGGGTCCAGCGGGTTCTTCTTGCCCGGGCGCTCCGGGTCGCCGCCGCGCTCGGCGGACAGCAGCCGCATGGCCTCGGCGTCGAGGTTCGAGACCTCGCCGAAGTGCGGGTCGGACTCGACGGAGAAGTAGATGTCGCCTTCGAGCTCGTACGCGGCCCCCGAGTCCCGCAGCCGCTCCACCAGCGGCACGATGCCCGGTATGGCCTCGACGGCGCCGATGTAGTGCTGCGGGGGCAGCATCCGCAGGGCGGTCATGTCCTCGCGGAAGAGGGCGGTCTCCCGCTCGGCGAGCGCGGTCCAGTCGTCGCCGGTGGCCACGGCCCGCTCCAGCAGCGGATCGTCGACGTCCGTGACGTTCTGCACGTAGTGGACCTGTCGCTTCGTGTCGAGCCACACGCGCTGAACGAGGTCGAACGCGTTGTAGGTCGCCGCGTGCCCCATGTGGGTCGCGTCGTACGGCGTGATGCCGCAGACGTAGATACGGGCGACGGGACCGGGGGCGAGGGTCACCCGTCCGCCGGTCGCGGTGTCGTGGATCCTCAGGTCGCGGCCCTGGCCGGGCAGGGCGGGGACCTCAGAAGCGGGCCATGCATGCATGCCCTGAGCCTAACCGGACGCAGGTTCCGGATACGAACCGGAGTGTGGGTCTTGGCCGGAAAGGCCCTCTTGCGTCTTCGGCCCGGCCATGCATGGCCGGGCCGTCCCGATCACACCGGGGGCCAGGGAATAGGCGGCCATTCCCCGCTGGGCTGCGGATGTACGCCGGAGCGCAGCATCCCGGCGATCCGCTCGCGCAGTGCGGTGATCTCCCCGTCGGTGAGACATTCGGCCAGTCGGGCGGCGAGCGGCTCTCCCTCGGCGGTCTCCGCGGCCAGCCGCTTCAGCACCGCGAGGGCCTCCTCGGTCAGCGGCTCACCCGCCCAGCCCCACAGGAGGGTGCGCAGCCGGTCCTCCGCGTGGAAGGTGACGCCGTGGTCGATGGCGTACACGCGGCCGTCGGCGGTCGGCAGCAGGTGGCCGCCCTTGCGGTCGCCGTTGTTGATCACCGCGTCCAGGACGGCGAGCCGGCGCAGCCGCGGATCGTCGGCGTGCACCAGGAGCGCGGTACGGTCCTCGCCGACCTGTGCGAGGCCGACGGCCTTCCAGCCGGGCCCCGGCTCCTCGTCCTCGATCAGGGCCAGCAGCTCGGGGCTGTCGTCCTCGTCGGACGCCGTTATCCACTCCTGGACCATGCCGCGCCCGTACGGGCCGTCGCGCAGCACGGTGGGCGGGATGAGGTCCCAGCCGGTCGCCCGGGAGATCTCGTACGCGGCGACCTCGCGCTCGGCGAGCGTGCCGTCGGGGAAGTCCCACAGCGGGCGCTCCCCCGCGACCGGCTTGTACACGCACGCGCCGGACCAGCCGTCGTGCTCGACGGTGCAGTACAGGACGGCGTTGGACGCCTCGCGGACCCGGCCGCGCACGGTGAGCTCGCCGTGCCGGAGGTGCTCCTCCAGCTCGGCGGGCGTCAGGCGTCCCGCCGGTATCCGTTCTGGCGCGGACATACGTGTCCCTCCGGGTCGAGCGGCAGGCTGCACAGCGGGCACGGCGGACGGCCGGCGTTCACGACCTCCAGGGCCCGCTTGGCGAAGGCGCGGGCCATGGTGCCGGTGAGCCGGACGCGCAGCATCGGGGGGCCGTTCTCGTCGTCCTGGAGCAGCCGCTCCTCGGCCTCCGCGAGGTCCTCGTCGTTGTCGGCGTCCAGCTCGACCAGCGCCTGGGCCTCGACGATCATGCGTTCCTCGTCGCCGTCCCAGGCCAGCGCCATGGTGCCGACGCGGAACTCCTCCTCCACCGGGCTCTCCAGCGGAGCGGTGTCGGAGATCTCCGCCGGGGCGACGGCCGGGACCGGGGCGTTGCCGCCGCTGCGGCGCACCACCTCGTCCAGCAGCTCGTCCATGCGCTCGGCCAGCGCGGCGACCTGGGTCTTCTCCAGCGCGACGCTGGTGGTGCGGCCGGCCGCTGTGGCCTGGAGGTAAAAGCTGCGACGGCCAGGCAGCCCGACCGTGCCGGCCACGAAGCGGTCCGGCGCGTCGTAGAAGAACACCTGACGGGACAAGGTCCTGCTCCGATTGCTCGACTGCGGGGGTCTGTGGTCACGGGAAACGGATCACAGGATTGGCGTGGTGGGCAGCGCCGTCGCACCACCCTACTGCGCCTGCTGATCACGATGCTCCCGCGCCACCGCCGATCGCCGCGTCGCGCTCCGGGACCGTGCCGGAACCTTCCTCCTTGGGCGCCAGCGAACCGAGGTCACCGGTGTCGCCGAGCCTCACGAGGTACGGGCGCAGCGGCGTGTAGCGGACGGCGGTCACCGAGCAGGGCTCGACGGACACCCGCTGGAAGAGGTCCAGGTGCATGCCGAGGGCGTCCGCGACGAGGGACTTGATGATGTCCCCGTGCGAGCACATCACGTACACCGCCTCGGGGCCGTGCGCGTCCTCGATGCGCGCGTTCCAGGCGCGGACCGCGTCGACGGCACGGTTCTGCATGGTGCGCATGGTCTCGCCGCCGGGGAAGCCGGCGGCGGAGGGGTGCTGCTGGACGGTGGCCATCAGGGGCTCGTCGGCCAGTTCGGCGAGCTTGCGCCCCGACCAGTCGCCGTAGTCGCACTCGTTGATGCCGTCCTCGGTGTGCAGCGGCAGCCCCGGGCGGGCCGCCAGCAACGGGGCCAGCGTCTCCTGGCAGCGCTGGAGGGGGCTGGACACCGCAGCGACCAGCGGCACGGCGGCGAGCCGGCCGGGCAGCGCGGCGGCCTGCGCGGCACCGCGCTCGTCCAGGGCGACGCCGGGCGTGCGCCCCGCGAGGACGCCGGAGGTGTTGGCGGTGGAGCGGCCGTGCCGTACGAGGAGCAGCGTGGGCATGGCGACCAGCCTACGTGCCGGACGTGAGCGGAGGACGTGCCGCCCGGGGACCGCCCTGGCACGAGTGGGCCCTGGCAGCGAGAATGCCCCGTGTGATCGTGGATTGTGCCATCTACCGGAATGGCCGGCGGATCGAGAAGCCGGCGGGATACTCCACCGCGCTCGACGAAGCCCGCGCGGAGGGGCACTCCTTTCTGTGGCTCGGCATGCATGAGCCGACCGAGGAGGAGTTCGAGCAGGTCAGCGAGGAGTTCGGGCTCCACCCGCTGGCCGTGGAGGACGCACTCAAGGCCCATCAGCGGCCGAAGCTGGAGGTGTACGACGACTCACTGTTCATGGTGCTGAAGCCGATCGTGTACGACGACTCCGACGGCAGCATCGACTCGGGCGAGCTGATGCTCTTCATAGGCGACTCCTTCGTCGTCACCGTGCGGCACGGCGAGGGCAGCCCGCTGGCCTCCGTACGCGCGCGCCTGGAACACGAACCCGAGGTCCTGGAGAAGGGCCCGACGTCGGTCCTGTACGCGGTCAGCGACGCGGTGGTCGACCACTACATCGACGTGGCCGCGGAACTCCAGCTCGACCTGGAGGAGTTGGAAGCATCCGTCTTCGCGCCGGTGGGCCCGGACACCAAGGGCGGCGGGAGCACCCGGAGCACCGCGCAGACGATCTACGCCTTCAAGCGTGAGGTACTGGAATTCCGGCGCGCCACGGGGCCGTTGGCCGAGCCGATGGCCCGCCTGCAGAACCCGGGCGTGCCGTTCGTGCACGACGAGGCGCGGCCCTTCTTCCGCGACGTGGACGACCACCTCACGCGGGCCAACGAGTCCGTGGAGGGCATGGACCGGCTGCTGTCGGACATCCTCTCGGCGCACCTGGCGCAGATGGGCGTGCGGCAGAACGACGACATGCGCAAGATCTCGGCGTGGGCCGCGCTGGCCGCCGTACCGACCATGATCGCGGGCGTTTACGGCATGAACTTCGAGCACATGCCCGAACTGAAGTGGACCTTCGGCTATCCGGCGTGCCTGCTGGTCATGGCCGCCCTCGAAGTGGCGCTGTACCGCCTCTTCAAGCGGCGCGAGTGGCTGTAGGGGCTGCGTTCGCCGCGCCTTCAGGGGCTGGGCCCGCGTCTTCAGGGGCTGGGCCACCGCGCCTTCAGGGGCTGGGCGGACCGCTTCCGTACAGGCGTCAGCGGGGCGTCAGGCGAACTCGGCGGCCGCCGGGGCCGGGCCGCCCAGCGGGTCCGGCTTCTCGGGCGTCCGCAGGCCGACCAGGCGCCGCCAGCCGAACGCCCGCTCGTAGGCGTACACGGCGTGGATGCCGGCCGTGAGCAGCGCCCGCTTCACGCGGGGCCAGCGCAGGATGTGCCCCATCCGCTCCATCACGGCCAGGCTGACGTCACGGTAGACGGCGATTTCTGTCCGCGCGCTCTCCCGCAGGACCCGCCGGATCTCCTCGTCGTGCCCGGCACCGGCCAGCCGCAGCAGCTCCTCGTGGCAGTACGCGAGGTGGTTGTCCTCGTCCCTGGCGATCATCCGGACCGCCTTGCCCACCTCCGGGTGGTCGCCGAAGTACTTCTTGAGCATCGCCATCTGCTCGGCGGCCCGCTGCTCGGTGACCCTGCTGTGCGCCAGGTAGGCAATGATGTCCTGCTCCGCCAGCGGCTCGTCGCGCTGCAGCTTCTCGTGCGCGAGGCCGATGCCGCGGCGCTCCAGGAGCATCGTGTAGTCGGCGGCCGCGGGGACCGCGACGGCCTGCAGCCCGCGGCGGCGCAGCAGGGCGTTGAAGATCCGGCCGTGCTTCTCCTCGTCCGCGCCGTGCCGGGCGACCTTCGGGGCCATCGCGCGCTGGCTCTCCGGGACCAGCGCGGCGATCCGCCCGTTCTCCCAGCCGCCCTGCGACTCGCCGCTCGCGGCGATGGAGCAGAACAGCCGGAAGGACTCGTCGTGGTCCAGGATTTCTTGGAACAGACTCTTCGCCGTGAGCATCGACGGACCTCCAGGACGCCACCTCGAACAGGACACCCGCAAAGGAAAAGTCAAGTGCGGTGCGCCGTCCCCGGCAACACGGAGGCCGCTGAACTCGCCCGAACGATGGACCAGAGGGCCGTGCGCGGGGCGTAACCACCCCGGGCGTCGGCGCGTTGTGCTGTGTGACGGCCGTGGCGGGGAAGACCCCCGAGCCCCCACCACGGCCGCAGGCCCCGGCCCTGGGGCCGCCCCCCGCCCCAGGGCCATTCAGCCGTGTCAGGCCAGTCCGGCCCGTTCCAGCGCCTCGGTGCCGGCCCGCAGCGCGGCGATCCGCTCCTCCAGCGTGAAGCCAGCGGGCGACAGCGTCAGCGTGGTCACGCCCGCCGCCGCGTACGCCTGCATCCGCTCCGCGATCCGCTCCACCGAGCCGAGCAGCGTGGTGGAGTCGATCAGCTCGTGCGGGACGGCCGCCGCCGCGGCGTCCTTCTCGCCGGCCAGGTACTTCTCCTGGATCTCCGTGGCCGCCTGCTCGTAGCCCATCCGCCGCGCCAGCTGGTTGTAGAAGTTCTGCTTACGGCTGCCCATGCCGCCCACGTAGAGCGCGGTGTACGGGCGGAAGGTGTCGGCGAGCGCCGCCACGTCCTTGTCCTCGCCGACGGCCAGGGGCAGCGTCGGGCAGACGTCGAAGCCCTCCATCGTCAGCCCGGCCTTCTCCCGGCCCGCCCGGAGGTGCGAGATCGCGGTGTCCTGGAGGTGCTCGGCGGCCGGGAAGATCAGCAGTGCGCCGTCGGCGATCTCGCCCGTCTGCTCCAGGTTCTTCGGCCCGATCGCCGCGATGTAGAGCGGGACGCGCTCGCGCTTCGGGTGCACCGTGAGCTTGATCGGCTTGCCCGGCCCGCCGGGCAGGGGCAGCGTCCAGTGCTGCCCCTCGTAGGTCAGCCGCTCCCGGGACATCGCCTTCCGTACGATCTCCACGTACTCCCGGGTGCGCGCCAGCGGCTTGTCGAACTTCACGCCGTACCAGCCCTCGGAGACCTGCGGCCCCGAGACGCCGAGCCCGAGCCGGAAGCGGCCGTTGGAGAGCGAGTCCAGCGTCGCGGCGGTCATCGCCGTCATGGCGGGCGTGCGCGCCGGGATCTGGAAGATCGCCGATCCGACGTCGATCCGCTCCGTCTGCGCGGCGACCCAGGAGAGCACGGTCGCACCGTCGGAGCCGTACGCCTCCGCCGCCCAGCAGACCGCGTACCCGAGCCGGTCGGCCTCCTGTGCCACGGCGAGGTTGTCCTCGTCCATGCCGGCACCCCAGTAGCCGAGGTTGATCCCGAGCTTCATGCGGCTCCCTCACTCGAATTACTCACCGGTAATGATGCTGCTCGGGGACTGTAACTCGGGCCCCGTGCCCGGCGTAAGACGTCCACTGGCCGCCGCCGCGTTGCCGGTTGTCCACAGGTCCCCGCAAGTCCGGGACGGGCCAGTAATCTCAGGGGCCATGGAGCAAAGGCACCTCGGCCGCACCGGCCTGCGCGTGTCCCGTCTCGGCCTGGGCACGCTGACCTGGGCGCGCGACACGGACGACCGTGACGCCGCCGATCAGCTCAAGACGTTCTGGGAGGCGGGCGGCACGCTCGTGGACACCGCCGACGTCTATGCCGACGGCGGCGCCGAGTATCTCCTGGGCCGGATCGTGGAGGGCATGGTGCCGCGCCGCGACCTGGTCATCGCGACCAAGGCCGGCAGCGTCCTGGAGGCGGACCGCCGGGTCGACGGCTCCCGCCGCCATTTGCTCGCGGCGCTCGACGACTCCCTGGAGCGCCTCGGCACCGACTACGTCGACCTCTGGCAGGTCCACGCCTTTGATCCGGACACGCCGCTGGAGGAGACGCTCCAGGCCCTGGACACGGCCGTCAGCAGCGGCCGTGCGCGCTATGTGGGCGTCGCGAACTTCTCCGGCTGGCAGCTCGCCAAGGCCGCCACCTGGCAGCTGGCGGCGCCGGCCGTGCGCACCCGGCTGGCGAGCGCGCAGCTGGAGTACTCCCTCCTCCAGCGCGGCGTCGAGCGCGAGGTGCTGCCTGCCGCGCTGGACCTGGGCCTCGGCCTGCTGCCGTCCTCCCCGCTCGGCCGCGGCGTCCTCACGGGCAAGTACCGGCATGCCACGCCGCCCGATTCGCGCGGCGCGTCCGAACACCTGGCGCCGTTCGTCGCGCCGTACCTCGACGAGGCCGCCGGCCGCATCGTCGACGCGGTCGCCACGGCGGCGGACGGCCTCGCCGTCACCCCGCTCCAGGTCGCGCTGTGCTGGCTCCGGGACCGCCCCGGCGTGACCGCGCCGATCGTCGGCGCACGCACGGCGCAGCAGCTCAGAGCGGCATTGTCAGTGGAGACCCTTAGTCTTCCTGACGAGATCCGGCGTGCACTGGACGACGTCTCCGCGCCCGTGCACCGCTATCCCGACCACGACTGGAGCACCCTGTGAACACCGACCACCCCACCGGCGCCCCCGCCCCTGCCGAGGCCCCGGAGCCGCCGGCCCCGGCGGGCGATGGCGGCCCGCGGCCCGCGGGCGATGACGCGGCGGCCGCGTCCGCCGGGGGTGCGGGCGGCTCGGCCGGTACGGCCGGTGGTGCGGCGGGTGCCGGGGCCGGTGCGGACGCCGGTGCCGGGGCCGGTGGGAGCGCCGGTGGTGCGGCCGGAGCGAAAGCCTCGGCTGCTGCGCTGGCGGCCGCCGTGCGGGCCGTGGAGAGCGGCGAGCGCTCGGCGGCGTCCTTCTTCAACGAGGCACCGCGCGGCCCGGCTCCGACGGGGCCGGGCGCGGCGGGCGCGACGGGACCGGCGGCCGCTCCGGGTGCCTCGGGGGCACCCGGCGGACCGGCCGGTGGGGCCGGTGCCGCCCCCGGGGGCCGGCCCGTGGCGAACGGCGGCAGGCCGCCGGCCGGGCACGGCGCCGGTGCTGCTGCGGCTGCGCCTGCCGGGGCTGGTGCCGTGGCGGGCGCCGGCGGGCCCGCGCGTGCGGGCAGCGGGCCGGCGGGCGCGGGCGGCGGGCCGGCGGGTGGCGCGTACGGCCCCGGTACTGCTTCCGGCGGCGGCCCGCAGGGGGCACGGCCGGGCGGTCCGCAGGGACCCGGCCCGCAGGGCGGCGCAGCTCAGGGGCCCGGCCCGCAGGGCGGCGCAGCTCAGGGGCCCGGCTCGCAGGGCGGCGCAGCTCAGGGGCCCGGCTCGCAGGGCGGCGCAACTCAGGGGCCCGGCTCGCAGGGCGGCGCGGCGCGGGAGGCGCTGAGCGGGCCCCTCGCCCCGGGGATCGACGGGGCGCGCCGGGTCCTCGCGGCGGGCGGCGCTCCCGAGGCGCTGGCCGAGAAGGCCGTACGGGCGCTCGGCGAGCAGGCCGGCGAGACGCTGCGCGAGGACCCCTGGCGGCTCCTGGCCGTCGCGGGCGTGCGGCCGGAGCAGGCCGACACCTTCGCCCGCGCCCTGCTCGGCCCCGAGTGCGGCCCGGGCGACGAGCGCCGTGGCCAGGCCCTGATCGGCTGGCTGCTGGAGCAGGCCGCGCTGGCGGGCCACTCCGCGCTGGAGGCGAGCGCCCTGCGTGCCGCGCTGGCGGCGCGGGCCGTGCCGGACCCGGACGAGGCCCTGCAGACGGCGATCGCCGAGGGCGAGGTGCTGGTGTTCCAGGACGCCCTGGACGATCCGTCGGCGCCGCCGCGCCCGGCGGACGCCGAGGAGGACGAGGAGCGCCCCGTCCGGCTCCTGTTCGGCCTCGACCGCTTCGCGATGGCTGAGGAGAGCGTCGCGGACGGCCTCTCCCGCCTGCTCAACACCTTCGAGCCGATCCCGCAGACGGATGCGGAAGCGGAGGCCGAGGCGGAGGCGGACGCGCCCGTGCCCGCCGACGCCGAAGCCGCCCCGGAGGCGGGCCGGGAAGGGGCCCCGGAGGCGGCCGCAGACGCGGAAGCAGACACGGACGCAGGCACGGACGCAGACGTGGACGTGGACCTGGCAGCCGAAGCCGGTACCAGCGGGGACACTCCCGCCACGGACACCCCCGCCACGGACGTCCCCGACACGGACGTTCCCGCCGCGGACATCTCCGCCACGGACACCCCCGCGGACGCCGACATCGCCCCGCGCCCCCCGCGGGTCCCGGCCGCGCGCTGGGAGGCCGTCGCCGCGGCCGCGCCCTCGTCCTCCGCCGGGGAGCTCATCC
The DNA here is from genome assembly GCF_044544685.1 of Streptomyces sp. NPDC053542. Classification (NCBI taxonomy): domain Bacteria; kingdom Bacillati; phylum Actinomycetota; class Actinomycetes; order Kitasatosporales; family Streptomycetaceae; genus Streptomyces; species Streptomyces sp. NPDC053542. The sequence continues at coordinate 189,322 of NZ_JBITXL010000011.1, forward strand.
GGGCCGCCGCGCACAGCGGCCTGGTCGCGCACACCGGCGGCGAGGCCGCCCGCGCCGAGCCCGCCGCGCTGATCGCCGCGGCCCGCGCGCTCGGCCTGCGGGCCGTCGGCGCCACCCACACCGCGGACGGCCGCCGCCGGTTCGCGGACCTCGTCACCGAAGCCACCGCGCAGTACGACGCCTCCGGCACACCGACGGCGCCCGACGCCGCGGCAGCCGCCGGGCAGCCCGCCGCCGTCACGCTCGGCGGCCTGCTGGCCGGCCGCGAAGGCCCCGGCCGGAACGCGGACGGCTCCCTCGCCCTCGACCTGCTCGTCGTGCTGGACGCGCCGCAGCTGGACCTGGAGACCGCCGCGCTGCTCATCGAGTCGCTGGCCGACGGCACCCGCCTCGTCCTCAGCGGCGACCCCGGTGTGCTGTGGTCCGCGGGCCCCGGCCGGCTCTTCGCCGACCTGCTCGCCGCCCGCTGCTGCCCGCAGGTGGCCTCCCGTACCCCGGACTTCGGCCCCATCGGCGAGCTGGTCTCCGGCGTCGGCATCGGCGAGCTGACGGAGGTCGAGGCACCGGAGAAGGAGGTCGTGATCGTTCCGGTGCGGGATGCCGGCGAGGCGGTGCACCGTACGGTCCAGCTGGTCGCCGATTCGGTACCGCGCGCGATCGGCGTACCGACGGCGGAGACCCAGGTCATCACCGTGGGGCACGGCGGCGCCGCGGGCACCCGCGCGCTCAACGCCGCGCTCAAGGAGCGGCTCAACCCCGGCCCGGGCCGGTTCGGCGGCTTCGACCCCGGCGACCGGGTCGCGTACAGCCCCGCTCCCGGCCGTACGGTGCCGGGCCAGGTCACCGGTGCGGACGCGGACGGGCTGCGGCTGGACTGCGGCGGCACCCCCGTCGTCGTGCCTCGCGACGAGGTGGCGGGCGGCGCGCTGCGGCACGGCTGGGCGCTCACGGCCCACCAGGCCGTGGGGATGCGCTGGCCGGCGGCCGTGGTGGTGGTGCCGGGCGACGCGGCTCCCGGGCTGACCCGCGCCTGGGTCTACACCGCCTTCGGACGCGCCGAGCGCCATCTGTCCGTGGTCCAGGGCGCCGACCAGGCACTCCCCCGCGCGGTCGCCGAAATCCCGGCCAAGGAGCGCACGACCCGCCTGCGCACCCTCCTCAGCCTCCAGCAGGCGGAGTGGCAGGCGGACGCCTCGTAAGACCTGCGACGTGAGCGCGCCCGTCCCGGGCCCCCGCCGAGGCGGCCGGTGTCACCGGCCGCGAGCGCGGAGGCTCCGGGGCGGGCGCAGGGGCTCCCCGGGGCGAGCGCGGAGGCTCTGGGGCGGGCGCAGGGGCTTCGGGGCGGGCGCGCACGACCACCGGGCCCGGCCCCCGGCCCTCAGCGCTCCCGGTCGATGACCTCCAGCTCGGGGTCGGCCGCGGCCCCGCCCCGGCCGTTCGCGTTCCCCCGACGGGCCCGGTTCGCGCCGTCGTCCCCCTCGGCGTCCTCGGCGTCCTCGTCCTCGTCCGGGTCCACGTCCTCGTCGTCCGAGACCACGTCCACGTCCTCGTCGTCCGCCACGACCTCGTCGTCCTCCTCGACCACGTCGACCGCGTCGACCTCGTCGTCCTCGTCCCCGAAGTCCAGCTCTTCGTCGAAGACGGAGCTGACGTCGAAGCGGCAGACGACGTGCTGCGGGTCGGCCTGCTCGAAGGGGGCTGCGAGCCATTCGCCCGGCTCCGGCGGTTCCTCCGCGGCCGCCACCCACAGCGTGGAGTCGCCTTCCTCCAGGCCGAACTCCTTGTGCCGGGAGGCGATTTCGTCCGGCTCGTACTCCCCGAAGAGCACGCCGAGCGCCGCGTGCACGCTGCTGCCGACCACGGCGGCCGCCGCGTTCCCGCCGGGCCTGGACGGGCTCTGCGCGGCGCCCGGTTCCGTGGCCGAGCCGGGGTCGAGATCGGCGATGCGCTGCGCCTGCGACAGCAGCCGCTGCGGCTCCACGACGGTGTAGTCCCGGCGGATCAGCACGCTGAGCGCACTCGGCTCCTCGGGCCCCGCGTACGCGGGCAGCCCGTCGCTGCCGGGGATCTCGAACGGCGTGACCTCGTCGTAGGTGTCGTAGAGCAGCTCGTCGTACGCCTCTGCCGCCGCGGCCAGCTCGTCGAACGCGGCGTAAACGGCGGCATCGTCCTCGCCCGAGCGGCGTTCCACCGCGTCGAGGTGACGGTCCAGCGCGGCTTTGACCGCCTCGGCGGCGGCACGTACCTCGGCAGCGGAGGGCTGCGCAGCATCAGACATAGTGCAGACGCTATCCGTACCCGGGCCGGTCCCGCACAATAGATGCGATGCCGGAATATGAATTCTGCGATGTGTATGTGCCTCGGGGGGTCTCCCGCAAGGCCGCCACACGCCTGCTGACAGACCACGCCGAGTACGGACACTGGGAGTTGGACCGCCTCCGCCTCAACCCGGACGGCAGCCGCAAGGTGCGGCTGCGCCGCCGGATCATCCGCCAGATTCGCGCGACCTGGTGATACGGGCCCGTACCGGGTCCGATGACGCCCCGACCGCCGGGTCGGGCGGGGCGTGAAAGGCGCCCCGCCCCCGAACACCGGTGGCGGGGCAGCACCGTAAAGCGCAGTCTTTCCTCCGGTTTTGTGCCGTTTCGCGGAACTACCCGGTCCGCGAACGATCCGCCCGCCGTCCCGACGAGAACGGCCGATTCCTCACGCGCGGCGGCCGATAATCACCCCTCGGCGGCACCTCTTGCGGCTATCCCCGCACCCCTCCCGCCGCTCGGGCCTTGCGGTACACGAGGACGCCCGCGCCGAGCAGGGCCGCGCCGGCCGGGAGGAGCACACCCACCGGGCCCGTACCCGTCTGTGCCAGCTGTTCGTCCGCGGCGGGCGGGGCGTCGGCCGCGGGCGTGGTGACGATCTCCTCGTGCGAGCGGGGCGGGGTCTGCGGGTGCAGGTCCGAGCCCTCGTCGCCGCCCGGCGGGGTCGATCCCGGCCCGCCCGAATCGCCCGGCTCGTGCGACGGGGGCGTCGTGCCGTCACCCGGCGGCTGGGACGGGCCCGGCGATTCCGGTCCGCCCGGCGAATCCGGCCCACCCGGCGAATCCGGTCTGCCCGGGGGCTCCGGCTGACCGGGGCCGGAGGACGCGCAGTCGCCGCACTCGGCGCCCGTCGCGGAGTTGAGCGCGCCCACGACGTCCACACTGTTCCCGCAGGCGTTGACCGGGGCGTCCACGGAGACCTGCACGGTGTTCCCCGAGCCGACTCCCGGGGAGTCGTCGGTACCGCCCTTCGCTCCGGCGCTCGGGCCGGAGCCGTGCGTTGTGCCACCGGAGCCGTTCCCGCAGCTGTTCCCCGCGGCCGGGTTGAGCAGGCCGACCACATTGACGGTGTTTCCGCAGGCATTGACCGGGACGTGGACCGGGACCTGGACCGTATTTCCCGACAGCACCCCCGGTGAATGAGCGGACGCGCCGCTCGTGCCCGAATCCGCGTGCGCGTAACCGCCGGAAACGGCGAGCGCGCCACTCGCGGCCACCACAGTGATCAGGCTTTTTCTCGCGACCTTACGCATAGGTCGTCCCTTCCCCTTTTTGCTTTTCGAAGGGCGGACAGAGCGTGGGTTCCCGTCCGCCGGGACGGACGGTCGTGGGTGCCCGTCCGTCGAAAACCCTTCGGCCCCGGAGCGCATGGGACGCGCTGCGGGGCCGACCGGGATCACACCCCCATGGGAGTGATCGTCAACGTCAGTCGTTGACGCAGGTGTTGCCGAAGGCGGGGTTCAGCAGCCCGATCACGGAGACCGTGTTGCCGCAGGCGTTCACCGGAACGTGGACCGGCACCTGAACGGTGTTGCCGGAAAGGACACCGGGGGAATTGAGGGCAGCACCCTGCGCACCCGAGTCGGCGACGGCCAGGCCCGCACCCGCGAGCATCAGACCACCAGCAGCAGCCGCAGCAGCGACGACCTTCTTGATCATTGTTCCTCCTTGTAGGCAATGCGACCGCAAACTTCGGGCCGCACACCATGTAACGAGGAAGATGTATTGAAGCTACGAGCCTATGGTTTCATTCACTCTTTTCAGTTAAGTGCTCACGAAAGGCTGACCCGTGTTGACGCGCGGCGCCGACAGCGCCGCCCCACGCGTTCCCGGCTCCGGTCGCCGCGGGGCCTCAGCTGAGCTCGATGAACCGGTCGAGGACCCGCGTACCGAACTTGAGGGCGTCCACCGGCACCCGCTCGTCCACGCCGTGGAACATGCCCGCGAAGTCCAGCTCCGGCGGCAGCTTCAGCGGCGCGAATCCGAAGCCGCGGATGCCGAGGTTGTCGAAGTGCTTCGCGTCCGTACCGGCGGAGAGCATGTACGGCACGGCCTTCGCGATCGGGTCCTCGGCCCGCAGCGCGGTCTGCATGGCATCGACGAGAGCGCCGTCGAAGGTGGTCTCCAGCGCCTTGTCCGCGTGGATGGGCTCGCGCTTGACCCGCGGCCCGAGGATCCGGTCCAGGTCGGCGTGGAACTCCTCCTCGTACCCCGGCAGGAAGCGCCCGTCGACGTGCGCGGTGGCCTGCCCGGGGATGACGTTGACCTTGTACCCGGCGCCCAGCTGCGTCGGGTTGGCGGTGTTCCGCAGCGAGGCGCCGATGAGCTTGGCGATGCCGCCGAGCTTGGCGAGCGTCTCGTCCATGTTCTCCGGGTCGAGCTCGGTGCCCAGCGCGTCTCCGAGCTCGTCGAGGAAGTGCCGCAGCGTCTTGGTCACCCGCACCGGGAACTCGTGCTGCCCCAGCCGCGCGACCGCCGCGGACAGCTCGGTGATCGCGTTGTCCTTGTGGATCATCGAACCGTGGCCGGCCGTGCCGTCCACGGTCAGCTTCATCCAGTCCATGCCCTTCTGGGCCGTCTCGACGAGGTAGAGCCGCAGGTTCTCGTTGACGGTGAACGAGAAGCCGCCGACCTCGCTGATCGCCTCCGTGACGCCCTCGAACAGCTCCGGGTGCTCCCGGACGAGGTGTCCCGCTCCGTACACGCCGCCGGCCTCCTCGTCCGCGAGGAACGCCAGCACGATGTCGCGCGGGGGCTTGCGGCCCGTGCGCAGCCGGTCGCGGACGACCGCCAGCGTCATCGCGTCCATGTCCTTCATGTCGACGGCGCCGCGGCCCCATACGCACCCGTCCACGATCTCGCCCGAGAACGGGTGGTGCGTCCAGTCCACGGCATTGGCCGGCACGACGTCCGTGTGCCCGTGGATCAGCAGCGCGGGGCGCGACGGGTCCTCGCCCTGGATGCGGGCCACCGTGGAGGCGCGCCCCTTGTGCGACTCGAAGATCTGCGGTTCCAGCCCGACCTCGGCGAGCTTCTCCGCCACGTACTCGGCGGCCACGCGCTCCCCCGGGCCCGAGTGATCGCCGTAGTTGCTCGTGTCCATCCGGATCAGGTCGCGGCACAGATCGACGACCTCGTCCTCGCCGGTGACGGCCGGTACCTGCCTCGTCGCGTCCGGTGCGGGCTTCGACTCGCTCACGCTGCCTCCTCATGCTTCACGGCCGCGGCTCGCGCCGGTACGCGCGGTCACCGCGGCGGGGTCTGCTGCCATCCTCCCTCTCCCCCGGCCCGCGCCCAAGGCCGCAATACCCCCGACACACGCTGGTCACAGGCCCGCGCCGACGCGGCCCTCGGAGCGCCCCCGCCGAGCGCGTGATCGACCACCCCCAAATGTTTGCTATGGTTTTCCACGTCGGAACGGCCCAGGCGGCCCGCCCGACAGACACCTTGTCCGGGTGGCGGAATGGCAGACGCGCTAGCTTGAGGTGCTAGTGCCCTTTATCGGGCGTGGGGGTTCAAGTCCCCCCTCGGACACACAGTGCGGCGAGGGCCGGTCGAGTTGATACTCGGCCGGCCCTTCGCCATGTGCGGCGGCTGCCGTTCCACCGATACCCCCGTGCGCCGGACCGGCTTCGCACGATAACTCCGTGCGCCGGGCCGGGTCCGCTCACTAGCCTGCGCGGGCCGGATGAACGGATGGACGGCGGACGGCTTGCGCGCGGGAGGAACGGCGTTGGGTGGTACGGAGAAGGTGCTGATCTTTGACGCGGATGACACGCTCTGGGAGAACAACGTCATCTTCGAGCGGGTCATCGAGGAGTTCCTGGACTGGATGACGGACCCCGAGATCGGGCTGCGGCTCGGGCGGGAGGGGGTGCGCGCGGCCCTGGACGCCGTCGAGGCGGCCAACGCCGAGGTGCACGGCTACGGCAGCAAGGTCTTCCTGCGGAGCCTGGGCGAGTGCCTGGCGCAGCTGCACGGCCGGGACGCCACCGCGGCGGAGCTGGGGCGGATCGCGGCCTGGGCGGCATCGTTCGACGGCGGCACCGTGGAGCTGATCCCCGGGGTCGCCGCCACCCTCGCCGAGCTGGCGGGGCGGCACGAGTTGCTGCTGCTGACCAAGGGCGACGCGGAGGAGCAGCGGCGGAAGGTGGACAACTCCGCGCTGGCGCACCACTTCCGCGGTGTGCACATCGTCGCGGAGAAGGACGTCGGCACCTACCGGAACCTGGCGCGGGAGTACGCGCTGACGCCGGAGTCGGCCTGGATGATCGGCAACTCCCCCAAGTCGGACATCCTCCCCGCGCGTGCCGCCGGGATGAACGCGGTGTTCATCCCGAACGACAACACGTGGGTGCTGGAGCACAGCGAGCTGGATCCGGCGGACGAGAGGGTGCTGCGGCTCTCCGCCTTCACGGAGCTGCTCCACCACTTCTGAGCGCCCCCCGTGGGCGATACCCGGCGCCCCCCGTGGGCGATACCCGCCCGGAGCGCTACTCCGCCGGTATGCCCGGCTCCGGTGTGCCCGGCTCCGGGGCTGCGTCCTGGGGCGGGCTGCCGAGGTCCAGCGTGCGGGTGATGCCCGCCTCTGCCAGGAATCGTTCGTCGTGGCTCACCACGATCAGGGCTCCTTCGTATGCGTCGAGGGCGGTGACCAGCTGGCGCACGGACGCCAGGTCGAGGTTGTTGGTGGGCTCGTCGAGGAGCAGGAGCTGGGGCGCCGGCTCGGCGAGCATGAGGGCGGCGAGGGTCGCGCGGAAGCGCTCCCCGCCGGAGAGGGTGGCGGCCGGCTGGTCGGCGCGGGCGCCCTTGAAGAGGAAGCGGGCCAGCCGGGCCCTTACGTGGTTGACGGTGGCCTGCGGGGCGAAGCGGGCGACGTTCTCCGCGACGGTCAGCCGGTCGTCGAGCACGTCCAGCCGCTGGGGCAGGAAGCGGTGCGGTACGTGGACCACCGCCTCGCCCGACAGCGGGGCGAGCTCGCCGGTGACCGTACGGAGGAGGGTCGTCTTGCCGGAGCCGTTGGGTCCCGTGAGGGCGAGCCGCTCGGGGCCGCGCAGCTCCAGGTCGACGCGGGTGCCGCAGCGGGTCGTCAGGCCCTGGAGCGTGAGCACGCCGCGGCCCGGGGGCACGGCGGTGTACGGGAGGTCGATGCGGATCGCGTCGTCGTCGCGGACCGCCTCGGCCGCTTCGCTGAGCCGCTCCTTGGCCTCCTTGAGCTTCTCGGTGTGCATGATGCGGTGCTTGCCCGCGGAGACCTGGGCCTGGCGCTTGCGCTCGTTCATGATGATCTTCGGCTCGCGCTTGTTGGCGGCCATCTTGTTGCCGTAGCGCACCCGGCGGGCCAGTTTGACGTGGGCGTCGGACAGTTCGCGGCGCTGGCGCTGCACGTCCGCCTCGGCGACCCGCACCATGCGCTCGGCCGCCTCCTGCTCGACGGCGAGGGCCGCTTCGTACGCGCTGAAGTTGCCGCCGTACCAGTGGACCTCGCCGGCCCGGAAGTCGGCGATCTGGTCGACCAGTTCCAGCAGCTCCCGGTCGTGGCTGACCACGACCAGCACGCCGGACCAGCGCTCGACCGCTTCGTGCAGCCGGGCGCGGGCCCGGCGGTCGAGGTTGTTCGTCGGCTCGTCCAGGAGGAGCACGTCCGGGCGGCGCAGCAGCAGGGCGGCCAGCCTGAGCAGGACGGACTCGCCGCCGGACACCTCGCCCAGGGTGCGGTCCAGCTCGATGCCGTGCAGGCCGAGCTGGTCGAGGGTGGCGCGGGCGCGCTCCTCGACGTCCCAGTCGTCGCCGACGGCGGTGAAATGCTCCTCGCTCGCGTCGCCGCCCTCGATGGCGTGCAGCGCCTTACGGATGCGGGCGATGCCCAGCACTTCGTCGACCGGGAGGGCCGTGTCCAGGGTGAGGTTCTGCGGGAGATAGCCGATGTCGCCGGTGGCCTTGACGCTGCCGGCGGCCGGCGTCAGCTCGCCGGCGATGAGCTTCAACAGGGTTGATTTTCCGGCGCCGTTGAGGCCGATGAGGCCCGTGCGGCCGGGGCCGATGGTGAGCTGGAAGTCGTCCAGGACGGTCGTGCCGTCGGGCCAGGCGAAGCTCAGGCCGGTGCAGACGATGGAGGCGGCGGGGCCGGCGTGTGAGGACATGGACATACGGGTCTCCTGGAGGCAAAGGGGTGGGCTGTTGGAGCAGCACAGGGAGACACCGCAGGTGCGGGGGACCGTGAAGGTGCCGGCCGCCGGGGATGCGTACGGAACTGCCGTACGCATCCCGCGCACACCGGGGTGTACGCGGGCGGCCGGACGGCCGTCGTGGGCACGATGGCACGCCGAGGTCGGGTCACGATGCGCTGGACCAGCGCGGTGTCTCAGGACCTCAGACGAGCAACGGCCTTCTCCAATCGACGGCAATGGGGCCGGGAAAGACGCTACGCCGGTCGAGACGAAAACGCAAACACTATTTTCGTTGCGTTTACGCCGCGTCGCTGCCCGGCGAGGGCTTTCGGCGCGACCGCAGCCGGACCCGCGCCGGGCCCTTGGCCTGCAAGGTGATGCCCGCGGCCACCGGTACCTCGGCGTCGTCCACCGCCGTCAGCTCGTACCCGCGCAGCAGCGTCGCCAGCGCCAGTACCGACTCCAGCATCGAGAAGTGCTGGCCGATGCAGGCCCGCGGCCCGCCGCCGAACGGGAACCACGCGTACCGGTGCCGCTCGGCCACCCGCTCCGGCGTGAACCGCTCGGGGTCGAACCGCTCCGGGTCCTCCCAGAGGTCCGGGTTGCGGTGCGTCACCCAGGGGGCGACCACGACGTCCGAGCCGGCCGGGATGCGGTAGCCGCCGATCTCCGTGTCCGCGCCGGCCCGGCGGCCGACCACCGGAGCGGCCGGGTAGAGCCGCATGCCCTCCTTGAGCACCTGCGTCAGATACGGCAGCCGCTCCAGGTCGGCGGCGGTGGGCGCACGGTCGCCCAGTACCTCGTCGACCTCCTGCCGGGCGCGCGCCTGCTCCTCCGGGTGGCGCGACAGCAGGTGCAGCGTGAAGGCCATCGAGGTGGCGGTGGTCTCGTGCCCCGCGAGGAGGAAGACCAGCACCTGGTCGCGGATCTCGGTCGCGTCCAGGCTGCCGTCCTCCTCGCTGCCGGCCTGCGCGAGAAGGGTGAGCAGGTCGTCGCCGACCGGGCCCTCGGGGGCGGCGCGGCGCTCGGCGATGATCCGGTCGCAGACCGCGTACACCTCCGCGATCGCGGCCATCGCACGGCGGTTGCCGGGGGTGGGCCACTCGCGGGGCACGTTCACCGGAGCGTACGCGCGGCTCAGGGCGTAGGAGTTGATCACCGGGAAGGAGCGGTGGATGACCTCCACGGCGGCCTCCACGTCGGCGCCGAAGAGGATGCGCGCGACCGTGCGCAGCGCGAGCCGGCTCATCTCGCCGACGAGGTCGACGGTCGTCCGCTCGCCCCATCGTTCAACGACCGCCTCGGCCTCCTGCGCGATCGCGTCGGCGTACCCGTCCACCCTGCGCTTGGTGAAGAGCGGCTGCACCAGCCGCCGCTGCCGCAGATAGTCGGCGTCCTGGCTGGTCAGCAGGCCGTTGCCGAAGGCGGCCCGGACCTCTTCGTAGAACGGGTTGTCCTTGCGGAAGTTCGCCGACTCCGTGGCGAGCACCTGCTGCACACCCTCGGCGGAGAAGACGCCGTGCAGCACCGTCCGCAGGCCGGGCGGCCCCGCCGACACCCGCACCACGTCACCGTGGTCGCGGCGGGCCCGCAGGAACGCCCCCAGCGAGTCCTGCTGCAGTTCGAACATCGACCCGAGGAGGGGCAGCCCCTTGGGGCCAGGTATGCGCGTCGCCGCACCAGAGGGCGCAGCGCCGGAGCCGGTATACGTGTCAGTGTCTGTCATGTCAGCGGTCCTACCCCAAAGACCCCCGTGTCACCGTGAGTTGAGGGACACACCCGTGGACCGCCCGTGGACCATCCGTGGGCCCTCCGGAGCGGCACCGGCACCCCCGTACGATGGAGCGGTGATCAGCAAGCGTTCCCGCCGCCCCGCCGCCCAGGCCGCCTCCTGCCGTGTCACGGTGTGCCGCGGCTGCTGCTGCGGTGACGCGGGCAAGATTCCCGGTGTCGACCACGCGGGACAGATCCCGCGGCTGCGCGCCGCGCTGGACGGCGCGGCCCCGGTGCGCGCTTCGGAGTGCCTGGACGTCTGCGACCAGGCGAACGTGGTCGTGGTCCAGCCGTCGCCCGAGGGGCGCGCGGCGGGCGGCCGCCCCGTATGGCTGGGCCTGGTCAACGACGACGAGGCGCTGGCGGACATCGCCGCGTGGATACGGGCGGGCGGCCCGGGCATCGCCGAGCCGCCCGGCATCCTGGACCTCTACGCCATCAAGGTCTCCCGCCGCGTCAGCGCGTCCCTGGAGGGCTGAGGAGGCCCCGCCCGGGCTCCGTGCCCGGCTCCGCGCCCGGCGCCCCGTCAGCGGTCGCCTGCGCCCCGTCCGAGGCCGCCTGCGCCCCGTCAGCGGCCCCCTGCGCCCCGTCAGCGGCCGCCTTCGCCAACTGGAACGCCTCGTTGCCCAGGCCGATCCGGGCGTGCACCTCGGGGCGGGTGGCGCGCAGCACGCGCCCGTACACGAGTCCCACGACCGCCGCGAGGCCGATGAGGGCCGGCAGAAGCCAGCTCAGCGCGGAGCCCGTACCGGCGCCGACCAGGACGCCGAAGTCCTTGACCGCGTAGACCAGGACGACCAGCAGGGCGAGCCCGGCGACGGCGGCGGCAATGAGCCGCCCGGCCTGGGCGCGCCCGGCACCGCGGCGTACGAAGAAGGCGATGACGGCGGCGCACGCGGTGGCCATCAGGGCGATGACCCCGAGGGCGCCGAGGTTGCCGCCCCAGGTGAAGAGCCTCAGTACGGGGGCAGTGGGGTCGCCAGTGGGCGCGCGGTCGGTGACGGCGAACGCCACGACGACGAGCAGCGAGACGACGGTCTGCAGGAACGAGCCGAGGGCCGGCGCGCCGCTGGCCTTCGAAGTGCGGCCGAGGGCGGCGGGCAGCAGGCCCTCGCGGCCCATGGCGAAGGCGTAGCGGGCCACGACGTTGTGGAAGCTGAGCATCGAGGCGAAGATGCCGGTCACGAAGAAGACGTGTAGGACGTCGGTGAAGAGACCGCCGAGGCGGGGCTCGGCGAGCGCGAAGATCAGCCCGGGGCCTTCCTTGCCGGCGGCGGCGACGACGTGGTCCGGGCCGGTGGCGACGCCGATGAGCCAGGAGCTGAGGGCGAAGAAGACCGCGGAGAAGCCGACGGCGAGGAACATCACGCGTGCCACGACGGTCCCCGGCCGGCTGGTCTCCTCCGCGTACACCGGGGCCTGTTCGAAGCCGAGGAAGCCGGCGACGGCGAAGCACAGGGCCGTGCCGAGACCGGCGCCGCCCAGCGTCGCGGGGTCGAAGGCGTGCAGCGACAGACCCTGTGGCCCGGGCTGCGCGGCGAACGCGAGGTCGAAGACCACAATGAGGGCGACCTCTATGAGAAGCAGGACGCCCAGCACCTTCGCGTTGAGGTCGATCTTCAGGGCGCCGAGGGCGCCGGTGAGCAGGACGGCGAGTACGGCGGGGACCCACCACACGACGGTGATGCCGAAGAACGTGCCGAGCAGGGCGGCGAATTCGAAGCCGAAGATGCCGTAGATGCCGACCTGGAGGGCGCAGTAGGCGGCGAGCGCCACGAAGGACGCGCCGGCGCCCGCCGTGCCGCCCAGGCCCCTGGCGATGTACGCGTAGAAGGCACCGGCGTTGTGCACGTGCCGGCTCATCTCGGCGTATCCGACGCTGAACAGCGCCATCACCACGCCCAGGATGACGAACAGCAGCGGCTGCCCGACGATGCCCATGACCTGGTACGTGGTCACCATGACGCCGGCGACGGCCATCAGCGGGGCGCTGGCGGCCAGTACGGACAGCAGGAGGCCGGGCGTGCCGATGCGGTCGGCACTCAGGGCGCGGTCCTGTCCCTTGAAGGTGCTGATCTCGTGCGTACTGCCGGTGGGCATGGCGGAACGGTCCTTTCCGGGGACGGCGGGATCAGGTGGCGCGCAGGGCGAGGTCGCGGGCGGCCCGGAAGGCGCGCGCCGGGTCGCGGTCGGGGTAGCCCCACGGCTCGGCGGTGACGTGCGGGCCGATGCGGTGGAAGAGTGCGGCCGCCTCGGCCAGCCGCCCTTCGCAGTACTTGGCGTGGGCGAGGAAGTTCAGGTCGACCATGCCGCGCGGGTGGCCGGTGCCGCGCTCAGCGCTGCCCTGGTGGGTGGCCTCGTGCTCCAGCCACCAGTCGAAGGCGGCCTTCATGGCCTGGCGGGCGCGGCGGGTGGCCCAGTGCCCGGACGCCGCGGGGTCGGCGGGCTCCAGCCCGGCGGCGGCCAGGACGCGGTACCGCTCGGCGTGGGCGACGACGGGCAGGACGGCCAGCGGGGAGTCGGCGGGGGCCTGCTCGGCGGCCCAGGCGGCGAAGTCGTAGACCTGGTGCAGCGGGTCGTCGGCGTCATCCGGCTGGTGTTCGGCGAGGCAGGCGGCCATCAAGTGGTGGGCGTGGTGGTGTCCGGGGTGCCGGGCGCGTACCTGGTCGAAGGCGTGCTCGCGGGCGTCGGGGGTGCCGGTGGCGCGGGCCAGCAGGAGCAGCGCGAGCCAGGGGGTGGGGTCGGCGGGCGCCATCCGGGCGGCGGTCAGGCAGCTCTCGCGGGCGGCCTCGGCGGACTCCTTGCCGCGCAGTACACGGTGGGCCGCGGCGGCCGCGACGAAGGCGGCGGCGTCGGGGCTGTCGGGCTCGGCGAGCTGCCACTCACGGGCCCAGACGGCGCCCGTCTTCGCGGCTCCGAGAACGAGCAGGCGGTGGCCGCGCCGGTCCCAGTCGGTACCGGTCGCGGCGAGCAGGGCCCGGGCGGCGGTCCAGCGGCCCTGTGCGAGCGCGTCGAGGCTCGCGGCGAGCTCGGCGTCGTCGAGCGCGGGACGGACTCCGGCGGGGGCCTTGCGGCGGGCGCGCCCCAGAGGTGGGGGTGGGGGCGGTGGAGTCATACCAGGGGTCTCTCCACGGCGCTCTTCCCTCCGGCGCCCCGCACGGGGCAGCTGTGCGCGATGTGCAGGTTCGATGAACGGATCGACACGGGGTGATCACAGGTGATCACAGACAGCAAAGCGGCACCGGCGGTTCCCGTCAACCCCGTTCGGTGCACCGGGGCGCCGCCAACGCCTCTACCAGCGCGGCTGTTTCGGAAGATCGCGTAAGGCCAACGGCTCCTGCCCCGGACACCAGCCACCACAGACACTCGCTTTTAATAATGGCCAGCATTAACATGAACCCATGGCGAGGACGTCAGGGTCGGAGACCCGGGAAAAGCTGATCCGCGCCGCGGAGGAGATCTTCGCGGCGCAGGGCGTCGACGGCGCCCAGACCCGCGACATCGTGCGGCTGGCCGGCCAGGGCAACCCCTCGGCGGTGCAGTACCACTTCGGTTCCCGCGCGGGCCTGCTGGACGCGGTGATGGCCGGCCGGCTGGCGCGTACGGAAGCGGCGCTCGCGCCCCTTCTGGCGGCACTGCCCGAGCCGTCCCTGGAGGAGCTGATCGAGGCGCTGGTCACGGCCGAGGCGACCCAGCTGACCGACCTGCGGGGGCTGCGCTGCCTGCGGATCTCCGCGCAGCTCAGCCACGAGAGCGGCATCCGTACGCGGACGCCGCACCCCACGCTCGCGGGCACCGCCTACTGGGAGCTGATCGAACGGATCGAGGCGTCCCTCACGGCCGGCGGGCTGCCCGAGGCGATCCGGCTGGAGCGCACGGACCTCGCGCTGACGCTGATCGGCGCGGCGCTGGCCGACCGGGCCCGGCAGTACCTCGACGGCTCGCGCCCGCTCACCACCGAGGCCGTCTTCCTCGCCGACCTCGTCACGACCACGGTGGCGCTGCTGCGCGCCCCCGCACCGGAGCAGGAACGCCCCGCTCCCCGACACAGGAGTGCACGATGACCGATCTGACCGGCAAGACCATCCTCATCACCGGTGGCGCGCGCGGGCTGGGCGCCGAGGCGGCGAAGCAGGCCATCGAGGCCGGCGCCAACGTCGTGATCACCGACGTCCTGGCGGAGGACGGCAGGGCGACCGCGGCTGCGCTCGGCGACCGGGCCCGCTTCCTCACCCACGACGTGACCTCCGAGGAGGACTGGCAGCGTGCGGCGGACTTCGCGGTCGCGGAGTTCGGCGGCCTCGACGGGCTGGTCAACAACGCGGGCATATCCATGGGCCAGCCCCTGGAGACCGTCTCCGTCGACGCCTTCCGCAAGGTGCTCGACATCAACCTCACCGGCGTGTTCATCGGCATGAAGACCGTGACCCCGCTGATGAAGGAGCGCGGCGCCGGCTCGATCGTCAACATCTCCTCCGCCGCGGGCCTGATGGGCCTGGCGATGACCGGTGCCTACGGCGCGTCCAAGTGGGGCGTGCGCGGCCTGTCGAAGATCGCCGCGGTGGAGCACGGCACCGACCGCATCCGCGTCAACTCCGTGCACCCGGGCATGACCTACACCCCGATGACGGCCGGCGTCGGCATCCAGAAGGGCGAGGGGAACTACCCCAACACCCCGATGGGCCGGGTCGGCGAGCCGCACGAGATCGCGAGCGCGGTGGTGTACCTGCTCTCCGACGCGGCGTCCTACGTGACCGGCGCCGAACTGGCGGTGGACGGCGGCTGGACCACGGGGCCGACGGTGAAGTACGTCATGGGGCAGTGACCCGCGGCGCGTGATGGCCGCACGGGCGTCTGATTGCATGACCCCATGACCGATCAGCAGCCGGAGCAGCCGGCTTCTCAGCAGCCGCGCAACGCGGACGAGATCCTCGACATCGTCGACGAGCAGGACCGGGTCGTGGGGCAGGCCCCGCGCGGCGAGGCGTACGCCCGCCGGCTGCGGCACCGCTCCACGTTCATCCTGGTCCGCGACGCGCAGGACCGGATCTTCGTGCACCGCCGCACGGCGCAGAAGCTGATCTTCCCCTCGCACTACGACCTGTTCGTGGGCGGGGTGGTCGGCGCGGGCGAGTCCTACGACGACGCGGCGCTGCGCGAGGCCGAGGAGGAGCTGGGCGTGCGCGGACTCCCCCGCCCCGTACCGCTGTTCAGGTTCCTGTACGAGTCGCCGGAGCACACCTGGTGGTCGGCGGTGTACGAGGTGCGCTGCACGCTGCCGGTCGATCCGCAGGTGGAGGAGGTCGCCTGGCACGCCTTCCTGACGGAGGAGGAGCTGGCGGCCCGGCTGCCGGAGTGGGAGTGGGTGCCGGACGGCCTGGAGGCGTTCCGGCGGCTGCGGGACTGGGAGGCCGCCGGGCGGCCGGCCGCCGGATAGGGTGCGAAACATGATCTTCACGGACCGGATGCGGGCGCTCGCCGCCGACCTGCGCCTGTGGTTCGCGCCCGCGCGGATCCGCAACGAGGGATCCACCCCCGACTACCGCTTCTCGCTCGCCAACGAGCGCACGTTCCTGGCCTGGCTGCGCACGGCGTTCGCGCTGATCGGCGGCGGTTTCGCGGTCGATCAGTTCCTGCCGTCGCTGCACCAGACGGTGCGTACGGTCTTCACCGTGGCGCTGCTCGCGGGCGGCGCGCTGTGCGCCGTGCGCTCCGTCAGCCACTGGGTGCGCTGCGAGCGGGCGATGCGGCGCGGCGAGGACCTGCCCGCCTCCCGCTTCCCGTCCCTGCTGGGCGCGGGCGTCGGACTGCTGGCGGTGGCCATCGCGGTGGTCGTCCTGCTCGGCTGGACGCGCTGACCGTGGGCGGTACGGAGGGACGCCAGGAGGCCGTACGGGACCCGGGGCTGCAGCCCGAGCGGACCCGGATGGCGTGGCGGCGCACGACGCTGTCCTGCGCGGTGGCCGTGGTACTGGCCTGGCGTCAGGTGCTGCTCACCGGCGAACCCACCGGGACGGAGGTCGCCCTCGTCGCACTCCTGGTCCTCGCCGGCCTGGCCTTCCTCACCGCGGCCCACACCCGGATGCGCACCCTGACCGCCCCCGCCTCGGCAGGCCGCCCCCGCCCGATGACCACCCGCACGGCCCTCCTCACGACGGCCTGCACGCTGATACTGGTGGGCCTGGGCGCGGCAATCGCACTGTAGGCCCGGCCCCGGGCGGGCGCGGTACGCGAGGCTCACGCGTCACCGCACCCCAGCTCGCCGGGGCCTTCGTGTGACGCGCGGAACACCCCTCCTCCCCAACCGGTCCGCTCTGCCCTCTGGACGCCATACCGACTAGTCGGCATGATCGTGGACGGTCATACTCCACCGGTCAGCACACGGAGGCGCACGATGAGCAAGGACAATCCGCCCGGCCTCGATCTGGGGCGGCTCCGCGCCCACCTGGACCGGGAGTGCCCGGGACTGGTGGCGGGCCCGCTGAGCGCCGAGCTGGTCCAGGGCGGGCGGTCCAACCTCACCTACCGCGTCACCGACGGCACCGGGCACTGGGTCGTCCGCCGCCCGCCGCTCGGCCACGTCCTGGCCACCGCGCACGACATGGCCCGCGAGCACCGTGTCATCAGCGCGCTGCACGATACCCGGGTGCCGGTGCCGGAGACGCTGGCGCTCTGCCAGGACGAGGAGGTCATCGGGGCGCCGTTCTACGTGATGGAGCTCGTGGACGGCACTCCGTACCGCACCGCCGAACAACTGCGTCCGCTCGGCCCCGAGCGCACCCGCGACATCGTCCTCCGCCTCGTCGACACCCTTGTCGACCTGCACGCCGTCGACCCGGAGTCGGTGGGCCTGGGCGACTTCGGGCGGCCCGACGGGTTCCTGGAGCGGCAGCTGCGCCGCTGGGGCAAGCAGCTCGCCGCCTCCAGGAACCGCGACCTGCCCGGTATCGACGAACTCCACGAGGCGCTGGGCAGGAAGCTGCCCGACTCCCCCGCGCCCGCGATCGTGCACGGCGACTACCGCCTGGACAACGTCCTGGTCGGCGCGGACGACCGGATCGCGGCGGTACTGGACTGGGAGATGTCCACGCTCGGCGACCCGCTCACCGACCTGGGCCTGCTGGCCATGTACAGCGAGCAGGAGGAGTCCCCCGACTCGCCGGTCACCACGACCCGCAGCGCCCCGGGCCACCCGGAACCGGGCGAGCTGATCGAGCGGTACGCGGCCGGGTCCGGACGCGACGTCTCGCAGGTCGCCTGGTACACCGCGTTCGCGTACTTCAAGCTCGCGGTGATCCTCGAGGGCATCCACTACCGCTACACGCTCGGGCAGACCGTCGGCGCGGGCTTCGACCGGATCGGCGAGGTCGTGCCGCGCTTCATCGAGAACGGCCGCCGCACTCTCTCCACCCTGTCCCCCGTGAAGGAAGGCTGAGCACGCTCATGGACTTCGCATTCGACGCCCGCACGCAGGAGCTGCGCGAGAAACTGCTCGCGTTCATGGACGAGCACGTCTACCCCGCCGAGCAGGTCGCGCGCGAGCAGCGGGCCGCGCTCGCCTCGCCCTGGGACACCCCGGCGATCGTGGAGGAGCTGAAGGCGGAGGCCCGCAAGCGGGGGCTGTGGAATCTGTTCCTCCCCGACTCGGAGTACGGTGCCGGGCTCACCAACCTCCAGTACGCGCCCCTCGCGGAGATCACCGGCCGCTCCCCGCAGCTCGCGTCGACCGCGCTGAACTGTGCCGCGCCGGACACCGGCAACATGGAAGTACTCGCGCAGTTCGGCAACGAGGCGCAGAAGAAGCAGTGGCTGGAGCCGCTGCTCGCGGGCGAGATCCGCTCCGCGTTCGCGATGACCGAGCCGGAGGTGGCCTCGTCCGACGCCACCAACATCGAGACGCGCATCGAGCGGGACGGCGACGACTACGTCATCAACGGCCGCAAGTGGTACATCTCCGGCGCGATGAACCCGCTGTGCCAGATCTTCATCGTGATGGGCAAGACCGACCCGGACGGCGAGGACATCCGCCGCCAGCAGTCGATGATCCTCGTCCCGCGCGACACGCCGGGCCTGACGGTCAAGCGCGCGATGCAGGTCTACGGGTACGAGGACCACTCCCACGGCGGCCACGCGGAGGTGCTCTTCGAGAACGTGCGCGTCCCGGCCGCGAACCTCGTCGGCGAGGAGGGCGGCGGCTTCGGCATCGCCCAGGCGCGGCTCGGCCCCGGCCGGATCCACCACTGCATGCGGCTGATCGGCATGGCCGAGCGGGCGATCGAGCTGATGTGCAAGCGGGCGGTGGCACGTACCGCCTTCGGCAAGCCGCTCGCCCAGCAGGGCGTCGTCCAGGAGTGGATCGCGGACGCGCGGGTCGCCGTCGAGCAGCTGCGGCTCCTGGTCCTGAAGACGGCGTGGCTGATGGACACGGTCGGCAACAAGGGCGCGCACACGGAGATCCAGTCCATCAAGATCGCCACGCCGCGCACGGTCGTGGACATCATCGACCAGGCCGTCCAGCTGCACGGCGCGGGCGGCGTCAGCCAGGACTTCCCGCTCGCCGAACTGTGGGCCGGCGCCCGCACGCTCCGCCTGGCGGACGGCCCGGACGAGGTCCACCAGCGCTCCCTGGCCCGCCGGGAGATCAAGAAGTACCTGTAACCCGAACGGGTTGAGCGCGGCGAGCGTTCACAGCCCCTCACCTGGGTAACCCCCGAGGTGGGGGGCTGGGGGTCTGCGCAATCGGGGGCAGCGCCGCAGTCATACGAATCGGCCGCACCTACGGGCCCCGCGCACCCGGCGCCTTCCCTGCGCCCGCAGCGCCCGCAGTGCCCGCAGTGCCCGCAGTGCCCGCAGCAGAAGGTCCGCCCCTACGGCCGCAGCGCCCGCAGCAGAAGGTCCGTCCCTACGGCCGCAGCGCCCGCAGCAGCAGATCCGCCAGGTGGTCCGCGACCTCGCGGGGCGTGAGGGGCCCGCCCTCGCGGTACCACGTGCCGAGGTGGTGGACCGAGCCGAAGTGGTAATCGACGATCAGGTCGGCGGGGACCTCGGCGGTGAAGACGCCGGCGCGCTGGCCCTCTTCGATCAGGGCGCGGAAGCGCTCGTGGTAGCGGCGGCGCTCGGCGCGTACCTGCTTGTCCTTCTCCGGCGAGAGCTGGTGCATGGAGCGGAAGAAGATCTTCGTGTCGTCGAGGTTCTCGATGGTCGTGACGACCACGTCCGCGGCGGCGTCGCGGAGGCGCTGCTCCACCGGCGCGTCGGCGTTCGCGAAGTGGTCCAGGCGCTCCTGCTGGAGGCGGAGGACGCGCCCGTAGACCTCGTGCAGCAGATCGTCCTTGGAGCCGAAGTAGTGGTACAGGGCGCCCTTGGTGACGCCCGCCGCCTCGACGATCTCCTGGACCGAGGTCCGGTCGTACCCCTGCTCGGCGAAGAGCCGGGTGGCGGTGGCCAGCAGCCGCTGTGCCACGGGCTTCGTGCTCCCGTCCGTCGTGCCGGCCATCGCCCTCACCTGTCCTTCTCCGTACTCACGTACTCACGTGCACGTACTCACGTGCTGGTTCACCGGAGGCTAGCCGCGGTTGCGGAGCTCCCGTCGGAGGATCTTCCCACTCGTCGTCTTCGGCAGTTCGGGCAGGACCTCCACCTCGCGGGGATATTTGTACGCGGCCAGCCGTTCCTTGCAGTAGGCGGCCAGCTCGGCGGGGTCCGGGGACTGGCCGGGGCGGAAGCTGACGTACGCCTTGACCGATTCACCGCGGTAGGAGTCCGGGACGCCGACGACGGCCGCCTCGCGCACGGCGGGGTGGCTGTAGAGCACGTCCTCGACCTCGCGCGGCCAGACCTTGAAGCCGGAGGCGTTGATCATGTCCTTCTTGCGGTCGACGACGTACAGCCAGCCGTCGGTGTCCATGAAGCCGATGTCGCCGGTGCGCAGCTCGCCGTCGGGGATCGCCTCGGCGGTGGCGTCGGGGCGGCGCCAGTAGCCGGGGACGACCTGGGGCCCGCGGACGGCTATCTCGCCCTGTTCGCCGAAGGGCACGTCCCGGCCCTGGTCGTCGATGATCCGCACGACCGTGTCGGGGCCCGGCACGCCGACCGCGAGGGTGCCGGAGACCTTGTCGACGGGCGCCTCCAGCTGCGGCGGCACGCTGGCGCAGGGGGCCGTGCACTCGGTGAGGCCGTACCCGTTGCGGATGTACGGGCCGAAGTCCGCGCGGAACTTCTCGACCAGGGCGGGCGGCAGCGGGGCGCCGCCCGAGGAGATGGTGGTGAAGGAGGAGAAGTGGTCGCGGGTGACGTCCGGGTGGGCCATCAGGGCCATGTACGCGGTGGAGGGGCCGACGGTGAAGGCCGGGCGGTGCTCCAGGAAGGCGTCCAGGACGACGCCGGCCTCGAAGCGGTACGCCAGCGCCAGGGTGCCGCCGCCGGTGATGCAGGAGGCCAGCTCGCAGACCATGCCGGTGATGTGGAAGAGCGGCGCGAGTGCGAAGTAGGCGGCGCCGTCGGGGAGCCCGAGGCCGGTGCGCTGGCGTTCGGCGTTGTAGGAGATGTTGCCGTGGGTGTTGGTGGCGCCCTTGGGCGTGCCGCTGGTGCCCGAGGTGTAGCTGATCAGGGCGATGTCGTCGGCGGTGAGCTCGGGTACGTCGGCGGCGGGGCCGCGTCCCTCGTACGCGCGGGCGGTGGCGAGCAGGTCGTCGGCGCCCTCGCGCGGGCCGAGGCGCTCGCCGCGCAGTACGCGGGCGTCGTCTCTGGTCTGCAGGTCCCGTTCGCAGGCGGTCAGCGCGATGCGTACGGAGGGGGCGGCGGCCGCGGTCTCGCGGAGGAAGCCGTCCCAGGTGTGGTCGGCGCAGATCACGGCGGTGACCTCGGCATCGGTGAGGACGTGGGTCATCTCGCCGGACTTGTACATGGGGTTGACGGGGACGACGACGCCGCCCGCCTTCCAGACGCCGAAGAGCGCGAGGACGAAATGGGGAGTGTTCTGGAGCATGATCGCGGCGCGGTCGCCGGGGCGGAAGCCCTGGTCGCCGAGGTACGCGGCGATGCCGTCGGAGAGCGCGTCGGTCTCGGCGTAGGACAGCCGGCCGTCGAAGTAGGCCAGTGCGGTCCGGTCGGGGACCCGGCGGACCGCTTCCTTGAAGGCGTGCAGGGTGGAGGGGTGCGGGTGCACGGGGGCGCGCTGTGCCTCGTTCAGCTGCGACAGCCACGGCTTGTCCTGGTACGACGTCATCGGCGTGCGGCCCTTCTCTCTTCTCGTCCCGGTGGTGGGCGCGGTCGTCCCCGCCGCGCCGTACGGTGCTGTGCGCGTGCGCGCTGTTCAGGCGCCGGCGTCCGTGGCGGCGTCGAGCTTGCGCTGGAGGTGGTTCATGCCGCCGAGCCAGCGGTCGGGGTCGGCGGCGCGGGCGGCGTAGTAACCGGCGACCTCCGGGTGCGGCAGGACCAGGAAGCGCCGCTCGGTGATCGCCTCGAAGAGCGCGTCGGCGACGGCGGCGGGCTCGATGGCACCGGCGGTGAGGACGAGGTCGCCGGCGGACCCGGTGTTGCTGAGCATGTCCGTGCGGACGCCCTGCGGGCAGATGGCGTGCACGTCGATGCCGCGGTGCCGGTAGGTGGCGGAGAGCCATTCGGCGAAGGCGTACGCGGCGTGCTTGGTCACGCTGTACGGCGCGGAGCCGATCATGGTGAGCAGGCCGGCGGCCGAGACGGTGGCGACGAAGCGGCCGCTGCCGCGCTCCAGCCACTCCGGTATCAGCTCGCGCGCGGCCCGTACGTGGGCCATGACGTTGACGTCCCAGGCGAAGTCCCAGTCGCTGTCGGGGGCCTCGGGGCCGCCGCCGGTGCCCACGCCCGCGTTGGCGCAGAAGATGTCGATGCGGCCGCCGAGGGCCTCGCGGGCCGCCGGGACGATCGTCGAGGCGTCGCCGGGGAGCGCGATCGCGCCCAGCTCGGCGGCGGTGCGCTCGGCCTTCTCCTTGTCCAGGTCGTTGACGACGACCCGCGCGCCCTCGGCGGTGAAGCGGGCGGCGAGGGCGGCACCGATGCCGCCGCCCGCCCCGGTGACCACCACGGTCTTGTCCCGCACGGCTTCCACGTGTGTCTCCCTCGGCTCGACCGGCATCACGACCGAACGGCAGACTAACCAGTCGGTATGTGCGAAGGGAAGGGCCCGGCGCACCGAAGGGAAGGGCCCGACCCGCCCTGTGCGGTGCGTTCCCGTGCGGCCTCGCGCGCGTTAGCGTCACAGCACACGAACCCCGATCACGGAGGTGTGCGCATGGCCCTGTCCAGACGGAGCCTGCTGACGGTCACCGGCGCGATGACCGGCGTGCTCGCCGGTGCCCCGGGCACGGCGTCGGCGGCTCCCCCACCGTCCGCCGGCCGCCCGGTGCGGACCGGTTTCGACCGGCTCGCCGCCGACGGGTACGCGCTGCTCTCCGGGCAGCAGGTCGGCGTCGTCACCAACCCGACCGGCATCACCCAGGACGCGGCGCACCTCGTGGACGTGATGCACGCGGCCGGGAGCGTACGGCTGACCGCGGTGTTCGGCCCCGAGCACGGCTTCCGCGGCACGGCGCAGGCGGGCGGTTCGGAGGGGAAGTCCACCGACCCGGCGACCGGGCTGCCGGTGTACGACACGTACCAGAAGAGCGGCCGGGCGCTGGCGGACATCTTCACCGAGTCCGGGGTCGACACGGTCGTCTTCGACATCCAGGACGTGGGCGCGCGCTTCTACACCTACATCTGGACGCTGTACGACTGCATGGTGGCGGCGGCCATGGCGGGGAAACGGTTCGTCGTGCTGGACAGGCCGAACCCGGTGACCGGGCGCGAGGCGTCCGGTCCCGTGCTGGACAAGAAGTACGCCTCGTTCGTCGGCCGGGAGCCGATCGCGCAGGCGCACGGGATGACGGTGGCGGAGCTGGCGCTGCTCTTCAACGAGCGGTTCGTGCCCGCGGCGGCCGGCAAGGCGGTACGGCTGGACACCGTCCTGATGAAGGGCTGGCGGCGCGCCGATTTCTTCGACGCGACCGGGCTGCCGTGGGTGCCGCCCAGCCCCAACATGCCGACCCCGGACACCGCGCTGGTCTACTCCGGCACGTGCCTCTTCGAGGGCACGAACCTCTCCGAAGGGCGGGGCACGACACGGCCGTTCGAGCTGCTCGGTGCGGAAGGCATCGACCGGAAGTGGGCCGAGGCGGTCAGCGCCGAGCGGCTGCCGGGCGTCCGCTTCCGTGAGGCGTACTTCGCGCCGACGTTCTCCAAGTTCCAGGGGAAGACGATCGGCGGGGTGCAGCTGCACGTCCACGACCGGGCGGCGTTCGACCCGGTGCGGACCGGCATCGCGCTGCTGGTGACGGCGAAGAAGGTGTGGCAGCAGTTCGCCTGGCGCCCGGACAACGGGATCGACCGGCTCGCGGGCTCGGACAAGGTACGCACGATGATCGACGCGGGGGCCGGGACGGACGAGGTCGTCGGCGCCTGGCAGGCGGACCTCGCGAAGTTCCGTGCGCTGCGCGCCGGTTACCTGCGCTACCACTGAGCCGGGCCGCCCGCGCCGGAGCGGCCCTCGGCCGGGCCCGCCCAAGACAGCCGTCTCAGTAGCACAGCCGTCTCAGTAGCCGAGACCACACGTCCCACCTATTGACTGCCCCATACAACGACCGTGAGCATGCGGCTCGTGCACAGCGAAGCGACAGCAGAAGAGACCACGGCCGGACCCGCCGGCGGCGAGGGCAGCTCAGAGAGCCTGCGGCGGGTGGCCGTGGCGTCGTTCATCGGAACGGCCATCGAGTTCTACGACTTCTACATCTACGGGACCGCGGCCGCGCTCGTACTGAACCAGGCGTTCTTCCCGACCCTGGACCCGGTGAACGCCACCCTCGCGTCCTTCTCCACCTACGCGGTGGCGTTCGCGGCGCGGCCGCTCGGCTCGATCGTCTTCGGGCACTTCGGCGACCGGGTCGGCCGCAAGTCCGTCCTGGTCGTCTCGCTGCTGCTGATGGGCCTGTCCACGGCCTTCGTCGGGCTGCTGCCCGGCTACGCCACGCTGGGCATCTGGGCCCCGCTGCTGCTGATCCTGCTCCGCTTCGTGCAGGGCATCGGGCTGGGCGGCGAGTGGGGCGG
Source organism: Streptomyces sp. NPDC053542 (assembly GCF_044544685.1). Taxonomy (NCBI): domain Bacteria; kingdom Bacillati; phylum Actinomycetota; class Actinomycetes; order Kitasatosporales; family Streptomycetaceae; genus Streptomyces; species Streptomyces sp. NPDC053542. Next base: position 213,704 of record NZ_JBITXL010000011.1, read on the forward strand.
CGCGGCGCTGCTCGCGGTCGAACACGCCCCGAAGAAGCGGCGCGGCCTGTACGCCGCCTTCCCGCAGCTGGGCCCGTCCGTCGGCTTCTTCGCCGCGACCGGCATCTTCTGGCTGCTGTCCGCCTCGCTGGACGACGCGGCCTTCCGGTCCTGGGGCTGGCGCATCCCGTTCCTGCTGTCGTTCCTGCTGGTCGCGGTCGGCCTGTTCGTCCGGCTGAAGATCAGTGAGACGCCGGTCTTCGCGAAGGTGATGGACGCGCAGGAGGCCAGCAAGGTCCCCACGCTGGACGTGATCCGCGGCCACTGGCGCGAGCTGCTGCTCGGCGCGGGCGGCATGATCATCGCGTACGGGCTGTTCTACACGGCCACGACGTACTGCCTCTCCTACGCGACCGGCACGCTCGGCATCTCCCGCAACACCATGCTGGCCCTGTCCCTGGTCGCCTGCCTCTTCCTCGCCGCCGGCACCTGGCTCGCCGCGACCCGCTCCGACGGCGCGGGCCGCCGCAAGCTCGTCCTGGCCGGCTGCGGCCTCGCCGTCGTCTGGGGCCTGGTCCTCTTCCCGCTGCTGGACACCGAGTCGCCGGTGCTGGTGGCCCTCGCCCTCGGCGGCGCGCTGTTCTGCATGGGCGTCGTCTACGGCCCGATGGGCGCCTACCTGCCCGAGCTGTTCTCCACCAGGGTCCGTTACTCCGGCGCCTCGCTCGCCTACAACCTCGGCGGTGTCCTCGGCGGCGCGGTCTCCCCGCTGATCGCCACCCGTCTGCAGGCCGCCTTCGGCTCCTCCTCCGTCGGCTGGTACGTCTCCGCGATGGCCGTGGTCTCCCTGCTGTGCGTGCTGGTGCTGCCGGAGACCAGGGAGCGCGAGCTGGCCTGACCCCGGCACTCCGGCGTTCGCCGTAGCGCTGCGTATGGCGGGAACGGCCGATGCGCAGGACGATGCGCTGCACGAGCGGCAGCTGAGGGGGTCGTCATGGCGGGTGTCGGGGTGACGCCGTACTGGGAACTGACGTTTGACACCGACGGGGACGTCGATCAGGAGCAGCGCGATGCCCTGCTTGCCGGGGTGCAGCGGGAGCGGCTGACCGATCTCGTGGTGTTCGCGCACGGGTGGAACAACGACCGGTCGCGGGCGACCCGGCTGTACACCCGTTTCTTCGAACCCTTCCCGGAGCTGCTGGCGGGCAGCCGGGCCCGGGTGGGGTACGCGGGCGTGATCTGGCCGGCGCTGCGCTTCACCGACGAGCCGATCCCCGACTTCGATCCCTCGCCGCCCACCGCGGCCGCTCCCCGCGCCGCCGCAGCCGCCGGCGAACCGGTACTGGAGGACTCCCTGCGGCGCGAGTTGGCGCAGGCGTTCCCCGGCCGGGAGATGGTGCTGGAGCGGCTCGCGCAGCTGCTGTCGGAGCGGCCGGACGCGCGCTCGGCGTTCGACGAATTCGCGCGGCTGGTGCGGGAGCTGGTCTCCGTCCGGCAGGACAGCCCGGACCTGCTGTTCGCCGCGGACAGCGGGGACGGCCTGCCCGCCATGCTGACCGACGACCCGCTGGAGGTCTGCGAGGTCTTCACGGCGGCGCTGCGGTCGGCGGGCGTGGCGGTGTGGCCGGGCGAGGACGTGGACGCCGAGCAGCGGCCGCTGTTCGGCGGCGGGCTGACCCGGACGTGGCACGGCGCCCGCGAACTGCTCCGGCAGGGCTCCTACTACGCCGTCAAGCGGCGCGCGGGGACGGTCGGCCGGCTGGGGCTGGGCCCGGTGCTCGGCCGGCTGGCGGACGCGGCGGCCGGGGTGCGGGTGCACCTTGCCGGACACTCCTTCGGCGCCCGGCTGGTCTCGTACGCGCTGCGCGGGCTGGAGCCGGACGCGCGGCTCGTGAAGTCGGTGACGCTGCTGGAAGGCGCCTTCTCGCACTATGCGTTCTCCCCGGAGCTGCCGCACGACCGGGCCCGCGCCGGGGCGCTGGAGGGCATGCAGGAGCGGATCGACGGCCCGCTGGTGAGCTGCTACTCCCGGCACGACGACGCGCTCGGCACGTTCTATCCGCTGGCGTCGAAGCTGGCCGGGGACTCCGCGAGCTTCCTCGGGCTGTTCGACCGGTGGGGTGCGATCGGGTTCGACGGCATCCAGGCGGTGGCGGGGACCCGGCGGCTCCGGCTGGGCGAGGAGCTGCCGACGTCGCCGGGGTGCGTGAACGTGGACGCCTCCGCCGTGGTCCGGCGCGGCGGGCCGCCGGCCGGCGCGCACAGCGACATCTGCCACCCGGAGCTGGCCCGGGTGATCCTGGAGGCGGGCCGGGTCGGCCGCGCCTGACGGCCGCGGTGCGCGCGGCCCGTACGACGGCCGCGGTGCGCTCAGCGCGTACAGCGGGTGCGGTGCGCGAAGCCCCCACAGCTCCGCGCACCGCACCGCTTTCCCGAACTACCGGCGGTGGCTCGGGAATTCCACCACCTGCTGGTAGGTGGGCCGGTTCTGCCAGCTGATCGGGTCGTGCGTGATGCCGCCGACCGCGCGCTGGATGATGGCGTCCGCGCACCACTGGTCACCGGCCTTGCAGGCGTCATCGCCCGGGTAGACCTGCTCGGCGGTCTTCGCGGCCGCCTCGCGCAGCGTGCTGACGAGGGTGTCGCGGCACGCGTCCACGTCGCCCTTGCCGCAGTACCGCTCGGCCAGGCCGCCGCGTACCTTCTCGCCGAGCACGGCGCGCAGGTCCTTGTCGGCGTAGGACCACCAGCCGTACTGGAAGGCGGAGCCGGCGTGGCTGCCGGTCGGCCCGTGCCCGGCCGAGGGCGACTCGTCGACGGCGATGTTGGACTTGAGCGCGTCGTAGAGGCCGTCCCCCAGGCCCGGCTCGAAGACCTTCTCGATCATCAGGGGCCACCAGGCGTCCATGATCCGCACGGCGTCGGAGTGGGCGTACGTCTTCGACCCCGGGCTGGTCTCGTGGCGCCGCGCCCCGTCCTTGCGCCACGCCTCCAGCTGCTGGACGGCGGTCCTGACCTTCGGGTCGTCGACCGGTGCCGAGCGCACCACCTTGAGCAGCTCCGGCAGGACGTCCTCACCGCGCAGGTCGGTGACGGCGGCCTCGCTCATCGCGCGGGTCAGGGAGGCGCGGGTGACGCCGCCGTCCCGTACGAGCTCCTTGACCCGGTCGTCGAGGAGGTTGCCGCGGTGCACGGAGCCGTTGCCGAAGCCTGCCGAGTCGTAGTCCTTGGCCTGCTTGTTGTTCCAGGAGATGTAGTAGTCCTGGCCGACGGACTGCGGGTGCTGAGCGGGCGGGGTGGTGTCGGAGGTGTTGGCCTTCGGGTCCCAGTCCTTCCACTCGTACGCCTTCTCGGCGCGTACGGGGAGGGACGGGTCGACGTCCGGGTTGCGGACGGGATTCAGGCCGCTGTTGTAGTACGCGACGTCCTTGGAGTCGGCGTAGAACCAGTTGAAGGCGTACCCGATGTGCTGGGCGGCCTTCTGGAAGGACTTGGCGTCCTGGACGTAGGACGGGTCGTTGAACATCTGGAAGCCGATGATGGAGTCGGCCTCGTGGCGGTAGGTGGAGCGCTGCGCGGTGTAGGCGACGGGCTTGCCCTCGAGGGTCGCGCGGTGCGTCACGACGCCGTAGTCGGTGCGGTAGACCTGCATCCGGTACGAGCCCGCGGCCGTGGGGTCGGCGACCGTCGGTTTCCAGGAGTTGGTGCGCTCCAGCTTCTCCATGGGCACGCACCGGCCGTCCTTGCGATAGGACGTGGAGTCCTTCGTGGGCTTGGAGCCGTCGGTGTTGCACAGCTCGATCGCGTAGGTGTCGGTGATGTCCTGGCTCGCGGAGGTGGCGCTCCACGCGTAGTCCTGGCCGCGGCCGAGCTGGACGTACATGCCGACGCCCGCGAAGGACGCGCCGCGGGCGCTGATGCCCGGGCCCTGGATCTCCTGGAGCATCAGCAGCTGCGGGGCGAAGTAGCCGGTCTGCGGCCCGAAGACGGCGACCGGGTGGCCGCTCGCGGTGTGCTTGCCGGAGACCAGCAGGGCGTTGGACATGCCACGGTGCTGGGTGGCGTCGAAGCTGCCCTTCGGGAGCACGCCGTCCTTGAAGACGCCTTCGAGGGGCTTGAGCTTCTTCGGGGTCTCCACGTCCGCCTGCGGCGGGTCGCTCTTGGCGGTGGCCGCGCCCTTCCGGTCGTACACCAGGGGTTCGGGCGTGACCGAGCCGCGGTCGGGCAGCGCCGTGCCCTTGGCGTTCTTCGGCTTGACCGCGTACGGGAAGGACTGGCCGTCGTGGAGCGTCATCGCGGCCTCGGGGTCGTTGCGTTCGCGGAAGGACTCCCAGACCTCGGTGCCCTTCTCGACGCCGTACTTCTGCTGCGCCTCCAGCAGCGCGAGGGCCTGCGGTACCTCGCCGCCGCCCCCGTTCCCGAACAGCCCGCCGACGACGGACGCGAGGGCGATCAGGTCGGTGAGCTCGAAGGGCTTGATCTCCCCGGCGTTGGTGACCGCGTCGACGTGCCCGGTCAGCACGTACTCGCCGGGGAAGTAGCGGCCCTTCTTGGACTTCTCGCGGTAGGCGTTGATGCCGTCGACGTACGCCTGGGCGTCCGCCATGGCCTGCTCGCCGCGCGGCCCGTTGTTCTTCCGGATCGACTCGACCTGGTCCTTCAGGTCCTGCTCGGTGTACGGGGCCTTCGGCCAGAACTCCTGCTCCAGGCCCTGGTTGGCGAGCGCGCCGCCGGCGAAGGAGGTCAGCTCGCCGCGGCCGATGTGCCGGAAGAGGTCCATCAGCCAGAGCCGGTCCTGGGCCGCGGCGTATCCGGCGCCGTACTCGGTGCCGTAGCGGGTGGTGCCCTTGATGTGCGGCACGCCCGTCTTCTTGTCACGGGTGATCGTGACGTCGTCGCGCGGCTGGGTGACCTTGCCGACCTGGTCCTCGGGGACGCCGAAGGAGGCGTCGTTGAAGAAGTTCTTCAGGGTGTCGTCGGTCAGCGACTGGTAGCCGCCGTTCAGGTCGTTGTACGGGCCGAGCTGGTCGGAGGCGTGCGCCGGCCGGGTGCCGAAGAGCTTGTTGCCGAGGATCTCGGCGAGGGTGGCATTGCCGTTCTCGCCGGGCGGCAGGATGTCGGCGCACTGGCCCTGGCAGTGGTCGGTGACGGGTGGGGGGTCCGCGGTGGCCGCCGCGGCGGGGAGGGGTGCCAGGGCGCTGGCCCCCAGGGCGCACACCGCTGCCACGGCGGCAGCGGCGCGTCCTCCGGTACGTCGTCGCATTCCTGCTCCTTGGGAGGCGGGTGCGCTGGACGTTACCGCCGGTAAGCGCGCGACGGAAGATGAACAACAGTCAACTTCTGTCCAACCCCTCCCTTTCCCCATGCGTCACCCCAACAACCCAGGTAACACCCCGCTTTCGTACGGCAGTTCGATGGATCCAGATGCCGTCCCGTTACGTCCATTCCATGTCCAGTCGGGTTCCTCCCCACGGAGGTGGGATGAATTGGCCGGTTTCAGAGCTCTCGCCGAGCAGGTCCGCAACCCCGGGCTCGTCGCGACCCAGCGGCGGACGGCGCTGCGCAAATGCCTCGAACGGTTCGCCCCGTACGGGCACCGGGCGACGTGGCATCACTTGTGCACCCGCGCGGGCATCGGGACGCAGGACCGCAACCCTGACCCGGGCAGGCTCATGGCCGCCCTGGCGGAACTGGAGGAGGCACGCAACCTCTGGCTCGCTTACGAAGAGGACTTCGCCGCTCGAAGGCGGCGTGAGAAGCACGAGGGCATCCGGCAGCCGGGCGCCCTGCACGAATGGCACCTGCGCACCTGGGGCGGGTGCGACATCGTGCCCTGCGAGTCACCGCACCGGCATCCGACCGCGCGCCTGGCCGAGGTACTGCGCCGGGTGATCGTGGCCATGGAGTCGGGCCGGCAGCGCGAGGACTGCCCGGTGTGCGGGGGCCGCCGCTTCGTCTGGCACACGGACGGGGCACACGCGGTGAACGGGCCGGTCTGCCAGGAATGCGGAGTAGTCACCCCGTCGGCGGTCCTGACCACCGCCACGCTCTCCGCCGCCCGGCGCGCCAACGCCGACCGGGCCTTCGCCGCGGCCTGAGCCACGCGGCAGCACGCGGCAACACAGGGCAGCACCAGGGGGAAACGGCGGGGCGCCGGGCGCGCACCTGCCGCATCAGGCGGACGTGGGACCGGACGCACCGGTACGGGGGACCCGCGCCGCCGACGGGCTGCCAACACATGGCGGTGATCTCGCACTTGAGGGCCTCTTCCCGCGAGTGCATGAACGTTGTACGTTCCCGAGCATGCTCCCGCTCGCCCGTTCCGCCACCGTCGCCCCGCCGGGCTGGAGCCGCTGGCTCGTCCCGCCCGCCGCGCTCGCCATCCACCTCGCCATCGGCCAGGCATACGCCTGGAGCGTGTTCAAGCCCCCGCTGGAGTCCTCGCTCGGCCTCTCCGGCACCGCCTCCGCGCTCCCCTTCCAGCTCGCCATCGTGATGCTCGGCCTGTCGGCGGCGTTCGGCGGCACGCTCGTCGAACGGCGCGGCCCGCGCTGGGCCATGCTCGTCTCCACCCTCTGCTTCTGCTCCGGCTTCCTCGTCGCCGCGCTCGGCGCCGCCACCCGCCAGTACTGGCTGGTCGTGCTCGGCTACGGCTTCATCGGCGGCATCGGCCTGGGCATCGGCTACATCTCCCCCGTCTCCACGCTGATCAAGTGGTTCCCGGACCGCCCCGGCATGGCCACCGGCATCGCCATCATGGGCTTCGGCGGCGGCGCACTGATCGCCTCGCCCTGGTCCAGCGGGCTGCTGGACGCGCTGGGCGCCGACTCCGCCGGCATCGCGCGGACCTTCCTCGTGATGGGCCTGGTGTACGCGGTGTTCATGTCGCTGGGCGTGCTGCTGGTCCGCGTACCACCGGACGACTGGCGGCCTCCGGGCACCGCGCCCGCCGCCACCGCGCCACGCGCCCTGGTCACCACCGCCCAGGTCTCCGCGCGCAACGCGCTGCGTACCCCGCAGTTCTGGTGCCTGTGGGTCATCCTCTGCATGAACGTCACGGCCGGCATCGGCATCCTGGAGAAGGCCGCGCCGATGATCGCGGACTTCTTCGCGGACACCGCGACGCCCGTGAGCGCGGCCGCCGCGGCCGGCTTCGTCGGCCTGCTCTCGCTGGCCAACATGCTCGGCCGGTTCGCCTGGTCCACCACCTCCGACCTGGTGGGCCGGAAGAACATCTACCGCCTCTACCTCGGCGTCGGCGCGCTGCTGTACCTCGTACTGGCGCTGTCCGGCGACGCCTCCAAGCCGCTCTTCGTCGCCTGCGCGGCCGTCATCCTGTCCTTCTACGGCGGCGGCTTCTCCACGGCCCCCGCGTACTTGAAGGACCTCTTCGGCACGTACCAGGTCGGCGCGATCCACGGGCGGCTGCTCACCGCCTGGTCCACCGCCGGCGTCCTCGGCCCGCTGATCGTCAACGCCATCGCGGACTCCCAGCACGCCGCCGGGCGCAGCGGCCCCGACCTGTACACCACGTCGTTCTTCATCATGATCGGCCTGCTCGTGATCGGCTTCGTCGCCAATGAGCTGATCCGGCCGGTGCATCCGCGCCACCACGAGCCGGTGCCGCCGCACCGTCAGGAAGCACAGGAAGAAGGAGCCGCCCGGTGACCGGCCGCCGCACCGCCCTGCTCGTCCTCGTCTGGCTGTGGGTCGGACTGCCCTTCGCCTACGGCCTGTACGAGTTGACGCTCAAGATGACGCAGCTGTTCACCGGGTAGTCCCGGGCCCGCTCCGCCCGTCCCGGGCCTCGCGGTCCACGCGCAGCCGCCGCGCGCCCGTGCCCTGCTCGCCGAGCTCGTCGTACGGGTTGGAGAGCGCGCACCGCTCCAGGGAGAGGCAGCCGCAGCCGATGCAGTCGGTCAGTCTGTCGCGCAGCTCCTGGAGCTGGCTGATGCGTTCGTCCAGCTCGCTGCGCCAGGCTTCGGAGAGCCGGGCCCAGTCCTCGCGGTTGGGCGTGCGCTCCTCCGGCAGCTCGGCGAGCGCGTCCCGGATCACCGCGAGCGGGATGCCGACGCGCTGCGCCGCCCGGACGAACGCGACGCGGCGCAGCGCGTCACGGGTGAACCGGCGCTGGTTGCCGGCCGTCCTGGTGCTGCTGATCAGTCCCTTGGACTCGTAGAAGTGCAGGGCGGAGACCGCGGCGCCGCTGCGCGCCGAGAGCTGGCCGACGGTGAGTTCGTGGACCTTACGGGAAAGCTGGGGCACGTCCGCCAGCCTAATCGGAACAGCCGTTGACAGCGGAGGATCCGCACAGCAAGCTGAGCAAGCGCTTAGTCGATCAGGAGGACACGGACATGGCAGACCCCCGAGTGTTTGGATCGCTGGACGAGCTGCGTGCCGCGGTCGGCGAGGAGCTCGGCCCGAGCGACTGGCTGGAGGTCGACCAGAAGCGGATCGACCTGTTCGCCGACGCCACCGGCGACCACCAGTGGATCCACGTCGACCAGGAGAAGGCGAAGGACGGGCCGTTCGGCACGACCATCGCGCACGGCTACCTCACGCTGTCGCTGCTGCCCGCGCTCGTACCGCAGCTGATGCGCGTCGACAACGTCAAGATGGGCATCAACTACGGCACCAACAAGGTGCGTTTTCCCTCTCCCGTGCCGGTCGGCTCGCGGGTGCGCGCGACCGCGAAGATCGCCGAGGTGACCGAGGTACCGGGCGGCGTGCAGCTCACGACGGCGGTCACCGTGGAGCGCGAGGGCGGCGACAAGCCGGTCTGCGTCGCGGAGTCGGTCAGCCGGTTCTACCTGTAAGGCGCACAGCGCTCACGGGCGTCGGGCGCCCACCATGCCCAGGACCAGGTCGGCGTAGAGCTCGCCGACCTGGTCGGGCGTGCGCTTGCCGTCCGCGGTGAACCAGCGGGCGACGTCCACGCAGAGCGAGAGCACCGCCAGGGTCGTGCCGGGCACGTCCCGCACGGTGAACTCCCCGGCGTCCGCGCCGTCCTGGATGATCTCCCGCAGCAGCCGGTCGGTCTGCCGGCGCAGGTCCGCGATCTCGGCGTAGTGCTCCTCGCTCAGCGCCTTCAACTCGTACTGGATGATGCGCGCGGTCGTGTGCCGCTCGGCGTGCCAGCTGGCGAAGGCGCGTACCGCACAGCACAGCCGGTCGGCGGCCGTGCCCTCGGCGCCGGCCGCGGCCGCCATGATCTTCAGCGCCCGCTCGTGGCCGGTGACGCTGATGCGGTAGAGCAGCTCTTCCTTGGTCTTGTAGTGGATGTAGAGCGCGGCCGGGCTCATGCCGGCCCGCCCGGCGATGTCACGGGTGGTCGTGGCGTGGTAGCCGCGCTCCGCGAACGCCTCGACGGCGGCCCCGACCAGCCGCTGGGCCGCGTCCGGCGCCACCTCGGCCCATTCCCCTGCGGCCTCGTCCGCCCGCTCGGCTCCCATCGCGCACTCCGATCCTGCGGTCCGCCGCGGTCCGTCCGCGGCGGGCCATCAGATCGAACACCATACTCCAGAACTGAGCAAGCGCTTAGGAGCTGCGCGCCTCGGAGGCGCGTTCCGGCCGGAACACGGGGCTCCGGTCAGAACGCGGAAACTCCCGTCAGCGCGCGCCCGATGACCAGCTTCTGGATCTGACTGGTGCCTTCGTAGAGCGTCATCACCCGGGCGTCCCGGACGAGCTTGCCGACCGGGTACTCGTCGATGTAGCCGTATCCGCCGAAGACCTGCAGGGCGTTGTTGGCACAGCGTACCGCCGCCTCGGAGGCGAACAGCTTCGCCTTGGACGCCTCGGTGACGAACGGCTTCCCGCGGTCGATGAGGTCGGCGACCCGCCAGGTCAGCAGCCGGGCCGCGTCCACGTCCAGCGCGATGTCGGCGAGCAGCTCCTGGACGAGCTGGTGGTGGGCGATGGACTTGCCGAACTGGTCGCGCTCACCGGCGTACCCGACCGCCGCGTCCAGCGCCGCCTGCGCGATGCCCACGCAGCCGGCCGCGACCGACATCCGGCCCTTGGCCAGCGCGGACATGGCGACGGAGAAGCCCTTGCCCTCGGGGGCGATCATCGCGGAGGCCGGCACCCGTACGTCCTCCAGGACCAGCTCGGCGGTGGCCTGGCCGCGCAGCCCCAGCTTGCCGTGGATCTCGCGGCGGGTCAGGCCCGGGGTGTCGGTGGGGACGAGGAAGGCGCTGACGCCCTTGTGGCCGCTCTCGACGCTGCCGGTACGGGCGAAGAGCAGCACCACGTCGGCCCAGGTGCCGTTGGTGATGAACATCTTGGTGCCGTTGATCACCCACTCGTCGCCGTCGCGCACGGCCTTGGTGGTGAGGTTGCCCGCGTCGGAGCCGGTACCGGGCTCGGTGAGGCCGAAGCAGCCGAGGGCCTCGCCGGAGGTGAGCCGGGGCAGCCACTGCTGCTTCTGCTCCTCGCTCCCCCAGGCGGCGATGGACTTGGCGACCAGGCCGAGCGAGACGGAGACGATGCCGCGCACGGAGGAGTCGCCGCGCCCCAGCTCCTCGGTGACCAGCGCGTACGCGAAGTGGTCGCCGCCGGAGCCGCCGTACTCCTCCGGGATCGTCAGCCCCAGGAAGCCCAGGTCGCCCATGGTCTTCACGATGCCGCGGTCGACCTGCTCGGCGCGGTCCCACTCCGTGACGTGCGGGGCGACCTCGCGGTCGACGAAGTCCTTGGCGAGCTGCCGGACGGCGGCCTGCTCCGCATTGAGTTCGAGGTTCATGATGCGTCTTCCTCTGGGCCTTAATTATCACTGCTAGTTTTCTGCGGCGACCTCTACTATGTGCGTCATGGCCCGACCCCGCAAGCCCCTGCTGAGCCGTGACCGCATCGTCACGGCGGCCCTCGCGCTCATCGACGAGGAAGGACTGCAGGCGCTCTCCACCCGGCGGCTCGCCGCCGAGCTCGGGGTGAGCGGCCCCTCGCTGTACAACCACTTCACGACCAAGGACGAGATCCTGGACGCCGCGGCGGACATGGTGATCGCCCAGGTCGACGTCTCCGGATTTGGCCCGGACGGGGACTGGCGGCGGGGGCTGCTGGAGTGGGCCCGCTCCTACCGCGCGGCGCTCGCCGCGCACCCGAACTTCGTGCCGTTCCTCGCCCAGGGACCCGGCCGCCGCCCGGCGGGCCTGAAGATGGCCGACGCGGCGTTCGGCGGCATGGTCGAGGCCGGCTGGCCGCCCGCGCAGGCCACCAAGGTGTGCGCGATGGTCCGGTACTTCGTGGCGGGCTCGGCGCTGGGCTCCTTCGCCCGCGGTTTCGTCGACGACGCGGCCGCCTACGACCCCGCGGACTACCCGCACCTCGGCCAGGCCCATCTGCTCGCCGAGCACCAGCAGCAGGTCGACGAGGGCGCCTTCGAGTCCGGCCTGCGGGCCCTGGTCGACGGGCTCGCGCTGCAGTACCAGCCGGTCTCCTGACCGGACCCCTCTCAGTACGTCACACCTCCCTGTGAGGCGTGCGTAACACATCAGTAATATCCGGTCGTCCGTTACGCACCGCGTGTGACAGGAGACCCATGTGAACCAGCCGATACCCGTCCGGCGTCCCTACGCCTTCCTGCTGGGCGTCCTGCGCGGCCAGGCACAGGTCGACTTCCTGTCCAGCGCCCTGGCCGGGGTGGTCTTCACGGTCGCGCTCTGCGCGGCGGGATGGGAGTACGGGGCGTACGGGCTGGGCGGCGCCGCGCTGGGCGCCCTGACGGCACAGGCGCTGGGGGTCGCCGGCGACCGGGTCACCGCGGGCCTGGAGGGCTTCAACTCCTGCCTGGTGGCGGTGGGTTTCGCCGCGTTCCTGGGCGCGGGCCACCTCTCCACCGCGTTACTGGCGGCAGGCGGCTGCGTGGTCGTCACCGTGCTCACCGGGGCCGCCGGCACGCTGCTGCGGCCGTGGAACCTGCCCACCCTGACCCTGCCGTACTGCGTCACCGCCGGCGCCATGACCATCGCGGCGCCCGGCTTCGTCCGCGTCTGGCACCAGGGCCCCGGCCTGGCCACGCTCGCCCGCCCGGCGTCCGGCCCGACCGCGCTCACCTGGCCCGACCTCTGGCACGCCTTTTTCTCGAACATCGCCCAGATCTTCTTCATGCCGCAGTGGTACGTCGGCGCGCTCTTCCTGCTCGGCATCTTCGTCGCCGACCGCCGGCTGGGCGCGCTGGCCTGCCTGGGCAGCGCGGTGGGCATCGCGGCGGCCTGGCTGCTGGGCGCGCCCGCCGGGCAGATCGCCGACGGCGGGATGGGATACAACGCGGTACTCGTCACGATGGCGCTGGGCGGCGTCTTCCTGGCCACCGACCGCTGGTCGCTGGCGTACGCGGTGACCGGCGCGACCGCGGCGACCATCCTGACCCCGGCGATCGCGGCGCTCTTCGCGCCGTCCGGCGGGCACACCTTCACCTGGCCGTTCGTGCTGACCACGCTGGCGTTCCTGGTGGCGGTGCCGGCCTTCCCGCGGCTGCGGAAGGCCGGCGAGCCGGAACCCGTCGCGGCGGCGGGCGGCGCTACTCCGCCGGCCGCGGCCGCGTAGCCGGGACCGCGGCGGGCGCCGCCGCCTCCGCGGCCGCCCGCTTGGCGCGCTTGGCGAGTACCGCGATGGAGCCCAGGGCGATCACCGCGAGCACCATGATGTAGCCGGAGACCGCCATCGAGGTGCCGCTCGCCTCCAGCAGCAGGACCATCAGGAAGGGCGCCAGGCCGCCGCCCAGGACGGCGCTGATCTGGTAGCCGAGCGAGGCCCCCGTGTAGCGCATCTCCGCCGAGAACAGCTCGGCGAACAGTGCGGCCTGCGGCCCGTACATGATGCTCAGGAAGCAGCTGGCGACGAAGGTGCCGACGGCCAGCAGCGCCAGCGAGGCGGTGTCGATCAGCAGGAACATCGGTATCGCCCAGACCAGCAGGCCGATCGCGCCGAGCGTGTAGACGCGCAGCCGGCCGATCCGGTCCGAGAGCGCCGCCGCGGCCGGGATCAGGGCGAGCTGGGTGAGGCTGACCAGGAGGGAGACGGTCAGCACGGCCGTGCGCTGCATGGCCAGCTCGCGAGTGGCGTAGTCCAGTACGCCGGTGATCAGGATGTAGAACGTCGCCGTGTTCACCGTGAAGCTGCCGCCGGCCAGCAGGACCGTGCCGAGGTGGTGGCGGAGGATCGAGCGCAGCGGCGAGCGCTGGGCGTTCGCCTGCTTCTCGGCGGCGGAGAGCTGCTGTTCGGCGGCGCGGAATTCGGGCGTCTCCTCGACGCGGGTGTGGATGTACCAGGCGAGGATCAGCACGAGGACGCCGACGAAGAAGGGCAGCCGCCAGCCCCAGGAGGCGAAGCCCGCGTCGCCGACGACCGCGCCGGCCACCAGGAAGACGGTGTTGGCGGTGACCACGCCGATCGGCACGCCGAGCTGGACCAGCGAGCCGTACAGCCCGCGCTTGCCCTCGGGGGCGTACTCGGTGGCCATCAGCATCGCGCCGCCCCACTGGGCGCCGACCGCGATGCCCTGCACGATGCGCAGCAGCACCAGGAGGATCGGCGCGGCGATGCCGATCGTCTCGTACGTGGGGAGCAGGCCGATGCCGGTCGTGGCCAGGCCCATCAGGGTCAGCGCCAGGACGAGCATGGGCTTGCGGCCGCGCTTGTCGCCGAGCTGGCCTGCGATGACGCCGCCGATGGGTCTGGCGAGGAAGCCGACGGCGAAGGTCGCGAACGCGGCGAGCACGCCCGCGACCTGGCTCCCCGAGGGGAAGAAGGCGTGGCCCAGTACCAGGGCCGCGGCGATGCCGAAGACGAAGTAGTCGTACCACTCGACGGCGGACGCCAGCGCGGCCGCGGTGGCCACCTTGCGGCGGTGCCGGGCCGAGGGCGGGGCGGGGGCGGTGCTCGGTGTCGCGGAGGAGGCGGAATTCATGCGTGCACGCTCCGAGGGAGGCGGGTTACCGGGGGGCGGCGCCGTGATGTCGGGTGACCGTACCGACCGGCTGGTACGGCGTCAACGGAGTGCGCAACAGGAGTTTTTACCGGCGGACGGTACGGGCTTTGCCCAGCTGAGCGGGGTGTTTCCGGGCATGCCGAAGACCCCGGGGGCGGCCGCCCCCGGGGTCCTGGCGCGCCGCCTCAGTACACGATCAGCGCGCGGCCTCCCTTGCCCGCGAGCATGGCGTCGAAGGCGGCCGGGATGCCCTCCAGGCCGATCCGCTCGGTGACCAGTCCGGACAGGTCCAGGGCGCCGCTGCGGACGTGCTCGGCGATCACCGGCAGGTCCTTGGCCGGGTCGCTGTTCCCGTAGACGCAGCCGGAGAGGGTGCGGCCGAAGTAGAAGAGCTCCAGCGCGGAGAAGGTGACCTGCTGGTCCTGGCCGCCCACGCCGACGACCGTCGTGCGGCCGCCGCGGCGGGTCGAGGACCAGGCGGTACGGATCGTGTCGGCGCGGCCCACGCATTCGAGGGCGACGTCGGCGCCGACGCCGCCGGTGAGCTTGCGGATGGACTTCGCCGTGTCGTCCGCCGCTACCAGGAAGTCCGTGGCCCCCGCCGCGCGCGCCAGCTCCTCCTTCGCCGGGGAGACGTCGACGGCGATGATCGGGCCCGCGCCCGCGATCCGCGCGGCCTGGAGCGTGGCGAGGCCGACGCCGCCGACGCCGAAGACGACAACCGACTCCCCCGCGCGGACCTGCGCGGAGTTGTGCACCGCGCCCCAGCCCGTGAGGACCGCGCAGCCCAGCAGCGCGGCCTCGGTGAGCGGTACGCCCGCCGGAAGCGGCAGCGCGGCGTTGGCCGCGACCACCGTTTCCTCGGCGAACACGGCCGTACCGAGGCCCGGGTACAGCTCGCTGCCGTCCGCCCGGGTGGCGTACGGCTTCGCGGCGGCCGCGGCCGAGTTGGCGCACAGCCACACCTCGCCCAGCCCGCAGAAGTGGCACGCGCCGCAGGACGGCGCCCAGTTGAGGACGACCGGGTCGCCGGGCGCGAGGCCGGTGACGCCCTCGCCGACGGCGGTGACGGTGCCCGCGCCCTCGTGGCCGAGGACCGCGGGGACGGGCTGCTTGAGCGTGCCGTTGGACAGCGACAGGTCGGAGTGGCAGACCCCGGCCGCGGCGAGCTTGACCCGGATCTGGCCGGGGCCGGGGTCGGGCAGCTGGATCTCGGCGATCTCCAGCGGGGCGTTGACGGCGGGCAGTACGGCAGCGCGGACCACGGTGCGGTCTCCTCGGTGGGGAGTGCGGTGTACGGGTGGGAACTGCGGGAGGCGGGCGCCGGCCTTGGCCGGCGCCCGGGCCGCTCAGAGCTGGAGCGACTTGGTCTGGAGGTACTCGGTCAGGCCGTGCGGGCCCAGCTCGCGGCCGACGCCGGACTGCTTGTACCCGCCGAAGGGCGCGAGGAGGTTGAAGCGGCCGCCGTTGATGTCGACCTGGCCGGTGTCCAGCTTCCGGGCGAAGGCGACCGCGGTCTCCTTGTCCGCGGCCCAGACGCCGCCCGCGAGGCCGTAGACCGTGCCGTTGGCGATCTCCACGGCCTCGTCCTCGTCCCGGTACTTCATGATCGAGATGACCGGGCCGAAGATCTCCTCCTGCGCGATGGTCATGTCGGGGGTGACGTCCGCGAAGACGGTGGGGCGGACGTAGTAGCCGGACGGCAGGCCCTCGGGGGCCTCGGCGCCGCCGATGACCAGGCGGGCGCCCTCCTCCTGGCCCTTGGCGATGAAGCCGCGCACCCGGTCGCGCTGCTTGGCGTTGACGACCGGGCCGAGGCGGCTCGCCTCGTCCTGCGGGTCGCCGGGCACGTACTTGGCGACGATGTCGGCGGCGAGCCGGACGGCCTCCTCGTACTGGTCCTCGTGGACGAGCATGCGGGTCAGCGCGTTGCAGGACTGGCCGGAGTTGCGGATGACGTCGGCGACGTTGACCTTCACGGCCTTGGCGAGGTCGGCGCCGGGCAGGATGACGTTGGCGGACTTGCCGCCCAGCTCCAGCGCGACGCGCTTGACGGCGCCGCCCGCGATCGCGCCGATCTTCTTGCCCACCGCGGTGGAGCCGGTGAAGGAGACCAGGTCCACGCCCTCATGCTCGGCGAGCGCCTGGCCCGCGACCGTGCCGAGCCCGGTGACGAGGTTGAAGACCCCGGCCGGGATGCCCGCCGCGTCCACGCACTCGGCGAAGAGCTGGGCGGTGAGCGGGGTGTCCTCGGCGGGCTTGAGGACGACGGTGCAGCCGGCGGCGAGCGCCGGGGCGACCTTGTTGGTGATCTGGTGCAGCGGGTAGTTCCAGGGCGTGATCGCGCCGACCACGCCGACCGGCTCGTGCAGCACGGTGGAGGTGCCGATCTGCTCCTCGAAGGAGTACTCGGCGGCGAGCTGGGCGTACGAGGCGGTCACCGCGATCGGCATGCCGGTCTGCACGTTCGCGGCGAAGGACTTCGGGGAGCCCAGCTCGGCGGTGATGGTCTCGGCGATCTCGTCGGCGTGCGCCTTGAGCTGCTCGACCAGCGCGGTGAGCTTGGCGGCGCGCTCGGTGGGCGCGGTGGCGCGCCAGCCGGGGAGCGCGGCGCGCGCCGCCCGTACGGCGGCGTCGATGTCGGCCGCGGTGCCGGCCGGAACGGTGGCGATCACCTGCTCGTCGGCGGGGTTGCGCACCTCGATGGTGTCGCCCCCCACCGCGTCCCGCCAGGCTCCGTCGATGTACATGCCGTCGTGTGCCTTCATCTCGGCGTCCTCCCGAGGGTGGTCGTCAGGTGCGCTAAGCGGGTGCTCATACGCCGCGCGTACAAACTATCGCCGCTAGTTTGCGGGGCGCCACCCTGCCGGGGATCCCATCTCGGCGATACGGGTGACCGGCGGCGCAGTATCCCACTCCCGCCTCTCGTACGGGTGACAGTCGGCGGAAGGGACGCACGCCGCACGCTCCCCCGCTACCGTGCGCGCCATCCAGCACCATTCACGAGTTCCGATGTACGGGGTGGCGACGCGCATGGTCCAGGAAACGGGGCACCGGCGCAGCGGCGAGCTGCCCGCCGAGACGACCAGCTTCATCGGCAGGAAGCGGGAGATCGCGCAGATCACGGAGGTACTCGACCGCTTCCGCCTGGTCACCCTCACCGGCCCCGGCGGGGTCGGCAAGACCCGTACGGCGGTGCGCGCGGCACATCAGCTGCGCGACCGGTCTCCGGACGGGGTCCATCTCGTACCGCTCTCCGCGCTCACCGAACCCGAGCTGCTGCCGACCACCGTGGCGGCCGCGCTCGATCTGCCCGAGCAGACCGCCCGGCCCGCCATGGAAGTCCTCACCGGCTACCTGGCGGACAAGCACACCCTGATCATCCTCGACACCTGCGAGCATCTGATCGACGCGTGCGCGGAGCTCGCCGACGAACTCCTGCGCACCGCACCGGACGTGCGGCTGATCGCGACCAGCCGGCAGCCGCTGGACATCGCGGGCGAGCACGTCCTGCCCATTCCCCCGCTGTCCGTGGCGGACGGCCCGGACGCCGCGGCGGCCCGGTGCGGCCGGTCCGGCGTGCGCTCCGACGCCCTGCAGCTCTTCGCGGACCGCACCGCCGCGGCGGTACCCGGATTCGCCCTCACCGACGACAACCTCGCCGACGCCGTCTCCCTGTGCCGCCGCCTGGACGGCATCCCCCTCGCCATCGAGCTGGCCGTGTCCCGGCTGCGCGCCCTGTCCCTGGAGGAGATCCTCGGCCGGCTCGACCGCCGCTTCCTGCTGCTCACCGGCGGCCGCCGCACCACCGTGCCCCGTCATCAGACGCTGCGGACCACCATCGGCTGGAGCCACGATCTGTCCACCCCCCAGGAGCGGGTGCTGTGGACCCGGCTCTCCGTCTTCGCCGGGGAGTTCAGCCTGGAGGCGGCGGAAGGGGTCTGCGCCGACGAGCACACCCTCCCGGCGGAGGACATCCTCGACGCGCTCTTCGGGCTGGTGGAGAAGTCCGTCGTGCTGCGCGTGGAGACCGAGGTGGGCACCCGTTACCGGATGCTCGACACGATCCGCGAGTTCGGCCGGGACCAGCTCGCCGCGGGCGCGGAGGAGGCGGCCCTGCGGAAGCGCCACGCGGCCTACTTCCTCGACCGGGCCGGGCAGTTCGATGCCGCATGGACCGGTGACGCCCAGCTCGCCTGGGTACGCAGGTTCCGCTACGACCAGGCCAATCTGCGGGCCGCGCTGGAGACCTGCGTCAGCACCCCGGGGCTGGCGTACGACGGCCTGTGCCTCGCGACCCGGCTGTGGGGCTACTGGCAGTGCACCGGTCTCTATACCGAGGGCCGCCACTGGCTGCGCCGCGCCCTCGAAGGCAGCCGCGAACCGACCCCCGAACGCGTCAAGGCGCTCTGGCTCACCAGCTGGTACCTGGACATCCAGGGCGAGCGGGGCGACAACTGGGCGCTGCTCGACGAGGCCGAGGAGATCGCCGCCCGTGTCGGCGACGCCCGCGGTCTCGCCTGGACGCACGCCTACCGGCACCACGCCCGCTATTTCCGCGGCACCGTCGACGGTGTCGCCGAGGGATACGACGAAGCCCGCCGGCGGATGGCCGAAGCAGGCGACGAAGTGGCCCTGCTGATCACGGCCTTCCAGCTCGCCTTCGCCCACTTCCTCGCCGGCGGCATCGGCGAGGGCATCGCCCTGTGCGACGAATCCCTGCGCCGCAACTCCGCCCATCCGCAGGAACACTGGTCGCGCAGCTGGGCCCTGTGGGTCAAGAGCGTCGGCCTGTGGCTGAAGGGCGAGTCCGCGCAGAGCATCGAGTGCTGCCGCGAGGGCATCCGCTCCAAGGCCGCCCTGCGCGACACGATGGGCATCGCGCACTTCCTGGAGGGCTTCGCGTGGTACGCGGCGGAGCAGGGCCACTTCGAGCGGGTGGGCACCCTGCAGGGCGCCGCCGACGCGCTGTGGCGCAAGGCCGCCAAGGAAGCCCGGTTCGGCATCCCCGTGCTGCACGAGCTGCACGGCAAGGCGGCCGGTCTGGCCCGCCGGGCGCTGGGCGCGGACGCGTTCCACCGGGCGTTCACCGAGGGCAACGCGCTGACGCTGGCCGAGGCCGTGGACCTGGCGCTGGACGAGGACCTCACGAAGATGCCGGAGCTGCCGGCCCGGCCGGGCAGCCCGGCCGACGAACTCACCCCCCGCGAGCGTCAGGTCGCGGCGCTGGTCGCCCAGGGCCTCACCAACCGGGAGATCTCCGAGAAGCTCGTCATCTCCAAGCGGACCGTCGACTCGCACATCGAGCACATCCTCGCCAAGCTCGGCTTCAGCTCCCGCGCCCAGATCGCCGCTCTTCAGGACGGCACGCCCGAGCCTCCGCAGCCCTAGGGGGCTTGTTGCGGCGCCCGCCGGCCCGGCGCCCGCCGGCCCGGGGCTCGCCGCCGGACCCGCGCGGCGCCCGTACCGCGACCGCGGCCGAGCCCAGCAGCAGCACGCCGAGCAGGACGAAGGGCGCGGCGGCGCCCGCGACACCGGCGGCGAGGCCCGCACCGGCGGGCGCCGCGACCTGGCCGAGCCGGTTGCCGGTGAGGCGCAGCGCGAGGGCCGTGGAGCGGGCGTCGTCGGGGGCCGCCTGCACGACGGTGCTCATGGAGAGCGGCTGGCCGACGCCCAGGCAGAAGCCCAGCGCGGCCAGCACGAGGGCCAGCCCCCAGACCGGCAGCGGCACGGCGATGGCCGCGCACAGAAGGGCCGCCGCCGCGCAGGTGGTGGTCAGCAGGACGGTGCGGCCGAGGAGCCGCAGCATCGGGGTCATCGCCAGCCGGCAGGCGATGGTGGCCGCGGCGCGCAGGCTCAGCAGCACGCCGATGGTGGCGGGCGCGATGTGGTGGGCCTCGCCGACGACCGGGAGGTAGGCGGTGAGGATGTCGGTGGCGGAGAGCACCGAGAGGCTGATGAAGATGCCGGCGCCGACGCCGCGGGTGCGCAGGATGCCGAGGACCGGTGCCCGGCGGGCCTCGGCGCGCGACGCCCCGCCCGCGGGCCGCGCGTCCCGCCGCTCCAGCCGCCACAGGGCGGTGCAGGCGCAGGCCGCGGCGGCCGCGGAGACCAGCAGCGCGGTGGCGCTGGTCCGGGCCATGGCGCCGTCGTCCTCGGAGATCAGCAGCCCCGCGCCGACCGGCCCGATGAGCTGGCCGAGCGAGGCGCCGATGGTGAAGTGCCCGAAGTTGCGGTCGCGCTCCTCGGGGGCGCTGCGCCGGGCGACGATGGACTGGGCGCCGATCACGAAGCAGAGGTGGCCGAGGCCCATCACGCCGCTCCAGGCGGCCATGGCGGGCAGCGAGCCCGCCA
This sequence comes from Streptomyces sp. NPDC053542, assembly GCF_044544685.1. NCBI lineage: Bacteria > Bacillati > Actinomycetota > Actinomycetes > Kitasatosporales > Streptomycetaceae > Streptomyces > Streptomyces sp. NPDC053542. The sequence continues at coordinate 233,970 of NZ_JBITXL010000011.1, forward strand.
CGCCGCTGAGCGCGCAGCCGCCGGTGATCAGCGCGACGCCGACGGCCAGCAGGGGCGTACAGCGGCCGTGGTCGGTGCGGCGGCCCAGCGGGACCGCGACCAGCAGCGGCAGCAGCGCGTACACGCCGGTGATGACGCCGACGGCGGTCTCGTCGGCGCCCAGCGCGAGCGCCCGGTAGGAGACGGCGGGCCGTGCCATGCTCACCGCCGCCTGGGCGAAGGAGAACGTGAGTACCAGGCGCAGCAGCCAGCCCCTGCCGGGCGTCGCGGTCTTCATGGGTCAGATGATCCCGTACAGGAGTCCCGCGCCGAGCACCACCAGCGAGGTGAGCGCGGCCCATTTCACGGTGAACCTGGTGTGGTCGCCGAACTCGACCTTGGCCATGCCGACCAGGACGTAGACGGCCGGGACGAGCGGGCTGGACATGTGCAGGGCCTGGCCGATGAGGGAGGCACGGGCGATCTCCAGGGCGCCCACCCCGTGGGAGGCGCCGGCCTCGGCGAGGATCGGGACGATGCCGAAGTAGAAGCCGTCGTTGGACATGAAGTACGTCAGCGGGATGCTGAGCAGGCCGGTGACCAGGCCCATGTGCGGGCCGAGCGCGTCGGGGATGTTGGAGACCAGCCAGCGGGCCATGTGCTCGACCATGCCGGTGCCGGTGAGGACGCCGGTGAAGACGGCGGCGGCGAAGACCATCCCGGAGACGTTCAGGACGTTTTCGGCGTGTGCCGCGATGCGTGCCTTCTGGTCCTTCATGTGCGGGAAGTTGACCGTCAGCGCGATGGCCGCGCCGATCAGGAAGAGCACCGGGATGTCCATCACCTGCATGATCAGCAGGGTGAGCAGCGCGACGGTGAGCGCGGCGTTGAACCAGTACAGCTTGGGGCGCAGGGTGGCGCGCTGCGGGTCCAGGCCCTGGAAGTCGCCGTCGAAGGCCGGGCCGCCGCCGGTCCCGGCGGAGCCGCCGCCGGTGGGCAGCGTGCCGGCGGTGGTGCCGCCCTTGGCGCCGGCGCCCGCGCCGACGAGGACGGTCTCCTTCTCGGTGACCTCGGCGTCCTCGGTGACGACCTCGGCGTGGCCGGGCTCGTCGAGGGTGAGGAGGCCGAGCCGCTTGCGCTCGCGGCGGCCCAGCACGTAGGCGAGGGCGAAGACGGCGACCAGGCCGGTGGCCAGGGCGGGGATCATGGGGACGAAGATGTCGCCGGCGTCCAGCTTCAGCGCGGTCGCGGCACGGGCCGTGGGGCCGCCCCAGGGGAGCGTGTTCATGACACCGTTGGCGGTGGCGGCGACGCCGGTCATCACCACGAGGCTCATCTTCAGGCGCTTGTAGAGCGGATACATCGCCGAGACGGTGATCATGAAGGTGGTGGAGCCGTCGCCGTCCAGCGAGACGATCGCGGCGAGCAGGGCCGTACCCACGACCACGCGGACCGGGTCGGCCTTGCAGAACTTCAGGATGCCGCGGACGATCGGGTCGAAGAGGCCGACGTCGATCATCACTCCGAAGTAGATGATCGCGAACATCAGCATCGCGGCGGTCGGCGCCAGGTCGCCGATGCCCTTGATGACGTAGTCACCGAGGTTCGCGCCCTGTCCGACCAGGACACAGAACAGCGCTGGAATGAGCACAAGTGCCGCCATCGGCGACATCTTCTTCATCATGATCAGCACCAAGAAGGTGGCAATCATGACAAACCCGAGGATTGTCAGCATTGGGGGTACCTCACGTTCGCCCTTGAACACCTGCCAGGGGGTGGCGGTCGCAGCGACGTTAGGGGCGGCGAAGTTTTGTTAACAAGACCTTGACGTGTGAGCAATACGAGCAAAACCCCAGGTCAATAGGGGGAGCGGGCGCAGCGCGCTCAGTCCAGCACCCGCCCCAGGTACGCCCGCAGCAGCTCCTTGGTCTCCGCGACGATCGCCGGATCGCCCTCGGGCGCGACCCGGAAGGCCAACTGCACCAGTGCGTCCGCCGCCTCCACGCCCACCAGGAACGCGGTCCGCAGCCGCTCCTCCGCCGGGTCCAGGCCGAGCGGCCCGGCCAGCAGCGCCAGCAGCCGGTCGGCGACGCGGTGGTTGGCCTCCCGGGTGGCCTGCGGCGCCGGCACGGTGAACTCCACCAGCGCGAAGCCCGGCACGGACCGCTTCATGGCGAGGTACTCCTCGACCACCACATCCATCGCGTACCGCCAGTCCAGCCGGTCCCCGGCCGCCGCGAGCCCGGCGGTGACCCGCTCCGCGTACCCGTCGAGGTTGCGCAGCGCCAGCGCCTCGGCCATCGCGCGCTTGTTGGGGAAGAAGCGGTAGACCGAGCCGATGGGCACCCCGGCCCGGGCGGCCACGGCGCGGGTGCTCAGGTCCTCGTACCCCTCCTCGTCGAGGACGTCGGCGCAGGCGTCGAGGATGCGGGTCAGACGCTCGGCGCTGCGTCGCTGGACGGGGGCACGGCGGAGTGACGGGGTATCCACGTACTCCATCCTGCCCGCACTCCGGCCGGTTCCCGCCGCACGCGGGGGTGACACCGGGCGTTTCCGTTGACGGGCCGGGGCACCAATCCTAGTGTCATGCACAGGATTCCTTGAGCGGCGGGAGCACGCGATGACAGGCACGGACGCGGAGCGGGCGAGGAAGACGGCCGAGGGACTGGCCCACTCCTCGGGGTTCGGGAACGAACACACCTCCGAGGCCGTCCCCGGCGCACTGCCCACCGGCCGCAACTCCCCCCAGCGCGCCCCGCTCGGCCTGTACGCGGAGCAGCTCAGCGGCACCGCGTTCACCGAGCCGCGGGCCGCCAACCGCCGGTCCTGGCTGTACCGCATCCGCCCCTCCGCGGCCCATCCGCCGTTCCGCCGGACGGACAACGGCGGCCTGCGCGGGGCCCCCTTCACCGAGACCGAGCCGGACCCGAACCGGCTGCGCTGGAACCCACTGCCCGAGCCCGCGCCCGGCACGGACTTCGTCGCCGGGCTGTGGACGCTGGGCGGCAACGGCGACGCGCGGCAGCGCACCGGCATGGCCGTGCATCTGTACCACGCCAACGCCTCCATGGAGCGCCGGGTGTTCAGCAGCGCGGACGGGGAGTTCCTGATCGTCCCCGAGCACGGCGGGCTGCTGCTGCGTACGGAGTTCGGGCTGCTGCGCGCCGAACCGGGGCACGTCGTGCTGATCCCGCGCGGCGTGCGGTTCCGCGTCGAGCTGCTGGCGGCCGGCGCCCGCGGGTACGTCTGCGAGAACTACGGCCGCCCCTTCCAGCTCCCCGACCTCGGCCCGATCGGCGCCAACGGGCTGGCGAATCCCCGGGACTTCCTGGCCCCCGTCGCCGCGTACGAGGACGTCGAGGGCCCGCACGAGGTCCTCAACAAGTTCTGCGGCAACCTCTGGACCGCTACCTATGACCACTCCCCGCTCGACGTCGTCGCCTGGCACGGCAACCACGTCCCCTACGTCTACGACCTGCGGCGCTTCAACGTCATCGGGTCCATCTCGTACGACCACCCGGACCCGTCGGTCTTCACGGTGCTCACCTCCCCCTCCGACACCCCGGGCCTGGCGGGCGTGGACTTCGTGGTCTTCGCGCCGCGCTGGCTGGTCGGCGAGGACACCTTCCGGCCGCCCTATTTCCACCGCAATGTGATGAGCGAGTACATGGGCCTCATCGAGGGCGCGTACGACGCGAAAGCGGAGGGCTTCGTGCCCGGCGGCGGGTCGCTGCACAACATGATGTCCGCGCACGGCCCGGACCGCGCCACCTACGAGAAGGCGAGCACCGCCGAGCTGAAGCCCCAGAAGGTCGACGACGGGCTGGCGTTCATGTTCGAGACGCGCTGGCCGGTGCTGCTCACCGAGCAGGCCCGTACCGCCGACCACTTGCAGAGCGGCTACGACGACGTGTGGCAGGGTCTCGAACGTCAGTGGGAGTCCGGGGGAGGATTCCCCGGAGAACACATTCGTCCCTGACCGGAGCCCGCCGTGACGACCTTCGCGCCCGACTCGCTCGCCCTGAACCGCAAGCTGCCCCTGTGGTACCAGGTCTCGCAGTCGCTGCGGGCCTCGATACTGGGGCGCTCCCCCGAGGCCCCGCTGCGGCTGCCCACCGAGGAGACGCTCGCCGCGCACTACGGGGTGAGCGTGCTGACCATGCGGCAGGCCCTCAAAGAGCTGGAGACCGAGGGGCTGATCAGCCGGCACCGGCGGCGCGGCACGTTCATCGAGCCCGCCGCGCGGCGCGGCACCCCGGTACGGCTGCTGGGCTCGGTGGACGCCATCGTCGCCCAGCAGTCCGGCATGGTGAGCGAGCTGCTGGAGCACGGCACGGGCCCGGTGCCGCCGGAGCTGGCCGAGCACTTCCCCGGGCTGCCGGAGGTCGCCGTGTACCGGCGGCTGCGCAGCGACGAGCGGACCGGCGAGCCGACCAACCACGCCGTCAACCACGTCCGTCCGGACGTCGCTGCCCGCATCGACCCGGCCGAGCTGGAGCGCCACCCGATGACGAAGGTGCTGCGGGACGCGGTGGGCGTACGGATCGGCCGGATCACCGACACCGTGGAGGCGCGGCTGGCGGACCCGGAGACCGCGCGGCTGCTCGAGGTCCCGCTGCTCAGCCCGATCCTGCACTACACGGGCATTACGTACGACGAGGCGGGGCAGGTGGTGGACGTGGCGCGGATCCATTACCGGGGCGACCGTTTCTCGTTCACGGTGACGCTGGACGCCCACTGACGCTGCTCCGTGCGACCCTGCCGCCGGTTCCGGGGCGTGGTTACGATGCCGGGGTCATCCGAACCGTCCGGGAGGGTTGCCGCGTGACGGCCAAGCAGGACGTGCCCCTGCTGTCCGACCTGATGCCGTGGTCCGTCGCCGCGCCGCGGCTCGGCCGGGCCTGGATCATGGCGCCCGACACCGGGTCGCTGCGGGCGCGCTGGGACGCGCTGCTGCGGGCCGACGGCCCCGCGGAGCGCGAGCGGCTCTTCCGCCCGTCCCGGGCCCGCACCCTGCACACCGCGGTCGGCCAGCTACCCGGCCAGGCCACCGCCACCGGCCGGCTGGCCCGGCTGGCCCCGGGCGACGCGCCCTGCGCGGAGCCGCTGCGGGTCCGGCACGGCGTGTACGACCAGCTGTGGCTGCTGCCCGACCACCGGCTGATCGACGCGGCCCGGCCCGAGCTGTGGCGGGTCGCGGACGCCGCCCAGCTCTTCGCCGTCGAGCAGCCGCGCGTCCCGCAGGACACCGGCCCGGCGCTCGCCCTCTCCACCGTCCTGCCCGTCGGCCGCCAGGGCCGCGTCCGCCCCCTGTACCGCCGCCCCGCCGGCACCGAACCGAACCTCGCGCCCGGCCTCCTCCGCCACCTCGGCGACCGGCTCGGCCACCCGGTCACCGCCGAGGACGCCTTCGCCTACCTCGCCGCCACCGCCCGGCACGACGGCGGCGGCATCGCCGTCCCGCTCACCGCGGACCCGGACCTGTGGGCGCGCGGGGTGGCGCTGGGGCGCGAGCTGATCCGGCTGCACACCCGTGGCGCGGGCACCGGCGAGCGCCCCCGGCTGCCCGGCGGGCGCCGCCCGTACGTCCGCGCCGCGCTGCCCGCCCGGGGACTGCCCACGGAGATCGCGTACGACCCGGAGGAGGAAGCGCTGGACATCGGCGGGGGCCGGATCTCCCCCGTACCGGCCGCCGCCTGGGACGCGCACGCGGGCGGCGTCCGCGTCCTGGAGGCGTGGCTGGAGCGGCGCACGGGCGCCGTCGAGCCGGGCACGCTGGAGGCGGTCCGCCCCGCCGCCTGGCCCCAGGAGTGGACCACCGACCTCCTGGAGCTGATCACCGTACTGGCCCTGCTCGGCGAACTCGCCCCCGAGCAGGACCGTTTGACGGCCGCGCTCGCCGCGGCCACGACAGTCGGCGCGGCGGAGCTGACCGCCGCGGGCGTCCTCCCGGCCCCCGCGGCGGCGCGCCGCCCGGCCTCCGTCCTGGACCACCAGGAGGAGGGCCCGGAGGGCCAGTTCGCGCTGCTCTAGCGGAGCCCGCGGCGCGCAGGGTTACTTCTGCGGCACGAGCTCCGGCCCCAGCGAGCTGAACTTCTCGCTGCTCACCACGCGCTTCGGGGGCCAGGTGATGTTCGGCGGCGGCCAGGACTGGCCGGTGCGCTCCAGGAACCACTGCGGCGGCTCGTACATGGGCGGCTCGTAGCCGTCCGGGAGGGCGGTCTTCCAGCGCACGCCCTTGGTCCGCTCGGCGAACTCGTCCTTGACCGCCTTGAGCCGCGCGGGCTGGGTGATCAGGTCCACCGCGGTCGCCGCGAGGTACTTCGCCGCCGCGAGGAGGGCCGCGTGGCCGGGCGCCGCCGCGGCGCAGGCGGCCGTCGACCAGGTGTGCATCTTCGTGCCGATGGGGGCCAGCGCCGCGCCCATGGAGACGGTGGGCACGTTCCAGCTGATGTCGGCGACATCGGTGGAACCGCCGCCCATGAAGACCGGGTTGGGCGGGGTCAGTTCGCCGATCTTGTCGTGCAGCCCCTTCTCGGGCAGACCGAGCGACTTCTGCAGGTCCTTGGCCAGCCGCTGGGCCTCGTCGCTGAACTCCGGCGGGCCGATCTTCCGCATGTTGTCGTGCATCAGCTCGGCGAAGGACCGGGACGGCAGCTGGTTCCAGCAGGCCGAGGTGATCCGGTGCCGGACGGTGGTCCGGCTGGCCTTGGCGGCCGCCTCGGACACCTCGATGACCTTGTCGAGCAGGACCTGGACCCGCTCCGGGCTGCCCTCGCGCACGTAGTACGAGATCTCGGATATCTCCGGGGTGACGTTCGGGATGTCACCGCCGTTGTTGATCACCCAGTGCAGCCGCCCGGACGGCGCGAGGTTCTCCTCGCGCAGGAACTCCGACATCGTCGCCATCATCACCGCGGCGTCCAGCGCGCTCTTGTTGCCGAGCGGGGTGCCCCCATGGCCCGCGACGCCGAGGAAGGTGAAGGTGACCGCGGTCATCGCGGTGGACGAGCCCCAGCCGGTCGCGTTGGAGGTGGACGGGTGCCAGTCCAGGAAGGCGTCCAGCCCGTCGTACACGCCCTTGCTGACCGCGTACGTCTTGCCGATCAGCTGCTCCTCGGCGGTGGAGCCGAAGAACTTCACCGTCACGTCGAGGCCGTGGGCCTTCGCCGCCTTGGCCACGGCTGCCGCGGCGGCGGCCGCCGCGGTACCGAGGGCGCAGTGCCCGCAGCCGTGGCCGGGCCCGTACCCGGGCGCGAACGGGTCGTGGACGTACTCCAGCGGGTCGTGGTGGCCCACGCCCTTGCGCTGCGACAGCCCCGGCAGCGCGTCGTACTCGCCGCTGAAGCCGAGCACCGGGCCGCCCTTGCCGTGCCGGAAGGTGGCGGTGAAGGCGGTCGGGAAGCCGGCCGTGCCGAACTCCACGTCGAAGCCGGCGGCCTTGAGGAAGTCCGCCTCGGCGAGCGAGGACTTCCACTCGCGCAGCGAGAGTTCGGCGTTCTCCCAGATCTCGTCGTCCAGCCCGGTGATCCTCGCCCGCTGGTCGTCGATCCAGGCCAGCGCGGCGGCCTTGGCCGGGGAGTCCTCGGCCAGCCCCTCGGGCGCCCGATATCCGTCGGGGTCGGCGGCGGTGGCGTCGGACGCCGCGGCCATCGCGGGGTCGGCGGCGGCGCTCATGGCCGCCGTGCTCACCCCCGCGGCCCCCAGCAGTTGAACGATCCTGCGTCTGCTGAGCCCGCCGGGGGCCGCCCCCGCGTCGTGCCCGTGCTTGTGCTCGTGGTCGTCGTGCAGATCACACACCGGCGCCTCCCGCGGCAGAGATGGTTGTACGGGGCAAGCGATCTGCACCCTGGCGCGGAATGATCGTCACGTCAACAGCCCGGTGAGAGATCACCGTTACGAGTGAGGCGGTGATCCGGCCGGAAACGGCGAACGCGCCCGTCCTGCCCCCGGGCTGCCGGGGAGGAGGACGGACGCGTACGACCGTGACACTGGGCTGCGTGGCCGGGACCGGGCGGTGTCCAGGGGCCCGCGGACGGGGCCGGATCAGCGGCGGGGAGCTGTCGGGGCGCACTCGGGGCGCACCGGAGCACCGCTCGGCGCGGCTCCGCTCAGCCGTGACCGCCGAAGAGCGACCGGCGCAGCCGGCGCAGCGGCGCGAAGAGCGACACCCGCGCTCCGCGGCTCTTCCGCGTCCGCGCGTGGTCACGCTTGGTGATCTCCTGCATCAGCGACGTGGCGCCTTCGGTCTCCCGCTGCGGTATCGCCGGTCCGCCGAGCACCGCGAGGTGGCGGTCCAGACGCGCACTGGACGCGCCGCCGCATGTGATGGCAGGCACTCGCGGCCTGCTGCGTACTGCAATCTGTTCCATGACACTCCCCACCCGTACGAGGGCACCCGGCCCGGGCAGGGTAACCCTATCTCTCCCGCACGACCTTCGCGCAGCCCGTTATCAGTATTCACCTGCCCCGCAAGGGCGTTGACGAACACCATACGGAACGTCCGCGTACCGCACCTACTCCAGGTCGAGTTGACGGCGTACGGGGGCACGCGGTGGCCCCGAGCGTGCGCCCCCCATGACGGAGCGTCACCACCGGGCGCCGGACCCTCTCACGCGCCGCTCCGGATTGCCGCCGAGGGGGCGGCAACGGCGGCGAACAGAGGTACGTTTTCTCCACATCGCTCCTTTTGCGGGGTCGAGGGGGCTCGTGCCATGGACGCAGGTGCGGGGAACGAACGGGTACTGGCGGGCCGCTACCGCCTGCTGGACGAGCTGGGCCGCGGCGGCATGGGCGCGGTGTGGCGGGCCCGGGACGAGCTGCTGGGCCGCGAGGTGGCCGTCAAGGAAGTGCGGGTGCCGCGCGAACTGCCCGCGCACGAGGAACGGTTGCTGTACGCGCGGCTGGAGCGGGAGGGCCGGGCCGCGGCCCGGATCGCGCACCGCAATGTCGTGACCGTCTTCGACGTCGTCACCGAGAGCGGCCGCCCGTGGGTCGTGATGGAGCTGATCCGCGGCCTCTCGCTGGCCGAGGAGCTGGCGGCGGACGGTCCGCTCTCCCCCGTGCGCGCGGCCCGGATCGGCGCCGAGGTACTGGCCGCGCTCCAGGTGGCGCACGCGGCGGGTGTGCTGCACCGCGACGTCAAGCCCGGCAACGTCCTGCTCGCGAACGACGGCCGGGTGGTGCTCACCGACTTCGGCATCGCGACGGTCGAGGGGTCCTCCGCGCTGACCCTGACCGGCGAGCTGATCGGCTCGCCCGAATTCCTCGCGCCGGAGCGGGCGCTCGGGCGGACGCCGGGCCCGGAGTCGGACCTGTGGTCGCTGGGCGTGACGCTGTACACGGCGGTGGAGGGCGCGCCGCCGTTCCACGAGGAGACGCCGCTGGGCACGATGCGCGCGCTGGTCGACGAGGAGCTGCCGCCGCCGCGCCGGGCGGGCCCGCTGGCGCCCGTACTGGCGGGGCTGCTGCGCAAGGACCCGCGCGAGCGGCTGCCGGCGGAGGAGGCCGCGGGGATGCTGGCGGCGGTGGCGAGCGGCGGGCAGCCGGTCACGGTGACGGCCGCCGCACCGCCGTCCCCGTACTCCCCGACGCTCGCGGCGCCCGGTGTGCCCTGGGGCGGCGGCACGGGCTCCGCGTCAGGTGCCCCGCCGCCTCCCGTGGGCTCCTACGGCCCGCACGCCACGCAGCCGCACCGCCGCCGGCGCCGCTCGGCCGCCGCGCTGGCCGCGACCGCCCTGGCCGTCGCGCTGGCGGGCGGCGGCGCCGCCTGGGCACTGCTGGGCGGGAACGGCGACCCGGGGCCCGGAGCGGACGACCGCACGCCGTCCGCGAGCGCGCCGCCGGGGACGTCCCGGGGCGAGGACACCGGCCGGGGCGGTGGGTACGGGGGCGGGGCGCGCACGTCACCGCCCGAGGTCAGGGTCACGGCCGCCGTGTCGACCCTGCGCGGCAGCTACGGGGGCCGCTGCCCGCCGCCGGCCGCCGCGGCCCCGGCGTTCTCCGGGGTCATCACGGTCAGCCGCGGTCCGGTCGAGGTGGTCTACCGCTGGGACGTCGACGGCCGCGGCACCTCCGACGGGCCGTGGCGGACGGTCCGCTTCCCGGACGGCGGGGCGCAGCGGGTGACGGTCGGGCTCAAGGTGACGGCGTACGAGACGGGCGGCACCCGGACGGGCCGGGCGGGGCTCCGGGTGCGCAGCCCGGCGGCGGTCGCCTCGAACCGTGCCGCGTTCTCCGTGACGTGCGAGGGGGAGGCCCCGGGCGGCGGGGCCTCCCCTGCTCCTTCCTCCTCGGCGCCGGTCCCTACGGGCACGCCCCCGGAGCCGTCTCCCACCGAGGCGCCTCCGGAGCCGTCCCCTACGGACACGGGGGCCTCCCCTACGTACAGCGGGGGCTCGCCCCCAGGGGGCACGAGCTCGCCCTCAGGGGACACGGGCTCGCCTTCAGGGGATGAGAACGCGCCTTCGGAGGGCGACAGCTCGCCCTCGTACGGCGGGGGTTCACTCCCGTAGAGGTCACGCGGTGGCGCGGAACACCGGCAGATAGCCGCTGGACTGGCCGGTGGCGGTCGGGTGGTAGGACTCCTCGACGGGATAGGCGACGCTGTGCAGCCAGGAGCTGCCCGAGCAGATCTCGTGGCCGGCGAAGGTGGTGTTGGCGTCGCCGAAGGCGAAGCCGTGGTCGGCGGCGCGCTTGGCGGTGACGGCGTTGAGGTCGTCCGCCGCAGCGTTTATCGCGGCGCGCTCCTTCTCGGTGAGGCCGGCGACGCAGCTGCCGCTCAGCTTGTAGAAGCGGGGATAGCCCAGGACGGCCACCCGGGCGTTGGGCGCCTTGCCGGAGATGGCGCTGTACACCTGGTCCAGCTTCCCGGGGAGGGTGTTGTTGATGTACGTGCGCGCCTGCTGGACCCGGGACAGGCAGGTGCTCTCGGAGTAGAGCACGCAGGTGGTCATGGTGTCGGCGAAGCCGGCGTCGTTGCCGCCGACGGTCAGGGAGACGAGGGTCGTGTCACCGTTCACCGAAGTCAATTGACTGTTGAGGACATCACCCGTACGGGCCCCCGAGCAGGCCGCGAAGGTGAACGAGGCGGGTGAGTTCGCGGCGGCCCAGAGGGCGGGGTACGCCTTGCTGCTGCGCTTGCAGGAGCCGCTGCCACTGTCGTAGCTGCCGGCTCCGAGGCCGGAGGAGTAGGAGTCGCCGAGCGCCACATAGCGGGCGGCGCCGTCGAGTTGGGCTGCGGAAGCGGGAGCGGTGCCGATGAGCGCCAGGGACGAGGCGGCGAGGAAGGCGGACAAGAAGCCCGCGCATCTGGAAACTCTCATGGAACCTCCAATAGCAGGATCTCTGCCGCAACCGTGGTAGCAGTACGACACGGGTGATGGAAGTGTTCATGCCAACTTTGCTACCCGCGTAGAGCATTACTGGCCATGCGCCTCGACGGATTGCCGCACTATGTCGTGCATATGACATCAAGCCAGGCCCTCTTGAATATCGCACTACCTCTCGGCGAATCTTTCGTCCGGGCGGCCACTCGCACCCTCAACAGCCGCCCGTAGCACACGAATCCGTGTGCCACCCCCCAAGCGCACGCACCACGCGCACCTGATGAGGAGGACCCCCTCGCATGGCAGTGATGCGTACCACCACGAAGGTTTTCGGCCGGATTCCGGCCAGGCTCCGGATCGCCACCGCGATCACCGCCGCGTCGGCCGCCGTCACCCTCGGCGTCACCGCGCTCCCCGCCCAGGCCGCACCCGCCGAGGGCACGGTCATCGGCGCGGGTGCCGAGAACGCCGTCCGGGGCAGCTACATCGTCACCCTGAAGAAGGCCGCGGGCCTCAAGGCCGCGTCCGCCGACGGCAGACGCCTGATATCCGCGCACGGCGGCACCGTGCGGCACACGTACACCGCCGCGCTCAACGGCTACGCGGCCCACCTCTCCGCGGCGGAGGCGAGACGCCTGGCCGCCGACCCGGCCGTGGACCAGGTGTTCCAGGACACGACGGTGCACGCCACCGGCACCCAGGCCAATCCGCCGTCCTGGGGCCTGGACCGCATCGACCAGACGAACCTCCCGCTGGACCGCAGTTACACGTACCCGGACAGCGCCGGAAGCGGTACCACCGTGTACGTCATCGATACCGGGGTCCGGATCAGCCACCAGGACTTCGGCGGCCGCGCCGTGAACGGCTACGACGCGGTGGACAACGACAACGTCGCGCAGGACGGCAACGGCCACGGCACCCATGTCGCGGCCACCGCGGCCGGCACCAGCTACGGCGTCGCCAAGAAGGCCAGGATCGTCGCCGTACGTGTGCTCAACAACTCCGGTTCCGGCACCACCGCCCAGGTCGTCGCGGGCATCGACTGGGTCACCAAGAACCACAGCGGCCCGTCGGTGGCGAACATGTCGCTGGGCGGCGGGGTGAGCACCGCGCTGGACAACGCGGTGAAGAACTCCATCGCGAGCGGCGTGACGTACGCGATCGCGGCCGGTAACTCCAACGCGGACGCGAACACCTCCTCGCCGGCCCGCGTCCCCGAAGCGCTCACGGTCGGCGCCACCACCAGCACCGACGCCCGGGCGAGCTACTCCAACTACGGTTCCCGGCTGGACCTGTTCGCGCCCGGCAGCAGCATCACCAGCGCCTGGCGGACCTCCGACACCGCCACCAACACCATCTCCGGTACGTCCATGGCCACCCCGCACGTAGCCGGCGCGGCCGCCGTCTACCTCGCCGGGCACCCGTCCGCCTCACCCGCAACGGTCTCGAGCGCCCTGGTCGGCGGCGCCACGTCCGGCGTCGTGACCAGCCCGGGCAGCGGCTCCCCGAACAAGCTCCTGAAGATCGTTCCGTAACCGCCGGGCGCCCGCGCACGCCGGCGCCCACCACGCTTCCGACACGACCGGAAGCACCTGTTCCCCAGCTCGTACCACAGGTTGCCGACGAGCCACGTCCACCGTGAACAGCGCGGCGGACGTGGCTCGTTCACGTCTCCTCCCCGCCTTGACGGGCACCCGGCAGGCGGGCCACATTGAAGCCCGGCATCGGGTGCGTATGAGCATCAGGCCGCTTTATGGGGGGCAAAGCTGCCAATGCAGACCAAGACCATCAACAGCAACAGATCGAGCGGCAGCAGACCGGTCCGGGGGGAGCCGACGCCACTGCTCGCGGGCGCCGCCGTCGCGGTGGGGGGTGTGGGGGCCGTGCTGGCGCTCGCCGACCTCGCCTCGCCGCTGCGCGCACCCTGCACGCTCTTCTTCCTGCTCGGCGCGCCGGCGGCCGCCATCGCCGCCGCCCTGGGACGCCTGGACCCGCTCAGCCGCACGGTGGTCGCGGGCGCGGGGGCTCTCGCCGTCGACATGCTGGTCGCGCAGACGATGCTGGCGCTGCACGTGTGGTCGGCGCGCGGCGGGGTCGTGGCCGTGGCGGCGATCAGCGGCACCCTCTTCCTGCTGGCGAGCGTGCGGCGCCGGGGTGCGTCCGCGCCAGATGCACGGACGGACTGAACGTGGACATCAGCGTGTACCGCCCCGGCGAACTGAGCGGCGCCGACCGGGCGGCGTGGACCGCCGTGCAGTCCCAGGCACACCTCCTGGGCACACCGGCCCTGGCGAATCCCTTTCTCGCACCGGAGTTCGCGCTCGCGGTGGGCCGCTGCCGCCGCGGCGTGCGGATCGCGGTGATCCGGGAGGACGGCGAGCCGGCCGCGTTCCTGCCCTTCCAGCGGACCTCGCTGGGCGTCGGGCGGGCGATCGGCCTCGGCGTCTCGGACGCCCAGGGCCTGGTGCACCGGCCCGGTTTCCAGTGGGACGCGCGCGAGCTGCTGCACGCGTGCGGGCTGGCGGTGCTGGAGTTCGACCACCTGGTCGAGGGCCAGAAGCCCTTCGAGACGCATCCGCTGCAGTCGTTCCCGTCCCCGGTGATCGACGTGGACCAGGGCTTCGAGGCGTACCTGGCCCGGCTGCGGAAGCAATCGCCGAAGTTCACCCGCACCACCCTCGCCAAGGAGCGCAAGCTCGGGCGGGACGTGGGCGAGGTGCGGTACGTCCACGACGAGCGCGATCCGGCCGTTCTGCGCCGGCTGATCGACTGGAAATCGGCGCAGTACCGAAGAACAGGACGCAGCGACCGCTTCGCGCGGCCGTGGATCACGCACCTGGTGGAGCAGTTGTTCCACACCCGCACCGGCTCCTTCGCGGGCGTGCTGTCGGTCCTGTACGCCGGCGGGCGGCCGGTCGCCGCGCACTTCGGGCTGCGTTCGGAGCGGGTACTGGCGTGCTGGTTCCCCGCCTACGACCCGGAGTTCGCGAAGTTCTCGCCGGGACTGATCCTGCATCTGCGGATGGCCGAGGGGGCCGCCGCGGATTCCATGGCGTACCTGGACCTCGGCCGCGGCGAGAAGGAGTACAAGGACTCTTTCAAGACGCGGGAAATCCAGGTTTCCGAAGGGTGGGTGACGCGGCGCCATCCGGTGGCGCTGGGACATCGCGCGCGGCGCGCTCCGGTAAAAGCACTGCGGAACACCGTGGTGACCCGGCCGGAATTATTCGAGCCGGCCGACCGACTGCTCAAACGGATGGGCCGGATCCGTACCGGAGACCACGGAATGATCCGCTCCTTTTCCACCGACAAGACAAAAGGGGATTTGTAGTTTCAGCTCTTGCCATAGAATGCCAATCATCAATACGGTCGTACAATCCACCCGCAACGGAACGTCATCCAGCGGCTCTAGGGGAGGGCTCAAGCGCCGCGACGGGGCCCGGGGCGGGGCGCGGTAGGGGGGTGCCGTGCTCGATACGTGTGCCAGCGTCGAGCCACGAGCCGCGGAAACACGCATGCCAGCTCGCTCTGTCCGTCCGGTGTTCCAGTTCCATGCCGTGCTGAACAGAGTGTGAACCCCCCTTTCGAACCGGAAACACATCCGGGCTGCCCGGGGGTGGGCGGCCTACCGGACGAGAGGGAAAAAGACTCATGAGCTCGTTCCTTCGCCCTGCGGAGACGGATCAGAAATCCGCCGCGCGGATTCCCGCACAGGCGCAATACCGACCCGTTTCCTCGCACTTGGCGATAGCCCCGCCGGTCAGCGTCGTGATACCGGCGATGAACGAAGCGGAAAATCTCCCGTACGTCTTCAAGACACTTCCGGACTGGATCCATGAAGTGGTCCTGGTGGACGGGAATTCCACCGACGACACCGT
Organism: Streptomyces sp. NPDC053542; assembly: GCF_044544685.1. Classification (NCBI taxonomy): domain Bacteria; kingdom Bacillati; phylum Actinomycetota; class Actinomycetes; order Kitasatosporales; family Streptomycetaceae; genus Streptomyces; species Streptomyces sp. NPDC053542. The sequence goes on from NZ_JBITXL010000011.1 coordinate 249,154, forward strand.
GCAGGTGGCGCGGGACCTGTGGCCGGACGTCACGGTCGTGAAGCAGCGCGGAAAGGGCAAGGGGGATGCCCTGATCAGCGGCTTCGCCGCGTGCACCGGCGAGATCATCGTCATGATCGACGCGGACGGCTCGGCCGACGGCGCGGAGATCGTCTCCTATGTCTCGGCGCTGGTCGGCGGCGCCGACTTCGCCAAGGGCTCGCGGTTCGCCAACGGCGGCGGCACCGACGACATGACGCCCATCCGCAAGCTCGGCAACCGTGTGCTGACCACCCTGGTCAACGCCAAGTTCGGCGCCCGCTACACCGACCTGTGCTACGGCTACAACGCCTTCTGGCGGCACTGCCTGGACGAGATCGCGCTGGACTGCGCGGGGTTCGAGGTCGAGACGCTGATGAACATCCGCGTCGTCAAGGCAGGGTTACGCGTCCAGGAGATCCCGAGCCACGAGTACAACCGCATCCACGGCGTCAGCAACCTGCGCGCGGTCCGGGACGGCATCCGGGTCCTGAAGGTCATCCTGCGCGAGCGCGGCACCCGTAAGCGTGCGGTGCGCCCGGCGATGATCACGGGAGAGGTGTCTTGAGCGTCCGCATCTCCGTGGTGATCTGCGTGTACACCGAGGACCGCTGGGGCGACATTCTCGCCGCGGCGGCCTCGGTGCGTGACCAGCTGCACCCGGCACACGAGATCCTGCTCGTCGTCGACCACAACCCGGCCCTGCTGACGCGGCTGCGCACGCAGTTCGCCGGGGCCACCGACATCAGCGTGCTGCCCAACGCCGGGCCCAGAGGTCTCTCCGCCGGCCGCAACACCGGCGTCGCGGAGTCCACCGGCGAGGTGGTCGCCTTCCTCGACGACGACGCGGTCGCCGAGCGCGAGTGGCTGCTGCACTTCGCCGAGGGCTACGCCGACCCGAAGGTGATGGCGATCGGCGGCCGCACCGAACCGGTCTGGGCCTCCGGGCGCCGCCCCGCGTGGTTCCCCCGGGAGTTCGACTGGGTCGTCGGCTGCACCTACCTCGGCCTGCCGCCGGGCCGGACCCGGGTGCGCAACGTCCTCGGCGGCAACGCCTCGTTCCGCCGCGAGGCGTTCGAGATCGCCGGCGGGTTCGCCACCGGCATCGGCCGGGACGGCGACAAGCGGCCGCTGGGCTGCGAGGAGACCGAGCTGTGCATCCGGCTCACCCGCGCCTGCCCGGACGCCGTCCTGCTCATCGACGACCGCTCGGTGATCCACCACCGGGTGCCCGCGGGCCGCGAACGCTTCGCGTACTTCCGCACCCGCACCTACGCGGAGGGCCTGTCCAAGGCCCTGGTCGCGCGCAGCGTCGGCGCTCAGGAGGGGCTGGCCACGGAGCGCCGCTACACCACCCGCGTACTGCCCGCCGGGGTGGCGCGCGGCGTCCGCGACGCGCTGCTGCGCAGGCCGGGCGGCGCGGCCCGGGCGGGCGCGATCGTGGCGGGCGTGGCCGCGGCCGCCGGCGGCTATCTCGTCGGCACCGCCCGCACCCGCCGCTCCGGCGGCGCCTTCGTGATCGCGGCGGTACCGGGCCCCGCGCCGGACACCGGGAGCGAGCCGCCGCCGGCCGAACCGGTACGGCTGACCGTACGCACCGAGAAGCCCGCGCGCGCCGACGCCCAGGGCCCCGCCGAGGGAGTGCTGCGCGGCGACGAGGGGGCGGTCGCATGACCGGCCCCGAAGGCACCGGCCTTGAGGGTTCTGTCCTCTCCCCCGTGCCGATCCTCATGTACCACGCGGTCGCCCACAAGCCGGCCCCCGCGACGCACGGCCTGTCCGTCGCGCCCGGCGCGTTCGCCGAGCAGATGGCGGTCCTGGACGACGAGGGATACCACCCGCTGACCACCGCGCAGCTCGCGGCGGCCTGGCGGGATGGCGCCCCGCTGCCCTGCCGCCCGGTCCTGATCACCTTCGACGACGGCTACGAGGGCGTGCACCGCTACGCCCTGCCCGTCCTCGCCAAGTACGGCTTCCCGGCCACCCTGTTCGTCTCCACCGGCTGGCTGCCGGGGCCGTACGACACCGGTGGCGCGCTGGACACCATGCTCGGCTGGGAGCAGGTGCGGGAGCTGGCATCCGCCGGGGTGGAGATCGGCGGCCACAGCCACACCCACCCCCAGCTGGACCAGCTCGCCGACGACCGGCTCTGGTCCGAAGTGCTGCGCTGCAAGGCGATCGTGGCCGAGCAGCTGGGCGCGGCCCCGGTGTCCTTCGCCTACCCGTACGGCTATTCCAGCCGGCGGGTGCGGCGCACGGTGCGCGCCGCCGGCTTCCACCAGTCGCTGGCCGTCGGCAACGGACTTGCCGGGTACCGGCAGGGCCCGTACGCGCTGCGCCGGCTGACCGTGCGGCGGAGCACGGACCTGGCGGAGTTCCGGCGGATCGTCGCCGGCGAGGCCATCGGCCGCACCTTCGCCAAGGACCGCGTCCTCACCAAGGGCTACGCCCTGCTCCGCAGATCGCGGCAGGCGATCCGGCACTGCACGCCCGGGAGCTGACCCCCGCGCGGTGCAGCGCCGACGAAAGGCCGTCAGTGGGGCCCGGTGACACAGAGTGCCGGGCCCCAGGAAAGGGAACCCGAGCCAGTGTCTGACACGACCACCCGGACCGAGGAACGCCCGCAGGACCAGGCACCGGGCGGGCGCAAGCCGCGGTTCCCGGGGCGCGGCGGCGGCACGCCCCTCTTCCGCAACGCCTATGCGCTGATGCTCAACACGGGCATCTCCGGGCTGCTGGGCCTCGGCTTCTGGCTGGTCGCCGCGCGCTACTACACCGAGTCCGCGGTCGGCCAGGGCTCGGCCGCGATCGCCGCGATGAAGCTGCTGGCCGGGCTCACCGCGCTGACGCTGACCGGCGCGCTGGCCCGCTTCATCCCGGTCGCCGGGCGGGCCACGGGCAGACTGGTCTTCCGTACGTACGCGGGCAGTTCGCTGGTCGTGGCGGTGGCCGCCGGCATCTTCCTGCTCACCCTGGACCTGTGGGGTCCCTCGTACCGTTTCCTGCACGGCCCGCTCAACGGCCTGGGCTTCATCGTGGCGGTGATCGCCTGGTCGCTGCTGACCCTGCAGGACGGGGTGCTGACCGGGCTGCGCAGCGCCCTGTGGGTGCCGGTGGGCAATCTGGTCTTCTCGGCGGTGAAGCTGGCGCTGCTGATCGCGATGGCGGCGGCGATCCCCACCGCGGGCGTCTTCGTCTCCTGGGTCGCGGCGATCGCGGTGTCCGTGCTCCCGCTGGGCTGGCTGGTCTTCCGGCGCCTCGTGCCGCGCCACATCGCCGCCACCGCGCCCACCGTACGGCCGCCCTCGCTGCGCGAGATGGGCCGCTTCCTGGCCGGCGACTACACCGGCTCCCTCTTCTCGCTCGCGGTGGTCTACCTCGTACCGGTCATCGTCGCCTCGCAGGTCAGCGCGGCCGACAACGCGTACTTCTACATCACCTCCACGATCGGCGGCACGGTCAACCTGCTCGCCATCAACATGGGCGCCTCGCTGACCGTGGAGGGCGCGCACGACCCGGCGCGGCTGGCGGAGAACACCCGCGCGGCGCTGCGCCGGATGGCCCGCATCATGCTCCCGGTCTGCCTGTTCCTCTTCGTCTGCGCGCCGTACATCCTCGGCGTGTTCGGCAAGGGGTACGCGGATGCCGCGACGCCCCTGCTGCGCTGGCTCGCGGTCGGCGCGGCGCTGCGCGTGGTGATGGAGACGTACTTCGCGGTGCTGCGCGCGCAGAGCCGCACCTCGGGCCTCGCCTACCTCCAGGGCCTGCTGTGCCTCCTCGTGCTCGGCCTGACGCTGCTCCTGCTGCCGCGGCTGGGGCTGGCCGGTGCGGGCGTCGCGGAGGTGTGCAGCCTGGCCGTGATCGCCTCGATCGCGACGGTGAAGCTGTACGGCGTGGTCCGCGGCCGCCCGGTGGCGCCGCTGGCCAAGACGCCGGCCGACGGCGTGGCGCCCGACGGCGACCTCGCGGACCTGGCGATCCACGGCGACCTGGGTGACGCGGTCCGCACGCCCACCTGGGCGCAGCGCGCCCGGCTCGACGTGGACACGATGCCGCTGGGCGTGCATGTGGACTTCGATCACATGGAACGCCGCCCGGATGTGCGGCCGCCGCTGGTGGAGGAGCCGGTGCCGGAGGCGTACCGGAAGACGGCGGGCGCCGGTACGGGTACGGCGAGCGCCGGTACGGGTGCGCCTCCGCCCCCGGGGAAGCCGTCCTGGGCGAAGGAAGCGGCACAGGAGGCCCCGCAGGAGGCTGCGCAGGCGCCCGGCGGCCCGGCGGAGGCGCATACCCTGCCGCTGCCGGTCGTGGTGCCGCAGAGCGCCTCGGAGGCGCACACCGTACGGCTGCCGAGGGTCACCCCGGCGGCCGCGGCCCCGGCGGCTCCTGCCGCGGCGGGCCGCACGGCCGGCACGAGCGGCGCGTCCCCGGGCGCGCGCGGCAGTGTGGCCGCCCGTCTCGCCGCCCGCCCGGACCTCGGCGTCTGGGCCCTGCTCGGCACCGCGCTCGCGCTCTTCTGGCTGCCGCTGCGCGGGATGGGCGACGCCGACCTGGACCGGATGGGCGGCCTCGGCCTGATCTCCGTCCTGCCGGTCGCCACCCTGGCCGGCGCCGCCCTGCTCGCGGTGGCCTTCGCCGCGGCGCTGTGGCTCTCCCGGCCGTACCGGGTCCTGCTGGCCGCGACGCTCCTGCTGACGGTCGTGGCGCTGCACGCGCTGCCCGCCGTCCTGGAGGCCGAGCCGCGCTTCGCCACCGCCTGGCAGCACCTGGGCTTCCTGGACTACATCGGCCGCACCGGCACCGCCGTACCGGACCTGGACGCGCGCTGGAGCTGGCCGGGCTTCTTCGCCGGGGCGCAGTTCCTCGCCGAGGCGTGCGGCGTCACCGACTTCGACGCGCTGCTCCGCTGGTGGCCGCTGACCATCCAGCTCCTGTACCTGGCCCCCGTGTTCCTGCTGCTGCGCTCCGTACGGGCGGACTGGCGCGCGAAGTGGAGCGCGGCATGGCTGTTCGCGCTGTGCGGCTGGGTCGGCCAGGACTACTTCTCGCCGCAGGGCTTCACGTACCTGCTCTACCTCGTCTTCGTCGCGGTGCTCCTGGTGTGGTTCCGCGACCCCCGGGTGCTGCGCGGCAAACTGCGCCCCGGTGAGGCCGAGGTGCGCCCGGCGGACCGCGGACAGCGCGCGGTCCTGCTCTGCGTACTGATCGCCCTGTTCACGGTCTCCGTGGCGGGCCACCAGCTCACGCCCTTCGTGATGCTCGGCGTGCTCGTCTTCCTGGTACTCGTGCGCCGTTCGACGCTGCGCGGCCTGCCGCTGCTGCTCGGCGTGCTGGTCGTCTTCTGGATCGGCTTCCTCGCCGAGCCCTACTGGTCGGGCCACTTCGACGAGCTGTTCGGCGGCATCGGCGGCCTCGGCTCCAACGTCACCTCCTCCGTGGCGGGCCGTATCGAGGGCGGCAGCAGCACCCACAAGCTCGTCCTGTACACCCGGGTCCTGCTGGCCGGTTCGGTGCTCGCGCTGGCCTGCTGGGGCGTGCTGCGGCGGCGCACGGCGGGCTTCGCCGAGCGGTCGCTGCCGGTACTCGCCTTCGTGCCGTTCCTGGCCTTCGGGATGCAGTCCTACGGGGGCGAGATGGCGCTGCGCGTCTTCATGTTCGCGCTGCCCGGCGCGTGCGTGCTCGGCGCGCTGGCGCTCTTCCCGCGCCCGGACGCCGAGCGCCCTGCTGAGGACGGCCCTGCCGCCGGTCGCGCCACCGCCGATCGCCCTGCTCCCGGCCGCCGCGGTCTCGGGCCGCTCGCGGCCATGCTGGCGGGCCTGGTGCTGGTCTTCGGCTTCCTCGTGGCCCGCTGGGGCAACGAGCCGTTCGAGCGGACCCGGACCGGCGAGGTCGCGGCGATGGAGTACGTGTACGCGCACGACGAGCCGACCGTACGGCTGCTGTGGCTGACCGACGATCCGGTCGACAACGTCACCCCGGACATGCCGTGGGGCGCCAAGGACATGGAGCGCGTCCAGTACGAGCCGACCCTCGCGCCGCGCGACCCCGTGCTCGTCGGTCCGCTGGTCAAGGCGCTGAGGGAGGCGGGTCCGCAGTCGTACCTGATCGTCAACCGCGGCCAGTCCGAGGCGCTGCGGCTGGACGGCGGCTACCCGGACAGCTGGGAGCGGCGGCTGCGCGCGAACCTGGACAACCGTCCCGAGCTGCGGCGGGTGGTCGTCAACGCCGACGCCGTGCTGTACGAGCTGACGGATCCGCCGGCCGGCCCGGTACCGCAGCCCGCCCCGGGCCCGGCGGGCCCGAAGGTCACCTGGACGCCGTGGTCGGTGGCGGGCGGCCTGGCGGTGGTGGCGCTGATCGTGCTGCTGGGCACCCGCGAGATCGTGCGGGTGGCGCTGCCGCCGAGCGTGGGCAAGCAGCGCTGGGTCCAGGGCTCGTTCTGGTTCTCGCTGCCGCTCCTGGTGGTCTTCCTGGCGGCGCTGGTACAGCGATTCGTGACGCTGTCGTAGACCGCCTCAGGAGGGCTGCCTCCGCCCTGCTTCAGGAGGGCTGCCTCCGCCCCGCCTCAGGAGGGCTGCCTCCGCCCCGTACGAGTACGGGGCGGAGGCAGCCGCCTTCAGCGCTTCAGCCAGCGCAGCCCGTAGGCGGGCATGTCGAAGGTCCTGCCGTCGATCTTGGCCTGGATCATCCGGTCGAGGGTGTTGATCACCAGCACGCTGTCGTCGTCGGCGAGCACCCGTACGTTCGGCCGGTCCTCCGGCGCGATGGAAACAGACCGGAAGTCGGTCCCCGGCGGAAATTCCTTCCCGAATTTCCCGAGCAGTTTCATCATCGGCAATTCGCCGCCGCCGTCGTCCAGTTGCGTACTGCGCCACAGGCAGCCGGGACAGTCCTTGCCCTCGTTCTGCGGATTCCAGTACAGCGCGGTGGCCACGCCGGCCCGCGCCATCTCCATCATCGCGGCGGCCTGGACGGCGGTACGGTGCGGCTCGCTCCAGCCGTTCCGGTCGTCGTTCTCGTCCGCGACCTCGACGTACCACTCCGACCACCACACCGGCAGTCCGGTCTCCTGGCGCAGCCACCGCGTCACGTCGCCGAATTTCTTCGTCGCCCGGAATTCGTCCGGCGCGTACTCGTCGTCCTTGGTGTAACTGGAGCCATCGACGGCCAGGAAGTCGGCGCCGTCCTTGTGCTCGTTCCAGTACGCGACCGCGTCCAGGACCCGCTGGTCGACCGAGCCCCAGGGCCCCGCGAGGTCGGACGCGTAGGAGTCCTCACCGGGACCGTAGCTGTCCATCACGATGTACGGCCCGCCGACCTGGATTCCCGGGTCGACCTTCTTCAGCTCCTTGTAGACGAGGTTGTACAGCGTCGTGTAACCCTCGTAGTCCCAGCGGTTCTTCGCCTCGTCGAAGAAGCCCTTGAATTCGTTCCAGACGATGAAGTGCCGGACCTCCGGATAGCGTTTCGCTATCTTCCCCGCCAGCTTCGCGAAGTCCTCGTAGTGGTCCGGGCTCGGCGCCTTCTCCAGCTCGCCCCAGTCCGTTTTCCCGGCCTCGCCGCCCTTCATCCAGTCCGGCGAACAGCACAGGGTGAGGACGGGCGTGCCGCCGGTGCTCCGCATCAGCGCAAGGCGCCGGTCCAGGTCGCGGAAGTTGTATTTCCCGGGGCTCGGTTCCGGATTGCGCGCGCCCCAGCCCATGATGTGCTGATTCTGCGGCATCGGGTCGCCGTTGAGCAGCCGGTCGGCCGCCACCTTGGCGGTGTGCTCGCCGCGGTCGGCGCTGAACTCGGTGTGGGTGAACCCCCAGCCGAGCTGAGCCATCGGGTTCGCGCTGCCGAACACTCCGTTGTTGACGCCCCTGCCTTCCTGTCCCCCCGGCGGAAACCCGCACATGACCAGGAGTAACGACAGAACTGCCACCCCCGTGCCGAGAAGCGCGGTGATCGCCCACCGCGTGCGCCCCGGTATTGCCACCCGTAACCCCCCATGACGTCTCACAACGGGCAACCCTAGCCAGATTACCGGCTGTTGGGTCGTCATACCGCGTAACGGTTGCGCTGTGGACAGAACTACCACGCCTCCTGTCAAGTGCCGGTCAAGCCCGCGTCCACCTCCGGTCGGGACCGGGTGATCCGGCGTGCCTCACCGGTCCGGCCCGGGTGATCTCCGGTCCGGCCCGGGTAATCCCGAAATTCCGTGTACGGCACGCGGGTCATGCCGGATCATGGCCGCCATGTGTGCCGATCACCTTCCGCCGGCGGCCGCCGAGGAGTCACCAGCCGCCGCCGAGGAATCGCTGCCGATCCGGCTGACGATGGACGACAGCGACTCCCCGTCCGATGTGGTGGACGCCCTCTTCCTGGGGCGGTTCGCCAACGGACGGCAGCCGTACGCCCGCAGCCGCTCCCTGGAGCGCGTCAAACCGGGCCTGACGCTGCTGCCTCCCGGCGCCGAAGTACTGCGCTCAGCGCGCGACGACGACCGCAGCGCGACCCTCGCCGAGGGCAAGGGCTGGACGCTGCTCGTCTCGCGCTGGAACCGCGGTGCCGACATCACGGTCACGGCGGTCAGCGACGAGCTGGCCCAGAAGGTGCTGGGCCAGTCCGCGGACGGCGCCGAGGACGAGCCGGAGCCGCAGCCCGCCAACGTCACCATGGGCTTCTGGTACTACTCCCCGCGCCGCGGCCCGTACCGCACCACCCGGCAGATCTCCGCCGGCACCTGGGAGGAGATCCGCCCGAACTACACGGCGCCGGTCGCCGGCGCGCTGGACGGCCTGATGGAGGTCACGCCCGAGGAGATCGCGGGCCGGCTGCTGCTCCTGCACGGCCCGCCGGGCACGGGAAAGACGTCCGCGCTGCGCACGCTCGCCCGCTCCTGGCGCGACTGGTGCCAGGTCGACTGCGTACTGGACCCGGAGCGGCTCTTCAACGACGTCGGCTATCTGATGGACATCGCCATCGGCGAGGACGACGCGAGCGGCCGGGGCCGCTGGCGGCTGCTGCTCCTGGAGGACTGCGACGAGCTGATCCGCGGCGAGGCCCGGCACACCGCCGGGCAGGCGCTCTCCCGGCTCCTCAACCTCACGGACGGCCTGCTGGGCCAGGGCCGCAACGTCCTCGTGGGCGTGACGACCAACGAGGACCTGGAGAGGCTGCACCCGGCAGTGGTCCGGCCCGGGCGCTGCCTGGCCCGTATCGAGGTCGGCCCGCTCACGCGCACGGAAGCGGTGGGCTGGCTGGGCACGGACGAGGGCATCGGCCGCGACGGCGCGAGCCTCGCCGAACTGTACGCACTCCGCCGCGGCACCCGCCCCGCGGCCGTCCCCACCCAGGACACGAACTCGGACGCGGGGCTGTACCTGTAGCGACACGGGTTGCACCTGTAGCGGCGCGGGTTGTACTGGCGGCGGCGCGGCTCGCGCCTTCGATGGTGCGGGGCGTGCCGGTGGCGGTGCGGCTCGCGCCGGAGGCGGTGCGGGTCGTACGCGCGGCGGGGCGGGTGGCGCCTTCGGCGGTGCGGGGCGTGCTTTCGGCGGTGCGTCTCGTACGCGTGGCGGTGCGGGTTGTACCGGTGGTGGTGCGGGTCGGGCCTTCGGCGTGCGGGGCGCGCCTTCGATGGTATGGGGCGCGCCGTCGGCGGTGCGGCCCGTACGCGCGGCGATGCGGGTTGTACCGGTGGCGATGCGGCACGCGCTTTCGGCGGTGCGGCCCGTACGCGTGGCGCGGTGCGGGCCGGCCGCCTCACCGCCGGGGCCCCCGCGGCTTGAGCGGCACCGGCGGCAGCGCCGGGGCCGGCAGCGGCGGCCCGTCGTAGCCGTGCACCGTCCCGAAGCGCTCCCCCGCCATCCACGCCTCCCGCGCCGCCGCCACCTCCTCACCGCTGCGCGCGACGAAGTTCCACCACATGACGATCCGTTCCTCGAACGGCAGCCCGCCCAGCAGCATCAGGCTGCTGTCGACATCCGCGCGCACCGGCAGGTCGCCCCGCCCGCACCCGAGGTACAGCAGCGAGCCGGGCCCGAGCCGTACGCCGTCCACCTCGGTCTCCCCCTCGATCGTCAGCACGGCGTACTCGAAGTCGCTCTCCAGCGGCAGCCGTACGTGCGTCCCCGCGCCGATCGTGATGTCCGCGCCGACCAGCGGCGAGTGGATCGTGCCGGGCGACCGCGCGCCCGCCAGCTCCCCGAGGATCACGGTCGCGCTCAGCCCGCCGCCCCCGGTGATCACCGGCAGCTCGGTGTGATGCTCGAACGACGGCGCCTTCCCCCGCTGTTCGTTCGGCAGCGCGACCCACAGCTGCGCGCCGTGCAGCACCCGGCCGTGGTCGCGCGGCGACTCCTCCGAGTGCGCGATCGCCCGGCCCGAGGTCATCAGGCCCAGCTCCCGCGGCCGTACGGTCTGCAGGGAGCCGAGGCTGTCCCGGTGCAGCACCTCGCCCTCACGCAGCCAGCTGACCGTCTGCAGCCCCATGTGCGGATGCGGCGGCACCTGCATCCCGGGCTCCCCGGCGATGTCGTCCGGACCGTAGTGGTCCACGAAGCACCACGCGCCCACCATCCTGCGGCCGAGGTTCGGCAGCAGTCTGCGGACCAGCGTGGACTCCCCCAGCGGAACCTGCTTGCCTGGCTGGACGTCACGGACCGGTCCGGTCCGGCCTCCGCCCCCGCAGAGACTGGCCGCGGGCTTGAGATCGAGGTTGCTCATGCGGTCACGATATGGCGGTCATGCGGGCAGCTCCCGCAGGCGTACGGACAGACACGTCACACATCCCTCCAGCTTCTCGAACTCACCGATATCGACGGGCACCGGCGTGTACCCGAGGTCCGCGAACAGCTCCGCGCTCTTCGGCGCACTGGCCGCCATCAGCAGTTTTCCACCGCCCAGCAGCACGACGTGGGAGCCGCTCTCCTCCGGTACGGCGAGGAAACGCGGGAAGAGCGCGCGCGCCTCGTCGTCGACGAGCGGCGGGTATCCGATGACGGTGCCGTCGGGAAGTGCGGTAACGGCCGACTTCAAGTGCAGGACCTTGCTGACCGGTACGGCGACGACCCGCGCCCCCAATGGCTCGAAAGCAGCCCGGATTTGGCGCACTCCGTCCCCATTGGTACGCCCGCCGCGGCCCACGTACACCGTGTCGCCGATTTTCAGCACGTCCCCACCGTCCAGCGTCCCCGGCGCACGGACCCGGGCCACGAAGCAGCCGAGCGCCTCGACACTCTCCGCGGCCGCCGCGGTCTCCGGCTTCCGCTCGTCCGCGCCGGGCCGCGAGATCAGCGCGGCGTTGCGGTACACCACCATGGTGTCCTCGACGAAGACCCCGTCCGGGCAGTCGTCGGCGGGCGGCACCTCGACGGTCTCCCAGCCGTGCGCCCGCAGCGCCCCGACGTACGCCTCCCACTGCCGCAACGCGAGCCCGGCATCCACCGGCCGCCGGTCGATATGCGTGACCAGCCCTTCCGCAAGCCGCGGACTCGGCCGCCGAACAAGCGCCTTCTTACTGGCCATGACGCGCCCACCTCCGGACTCCCAGGCACGAACTCCGCAGCGAGACTGCACGGAATCCGCACGGACTTACTGAACGACGAGTTAGCAAGACCACCTTACGCGGGGGTCGGTGGACGTGGTCAGTGGACGGGTCGGTAGACGGGGTCGGTGGACACTGGTGACTGGCTCGCTACTGCTGACTGGCGAGCGGTCACCTGTCCCCGGTGGTCATCCGTCCTGGCCGTCCTCGCCATACGTGGCGCGCAGGGCCGTTACCGCGGCGGTCAGCGCGGCCTGGTGGTCGAGGCCGAGCCGCTGCGCGCGCTGGGCGAAGGCCAGGGCGGCCTCCGCGGCCTGCTGAGCACCCGCGTCCCCGGCGGCCGCGACGAACGTACCGTTCCGGCCCCGGGTCTCGATCACCCCGTCGCTCTCCAGCGCCCGGTACGCCTTGGCCACCGTATTCGCGGCCAGCCCGAGCTCCCCCGCCAGCCCGCGCACCGTCGGCAGCCGGAACCCGGCCGGCAACCGCCCGCTCCGGGCCTGCTCGGCGATCTGGGTGCGGACCTGCTCGTACGGCGCGTCCGCCGCTTCCGGATCGACGACCAGCTGCAGAGGGGACAGGACCACGGTGACACTCCCGGTAGAGGTGAGGCTACAGAACCTTTGTCCCAGCCATTGTGCTCCGCCCCCGCCCGAGCCCCTCCGACCGACGCGACCGTCGCCACCCTCCTCACCCCTCCGTTTCCGCTGTGCGACCGCCTTCCGCGGCGCAGCCGCCCGTGCTCGGTGGCAGCGGCACCGCGCGGTCCGGGCCGGCCGGGTCGTACGCGACGTAGTCGCCGGGCCGGTGCCAGTGCAGGAGGAAGCGGCGGCCCGTGCGGTACGCGTCCAGGCCCGCCCTGCAGTACGCGACCATGTCGTCCGGCAGCGCGTCCAGCGGGAACCAGGCCAGCTGGGAGCACTTCTCCGGCTCGCGGTTGACCGGCTCGCCGCCCGCGCCGTACGCCGCCTCGAAGAACCAGCCGATCCGCGGCCGCCCGTCCGGCGCGCGGTGCTGCATGACCAGCGCGACCCGCAGGTCCGCGGGGGTCAGCCGCAGTCCGGTCTCCTCGGCCGCTTCGCGGATCATCGCCTCCCGGACGTCCTCGCCGTCCTCGGCGTGCCCGCTGGGAGCGTGCAGCAGCCCGTCGGCGTATCCGGTGTTCGCGCGTCGGGCGAGCAGGACCTCGTCCCCGCGGCGCAGGATCAGATGGACATCGATCACCTCCGTATGGCGGGCCGGCGGCGCGGGGTGGACCACCAGCGCGTACCGCTCGTCCCGCACCTCCCTGCCCCACAGCAAGGGGTCACCCGAGAGTCTCTCCAGTCGTGTGCGGCGGGCCAGCGGAGCGGTCAGCGCCTCCAACTCCGCGGCCCTGATACCGATCGGGTCGGACTCGCCCCACCGGCCCTCGATCAGCACCAGCCGGCCCCCGGGCCGCAGCAGCCGGACCCACCGGCGCAGCACCGCCTGCGGATCCGGCAGCGCCCACAGCAGATGCCGAACCAGGATCGCGTCGAACCGCCGCTCCCCCACCGGCGGTTCGGCGGCGTCGCCGACCATCAGCCGCGCGGTCGGCGTCCGGTCCTCGAGCCGCGCCGCCGCGAACTTGGCGCGGGCCTTGTCCACCATCCGCGGCGAGCGGTCGATCCCCGTGACACGGTGGCCCTGCTCGGCGGCGAGCAGGGCCAGGCTGCCCGTGCCGCAGCCGAGGTCGAGGACGTCGGACGGCCCGGGCGGCAGCCAGTCCCGCAGCCGGTCCGCCCATGCCGCTCGTACCGCCGGATCACGCAGTCCGTGATCGGGCTCGTCGTCGAACCGCTCGGCGGCGGATTCCCAGTAACCGGCGTCGGTGACCGGCGTGTCGGTAGCCATGAACCGATGGTGACAGGCACCACTGACACTCGCTCCGGCCTGTGGATAACCCGGTCTTCCGCCCGGGCGCCGGCCGGGCGGAGATGCCGGAGGACCGGCCGCCGCCCCGCCGCCGCCCCGCCGGCGCCCCGCCCCGGCAGGCTCGCGGCAGGCTCGCGGCCGGCTCCCGTCTCGACCGGCTCGCGACCGGCTCCCGTCCCGCTCTCAGTCCTCCGCGCGCGCGGAACGCCCGCGCGGGAGCGCCCTCTTGATCCACGGCCAGGCCAGCAGCACCGCGATCACGGCGTAGACGGTGACCGAGAACGGCGTGTTGACCAGGCCGGTGACGCTGCCGTCGCTGATCTGCAGCGCCCGCCGCAGCTGCTGTTCGGCGGCCGGGCCGAGGATGACGCCGATGACGGCGGGCAGCACCGGCAGCCCGTACCGCCGCATGCCGAGCCCGATCAGCCCGATGATCAGCAGGATGACCAGGTCCAGCGGTTCACCGCCGACCGCGTACGCGCCGACCGCGGCGAAGAAGAGGATCCCGGCGTACAGGTACGGGCGCGGGATCTTCAGCAGCTTCGCCCAGACGGGCGCCAGCGGCAGGTTGAGGACGAGGAGCAGCACCATGCCGACGAACAGCGAGGCGATCAGGCCCCAGACGAGCTCCGGTTCGCGCTCGAAGAGCAGCGGCCCGGGCTGGATGCCGTACTGCTGGAAGGCCGCCAGCATCACCGCGGCGACGGCGGTCGTCGGCAGGCCGAGGGTCAGCATCGACACGAGCGTGCCGGCCGCCGACGCCGAGGACGCCGACTCGGGCCCGGCGACGCCTTCGATGGCGCCGCGGCCGAACTCGTCGCGGTGCTTGGAGAGCCGCTTCTCGGTGACGTACGAGAGGAAGGTGGGGATCTCGGCGCCGCCGGCCGGGATCGCGCCGAACGGGAAGCCGATGAGCGGCCCGCGCAGCCACGGCTTCCACGTGCGCCGCAGCTCCGCCTTGCCCAGCCAGGGGCGGCCGACGGGGATGGACTCCCCTGCCGTACGCCGCAGGTGGGCGGCCACCCACAGCGCCTCCCCGATGGCGAACAGTCCGACGGCGACGATGACGACGTCGATGCCGTCGGCGAGTTCGAGGGTCCCGAAGGTCAGGCGCTGCTGGCCGGTCATCTGGTCCAGGCCGACGAGCCCGAGGGTGAGGCCGATGAGCAGCGAGGCGAAGCCGCGTATCCGGGAGCTGCCGAGCACGGAGGTGACGGCGATGAAGGCGAGCACCATGATGGCGAAGTAGTCGGGCGCGCCGATGTCCACGGCGAGCGCGGCGACCGTGGGCGCGAGGACGACCAGCAGGATCGTGCCGATCATGCCGCCCGCGAAGTGCCCGCAGGCGGCGGCCGCCAGGGCCTGTGCGCCGCGCCCGGCGCGTGCCATCGGGTTGCCTTCGATGGCCGCGACCACCGCCGCGCTCTCACCGGGCGTGTTGAGCAGGATGGAGGTGGTGGAGCCGCCGAACATGCCCCCGTAGTAGATCCCGGCGAACATGATGAACGCGCCGGTCGGGTCCAGTCCGTAGGTGACGGGGAGCAGGAGGGCGACGGCCATCGCGGGGCCGATGCCCGGCAGTACCCCGATGGCGGTGCCGAGCAGCACTCCGATGGCGGCCCACAGCAGGTTGAGCGGCGTCAGCGCCGTACCGAAGCCGTCGATGAGTGAGGACAGGGAGTCCATCGTCTACAGCACCCCCATCAGCGGGCCGCCGGGCAGCGGCACGCCCAGCAGGTTGTTGAACACGACGTAGGTCACCAGGGACAGGACGGCCGCGATGAGCGGGTCCCGGGTGAGGTTGCGGCTGCCCAGCGCGTATGCGGAGCCCCAGAAGAGCAGCGCGCCGGAGATCGGGAAGCCGAGCGGGCCGATGAGGACGGCGTTGGCGAGGAAGACGCCGGCCAGGAGGGCGACGGTGCGCCAGTCGCCGGGCTCGGTGAGGTCGATGTCCTCGCCGCTCTCGGCCTCGCCGCGGCCGCCCCGCAGGACGTCGACGGCGAGGAGCACGGCGACGACCAGGAGGAGCACCCCGACGACGATGGGCACGGTGGTGGGCCCGATGGGGCCGCGCTGGGTGATGTCGGTGTCCATCGTGACCGCGTCGGTGAGCACGAGGACGCCGAGGACCAGGAGGATGAGGCAGACGCCCAGTTCGGAGCGGCCGCGCAAGGAGGCGCGCAGCCCGCTGCCCTTCGGGGGCGCGGTGGGTTCGGTACCGGTGCTCACAGCCCCAGCTCCTTCAGTACGGTGTCGACGCGCCGGTCCTGGGCGGCCAGGAAGCGGCCGAATCTGTCGCCGGTCATGAAGGCGTCGCTCCACCCGTTGCGCTTGAGTGCGTCCTTCCACTGCTTGGATCCGTGCAGCTCGGTGAAGAGGGTGGTCAGCTTCTGCCGTTCGACGTCGGTGAGCCCCGGGGGCGCCACGATGCCGCGCCAGTTGGTGAACTCGGTGTTCACGCCGGCTTCCTTGAGGGTGGGCGCGTCGAAGCCCTTGACCCGCTCCGGGCCGGTGACGGCCAGCAGGCGCAGCTCCCCGGACTTGATCTGGTCGAGGTACTCGCCGACGCCGGACACCCCGAAGGCGACCTTGCCGCCCAGTACGGAGGCGAGCAGCTCACCGCCGCCGTCGAACGGCACGTAGTTGACGGACTTGGGCGTGATCCCGGCGGCCTTGGCCATCAGCATCGGCGCAAGGTGGTCGGGTCCGCCGGCGGAGGAGCCGCCGCCGACCGGCATCTTGCGGGGATTCTTCTTCCAGTCGGCGAGCAGCTGATCGAACGTCTTGTACTTGGAGTCCTTGGCGACGACCACGATGTCCGGCTCCTCCGTGAGCCGCGCGATGGGGGTCGTGTCGCCGAGCCCGGAGGGCGAGTGGTTGGTGTGGACGGCGCCGACGACGCCGAGTCCCATGGACATCGCGAGCTTGCCGTTGCCGTGCTCGTTGACCATCCGGCTGAGGCCGACCGTGCCGCCGGCGCCGGGGAGGTTGAAGACCTCGACATTGTGGTTGAGCCCGGCGTCCTCGATGCTCTTCGCCGCCGTACGGGCCGTGATGTCGTATCCACCGCCCGGCGTGTTGGGCACCATGAACTGCAGGCCCGGGATCCGGGTCCCGGTGTCGGCCCCGCTGCCCGAGGTCAGCAGGGGCGGGCCGAGGAGGACGAGCAGAACCGCCCCCAGGAGGGCGAGGGGTGTGCGCGCACGCACAGATGACACCACCCTTCTCTTACGTGTGGCTTCGTGGCTCTGTGGGGGGCGGAGATCGTGGTGAGGGCCACATGTTGCCCGGGGGTTAACTCCGCGTCTCGCTTCCGGTATTAAGGGTCGTTGTGAACGTTGTGGTCGCGGAAGGGATCGTTCGATGACCAAGGTGCTGGTCGTCGACGACGACTTCATGGTCGCCAAGCTGCACAGCCACTACGTGAACGCCACCGAGGGCTTCTCTGTGGCCGGCGTGGCGCATACGGGGGCCGAGGCGCTGCGCGCGGCCGAACGGCTCCGCCCCGACCTCCTCCTGCTGGACGTCTACCTGCCGGACATGGACGGGATCAGCGTGCTGCGCCGGCTGCGGGCCCTGGAGAGCGGGACGCACGCCGACGCGCTCTTCGTGACGGCGGCACGCGACGCGCACGTCATACGGGACGCGTTGCGGGCCGGTGCGCTGCACTACCTGATCAAGCCGTTCGACCGTGCCTCCCTTCAGGAGCAGCTGCGGCATGTGGCCGCGTTGCGCACCCGTCTGGACCGGCTCGGCGAGGCCAGCCAGGAGGACGTGGACCAGATCTTCGGCACCCGTCCGCGCGCCTCCAGAGGTCTGCCCAAGGGTCTCGCCGCTCATACGGCGGATCTGGTCGAACGCACCCTGCGACAGCACGAGGACGGCCTCTCGGCATCGGAGTGCGCGGCGGCGGGCGCGCTGTCCCGGGTGAGCGCGCGCCGCTACCTGGAGTACTTCACGGGCACCGGGCAGGCCGAGGTCTCGCTCCGGTACGGCGGCACGGGGCGCCCCGAACGGCGCTACCGGTGGATCGCCTGACGATCGCCCGCCTCTTGGGTCTTGGAGCGTCTTGGAGTCTGGGACTTAACCACCGCTGAGCGGTTCCTTAAGCCACCCATAAAGATCGCCAAGAGGCCGCTCCGGACGGCGAATTCGCTGGTCGGCGGGGCTAGCGTGCTGCCCGCCGGGCACCGCCCCGCACGGCATGAACTCCCGCACGTCCTGAAGGAGACCCCCACGATGACCGCTCGTCGCAAGGCCGCAGGGCTCGCCCTCTCCACCCTCGTCCCGCTCGCCCTCACCGTGTTCGCCGCGGGCCCGGCGGCCGCGCACGGCTCGATGACGGACCCGGTGAGCCGGATCTCCGCGTGTTACGCCGAGGGCCCGGAGTCACCGGACTCCGCGGCCTGCAAGGCGATGGTCGCGGCCGGCGGCGTGCAGGCCCTGTACGACTGGAACGGCGTACGGGACGGCGCGGCGGGCGGCCAGTCCAGGACCCGCATACCGGACGGCAAGCTCTGCAGCGCGAACAGCACGGAGTACAAGGGCCTGGACCTGGCCCGGGACGACTGGCCGGCCAGTCCGATGGCGGCGGGTGCCCACACGTTCCGGTACAAGGCCACCGCACCGCACAAGGGCACGTTCGAGCTGTACCTCACCAAGGACGGCTACGACCCGGCCAAACCGCTGAAGTGGTCGGACCTGGAGGAGAAGCCGTTCGCGAAGGTCACCGACCCCACCCTGACCGGCGGCGACTACGTCTTCGAGGGCAAGGTGCCGGCCCGCTCCGGCCGCCACCTGATCTACAGCATCTGGCAGCGCTCGGACAGCCCTGAAGCCTTCTACACCTGCTCGGACGTGGTCTTCGGCAAGGACGGCGGCAGCGCGGGCACGGCAGCGGCCACCGCGCCGACCGAGCGACAGCTCGCGTCCGGCGCGGACAAGTCGTCGATGGAGCACATGCACCACGGGAGCACGGGCAAGGACGCACACTCGGGCGCGGACACACGCTCGGGCGCGGACGCACACTCGGACGCGGACGCACAGTCGGGCGCGGACGGCGTGCGCCCCGACGGCTCGTCCGGCAAGGCGGTGACCACGCAGCTCGCCGAGACCGGCGGAGACGACTCGACCGCTCCGCTCGCCATCGGCGGCGCGGCCGTACTGGCACTGGGCGCCTCGCTGCTCTTCGCCGCCGCCCGCCGCAAGGCCGCCCGGAACGGCGGCTGAGGACGGCCGACGGTGCGCTGCTCCCCGGCCCTCGGGGAACAGCGCACCAACGGGGTGGTGATCAGCTCGGCATGCAGGTCGTCGGCGTCGCGTGGGCCGGGTCCAGGGCGTTGGCCGTCTCGTGGAAGGCGACCCGGTCGGCCAGGCCGATGACCAGGTGCTCGGAGAAGTCGGTCGGGCAGAGGTCCTGGACCAGCACGTTCCGCACGCCCGGGCCGTTCAGGAACTGGCTCTTGTAGGGCGTGACCACCTCGTCGTACTTGGTCGCGATGACCGTGTAGCGCACGCCGGGCACGGTGTCGCCGCCCTCGTTGAGGCGGTTGAGGAAGTCCGAGCCCACCATCTGGTCGTTCAGGCTCGGTGCGAGCGAGTCGAGGTACTTCTTGGCGCCCGGGAACTGGTCCAGGAGCCGGGTCAGCCCGTTCACGTCGGTGCCGTGGTTGTCGGGCGCGATGCCGACCAGCGCGTTCACCTTCGCCGCGCCGCCGAGGAACTTGAGGTAGTAGCGCGGCATCATGCCGCCCTGCGAGTGGCCCACGAGGTCGGTCTTCGCGGCACCCGTCGCGGACAGCACCCGGTCGACGTACGCGGAGAGCTGCTCGGCCGACTTGTCGACCGGACCGAGGCCGTGGAAGAGGGGAACGCCGGGCAGTTGCCCGTAGTCGAAGGAGAA
The DNA here is from genome assembly GCF_044544685.1 of Streptomyces sp. NPDC053542. Lineage (NCBI taxonomy): Bacteria > Bacillati > Actinomycetota > Actinomycetes > Kitasatosporales > Streptomycetaceae > Streptomyces > Streptomyces sp. NPDC053542. The sequence continues at coordinate 268,500 of NZ_JBITXL010000011.1, forward strand.
GACGCAGTAGCCGCGGGCGACCAGGTACGGCGCCAGGCCGAGCCAGTTGTCCACGGAGTTGCCGAAGGTGCCGTGGACGAGGACGACGGGCCGGGGATGGGCGGCGGACGGCTTGCAGGAGTAGTCGTTCCAGCCGGCGGAGACGGTGGCGGCCGGAGTGGCAGCTGCCGCTGTGGGGGTGGCCGCGGTGGCGGCGCCGAAGGCGAGGGCGAGGGCGGAGACGGCGGTGGCCGCACGTCTCCAGGACAGCGCTCGGTGCGTGGTCGTGTTCATGCGATGCTCCTTGCGGGAGGTGAGGGGACTCCGAAGTGCTCGCCGAGTCATCACCTGCGATCCGGATCGCATGGCTCAACGCTGTGATCGACCGTCAAGTTACGACTGAGTAAGGTCGGTGGTCCAGCCGTGTGACGGTGAAAGAAGTGGCACACGATTCTCACCGGACGTACGGGTTATCCACAGGCTCCGGCCGCTGTCGGCGGTCCGGCGTAGAGTCATTGCCATGGCGCTCGCGAGCCGCGCGGGCCCGCCGTGACAGGGGGAAACGGCAATGAGTACAGCATCAGCGGAGCCGATGGAGCCGACGGTCGATCAGCCGGCGGACAGGACGCGGACGGCATCGGCGGGCGGGCACTTGGAGGGCCTGGTGGAGGTCACGTCCGAGGCGGAGCTGCGCGAGCTGGTCGGCGAGCCGAACCACCGCGCCGCCCACAAGACCCGTCCCGCACTGCACGAGCTGGACCGGCAGTGGCTGGCCCACTCCCCGTTCTGCCTGCTCGCCACGGCCGACGCCGAGGGCCGCTGCGACGTCTCGCCCAAGGGCGACCCCGCGGGCTTCACGCTTGTGCTGGACGACACGACGATCGTCATCCCCGACCGCCCGGGCAACAAGCGCGTGGACGGCTTCCGCAACGTCCTGGCCAACCCGCACGTGGGCCTCGCGTACGTCCTGCCCGGCCGCGGCGACACCCTGCGCATCAACGGGCGGGCCCGGCTGCTGCGCGACGCCCCCTTCTTCGACGAACTGGTCGTCAAGGGCCACCGTCCGGCGCTCGCGCTGCTCGTGGAGATAGAAGAGGTCTTCCACCACTGCTCCAAGGCGTTCCTGCGGTCCGGCCTGTGGCGCACGGAGACCTGGCAGCCCGAAGCCCTCCCCACCCGGGCCCGGATATGCAAGGCCGTGGAGGCCCCGGACGTCCCGCTCGAAGCCCTCGAGGCCCACTACGGCCCGCGCTACGCCGACCGTCTGTACGGCTGACCGTAAGGCCCGCGGGGCCGGCGTCCCGCGGCCGACGCGGGGGCGGCCGCAGCCGCGGCGGGCCGGGCGGCGTGCGCACCGAAGCGGGCGCGCGCACGGTCGGCGGCGGCTTCGATACGGCGGGCCTTGTCGTCCGCCGGGTCGAACGTCAGCTGGCGGGCGGCGCGTTCGGCCCGGCGGAGATCCTCGGCCCGCAGCGCCACCGCCCGTACGCGAGCGCGTTGCAGGCCGAGCGCGGAGTGCAGCGCGTAGGCGACCTCGGTCAGCGCGGGCCCGTGCGCGGTCGGCTCGGCCAGCCGCCGGGTGCGGGTCGTGGTGGAGCGGTCGGCGTAGCGGACGGTGAGCGTGAGCGCGCCTGCCACCTGACCGCCGCTGCGCATCCGGGAGCCGAGCTCGTCCGCGAGCGAGAGCAGCGCCCTGCGGCGCCGCGCCTCGTCCAGCTCGTCGTGGGCGAAGCGGTGTTCGGCGGCCATCGAGCGGGCCGGTGCGTTCGGGGTCACCGGCGTCGGGTCGATGCCGCGGGCCCGCTCGGACACCCGGCGGCCGGCCTTCGCGCCGAGGATGCGCTGCAGGGTCGCGGGCGGCGCGGCGGCGATCCGCCCGACGCTGTCGAGTCCGTACGCGCACAGGGCACGGGCCGCGGCGGGACCGATGCCGTGCAGGGCAGCGGCGGGCCTGCGGTCGAGGAAGGCCGCGACGCCCTCGGGGTCGCCGGGGACGACGCGTACCTCTCCGGGTGACGCGTCCTGGGCGGCCATCCGGGCGAGCAGGGGGTTGCCGGCGATGCCGATGACGCACTCGGCGTCGTACCAAGCCAGGGCGCGCAGCCGGAGCAGCTCGGCGATGCCGGCGGCGTCCCGGCCGAAGTACCGCTGCGCACCGCGGACGTCGGCGAGCGCGGCGTCCGGCGGCAGCGCCTCGACCACGGGGGTGAACTCCCCCAGCAGCGCGATCAGCCGCTCGTACGTCTCCTCTCCGAGGGGCGAGGCGGCCCCCGACGCTCCGGCCGCCGCGGCCGGACGGAACCGTACGTACAGCGCGACCCCGGCCCTGGGCACCCGGCCCAGGCCCGGAGCACCGGCGGCATCCGCCGGAGAGTTCCCGGAAGGAGGCGAGGAAGGCCCCGAGGAAGGCCCCGAGGAAGGAGCCGAGGAAGAAGCTGAGGAAGGGGGCTTTCGGTAAGTCATCCTGCGCTCCCTGGACTGGCGTGCCACAGCTTGCGGCCGGTGGCGGCACGTTCGCCCGCGGGCTGGAGATCGGCCCACGGGTGCAGGGTGTAGCCGGTGGGCAGGCGAATGACCCGCTCGTCGTCCGGCGCTGACGAGTCGTCCGGCGTTGACGAGTCGGCAGCGGTCGCCAAGTCGGCAGGCGCTGCCGGGCCGCTCGGCGTCGCCAGGTCGCCCGGTGTCGACGAGTCGGCAGGGGGCGCCGAGTTGCCCGGTGTCGCCAAGTCGGCCGGTGGGGTGGGAGCACCGCCCCACTCGGGTGCTGTGCCGGTGCCCGCCTCCGCGGCGGCGTACCGCTCACGGTCGGCGGAGCCGCTCCGGCTGTGGGGGTGCCCGGCGACGCGCGCCCCCGGGTTGTGCCCGGCGGCGACGCGCGCCGTGGCAGACACGGGGGCCGTGCCAGGCGCGGAGGCCGGGTCGGACGCGGAGGCCGCGGCCGGGGTTCCCGAGGCCGGAGTCCCGGAGGCCGAGGCATGGGCCCCTGAGGCCAGAGCCCCGGAGGCCGAGGCATGGGCGCTCGAGGCCGGAGCCCCGGAGGCCGGGGCCGAGGCGGGCGCGGGAGCCGTAACGGGCGCGGGGGCCTGGGTTGTCGCGGCAGCTGCCGGTGTGGGGGCGGGGGTGGAGGTGGGGGTGGAGGTGGGTGGGGGGAGGGGAGGGTGGGAGGCCAGGTGGGAGGTGACCGCGCGGAGGCCGCCCTGCCGTCGCAGCTCCGCCAGTTCCGCCAGGTTCCAGACCGCGGTGCCGACCACGCTGAGGCTGCGGGGGCCGCGGCGTTGGACCGTGCCGCGTACCAGGAGCAGCCAGGAGTGGAAGACGGTGTGGGCGCAGGTCTCGTGGCTGTCGTCGAAGAAGGCGCAGTCGACCAGGCCCGTGCTGTCGTCGAGGGTGGTGAAGATGACCCGGCGGCCGGAGCGGATCGGCGGCGTCTGGGTGGCCGCCTTGGCGCCGGCGACCAGGACGGTGTCGCCGTGCCGGGCTTCGCGCAGGCGCTTGGCAGGGAGTACGCCCAGTTCGTTCAGGAACTGGGCGTGGTCCCCCATCAGGTGCCGGGAGGCGTCCATGCCCAGTACGCCCAGCTCTGCGCTGAGCCGTTCGGCGTCGCTCAGGTCCGGCAGTCCGGCCGGTGCCGATGCCGCGGTGGTCAGCGGGAGTTGGGTGTCGGCCGGTGCGCCGCGCTGCTGGCGGTGGAGTTCGGCGATGTGCAGCAGCAGGTCGCGGCGGTTGGCGCCGAAGGCGTCCAACGCGCCGACCCTGGCGAGGCGTTCGAGTACGGGGCGGCCCGGGTGGGCCCGTCGCCACAGGTCCTGGAGCGAGGAGTAGGGGCGGCCGGCGGCGATCCGTTCGGCCTCGGCCTCGCTGATGCCGTGTACTTCGGAGAGCGCCAGCCGCAACCCCCACGTCCCGGAAACCTCGGAAACCTCGGAAGCCCCGGAGGACCCGAAACCCCCGGAACCCCCGAAACCCCCGGACCTTCCAGAAGTCCCGAACCTTCCAGAAGCCCCGGACACCCCGGGACCCTTGGCAGCCCCGCGCCCCTTGGAAGCCCCGGGACCCTTGGAAGCCCCGGAAGCCTTGGCAGCCCCGAGAGCCTTGGAAGTTCCGGAAGCCTGAGCCCCAGAAGCCCAAGCACCAACAGAGCCGCGCCCCACCCCAGCAGCACTACGTCCCGTATTCTCCCCACTCTCCCCAGACACCAGTTCGATTCGATAAGCGACATCCGATCGGTTCACGTCCAGGGGAAGGATCGGGACGCCGCGGCGGCGGGCGTCGGCGAGGAGGAGGCGCTTGGGGTACATGCCGGGGTCGTGGGTGAGCAGGCCGGCGTAGAAGGCGGCCGGGTGGTGGGCCTTGAGCCAGGCGGACTGGTAGGTCGGTACGGCGAAGGCCACCGCGTGCGCCTTGCAGAAGCCGTACGAACCGAACGATTCGATGATCTCCCAGGTGCGGGCGATGTCTTCGGAGGAGTAGCCGTGCCGCGCGGCCCGTTCCGCGAACCAGGCGCGGATGGGGCCCTGCGACTCGGGGTCGGACAGGCCGCGGCGCACCCGGTCCGCCTCGTCCAGGCCGCAGCCGGTCATCCGGTTCAGGATGTGCATGACCTGTTCGTGGAAGACCACGACGCCGTAGGTCTCGCGCAGGGATTCCGCCAGGTCGGGGTGGGGGTAGTGGACGGGCCGGCGGCCGTGCCGGGATTCGATGAAGGGCCGCACCATGTCGGCCGCGACCGGCCCCGGACGGAAGAGCGAGATGTCCACGACCAGGTCGTGGAAGGTGGCGGGCTGGAGCCGGCCGAGCAGGTCGCGCTGGCCCGGCGACTCGATCTGGAAGCAGCCGAGGGTCTCGGTGGAGCGGATCAGGCCGTACGTGGCGGGGTCGCCCGGCGGCACCTGTGCCGGGTCATCGAGGTCCGGCGCCGGCCGCCCGGTGGCGCGGGCGATCTCGGCGGTGGCGTGCGCCATCGCGGACTGCATCCGTACGCCGAGCACGTCGAGCTTGAGCAGGCCGAGGTCCTCGACGTCGTCCTTGTCGAACTGGGACATGGGGAAGCCCTCGCCGCCGGTGGGCACCACGGGGGTGCGTGCGGTGAGCGTGGCGTCGGAGAGGAGTACGCCGCAGGGGTGCATGGCGATGCCGCGGGGCAGCGCGTCCAGCCCTTCCACCAGGTCCCAGAACGGTGGGGGCGGCGGGTTGTCCCGCAGGGCGCGCAGCTCGGGCAGTTCCTCCAGTGCCGCCCGCGCGTCCCGCGCCCGGATGTGCGGGAAGGACTTGGCGATCCGGTCCACCTCGTCGGGGGCCATGCCGAGCGCGGCGCCGACGTCGCGCACGGCGTGCCGTACGCGGTAGGTCTCGGGCATGGCGACGGCGGCGACGCGGTCGGCGCCGAAGCGGTCGAAGATCGCGTGGTAGACCTCCAGGCGGCGCGCGGACTCCACGTCGATGTCGATGTCGGGGAGGACGGCGCGGCGCTTGGAGAGGAAGCGTTCCATCAGCAGGCCGTGCTCGACGGGGTCGGCGTGGGCGATGCCGAGCAGGTGGTTGACGAGGGAGCCGGCGCCGGAGCCGCGCGCGGTGACGCGGATGCCGAGGCGCCGGGTGTCCTCGACGACCTGGGCGACGGTGAGGAAGTACGACGCGAAGCCGTGGTGGTCGATGATGTCCAGCTCGCGGTGGAGGCGTTCCCAGTACGTGCGGGCGGCCGGGCCGCGGTCGTAGCCGCGGCGGACCATTCCGGCGGCAGCGCGGGAGCGGAGTACGCGGGAGGCCGTACGGTGCTCCGCGCCGACCAGCCGCGGTTCGGGGAAGTGGACGGTGCCGAGTCCGATGTCGTCCTGGGCGTCGACGAGGCACTCCCCCGCCGTCTCCTCGGTCATGGCGAGCAGCCGGTGGGCGGTGTCGCGGCGGTGGCCCGCGGCCTCGGCGATCCGTTCGGCGGTGCGGGCCATGGTGTCGGCGTCCTTGAGCCAGCGTTCGCCGCTGTCCCGGGCTTCGGGGCGGTGGGGGTCGATGGGGACGAGGCGGCGGGCGGAGTCCAGGACGTCGGCGACCGGGCCCTGGCCGGGGTCGGCGTAGCGGACGGCGTTGCTGAGGACGGCGCGGACGCCCTGGTCGACGGCGAAGCCGAGGGTGCGGGCCGCGAGCCGGAGGGAGCCGGGGCCGGTGCCGGTGCGGCCGTGGTGGACGGCTTCGAGGCGCAGCGCGTCGCCGTACAGCTCGCGCCAGGGGGCGAGGAGGCGGGCGGCGCGGTCGGGGCGGCCGGCGGCGAGCGCGCGGCCGACTTCGGAGTCGGGGCCGAGCAGGACGGTGATGCCGTCCGCCGCGGTGGCCAGGTCCTCCCAGGACAGGAGGGGGCGTTCGCGGTCGGTGGCGTGGGCGGCGGAGACCAGCCGGCACAGGGTGGCCCAGCCGCGGGCGCCGTCGCGGGCGAGGAAGACGGCGCGGGGGGCCGATTCGTCGATGAAGGCGCCGCCGCGTACGGGGGTGCGGCGGCGGGTCGCGGGGGTGGGGTCCGGCTGCCGTTCGGCGATGGCCAGCTCGGTGCCGAACAGCGGGCGGATGCCGGCTTCGGCGGCGGCCTTGGCGAAGCGTACGGCGCCGGAGAGGGAGTCGCGGTCGGTGAGGGCGAGGGCGTCCATGCCGCGTTCGGCCGCCCGCTCGGCGAGCCGTTCCGGGTGGGAGGCGCCGTACCGCACGGAGAATCCCGATGCGGTGTGCAGGTGCGTGAACCGGGACATTCGCACCTCCTACCGCTTGAGCACCCCCTGGCTGACCTTGCATCCCCCGTCTCACTCACACCATAACGCTTTCTTCGAACGTCCGTGCGAACACGTTCGTACGGACGTGTTCGCACGACGCGCCGGACAGGCCCGCCCGACCGCATATCCCTCATACAAAACCGGAAGATAAGGGGCGAATCGCTACAGATATGAGGAGCGGCACATGGCCACACCGGACGGCGGCACCGGAGCCGGGGCCGGCGACGACGCCCGCACCACCTTCGCCGGAGAGCTGAAGGACGCGGTGTCGGCGCGGGCCGCGCTGCTGATCGTCGGGGTGCTGGCCCTGACGGCCGCGTTCATCGCCTCGTACGCGGGCGCCTTCCACTCCCCCAAGCCCCGGGACGTGGCGTTCGCCGTCGTCGCGCCCCCGCAGCAGCGCGGGCAGCTGGTCGCGAAGCTGGACGGGATGCGGGGCTCGCCGCTCGACGCGCGCCCTGCCGGGTCGCGGGCCGAGGCCGTACGGCAGCTGAAGGACCGGGACATCGACGGCGCGCTGGTGGTCGACCCGCGCGGCAAGCAGGACGAGCTGCTGGTCGCCGGCGGCAGCGGCAGCTCCCTCTCCGACGCGCTGCAGAAGGTCCTCACCAAGGCGGAACAGGCGCAGCAGCGGACGGTCAGGACGACCGACGTGGCCCCGGCGGACCCGCAGGACGCCCGCGGACTGTCGTCGTTCTACCTGGTCGTGGGGTGGTGCGTGGGCGGCTACCTGTGCGCCGCGATCCTCGCGATCAGTTACGGGGCGCGCCCCGCCAACGGCCGGCGGGCCGCCATCCGGCTCGGCGCGCTGCTGCTGTACTCGGTACTGGCCGGGCTGGCCGGTGCGCTCGTCATCGGCCCGGCGCTGGGCGCGCTGCCGGGCAGTGTCGTGGCGCTGTGGGGGCTGGGCGCGCTGATCGTGTTCGCGGTGGGCGCCGCGACCCTGGCGTTCCAGGGGATCGCCGGGATCGTGGGCATCGGGCTGACCATCCTCGTGGTCGTGATCGGCGGCAATCCGAGCGCGGGCGGCGCGTACCCGTATCCGCTGCTGCCGCCGTTCTGGCACGCGATCGGGCCCGCGCTGCCGCCGGGCGCGGGCACCTGGGCGGCCCGTTCGATCGCGTACTTCGACGGGCGGGCGATGGCGGGGCCGCTGCTGGTGCTCGCCGCGTGGGCGGTGATCGCGGCGGTGCTGACGCTGGTCTTCGCGCTCCTCTCCCCGGGGCGGGGCGCGATCGGGCGGAGCGAGCCGCGGCGGTAGCGGAGCGAGCCGCGGCGGTAGCGGAGCGAGCCGCGGCGGTAGAAGCACACCCCGGCCCGTGCCCGCCCCCGCAGGCCCCGCAGGCCCCGCCGGCCCCGCACGGCTCACATGTGCGTGCCGCCGTCGATCCGGATCTCCGTGCCCGTGACGAACGCGCCGTCCTCGGAGGCCAGCATCGCGATGACGCCCGCGACCGTCTCCGGGCCGGCGAAGCCCTCGCCGATGGCCGGCGCGAGCTTCACGAACAGGCTCATGTCGGCGTCCTCGGGCAGGCCGGGACCCCGGCCCGTCGTCATGCCGCTGGCGATCGACCCCGGCGCGACGCACACCGCGCGCAGCCCCTGCTTGCTGTACTCGCTCGCGATGGCGTGGGTCATCGACTGGATGCCGCCCTTGCTCGCCGCGTACGCCGCCATGTACGGGTGCGCGAACGAGGCCGAGGTCGAGCTGAAGTTGACGATCACCGGCCGCTCGCCCGCCAGCAGGGCGGGCAGCGACTCGCGGATCATCAGGAACGTGCCGGTCAGATTGATCGAGACGACCTGGTTCCAGAAGTCCAGGGTGGTCTTGTGGGTGTGCTCGGACCGCAGGATGCCGGCCGCGTTGACCAGTACGTCGAGGCCGCCGAGCGTCTCCACGGCGGCGGCGACGCCCGCGCGGACCGCGGCCTCGTCGGATATGTCCAGGACCGCGGTGGTGAGCCGGCCGGCCGTGCCGTCGGCGGCGGCGCGCTCGGCGGTGACCTTCAGGCCCTCCTCGCTGACGTCCACCGCCACGACGCGGCCGCCCTCGGCGAGGACCCGGTGGACGGTGGCCTGCCCGATGCCGGACCCGCCGCCGGTGATCAGTACGCGGCGGCCCTCATAGCGGTTCATGGCGTTCTCCGTTCTCGTGGGTGCGCGGCTCTCCCTCGAACACGCGCGACTCCGTCACCGTACGCCTCGATGGCACTCTGTGCCACCTCTGCACTTCCTGCCACCTCGGCGTACCGCGGCGTAGACTCCGCCCATGCCCACCGCACCTCCCTCCCGTCCGTCCCCCCGTCCGTCCTCCCTCACCGAGCGGCGCAAGGCCGCGACCGAGCTGGAGATCGCCCGTACCGCGGCGGCGCTGTTCGCCGAGCGCGGCGCCGCCGTCACCGCGGAGGACATCGCCCGCGCGGCGGGGGTCGCGCCGCGCACCTTCTACCGCTACTTCCGCACCAAGGAGGACGCGGTCGCACCGCTGCTGACGGGCGGCGTACGGGACTGGGCCGAAGGGCTGGCCGAGCTGGCCGCGCGGGAGCCGGAGCTGCCGCTGGGCGAGGTACTGGAGCGGGCGGCCCGCGAGGCGCTGACGCCCGCCGACGCGCGGGCCGAGGAGGCGCTGGAGTGGACCCGGGGTCTGCTGCACGCGATGCAGGACAATCCGGCGCTGCGCGCTGTCTGGCACCGCGCGCACCACGAGTCCGAGCTGGCGCTGATCGACGTACTGACCCGGACGACGACGGCCGGGCCGCTGGAGGTACGGCTGACCGCGGCCGCGGCGGACGGCGCACTGCGGGCCGCGGTCGAGGTGTGGGCGGCGGGCGAGAGCGATTTGCCTCCGGCGGAGTTGGCCGGACGTGCGATCCGTACTGTGGCGGCGGGGTTGCCGTGGCTCGGGGAGGCTCGGGGGGCCGGGTAGCAGCCGCTGGGTGGGTGGCTAGGGCCGGTTGCCCGGCTGCCCGCCGGTGGGGGTGCCGCTGTGCCCACCCGTGCCGCCCCAGCGGCACGATTGCCCACAGCTGGGTCAGATGGAGTGCGCCACCTCTCCCCCCACCACGACCGTTTCGGCCACCGTCCCCGGAATGTCCTCCGGGGTGATGCGCAGGATGTCGCGGGAGAGGAGGACGAAGTCGGCGAGTTTGCCGACGGTCAGTGAACCCCGCTCGTTTTCGAGGAAGTTGGCGTAGGCCGAGCCCATGGTGTAGCCGTGTACGGCGGTTTCCACGTCGATGGTCTCCTGTGGGCCCCACGGCTCGCCGCCGCTCAGCGGGCGGCGGGTGACGGCGGTGTAGATACCGATCATGGGGTCCATCTCGGCGACGTTCCAGTCGCTGGAGAAGGCGAGCACGGCCCCGGCCTCCTTCAGGCTGCGCAGCGGCCACGCCTTGTGCCAGCGGTCGGCGCCGACGTTCTCCGCCCAGTCCTGGCCGGGCCCGGCGATCTCGGGGGCCGCGTGCCGGGGCTGCATGCAGGCGACCACGCCCAGTTCGGCAAAGCGCGGGGTGTCGGCGGGGTCCAGGCACTCGACGTGCACGATCTGGTGGCGGGCGTCGCGCGGCCCGTTGAACTCCCGGGCCCGCTCGACCGCGTCCAGTACGGTACGGATGCCACGGTCACCCGTCGCGTGCACGAAGCACTGGAAGCCGAGCGAGTCCAGCTCGGTCAGCAGCTCGGCGAACTCCTCGGGCGGGTAGAAGGTCTCGCCGCGGTGGTGGCAGCCCGCGTACGGCGCGAGCAGCGCGGCGGTGCGCGGCTCGACCACGTCGTCGATGTAGAGCTTGAGCGGTCCGACGCTCAGCCGGTCGTCGTCGTACTTCTCGGCGGCGCGGGCGAATTCGACGAGGTCGGCACCGGTGGTGCCGCGTGGATGGAAGAGGGCCGCGACGATGCGGGACCGCAGGCGGCCCTCCTCCCGGGCACGCTCGAACAGCGCCAGGTCGTCCAGGGAGTTCTGCGGTTCGACGACCGTGGTGATGCCGAAGCGGATGGCGTCGTCCAGGCTGCCGGCCAGCCGCCGGTACTGGCGGTCGGGCGACGCCCACGGCACCCCGAGGTCGCGCAGCGCGCGGTGGCCGTCCCGGGAGAGGCCGCGGACCGCGAAGTCCTTGAGGAATCCGGTGGGTTCGCCGGTGGCGGGGTCGGTCTCGGCACGGCCGTACGGCAGGTCCGTGCGGTCCTTGGTGATGCCGAGGCGGCGCAGGGCCGCGGTGTTGAGCCAGGCGGTGTGCACGTCGTAGCTCAGGACGAAGGCGGGGGTGTCGCCGGTGACCGGGTCGAGATCGGCGGCCCGCGGCATCCGGCCGCCGGGCAGGGCCGAGTAGTCCAGCGCCTCGGCCTCGATCCACTCGGCGCCGGGGTGGGCGTCATGCCAGGTACGGATGCGGTCGTGCACCTCGTCGAGGGTGCGGGCCCCGGCCAGCTGTACGCAGGCGTCGTCGGAGCCGAGCCGTACGTGGTTGTGCGCGTCGATGAAGCCGGGCAGCACCAACTTGCCGTGGGCGTCGAGCACTTGGGTACGCCCGGAGACCCACTCATCGGCCCCGGCATCCGGGCCGAGCCAGACGATCCGGCCGTCGCGCACCGCCAGGGCCTCGGCCTCGGGGAGCGCGGGGTCCACGGTGTGGATGCGGGCGTTGCGGAGGACGAGATCGGCGGGCGGACGAGACATGCTGCGGCTCCTGTGGACGGTGAACGGCGTTCCGGACGCGGAAGACTTTGAACGGTGCTCTAACTTATTGAACGGCATTCAAAATGCGCCCGGTGCCCCGCACAGGTCAAGACCTCGCGGCGAATCCCCCGGGATAAGGTCGGGACGGCAGGGGCGCGGACGATCACAAACCCCGACGTTTGGACACAGGCTCTTCCGGAGGAAAGGCGGGCCGGGCGGTGGCACGACGGCGGGACGGGCAGGTCGCGGCCGACCGGATGCTGGAAGAGGCGATGGAGGCCATCGCCGAGGGCGGCCTCGCGGCGCTCACCATGTCGGCGCTGGCCCGGCGGCTCGGCACGAGCGGCGGCCACATCCTGTACTACTTCGGCAGCAAGGACCGGCTGCTGCTGGAGGCGCTGCGGTTCAGCGAGGCGAAGCTCGCCGAGGAACGCCGGGCGCTGCTGGCCCGCCGGCTCGGCGCGGTGCGGATGCTGGACGCCTTCATCGGCCTGTACCTGCCGCGCGGGCCGCGTGACCCGCGCTGGATGCTGTGGATCGAGCTGTGGGCCCGTACGGTCGCCAACGAGCCGCTGCGCGAGACGCAGGAGGAGCTCGACCGGGGCTGGCGCGACGACCTGGCCGCGCTGCTGGCGAAGGGCGTCGCGCAGGGCCGTTTCGCCGCCGGGGACTGCACGGGCCGCGCCTCCGAACTGCTCGCGCTGCTGGACGGGCTCAGTACGCGGGTGGTGCTGGGCCAGCACGGCGCGGACCGGGCCACGGCCCTGGCCACGGCGAAGTCGGCCGCGGCCCGGCTGGTGGAGCGCGTCTGAGACCTCCCGGACATCCGGCCCCGGGGCGGCGAGCGTGTCAGCCGAGAGCCGAACCGACCACCACGCTCCCCGTCCCCTGCCACCCTCCCCCCATGACCGACACCGCCGCGGTAGCCGTCCTGTCCGACATCCACGGAGTCGCCCCCGCGCTGGAAGCCGTACTCGCCGAGCCCGAGGTGCGGGCGGCGCGGACCGTCGTCCTCACCGGTGACCTGCTGTCCGGGCCGCTCCCCCGCGAGACCCTCAACCTGCTGCGCGGCCTCGGCGACCGCGCCGTATGGCTGGCCGGCAACGGCGAACGCGAGCTGATCGCGTGCCACCGCGACCGCCGCGCCCCGGCCCCCGACGCGGTCACCCCCTGGGCGGCCGGGCAGCTCTCCCCGCCGACGTCGCTCACCTCGCCGCGCTCCCGGCGACCGTGACGCTGGACGTGCCGGGCCTCGGCCCGGTCCTCTTCTGCCACGCCACCCCGCGCGACGACGCGGAGGTGGTGCTCGCCGACTCCCGCCCGGAGCGCTTCGCCGAGGTCCTGGCAGGGGTCCCGGAGGAGGTGCGCACGGTGGTCTGCGGCCACACCCACCTGCCGTTCGTCCGGATCGCGCACGGGCGGCTGGTGGTCAACCCGGGGAGCGTCGGGATGCCGTACGGGCGGGACGGTGCGCACTGGGCGCTACTCGGGCCGGGCGGCGGCGCGGTGACGCTGCGCCGCACGCCGTACGACCGCGAGGCGGCCTGCGCCCGGATCGCGGATGAGTCCGGCTTCCCGGGAGCGGCCAAGTGGGCGGACGAGTACGTGCGGAAGACCTACACCGCCGAGGAGGTGCTGGCCGCGTTCGGGCCGCTGGACGGACGGTAAGGGCCTGTGTCCACTGGCCTGCGTCCGCTCCCTGAATCGGCAGACGGCCCGGCCCCGCGGTACGGGAGCCGGGCCGTCGGGCCGTCGTGCGGGGCGTCAGCCGATCTGCGCCCCGTACGCCTGCAGGGCCTCGGTGACCGGCTGGAAGAAGGTCTCGCCGCCCGAGGAGCAGTCGCCGCTGCCGCCCGAGGTCAGGCCGATGGCCTTGTCGCCGTCGAACAGCGCGCCGCCGCTGTCGCCCGGCTCGGCGCAGACGTCCGTCTGGATCAGGCCGTCGACGGTGCCTTCCTGGTAGTTGACGCTGGCGTTCAGGGCCTTGACGGTGCCGTCGTGGACCTGGGTGGTGGAGCCGCTGCGCTGGACGTTCTCGCCGACGGTGGCCTCGGCCGCGCCGGTGATCTCCTGGTTGCTGCCGTTGTAGAGGTCGACGGCGCTGGGGTGGTCGGTGTCGGCGGTGTACTTCACCAGCGCGTAGTCGTTGCCGGGGAAGCTGGAGTCCTCGGTGGCGCCGATCTCGCCGCCGCCCTGGGAGTCCGACCAGCTCTTGACCGCGTTGCCGCAGTGGCCGGCGGTGAGGAAGTAGGGCTGGCCGTCCTTGACGACGTTGAAGCCGAGCGAGCAGCGCGAGCCGCTGCCCCAGATCGCGTCGCCGCCGGCGATGAAGGGCTTGAACTCCCCCTTGCTGCGGTTGAGCTGCACCTTGCTGCCGAGGCTCTCCACGACCTTGGTGAGCTTCGCCAGCTTCGCGCCCTTGACCGTGCGGTCGGCGGTGACGACGACCTTGTTGCTCTTGGGGTCGATGCCCCAGGAGGTGCCGGGGATGGTGGCCTTGGACTTCAGGGTCTGCCGGGCGCCGTTCAGCTGGGCGAGGGTGTGCTGGACGATTCTGGGCTCGGCGCCCTTGGCCCGTACGGTGTCGGCGGCAGCCTCGTCCACGACGTTGACGACCAGCTTCTTGGCCTTGGCGTCGTAGTACGAGCCGGCCGTGCCGTCGGTGAGCTGTGACGCGAGCTTGCCGGCCGCGGTGGGCGTCAGCGAGAGCAGCTTCGAGGTGGGTGCGGGGCTGGCGTTGGCGCTGAGCGCGAAGGCGGCGCTGGCGGCGACGGCGAGGGCGCCCGCTCCGGCCAGGGCGGCGCGCCGCTTGGGTATGCGTCGGTGCTTCAACTCAAGACCTCCCGTGGGGGGAAGGGCCCGCCTACGTGGGGGAAGAGCGGGCCCTGTGAGGGGTGAGAGTCTGTGCTCGGGGTTCGAGACACGGACGAGCACGGACCGACGGTCGCGTCCATGCCAATGCGCCGCCGAGTATTCCCACCCGTCACAGGCGCGCACAAGACCGGGTTCCGGTCTTGTATTCGACGATTCACCGTTCGTCCACGGGTTCTGCACACCGATATCCGTGCATGTCCCTCCCCTGTCCGGTATGGAGCACACACGGTGAGCAGCGGATGATCAGCGCACGGTGACGCCGCCGCTCCCGCGCTCCCCCACGCGCCAGTCGGTCAGCGCGTCACTTGGACGTGTCGTCCCGCGGCGCCCGCTCGGCCCCGGGCACCTCCACCTCCGGGATCTCGACGCCCGGGACCTCGACCCCCGGCAGTTCGATGCCGGGCAGGTCGCCCTCCGCCGCGTCCAGCGGGATCTCCTCGCGCCCCACGGCCTCCCGGGGCACGTCCTCCCGGGTCATCCGCTCCCTGCGGAGCTCCTCCGGGCGCGCGTCCCCGGGCTCCGGCCCCCGGCCGCCGTTCCCGTCCCGCGCCCGCTCGTACGCCTCCGTCTGCGCCTGGGCCTGGAGCCCGGAGCGCTCCAGGAAGCGGAGCAGTTCGACGGGGAAGGGCAGGACGAGCGTGGAGTTCTTCTCCGCGGCGACCGCGACGACGGTCTGCAGCAGCCGCAATTGGAGGGCTGCGGGCTGGTCGGACATCTGCTGGGCGGCCTCGGCCAGCTTCTTGGACGCCTGCAGCTCGGCGTCGGCGTTGATCACCCGGGCCCGCCGGTCGCGGGCCGCCTCCGCCTGCCGGGCCATCGACCGCTTCATGGTCTCCGGCAGCGAGACGTCCTTGATCTCCACCCGGTCGATCTGCACGCCCCAGCCCAGCGCGGGGCTGTCGATCATGACTTCCAGGCCCTGGTTGAGCTTCTCCCGGTTGGAGAGCAGATCGTCCAGGTCGCTCTTGCCGATGATCGAGCGCAGCGAGGTCTGGGCGACCTGGGAGACGGCGAAGCGGTAGTCCTCGACCTGGATGACCGCGTCGGCGGCGTCCACGACCTTGAAGTAGACCACCGCGTCCACCCGGACCGTGACGTTGTCGTGGGTGATGCCCTCCTGGGCCGGCACCGGCATCGTGACGATCTGCATGTTGACCTTACGCATCCGGTCGATACCCGGGATGATCATGGTGAATCCCGGTTCGCGCACGGCTGAGGCCAGCCGCCCGAGCCGCAGCACCACACCGCGTTCGTACTGCTTGACCACGCGGGCCGCCGCCATGACGTACACCGCGCCCGCCGCGGCCAGCGCCACGCCGGTGGTGACCAGTTCCTCGACCATCACGGCCCCCTAGGGCGTGTCCACCGTCCGAGTCGCACGTAGTTACACGGTATGCCCGGTTGCCGGGGCGGTCGAGTCCCGGGCGGGCGCCGCACGTCGGACGCCTGCCAGACGCTCGTCAGCCGCACGTCAAAGGGCCCCCGCTCGCCGCGGCGAGCGGGGGCCTACTGCTGCTGGCTGCAGTCCAGGGGCGCAGTATTCCTCAGTACGTGCGGGGTGCCGAGAACACCCGTCCGGCCATGGGGAAGGGCCGGGGCGTGCTCAGTGCCGGCGTGCTCAGTACACGCTGACGCCGTAGGCGCTCAGCGCCTCGGTGACCGGCTGGAAGAACGTGGTGCCGCCGGAGGAGCAGTTGCCGCTGCCGCCGGAGGTCAGGCCGTACGCCTTGGTGCCGTAGTACAGCGGGCCGCCGCTGTCGCCGGGCTCGGCGCAGACCGTGGTCTGGATCAGGCCGGAGACGATGTCGCCGTTGCCGTAGTTGACGGTGGCGTTCAGGGCGGTCACCTTGCCGCTGTGGGTGCCGGTGGTGGAGCCGCGGCGGGTGACGGTCTGGCCGACGGACGGGGTGCCGGCGCTGGTGATGTCCTGGCCGCCCACGGTGCCCTCGTGCGAGACCGAGCCGGTGTACTTGATGATGCCGTAGTCGTTGCCGGGGAAGCTGGAGCCGCTGGTCGGGCCGATCGACGCGCCGCTGCCGGTGGTCCAGTTCGGGTAGCCGTCGGTGCAGTGGCCGGCGGTCAGGGCGTAGTAGGTGCCGCTGCTGCTGCGGACGTTGAAGCCGAGCGAGCAGCGCCAGCTCGGGGCGTAGATCGCGTCGCCGCCCGATATGTACTTCTGGAACTTGCCGGCGGTCCGCTCGATGCTGAGGGCACCGGCATTGACGCCCGCCGCCTTCTTGATCTTCGCTATCTCGGCCTGGGAGACGGTCTTGTCGACCGTGACGACGAGCTTGTTCGTCGCCTTGTCGACCCGCCATGCGGTACCCGCGACATCCGCCGCGCGGACCGAGTCGCCGGCCGCGGACAGCTGCGTGGCGCTGAAGGTGGCAGCCCGGTGCACGTCGGCGCTGGCACTGGGTACGGCCACGGCGCCTGCGACGAGAAGGCCGGACGCCACGGCGATCAGCCGGGTGCGTCTGGTGACGCCGCTGCGGGGGGTGGTGCGCTCGTTCCTCACTTCTTCCTCCGAGGGGAATCGGGGGTCGCCTGTGGGCGGCCCGTGAGGCGCAGTCAGGCAGCACGGGTTCCGTTTTCCGCGTGCCCCTGACAAGCGCTGGACGGGAGTCTGGAGCGTCCGGGCGCGGTGCGCAAGAGGCCGTTTCCGGTCCGGGGCATGACGGATGGCCCCGGCAGCGTGAAGATCTGCTGCCGGGGCCGTCGTTCCGACCCCCTCGGTCGGATCTTCGACGTGCGGCCCGCCGAACCGGTTCCTGCGCGGCGGGTCCGCGCGCCTCATCCGCCGCTGAGCTGCGGTTCTCCGCTGAGTTGCCGTTCTCCGGCGCGCAGCGCGAACGGGAGGGTGTTGCCCGGCGGCGGGAAGGGGCAGATGAAGTGATCGGCGAAGGCGCAGGGCGGCAGCAGGGTGCGGTTGAGATCGACGGTGACGGTGCCGTCGGCGGCGGGCGCGGGCGGCCGCAGGAACCGGAAGCGGTAGCTCTCGGTGCCGCTGGTGGCGTCCGCGAGCACGGCCCACAGCGACCCGTCGGCCTCCACCGCGGCCTGCAGCGTGTGCTCCTCGCCGTCGACGGTGAAGGCCAGTTCGCCAGCAAGGCCGAGACCGCGCTCCCGGCCGTCGGCGTTCGGCACCTGTACGGTCCGTCCCTGCTCGTACGGGCGGAACCGGCCGGTCAGCCGCCACCGCGCGTCGTACGGGAAGGCGTCGATCCCGGTGAAGGCGCGCAGCGCCTCGGAGTGCGGGTCGAAGACGCGGACGGCCCACAGGTCCTCGCGCCGCAGGACCACCAGCCGCCGGTCGCCGTGCGTGACGCGGGCGGTTTCCGGCCCGCCGTCCGCGCCGAGGCGCGCCTCGCCGTCGAGCGGTACGCCGTCCACCAGCAGCCCGTCCTCGGCCCCGGCGGTCAGGAGTACCGCGTCACCGTCCTCGGTCCACTGTCCCGGCACGCCCTCGATGCGGCCGCCGGGCTGGTCGGCGAGCCAGTACGTGCCGGTCAGCGCCAGGGGGCCGGTCGGCCCGGAGACGGTCCGCTCGCGCTCGGCGTGCCAGGCCCGCCAGTCCTTCTCTGCTTCCGTGCTCATGGTCATCAACCCTTCCATACCGGGCGCGCCGCGGGCCGCGGCAGACCCAGGTGCGAGCGCAGCGTGCCGCCCTCGTACTCCGTACGGAACGCGCCGCGCTCCTGCAGCAGCGGTACGACCCGGTCCACGAACTCGTCCAGGCCGCCGGGGGTGAGATGCGGTACGAGGATGAAGCCGTCGGCCGCGTCCTGGGTCACGAAGGCGTCCATCTCGGCGGCGACCGTCTCCGGGGTGCCGATGAAGGACTGCCGGCCGGTCGCCTCGATGACGGTCTCGCGGAGGGAGAGCCCCTTGGCCTCGGAGAGCGCCCGCCAGCGGGCGGCAATCTCCTGGGGGTCACCGAGCCGGGTCCGCCCCTGGGTGAGCTTCGGTTCGGGCTCGGGGTCGAAGTCGGGGAGCGGGCCGTCGGGGTCGAGGTGGGAGAGGTCGACGCCCCACACCTGTTCCGCGGTGAGCAGCGCGTTCTGCGGGGAGACCTGCTGGCGGCGGATGTGGTGGGCCTTCTCCTGGGCCTCGGCCGCGGTGTCGCCGAGCACGAAGGTGACGCCCGGCATGATCTTCAGCGAGTCGTGCGTCCTGCCGTGCGCGGCCAGCCGGCCCTTCACGTCGGCGTAAAAGGCGCGGCCCGCCTCCAGGGTGCCGTGCCGGGTGAAGATCACGTCGGCGGCGGAGGCGGCGAAGTCCCGGCCCGCCGGGGAGTCCCCGGCCTGGATGACGACGGGATGGCCCTGCGGGCTGCGCGGGACGGTGAACTCGCCCCGGATGTCGAAGTGCTGCCCGCTGTGCGCGAACGGCCGCGGCGTCCCGTCCTCGGACCAGGAGTCCCACAGCTCGCGTGCGGTGGCGACGAATTCGGCGGCGCGTGTGTACCGGTCCGCGTGGTCGAGGTAGCCGCCGCGCCGGAAATTCTCACCCGTGAACGCGTCGGAGGAGGTGACCACGTTCCAGGCGGCCCGGCCCTCACTGAGGTGGTCCAGCGTGGCCAGCCGCCGGGCGAGTTCGTAGGGCTCGTTGAAGGTGGCGTTGACGGTGGCGGCCAGGCCCAGCCGTTCGGTGACCGCGGCCAGCGCGTTCAGTACGGTCAGCGACTCGGGCCTGCCCACCACGTCCAGGTCGTGGATGCGGCCCTTGTGCTCGCGCAGCCGCAGCCCCTCGGCGAGGAAGAAGAAGTCGAAGCGGCCGCGTTCGGCGGTCCGGGCCAGGTGCACGAAGGAGGAGAAGTCGATCTGGGATTGGGACCTGGGGTCCTGCCAGACGGTTGTGTTGTTCACACCCGGGAAGTGGGCCGCCAGGTGGAGCTGCTTGCGTGAGGTGGACTTGCGTGAGGTCGTCTTGCGTGCGGTGGTCTTGCGTGCGGTCGTCATCAGGATGCCTCTCCGGTGCGGACGGCATAACGGCTGGCCGGGCGCTCCAGCCCCAGGTGGTCGCGGAGGGTGGCGCCCGGGTAGGAGCGGCGCAGCAGGCCGCGCCGGCGGAGTACGGGGACCGTGCCCTCGACGAGGTGGGCGAGGTCGCGTTCGGGGTCGGCGGGCCGGAGGTGGAAGCCGTCGGCCGCTTCGGTGGTGTGCCAGTCGGTGAGCAGCTCGGCGAGGCCGGCCGCGTCCCCCGGCGCCGGCAGCTCGACCGGCAGCGAGGCGAGCACCCGCAGCCGGTCGGGGTCCCGGCCCAACTCCTCGGCTCGCGCGCGCAGTTCGGCGCGGATCGTGGCCGCGGTATCAGGGTCCTCGGCGCCGATCAGCGCGACGTCGGCGCGGGCCGCCGCGGTCTCGCGGGCCGCCTCCTCGGTGGCGTCGACGACGATGACGGGCCGGCCCTGCGGGGGCCTGGGGACGATGGAGGGACCGCGTACGGAGAAGGGTTCGCCGGTGGAGGAGGTGCCGCGGAAGTCGACGTAGTGCAGCTTGCCGCGGTCGATGAACCGGCCGGTCGCGGCGTCCCGGATCTCCGCACCGTCCTCCCAGCTGTCCCAGAGCCGCCCCGCCACGTCGGCCACGTCGGCGGCCTCCCGCCACAGCGCGTCGGCGGGTGCCGCGGGGCGGCGGCCGAAGAGGGCCGCCTCGGCCGGGGTACGGGAGACGTCGGCCCGCCAGCCGGCCCGGCCGCCGCTGACCCAGTCCAGGGTCTGCACGGCGGTGGCGACGTGGAACGGCTCGGTGTGGGTGGTGGTCACCGTCGGGACCAGCCCGATGTGTTCCGTGTGCGGCGCGACCCGGGCCAGTACGGCGAGGGCGTCCGGGCCCGGCCGGGCGAAGGTGTCGCCGAGCGTGACGAAGTCGAAGGCGGCGCGCTCGGCGAGCCGGGCAAGGCGTACGTAGTGCGCGGCGTCGAACGGGCCCGGCGTGTCAGGGGCGTCGAGCGCGACGGCGAGGTGCGGCAGCCGCTGAGGTGCGGACATGGGGGTACTCCTTCTCTGCGTACTCTCGGTGCCGGTCACTCCGCGGTCCTGGGGAGCCCGCGCGGGTTGATCTCCGACTTCGGCACGGCCTCGTTCTCCAGGCCCCAGCGCTTGAGGACCTTCCGGTACGAGCCGTTGTCGATGACGTGCTGGAGGGCCGCGGCGTACGCCTTGACCAGGCCGCTGCCCTTCTTCGTGGTGGCCGCGATCTTGCCCTGGACGCCCTGGCCCGCGCCGGAGAAGGTGCCGATGACCTCGGTCTTCCCGGTGGTCGCCGCGTGGTAGGCGGAGGTCGGGTTGGGCCCGAAGTAGGCGTCGATCCGGCCCGACTGGAGGGCGAGGTAGTAGTCGGAGGGGTTCTTGTAGTACTTGATGTCGACGGGTGCGCGGCCCGCCTTCTTGTTCTCCTCGCTCCAGTCGACCAGGATCTTCTCCTGGTTGGTGCCGGAGTCGACGGCGATGCGCTTGCCCGCCACGTCCTTCGCGCCACGGACCTTCCAGCCGCTGCCCTTGGCGGCTTCGAGGGCCAGCTCGTCCTTCCGGTACGTGGCGAAGTCGTACTTGTCCTTGCGCTCCTCGGTGACGGTGACGTTGGAGAAGACGCCGTCGAGCTTGCCGCTGTCCAGGCCGACGAAGAGGTTCTCCCAGGACAGCGGCTGGATGTGCGGCGTGAGGCCGAGGGTGTCGGCGACCAGCGTGGCGATGTCCCGCTCGACGCCGATGAGGGTGCGGTCGTCGGTGGCGTAGAAGGTCAGCGGCGGCGCGCTGCCCGTGCTCTGGCCGAGGTTGAGGGTGCCGCGCTCCCGTATGCGGGCGGGCACCAGCGCGGCGATCTTCGGGTCCTTCTTCGCGTGGATGCGGTGCTGATCGGGGCCGGTGTTGACCTTGAGGGCCTTGCTGTCCGCGGCACCCCCGGCGTCCGGGATCTCGGCCCTGCCGCTTCCGCAGGCGGTGAGCAGGAGAGAGCCGGCGGCCAGGGCGAGGGCGGCGGTCAGGGCGTGGCGGTTCACGTTCATACCTTTCGTACCGTAAGAGTTCTTGTGGTGACGCAGCATCAGATGACCTTGGAGAGGAAGGACTTGGTGCGCTCGTGGCGGGGCGCGTCGAGGACCTGGGAGGGCGGGCCCTGCTCGACGATGCGGCCCTCGTCCATGAAGACGACGGTGTCGGCGACCTCGCGGGCGAAGCCGATCTCATGGGTGACGACGATCATCGTGGTGCCCTGGTGGGCGAGGTCCTTGATGACGTCGAGGACCTCGCCGACCAGCTCCGGGTCGAGCGCGGAGGTCGGCTCGTCGAAGAGCAGCAGCTTGGGCTCCAGGGCGAGGGCGCGGGCGATGGCCACCCGCTGCTGCTGACCGCCGGAGAGCTGCCGCGGGTAGGCGTCGGCCTTCTCCGCGAGGCCCACCCGCGCCAGCAGGCGGCGGGCGGTCCCGGCCGCCTCCGCCTTGGACCGCTTCAGCGCGGAGACCGGTGCCTCGGTGATGTTCTCCAGCACGGTGAGGTGCGGGAAGAGATGGAAGTTCTGGAAGACGAAGCCGATGCCGGTGCGCTGCTTGAGGATCTCCCGTTCGCGCAGCTCGTACAGCTTGTCCCCGGACCTCCGGTAACCGACCAGCGAACCGTCCACGCTGACCTGGCCGCCGTCCACCTTCTCCAGGTGGTTGATGGTGCGCAGCAGCGTGGACTTGCCGGAGCCGGAGGGGCCGAGGACGACGGTGACCTCGCCGGTGCGGACCGTCAGGTCGATGCCGCGGAGCACCTCCACCGGCCCGAAGTTCTTGGTCACGGCCTTGATCTCGACCATGGGAGTGGTTGCGGTCCCCGCGCTCATCGCGTGGCCCCCTTCGCGAAGTGTCGTTCGATGTAGTGCTGGAGTACGGAGAGCGCGCCGGTGAGGAGCACGTACCAGACGGTGGCGACCATCAGCAGCGGGACGACCCGGCCGTTGCGCCCGTAGATGACCTGGGCCTGGTAGAAGAGTTCGCCGATCGCCATGACGGAGACGATCGAGGTGCCCTTGAAGAGGGAGATGACCTCGTTGGCGGCGTTGGGCAGGATGGCGCGCATGGCCTGCGGCAGGACGATCCGGCGGAGCTGCCGCAGCCGCGGGATGCCGAGGGCCGCCGCGGCCTGCGTCTGGCCGCTGTCCACGGCCAGGACGCCGCCGCGCACGATCTCCGCGGCGTACGCGGCCTGGTGCAGCGCGAGGCCGAGGACGGCCGCGCTCATCGCGCCGACCAGCCCCGCCGTGTCGAAGGAGACGAAGCCGGGGCCGAACGGGATGCCGATGTCGAGCCGCTTGTAGAGGTAGGCGAGGTTGAACCAGAACAGCAGCTGGACGATGAGCGGGACGGCGCGGAAGATCCAGATGTAGCCGACGGACACCGCGCGCAGGAAGGGGCTGTCGGAGAGCCGCATGAAGGCGAGGACCAGGCCGAGTAGGAAGCCGAGGGCCGTGCCGTAGACGGTGAGCTGGAGGGTGGTGCCCACGGCGCGCAGGATGGTGCCCGCGGTGAAGTACTGCGCGAAGACCGGCCACTCCCAGCCGGGGTTGGTGACCAGCCCGTGGGCGAACTGGGCGAGGAGGACGGCGGTGAGCGCACTGGCGATCCAGCGTCCGGGGTGGCGGACGGGGACGATCTTCAGGGCGGCC
The DNA here is from genome assembly GCF_044544685.1 of Streptomyces sp. NPDC053542. NCBI lineage: Bacteria > Bacillati > Actinomycetota > Actinomycetes > Kitasatosporales > Streptomycetaceae > Streptomyces > Streptomyces sp. NPDC053542. Next base: position 291,431 of record NZ_JBITXL010000011.1, read on the forward strand.
TCCGGCGCGTCCGCGGGCGCGCGTGCGGGGGTCTTGCTCAGCGGCGGGTCACTGGTCAGCGGCATGGGAGTCCTTGGTGGTGCGGGTGGCGAGGAAGGCGAGCGGGGTGCGCGCCGTGGCGTCGTTCTGGCGGAAGGCGGGGGCGTTGGTACCGGGGCGGGTGAAGGCCCCGGAGGCGCGGGCGTCGGTGTACGGACCGAGCGCGAAGCGGCGCGGATGGGCCCGGCCGCCGCGGTCCAGGACCCGGCCGTCCGCGGCGTCGACGCGCAGCAGTCCGTCGGGCGTGGTGGCGGCACCATCGGTGTACAGGCCGCGCAGCAGCGCGTCCCGGCTGTGCGCGACGGAGGGTTCGGGGAGCCGGGCCTCGACGAGCGCGCGGGCGGTGATCTCGGCGCCGGGCAGGCTCGCGCTGCTCGCCCGGAAGCGGCCGTGCTCGGCGTCGGCGGTGACCGAGACGTGGGCGCCGAGGAACTTCACGACCCCGGCCCGGGAGAGCGCGAGCAGCTGCCGCAGCCGGGGCCCGGGCGGCCCGGAGGCGAGGTAGCTGAAGAAGCCGTGCCACCACGGGCCGCGGTCGCCGATCCGGGTCAGCTGGCCGTAGACGGACAGCAGCGCGAGGAAGACGGCCTGGTCGGGGCTGTACGCGGGGTCGTGGCGGCGGTCCAGGTCGGCCTGGATGTACCCGCGCAGGCCGTCCTGGAGCGCCGCCTCGTCCGGGAAGCGCACACCGTCCAGCGGGTGGTCGAGCGCTTCGAGGTCGAGGCGGTCGGCGGGATCGGGCACGGAGGCGGCGACCAGGGCCTGGAGTTCTGGGCTACCGGTTTCGACGGCCGCGTACTTCTCCTCGAAGTCGGTCCAGTGGACCGCCGTGCGCTCGGGGTGGGCGGTGAACAGCCGGTGGTAGTGGGCGAAGCCCAGCTCCTTGGCGATCAGCGGCCATACGTCCCGGGTGAAGTCGGCACCACCGGGCCGGGCCAGCAGCGCGTCGACCTCCGCGGCCCCGAAGAACCGGGGCAGCGGCGGCCGTTCGCCCGTCCAGCCGTATCCGATCTTGGAGTGGTACGGCACGCCGCGCCGCGACCCGACGTGCAGCACCGGCTCCTCGCCCGAGGGCAGATACGCGAGCTCCCCGTCGGGCCGGGTCAGGTAGCGGCCGCCGCGGCCCTCGGTGAGCAGGATCATCAGGTCGACGAAGGCCAGACCCATGCCCCGCACCAGTACCGGTTCGCCGGCGCGCAGCCCGGACAGGTCGCTGTCCGCGGTGAAGTCCGGCGGCAGGTACGTGAGGCCGTGCTCGGCGGCGAAGGCGGCCAGCGCCCGCTGCTCGGGCGGCGGTTCGGCGCCGAGGTGGCCGAGGGTGAGCACGACGAGGTCGGCGACGAGCGGAGTGGGGCGGCCCGCCAGCCAGACCTGCTGGCGGCCGTCGCGCGGGCCCGCGACCCGGACGGCGCGGTGCCGGTGCTCGTGCACGGTGACGCCGGGCGGCAGCTCCGCGACCGTGCGCGCGTACGCCCACTCCAGGTATCCGCTCTGCAGCCGGCGGCCGGCGAAGTCGCGCGGGCCGAGCGCGCCGGCCGCCTCCGCCAGTCCCGGTGCCACGTCGACGGCACCGTCCCTGACCTGCTGCGCCCAGTCGGCGAGCGTGGGCCCCGGGCGGACCGGCCCGGCCATCTCCACCGAGTCGTCGGTGAAGATCGTGACGTCCTCGGCGGTGGAGTTCATCCAGAGCAGCGGCGACTGGTCGTGCCGCCAGATGCGGCCGCCGCCGGGCGGGTGCGGGTCGACGAGGTGGATGTCCAGCTCGCGGCCGCCGTACAGCTCCGCGGCGTTGGCGGCGATCCGCTCCAGCAGTCCGGTCCCCCGCGGCCCGGCTCCCACGATCACCAGGGACGGCCTCATCGGGTGCGCTCCGCACCGCGCGCGTAGTGCCGCTCGACGTAGTACTGGCCGATGCTGAGCAGCGAGGTGATCAGTACGTACCAGAGGGTGGCGACCAGCAGCAGCGGGATGACCTGGTAGGTGCGGTGGTAGACCAACTGGACGGAGTACAGCAGGTCCTGGACGGCGATGACGCTGACGATCGAGGTGCCCTTGAGGGTGCCGATCAGCATGTTCCCGGCGGGCGGCACGATCGAGCGCATCGCCTGGGGCAGCACGATCCGCAGGCCGCGGCGCCACCGGCTCAGGCCGAGGGACTGCGCGGCCTCCAGCTGGCCGCGGTCGACGGAGAGGATGCCGCCGCGGACGACCTCGGCGGCGTAGGCGGCCTCGTGCAGGGTGAGGCCGATGAGGGCGACGGTGAGCGGCCCGAAGAGGTTCACGGTCCTGATGCCGAGGATGTGCGGGTACAGCGCGCCGATGTTGAACCAGAACAGCAGCTGCACCAGGATCGGCATGGACCGGAACAGCCAGACGTAGCCCCAGGCGACGCCTCGGAGCACCGGGTTGGCGGACAGCCGCATCGCGGCGAGCAGCGTGCCGAGCGCGAAGCCGAGCACCATCACCAGCGCGGTGAGCCAGAGCGTGAGGCCGAGGCCGCGCAGCACGGCGGTGGTGAGGAAGTAGCCGGCGACCACGTCCCACTGGAACGCGTCGTTGCGGACGACGGAGGTGGCGGCGAGCGCGAGCAGGGCCAGGACGAGGGCGGCCGCGGCCCATTGGCCGGTACGGCGGCGCGGGACGATGCGGGGCGCCCCGTCGGCGCCGGATCTCACGGGCGGCGGTGCCGGGGCAGGGGTGTCGAGGGTGCCGGAGGCCGGCTGTACGGAAGGCATGCGAAGGCTCCGTGGATGCAGAGATCGAACACGGGAGTTGACGCCTTCACACAGGCTCGAGAACCGGTCGCGCCCCTCAGCACGGCCGGTCCTCGAGGCTATGGCGTGGGTACCGCGCCCTGTCAACCCTGTCCATACTGTGAGAATCACATCTCAGGGGCAGTTGACGCGGAAACGGATGCCTGCTCCACTTGGCCGCATGTACTCATGGCAGCGGCTGGTCACCCGCGACCACATCGACTTCGGTCGAGTGTGGTCGTCGTCCTGTTGAGCTGACCCCCTGCCCGCCCGCCGCCTTCTCCGGCCGGGCCGTTTCGCGGTTCTGATCCGTCTTCCCTGATCCCGCCGCGCCTTCACACACTTTTCCGCGCCTCCCCTCGGCGCACCCTTCCCCCTTCCTTCCCCGCTGTTCTCCCCATTCCTTCGGCCTGCTCGAAGAAGGGCGCACCACAATGCGCTTCGGCGTCATGACATTGATCGACAACGTCCCGGACGCGCTGTCCGGGCGGCTTCTCCCGCCTCATCAACGCCTCCGTGAGGTCGTCGAACTGGCCGTGCTGGCCGAGGAGTTGGGCTACGACGCGATCGGCGTCGGGGAACGGCACGGACCGCCGTTCCTGTCCAGCTCCCCGGCCGCGGTGCTCGGCGCGATCGCCGCCCGCACCCACCGCATCCGCCTCTTCACCACCGTCACCGTCCTGTCCACCCTCGACCCGGTCCGGGTCGCCGAGGAGTACGCCACCGTCGACCAGCTCTCCGGCGGCCGCCTGGAGCTGATGACCGGCAAGGGCAACGCGCCCGAGCCGTGGCACCTGTTCGGCCGCGACCCGGCCGACCAGTACGCACTCCAGGAAGAGAACTACGAACTGCTGCGCCGGCTCTGGAGCGAGGAGAAGGTGACCTGGTCGGGGCGGTTCCGTCCACCCCTCGAGAACGCCACGACGCTCCCCCGCCCCTACCAGCAGCCGCCCACCATCTGGCACGGCAGCGCCACCAGCGAACGCTCGGCGGACCTCGCCGCCCTGTGGGGCGACCCGCTGTTCACCGCCAACGTCATCCAGCCCGTCGCGAACTACGCCCGGCTGATCGACCACTACCGGGAACGCTGGGCGGAGTACGGACACGACCCCTCGGCCGCGCTGGTCGGCGCGGGCGGCACGCTCTACGTCGCGCCCGACGACCGCCTCGCGCGCCGCGAGTTCGCGCCGTACTACGAAGCGGCGGTCGCGGCCCGGGACGTGCCCGGCAACAACACCCCCTTCCGCAGCCTCGCGGACGCCGCCGACCACGGGCCGGCCCTCGTCGGCTCGCCGGACCGGGTCATCGACAAGGTCCTCCAGCAGCACGCGGCGTACGGGCACGCGGTGCAGTTCTTCGGCGTGGAGAGCGCCGGGCTGCCGTTCGCCCGCAAGGCCGAGGTGCTGCGGCTGGCCGCCGAGCAGGTCCTGCCGGTCCTCCGCAAGGAAGCGCCGGATCCGCTCCCGTGGGACCGCCCGTGACCGCCCCGGCACCGCGTCCCGCGGCGCTGACGGTGCATCACACCGACGTGACCGACCCGCTGGCCCGCCCGCTGCTCGCCGAGCTGACGTACGAATACAGCACTCGCTACCAGAAACCCGTGGACCTGGACCGGGAGTACCCGCCGGAGGAATTCGCCCCGCCCGGCGGCGCGTTCCTGCTGCTCCTGGAGGACGGCCTGCCGGTGGCCGGAGGCGCGTACCGGCAGTACGACGCGCGCACCGCCGAGCTGAAACGCATCTGGACCCACTCGGCGCACCGGCGCCGGGGACTGGCCCGGCGCGTCCTGCACGCCCTGGAACGGGACGCCGCCGCGCGCGGCTACACCCGCCTCTACCTCACCACCGGCCCGCGCCAGCCCGAGGCCAAGGGCCTTTACCTCGCGGCCGGTTACCGCCCGCTCTTCGATGTGACCGCCGACCCGGAGTCGATCGGCCCGCTGCCCTTCGAGAAGTACCTGGAGATCACGAACCCATGAGCCCCAACGCCACCAGAGCCGTCGTCCTGCTCGCCGCCGCAGCCCTCGCCCTGACCTCCTGCGCCGCGCCGAAGGAGACGGCGAAGACGGCCGGCGCGGCCGAGGAGAAGATCCCCACCACCGATGTGGTCAAGGACGTCGGGAAGGACCCGGCCGCCGCGAAGCTGCTGCCGGAGGCCGTACGCGAGCGCGGCACCCTCTCCATCGCCTCCAGCGTCGGCGCGCCGCCCGGCGCGGCCTATCTGCCGGACGGGAAGACCGTGGCCGGCCAGGACATCGACTTCGCCGACGCCGCGGCGAAGGTCCTCGGGCTGCGCCTCAAGCGCGAGGAGGCGAGCTTTGAAGCGATCCTGCCCGCGCTCGGGAGCGGCAAGTACGACCTGGGGACCGGCAACTTCGGCGTCACCAAGGAGCGCCTCAAGACGGTCGACTTCGTCACGTACATCAACGACGGACAGGGCTTCGCGGTCCGCGACGACAGCCCGCTGAAGAAGGTCACCGACCTGACCCAGCTGTGCGGCCGGACGGTGGCGACCGGCGCCGGCACGACCTTCGAAGCGACACTGGAGGCGAACCGCCCGAAGTGCGCGGCGGCGGACAAGAAGCCGTACGAGGTCAAGACCTATGCCGACCAGGGCGCGCTGTGGATCTCCCTTCAGCAGGGCCGCAGCGATGTCGTCATGAGCACCATCAACGGGCTGCGCTACGCGGTACGGCAGCAGGAGGGACTGCGCTTCCTCAACGAGTACCAGCGTCTCGACGTGGGCTTCGCCTTCAAGAAGGGCAGCGACCTCACGCCCGCGTTCCGGGCCGCGGTGAACCGGCTTCAGAAGGACGGCACGTACGACCGCATCCTGAAGAAGTGGGGCACGAGCAGTTCGGCGATCGGCGCCTCCCGGATCAACCCGCCGGCGAAGGGATGACGGCCAGCGGCTGACCGGTCCACTCGCATATGCCTGGACCCCTCCTTACGGACCCATTCTTTCCGGTATGTTCCACTCTGTCCTGCCAGAGGGGGCCAAGGGAGCGCGCACCCCGTGTGACACCCTTCGCACAGTCAGTTCGCGGTCGTCGCCTTGAAGCTGACGCTGTGCCATCCTCATTGCACCAGATGTGTCACGAACCCCCCATGCGGCGGCTATCCACTTGGCACATCATCCGCGTCATGGCCGACCATAGAGGGGCGGACAGCACACCGCGGGAGAGAGGAGGCGTCCATGGGATCGGTGCGCAAGGCGAGTGCGTGGCTTGGCCTCGTCGACGACAACGATGACGAGCGTTACTACGACGACGACTACGCCGAGGGAGCCGAGTCCGAACAGACGGGCGGCAACTCCTGGGTGACCGACCCTCGCGTGCGGGTGGCCGACCAGGCCGCGCAGCAGCAGGGCACCCGGATCGCCACGATCACGCCGGACGGCTTCCGGGACGCCCGCGGGATCGGCGAGCTCTTCCGGTCCGGTGTGCCGGTCATCGTGAACCTCACGGCCATGGAGTCCACCGACGCCAAGCGCGTCGTCGACTTCGCCGCGGGGCTGACCTTCGGGCTGCGCGGCTCCATCGAGCGCGTGGCCACCCGGGTCTTCCTTCTCACCCCGCCCGACTACCGGATCGTGAGCGGCGGCGAGGCCACGGGCCGCGCCCGCCAGGGCGGGTTCTTCAACCAGAGTTAAGGCGCTCTTCTTGCGGACCGGGCGAATGCCGGTCCGCAAGAGGACGTCGCCCGCTCAGCCCCGGAAGGCGTCGAGCCCCGTCAGCGCCTTGCCCAGCACCAGCTGGTGCATCTCCACGGTGCCCTCGTAGGTGAGCACCGATTCCAGGTTCGTCGCGTGCCGCATGACGGGGTACTCCAGCGAGATCCCGTTCGCGCCCAGGATCGTGCGCGACGTACGGCAGATCTCGATCGCCTCCCGCACGTTGTTGAGCTTGCCGAAGCTGACCTGCTCCGGGCGGAGCTTCCCCGCGTCCAGCCGGCGCCCCAGGTGGTGCGCGAGCAGGACGCCCTTGTGCAGCTCGACCGCCATGTCCGCGAGCTTGCCCTGGGTGAGCTGGAAGCCGCCGATGGGCTTGCCGAACTGCTCGCGGGTCTTCGCATACTCCAGCGCCGCGTCGAAGCTGGCGCGGGCCGCGCCCATCGCGCCCCAGACGATGCCGTACCGGGCGTGGCTGAGGCAGCTGAGCGGGCCGCGCAGCCCGGTGACCTCGGGGAGCACCGCGTCGGCGGGCAGCCGTACGTCGTCCAGGACCAGCTCGCTGGTGACCGAGGCGCGCAGCGACCACTTGTGCTTGATCTCGGGGGCCGAGAAGCCGGGGGCGTCGGTGGGCACGACGAAGCCGCGCACGCCGTCCTCCGTCTGCGCCCAGACGACCGCGACGCCGGCCACCGAGCCATTGGTGATCCACATCTTGCGGCCGTTGAGGACCCAGTCGGAGCCGTCGCGCTTGGCGTGGGTACGCATGTTCGCCGGGTCGGAGCCGTGGTCGGGCTCGGTCAGGCCGAAGCAGCCGATGATCTCGCCGGCGGCCATCTTCGGCAGCCACTGCTGCTTCTGCTCCTCGGAGCCGAAGCGCCAGATCGCGTACATGGCGAGCGAGCCCTGTACGGAGACCAGCGAGCGGATGCCGGAGTCGGCGGCCTCCAGCTCCAGGCAGGCCAGGCCGTACTGGACGGCGGAGGCGCCCGCGCAGCCGTAGCCGGTGAGGGACATGCCGAGCGCGCCGATCGAGCCGAGCTCGCGGGCCAGCTCGCGGATGCCGGGCAGCTCGCCGTCCTCGTACCACTGGGCGATGTGCGGCAGCACGCGGTCGGCGGCCCACTGGCGGACCGTGTCGCGTACGGCGAGGTCCTCGTCGGTGAGCAGGTCGTCGATGCCCAGCGGGTCGGCCGGGTCGAAGGGCGGCAGGGTGGATGCGGACATGCGAGGTGCCTCCTGCGGCTGCGCGAAAAACTAGCAGTGGTAGTTATTGCTCACGGCAGACGTTACGACGCGCGCGGGCGCGCCACAAGAGGGCCCGCGAGGGGGCCCGCACAAGAAGGGAGGCGGCGCTCAGCGCCCGGAGGCCGCGGGCGCCGGCTCCGCGTCGTGGCCCGGGCCCGGCGCTTCGCCGTCGGTGCGCTCCGCCGCGTCGGCCACCTGCCGCGGCAGCCGCAGCGCGATCGCCGCGCCGACCAGCAGCAGTACCGCGCTGGCCACGAGCGTGACGTGCAGGCCGTGCACGAAGGAGGCGCGCGCCGCCTCGCGCAGCGCCTGCCGCGCGTGCGCGCCGAGGCCGCCGGCGACCTGGTACGCCTCGCCGAGCGAGTGCCCGGCCGCGCGGCTCGCGCGGTGCGGCACGCCGGCGACGCGGTGCAGGCCGGGCGCGTAGACGGCGTTCATGACGCTGCCGAGCACGGCCACGCCGATGCCCGCGCCGAGCTGGTAGGAGGTCTCGCCGATGGCCGCCGCGCCCCCGGACGCCTCGGCGGGCGCCTCGCTGAGCATCGACTCGTACGCGCCGAAGAGCGTGGACTGGAAGCCGAAGCCGAGCAGGACGAAGCCGGCGGACAGCTGCCAGGGGTGGTCGTGGGTGCCCATCGTGGTCAGGCACAGCACCGCGACGGCCGTGAGCACGAAGCCCGCCGAGACCATCACGCGCGGGCCGAGCGCCTGCAGCATCCGCGAGCCGGTGAGCCCGGCCGCCATCGCGGCGAAGACCAGCGGCAGCATCCGCAGCCCGGTCTCCAGGGGGCTCATGCCGAGCACGAGCTGGAGGTACTGCACGGCTATGAGCTGCAGTCCGACCAGGGCCAGCATCGCCAGCACGATGCAGCCCACGGACGTGCCGAAGGCCGGGCGGGCGAAGAGCCGCATGTCGATCAGCGGGTGCTCACGGCGTCGCTGCCGGTGCACGAAGAGGGCCAGCAGCAGGGCCCCGACCAGGATCGGACAGAGCGTCGTCCAGCCCACGACGTGCGCGCCGCTGCCGATCCGCTTCACGCCGAACACCAGACCGAGCACGCCCAGTGCCGCGATGACCGCGCCGAGGACGTCCCAGGGGCCGTTCCGCTCGCCCCGGGACTCCGGCAGCAGCCAGCGGCCGACCAGCAGCATCACGGCCATCATCGGGATGTTGATGAGGAAGACCGAGCCCCACCAGAAGTTCTCGACGAGGAAGCCGCCGAGCACCGGGCCGACGGCGGCGCCGACCGCGGCGACCGCGCTCCACACGCCGATGGCCACGGCCCGCTCGCGCCGGTCGGGGAAGACCTGGCGCAGGATCGACAGCGTCGCCGGCATGATCATCGCGCCGCCGACGCCCAGCAGGGCCCTGGCCACGATGAGGATCTGCGGATTGGGCGCCAGCGCGGCGCCCGCCGAGGCGATCGCGAAGAGTCCGTAACCGAAGAGCAGTATCCGGCGTCTGCCGACTCTGTCGCCGAGCGTCCCGAACAGGATCAGCAGGGACGCGGCGATGAGCGGATAGACGTCGACTATCCAGAGCAGTTCGACCGGACCCGGCCGAAGGTCTTCGGTGACGGCAGGCACCGCGACGTAGAGGATCGTCGTGTCGAGGGCGACGAACAGCAGGCTGACGCAGAGCACGATCAGCACGGTCCAGCGGTTCGCGCCGCCGCCGCGATGCCGGGTGACACCAGTCGTCCGCTTCTTGCCGGACGCGGTCGTCCCGGACATGTACGCACCTCCTGTCGAGCACTCGCAGCCGCGCACGACGGCACGACGAACACCCCGGGGGAACCGGCGGCACGGGCGAGTTGTGACGAAAGCCTACGCGAGTCGCCGGGCGGGACACATGGCTCACCTCACGATGAGATGCTCATCGCAAGGGCCGGGAGTTCTCATACCCACTGGACAGGGCACTGGCTACCATTCGCCGCCGACTCCTTCGGGGGACCCTTGCCCCCTCTGTCGCGGACCCTTCGTGAGGACTTCCGCACCCCCTGTCACGCCCCGGCGCACCTCCGGCGCCCGCCCCGATCCGGCCATCGTGCCGCCAGGACCCCCGCCCACCTGGATAATCGGATTGATGACCGATCTCGCTTTCTCCGCCACCGCGGGTCCGGCCGCGGCAGGCAGAGGCGCCGGGGCCGCGCTGCGCCGTGCCGTGCCCGCCCTGGCGGCGTACGCGGCCATCCGTCTCCTGGGCCTCACGGTGCTCGCCCTCTGGTCGGCGGCGGCCGGCAAGGACTGGCAGACGCTGCTCTCCGCCCGCTGGGACTCGCTCTGGTACACCCGCGTCGCCGAGCAGGGCTACGGCTACGCCGTCCAGCTGCCCGGCGGCGAGGTGCACTCCAATCTCGCCTTCTTCCCGCTGCTGCCGTGGCTGGAGCGGGCCGTCTCGGCGCTGCTGCCCCTGTCGGCGGCGAGCGCCGGGCTGCTGGTGAGCTGGGCCGCCTCGCTGGCCGCCGCGTGGGCGCTGTACGCCACGGGCGAGCGGCTGAACGGTCCGCGGGCCGGGGTGACGCTGGCCGCGCTGTGGGCGGCGGTCCCGATAGGCATCGTGCAGTCGATGGCGTACTCGGAGGCGCTCTTCACCGCGCTCGCGGCCTGGGCGCTGTACGCGGTGCTGACCGGCCGGTGGGTGTGGGCGGGCGTCCTGACGTCGCTGGCCGGGCTGACCCGGCCGGTGGGCGCCGCGGTCGTCGCGGCCGTGTGGGCCGCGGCGGCGCTCCAGCTGTGGCGCGAGCGGTCCCGTGACGGCCGGGTGTCCTGGCGCCGGCACGGCCGGCTGCTCGCCGGGATGGCGCTCGCCCCGCTCGGCTGGTGCGGCTTCTTCCTCTGGGTGGGCGCCCGCGAGGGCGGCCTCACCGGCTACCTCGACGTCCAGGCGGGCTGGAACAACGGCTTCGACGGCGGCCTCGCCTTCGCCGCCTTCACCTGGCGGCTGCTGACGGGCCCCGCGCTGCCCGCCGGGCTCGCGCTGGTGGCCGGGGTCGCCGTGGTGCTCTGGCTGTACGTGCTCGGCGTGCGGCAGGGGCGGCCGGTGCCGCTGCTGGTCTACGGCGGCCTGGTGCTGGGGCTCGCGCTGACCGCCAAGGGCTACTTCGGGTCCAAGCCGCGGCTGATGCTGCCGGCGTACCCGCTGCTGCTGCCGCCGGCCGCCGCGCTGGCCCGGTGGCGCCCCCGGTACGCCGCGGCCGTCCTCGGCGTCCTCGCGGCGGGCTCGGCGGTGTACGGCGCGATCTGGCTGAACGGCTCGGGCCCGCCCTGACCGCGGCCGGACCGGCGAACGCCCCGGGACCGGACCGGCGAACGCGCCATGAAGCTCCGGGAAATGCGCGATAAACGCGGCCGGGGAAATGCATTCAGCTTCTTGGCCGGGCCGCCACACGGATGCCCGGCGGGTGAAAGAGCGATTTAGTGAATTCTCTTGGCAGGGCCCTGGCGAATGGCTTGTTTGAGACGCATTCCACATCACATCGTCATTACAAAGCGGACGGTTTGACCAAGCGCCTACATCACACGCGGTAACGTCGATTGAGTGCGTACCGATGAGAAGCCCGACCAGAGGGAAGGGCACCCGAGCGAGCGCGCCCGGCCGTATATGACGCGAACACGCCACTGGCTGTTCGGCGGCACCGTGGCGGTCTATGCGGCGATCGTGCTCGGCGTGCTGACGACTTCCTGGCTGGTCACCCTCGACTGGCAGGTCATGCTGTTCAGGCCGTACAAGCAATGGCCGGACATCCACGCTTTCCTCGACTACTTCGTGGTGCTGGGCCAGCGCGGCCCCACCGCCGTCGCGGTGGCCGCGTGGCTGATCTGGCGCTGCTGGCGGCAGAAGAACCTCCACCCGCTGCTGGTGCTGGGCGTCGCCCTGCTGATGCTCAACGTCACCGTGGGTGCCGCGAAGATCGGCATGGGCCGGCTCGGGCCGCACTACGCGACCGCCATCGGGACCAATGAGATGTGGCTCGGCGGCGATATATTCCCGTCCGGACACACCGCGAACGCTGTGGTCACCTGGGGCGTGCTGTCGTATCTGGCCACCACCCCGCTGCGCCGCAGGATCCTTTCGGTGGTCGCCGCGCTCGGCGCGCTGGGCGTCGGCATGACCACTGTGTACCTCGGTACCCACTGGGTCAGCGACGTGCTGCTGGGCTGGGCGGCGGGGCTCCTGGTACTGCTCGCGCTCCCCTGGTGCGAGCCGGGCATGGCCTGGGCCGAGGCCCGGCTGATGGCGGCCCTGTGGGGGCTGCGGGACCGGCTGGGCGCGGCACGGCCGCTCCCGGTACCGGCGAGCCCGGCGGGCGTCACCGCCGGCGTCTCCCGCCAGCGGGCCGTCGCCGAGGACGGGGTCCTGGTCCGCGAGCCGGCGGTGGCCGGCGGCGGACGCCAGGGCCGGCCCTCGGACGCCTGGCCGCACCACCCCGCCCGCCCGCACACCACCCGCTCGGAGCGCACTCCGGTCACCCCCTCGGGCAGCCGAAGACCGCCGCACGCGGACCGTGCCCCGCGCACCGCACCGGTCACCACGACCGTCCGCGGCCGCTCGCAGGGCAGCTGACACCCAGACGTGCGGGGACGGTACGCACATCGCCCGCGCGGCACGGCCCCGGCGGCTCCGCTCAGGAGCCGGCCGGGGCCGTCGTAGTACCGGGGGGGAAACGCGGGCCGCTCAGCCCTTCCAGGACTTGCTCACGGTGCCGTCCCGCACCTCGAAGTTCAGCCGGCCCGCCAGGTACTCCATGGTGATGATCGCGCCGGGCGGCAGCGACCTGACGGTGCTCCAGCCGCGCGCGCGGGCCTGTTCCTCGGCCTGCTGCTGCCCCAGACCGACATAGGTCTCGGGGTTGTCGTCCGGCTCTTTCGGAAGGTTCGGTACTGGCGCCATGGCGCCACCGTATGCCTCCCCCGCGGTGCGCGGAAGGCCCTTCCTGACACATCAGAGTGTTCCCGGGGTACGGCATTGGTCACACTTCTGTCACAGCCCGCCGAGGCCGGTTTAACGCCACTTCCGTCACCCGAACGAGCAGCCCCGGTATCACTTCGGCAACGGAGAAAACCGGCCCGATTTCCCGCTGATCGGTTTCCGCGAACGCACCCGTACAACTCGCGTAGCAGCCCGGAAATCAATCGCCCGATGGCCTCGCATTCCCCTTACCCGATACGCAATATCGGGCGTCCCGTAATCTGCCGACGACACACACTCCGCTCACATTTCCCGCACATCCCGCGGCGGCCGAGAGCGGCCGACACCCCCTCGCGCGAAGGCCGTTGGGGCGCGCATCATGGGGCGAGCTCCAGTACGTCCTGCCGTCGGGGCGCGCCCTCGGTCACGCCCTGGTACGTCCTGTCGACGAACGAGGTGCGCGGATGGGAACAGTGGCACCGGAGGCGAGCGCCGGACCCGTCGCGGCCCGCCGCCCCGGCAAGGTCCTGGTGGACTGGCTGACGACGACGGACCACAAGAAGATCGGTCATCTCTACCTGATCACGTCGTTCGGCTTCTTCCTCTTCGGCGGGGTGCTGGCGCTGGTGATGCGCGCCGAGCTGGCCCGGCCCGGGCTGCAGCTGGTCACGAACGAGGAGTTCAACCAGGCGTTCACGCTGCACGGCACGATCATGCTGCTGCTCTTCGCCACCCCGGCGTTCGCGGGCTTCGCCAACGAGATCATGCCGCTGCAGATCGGCGCGCCCGACGTGGCGTTCCCCCGGCTGAACATGCTCTCGTACTGGTTCTTCCTCTTCGGCGGCCTGATCGTGGTGGGCTCGCTGCTCACCTCTTCCGGCGGCGCGTCCTTCGGCTGGACCGCGTACGCGCCACTGAACTCCATGGTCCGCTCGCCCGGCGTCGGGCACGACATGTGGATCATGGGCCTGGCGCTGTCGGGCTTCGGCACGATCCTGGGCGCGGTGAACTTCCTGACCACGATCATCGCGATGCGGGCGCCGGGCATGACGATGTTCCGGATGCCGGTCTTCACGTGGAACGTGCTCTTCACCTCGATCCTCGTCCTGGTCGCCTTCCCCGTGCTGGCCGCGTCGCTGCTGGTGCTGGAGGCGGACCGGCGGTTCGGGTCGGTGGTCTTCGAGGCGCAGTGGGGCGGGCCGCTGCTGTGGCAGCACCTCTTCTGGTTCTTCGGCCACCCGGAGGTCTACATCATCGCGCTGCCGTTCTTCGGCATCGTCACCGAGATCATCCCGGTCTTCTCCCGCAAGCCGATCTTCGGGTACATGATGCTGGTCGCGGCGACGATGGTGATCACCGCGCTGTCGCTGACGGTCTGGGCGCACCACATGTTCGCCACCGGGGCCGTGCTGCTGCCGTTCTTCTCGTTCATGTCGTTCCTGATCGCGGTGCCGACGGGCGTGAAGTTCTTCAACTGGATCGGCACGATGTGGCACGGCTCGCTGTCCTTCGAGACGCCGATGCTGTGGTCGGTCGGCTTCCTGGTGAGCTTCCTGTTCGGCGGGCTGACCGGGGTGATCCTGGCGTCGCCGCCACTGGACTTCCACGTCACCGACACCTACTTCGTGGTGGCCCACTTCCACTACGTCGTCTTCGGCACGGTGGTCTTCGCGACCTTCGCGGGCTTCTACTTCTGGTGGCCCAAGTTCACCGGCAAGCTGCTCGACGAGCGGCTGGGGAAGATCCACTTCTGGACGCTCTTCGTCGGCTTCCACACCACCTTCCTCGTCCAGCACTGGCTGGCCGTGGAGGGGATGCCGCGCCGGTACGCCGACTACCTCGCGGCCGACGGCTTCACGGCGCTCAACACCGTCTCCTCGATCGGCGCCTTCCTGCTGGGCGCCTCCACCCTGCCGTTCCTCTACAACGTCTGGAAGACGGCCAAGTACGCGCCGAAGACGGACCTGGACGACCCGTGGGGGTACGGCCGCTCCCTGGAGTGGGCCACCTCCTCGCCCCCGCCGCGCCACAACTTCCTCACCATGCCGAAGATCCGCTCCGAGTCCCCGGCCTTCGACCTGCACCACCCGGCGACAGCGCTCAGCGAACTGACCGAGGAGGACGCGCGGCTCAGGCCGACGCCCGGGACAAACGGTCCCTGATCTCCCGTATGTGCTCCAGGAGTTCGGGCGGCTCACGGACCTCGAAGTCGAAGCCGGTCATCATCAGGAACACGACCAGCGCGTCCGGGTTCGCCGCGCCGGCCCGCAGCAGGCAGGTATGGGCGTCCACCGCCTCCAGCGTCCCGGCCATCGGCGAGACGCGCTGCGCGGCCTCCTCCAGCGGCGCGTGCAGCAGGACCGTCGCGGACACCGCGTACACGGCTCGGGAGACGCCCTCGGAGACATAGGCCGCCAGGTCCTCGGCGGGCGGCGTGCGGGGCGCCACGCGCGGCCCGTGCGGCGGGGTGGGGGTGATCCGGTCGGCGCGGAAGGTGCGCCAGTCCCCGCGTCCGGTGTCCCAGGCGACGAGGTACCAGCGGCGCTGGGCGCTGACCAGGCGGTGCGGCTCGACGGTGCGGCGGCTGACCGTGCCGTCGTGCGCGGCGTACTCGAAGCGCAGCTGCTGACTGTCCCGGCAGGCGGCGGCCAGCTCGGTGAGCACGGCGGCGTCCACGCGGGGCCCCGCGCCGCTCACCAGGGGGACGGTGAAGGTGTTCAGGGTGGAGACGCGGCGCCGCAGCCGGGCCGGGAGCACCTGCTCCAGCTTGGCCAGCGCGCGGACGGAGGTCTCCTCGATGCCCGCGACGCCGCCGGCGGCCGCGGTGCGCAGCCCGATCGCGACCGCCACGGCCTCCTCGTCGTCGAGCAGCAGCGGCGGGAGCTCGGCACCGGCACCCAGTTGATAGCCCCCGGCGGTGCCGGGGGCCGAGTGCACGGGATAGCCGAGCTCCCGCAGCCGTTCGATGTCACGCCGTACGGTGCGCGGCGTCACGCCCAGCCGGTCGGCCAGGTCGGCACCGGACCATTCACGGTGGGCCTGCAGCAGTGAGAGCAGGCGGAGCAGGCGTGCCGAGGTCTCCAACATGTGCTGGATTCTGGCAGCTCTTGCGGACAGCCATGGTCCGCAACGGCGGCTCCGCCCGCGCCGCCGTCATCGGTTCATGCGCGCCGCTACCAGCGGTACCAGCGCGCCCGGCCGCCTCCTGTGCCGGTGGAACGGAACAGGAAGCCCAGCAGCCATACGACGAGCACCGCCACCGCGATCCACCACAACGCCTTGAGCGCGAAGCCGGCACCGAAGAGGATCAGCGCGAGCAGCAGGACCAACAGGACAGGAACCATGATGTGCACCTCCGGAATCCGGGTGCCCCTTTTGTCGCGGGTCAATCCGGGGTCCGTGAGGCCGGGGGACGCGGGGCGTCCCCCGGTGGCTCAGGAGAAGTCCTGCGGCCCCACGACCTTCACCGACAGGTCGTTGTCGACGGTGAAGTACGGGCCGACGCGGACCTGTGCGCCGGGCGCCGCGATCGGCATCGCCGGGTAGGTGAAGATCTGCTTCTTGTCCGGTACGTCGTCCAGGATGCGGGAGAGGCGCACCGGCTCGGCGGCCTGGCCGGTCCGCACCCACAGGTCCCACCGCTCGGTGCCGGCCCGCCACCGCTCGGCCAGCGGGCCGTGCGGCAGGACGAAGGCGAAGTCCGGCCCGTCGCCGTGCAGCGGGATCGTGACCGTGTGCCCGTCCTGCCGGGCACGTGCCTCGGCGGCGGCGCCGGGCTCCAGCGCGGCGCCGTAGAGCCGCCCCTGGACGGTGATGCCGTCGGGCGCCACGGTGATCTCGCCGGACTCCGCGTGCGGGCCGCGCAGCCAGCTGCGCAGCGCGAGATTGCCGTACTTGGTGGCGTACGGGATCCGGACGCCGAGCCGGCCGATGGCGGCCAGCGGGCGCCGGTCGACCAGCGACCGCAGGTCGTTGACGCCGGGCAGCAGGCGCTGCGGGTCACCGGCATCGCCGAGGTCGGCGTAGACGTTCCACCGGCCCTCGGCCAGCGCGACCGTACTGGGCAGCACGGCCCGCAGCCGGCCCCCGCCGTTCGGTCCGAGCGGCAGCCGGATCTCGTCGGCCGGGGCCTCGCCGCCACGCAGCCGGAGCACCAGTGCCGCGTTCCAGACCGTGCCGGTCTCCTCGCCGGTCCGGTCGGGAACGGCGATGTCGAAGGTCAGGCCGCCCGCGGAGTCCGCGATGCAGTCGGCGTGCAGGGCGGTGCGTGCCGCCGGCCGGGTGCCGGAACCGGCGCCGGTGGCGGGCAGTTGCATCGACGCGCTCATGCCGTCCGCACTCCTCTCAGTGCGGCGTGCGCCGCGTCCTTGGTGGCGTAGGCGCCGCTCAACAGAGCTCCTCTGGTGCGGTGGACCGTGGCGCGCAGCGCGCCGCGCCCGCCGCCGGAGATCAGGTCGCCGAAGAGCGATTCGTACCGTCCCGCGATCCGACCGGGATCGAAGCGGGCGGAGGACACCAGGGCGGCCCGACCCATCCGCTGCCGGCGCTCGTCGTCGTTGATGAGCTCCAGCAGCGCCGCGGCGACGGCGTCCTTCTTGCCGACCGGGACCAGCCGGCCGTCGACGCCGTCATCGATGATCTCGCCGGGACCGTGCGGGCAGTCGGTGGAGACCACCGGCAGCCCGCACCGCATCGCCTCCACAATCGTCATCCCGAACGACTCCAGGCTGGAAGTCACGGCCGCGATGGAGCCCTTGGCCCACTCCGGGTCCAGCGGGTGCGCCGGGCCCATCAGATAAACGTGGTTGTACAGCCCCAGCTCGTCGATCAGCTCGCGCAGGGCCGCTTTTTCGACACCGCCGCCATAGATCCGCAGCCGCCAGTCGGGGCGCTGTTCGACGACCGTCGCGAAGGCCCGGATCAGCAGGTCGTACCGTTTCCCCTTGGCCAGCCGACCGGCGGCGACGACCCATTTGCCGGTGCCGTCGGCGGGCCGGATACCGGGCTCGGGCACGCTGTTGGGCACCGCTTCGATGCGTACGCCGGGCAGCCGCAGCCGCTTGCGGTAGGACCGGGCGTCCGCCTCGGTCACCGTGGTCAGCGCGTCCAGCCGCGGGTAGACCCCGCGCAACTGCCGGACCAGCGCCCTGCCGTGCGTATCGAGGGTGAGGTGTTCCTGCCCGACGCGCACCACGCCGCGCCGGGCCTGGCGGGCGATGTGGACGTTGAGTCCGGGCCGGGTCCCCACCACGACGTCGGCCTCCAGTGACCGCAGATGGGCCGCGATCCGCCGGTCGGTGAGCTCGCTGTACTGCCGGAAGCGGCCCTCGGACGACGGGAAGACCCGGGCCTCACGGAGGAAGGCGGGGTCCTCCCCGTCGTAGTCGGGGCTGTCCTTGCGGAGGTCCACCAGATGCCGCAGCCTGACCCGCGCTCCGGGCTCGAAGACCGGCACATCACGGTGGCGGAAGACAGACACGATCTCGACGTCGTGCTGCTCCGACAGCGTGCGGGCGAGGTTGTACGTCGTCCGGATCGTGCCGCCGATGCCGTATGCGTTGTGAATCAGGAATGAGATATGCATCCGTCCCCGTATCCCATGGTTTTCGCGCGAACGTGGCCTGCCGTCCGCCTACCAAACGGTTAGACCGCCGTGGGAGGTTTCGGGTTGGGTCCTTTCGCTATTTTGTTCCGGAAACGTGAGCAAATCGGTAGCCGGAATCCGGAACTCCGAGCGACTGATTCGCATCAGGGGGTGAGAAGGGGGCCCGGCGCGGAGCCCGGACCGCCCGCCGCGGGTACCCCCGCCCGCAGCCCGTAACGCTGCGCGCAGGCCGGCCAGGCACCCCAGCCCTGCTCGTCCAGCACCCGCTCGGCCACCTTGATCTGCTCCTCGCGGGTGGCCAGGTCCGGTCGCGGCGCGAAGGCCAGTCCGCCCGCCGCCTCCCACGTCGACTGGGTGAACTGCAGCCCGCCGTACATGCCGTTGCCGGTCCGGGCGTGCCAGTCGCCGCCGCTCTCGCACTGGGCCAGGCAGCCCCACGGCCAGTCGTCGCGGGAGCAGTTCGCCGTGCCGAGGACGGTCCGCGTCACCGTGCTCAGCGCTCCCGTCAGCGCGCCCGCGGACCGGGTCTCCCGGTCGGCCGCCGCGCCCGCCCCCGCGCTCCCCGCCAGCAGGGCCGCCAGTACCGCGAGCGTGAGCGCGGGCCTGCGGGCGGAACGGACAACGGTGCGCGCGCGGCGCTCCGTACGGGGCGGCCGCATACGGGCCGCCGCACCAAGACGGGGGAAGAACTCCGACAGTTCGAGCACCGCCGCAGGCTAGCGGCGGTCCGCCGGACCGGCCGCGCGGCACGCGCCCGAAGACCCGTGCCCCACCCGGTCGGGTGACCGGGCGGGGCACGCCGCCACTGCGGCGCCGCGGGAACGGGGGACGCGCGGACCGTGGCGGCCGGGGATCAGACCGTGAGGTGCTGGCCGGGCCGGATCATGTGCGGGTCGCCGCCGATGACGGACTTGTTGGCGGCGTACACCTTCTTCCAGGACACGCCCTTGGCCGCGGCGATGGAGCCGAGCGTGTCACCGCTGCGCACGGTGTACTTGCCGCCGTGGCCGCCCCGGGAGCTGCGGTCGGCGTGGCTGCTGCTGCGCACCGCGCGGTTCTCGGACTTCCGGGACGCCGAGACCTCGCCGCCGACGGCCGGCGCGCCGCCGGAGGCGTTCGCCCGGACCGAGCAGACCGGCCAGGCACCCCACCCCTGGGCCTGCTGCACCTTGGTCGCGACCGCGATCTGCGCGTCGCGGCCCGCCTGGTGCGCGCTCGGCGCGTACTTGTGGCCGCCGAACGCCCGCCAGGTGGAGGCGGAGAACTGCAGTCCGCCGTAGTAGCCGTTGCCGGTGCTGATGTGCCAGTTCCCCCCGCTTTCGCAGGCGGCGATGCGGTCCCAGACCCCGCCGTCCGCGGCGCGCGCCTCGGAGGCGGTGGCGGCCAGCAGTGCGAGCGGTGCGACCAGCGCCGCCCCGGCCAGGGCAGCGGTTTCACGACGCATGAAGCCCTTCGGAAAAGGCATGGATTTCCCTCTCGGAGAACCCGGGTCCTCCCCCGGGCGGCGCGCCGCCGGGCGTTGTCCCGCCCGTCCGCCGTGCCGCCCCGCCCGCCGCGGGTCCTGCGCCGCGCCGCGCCGCGCGTCTCGTGGGGCGCGGCGCCGCGCTGGTCCGTACTGCCGTGCTGCCGTGCTGCCGGTCATGGACGGCGGGCGTCCCCGGGCGGTGCTCGGTGCACACGGCCGCTGAATGTAGGAACCCCAGGGGCCCGGCATCAACCAATCCACTGTCGCGGCAGGCCAGTCGTGCGTTACTAAAGGTACCGACGAGTTCCGGTCACCCCCTACATTCCGGGATATCGGGATTTGTCGGCCCGATGATCTCCCGTCCTGTGAGCCACCTCACCCCAATCCGAAACGTGGCTCGCACACGCGGTGGCGGGGAGTGACGGCTTCCGCGGCGACGTTCACGGTGTGCGCCGATCGGTTCGATTCCGTTCGCGCCCGCGCGTGACTCCTGCCACAGATCGCCCGTTGTCTTTTTACACGCCGGGATCCGCCCGGCAGCCGCACACAGATCGAGGAGTCAGCCGTGCCCCGCATGCTCGACGTCAGTGCCGACGTCCGCGCCGAGATCGGCGACGAGGAGGCCGACCGCCTGCTGGCCGGCGACAACGCCCCCGGCGCGTATGACTGCACCTCCTGCCGCACCCCGGGCGACAGCGAACAGGAGCGCACCAGCACCGTCCTGTTCATCGGCGAGGAGACCGCCGTCCTGGCGTTCGCCCACGCCACGTGCATCCCCTCCCAGGTCGTCACGGTGGCCGAGGAGCAGCTCAAGGGCGCCGTCCGCTCCATCACCGGCGAGGCCCCCGCCGAGACCCCGGCGGGCCCGCCCGCGCCGCGCTCCGCCGACGGACCGAGGCCCGCCCCGCGCCAGGCGACCCTCGGGGTGACCTGCGGCCTGGTCCTGGTCGAGGGCGAGCTGCGGCCCGCGCTCGTGGTGGAGCCGAGCGGCCCGATCGCCCGCCCCGGCTCGGCCGGTCTCGACGACGACTTCCTGCCGCTGCTGCGGGAGCAGGGCTTCCACCCGGTCCCGGACATGGCCGTGCTGCCCGCCGGCGGGACGGGCTGGTCCGTGCTGCTCGCCATGGGCCAGCTGCACGCCGTGCTCCAGGACAGCGGCGAGAGCGGCGGTCAGAACGCCTGGTGGAAGGCGCACCAGCCGCTCCCCGTCTCCGACGGCTGGCGCGCCGCGGTCAACAAGTCCCGCACGGTGGTGGTGTACGCGGCACCGCACGGCTCGATCGGTCAGCAGCCGCGCGAGGACCTGATGCGCGACGCGCTGGAGAAGGCCGCGGCGCACGGACAGCTGGTCGCGATGTCCATGCCGCTGGCCGGCACCTGAGCCGTCGTCCGGCGGGCCCACGGGCGGCCGTTCCCCACGAGGGGGCGGCCGCCCGTCCGCGTACAGCCGCCCGTTCGCGTACGGATGTCCGAGGCGTCACGCGCACGCGGCGCGGGCCCTGCGGCGGCGGGGCTCCGGACCCCGCGGACGTACGCGTATGCCCGCGATCAACCGATTCGCCACCAAAGGCCGCATCCCGCGGGGCTCCGGGTCGTTGGCACAGACGTGCACCCATACGACCCGTCCCCCCGCGCCCCGTTCCACTCCATCCCCGGCATGCGCCCGTCGTACGAGCCCGCCGCGCACCACACCGAGCGTGGTTCGGCCACGCCGATCTACGACGCGCTCTACGCCGAGTACCGCCGCTCCTTCCGGGCCCTGCCCGGGGACCGCACGGGCGAGGACGAGCTGAGTCCGGAGGTGCTGCGGCGGATCTGGCGGCGCACCACGCCCGCGGCGGCCGGCCGCCGCGAGGTACCGCTGCCCCCGCAGCACGCCCGGGGCCACGCCCCGGCCGCGCTGCCTCCGGCGCCGCGCGACAACCGCCCGTACCGGCACTGAGGCACGCGAAAGGGCCCGCCCGCACCGTTCATCCGGTGCGGACGGGCCCTTCCCGCTGCTGCTTACTTCTTCCGGCCGCGCTTCTCGCGGACCCGCACCGAGATGTGGATCGGGGTCCCGTCGAAGCCGAACTCCTCGCGCAGCCGGCGCTCGATGAAGCGGCGGTAGCCGGCCTCCAGGAAGCCGGAGGCGAAGAGCACGAACCGGGGCGGCTTGGTGCCGGCCTGGGTACCGAAGAGGATGCGGGGCTGCTTGCCGCCGCGGACCGGGTGCGGGTGGGAGGCCACGATCTCGCCGAGGAAGGCGTTCAGGCGGCCGGTCGGCACGCGCGTCTCCCAGCCCGCGAGCGCGGTCTCGATGGCCGGCACGAGCTTCTCCATGTGCCGGCCCGTACGCGCCGAGACGTTCACGCGCATCGCCCACGGGATCTGCACGAGGTCGCGCTCGATCTCCCGCTCCAGGTAGAAGCGGCGCTCCTCGTCCAGCTGGTCCCACTTGTTGTACGCGATGACCAGCGCACGGCCCGCCTCGACGGCCATGGTGATGATCCGCTGGTCCTGCACGCTGATCGACTCGCTCGCGTCGATCAGGACGACCGCGACCTCGGCCTTCTCCACAGCGGCCGCCGTACGCAGCGAGGCGTAGTAGTCGGCGCCCTCCTGGAGGTGGACGCGCTTGCGGATGCCCGCGGTGTCCACGAACTTCCAGGTCTTGCCGCCCAGCTCGATCAGCTCGTCGACCGGGTCGCGGGTGGTGCCGGCCATCTCGTTGACGACCACCCGCTCCTCGCCGGCGACCTTGTTCAGCAGAGACGACTTGCCGACATTCGGGCGGCCGATGAGCGCGATGCGGCGCGGGCCGCCGACAGCGGAACCGAAGGTCTGCTGCGGCGCCTCGGGCAGCGCGTCCAGCGCGGCGTCCAGCAGGTCACCGGTGCCGCGGCCGTGCAGGGCCGAGACCGGGTACGGCTCGCCGAGGCCGAGCGACCACAGCATGGCCGCGTCCGCCTCGCCGGAGGGGCCGTCGACCTTGTTGGCGCACAGCACGACCGGCTTGCCGGCCCGGCGCAGCAGCTTCACGACGGCCTCGTCGGTGTCGGTCGCGCCGACCTTGGCGTCCACGACGAAGACCACCGCGTCGGCGGCCTCGATCGCGAACTCCGCCTGGGCCGCGACGGACGCGTCGATGCCGAGCACGTCCTGCTCCCAGCCGCCGGTGTCGACGACCTTGAAGCGGCGGCCGTTCCAGTCCGCCTCGTAGGTGACGCGGTCACGGGTGACGCCCGGCTTGTCCTCGACCACGGCCTCGCGGCGGCCGATGAAGCGGTTCACGAGAGTCGACTTGCCGACATTCGGGCGGCCGACGACGGCGAGGACGGGCAGCGGGCCGTGACCGGCCGCCGCGATGTCGCCCTCGACCTCATCCAGGTCGAAGCCCTCCTGCGCGGCGAGCTCCATGAACTCCGCGTACTCGGCGTCGCCCAGCGCGCCGTGCTCGACGTGCTCGTCGCCGGTGGGGATCTGGTCGTTCATGAAGTCCGTTCCTCGTTCTGCGTGGTCGATGGGCCGTGCCGGCCGCGTCCCCGGCCTTCGTACGGCCGGTGGGTGCGGCTCAGCGGCCGGTCAGGCGTCTGGCCTCGGTCAGGTGGGCGGTCAGCCGCTCCTGGATGCGTACGGTCGCCTCGTCCAGCGCCTTCCGCGTCCGCCGCCCCGAGCCGTCCCCCGCCTGAAAAGCGTCACCGAAGACGACGTCGACGCGGCCGCGCAGCGGCGGCAGCGCCGGTATCGCCCGGCCCGCCCGCTCCGCGCTGCCGAGCACCGCGACCGGCACGATCGGCGCCCCCGAGCGTACGGCGAAATACGCCAGCCCGGAGCGGAGCGACGCGAAGTCGCCCTCGCCGCGGGTGCCCTCCGGGAAGATCCCGAGGACGCCGCCGCGCTCCAGGACGCCCAGCGCGTCGGTGACCGCGGTCCGGTCGGTGCCCGTCCGGTCGACCTTCAGCTGCCCGATGCCGCGCAGGAAGGGGTCCAGCGGACCGGCGAAGGCTTCCTTCTTGACCAGGAAGTGCACCGGCCGGGGCGCGGTACCCATGATCATGGGTCCGTCGATGTTGTGCGAGTGGTTTCCCGCGAGGATCACCGGGCCCGCCGACGGCACCCGCCAGGAGCCCAGCACCCGCGGCCGCCACAGCCCGTACATCAGGCCGATGCCGATCCGCCGCCCGATCGCGGCACCGCCGGTGCTCGGCAGCCGGTCGGAGTCGGTCACGCGGCGCTCTTCTCCGCGATCTTCGCCTCGATGAGGGTGACCACGCACTCGATGACCTGCTCCAGGGTCAGGTCCGTGGTGTCCACCTCGACCGCGTCGTCGGCCTTGGCCAGCGGCGAGGTCTTGCGGGAGGAGTCCGCGGCGTCGCGCTTGATCAGCGCCTCGCGGGTGGCGGCCAGGTCGGTGGCCTCCTTGCCCTTGAGCTCACCGCTGCGCCGGGCGGCACGCGCCTCGGGCGAGGCGGTGAGGAAGATCTTCAGGTCGGCGTCGGGCAGGACGGTCGTACCGATGTCCCGGCCCTCGACGACGATGCCCCGCTCGGCGGACCCGGCGATGGTCCGCTGCAGGTCCGTGATCAGGCTGCGCACCTCGGGGACGGCGCTGACGGCGCTGACCGCGGAGGTGACCTCCTTCGTACGGATCGGGCCCGCGGCGTCCTGGCCGTCGACCGTGATCGTCGGCGCCGACGGGTCGGTGCCGGAGACGATCACGGGCTTGGCCGCGGCCGTGGCGATGGCGGTCGGGTCCTGGATGTCGACGCCGTTGGACAGCATCCACCAGGTGATCGCGCGGTACTGGGCACCGGTGTCCAGGTAGTTCAGCGCCAGCTTGGCGGCGACCGCCTTGGACGTGCTGGACTTGCCCGTGCCGGAGGGGCCGTCGATGGCGACAATCACTGCTGCCGGGGCGGTCCGGGCGGCGGTTTCCACGGTGACGAACACCTTTCCTTGTGCACGGGGCGGGGATCCTGCGGCCGAATGGGCCTCGGACAAGGTTACCGGGTACACGCAGACACGTTTTCCCCCCAGGGGAGCGGGGGGCTGTGACGCTTACCGCGGCGCGCCCGTGACCGCGTCCGCGCCCCCCGCTCCGCCTACTGACGGATGGACCAGCCGCGCTCGCGCAGCGCCGCGGTGAGCGCGGGCGCCGCCGTCGGCTCGACCGTGAGCTGGATGAACCCCGCCTGCTGGCCGGTGGCGTGCTCGATGCGGACGTCCTCGATGTTGACGCCCGCCTGCCCGGCGTCCGCGAAGATCCGCGCCAGCTCGCCCGGCTGGTCACCGATGTGCACGGCGACGATCTCGTACGCGGCCGGGGCCGCGCCGTGCTTGCCCGGCACCCGCTCGCGGCCCGCGTTGCCGCGCCGCAGCACGTCCTCGATGCCGCCGGCGCCCTCGCCGCGCTTGGCCTCGTCCGCGGACTGCAGCCCGCGCAGCGCCTGCACCGTCTCGTCCAGGTCCGCCGCGATCTCGGACAGCACGTCCGCGACCGGCCCCGGATTCGCCGAGAGGATGTCGATCCACATGGCGGGGTCCGAGGCGGCGATCCGGGTCACGTCGCGGATGCCCTGGCCGCACAGCCGTACGGCGGTCTCGTCCGCGCCCCGCAGCCGCGCCGCGACCAGGCTGGAGACCAGCTGGGGCGTGTGGCTGACCAGGGCGACCGCGCGGTCGTGCGCCTCGGCGTCCATGACGACCGGGACGGCCCGGCACAGCGCGACCAGCTCCAGCGCGAGGTTCAGCACCTCGGTGTCGCCGTCGCGGGTCGGCGTGAGCACCCACGGCCGGCCCTCGAAGAGGTCGGCGGTCGCGGCCAGCGGCCCGGACCGCTCCTTGCCCGCCATGGGGTGCGTACCGATGTACGGAGTGAGGTCCAGGCCGAGCGCCGCCAGCTCGCGCCGCGGGCCGGCCTTGACGCTGGCCACGTCCAGGTACGCGCGGGCCACGCCGCGCCGCATCGCGTCCGCCAGCGCCGCCGCGACATGCGCGGGCGGCACGGCCACGATCGCGAGGTCGACCGGGCCCTCGGGCTCCTCCACGGTCCCCGCGCCGAGCGCCGCCGCCGTGCGGGCCTGCGCCGTGTCGTGGTCGGCGAGGTGCACCCGCACGCCGCGGGCGCTCAGGGCCAGCGCGGCGGAGGTGCCGATCAGGCCCGTGCCGATGACGATCGCGGTCCTCACTGGGCGATGTCCTTCCGCAGCGCGCCGGCCGCGCCGAGGTAGACGTGCGCGATCTCCGCCTTGGGGAGGTCGCTCTCGACGTGCGCCAGGATGCGCACCACGCGGGGCATGGCGCCGGCGATGTCCAGCTCCTGCGCGCAGATCAGCGGAACATCGGTGATGCCCAGCTTGCGGGCCGCGACGGCGGGGAAGTCGCTGTGCAGATCGGGCGTGGCCGTGAACCACACGCTGATCAGGTCGTCCGGCACGAGGCTGTTGCGCTCCAGGATGGCGGTCAGCAGCTCGGACACCTGCTCATGCATGTGCTCCGCTTCGTCCCGCTCCAGCTGAACGGCCCCTCGGACCGCACGTACCGCCACGTCTTCGCTCCCTGCGTCTCGTCGCTCGCAACGTCCCGCTCGGGAGGTGCGTGCGCAACACTTTTACGGTACGCAGCGTATCGAGCCCCACTGACAGTCGCCGTGCGCGCCCGCCCTGCGAGACGGCCGTCTCAGTCCCAGAGCCGGCCGAAGGAGAGCAGCTCGTCCCGGTGCTCGATGCGGTCGACCCAGGCCGCGGGCCAGGCACCGGCGCCGAGGTGGGAACCGGCGAAGGCGCCCGCCAGGCAGGCGATGGAGTCGGAGTCGCCGGCGGTGACGGCGCCGCGGCGCAGGGCCGTGACGGGCTCCTCGGGGAAGAGGAGGAAGCAGAGGAGGGCGGTGGCCAGGGCTTCCTCGGCGATCCAGCCCTCGCCGGTGGCCAGGCAGGGGTCGGTCTCCGGGTCGGGCGTACGGAGGGCGGCATCCAGCCGGTCCAGGATGCCGCGGCACTCGTCCCAGCCGTACGCGATGAATGCCTCGGGCGACGCGGCATCGGCGCGCTGCCACAGATCGCCGAGCCAGTCGGCGTGGTACGTGGTGCGGTTGCCGTGCACGTAGCTCCGGAGCAGGGCGGGCAGCTCGGCGGGGTCCGCGCCCTGCGCGAGGAGCCGCACCGCCCACGCCGTGAGATCGCTGGCCGCCAGGGCCGTGGGGTGGCCGTGCGTGAGGGCCGACTGGAGCTGGGCCGCGCCGGCCCGCTGCTGGTCGGTCAGGCCGGGGGCCAGGCCGATCGGCGCGACCCGCATGTTGGCGCCGCACCCCTTGGAGCCGGTCCGGCTGGCGGCCGCCCAGGGGCGGCGCGGGTCGCTCAGCAGGCTGCAGGCGGTGAGGCAGGTGTTGCCGGGCGCCCGGTTGTTGTCCGGCGAGCGCCACCAGGTGACGTACTCGCTGCGCAGCGGCAGTTCGAGGGCGGCGGGGCCGAGCGGGCCGCGCTCCATGGCCGTACGGAGGCCGCGGGCGAACGCCAGCGTCATCTGGGTGTCGTCGGTGATGTACGCGGGCGTGGGCAGCTCGAGCCCGCGCCACGGCCCGTACGCGGCCTCGATCGCCGGCACGCTCTTGAACTCGGTCGGATACCCGAGCGCGTCACCGAGCGCGAGGCCGATGAGCGAGCCGGTCGCGGCCGTGGACACCACGGATGCCATAGAAGAACCACCCCTTAATCGTCATAGTGACATTAAGGGGTGGCGGGGCGCTGTCGCAAGCGCGGTGGTCCGGCGGAGCCGGCAGCTCGACGCTTAGAGGTCGACCTCGCGCATCAGCATGCCGACCTCGGTGTTGGTCAGCCGGCGCAGCCAGCCGGACTTCTGGTCGCCGAGCGAGATCGGCCCGAAGGCGGTCCGGACGAGCTTCTCGACCGGGAAGCCCGCCTCGGCGAGCATCCGGCGCACGATGTGCTTGCGGCCCTCGTGAAGGGTCACCTCGACGAGGTAGTTCTTGCCGGTCTGCTGCACGACCCGGAAGTGGTCGGCGCGCGCGTACCCGTCCTCCAGCTGGATGCCGTCCTTGAGCATCCTGCCGATCTCGCGCGGCAGCGGGCCCTGGATGGCGGCGAGGTAGGTCTTCTGCACGCCGTACCGGGGGTGGGTCAGGCGGTGCGCCAGCTCACCGTGGTTGGTGAGCAGGATGATGCCCTCGGTCTCCGTGTCGAGACGGCCCACGTGGAAGAGCCGGGTCTCGCGGTTGGTGACGTAGTCGCCCAGGCACTGGCGGCCGTCGGGGTCCTCCATGGTGGAGACGACGCCGGCCGGCTTGTTCAGCGCGAAGAAGAGGTAGGACTGGGTGGCGACGGTCAGGCCGTCCACCTTGATCTCGTCCTTCTCCGGGTCGACGCGGACGCCCTGCTCGGTGACGATCTTGCCGTTCACCTCGACGCGGGCCTCGTCGATCAGGTCCTCACAGGCGCGCCGCGAGCCCATGCCCGCGCGGGCCAGCACCTTCTGCAGCCGCTCGCCCTCCTGGTCGCCGAAGGTCTTCGGCGTCTTGATCCCGGGCTCCGAGTACCGGGCGCGGTTGCGCTCCTCGATCTGCGCGTCGTACTCGCGGGGGCGGGCCGGCGAGGAGCCGCGGCCGCGGGAGCCCTTGGCGCCCTTGCCCTCCTGGCTCCGGGGGCTGGCCTTCGGGCCGCCCTTGGCGCCGCCGCGGGCCGCCGCGCCGCGTCCCTTGCGGGGCCCGTCGCCGGGGCCGCCCGAGCCGGAACCGCCCACGTCGTAGCGGCGCTCCTCGGGACGCGGCTTCCCCGCGCGCTTCTGCTTGTCGTCGCGCTGATTGCCCGCGCCCCGGTAGTTGCCCCTACCGCTGCTGTTCCTGCCGCTGCTTCGCATCAATGATCCGTCTAGTTCGTCTGACCCGTGTGGGAGTCGCCGCTGTCGTCTACGTCGAACGACGGCACACCTTCCCGGGAGTCGCCCTCGACCGCGTCCGCCTCGGGGAGGAAAGGGGCGAGCTCGGGGAGCTCGTCCAGGCCCCGCAGGCCCATCCGCTCCAGAAAGTAGTTCGTCGTCCTGTACAGGATCGCACCTGTTTCGCCTTCCGTGCCCGCCTCCTCGACCAGACCGCGCTGCAGGAGGGTGCGCATCACGCCGTCGCAGTTGACACCGCGTACGGCCGAGACCCGGGACCGGCTGACCGGTTGACGGTACGCGACCACGGCCAGAGTCTCCAATGCGGCCTGTGTGAGCCGGGCCTGCTGGCCGTCCAGGACGAAGCTCTCCACGGCGTCCGCGTATTCCGGGCGGGTGTAGAACCGCCAGCCGCCGGCGACCAGCCGCAGGTCGAAACCGCGGCCCTGCCGGGCGTACTCGTCGGACAGTTCCCGCAGCGCGATCGCCACGTCGCGGCGGCGGCGCTGCAGCACCTTGGCGAGGTGCTCCTCGGTGGCGGGCTCGTCGACGACCATCAGGACGGCTTCGAGCGCGGGCTTCAGGTCGAGCGCCGCGACCCCGAGGGCACCGGCCGGCCCTTCGGGGGGCTCGGGGGCCTGCGCCTCGGGGAGGTCGTAGGTCTCTTCGGGGCCGACGGCGGGGTCGGTCTGCTCCGTGCTGTAGGCACTCATGCCGTCTCCGTCTCCTTCTCGGTCTTCCCCTCGGCCCGCGGCTCCGGCGGCCGGTCGAACTCGTCCGTGACGACCGGCTCGGCGCCGTCCTCCGTACCGGCCCAGCGGACGGTCAGCTCCCCCAGCGCCTCGGGCTGCTCCAGGGCGACCGCGCGCTCCCGGTACAGCTCCAGCAGCGCCAGGAAGCGCGCGACGACCGTGAGCGTGTCCGGCGCGTCCTCGGTCAGCTCCTGGAAGGACGCCTCGCCCGCCGCGCGCAGCCGCGCCACCATCACCTCGGCCTGTTCCCGGACGCTGACCAGCGGCGCGTGGATGTGGTCGACGTACACCTGCGGCTTGGCCTTGGGCTGCATCGCCTTCACGGCGAGCTTCGCGAACCCCTCGGCGCCGATGCTGATCACCACTTCGGGCAGCAGCTCGGCGTGGTGCGGTTCGAGCCCGACGGTACGTGGGTACCGGCGCGCCTCGTCCGCCAGGCGGCGGCTGAAGATGTCGGCGACCTCCTTGTACGCGCGGTACTGGAGCAGCCGTGCGAAGAGCAGGTCGCGCGCCTCCAGGAGGGCGAGGTCCGCCTCGTCCTCGACCTCGGCGGCGGGCAGCAGCCGCGCGGCCTTCAGGTCCAGCAGCGTCGCCGCGACGACCAGGAACTCCGTCGTCTGGTCCAGGTCCCAGTCCGGGCCCATGGCCCGGATGTGCGCCATGAACTCGTCGGTGACCTGCGAGAGCGCGATCTCGGTGACGTCCAGCTTGTGCTTGGAGATCAGCTGCAGGAGGAGGTCGAAGGGACCCTCGAAGTTCTCCAGGTGGAGGGTGAACTTCCCGTCACCGGTGACGGTGGCGTCCGCGGGCTCGCCGGGCCCGGCCCCCTCGGGGGCCGCGGCCTCAGGGGCCGCCGCCCCGGGCTCCGGTACGGCTTCCGGTACGGGCTCCGGTACGGCCGCGACCGGCTCCGGAGGCGGCGCGGCGGCCTCCGGCCCGGGCTCCGGGGCCGTGCCCGGGCCGTGGCCCAGGGTGCGGCGCGGGGCAGGCGCTGCGGGGTCGTGGTGGGTCGTCGGCATCGTGGTCCATACGCTGCGGTCCCGTGCCGCGCACGGCGCCGGGCTGGTCACCGGCGGGCGGCGCCCACCGGTGTCCGAAGGCTAACCCGGCACCCGCCCACCGGCGGGGACCCGGCCGCCCGGGCGGCCGGAGTTCCGCAGCATGGCCCTCACGGAGCCGCACGGCAGCCCTCAGGAGCCGCTCAGCGGCCCCTCAGACGCCTCACGAGGATGCTGGCGTCCCCCCGGGACTCCAGGTCCGCCAGGACCACGGCGACGGCCTCACGGACGATCCGGCCGCGGTCCACCGCGAGGCCGTGCTCGCCGCGCAGGACCAGGCGCGCGTGCTCCAGGTCCATCAGCTCCTCGGCGGAGACGTACACGGTGATCTTCTCGTCGTGCCGTTCGCGGCCGCTGGGGCGGCGGTTCGCGCCCCGGCCGCGCCGCCGGGCGGTGCCACCGGTGGCCGGCGTCCCCGCGCCCGCCGCTGCCGCGGCCTCCTGCCGGCGGCGCCCCTTGGCGGCCTCGTCGGCCGTGTCGCGTCCGCTGTGCTGCTCCGCGGGCGCCACCGCCCCGGACGCCGCCGGGGCCGACTCGCCCTCGGACCGGCGCTGCGCGGCGTTGCCCTGCTGCGGCGCGGCGGGATCGGCCTCGCCGCCCGGCGCGGGCACCCGGGGTGCCTCGCCGTTCGCGGGAGTGCCGTTCGCCGGCCTGCGGGGCGAGGAGGACTGCAGCGCCGTCCCCCCGGTGGTGCGGAACAGTTCGTCGGCGCCGGGCAGACTCACTCGGCGTGACACCGGGCGAGCACCTCCCTGGCGAGCTGACGGTAGGCGGCGGCACCTACGGAGTTGGAGGCGTACGTGGTGATCGGCTCGCCCGCGACCGTGGTCTCGGGGAAGCGCACCGTACGGCCGATGACGGTGTGGTAGACGTGATCGTCGAACGCCTCCACCACGCGCGCGAGCACCTCACGGCTGTGCACGGTGCGCGAGTCGTACATCGTGGCGAGGATGCCGTCCAGCTCCAGGTCGGGGTTGAGCCGCTCCTGGACCTTCTCGATCGTCTCGGTCAGCAGCGCCACACCGCGCAGCGCGAAGAACTCGCACTCCAGCGGGACGATGACCTTGTGAGCCGCCGTCAGGGCGTTGACCGTGAGCAGACCGAGCGAGGGCTGACAGTCGATCACGATGTAGTCGTAGTCCGCCATCAGCGGCTTCAGGGCGCGCTGCAGGGTCGACTCGCGGGCGACCTCACTGACGAGCTGCACCTCGGCGGCTGACAAATCGATATTGCTGGGCAGCAGGTCCATGTTCGGGACCGCCGTCTTCAGCAGGACCTCGTCGGCGGCCATGCCCCGCTCCATGAGCAGGTTGTAGACCGTCAGATCGAGCTCCATCGGGTTGACTCCGAGGCCGACCGAGAGGGCGCCCTGCGGGTCGAAGTCGACCAGCAGCACGCGGCGGCCGTACTCGGCGAGCGCGGCACCCAGGTTGATGGTCGAGGTCGTCTTGCCGACCCCGCCCTTCTGGTTGCACATCGCGATGATCTTCGCCGGGCCGTGCTCGGAGAGCGGCCCGGGGATCGGGAAGTAGGGAAGGGGCCGGCCGGTCGGGCCGATGCGCTCGCGGCGCTGGCGCGCGGCGTCCGGCGCGAGCGTCGCCGCGTACTCCGGGTCCGGCTCGTACTCCGCGTCCGGATCGTAGAAGTGCCCCTCGGGCAGGTCGTCGTAGTCGGCGAAGCGGGCCTGGTCTGTGCCGCCCTGGTCGCCGGCCGTGGCGTTCACTTGATGGCCGTCCATGCTCTGGTGGGCTGTCGTCGTCATGCTCTTCTGGGCTGCGAAGGTGTGGACAGCGACGGAGCCGACAGCCTCGTGCCCCGAGGGACCCTGGCCCCGTGCAACCGCTCCTGGTCGACCACCTCCGGGAGTAAATGTCGACTCATTCACAAGTCGTCTTACCTCCTTGGATGTGACCAGGAAACTTATCGATAGGTCAGCGTGACACCATGCCGACGGTTGGCGACTCTATGGCGTGTCGGGCGTCCGCAGCAACACAATCCACCGGACCCGGCACGATGTGTCGGCAATGGAACACCCCGATGTCAAGGGCGCGCGGCGCACATCCGTGAGGTTTCGAGGGTGTGCGAAAGGGTCGAAGAGCGACGTTCGTTACGAGTTGCTGAGGGCTCGCCGGAGGCCCGTCAGGGACGGCATCGGAAATCTGTCGCAAACGCGACCGGCCGGGCCTGAAAGTCTCAAGGCCCGGCCGTGCGCGCGGTGTTGACGCGCCGTGTTGACGAATCAGCCCAGCAGGGTGCTCAGCTCGACGGACTCCAGACCGTGCGCCTCGGCGACCTCGGCGTAGACGACCTTGCCGTCGTGGGTGTTGAGGCCCTTGGCCAGCGCGGCGTCGCGGCGCAGCGCCTCGACCCAGCCGTTGTTGGCCAGCGAGACGATGTAGGGCAGCGTCGCGTTGGTCAGCGCGTAGGTGGAGGTGTTCGGCACCGCGCCCGGCATGTTGGCGACGCAGTAGAAGACCGAG
Organism: Streptomyces sp. NPDC053542; assembly: GCF_044544685.1. Lineage (NCBI taxonomy): Bacteria > Bacillati > Actinomycetota > Actinomycetes > Kitasatosporales > Streptomycetaceae > Streptomyces > Streptomyces sp. NPDC053542. The sequence goes on from NZ_JBITXL010000011.1 coordinate 324,283, forward strand.
TTGTGGACCTGGAAGGTCGGCTCGGCGTGGGTGGTCGGACGGGAGTCCTCGAAGCAGCCGCCCTGGTCGATCGCGATGTCGACAAGGACACTTCCGGGCTTCATCTTGGCGACGAGCTCGTTGGTGACCAGCTTCGGGGCCTTGGCGCCCGGGATGAGGACCGCGCCGACGACGAGGTCGGCCTCGATGACGGCCTTCTCCAGCTCGAAGGTGTTGGAGACGACGGTCTGCACCTTGGTGCCGAAGATCTTGTCGGCCTCGCGGAGCTTGTTGATGTCCTTGTCGAGCAGCGTGACGTGGAAGCCCAGGCCCACGGCGATCTGCACGGCGTTCCAGCCGGAGACGCCGCCGCCGATGACGACGGCCTTGCCCGCGTGGACGCCGGGGACGCCGCCGGGCAGCACGCCGCGGCCGCCGGCCTGGCGCATCAGGTGGTACGCGCCGACCTGCGGGGCGATGCGGCCCGCGACCTCGGACATCGGGGCGAGCAGCGGCAGCTGCCGGTTCGCGGTCTCGACGGTCTCGTACGCGATCGCGGTGGTACCGGACTCGATCAGCGCGTCCGTGCACTCGCGGGAGGCGGCGAGGTGCAGGTACGTGAAGAGCGTCTGGTCCTTGCGGAGCCGGTGGTACTCCTCGGCGATGGGCTCCTTGACCTTCAGCAGCAGGTCGGCGGTGGCCCACACCTCGTCGGCGGTGTCGAGGATGTTCGCGCCGGCGCCGACGTACTCCTCGTTCGTGATGGAGGAGCCCAGGCCGGCGTCCTTCTCGATGAAGACCTGGTGGCCGTTGCGGACGAGCTCGTGGACACCGGCGGGCGTGATCGCCACCCGGAACTCGTTGTTCTTGACCTCGCGGGGGATGCCGACCTTCACGTCGATCACGGTCCTTGAATCGTGCTTGCAGAGAAATATCCGCACATACAGACGCATGACGGATGTGACCGCGAGAACCGCGGGCTCTGCCAGTCTATTGAAGGAGCTCTTGTTGTCTAGCCTTGCAAAGCAATTACTTTCGCGGGAACCGCCACCGATTTCGTAGGTCAGGCCGGGTGATCTGCGAGGAGACGCTCTCCCAGGCCCCGGTGCAGCCTTGCTGCCGCAGGGTCGCCGAGCCGTTCGAAGGTGTCCGCAATCCGCAGCTGGAGCGCCGCCTCCAGCCGCCCGTCGGCCGCCTTCCTGGCCAGCTCCAGGGCCTCGAAGCAGGTGCGCAGTGCCTGCTCGGGCCGTCCCGCGTACTCCTGGACCCGTGCGATCTCCCCCATCGCCCGCGCCGGCCCGACCGCGTCGCCGGCCCTCCGGTACGCGCCGTAAGCGGCCCGCCACTCCCGCAGCGCCTCGGCCCAGCGCCCCGCATACGTGTGCACCGCGCCCAGCCGCCCGTGCAGCCGGGCCGCCTCGGCCGTGTCCCCGCGGGAGAGCCGCAGCTCCAGCGCCCGGCCGTACCAGTCGGAGGCCCGCTGCCAGTCGCCCAGCTCGGCGTACGTGCCGCCCAGCGACTCCAGCGCCCGCCCCATCGCGACGGCGTCCTTGACCGCGCGTGCCGACTCCAGCGCGCCCCGGTACCGGGCCAGCGCGTTCTGGGCCCGGCCCGCCTCGGCGTCCAGATCGCCGAGGTTCAGCAGCGCGGCGGCCCGCTCACGGGCCAGCCCGCGCCGCTCCGCGACCTCCAGGACCAGCCCGTGCAGCCCGTACAGGTCGGGCGCCGCCGCCTCGGGCGCCTCATGGGCCAGCAGCGCCCGTACGAGCGCGGCCATCAGCCGCCGGTCCAGGGTGTCCAGCTCGCCGTCCGCGACGGCGATCCGGGCGGAGTCCAGCAGGGCCGGGCGGCGGCTGCGCAGCCAGGCCGCGGCCTCGGGGACGGACCCGAAGCGCAGCGACCGCGGCAGCCCGGAGGTCCGCTCACGGGCCGGGGACCCGGCGGGCTCCCCCATCGCCCGGCAGGACTGCAGCTGCCGTACGGTCCGCTCCAGCATCCGGGCCCGGGAGAGCTGGATCTCCGGCGGGCGCTCATGGAGCCGGAGCTGCTCGCGCAGCAGCGGCACCAGGCAGTTCGGTACGCGGTACTGCGCCGGCAGCCCGGCCATCGGGTCGGAGCCGCCGGAGACCGGCTCCCCCGCCGGCTCCACAGGCCGCAGCAGCCCCCGGGCGCCGAAGTCGCGCAGGGTGGCCTCGGCGGCCGGCACCGAGCAGCCGGCCAGCGCGGACGCGGTGTGCGCGTCGACGAGGCCGGCCGGGGCGAGCGAGAGGAGCCGCAGTATCCGGGCGGCGGGCGCCGGCAGCGAGTCGTACGCCAGCCGGAAGGCGCGGGTCAGCGGGCGCGGGACGGGCACCGCCTCCTCCTCGCCCGGCGGCAGCAGGAACAGCGTCCGCAGCAGGTCGGAGACCGAGGACTTGGGGTGCGCCGCGAGCCAGCCGCCGGCCAGCACGAGCGCGGCGGGCTGGCCGCCGCAGTCCTGGACGACCTGCTCGGCGGTGCGCGGGTCGACGGTGATGCGGGTGGGCCCCGCGAACCGGGTCAGGATCTCCACGCCGGCCGCGGTGTCCAGGCCGCCGAGCGTGCAGGGCCGGACGTCCGTGATGCCGGTGAGCGGACCCTCGGAGACGGCGAGGACCAGGCAGTCCGGGGCGTCCGGGAGCAGCGGCTCGACCTGCTCGGGGCCGGTCGCGTCGTCCAGCAGGAGGAGCGCCCGCCGGTCGGCCAGCGCGGCGCGCAGCGCCTCGGTCAGCTCGTCCTCGTCCGCGCCGGCCGGCACCCGCTCGCCGAGCTGGGTGAGCAGGTCGCGGGCGACGTCGGCGGTGGGCACGGGCCGGCCGTCGGCGGTGCTCAGCCAGGACCGCAGCACGCCGTCCGGATAGTCACCGGCCAGCTGCCGGGCCAGCTCTTCGGCCAGCGCGCTGCGGCCCGAGCCGGGCCGCCCGGCGATCAGCAGCACCCGGCTGCGGGCGCCCTTGCGGCCGGAGAGGGTGTCCAGCCCCGCGCGCTCGATGTCGCTGCGCAGGGCGGCCAGTTCGCGGCGGCGGCCGGTGAAGGCGGCGGGGGCCGGCGGGGCGGTCGCCGCCGGCACGCCGGTCCGGCCCGCTCCTCTTCGTCCGGCCCCCGACGCCGTCACCGTCCGGCCGGTGTCCACCGCCTGCTCCGCCACGGGCCACGCTCCCGTTCACTTGCGCGTACGAGCCGGCCGCCGCTGCGGCCGGGATGCGTCGAGCGTAGTTCACGAGTGCCATGGATCACGGCGGACATACCGCGTAAATCAGACAAAAATGGAAGCGAGTGTTCCGGAAGTGATCAGGCTCCGCCTCCTACAGGGCCCGGCGCGGCCTCGTAAGAGGGCCTGCCCCGCCTCGTTACGCCTGGAACGGCCGGGCCGGCCACGGCGCCTCGGCCGGGCGCAGCGCCTCCAGACCGTCGCCCGACTGCGCGGCCAGCAGCGACAGCACGCCGACGACCAGGCAGTTGTTGTGCAGCTCGCCGGCCAGCACGCCGCGCGCGAGGTCGGCGACCGGCACCCGCGCCAGCTCCATGTCGGCCTCTTCCTCCTCGACCTCGAAGCGCTCGCCCTCCGCCTCGGAGAGATCGCGGGCCAGGAAGATCCGTACGGCCTCGTCGCAGCCGCCGGGCGTGGTGTAGACGTCCGTCAGCACCCGCCAGTCCTCGGCCTTGACGTGCGCCTCCTCGTACAGCTCGCGCTGGGCGGCGTGCAGGGGGTTCTCACCGGGCACGTCCAGCAGCCCGGCCGGGATCTCCCAGAGCTTGTGGCGCACCGGGTGGCGGTACTGGCGCAGCACCAGGACCTTGCCCTCGTCGTCCAGGGCGAGAACGGCCACCGAGCCGGGGTGGACCTGGTAGTCCCGCTTCACGGTGGACCCGTCGGGCATCACGACCTCGTCCGTGCGGACGCTGGTCTTGTTACCGGTGAACGGGGTCGCCGTCGCGGTGATCCGCCATTCCTCGGGGGTGTCCTTGATGGCCATGCGCGTCCTCCCAAACAAGCAGAAACCGGGGTACGGACCGCAAAGTCCGCACCCCGGTAACCGTATCCCCGGTCAGTGGATCACTTACCGGCGGCCTTGCCGGTCTTCCGCTCGACGGCCGCCTTCACCAGGCCGGCGAAGAGCGGGTGCGGGCGGGTCGGGCGGGAGCGCAGCTCCGGGTGCGCCTGGGTGGCGACCAGGTAGGGGTGCACCTCGCGCGGGTACTCGACGTACTCCACCAGCTTGTTGTCCGGGGAGGTGCCGGAGAACTGCAGGCCGGCCTTCTTCTCCAGCTCGGCGCGGTAGGAGTTGTTGACCTCGTAGCGGTGGCGGTGGCGCTCCTCGACGTACTCCTTGCCGCCGTAGACCTCGCGGACGATGGAGCCCTCGGCGAGCTTCGCCGGGTACATGCCGAGCCGCATCGTGCCGCCCATGTCGCCCTCGCCGGCGACGATGTCCAGCTGCTCGGCCATGGTGGAGATGACCGGGTCGGCGGCGGCCGGGTCGAACTCGGTGGAGTTCGCGCCCGCCACGCCGGCCAGGCTGCGGGCCGCCTCGATGACGACGCACTGCAGGCCCAGGCAGATGCCCAGCAGCGGGACCTTGTTCTCGCGGGCGTAGGTGATCGCCTCGAGCTTGCCCTCCACGCCGCGCTCGCCGAAGCCGCCCGGGATGAGGATCGCGTCGCAGTCGCCGAGCTGCTTCTTGGCGCCGGCCGCGGTGCGGCAGTCGTCGGAGGTGACCCACTTGATCTTCACGCGGGCGCGGTTGGCGAAGCCGCCGGCGCGCATCGCCTCGGAGACCGAGAGGTAGGCGTCGGGCAGGTCGATGTACTTGCCGACCAGCGCGACCTTGACCTCGTGGTCGGGGTTGTGGACGCGGTCCAGCAGGTCCTCCCACTGGGTCCAGTCCACGTCGCGGAACGGCAGATCGAGCTTGCGCACGACGTAGGCGTCCAGGCCCTCGGTGTGCAGCACCTTCGGGATGTCGTAGATCGACGGGGCGTCGATCGCGGCGACCACGGCCGCGTCGTCCACGTCGCACATCAGCGAGATCTTGCGCTTGATGGCGGTCGGGACCTCGCGGTCGGCGCGCAGCACGATCGCGTCGGGCTGGATGCCGATGTTGCGCAGCGCGGCGACGGAGTGCTGGGTCGGCTTGGTCTTCAGCTCGCCGGAGGGGCCGATGTACGGGAGCAGCGAGATGTGCACGACGAAGACGTTGTCCCGGCCGACCTCGTGGCGGACCTGGCGGACGGTCTCCAGGAACGGCAGCGACTCGATGTCGCCGACCGTGCCGCCGACCTCGGTGATGACGACGTCGACGTCCTCGGTCGCCATGCGGCGGATGCGATGCTTGATCTCGTTGGTGATGTGCGGGATGACCTGCACGGTGTCGCCGAGGTACTCTCCGCGCCGCTCCTTGGCGATCACGGTGGAGTAGACCTGGCCGGTGGTGACGTTCGCGGAGCCGTCGAGGTCGACGTCCAGGAAGCGCTCGTAGTGGCCGATGTCCAGGTCCGTCTCGGCGCCGTCGTTGGTGACGAACACCTCGCCGTGCTGGAACGGGTTCATCGTGCCGGGGTCGACGTTGAGGTACGGGTCCAGCTTCTGCATCGTGACCCGCAGGCCCCGGGCCTTGAGCAGCGCACCCAGGCTGGAGGCGGTGAGCCCCTTGCCGAGCGAGGACGCAACGCCCCCGGTGACGAAGATGTGCTTGGTCGTCGAGGATTTGGGCGGCATGGCCAAGACGGAACTCCCGTGGTCGCGAAGTGAAAGAGCGGAGCGGCGCGAGCCCGGATTTCCAGGGGTGCCGTCGCTGCGGTCGGGGGTGCCGGGTTTTCTTCCGGGCCCACCGGTCCACGGGGTACCAGGCTATCAGCGACAGAGCGTGGTCGCGCCCGCCCGCGCGGGGCGGAATGCCTCGCTCCCCGTATACGGCCCCCGACGTGACGCAGGCCACCCGTTCGGCCGAGTCTCGGGAAGCGGAGCGTCGCGCGGATGTCACGTGCGCGTCGTATCCTGCTCGGGCACTCGCATCGGGCCATCCGGAACGGCATCACCCCCAACCGAATTACCGGACCAGCAGCCCGGCGGGGTTTTCAATGGGCAGGACGGAAGATCTACACGTCCCACGGGGGGCGTCACCCCAGTTCGAACGGGAGATGTACTACGTGGCCGGGCGCATCGAGGACTACGCACTGATCGGCGACATGCAGACCGCCGCACTCGTCTGCCGGGACGGCACGGTCGACTGGCTGTGCCTGCCCCGGTTCGACTCGCCCGCGGTCTTCGCCGGCCTCCTCGGCACCGAGGAGCACGGCTTCTGGCGGCTGGGCCCGGCCGCGGAAGCGGAAGGCGAAGCGGAGGCGGTTTCCCCCGCCTCCGACCGGCGGCGTTACCGCGGTGACTCCCTGATCCTGGAATCGGAGTGGGACACCCCCGACGGCACGGTCCGGCTGATCGACTTCATGCCGCCGCGCGACGGTGCGCCGCAGCTCATCCGCATCGTGGAAGGCGTCAGCGGCAAGGTCGCGATGCGCTCCTCGCTGCGGATGCGGTTCTCCTACGGCTGGGTGGTGCCGTGGGTGCACCAGGTCGACGGCCGCACGGCCGCGGTCGCGGGCCCGGACTCGGTGTGGTTCGACACCACGGCCGAGACCCACGGCGAGGACCTGACCACCTACTCGGACTTCACCGTCGAGGCCGGGCAGCGGATCGCCTTCACGATGAGCTGGCAGCCCTCGCATCACGAACAGCCCCCGCTCCCCGAGCCGGAGAACGCGCTCACGGCCACCGAGGACTTCTGGCGCGAGTGGGTCGAGCAGTGCACGTACCACGGTCCCTACCGCGACGCGGTGGTCCGCTCGCTGATCACGCTGAAGGCGCTGACGTACGCGCCGACCGGCGGCATCGTCGCGGCCCCCACCACCTCCCTCCCCGAGGACATCGGCGGCTCCCGCAACTGGGACTACCGCTTCACCTGGCTCCGGGACGCCGCGATCACCCTCTCCTCCCTCCTGCGCACGGGATACCGCGAGGAGGCCCGCGCCTGGCGCGAGTGGCTGCTGCGCGCGGTGGCGGGCGACCCGGAGAACCTGCAGATCATGTACGGCATCGCGGGCGAGCGCGAGCTCGGCGAGAACGAGCTGACCTGGCTGCCGGGGTACGAGAACTCCAAGCCGGTCCGGGTCGGCAACGGCGCCGCCGACCAGCTCCAGCTGGACGTGTACGGCGAGGTCATCGAGGCGCTGCACCTCGCCCACATGACCGGGCTGGCCCGCAACGACTATGCCTCGCTGCTCCAGCTGAAGCTGATCCGCTGGGTGGAGAAGCACTGGGACGAGCCGGACGAGGGCATCTGGGAGGTCCGCGGGCCGCGCCGGCACTTCGTCCACTCCAAGGTCATGACCTGGGTCGCGGTGGACCGCACCATCAAGCTGATGGAGTCCGGGGACGTCGAGGGCCCGCTGGAGGAGTGGAAGGAGCTGCGCGACACGATCCACCGGGACGTGTGCGAGAAGGGCTACGACCCGGAGCGGAACACCTTCACCCAGTCCTACGGCTCCAAGGAGCTGGACGCCTCGCTGCTGCTCATCCCGCAGATGGGCTTCCTGCCGCCGGACGACAAGCGCGTCATCGGCACGATCGAGGCGATCCAGCGCGAGCTGGCCACGCCGGACGGCTTCATCCTGCGCTACCCGACCTCCGCCGACGCCGAGACGGCGAACCTGGACGGTCTGGAGGGCGACGAGGGCGCGTTCCTGGCCTGCTCGTTCTGGCTCGCGGACGACCTGGCGATGATCGGCCGCGTGGAAGAGGCCCGCAAGCTCTTCGAGAAGCTCCTCTCGCTCCGCAACGACCTGGGCCTGCTGGCCGAGGAGTGGGACTCCAAGGCCGGCCGCCAGGTCGGCAACTTCCCCCAGGCGTTCAGCCACGTTCCGCTGATCGACACGGCCCTGCGGCTGACGGCGAGCGGGGCGTACGGGGGCTGAGCCGCCCCCGGTACGCCCCTGCGGCGGGTCCGGCCGTCAGAACGGCGTCAGCGTCAGCCTGATCCGGCTGGGCGCGCCGTCCTCGATGTACGAGGCGAAGCCGGCGACGTCGTCGAAGGCGAAGCCGTACGCCTTGCCGTCCTGGGCGGCCTCGTGCATCACCCTGGCGTAGTGGTTGGCGAGCCGCTGCTGGTAGAAGGCGGCGGGGTCGGTGGTGGGCTGCTCGGCGTGCGAGGTGAGGGTGGCGCGGTTCAGCGCGGCGCCCAGGATCGCGGCGACCGGGCCCGTCGTCCCGTCGTTGGGCGCGGCGAGGGTGCCGTCGCAGAAGAGCACGTCGCGGGTGCTGGGCTTGCTGAACGAGACGCTCGCCGGGCCGGTGAAGGAGAGCTTGTCCCCGGCGACCCGGCCGGTGAAGGTGCCCGCGTTGGTGGTCACCTTCAGGTCCTTGGCCGCGTACGCCGACCACGCCTCGTCGATGGCCGGGGCGAGGTAGTCCTTCGCGAACCGGCCGCTGTCCAGGCCGTGGCCGGGGGCGATGACCCGCTTGTCGTCGACGACCAGGTCGCCGAAGCCCTCGGTGCCGGCGAGGGCCGAGAAGATCTTCGCCCGGGCGCCGTCCTTGAGCAGCCCGGCCGTCTGGTCCTTCGCCCCGGTCAGCCGGATCGCCAGCGGCACGCTGAACATGTCGACCATGGTGGTGTTGCAGTACATGCCACCGTCGTTGTACGTGAACTCCGCGCAGTCGTGCAGGACTCCGAAGTTGGGGTCGGAGTCCACCCAGCCGGCCGGGTAGGCCAGCGCCGCCTTGCCGTTGCCGTCCTCGACGGCCTTGAACTTCAGCTTGGAGCCGAGCGCGGTGTAGATCCTTCCGGACATCTTCGGCAGCGTCAGGGTGGTGGTGCCGCTCGCGGCGAGCGGGATGGCGTAGTCGGTGAAGCCGTCGGAGCCGTTGTCGGAGACGGCGACGGGCTTCAGTTCTCCTTCGGGGGTGACGCGGACCTGCTGGGTGCCGTCGTTGCCGACGATGTAGACCCAGACAGATGAATTGCCGAACTCCCCGGAGTCGTTGGCGATTTCCAGGGGGAGCCCGGCGGCCTTCGTACGGCCGGGTGCGCCGCTGGCGTGTCCGGCGAGGGCGAATCCGGTACCGACGGCGCCCGCGGCGAGGCCGCCTAGCAGGGTGCGACGAGAGATCACGAGATGGCTCCTTGTGGGGGGTGGGTGAGAGCGCTCTCAAATGAAGTAGGGTCACCCTGCCCACTTCCGGCGGTACCGTCAACCCATCGCGGAGAAGAAGGAGTTCGACATGTCCGTGCCCGGCGGTCCCCGGCCGACCCTGGAGGCGGTGGCCGCGCTGGCCGGCGTCTCCCGCGCCACCGTCTCCCGTGTCGTCAACGGCGGCCCCGGCGTCCGCGCCGAGATCCGCGAGAAGGTCCGGCAGGCGGTCGCCGAGCTCGGGTACGTCCCCAACATCGCCGCGCGCTCGCTCGTCACCCGCCGCACCGGCGCCGTCGCCGTGGTCATCGCCGAGCCCGAGACCCGGGTGTTCTCCGACCCCTTCTTCGCCCAGCAGCTGCGCGGCATCGGCCGCGAACTGGCCGCCGCCGACACCCAGTTGCTGCTGATGATGGTGGAGAGCGACCGCGACCACGCGCGCATCGGCCGCTATCTCTCGGGCGGGCACGTCGACGGCGCGCTGATGTTCTCGCTGCACCGCACCGATCCGCTGCCCGCGATGGCCGCGGACTCGGGGCTGCCCACGGTCTTCGGCGGGCGGCCCCACTGGCCGGCCGACGGCCCCGCCGGTGACCGCCCGCTGTACGTCGACACCGACAACCGCGACGGCGCCCGGCAGGCGGTCACCCACCTGGTCAACCGCGGCCGGCGGCGGATCGCCGTGATCACCGGCCCGCTGGACCAGACCTCGGCCCAGGACCGGCTGGACGGCTACCGCGACGCGCTGACCGGCCCCGACACCCCGCCCGTGGACGAACGGCTGATCGCGGACGGCTCCTTCACGGCGGAGGGCGGCGAGCGGGCCATGGCCGCGCTGCTCGACGCCGTACCGGACCTGGACGCCGTCTTCGCCTGCTCGGACCTGATGGCCACGGGCGCGCTGCGCACGCTGCGGGCGCGCGGCCTGCGGGTGCCGGCGGACGTCGCGGTGGTCGGCTACGACGACCTCGCCCCGGCGGCCTGGGCGGACCCGCCGCTGACCACGGTCCGCCAGGACGTGCAGGAGATGGGCCGGCTGATGGCCCGGCTGCTCCTGGACCGGCTGGCGGCGGACGACGGCGCGCATCTCTCCCCCGTCGTCACGCCCGCCACCCTCGTCGTCCGCGAATCCGCCTGACCGGTCGTGTCAGGTCACCTCCGCGATCACCTCACGCGCCGCCCGCTCGCCCTCCGTGGCCCCGCCGTTCATGAACCCCTGGAAGTCGTACGAGGTGTGCTCGCCGCCGAGGTGCACATTGCCCTGCCGGACGCCCTCGTACCCCGCGTACCTGTGCAGATAGCCCACCGGCCAGTACGAGTACGCGCCCAGGGCGTACGGATTGCGGTGCCAGGCGGAGAGCTGGGCCCGGCCGGTCCAGACGGCCTTCGTGCCGGGGAAGAAGCGCTCGATGCCGGTGAGCCGACGCTGAGCGAGATCCCGTACGTACGGATCGGATTCGGTGGAGAAGGGCCCGGCGGGAGTGAGCGCGTGGGCGAGGCTGCCGCCGCCGTACTGGATGAGGATGCCGCCGGTGCCCGGCTGGGCCTTGGTGGTGTCCCAGGTCTGCTGGACGTCCAGGTCGGTGAAGCAGTCGCCCGCGCTGACGCCCGGCCAGGCGCCGCTGCCGCGCCAGGGGCGGGCGGAGAACTGCATGTTGAGCTTGGTGCAGTACCCCATCCGGGCATCGCGGAGCAGGTTTGTCATGCGGGTGTCGAAGCCGGCCTTGGTGAGGTCGAGGTTCTGGAGGACGGGCAGCGGGACGGTCAGGATCGTGTGGTCGGCGGTGACCGTGCGGGTGCTGCCGCCGTCGTCGAAGGTCAGGGTCTGGCTGCCGTCGGAGTTCCGCGCGACGGCCGTCAGGGACCAGCCCCTCCGCAGCGTCCCGGCGGGCAGCGCGGCCGCGATGGCCTTCGGGAGCTGATCATTGCCGCCGGTGATGTGGTACCGCTCGTCCGACAGCCCCCAGACGTTGAACTTCCCCGGGTTGGGCTGGTAGCCCATGAGCAGCACGAGGGCGAGTGCGGACTGGTCGGTGGTGTCGGCGCCGTACTCGACGTTGTAGGCCACGTCGATGAACTGCCCGAGGCGCGAGGCGTAGCCGCCGGGCACCCGGGAGTCGATCCATTCCCGTATCGACATGTTGTCCAGGGCCGTGCCCTCGGGCGTGGTCTGGTTCCAGGTGACCTCCCCGGCCTTCTGGAGGTCGGTGCGCAGCGCCTGGTAGACGCCCTTGAAGTCCTCGTCCGCCTGCGCGCGCGGGTAGTAGGCGCCGTCGAACCAGAGGACTTCCTCGGCGCCGTTGGGGCCCGCGCCGAGGAAGTCCTCCAGGGGCAGGCCGAAGCGGCGGCAGAGTTCCTGCATCTTCTTGTGCTCGGTGTCGATCAGCTCGCCGCCGATCTCGGAGGTCTGGCCGTACGCCCAGTGGTCGCGCTGGCTGTACATCCGGCCGCCGACCCGGTCGGGGTCCGCCTCGTACAGCGTGCAGGGCAGTCCGGCGTCCTGGAGGGTGAGCGCCGCGGTCAGTCCCGCGATGCCCGCGCCGACGACGGCGATCCGGGGCGCGGCGGCGGACCGCGGCGGGCGCGCGGGCTGCGCGGCCGCGGTCGTGGCGGGGGTGGCGAGCGCGACGCCGAGTCCCAGCGCGCCCGCGCGCGCCAGGAGTTCGCGCCGGTCCAGCCCTCGTACGTCGGCGGCGGACATCCGGAGTCTTCGTGCCGCCGCGTGCTCGGCGGCGAGGCGGCGCAGTGCGTGCATTGCGTGCGTACGGGCCATGTGGGCCTCCTCAGAGTGTGGGGTTCTCCGCGTCGCGCTCGGCCGCGTCCTCCAGAACGATCCGGCCGATGATCTCGTAGCGTTCGGGCCGCCTGGCCTTGAGGTACAGGGCCAGGCCGAGGCCCCCGAAGAAGACCAGGCCGACGATCCAGGGGATGAGCCGGAAGAAGAGCGAGTCGGCCGCGTCACCGGCCGCGGTCCGCATGTTGACCAGCAACAGGACGACCACGGCGGTCATCCCGACGCCGCCGAGCAGCGGTGCGGTGAACGTGCGGAACCAGTGCCGGTCCTCGGGGTGGTGGCGCCGGAAGTAGCCGATGACGGCGAAGGAGCAGAGGGTCTGCACGATGAGGATCGCCATCGTGCCGAGGATCGCGAGCAGCGTGTAGAGGTGGATGTAGGGGTCCTGGCCGGTCAGCCAGAAGGCGGCGACGAGCGCGACGGCGAGCGCGGTCTGCACGTACGAGGCGAAGTACGGGGAGCCGTGCCGGGGGTGCGTACGGCCCAGGCCGCGGTGGAGGAAACCCTCGCGCCCGATGGCGTACAGATAGCGCGCGGCGCACTGGTGGAAGGCCATGCCGCAGGCGAACGATCCGGTGAGCAGCAGCCATTGGAAGGCGTCGACGGCCCAGCCGCCGAGGAAGGTGCGGGTGGGCGCGAAGAAGAGGTCCAGCGGGGTGCCGGAAGAGGCGATCCGCACCGACTCCGCCAGGCCGTTCCCGGAGATCGTCATCCAGGACACGAAGATGTAGAACAGGCCGACGCCGATGACGGAGACGAGCGTGGCGCGCGGGATGACGCGCTTGGGGTCGCGGGACTCCTCGCCGTACATCGCGGTGGACTCGAAGCCGACCCAGGACCAGAAGGCGAAGAAGAGGCCGAGCCCGGCGGAGGTGCCGGTGAAGGCGTTGGCGGGGTTGACGGGCGCCGCGGGGATGCCGTCCGGGCCGCCGCCGGCCAGCAGCACGGCGAGCGAGACGGCGAAGAGCACGGCGATCTCGGCGACGAGCATGACGCCCAGCGCCTTGGCGGTCAGATGGATGTCGAAGTGCGCGAGCACGGCGGTGACCGCGAGCATCGCGCCCGCGTACAGCGGCCAGGGCAGGTCGGCGCCGAGTTGGTCGGCCACGGTGGTCTTCGCGAAGTACGCGAAGACGCCGACGATCGACGCCTCGAAGACGATGTACGCGAGGACGGCGAGCATCCCGGAGGCCATGCCGGCGACCCGGCCCAGGCCGTGCGAGATGAAGCCGTAGAAGGCGCCGGCGGCGGTGATGCGGCGGGCCATGGCGACATAGCCGACGGAGAAGACGGTCAGGACGGCGGTGGCGAAGAGGTAGCCGGCCGGGGCGCCGATGCCGTTGCCGGCGCCGACCGCGATCGGGAGGTTGCCGGTCATCGCGGTGATGGGCGCGGCGGTCGCGACCGCCATGAAGACGACGCCGACCAGGCCGACGGAGCCGGCCTTGAGCCGGTCGACGCCCTGGTCCGGGCCCTCCTGTGCCGACGCCGGCATTTCTGTTCTGGACATGCCACCCCTTGTTCCGGCCGGTACCCCGTGCACACGGCCTGTGGAGCCGACAGCCTGGCGCGGTGTGACCGCCGCCACAACCGACAACGGCGCCGGTTTTGGCGCGGCTGGGCCGACGAGGTGTCGGGGCGCGGGGCGACGGATTCCGTGGCGGCGGGCGGCGGGAACGGGGCGGCCTGCCCGCTGACCAGGCTCCCGTGGCGGCAGGCAGCCGTTCCTGCGGGTAGCGTTCGGCGCCATGGGGTCGGAAGCGATGATCGAGGCCGAGATCACGGTACGCAGGGCGCTGGAGCTGCCCGCGCTGCGGCGCGGGCTGCCGGAAGTGATCACCGGCGAGGACGGGCTGGACCGCTCGGTCCGCTGGGTGCACGCCGGCGAGGTGCCGAACATCGCCTCGCTGCTCAAGGGCGGCGAGCTGCTGCTGACCACGGGGCTGGGCCTGGGGGCCCGCCCCTCGGAGCAGCGCGCCTTCGTCCGCAAGCTCGCCGAGCGCGGGATCGCCGCGCTCGTCGTGGAGCTGGGCGCCCGCTTCGAGTCGCTGCCCACCGCCCTGGTCGACAGCGCCCGCGCCTGCGGCCTGCCGCTGATCCAGCTGCACCGCGAGGTGCCGTACGTCTCGGTCACCGAGGAGATCCACACCGAGATCGTCAACAGCCACTACACGCTGATGCGCCGCGCCGACGAGGTGCTGCGCCGCTGTACGGACGTCCTGCTGCGCGGCGGCGGCGCCCCCGAAGTGCTGCGCCTGCTGGCCGCGTTCACCGGCAACCCGCTCTGTCTGGAGGCCCCGGACGGCAGTCCGCTGTACGCCGCGGGCCCGGACGACGGCGGCGCGGCCGACGCCGATCCGCTCCAGGCGTGGGAGGGCCTGCGCGAGAAGGGGCTGCGGGTGGACGTGCCCGGCGGCGGCCACGGCCCCGACGCCGTACGGGCCCGGCTCGTCCTGCTGCCCGTCAACGCCGCCGTCGCGCCCGTCCACCGCATCGCCGCCGAACGCGCCGCCGACCTCCTCGCCGTCGTCATGCTCCAGTCCCGGCAGGAGGAGGGACTCGCGGCGCGCGGCCGCGGCGACTTCCTCGCCGACCTCGCCGAGGGCCGGATCTCCGCCGCCGAAGCGCCGGGCCAGGCCCGGCTGCTGGGCTTCCGGCCCGGTACGGCGGCGCTCCTCCCGGTGGTCATGCGGCTGCCGTCCGGACTGCCCACGGCGGCCGGCTGGGCGCTCCTCGCCCAGGCGCTGCGCGAGGAACTCGCCGCGCTGGGGACGCCCGTACTGCTCGGCGTGCGCCCCGTGGAGGGCCGCGTTCCGCTGCTGGCCGGTCTGCGCGAGGGGCAGGACCGGGAGGGCGCGGCGGACCGGATCGCGGAGGCGCTGCGGGCCGGCGTCGCACGGGCCGGGCTGGACCGCCCGGCGGCGCAGCGCCCGGTGGTCGTGGTCGGCGCGGCCGGCGACTGGGCGGCGACGGGGCCCGGGCTGCGGCACGCCGCCGAGGCGGCCGCGGCTGCCCAGGGGCTGGAGCCGCGGCTCTGGTACGACGCCCGCCGCCTGGACATCGAACTCCTCCTGTGGCGGATGCGCGAGCACGGCGAGGAGGGCATGCTCGCCGACTTCGTGGAGCGCGCGATCGGCCCGCTGCTGGCCCACGACCGCACCGCGCGCCAGCCGCTGCTGCCCACCCTGGAGGCGTACCTCGCCAGCGCCGGGCGCAAGGCCGAGACCTCCCGCGACCTGAACGTCAACCGCCAGACCCTGTACGACCGCCTCGCCCGCATCTCCCAGCTGCTCGGCACGGACCTGGACGACCCGGGGACCGTACTGGGGCTGCGGCTGGCCCTGCACGCGCGACGGCATACGGAGCGGGGCTAGCGGTACGGGACAAGGCTGGGCGTGGCGGGGTTTAGGACGGGGCGAAGACCGTGCCCGCCAGGAGGACGTGGAGCGCGGTGCCGCCCAGGATGCTGAGGACCGCGTTGCGCCGCCAGAAGTGCAGGGCGAGGGTCGCGGCCAGGGCCGGGCCGATGGGCAGCGCGTCCGGCGGGGTGAGGTCGCGGAGGGTGTAGACGGTGAGGATCACCATGACGCCGACCGGCATCCGCGCACTGAGGTAGTGGACGGCGGCGCTGGCCCGCAGCGGGGCGAGGACGGCGAACGGCAGGGCGCGCAGCGCCCAGGTGACGGCGGCGGAGACGGCCACCGCGGCGATCACGTAGGAAGTGTCAGGCACGGGTCGCCTCCTTCGTCTTCGTCCTCGTCGCCAGCGCGTGGCGGGCCAGCAGGCCGGCGGTGAACAGCCCCAGGGCGGCCGGCAGCATCTCCCCCGGCACGGCGAACCGGGCCACCAGCGCGCAGACCAGGGCCAGTACGGGCGTGGGGATGTCGCGCCGGGCCCGGTAGGCGTCGACGGCCAGCACGACGAACAGCGCGGTCAGCGCGAAGTCCAGCCCGGTCAGCCGGGCGGGCACCACGGCGCCGAGGAGGGCCCCGGCGGTGCCCCCGGCGACCCAGTACAGCTGGCACAGCGCCTGCAGCCACACGATCCGCCGGCCGCTCCAGGTCCGCGCGGCCTCTCCGGTGGTCAGCGCGTACGCCTCGTCGGTCAGCGCGAAGACGCTGTAGCCCTTGCCGAGACGGCTCCCGACCCGGTGCAGCGGGAAGGACAGGGCGTAGAAGACGTGCCGGAAGTTGACCAGGAACGCGGTCAGCGCGACCTGCGCCAGCGGGGTGGTGGCGACGACGAGGCCGATGAGCAGGAACTCCAGCGACCCGGCGTAGACGACAGCGGTGAAGGCCGTGGCCCACCACCAGTCCAGGCCCGCATGCACGACCAGCACCCCCAGCGCGATCCCGAGGGGGAACAGGGCCAGCCCGACCGTACTGGAGTCCGTGAGCGCCGCCCGGAAGTCGGACGGCTGCCGGGCAGGCGGCGGAGGTGCGGAGTGGCGGCCGATCGTGCCGGCGGGTGCCGGCGCCGGTGAAGCAGTCATACCGGTAATTTTAGGTTCGTCTGCGCGTAATATGGTTGCCGCTTATTCTCAGATCAAGGGATGCTGAGCAATATGAGCACCATGGACAGCCTTGATCGCGAAATTCTGTTTCAGCTGCGTCAGGACGGCCGGCTGACCAACGTCGAGCTGGCCAAGAGGGTCGGCCTCACCCCGCCGCCGTGCCTGCGCCGGGTCAAGCGCCTGGAGGACGCCGGGATCATCACCGGCTACCGGGCCCGTATCGACCCCGCGGCCGCCGGGCGCGGCTTCGAGGTCATGGTCTCCCTGGAGATCAGCGTGAATGACCTGCGGACCGTCGAGGAACTGGAGACCGCGATCTCCTCGTACGACGAGGTCGTCGAGTTCCACCGGCTCTTCGGGCGGCCCGACTACCTCGTCCGGGTGGCCGTCGAGGACCAGGCCGCCTTCGAGACGTTCCTGACCACCAAGGTCATGGGACTGCGCGCCGTCGCCCGGGTCGACTCGCACCTGATCATGAAGAAGATCAAGACCGACGACTGACGACGACGGAAATGCCGCGGGCCGCTCAGCCCTGACGCTGCGCCAGCTCGTCGTACACGCTCAGGACCTGGGCGACCGTGTCGTCCTCGGTGGGCCAGCCGGCCGCCTGGGCGCGTCCGGCGTCGGCGAGGGCGGCCCGCCGGGCCGGATCGTCGAGCAATCCCACGACCGTGCGGGCGAGGGCCGGGGCATCGCCGTAGGGGACCAGTTCGGCGGCCCGGCCGACCAGTTCGCGAGTGCCGCCGGTGTCCGTGGCGACCAGCGGGACGCCGCCGCGCAGCGCCTCCTGGGCGAGTACCGAGCGGGCCTCCCAGCGCCCCGCCACGAGCACCAGGTCGGCGGCGGCGAGCAGCCCGGGGACGTCCTCGCGCCGGCCGAGCAGCCGCACCGGCAGCCCTTCCGCGTCGATCCGCTGCTGCAGCGCGGGCCGCAGCGGCCCCTCCCCCGCGACGACGAGCAGCGGCTGCGGGTCCAGGCCGCACCAGCCGTGCGCGGCGTCCAGCAGCACGTCGTGCCCCTGGTGCGCGTCCAGCCGGCCGACGGCGAGCAGCAACGGGCGGCCGAGCGCGCCCAGTTCGGCCCGCCGTTTCTCGCGCCGTCCGAGCTCCCGCGCGTACTCCTCCTCGCTGCGCGGACGCGGCCCCGCCGGGGGCGCAAGGCGCGCGTCGCGGGCGCCCCGCTCGCGGGCCCTGCGCACCAGTTCGGCGCACGAGCCCAGGACGACCGCCGAGGCCCGCGCCACCCGGCGCTCCAGCAGCCGCGTCACCTGCGCCCGCGCGCCCTCGCTGTGCACCTTGGTGTGCCAGGTGACGACGAGGGGGACGCGCCTGGCGCGCAGCGCGAGGGAGGCCCGCAGCCCGGCGTGCAGCCCGTGCGCGTGGACGAGGTCGGCGTCCGCGCAGGCGGCGCGGAGCGCGGCGATGCTCCCGGGGTCCGTGCGTGGCGGGATCCGTTCGAACCCCGCGCCCACCTCCGTGAAGCCGTAGGCGTCCTCGGCGTCGGGCGCCGCGCAGACCGTCACCCGCACCCCGCGCGCGACGAGCCCCGCCGACAGCGCGTGCACATGGGCCGCGCTGCCGGCGCTGCCTCGGCCCAGCACCTGGACCGTGCGCAACGGCGACGGTGCGGACGGCGGGGTGGGTGTGCTGCTCACGAGTGCGTCGGGCTCCTGGGTCGGCGTGGTCCGGTGGGGCGCGATACGCCCAGCATGCCAGCCCGCGCCGTCCGTGCGGCGCCGATGACAAGCCGTTGTGCTGCGGCTGCGCGGCCGGGGCCCGCCGGGACCACTCACACGGGTGATCATGCCCTCCGCCGGTCCCGGCCCCCGCACGCTATCCCGTGAGGACGCCCCCCGCCGCGGCGCGGCTGACACCCTCCCCCGAGGCCGCGGCGGCGGTCAGCGCGGCGGCGTGGGCCAGCAGCCCGGCCCGGCCGTTGGCCGCGACGACCGCGAGACCGAGAGCGGCGCCCAGGGCGTGCGCCCCCGTGTCGCCGAGCATGGTGCGCTCCCCGAGGTCGTCGGCGAGCAGTGCCGCCGCCGCGCCCACCGGAGCGGCCGCGAGCGCCGCGCCCGGCCCGCTGCGCAGCAGTCCCGGGGCGCCGAGCACGAGGACCGCGGCGGCCGCCCGGCCCGGGCGCACGTCCACCAGGTTCACCAGGTGGGCCGAGCCCGCGATCACCACGCCCGCCAGGACCTTGTCCGCCGGACGGTCCTTCAGCAGCGCGCCCGCCGCGAGCCCGGCGGCGCCGATACCGAAGAGCTTGACCGCGCCGCTGGTGAGCTCGCCCCGCCGCAGGGCGGACAGGTGCGCCCGGAAGCCGCGCCGGTCATCACCCGCGCCCGCCACGTCGTCGTACGCGCCGCAGCCGCCCGCCGCCAGGACGGCCAGCGTGCCCGCGGTACGGGCCCGGCCGGGCAGCCCGGGCGCGGCCGCGACGGCGGCCGCCGCTCCCAGGGCGGCCGCGGGCCCGGCGTACAGGTCGACGCCGCGGCCCGCGTGGTTCTTGCGCTGCCACGGCCCGTCGCCGCCCGGCGGCCGCCGCCGCAGCCCCTCGTACGCGGCGCGGGCCACCCCGGCCGCCGTCAGCAGCCCCGTGAGCCGCGTCCGCAGGGCGCCGCTCACCGGCCCGACCTCGCGGTCTCCAGCAGCTCCTCGGCGTGCGCGCGCGCCGTCTCGGAGTCCTCCTGGCCCGCGAGCATGCGGGAGAGTTCGCGGATGCGGTCCTCGCCCTCCAGGACCGTGACACCGCTTCGGGTGACCGAGCCGTCGTTGGTCTTCTCGACCAGCAGCTGGCGGTCGGCGAACGCGGCGACCTGCGGGAGGTGGGTGACGACCACGACCTGGGCCGAGCGGGCCAGCCGGGCGAGGCGGCGGCCGACCTCGACCGCGGCCTTGCCGCCGACGCCGGCGTCCACCTCGTCGAAGAGGTAGGTCGGTACGGGATCGGAGCCGGCGAAGACCACCTCGATGCCGAGCATCACCCGGGAGAGCTCACCGCCGGAGGCGCCCTTGTTGATCGGCCGGGGCTGCGCGCCGGGGTGCGGGGCCAGCAGCAGCTCGACCTCGTCGGCGCCGGCCGGCCCGTAGGCCACGTTCCGGCCGCCGACCTGCACGCCGTCCGCGTCCTCGGCCACCTCGGTCTGCCGGATCTCCACGCTCACCCGGGCATGCGGCATGGCCAGTTCGGCGAGCTCGGTGGTGACGGCCGCGGCGAACCGCTCGGCCGACGCCGTGCGCGCGTCGGTCAGCGCCTGCGCCAGCTCGCCCAGTTCGGCGCGGAGCGCGTCGCGCTCGGCGGTCAGCTCGCCGATCCGGTCGTCGTCGCCCTCCAGCTCGGCGAGGCGCGCGGCGCTGTCCTCGGCCCAGGCCAGCACGGCCGCGATGTCCTCGCCGTACTTGCGGGTGAGCCCGGTGAGCGCGGCCCGCCGCTCCTCGACGGCCGCCAGCCGCAGCGGGTCGGCGTCCAGCCCGTCCGCGTAACTGGCCAGCTCGCCCGCCACGTCGGACATCAGGATGCCGATCTCGCCGAGCCGGTCGGTGAGCCCGGCCAGCGCCGCGTCGTGGCTGCGTACCGCCTCCAGCGCCCGGTGCGCCCCGGCGACCAGGGTCGTCGCCTCGATGCCCTCCGGGTCCTCGGGATTGCCCGCGAGCGCCGCGTGCGCCGCGGTCGCGGCGGAGGCCAGGGCCTCGGCGTGGCCGAGCCGCTCGGCCTCGGCGGCCAGCTCGGCGTCCTCGCCGGCCTGCGGCTCGACGGCGGCGATCTCCTCCAGGCCGAAGCGGAGCAGATCCGCCTCCTGGGCGCGCTCGCGCGCCTTGGTGGTCAGCTCCTCCAGCTCGGTGGCCACGTCGCGGAGCCTGCGGTAGGCGGCGGTGTACTTCTCCAGGGGGACGGCGACGGCGTCCCCGGCATAACGGTCCAGGGCCTGGCGCTGCCGGGCGGGCCGCAGCAGCCCCTGCTGGTCGGTCTGGCCGTGCACGGCCACCAGGTCGTCCGCCAACTCCCCCAGCAGGCCGACCGGTACGGACCGCCCGCCGACGTGCGCCCGTGAGCGGCCCTCGGCGGAGACGGTACGGCTGATCAGCAGCGCCCCGTCGTCCAGCTCGGCACCGGCCTCCTCGGCGCGGACCGCCGCCGGCGCGTCGGGACCGACCGTGATGCGGCCCTCCACGACGGCCGCCTTGGCGCCGATCCGTACCAGTGCGGGGTCGGCGCGCCCGCCGAGCAGCAGGCCGAGACTGGTCACGACCATGGTCTTGCCCGCGCCCGTCTCGCCCGTCACCGCCGTGAAACCGGGGGACAGCTCGACGACGGCATCATCGATGACGCCCAGGGACCGGATCCGCATCTCCTCCAACACGGATACGACCATACGAGGTCCGAGGGCCGCGCCGCGACGGCCGCCCCCGCGTCATCCCTGCGCACGGCCCCGGAACCGGTACGGAACCGCCGGGAAAGTCCCACCTTGGGACGCGCGCGGCGCTTCGAGAGGAGCAGGCATACGGGGCACATGCGTACGACCGCTGCCCCGTACGCGTCCAGGCAGCGGTCGCACCCGCGTCCGCGTCGCCGTACGGCCCGGTGCGGCCGGTACGGCTAGTGCGGCGCCCCCCGCCACCCCGCCACCGGCAGGGCGAACTTCGCGACCAGGCGGTCCGTGAAGGAGGCGTGGTGGAGGCGGGCCAGGCGGACCGGGATCGCGCCGCGGCGGACCTCGACGCGGGCGCCCGCGGGGAGTTCGACCGAGCGGCTGCCGTCGCACCACAGGACGCCGTGCGGCGTCTTGGGCTGCACCTCCACCGCGAGGACCGACTCCGGGGAGGTGACCAGCGGCTTGGCGAAGAGCGCGTGGGCGCTGATCGGGACCATCAGCAGGGCCTCGACCTCGGGCCAGACCACCGGGCCGCCCGCCGAGAAGGCGTACGCGGTGGAGCCGGTCGGGGTCGCGCAGACCACGCCGTCGGCACCGAAGCGGGACACCGGGCGGCCGTCGACCTCGGTGACGACCTCCAGCATCCGTTCGCGCGCCGCCTTCTCCACCGACGCCTCGTTCAGCGCCCAGTCGGTGTGCACCACGGTGCCGTTGTTGCGGACCAGGACGTCGAGGGTCATCCGCTCCTCGACCTCGTAGGCGCGGGTCACCACCCGGTCCACGACCTTGTCCAGGTCGTCCCGCTCGGCCTCGGCGAGGAAACCGACCCGGCCGAGGTTGACGCCCAGCATCGGCACGCCGGACGTCCGCGCGAAGTCCGCACCGCGCAGCAGGGTGCCGTCGCCGCCCAGTACCACCAGCAGCTCACAGCCCTCGGCCGCGCACTGTTCCGTCGCCACCTGCTCGACGGAGTCCGGCAGCGGCAGGTCGGCGGCCTCGGCCGCCAGCACCCGTACGCCGATACCGCTGCGCAGCAGCCCCTGGACGACCAGTTCGGCGCTGCGGACGGCCGCGGGGCGGCCGGTGTGGGCGAGCAGGAAGACCGTGCGGCCCTTGCCGGCGAGCGGCACGGGTGCGGGGGCGGACACCGCCTCGGCCTGCGGTGCCTGCTGTTCCTGCGGTGCTTCGGACGTTCCAGAAGTGGTCAACGCGGCCCCTCCGCCACTGCACGCTCGACATCCGCCGGGTCCAGGGCAGGCGCACCGGCGCGGAGCCACAGAAAGTACTCGACGTTGCCCGACGGTCCGGGCAGGGGGCTCGCGGTGACGCCCAGCACGCCGAGTCCGAGCTCCGCCGCGCGCTCCCCGACCATTCGCACCGCCTCGGCCCGCAGCTGCGCGCTGCGCACCACGCCGCCGCTGCCGAGGCGCTCCTTGCCGACCTCGAACTGCGGCTTGACCATCAGGACGAGGTCCGCGTCCGGCGCCGAGCAGCGGACCAGCGCGGGCAGCACGAGGCCCAGCGGGATGAAGGAGAGATCGCCCACGACGATGTCGGCGGGCACCCCGTCGATCTGCTCGAGGGTGAGCTCCCGGACGTTGGTGCGGTCCTTCACCGTCACCCGGTCGTCGCTCTGCAGCGACCAGGCGAGCTGCCCGTACCCGACGTCCACGGCGACGACGTGCCCGGCGCCGGCCCGCAGCAGGACGTCGGTGAAGCCGCCGGTCGAGGCGCCCGCGTCCAGCGCCCGGCGGCCCTCGACCTTCAGGCCCTTCGGTACGAAGGCGGCCAGCGCGCCCGCGAGCTTGTGGCCGCCGCGCGAGACGTAGTCCGGGTCGTTCTCGTCCTCACGCACGACCAGCGCGGCGCTGGTCTCCACCTGGGTGGCGGCCTTGCTCGCCGGCTGCCCGCCGACCGTCACCCGGCCCGCGGCGATCAGCTGGCTCGCGTGCTCGCGGGAGCGGGCCATCTTGCGGCGCACCAGCTCCGCGTCGAGTCGGCGTCGTGCCACACCTGCCACCGGGGTTCAGCTCCTGATGTCGTTCTGTGCGCCGGGGCGGGGCCCCGGCTGCTGGTCCAGGGAGGCCAGCGTGGTGCGCAGCCCCCGGTGGACATCCTCGTACACCGCGAGATGGCCGCCGACGGCGAGGTGGTCGGCGTCGCCGAGCCGGGCCAGCCGGCCGTCCACCTCGGGATGCCCGGTCGGGGTGACCGCCACGCCGAGCGGCCGCGGGCCCGCGGGCTCCTCCGGGGGCGTGTCGGGGCCGTCGAAGGGGGGCTCGTCGGGTGCCGCGGCGGCGTCGGACGCCGGGGCGGTCTCCGGTTCCGGCCGCTCGGCGCCGGGGTTCGGCTCGTCCATGTCCCCGACGCTACCGCGAACCGGTGGCGCTCCGGCGGACGAAGCGGGTCTGAGCTGGGTATCGTCCTTGCGATGGCTTCCCTTGAACAGTGCCGAGCGGCCCTGGACCGGCTGGCACAGAATCTCTCCGCCTCGCCGGACGGCGCCGTGCGCGGCGCCGCCGCGGTGGACCGCTCGCTGAGCTGCCGCATCACCGATCTGGACGTCACGTTCGTGGGGCGGCTGGTGGACGGCACCCTCACGGACGTCACCGCCGTACCGGGCCCGCCGCCCGAAAGAGCGCAGATCCGGCTCGCCATGACCGGCGACGACCTGGTCGCGATGGTCGACGGCGAGCTGCACTTCGCGCGGGCGTGGGGCAGCGGCCGGGTGAAGCTGGAGGCCGGCTTCCGCGACCTCCTGCGGCTGCGGACGCTGCTGTAGGGCCCTCGCCGGATCAGGCCGCCGCTGCCTTACGGGGCGTGCGCGCCGCCGGGATGATCAGCGGCGTACCGGTCTGCGGGTCGTCGATGATCTGGCACTTGAGGCGGAAGACCCGCTCGATCAGGTCGGCGGTGACCACGTCCGCCGGGGCGCCCTCGGCGACGACCTCGCCGCCGCGCATCGCGATGATGTGGCTGGCGTAGCGCGCGGCGTGGTTGAGGTCGTGCAGTACCGCGACGAGCGTGCGGCCCTGTTCCTCGTGCAGCTGGGCACAGAGGTCCAGGACCTCGATCTGGTGCTGGATGTCGAGGTAGGTGGTGGGCTCGTCCAGGAGCAGCAGCGGGGTCTGCTGGGCGAGGGCCATGGCGATCCAGACCCGCTGCCGCTGGCCGCCGGAGAGCTCGTCGACGTACCGCTCCCCCAGCTCGCCGACGCCGGTGGCGTCCATCGACTCCTGGACGATCCGCTCGTCCTCGTCCGACCACTGGCGCAGCAGGCCCTGGTGCGGGTAGCGGCCGCGGGAGACCAGGTCGGCGACGGTGATGCCGTCGGGGGCCGTGGAGGACTGCGGGAGCAGGCCGAGGGTGCGGGCGACCTTCTTGGCGGGCTGCGAGGAGATCGAGGAGCCGTCCAGCAGGACCGAGCCCGCCTGCGGCTTGAGCATCCGGGACAGCGCGCGCAGCAGGGTGGACTTGCCGCAGGCGTTGGGGCCGACGATGACCGTGAAGGAATTGTCCGGGATGTCGACCGAGAGCTGCTCGGCGATGACTCGCTGGTCGTAGGCGAGGGTGACGTTCTGCGCCGCGAGACGGCTCACTTCGGCTCTCCTGGGGTGGTACGGCGGGTCGGTTGCGGGGTGGCGGCGGCCGGGCCGCCCGGGGTCGAGGCGGCCGGGCCGCCCGGGGACGGGGCGGTCATACCCGGCCCGCCTTGCGCTCATTGGCCAGCAGCCACAGCAGATAGCCGCCGCCGAGGACGCCGGTGACCACGCCGACCGGGATCTGGTCGGCGCCGAAGACCCGCTGCGAGACGAGGTCGGCGAGGACCAGCAGCACGGCGCCCATCAGGGCCGAGGGCAGCAGGTTGGGGCCGGTGGCGCGGGTGAGGCGGCGGGCGAGCTGCGGCGCGGTGAGCGCGACGAAGGCGATGGGCCCGGCGGCGGCGGTGGCGGACGCGGTCAGGACGACGGCGGCCAGCAGCGCGACGACGCGGACGCGGCCCGTACGGACGCCGAGCGCGGCGGCCGAGTCGTCGCCCATCTCCAGCATGGCCAGCGGCCGGCCGCAGAGCAGGATCACCGGGACCAGGACGGCGCAGACCGCGGCCAGCGGCCACACCTGGTCCCAGTCGCGGCCGCTGAGGGAGCCGGTCATCCAGGTGGTGGCGCGGGTGGCCTCGACGATGTTCGCCTTGGTCATCAGGTACAGGACGATGGCGTAGAGCATCGCGGCGGCACCGATGCCGACCAGGACGAAGCGGTAGCCGTGCACGCCGCGCTGCCAGGCGAGCAGGAAGATCGCGACGCCGGTGAGGACGCCGCCGACGACCGCGCCCGCCGCGATGGCGACGGTGGAGCCCTGCAAGTACACGATGACGAAGAGGGCGCCGACGGAGGAGCCCTGCGCGAAGCCGAGCACGTCGGGGCTGCCGAGCGGGTTGCGGGTGACGGTCTGGAAGACCGCGCCGGCCAGCCCGAGGCAGACGCCGACCAGCAGCGCGACCAGGACCCTGGGCAGCCGCAGGTCGTTGACGATCAGTTCCTGGCCGGGGTTGCCGCCGCCGCTGAGGGTGGTGAGGACGTCGCCGAAGGACATCGGGAAGTCGCCGGTGCCGATGAGCAGGACGCCGGACGCGAGCGCCACGAGGAGCAGCAGCAGGCCCGCCAGTACGGCCCGGGGGTGCAGCCGCAGCGACAGCCCGCCGGCGGTGCGCAGGGCCTTCACGGCCGGGCGCGCGGAGGTCTTGGTGGGAGTGCTCACAGCTGTGCCATCTTCCGTCGCCGTACGAGATGGATGAAGACCGGGCCGCCGATGACGGCCGTGACGATGCCGACCTGGAGCTCGCCGGGCCGGGCCGCGATCCGGCCGATGATGTCGGCGCCGAGCAGCAGCACCGGCGAGAGGACCGCGGAGTACGGCAGGATCCAGCGCAGGTCGGGGCCGGTGAGGGCGCGTACGGCGTGCGGGACCATCAGGCCGACGTAGACGATGGGTCCGCAGGCGGCGGTGGCGGCGCCGCACAGCAGGGTGACGGCGGCCATGGCGAGGACGCGGGTGCGGGTGAGCTTGGCGCCGAGGGCGCGGGCCTGGTCGTCGCCGAGCGCGACGGCGTTCAGCGGCCGGGCGAGGAGCAGCGCGAGCAGCGTGCCGACGGCGATGAAGGGCGCGATCTTCTCGACGGTGGGCGCGGTGGCCGAGGCGAGCGAACCGACCGTCCAGAAGCGCATCTTGTCCAGGGACGCGGTGTTCATGAGGTTGACCGCGTTGAGGTAGCCGGTGAGGGCCGCGGTGAGGGCGGTACCGGCGAGCGCGAGCCGGACGGGGGTGGCGCTGCGGGTGCCGCCGAGGACGTACACGGCGGCGGAGACGACGGCGGCACCGGCGAAGGCGAACCACACGTACGAGGTGAGGGAGGTGACGCCGAAGAAGGTGATGCCGGTGACGACGGCGGCGGAGGCACCCGCGTTGATGCCGAGGACGCCGGGGTCGGCGAGGGGGTTGCGGGTGAGCGCCTGCATGACGGCGCCGGCGAGGCCGAGGGCCGCGCCGGCGAGCAGGCCGAGCAGGGTGCGGGGCAGCCGGACGTCGCGGACGATCACATCGGTGTCGGTACCGGAGTAGTGCATGACGCCGTGCCAGACATCGGCCACAGGTATCTGTTTCGAGCCGACGGCGATACCGAGGACGGTGATGACCGCGAGGATGCCGAGGGCGGCGAGGAGTCCCGCGGAGCGGGTGACCTGCCGTCGCCGGGGCACCACGGGCGCGGCGGCTGCTTCAGGGGGGCTGTCGACCAACACGTCGATTAGGTTAGCCTAACCTCACGTTGCCCACTCAGGCCCTCCCCAGAGAGAAGTGCGTCCCTATGAGCATGTCCCCCAGACCTTCCCTGTCCCGACGCGGCCTGCTGGCGGCCGGCGGGGCCGTGGGCGTCGGCGCCCTGCTCGCCGCGTGCGGCAGCGAGAAGAGCTCGGGGCCGGCCGGCGGCGAAGGCAAGGGCGGACCCTGGAGCTTCACCGACGACCGCAAGCAGAAGGTCTCCCTGAAGACTGTGCCACAGCGCATCGTCGCCTTCACCGGCACCGCCGCCGCGCTGCACGACTTCGGCATCGACGACCAGATCGTCGGCGTCTTCGGCCCGACCAAGCTCAAGAACGGCAAGCCCGACCCGCAGGCCGGCGACCTGGACATCTCCAAGGTCACCATCATCGGCAACGCCTACGGGCAGTTCAACGTCGAGAAGTACGCGGGACTCGCCCCGGATCTGCTCGTGACCAACATGTACGAGCCGGGCGCCCTGTGGTTCGTGCCGGCGGAGAGCAAGGACAAGATCACCAAGCTCGCCAAGAGCGTCGCGATCACCTCCTCCCGCACCCCGATGGTGAAGATCATCGAGCGGTACGCCGAGCTCGCGGAGTCCCTGGGCGCCGACCTGAAGGCCAAGAAGGTCACCGACGCCAAGGCCCGCTTCGAGAAGGCCGCGGCGCGGCTGCGCACGGCCGCCAAGTCCAACCCGGTCAAGGTCCTCGCCTGCTCCGGCAGCCCCGACCTCTTCTACGCCTCCAACCCGGGCATCAACGCCGACCTCATGTACTTCAAGTCGCTCGGCGTGGACCTGATCGTCCCGGACAACCTGGACAAGGGCGGCTACTTCGAGTCGCTCAGCTGGGAGAACGCCGACAAGTACAAGGCGGACGTGCTCCTGCTCGACAACCGCACCGCCACCCTCCAGCCCAAGGACCTGGCCGCCAAGCCCGCTTGGGCGAAGCTGCCCGCCGTCAAGGCGGACCAGATCGCCCCCTGGTCCAGCGAGCCCCGCTTCTCCTACGCGGGCGCCGCCCCGCTCGTCGAGGGCCTCGCCAAGGCCATCGAGGACGCCAAGAAGGTCAGCTGACGCACCGGGGCCCGGCCGCGCACCCGCCGCCGGCCCTCCGCGACTCCACCCAAGGGAGGTCTTCCCCCGCATGACCACGACCGCCGCCCCCGCCACCGCCCCGTTCCGCTTCTTCGACCTGTACGTCGTGCGCACCCGCCGGCTCGGCCCCTCGATGGTCCGGATCACCTTCGGCGGCGCGCGCCTGCCGGAGCTGCTGACCGGCGGCCGCGACCAGCGGGTGAAACTCTTCTTCCCGCAGGCGCACCAGAGCGTCCCGGTCTTCGACGACCAGGGCGACGGCTGGTACGCGGCCTGGCGTGCGCAGGACCCGGCCGAGCGCAGCATCATGCGGACGTACACGGTCCGCGCGCAGCGCCAGGACCCGGCGCCGGAGCTGGACGTGGACTTCGCGCTGCACGGCGCAGAGGAGGGGACCTCGGGACCGGCCGGCCGGTGGGCGGCGAACGCCGTGCCCGGCGACCGGATCAGCATCCTGGGCCCGGTGGTCGAGGACAACGGCGGCGTGGACTTCCGCCCGCCGCAGGGCACCGACTGGATCCTGCTGAGCGGCGACGAGACGGCCCTGCCGGCCATCGCGAACATCCTGGCCTGGCTGACGCCCGGCACCAAGGCCAAGGTGTGGATCGAGGTGGGCCACGCGGCGGACCGCCAGGAGCTGCCCTCCTTCGCCGACGCCGACATCACCTGGCTGGTGCGCGAGGAGTCGGCGGCCGACCGTACGGACCGCGTGGTGGAGTCCGTACGCGCCGCCGAGCTGCCCGAGGGCACGCCGTACGCCTGGATCGCGGGCGAGTCCGGCACGGTCAAGGCGCTCCGCCGGCACCTGGTCAAGGAGCGCGGCTTTGACCGCAGGGCCGTGAAGTTCACCGGCTACTGGCGGCGCGGCGCGAGCGAGGAACAGCTGCTGGCCGAGCTGACGGCGGCCGCGGAGAAGTGAGCAGACGAAGGGGCCCGTCCGGCGGACGGGCCCCTTCCCCGTGCTTACAGCCCGAGCCGGGCCAGCGCCTTCCCCGCCCCGGCCGTGCACCGGCCGTCCCCGGCAGCCGTCCAGGCCGCAGCGCACAGTGCCCGCAGCCCGTCCAGAGGGGAGCCCTCGCCATCGAGTACGAGCGTGTCCTCGGCCACCGAGGCGACCCAGCCGCCGCACCGGAAGCCGTCGTCCGCCGCCGTCACCGCCGGCTGCGGCCCGAGGATGCCGCGCAGGTCGGCGTCCACGTACGTGGGGCGGTGCTCGGGCGGCGCGGCCAGCAGCTCGGCGGCCGTGGTGACGCCGGTGAGCACCAGCAGCGAGTCCACCCCGCCGTTGAACGCGCCCTCGATGTCGGTGTCCAGCCGGTCGCCGACCACCAGCGGCCGCTTCGCCCCCGTGCGCAGCACGGTCTCGCGGTGCATCGGCGGCTGCGGCTTGCCCGCGACCTGCGGCGTGCCGCCGGTGGCGATCCGTACGACCTCCACCAGGGCGCCGTTGCCCGGTGCGATGCCGCGCTCCTTCGGGATCGTCAGGTCGGTGTTGGCCGCGAACCACGGCACGCCGCGGCCGACCGCATAGGCCGCCTCCGCCAGCTGCTCCCAGTTCTGCTTGGGGTCGTAGCCCTGCACCACGGCGGCGGGGGCGTCCTCGGCCGAGTCCACCGGCACCAGGCCCCGCTCGCGCAGCGCGACCTTCAGGCCCTCCCCGCCGATCGCCAGGATCCTCGCGCCCTCGGGCACCTGACCGGCGATCAGCCGGGCGACCGCCTGCGCGGAGGTGACGACGTCGCCGGGCTCGGTCGGCAGGCCGTACCCGGAGAGCTGCGCGGCCACGGCGTCCGGGGTGCGCGCCGCGTTGTTCGTGACATACGCCAGGTGCATCCCGCCGTCGCGTGCGGCGGTCAGCGACTCCACGGCGTGCGGGACGGCGGACCCGCCCGCGTACACGACGCCGTCCAGGTCCAGCAGCGCCGTGTCGTACGCCTCGCTCAGCGCCCGGCCGCTGCCCTCCGGCCGCGTCCGCACCCGCTCGTCCATGCCGTCCAGCTCCTTAACCATCCATACCGCGCACAAACGGCCATTTCCCGCCGCATTGCGTTACTCCCCCGATCATCCCTCACCACCCCGAGCGGCATAGCATTTGCCAATGACCAGCACCGACGGCCTGCGCCTGGACACCTTTCGCGGACTGCGTTACGCACCCCACCGGGTGAGCAGTCTCACCGCGGTCACCTCGCCCCCGTACGACGTGGTGGTCCGGCCGGACGGCGTCACGCACCTGGAGACCGCCGATCCGTACAACATCGTCCGGCTGATCCTGCCGCACGCGGCGGACCCGGCGACCCGGCACCGCAAGGCCGCCGACACGCTCGCCCGCTGGCGCGCCGAGGGCGTCCTCGCGCCCGATCCGCAGCCGGCGCTGTACGTGTACGAGCAGCGCAGGGGCGATGTGCTGCAGCGCGGCATCATCGGTGCGCTGTCGCTGGACGGGCCGGTGCTGCCGCACGAGGACGTGATCGCCGAGGTGGTCGACGACCGGGCCGCGCTGATGCGTACCGCGGCCGCAAACTTCGAGCCGCTTTTGCTGTCGTACCGGGGCGAGGGGACGGCGAGCGGCGCCACCGCGGTGATCGAACGCACCACGCAGCTGCCGCCGCTGCTGGCCACCACGACCGAGGACGGCTTCGCGCACCGGCTGTGGGCGGTGACCGACCCGGCCGACCTGGCGGCGGTGGACGCGGATCTCTCGGCCCGGCAGGCGCTGATCGCGGACGGGCATCACCGCTGGGCGACGTACCAGCGGCTCGCCGAGGAGCAGGGCGCCGGAGCCGGCTCGCCCTGGTCCCGCGGCCTGGTGCTGCTCGTGGACACCGCCCGCTATCCGCTGCGGGTGCGGGCCATTCACCGTGTGCTGCCGCATCTGCCGCTGGAGCGGGCGCTGGCGGAGCTGGGGGGCGCCTTCCGCGTGCGCGAGGTGCCCGGGCCGCTGCCCGCGGCGCTGGAGGCGCTGGAGGCGGCGCAGGGCAGCGCGTTCCTGCTCGCCTCGGGCCCGGACTCCTTCCGGCTGCTGGACCGCCCCGATCCGGAGCTGCTGGAGCGGGCGATCCGTACGGACCGGCCGGAGGAGTGGCGGCGGCTGGATGCCACCGTTCTGCACTCCGTTCTGCTGGACGAGGTGTGGCGGATTCCGGACCACCCGGACGGCATCCGCTACATCCACGACACGGACGCGGCGCTCGAACAGGCGGAGAAGCACGGCGGTACGGCGGTCCTGATGCGGGCCGTGGACGAGGAGACGGTCCGTCAACTGGCGGCCCAGGGCGTGACGATGCCGCGCAAGTCGACCTCGTTCGGTCCGAAGCCGGCGACGGGACTGGTGCTGCGCACGCTCGACGCGGACAGCTGACACACCGCCACTCCCCTGGAACACCCTTCGCGTCCCTCCCTGGGTACCCCCTGCCCGCATCGACAACAGGTTAGGTTAGGCTTACCTCACCAAGTCGACGGCTGGGGGCTCTCCCCAACCGTCCCGCGCGGGCCCGACCAGCCCGTATCAGGGAGGACACGTTCATGACTTTCCTCGCGCCGACCGGCGAGGACCCGTCCCAGGCTCCTGCCCCCGCTCTCACCGGCAGCAAGGACCACCTGCTCAACGACGCCACCGTCCAGTACTACCGCGACGCGGTACGCGACGGAGTCGACCGGGTGGCCGCCAAACTCGCGGCGACGGACCGTCCCTTCACCGGTATGACCGCGGACCGGCTCGCCCCCGCGGTGCGCGGCATCGACCTGGAGACCCCGCTCGGCGACCCGGCCGCCGCCCTGGACGAGCTGGAGGACATCTACCTCCGCGACGCGGTCTACTTCCACCACCCGCGCTACCTCGCCCACCTCAACTGCCCCGTGGTCATCCCCGCGGTGGTCGGCGAGGCCGTCATGGCGGCCGTCAACTCCTCCCTGGACACCTGGGACCAGAGCGCCGGCGGCACCCTCATCGAGCAGCGCCTCATCGAGTGGACCGCGGGCCGCATCGGCTTCGGCGACCACGCCGACGGCGTCTTCACCAGCGGCGGCACCCAGTCCAACCTCCAGGCCATGCTGCTCGCCCGCGACGAGGCCCGCCGCCTCGCCCGCGAGGCCCACCCGCACCTGGACGACACCGAGATCCGCACCCGCCTGCGCATCCTCACCTCCCGGGTCAGCCACTTCAGCATCGAGAAGGCCGCCACCCTCCTCGGCCTCACCCCCGAAGCCGTCCTCGCGATACCCGTCGACGACGAGAAGCGCATGCGCACCGACGCCCTGGAGAAGGAGCTCGGCCGGTGTGCCGAGGAGGGCCTCATCCCGATGGCCGTCGTCGCCACCGCCGGCACCACCGACTTCGGCTCCATCGACCCGCTCCCCGAGATCGCCGCGCTCTGCGCCCGCGAAGGCGTCTGGATGCACGTGGATGCCGCGTACGGCTGCGGCCTGCTGGTATCGAAGCGCCGCGGCCGCCTCGACGGCATCGAGAACGCCGACTCGGTCACCGTGGACTACCACAAGTCCTTCTTCCAGCCGGTCAGTTCCAGCGCCGTCCTCGTCCGCGACCGCACCACCCTGCGGCACGTCACGTACCACGCCGACTACCTCAACCCGGAGCGGATGGCGAAGAAGCGCATCCCCAACCAGGTCGACAAGTCGCTCCAGACCACCCGCCGCTTCGACGCGCTCAAGCTCTGGATGACGCTCCGCATCATGGGCGCCGACCAGATCGGCGAGCTCTTCGACGACGTCGTGGACCGCGCCGAGGACGGCTGGCGCCTCCTGGACACCGACGACCGCTACGAGGTCGTCACCCGCCCCTCGCTCTCCACCCTGGTCTTCCGTTACATGCCGGACCGGGACGCGGACCCCGAGCTCGTCGACCGGATCAACCTCTACGCCCGCGAGGCGCTCGCCGCCTCCGGCGAGGCCGTCATCGCCTCCACCGTCGTCGACGGCCGCCACTACCTCAAGTTCACCCTGCTCAACCCCGAGACCACCCTCGGCGACATCGCCGCGGTCCTCGATCTGATCGCCGAGCACGCCGGCTCCCGCCTCGCCGCAGAGGCCACCCCGGAACTCACCAGCGCTCGCTGACCGCCCTCACCGGAGACCCCGTGCCTACCAACCCCCCGCACGCCGCGCCCGAACACGACTTCATCGCCATCGGCCTCGGACCGTTCAACCTGGGCCTGGCCTGCCTCACCGAACCCCTCGCCGAACTCGACGGCCTCTTCCTGGAGTCCAAGCCCGACTTCGAGTGGCACTCGGGGATGTTCCTCGACGGCGCCCACCTCCAGACGCCGTTCATGGCCGACCTGGTCACCCTCGCCGACCCCACCTCCGAGTACTCCTTCCTGAACTACCTCAAGGAATCGGGCCGGCTGTACTCCTTCTACATCCGCGAGAACTTCTATCCGCTGCGCGAGGAGTACAACGACTACTGCCGCTGGGCCGCCGCCAAACTGAGCAGCGTCCGCTTCGGCCACCGGGTCGACTCCGTCGAGTACGACGAGACGGCCGGGCTGTACCTCGTCCACGGCACCGACCTGGCCACCGGCGAGCGACGCACCCACCGCGGCCGCCGCCTCGTGCTCGGCACCGGCACCCCGCCCTACCTCCCCGACTCCTGCCGGGACCTGGGCGGCGACCTGATCCACAACTCGCGCTACCTGCCGAACCGGGAAGCGCTCCAGGCCAAGGACTCGATCACCCTGGTCGGCAGCGGCCAGAGCGCCGCGGAGATCTACTACGACCTGCTCTCCGAGATCGACGTCCACGGCTACAAGCTCAACTGGGTCACCCGCTCCCCGCGCTTCTTCCCGCTGGAGTACACCAAGCTCACGCTGGAGATGACCTCCCCCGAGTACGTGGACTACTTCCACACGCTCCCCGAGGCCACCCGCTACCGCCTGGAGTCCCAGCAGAAGGGTCTCTTCAAGGGCATCGACGGCGAACTCATCGACGCGATCTTCGACCTGCTCTACCAGAAGAACCTCAAGGGCCCGGTCCAGACCCGGCTGTTCACCAACACCGCGCTGAACGACGCCTCGTACGACGAGACCACCGGCACGTACACGCTGGACCTGCGCCACGAGGAGCAGGAGCGGGACTTCGCCCTGGAGACCCAGGGCCTGATCCTCGCCACCGGCTACCGCTACACCACCCCGGACTTCCTGGCGCCGGTCGCCGACCGCATCCGCCTGGACGGCCACGGCCGCTTCGACGTCGCCCGCAACTACAGCGTCGACCACAGCGGCCAGGGCATCTTCCTGCAGAACGCCGGCGTCCACACGCACAGCATCACCTCGCCCGACCTGGGCATGGGTCCCTACCGCAACGCGTACATCATCGCGGAAATGCTGGGCCGCCAGCCCTACGCCGTGGAGAAGACCATCGCGTTCCAGGAATTCGGAGCACCGGAAGGCATCGTCCGATGAGCGACAAGAACAGCGCCCCTGAGATCCTCTTCAGCCGTACCGACCCCGCACTCGGCGAATTCGCCGTCCGCGCGCTCGACCCCCTCAAGGACTCCGAGCTGCTGCACTCCTGGGTCACCCACCCCAAGGCGTCGTTCTGGATGATGCAGGACGCCAAGCTCCCCGACGTGGAGCGCGAGTACATGGGCATCGCCGCCGCCGAGCACCACGACGCCTTCATCGGACTGCACAACGGCCGCCCCGCCTTCCTCATGGAGCGGTACGACCCGGCCCACGTCGAACTGGTCGGCCTCTACGACCCCCAGCCCGGCGACGTCGGCATGCACTTCCTGACCGCGCCCAGCGACACCCCCGTACACGGCTTCACCAAAGCCGTCATCACCACCGTCATGGCGATGCTCTTCGAGGACCCGGCCACCGCCCGCGTCGTCGTCGAGCCCGACGTGCACAACAAGGCCGTCCACGCCCTCAACGAAGCCGTCGGCTTCGAGATCGTCCGGCAGATCGCCAAGCCGGAGAAGGACGCCTACCTCAGCACCTGCACCCGCGAGCAGTACCTTGCGGCGATAGGAGTGACCACCCGATGAACGCCGCCACCACCCCCAGCGAAGCCGTCGCACACCTCACCCCCGAACTCTGGGACCGGGCCGGCCGCCTCCTCATCCGCAAGGCGCTGGCCGAGTTCACCCACGAACGCCTCCTCACCCCCCGCCCGATGCTGGACGGCCGCTACTCCGTCCGCAGCGACGACGGCACCGTGGAGTACCGCTTCGCCGCCCAGGTCCTCACCCTCGACCACTGGCAGATCGACGCCGACTCCATCACCCGCCACCGCGAGGACACCGACCTCCCCCTCGACGCCGTCGAGTTCTTCATCGAACTGCGCGACGCGCTCGGCCTCAGCGACGAGATCCTCCCCGTCTACCTGGAGGAGATCAGCTCCACCCTCGCCGGCACCGCGTACAAACTGACCAAGGACCACGTCCCGGCCGACGAGCTCGCCAAGTCCTCCTTCCAGGACATCGAGACCGGCATGACCGAGGGTCACCCCTGCTTCGTGGCCAACAACGGCCGCCTCGGCTTCGGCATCCACGAGTACCGCCAGTACGCCCCCGAGGCCGCGGCCCCGATCCAGCTCATCTGGCTGGCCGCCCGCCGCGACCGCGCCACCTTCACCGCCGGCGCCGGCCTCGACTACGAGACGCTGATGCACGCGGAGCTCGGCGAGGAGACCCTCAACCGCTTCGCCTCGGTCATGTCCGCCCAGGGCCTGGACCTCGCCGACTACCTCCTCCTGCCCGTCCACCCCTGGCAGTGGTGGAACAAGCTCTCCGTCACCTTCGCCGCCGAGGTCGCCCAGCAGCGCCTCGTCTGCCTCGGCCCCGGCGACGACGAGTACCTCGCCCAGCAGTCCATCCGGACCTTCTTCAACACCAGCAACCCCGAGCGCCACTACGTCAAAACGGCCCTCTCGGTCCTCAACATGGGCTTCATGCGCGGCCTCTCCGCCGCGTACATGGAGGCCACCCCGGCCATCAACGACTGGCTGGCCGGCCTCATCGACAGCGACCCGGTCCTGCGCGGCACCGGCCTGACGATCATCCGCGAGCGCGCCGCCATCGGCTACCACCACCGCCAGTACGAAGAGGCCACCACCAAGGGCTCCCCGTACCGCAAGATGCTCGCCGCGCTCTGGCGCGAGTCCCCGGTACCGTCCCTCGCCCCCGGCCAGCGCCTCGCCACCATGGCCTCGCTGCTGCACACCGACCGCGACGGTGCCTCCTTCGCCGGCGCGCTGATGCGCGAGTCCGGCCTGAGCGCCGTGGAGTGGCTCCGCCGCTACCTCAAGGCGTACTTCACGCCCCTCCTGCACAGCTTCTACGCCTACGACCTGGTCTTCATGCCGCACGGCGAGAACGTCATCCTCGTCCTCGAGAACGGCGTCGTACAGCGCGCGATCTACAAGGACATCGCCGAGGAGATCGCGGTCATGGACCCCGACGCGGTCCTCCCCCCGGCCGTCGAACGCATCCGCGCCGACGTCCCCGAGGACAAGAAGCTGCTGTCGATCTTCACCGACGTCTTCGACTGCTTCTTCCGCTTCCTCAACGGCATCCTCGTCACCGAGGGCCTGCTGGACGAGGAGACCTTCTGGCGCACGGTCGCGGAGTGCGTCACCGAGTACCAGGCGTCCGCGCCCGAGCTCGCGGACAAGTTCGCCCAGTACGACATGTTCGCCGAGGAGTTCGCGCTCTCCTGCCTGAACCGCCTCCAGCTGCGCAACAACAAGGAGATGGTCAACCTCCAGGACCCGGCCGGCGCCCTCCAGCTGATCGGCAACCTGCGCAACCCGATCGCCCGCTTCGCCCCGGACCGGGCCACGGAAACGGCCGCGGTGGCGTGACGCCGCGGTAACGGCCGCCCGGCCCGACGGTCCGGGGCGGGCGGCCGGAAACGCAAGAGGGCGGGATCCCAGTGGGATCCCGCCCTCTTCACTACCTACCTAGCTGCGGGCAATTGGGCGCAGCGGCACCTCCACGGCGGGGACGCCGCACACCGCACCCCAGCCCCCACAGCGCTGCGCCTACTTGTCCGCGTCCGCCCCCGGCTCGGAGTCCTCGTCCTTGTCGGAGAAGGTGGGCACGACGGGGTCGACGGCCACGGGCTGCACGGGCTCGGCGGCCTCGACCGGCTCGGTCGGCTGGACCGGCTCGGTCGGCTCGGTCGCGGCGGCGTCAGCGGCAGCCGCGGTGGGGGCCTCGTCCTCCTCGTCCTCCGCGTCCTCCGCCGCATCCGCGGCCTCGTCCTCGTACTCGTCCGCCAGCGCGTCCGTGAACTCCACGCCGTCCAGCTCCGCCAGCCGGTCCGAGGCGTCCGTCGTACCGCCCTGGTCGGCCTCCAGCGCCTTCGCGAACCACTCGCGCGCGTCTTCCTCGCGGCCGACCTCCAGCAGCGCGTCGGCGTACGCGTAGCGCAGCCGCGCGGTCCACGGGTGCACCGCGTTGGACGCCAGCTCGGGGCTCTGTAGCGTCACGACCGCGGCGTCCGCCTGGCCCATGTCGCGCCGGGCACCCGCCGCG
The DNA here is from genome assembly GCF_044544685.1 of Streptomyces sp. NPDC053542. Classification (NCBI taxonomy): domain Bacteria; kingdom Bacillati; phylum Actinomycetota; class Actinomycetes; order Kitasatosporales; family Streptomycetaceae; genus Streptomyces; species Streptomyces sp. NPDC053542. The sequence goes on from NZ_JBITXL010000011.1 coordinate 361,557, forward strand.
ACCAGCCGCATCTCGACCTGACCGGCCTTGTCCAGCCGCTGCACCTCGGGCTCGCCGGCCATGGCGAGGGCCTTTTCGGGCCGGCCCATGCCGCGCTCGCAGTCGGCCATCACCGGCCACAGCTCCGCGCTGCCGGTCATCCGGCGCGCCGCCCGGAACTCCGCCAGCGCCTCGCTGTACTTGCCGAAGCCGTACGCCGCGAAGCCGGCCGCCTCGCGGACGGCGGCGACGCGGGACGCGAGCCGCAGCGCCACGCGGGAGTAGGCGTACGCCTTCTCGGGGTCCTCGTCCAGCAGCTTCGCCACCATCACGAGGTTGCGCGCGACGTCCTCGGCGAGCGTCTTCGGCAGGCTCAGCAGCTCCTGCCGCACGTCCTTGTCGATCTCGTCACCGGTGACGTCGTCCGGAATCGGCAGCCGCTTGATCGGCTCCCGCCGGTCATCCCGACGATCGTCGCGCCGGTCGTCCCGGCCGCGCCCCTGCCCGTACGGCCGACGCCCACCCCGGTCGTCGTCCCGCCGGAACCCACCGCGGTCGCCGCCACGATCGTCACGGCGGAAGCCACCGCGGTCGCCACCACGGTCGTCCCGACGGTCATCGCGCCGGAAGCCGCCCCGGTCGCCACCACGGTCGTCACGGCGGAACCCACCGCGCTCGCCGCCACGGTCATCGCGACGGAAGCCACCGCGGTCACCGCCGCGGTCGTCACGGCGGAAGCCGCCCCGGTCGCCACCGCGGTCGTCCTCGCGACGGGGGCCACGGGGCCGGTCATCGCGACGGAAGTCCCCACGGTCCGCGCCGCGGTCGTCGCGCCGGAAACCGCCGCGCTCACCGCCACGGTCGTCACGGCGGAAGCCGCCCCGGTCACCACCGCGGTCGTCCTCACGACGCGGCCCACGCGGCCGGTCATCGCGACGGAAGCCGCCACGGTCGCCGCCACGATCGTCCCGACGGAAGCCGCCACGGTCACCACCGCGCTCGTCACGACGGTCATCGCGACGGAACCCACCGCGGTCCCCACCGCGCTCGCCGCCGCGGTCATCGCGGCGGAAGCCGCCGCGCTCGCCGCCGCGATCGTCCCGACGGAAGCCGCCCCGGTCACCACCGCGGTCGTCCTCGCGACGCGGCCCACGCGGCCGGTCATCCCGACGGAAGTCCCCACGGTCGCCGCCGCGGTCGTCGCGACGGAAACCGCCGCGCTCGCCACCGCGGTCATCGCGACGGAAGCCGCCACGGTCGTCCTCACGACGCGGCCCACGCGGCCGGTCGTCACGGCGGTCGTCCCGCCGGAAACCGCCACGCTCGCCACCGCGGTCATCGCGACGGAAGCCGCCGCGGTCACCACCGCGCTCGCCACCACGGTCGTCCCGACGGAAGCCCCCGCGGTCTCCACCACGGTCATCACGACGGTCGTCCCGACGGAAGCCGCCGCGCTCGCCGCCACGGTCGTCACGACGGCCATAGCCGCCACCGGCGGCACCGGCGCCGCCGGGACGGCTGCCGCGGTCGTCACGACGCGGGCCGCGCGGACGGTCACCGCCGCGCTCGCCACCACGGTCGTCACGTCGGTCATCGCGACGGAAGCCGCCACGGTCACCACCATCGCGCCAGCGCGGCTGGCGCTCCGATCGGTCGTCGGGAGAATTGGTGGACATCGACGTGACTCCTGTCTTCGGTACTGCAAGTCATTCTCACGCACCGACCAGTTCGGCGCGCTTCGGCAAAACAAAAAGGACCCTTGGTCCCAGCATGCACGCTGGGACCAAGGGTCCTGAAAGATTGTTCGGCGGCGTCCTACTCTCCCACAGGGTCCCCCCTGCAGTACCATCGGCGCGGAAAGGCTTAGCTTCCGGGTTCGGAATGTAACCGGGCGTTTCCCTAACGCTATGACCACCGAAACCCTATCGGGTTCGAGCGAACAAGCACACTCTTCAGTTAAGTAAATGAAGTGAAACTTGGTTCAACCGACGCTGCGACTGTTCGCAACCCGGGAACCACACAGTGGACGCGAGCAACTGAGGACAAGCCCTCGGCCTATTAGTACCAGTCAACTCCACCCGTTACCGGGCTTCCATATCTGGCCTATCAACC
>NZ_JBITXL010000012.1:0-323078 GCF_044544685.1 Streptomyces sp. NPDC053542
CGGTGTCGTTCGGCTGGTCCTCCTTGTGCGCGACCAGCACCTTGGTCACCGCGGTGGGGGGGGGGGGGGGGGGGGGCCCCCCCCCCCCCCCCCCCCCCCCCCCCCCCACCACTCAGTCATGTCCGGGCACCCTCATCCGGCGGCTGCCGGGCACCCTCTGGCGCCAGCCCGCCAGCCCGCCAGCCCGGCTGCCCCCGGCCGGCCCGCCCGGATCAGCGGGCCGCCGACCGGCCCGGTACCGCCATGCGGAGCCGGTCCAGGGTGGCCGAGGCGCGGGCCCGGGCGGTCCACAGCAGGCGGACGGCGGAGCGCGGGGCCACTACGGCGCGCAGCCGCTGCCGCCAGGAGGCCGCGTCGCGCAGCCCGGCGCGTATCCGCCGCACGTCGTCGGCCAGGCCGGGCGCGGCCTGCGGACGCGGGGCGTAGAGCGCCTGCTCCACCGAGCCGGCCACCCGGCGGGCCGCCTCCGCGGCCGGGCCCGTCAGCTCGCCGGCCCGTACGATCCGCGCGGCCGCCTGGCGCGGGGTCAGCGCGTCGTCCGGGACGATGCCGTAGTCCCAGCCCGAATCCACCAGCTCCCGCCAGGGGCCGAGGACACCCGCCGCCGGTCCCCGGGGCCGGGCGGCGCCGAGGCGGCGGGCGCGGGCCCGTATCCGCCAGAGCAGCGGGACCGCCGGCAGCAGCAGGACCAGCAGGGCGACGAGCGCGCCGGCCGCGACCGTCCCCGGTGCCGGCCCGCCGTCGGCCGGGCCGCCGCCGGACTGCGAGGGCAGCGCCCCGCACTCGGCGACCCGCCGCTGGTCCGGCGGGCAGGTCCCGCCGTCCGCCGACGGCTCGGAGCGCGGCGCCGCGGTGCGGCCGGGCAGCGGCTCGGCCCGGCCGGGATCGTCCTCGTCCGGCGCGTCCGCGGAGATCGTGTAGTCCGGCACGCTGCCGCGGCTCGGCGTCGGCTCGAAGCGCGTCCAGCCGATGCCTTCGAAGTACAGCTCGGGCCAGGCGTGCGCGTCCTTCAGACCGACCGAGTACGAGCCGTCGGCGCGCTTGCCGCCCGGGGTGAAGCCGACCGCCACCCGGGCCGGGATGCCGAGCGTGCGGGCCATCGCCGCCATCGAGAAGGAGAAGTGGACGCAGAAGCCCTCCTTCTGCTTCAGGAAGCGCGCGATCGCCTGCGTGCCGCTGCCCGCCCGGACCTCGGTGTTGTACGTGAAGCCGCCGTTCAGCGCGAACCAGTCCTGGAGCCGGACCGCCTTCCCGTACGCCGAGCGGGCGCCCCGCGTCACCTGCTGCGCCGTCCGCTGGACCACCGGGGGCAGCGAGTCCGGCACCCGGGTGTACTCGCGCCGCAGGGCGCGGCGCGGCGGTGGCGCCTCCGCGAGCTGCCGGGCCGTCGGGCGCACGATCAGGCTCTCGACCTGGTAACGGACCCCGCGGGTGTTCTGTCCGCGGTCGCCGACCAGGGTGCGGCCCTCGGGCTCGAAGCGCCAGCGGCCCGGGATGTCGACCCGGGAGGCGGGATAGGGCATCGGGAGCCAGTTCTGTGCGTACCACTTCGCCGTGGAGACCGAGGTGTTCACCGCGGTGGTGTCCACGTCGGGCGCGAGGCCCGGAGGGTCGGGCAGCCGGTCCGGCACGTCCACGACCGTGCGCTGCGACGGCTTCCAGGCCGCCCCGTCGAACTGGTCGAGGGCGACGATCCGCAGATACAGGTCGCGGGTGTCGGGGGTGGTCGTGCGGTAGTTCAGCACCTCCTGGTCCTCGGGCTGGTTGAGGCTGTTCTGCAGGGACACCAGGGGGTTCACCGCGGAGATCGTGCCGCCGTCGGCCCCGGCGCGGCCGCGGGCGCTCATGTCCAGCAGCCCGCCGCCGAGCGTGGGCAGCACGGCGGGGACGACCAGGGCGATGCCCAGGGCGAGCGCGCCGATCCGGCGGCCCGTGCGCACCGGGGCCGGCGCGGGCCCGCCGGCGGCGGCGAAGGAAGTGCTCCCGGTGCTGTACGGGCGGCCCGCCGTCGTCGGGCCGCCGCCGAACACCCGGCCCCACCGGGACAGCCGGTCCCGGCCCTCGGCGAGCAGCAGCAACAGATAGCCGGCCGCGGCGACCAGGAACCACAGCCAGCCCGCGCCGCCCTTGGACAGCCCGGCGGCGACGGAGTACAGCGCGAGCAGCGGCAGCCCGGCGGGGGCCGCGCTGCGGTACGTCACCGCGAGCGCGTCCACGATCAGGCCGATCACCAGCACGCCGCCGACCAGCAGCAGCCGGATGCCCGTGGTGACCGGGGCCGGGATCGCGTACCGGCCGACGTCGCCGGCGCCCTCCTGGAGGAGCTGGCCGAACTCGTGGAAGGCGTCGGGGCCCGGCAGCAGTCCGGCGACGGCCTGGCCGCGGGTGAACATCAGCGTGAGCAGCACGAGACCGGTCAGGGCCTGCGCGGCGATGGTCAGGGGGCGGGCGAGCGGGACCCGGCGGGCCAGCGCGCCGACCGTGGTCACCAGCCCGAGCAGGAGAGCCGCCTGGAACATCCAGCCGACCGGCTCCACCAGCGGCAGCAGCGCGCAGGCGGCGCTGAGCGTCGCCACCAGCGCGCACACCGCGAGCCGCGCCCGGCCGCTCATCGCTCCGCTCCCGCTCGTCCGGAGGCGGTGCCGCCGGGCGGCATCCCGCCGCGCGCGGCCGTCCGCCGGGACCGCGCGGTGTCGGCGAGCCGCCACAGGGCGGGCAGGCTGTCCCGCGGCCGCACTGCGAGGGCCGTCCAGCCGGCGTCGTCGAGCAGCCGCAGGCGGTCGGCCAGGGGGAGGGGGCCGGGCGCCGCACCGGACTGCGGGGGCGCCGCGGCACCGCTCCAGGCGTCGCCGTCCAGGACGAAGGCGACGGCGGAGCCGCTGCGCCGCCGCATCCGCGCCGCCAGCGCGGTCTGCTCCTCGTCCAGCTCGCCGAAGAACGCGATCAGCAGACCTTCGTTGCCCCCGCGCAGGACGTCGTGGGCCCGGGACAGGCCGGGCTCCTCGGAGTGGTCGACGACGGCCAGCGTGTCCAGGAGCAGGCCCGCCGCGTCCGCCGTGGCGCCGCCGCCGGAGAAGCCGCCGGCGCCGTCCGGGCCCGGGACGGAACTGCCGGTGTCGGTCAGCAGGCGTACCGAGAAGCCGCGCTCCAGGAGATGCAGCGCGACGGACGCGGCACCGGCGACCGCCCATTCGAAGGGGGAGTCGGGCCCCGAGCCCTGGTGCGCCGCGCTCCGGGTGTCCAGCAGGATCGTGCAGCGGGCCTGCTGGGGCTGCTCCTCGCGGCGTACCATCAGCTCGCCGTAGCGCGCGGTGGAGCGCCAGTGCACCCGGCGCAGGTCGTCGCCGTGGCGGTACCCGCGCGGGATCACGTCGTCGTCGCCGGCCAGCGCGAGGGCCCGGTGGCGCCCGTCGCCGTATCCCGATGCCTCACCGGCCAGCCGGACCGGGGGCAGCGGCTCGACCCGGGGGACCACCGTCAGGGTGTCGTGCGCACTGAAGGAGCGGGTCAGCTCGCACATGCCGAAAGGGTCGGACAGCCGCAGCTGCAGCGGCCCGAGGGGATAACGGCCGCGCAGGTCCGAGCGGACGCGGTAGGACACCTCGCGGTGGCCGCCCGCCTCGATCCGGTCCAGGACGAAGCGCGGCCGCGGCCCGAGGACGTACGGCACGCGGTCCTGGAGCATCAGCACGCCCGTGGGCAGCCGCGAGACGTTCTCGACGCGCAGCCGGACCCGGGTCTCGGCCGCGGCGGACACCCGCGCGGGGGAGAGGCCGCGGCTGCCCGCGACCCGATAGCGGGTGCGGTACAGCACGGCGACGCACACGAGGGGGAGCGAGGCCAGCAGCAGCCCGACCCGGAGCAGGTCGGCCTGGCCCAGGACGTACGAGCACACCGCGGCGGCGACGCCGGCCGCCAGGAAGGACCGCCCGCGGGTCGTCAGCCCGCCGAGCGCGGCCCGCAGCCCGCCGGCCTCCGGCAGGCCCGCGGCCGGAAACCCCCCGCTGTCCGGCGCCCCTGGCCCGCCGTACTCCGCGCCGGCCGCCGCCGGTGCCTCGATGCCTCCGCCCCCGCCCCGCATCAGTAGCTCCGGGAGGCCGGCGGCCACTGCGCCGAGGGGTCGGGGACCGGGGTGTGGTGCAGGATCTCCAGGACCACCTGCTCGGCCGAGCGGCGGTTCAGCTGGGCCTGGGCGGTGGGCAGCAGGCGGTGCGCGAGGACCGCGCCGGCCAGCGACTGCAGGTCGTCCGGGAGGACGTACTCCCGGCCGGCGAGGGCCGCCGCGGCCTTGGCGGCCCGCAGCAGATGGAGCGTCGCGCGAGGGGAGGCGCCGAGCCGCAGGTCGGGGTGGCTGCGCGTGGCGGCGACCAGCTCGACGGCGTATCTGCGCACCGGATCGGAGACGTGCACCGTGCGCACCGCCTCGACCAGCTTCACGATCTCGTGGGCGTGCGCGACCGGCTGGATGTCGTCCAGCGGCGACCTGCCGCCGTGCACGTCCAGCATCTGCAGCTCGGCCTCGGGGCTCGGATAGCCGATCGAGACCCGCGCCATGAAGCGGTCGCGCTGGGCCTCGGGGAGGGGATACGTGCCCTCCATCTCCAGGGGATTCTGGGTGGCCACCACCATGAAGGGGCTCGGCAGCGCATACGTCTGCCCGTCCATGGTGACCTGGCGCTCCTCCATGGACTCCAGGAGCGCCGACTGGGTCTTGGGGGAGGCGCGGTTGATCTCGTCGCCGATGACGATCTGGGCGAAGATCGCGCCCGGCTTGAACTCGAAGTCGCGCTGCCGCTGGTCGAAGACGCTCACGCCGGTGATGTCCGAGGGCAGCAGGTCGGGAGTGAACTGGATGCGCCGCACCGAGCAGTCGACGGACCGGGCGAGCGCCTTGGCGAGCATGGTCTTGCCGACGCCCGGCACGTCCTCGATGAGGAGGTGGCCCTCGGCGAGCAGCACGGTCAGCGCCAGGCGTACGACCTCGGGCTTGCCCTCGATCACGCCCTCCACCGACCGGCGGACGCGCTCGGCTGTGGTGGTCAGATCTCCGAGGCTCGCTCGCTCGTCATAGGTCGTCACCCGGCCCTCCTCGGCCCTGCCCCGCGCTCACGAAAAGCGGGGGTACCCCAATTCAGGGCCGACGCCGCTTTCCCGGTCCGGCCCACCCCGATAGCGCGCCGCCCCCGGTCCGGCCGGAAACAACGTCACGTACGCATTCTTGCCGCCCGCGCGGCTTCGCGTCATGGGCTGTGGATAACTCGGAACGGCGCGCACCGGTCACCGGGAGGGGCGGCGGCCGGAAAGAACGTTCGCCGGCACGTCGTCGACGTGCCGGCGAACAGCGGAGGTTGCGGGGTTTCCGCGGCGCTCCGTACGGGACTTCCGCGTCAGTCCCGCGGGTCGATCTCGCGCAGCAACCCCGTCTTCACGTCGAAGACAAAACCGCGCACGTCGTCCGTGTGGAGCAGGAACGGCGACGTACGGACGCGCTGCATCGACTGGCGTACGTCCGCGTCCAGGTCCTTGAACGCCTCGACCGCCCAGGTCGGCCGCTGCCCGACTTCCTCGGCCAGCTCGTGACGGAAGTCCTCGGTCAGGGTCTGCATACCGCAGCCCGTGTGGTGGATGAGCACCACGGAACGGGTGCCCAGGGCACGCTGGCTGATCGTCAGGGAGCGGATGATGTCGTCGGTGACCACACCGCCGGCGTTGCGGATGGTGTGGCAGTCGCCGAGCTCCAGGCCCAGCGCTTCGTGGAGGTCGAGCCGGGCGTCCATGCAGGCCACAACGGCGACCTTCAGTACGGGACGGGCGTCCATGCCGGGGTCCGTGAACTCGGCGGCGTATCGGGCGTTGGCTTCGATGAGGCGGTCGGTGACCGTGCCGCCCGAACGGGCGGCCTCGCGGTCGTCGGACGGGGACGGGGCCTGCGACGCGGATATCGACATAGCACTAAAGGTAATCGCCGCAGCTCCGCGCCGCCGGATGTGAGGACGGGCATAGCGGGTCAACGAACCTGCCTGTGAGGTAACCCACAGCAACGGGCGGCGTTGCCCCGTACGAGTGAAATCAATGATCGACAACGCCCGGGAGGGCGCGGCCCGGAGGCGTCCGGAGGTCGCGCGAGGACGCGCCCGACCAGTTGGTTGACCGAAGGGATGAGTGGACTAAAGTGACGCGAAGTGGGAGGCGTGAGACTCTCCTTGGATCCCGAATCCCGCGCGCGGGGAACCGCACGTGCGGTTCGGTCTCCTCCCGCTCCACCGGCCATCCGACGTCACTTCCCCGTCGGCGGACGGCCGCTTCCCCTTCAGAGCGGGCGGGGACCAAACAGTACGTGCGGCCTCCGTCGGCCAACGGCAGGTGGGCACCTTCCCCGCGGGGGCGGTATCCGCCGCCCTCCTCATCGGAAGGCGCATGAGCAGCAGTAATACCCGCCACGTCCCCGTCATGCTCCAGCGCTGTCTGGACATGCTCGCCCCGGCGCTCGCCGAGCCCGGTGCGGTCGTCGTCGACTGCACGCTCGGTCTGGGGGGACACAGCGAGGCGCTGCTGTCGACATTCCCCGCCGCGCGCCTGATCGGCCTGGACCGCGACCCGTCCGCCCTGAAGCTCGCGGGGGAGCGGCTGGCGCCCTACGGGGACCGCGCGACCCTCGTGCACGCCGTGTACGACGAGCTGCCCGACGTCCTGGAGCGGCTGAACGTGCCGCGCGTCCAGGGGATCCTGTTCGACCTGGGCGTCTCCTCGATGCAGCTGGACGAGGCCGACCGCGGCTTCGCGTACGCCCAGGACGCCCCGCTGGACATGCGGATGGACCAGACGACCGGGATGAGCGCGGCCGAGGTCCTCAACAGCTACGCGCCGGGCGAGCTCGTCCGGATCCTGCGGGCCTACGGCGAGGAGAAGCAGGCCAAGCGGATCGTCTCGGCGATCGTCCGGGAGCGCGAGAAGGAGCCGTTCACGAACAGCGCGCGGCTGGTCGAGCTGATCCGGGACGCGCTGCCGCAGGCCGCCAAGCGCACGGGCGGCAACCCCGCGAAGCGCACGTTCCAGGCGCTGCGCATCGAGGTCAACGGCGAGCTGTCGGTCCTGGAACGCGCCATTCCGAACGCCGTGCAGGCGCTCGCCGTCGGCGGCCGGATCGCCGTCCTCTCGTACCACTCGCTCGAAGACCGGCTGGTCAAGCAGGTGTTCGCGGCGGGCGCCGCCAATACGGCACCGCCCGGGCTGCCGGTCGTACCGGAGCAGTACCAGCCGCGGCTGAAGCTGCTCACCCGTGGCGCCGAGCTGCCCACGGAAGCGGAGATCGCGGAGAACCGCAGGGCGGCGCCCGCCCGGCTGCGCGGCGCCGAACGCATCCGGGAGGACAACGCGTGACGGGCTCCGGGCGGCTTCGCGGCACGGGGGGCGGGCGGCTGGCCGCCCTGGTCCCCTCCGGTACGAGCACGGCGGCGCGCACGCCGTTCGTGCTGCTCGTCGTGGTGCTGCTCGGATCCGGCCTGATCACGCTGCTGCTGCTGAACTCCGCGCTCAACCAGGGCTCCTTCGAGCTGAGCAGGCTGGAGAAGCAGACCACGGAACTGACGGACGAACAGCAGGCGCTCCAGCAGGAGGTCGACGGTTACTCGGCGCCCGGCTCCCTGGAGAAGCGGGCCCGCGGCCTCGGCATGGTGCCCGGCGGCAACCCGGCCTTCCTGGGCCCGGACGGCACGGTGCGCGGCGCGCCCAGCGAGGCCACGGGGCAGCCCGCGGTGATGAAGGCGCCGCAGAGCCGCCCGCCGGCCCTCTCGCGGACGCACACGCCGTCCGCGGCCCCGTCCGGCAGCCCGCGCGCCACCGCCTCCCCGCAGCCCTCCCCGACGGCCGCCGGCGGGTGACCTCGTGACGCACGACGCCGCGCTCGCGGGCGCATCGCCCGCAGACCGGACGGAGACGGAGGGGGAGCAGTGAGCGAACCGAGGGACCCCAGGGACCCCGAGAACCGGCGCGACCCGAGGGCCCGGCGCGGCCCCGCCCGCCCCGGCACCCCCGGGCGCCACGTGCCGCGCCCCTCCCAGGGCGGCGCCTCGTCCCGGAGCGAGGGCCGCCCGCAGCGCCCGTCCGCCGCCAAGCGGCCCGCGGACGCCCGCCGCGACCCGAAGGGCGCCCCCTCCGCGAATCGTTCCTCCGGCCAGCGCCCGCCGGCGGCTTCCAAGCGCCCGGCACCGGCCCCGAAGCGCCCAGCCGCCGCCCCGAAGCGCCCCGCCGCCGCTTCGAAGCGCGCCGCTGCCCCGAAGCGCCCGGCAGCCGCACAGAAGCGCCCACCCCGCCCCCGTACCCCGGCCCCCGCCCCCCTCCGCCTCGGCAATCCCCGCCCCCGGCTCCGCCTCGTGGCCGTCGCGCTGACGCTGGTCATGCTGGTCTTCGCGGTACGGCTCTTCCAGGTGCAGGCGGTGAACGCCGACGCGTACGCGGCCAAGGCCAACGTCAACCGGTACGTGCCGGTCACGCTCGCCGCCGAGCGCGGCGCGATCACCGACCGGGACGGCGTGGACCTGGCCACCACCGTGGACGCGTACGACATCACCGCCGACCCGAGCCTGCTGGCGCCCGACAAGATCAAGATCGATGACGCGCCCCAGAAGGCGGCCGCGCTGCTCGCGCCGATCCTCGGCGAGGACCAGAAGGAACTGGCCGAAAAGCTCTCCAAGTCCGGCTCCCGCTACGTCCTGCTCTCGCGCCGCCAGAGCCCCCAGGTCTGGAAGCAGATCAAGGACCTGCGGAGCGCGCTGGACGCCAAGGCGCAGGCCGCGCCCAAGAGCGACCCGCGGCCCAACGTCCTGCTCGGCATCTTCGCCGACGAGCACAGCAAGCGGGTGTACCCGAACAAGGAGCTGGCCTCCGGAGTGCTCGGCTTCATGAACTCCGAGGGCAAGGGCGCGGGCGGCCTCGAGGCGAGCCTGGACAAGAAGCTCGCGGGCAAGAACGGCAAGCTCGTGTACGCCCAGTCCGGGGGCCGCCGGGTGCCCACCGCCGACACCCAGGAGCACCCCGCGGTGCCCGGTACGGACGTCGAGCTGACCCTGGACCGGGACATCCAGTGGGCGGCCCAGGAGGCCATCACCAAGCAGGTCGAGAAGTCCAAGGCGGACCGCGGCTACGTCGTCGTCCAGGACACGAAGACCGGCGAGATCCTGGCGCTGGCCAACGCCCCCGCCTTCGACCCGAACGACATCACGCGGTCGGACGCCGACGCGCTCGGGAACGCCGCGCTGAGCGACGCTTTCGAGCCAGGTTCGACCAGCAAGCTGATGTCGCTGGCGGCCGTGCTGGAGGAGGGCGCCGCGACGCCGTCCACGCACGTCACCGTCCCGAACCGGCTGCACCGCGGCGACCGGCTCTTCGCCGACGACATCGACCACCCCACCTGGCACCTGACGCTGAACGGGGTACTCGCCAAGTCCAGCAACATCGGCACCATCCTGTCGGTCGAACAGCTGGGCAAGACCCAGCGCGAGGCGAACCAGGTGCTCTACTCGTACCTGCGCAAGTTCGGCATCGGGCAGCCGACCGGGCTGGGCTTCCCGGGCGAGACCCCGGGCATTCTGGCCAAGCCGCAGGACTGGAGCACCTCGCAGCAGTACACGATCCCCTTCGGGCAGGGTCTCTCGCTCAACGCGGTGCAGGCCGCCTCGGTGTACTCCACCATCGCCAACGGCGGCGAGCGGATCGCGCCCACGCTCGTCCGCGGCACGAAGGGCCCCGACGGCCGGTACGTCGCCGCGCCGAAGCCTGACAGGACCCGCGTGGTGAGCCCGAAGACCGCGAAGACGCTCGCCCGGATGCTCGAATCCGTGGTCGACGACCAGGAGGGCACCGGCACCGCCGCGAAGATCCCCGGCTACCGGGTCGGCGGCAAGACCGGCACCTCCAACCGGGTGGATCCGAAGACCGGCCGCTACCACGGCTACACGGCCTCTTTCGCGGGCTTCGCGCCCGCCGACAAGCCCCGCATCACCGTCTACTGCGCCGTACAGAATCCGACCAGCGGAAGCTACTTCGGCGGCCAGGTCTGCGGGCCGATCTACAAGCAGGTCATGCAGTTCGCGCTGAAGTCGCTCCAGGTGCCGCCCACCGGTGCCGAGGCACCACGACTCCCGGTCAGCTTCAAGCCGGGCGAATGAGGTGATTCGTGATGACCATCACTTCCGACGCGGGGAACCGTCCACCACCGCGTCCCTCGCTTCGCCCCGAGGCCCATGGGCCCGGTACGCTCACCGCCGTGTCACATGCTGATCAGTCCCCCAATGCCCAGCAGGACGGCCCCGGCAAACACCCCGGCCCGCCCCGCCCCGAGCACGTCCGCGCCATCCCGCTGGCGGATCTGGCGCACCAGCTGGGCACGGCCGTGCCGACGGTGGAGGCCGCGGTCACCGGCATCACGCACGACTCCCGCGCGGTACGCCCCGGTGACATCTACGCCGCGCTGCCCGGCGCCCGCTTCCACGGCGCCGACTTCGCCGCGCAGGCCGTCGAGCTGGGTGCCGCCGCGATCCTGACCGACCCCGGGGGCACCGAACGGGCCGCCGCGACGGGCCTGCCGGTCCTCACGGTCGACAACCCGCGGGCCCGGATGGGCGCGCTGGCGGTGACGATCTACGGCGACCCGGGCGCGGAGCTGCTGCAGATCGGCATCACCGGTACGTCGGGCAAGACCACGACCGCGTACCTCATCGACGGCGGGCTCCGGGCCGCGGCGGAGAAGTCCGGCGGCGGCCTGACCGGCCTGATCGGCACGGTCGAGTCCCGCATCGGCGACGAGCGGCTGAAGTCCGAGCGGACCACGCCCGAAGCCACCGACCTGCAGGCGCTCTTCGCGGTGATGCGCGAGCGCGGCGTGAAGTCCGTGGCCATGGAGGTCTCCAGCCACGCCCTGGTACTGGGCCGGGTCGACGGCTGCGTGTTCGACGTGGCGGTCTTCAACAACCTCAGCCCGGAACACATGGAGTTCCACACGGGCATGGAGGACTACTTCCAGGCCAAGGCGCAGCTGTTCACCAAGGCGCGCTCGCGGCTGGGCGTGGTGAACTTCGACGACGAGTACGGCCGCCGGCTCATCGAGGGCGAGTCCGAGGTCCCGGTCACCTCCTTCTCCGCCGAGGGCCACCCGGACGCCGACTGGCGCGCCGCCGACGTCGAGGTCGGCACGCTGGGCTCGACGTTCACCGTGCACGGCCCGGACGGCGTGACCGTACGCGCCGCGTCGCCGATCGCCGGCCCCTTCAACGTCGCCAACGCGCTCGCCGCCATCACGGCCCTCGTGGTGGCCGGCGTCGACCCGCAGACCGCCGCCGACGGCGTGGCCGCCGTGCCCGGCGTCCCGGGCCGGCTGGAGCGGGTGGACGCGGGCCAGGACTACCTCGCGGTGGTCGACTACGCGCACAAGACGGACGCTGTCGAATCGGTCCTGCGCGCGCTGCGCAAGGTCACCGAGGGCAAGATCCACGCCGTACTGGGCTGCGGCGGCGACCGCGACCGCACCAAGCGCATGCCGATGGGTGCCGCGATCGCGCGGCTCGCCGACACCGCGGTGCTGACCAGCGACAACCCACGTTCCGAGGATCCGCTCGCGATCCTCGCCACCATGCTCGCGGGCGCCGCCGACGTGCCGTCGCACGAGCGCGGCACGGTACTGGTCGAGGAGGACCGGGCCGCCGCCATCGCCGCCGCGGTCGCCCGCGCGGAGCCCGGCGACACTGTCATCGTCGCCGGCAAGGGCCACGAGCAGGGCCAGGACATCGCCGGAGTGGTTCGCCCCTTCGACGACCGCCAGGTGCTGCGCGAGGCCATCGAGAGCTCACTGAAGTTGCAGCAGCAGCACGATCACCAGGGATGACACACCGCCATGCGCGCACAACCCCCATCTCGGCATCTCCAGCCCCCGGCCGGAGGTGACCTGTGATCTCCCTGTCCCTCGCCGAGGTCGCCGGCATCGTCGGCGGGCGGCAGCACGACATACCGGACGGCTCCGTCCTGGTCACCGGCCCTGTCGTGATCGACTCGCGGGCGGTGACCGACGGCGCGCTGTTCGCCGCGTTCGCCGGTGAGCGGGTCGACGGGCACGACTACGCCGAGCAGGCCGTGCGGTCGGGCGCGGCGGCCGTACTGGCCACGCGTCCCGTCGGCGTGCCCGCGATCGTGGTCGACGACGTGGTGGCCGCGCTGGGCGCGCTGGCCCGCGAGGTCGTCCGGCGCACCGGTGCGGACGTCGTCGCGCTGACCGGTTCGGCGGGCAAGACCAGCACCAAGGACCTCATCGCGCAGCTGCTGCAGCGCAGCGGCCCGACGGTGTGGCCCGAGGGCAACCTCAACAACGAGATCGGCCTGCCGCTGACCGCGCTGCGGGCCGAGTCCGGCACCCGCCACCTCGTCCTGGAGATGGGCGCGCGCGGCGTCGGCCACATCCGCTACCTCACCGAACTGACCCCGCCCCGCATCGGGCTCGTCCTGAACGTCGGCAGCGCGCACATCGGCGAGTTCGGCGGCCGCGAGAAGATCGCCGAGGCCAAGGGCGAGCTGGTCGAGTCGCTGCCCGACGCGAGCGCGGGCGGCATCGCGATCCTCAACGCCGACGACACGTACGTACGTGCGATGGCCTCGCGTACGAAGGCCCGTACGGTCTTCTTCGGCGAGTCCCCCGAAGCCGACATCCGTGCCGAGGATGTCCGGCTCACCGACGACGGCCGCCCCGCTTTCACGCTTCACACACCCTCCGGGTGCAGCGCCGTGATCCTGCGGCTGTACGGTGAGCACCACGTGTCGAACGCGCTCGCCGCGGCCGCCGTCGCCCACGAGTCGGGCATGCCCGCAGACGAGATCGCGTCCGCGCTCTCCGAGGCAGGCACGCTCTCCCGCTGGCGCATGGAGGTCACCGAGCGCGCGGACGGCGTGACGGTCGTCAACGACGCCTACAACGCGAACCCCGAGTCCATGCGGGCTGCGCTGCGCGCACTCGTGTCGATGGGCAAGGGGCGGCGTACGTGGGCGGTGCTCGGTCAGATGGCCGAGCTCGGCGAGGAGTCACTCGCCGAGCACGACGCGGTCGGACGGCTCGCCGTCCGGCTCAACGTCAGCAAGCTCGTGGCAGTAGGGGGGCGGGAAGCCGCCTGGCTGCAAATGGGCGCTTATAACGAGGGTTCGTGGGGTGAGGAGTCGGTGCACGTGTCCGACGCACGGGCGGCGGTCGACCTGCTGCGCAGTGAGCTGCAGCCGGGAGACGTGGTGCTGGTGAAGGCGTCCAGGTCGGAGGGGCTGGAGCGGGTCGCGGCCGCATTGCTGGACGATGCGGCAGGCAATGGTGCGCAGGGCGGGGCCGCTACCCGATGAACACGATGAAGCAGATCCTCTTCTCCGGAATGATCGGGCTCTTCCTGACCCTTATCGGCACCCCGCTGCTGATCAAGCTGCTGGCCAAAAAGGGCTATGGGCAGTTCATCCGCGACGACGGACCGCGGGACCACCACAGCAAGCGCGGTACGCCCACCATGGGCGGCATCGCCTTCATCCTGGCCACGATCATCGCGTACGCGCTGACCAAGGTGATCACGAGCAGCGACCCCACCTTCTCCGGTGTGCTGGTGCTGTTCCTGATGGCCGGCATGGGCCTGGTCGGCTTCCTCGACGACTACATCAAGATCGTCAAGCAGCGGTCGCTGGGCCTGCGGGCCAAGGCCAAGATGGCGGGCCAGCTGATCGTCGGCATCGCCTTCGCCGTGCTGTCCCTGCAGTTCGCGGACCTGCGCGGACAGACCCCGGCCTCGGACCGGCTCTCCTTCACCCAGGACTTCGGCTGGCAGATCGGCCCCGTGATCTTCGTGATCTGGGCGCTGTTCATGATCCTGGCGATGTCCAACGGCGTGAACCTCACCGACGGCCTGGACGGCCTGGCCACCGGCGCCTCGGTGATGGTCTTCGGCGCGTACACCTTCATCGGCATCTGGCAGTACCAGGAGTCCTGCGCCAACCAGATCACCGCGGGCCCCGGCTGCTACGAAGTGCGTGACCCGCTCGACCTCGCGGTCGTGGCCTCCGCCCTGATGGGTGCCTGCTTCGGCTTCCTGTGGTGGAACACCTCGCCCGCCAAGATCTTCATGGGGGACACCGGCTCGCTCGCCCTCGGCGGCGCGCTCGCGGGCCTGGCGATCTGCTCCCGTACGGAGCTGCTGCTCGCCATCCTCGGCGGCCTCTTCGTGCTGATCACCATGTCGGTGGTCATCCAGGTCGGCTCCTTCCGGCTCACCGGCAAGCGGGTCTTCCGGATGGCGCCACTCCAGCACCACTTCGAATTGAAGGGCTGGTCCGAAGTCCTTGTCGTGGTCCGGTTCTGGATCATCCAGGGCATGTGCGTGATCGTGGCCCTCGGCATCTTCTACGGCGGCTGGCAGGCCGCCAAGTGACCGGCCAGGACTTCGCCGGACAGCGCATCACCGTCGCCGGCCTGGGCGTGAGCGGCATCAGTGCCGCGCGCGCCCTGGCCGGGCTCGGCGCGACCGTCACCGTCGTGGACGGCGGCGACGGCGAGAAGCAGCGGGCGACGGCCGCCGAGCTGGAGGCGGCCGGTATCGCCGTCCGCCTCGGGGACGGCGAGACGCTGCCCGAGGGCACCGGGCTCGTCGTCACCTCGCCGGGCTGGAAGCCCTCCAGCCCGCTCTTCGCGGCCGCCGCCGAGGCGGGCGTGGACGTCATCGGGGACGTGGAGGTCGCCTGGCGGCTCCGCGGCCCCGACGCCGCCCCCTGGCTCGCGATCACCGGCACGAACGGCAAGACCACGACCACGCAGATGCTCGCCTCGATCCTGGCGGCGGAGGGTCTGCGCACGGCCGCGGTCGGCAACATCGGCACGCCGATCATCGACGTGATCCAGGAAGGCGACGACGCGTACGACGTGCTCGCCGTCGAGCTCTCCAGCTACCAGCTGCACTGGGCGCCCTCGCTGCGCGCCCACTCCGCGGCCGTACTGAACCTCGCCCCCGACCACCTCGACTGGCACGGCTCCATGGAGGCGTACGCCGCCGACAAGGGCCGGATCTACGAGGGCAACACCGTCGCCTGCGTCTACAACGTGGCCGACAAGGCCACCGAGGACCTGGTCCGCGAGGCCGACGTCGAGGAGGGCTGCCGCGCGATCGGCTTCACCCTCGGCACGCCGGGACCCGGCCAGGTCGGCGTCGTCGAGGGCATCCTCGTCGACCGCGCGTTCGTCGAGAACCGGCAGAAGCAGGCCCAGGAGCTGGCCGAGGTCGCGGACGTCGATCCGCCGGCCCCGCACAACATCGCCAACGCCCTCGCGGCCGCGGCGCTGGCCCGCGCGTTCGGTGTGCAGCCCGCCTCCGTACGCGACGGCCTGCGCGCCTTCCACCCGGACGCGCACCGCATCCAGCACGTCGCGGACGTCGCCGGAACCGCGTACATCGACGACTCCAAGGCGACCAACACCCACGCCGCCGAGGCGTCGTTGGCCGCGTACGAGCACATCGTGTGGATCGCCGGCGGGCTCGCCAAGGGCGCGACCTTCGACGAGCTCGTCCAGAAGTCGGCGGGGCACCTCCGCGGTGCCGTCCTGATCGGCAAGGACCGGGCCCTGATCGCCGAAGCGCTCGCGCGACACGCCCCGGATGTGCCCGTCGTCGACCTCGACCGGACCGACACTGGGGCGATGTCCGAGGCGGTACGGGAAGCCGCGCGGCTCGCCCGGCCGGGCGATACGGTCCTGTTGGCACCGGCCTGCGCCTCGATGGACATGTACCTGAACTACAACAAGCGGGGCGACGCCTTCGCCGACGCGGTCCGCGAGCTGGCCGCACAGGACCAGTAGACCCACCCGTACGTCCCCGCCCGCGTCGTGGACGTGCGGCGCAGCGCATCTGTGGAGGGACGAGGATGACGGCCCGACCGGCGAAGGAGGCACCGCCGAGCCCACCGCGTCCGCTGCGCCCGGTGCGGCGGACGCCACCGGCCCCCCGGATGCCGCGCCCCGGCGACCCCACGGGCCCGCGGCGCCTGTACCACCGGGCGAAGCGGGCCTGGGACCGGCCGCTGACGGCGTACTATCTCGTCCTCGGCGGCAGCCTGCTGATCATGGTGCTCGGGCTGGTCATGGTCTACTCCGCCTCGCAGATCAAGGCGCTGCAGTCCGGGCTGTCCCCGACGTACTTCTTCCGCAAGCAGCTGCTCGCCGCGGCGCTCGGCGGCGGGCTGATGGTGCTGGCGACCAAGCTGCCCGTCCGGGCGCACCGGGCGCTGGCCTACCCGCTGATCGCCGCCTCCGTCTTCCTGATGTGCCTGGTCCAGGTGCCGGGGATAGGCGTCGCGGTCAACGGCAACCAGAACTGGATCTCGCTCGGCGGGCCCTTCCAGCTGCAGCCCAGCGAGTTCGGCAAGCTGGCGCTGGTCCTGTGGGGCGCCGACCTGCTCGCACGCAAGCAGGAGCGGCGGCTGCTGACCCAGTGGAAGCATCTGCTCGTACCGCTGATTCCGGCCGCTTTCCTGCTGCTCGGGCTCATCATGCTCGGCGGCGACATGGGCACCGCGATCATTCTCACGGCCATCCTCTTCGGACTGCTGTGGCTCGCGGGGGCGCCCACCCGGCTGTTCGTCGGGGTGCTGGCGGCGGCGGGCGTCATCGGCGCGCTGCTCATCAAGACGAGCGCCAACCGGATGTCCCGGCTCGCGTGCATCGGCGCGACCGACCCCGGTCCGGGCGACCAGTGCTGGCAGGCCGTGCACGGGATATACGCCCTCGCGTCCGGCGGATTCTTCGGATCCGGTCTCGGCGCGAGTATGGAAAAATGGGGTGAACTCCCTGAACCGCACACCGACTTCATCTTCGCCATCACCGGGGAGGAACTGGGACTGGCGGGGACGCTGTCGGTACTCGCCCTGTTCGCGGCTCTAGGCTATGCGGGTATCCGCGTGGCCGGACGCACGGAGGATCCCTTCGTACGGTACGCCGCGGGTGGCGTGACCACCTGGATCACGGCTCAGGCCGTGGTCAACATCGGTGCGGTGCTCGGCCTGCTGCCGATCGCCGGTGTCCCGCTCCCGCTGTTCTCCTACGGAGGCTCCGCCCTGCTGCCGACGATGTTCGCTGTCGGACTCCTGATCGCCTTCGCGCGTGATGAGCCCGCGGCGCGGGCGGCGCTGGCCATGCGGCAGCCGGTATTCGCGAGAATGCCGGCTGGGGTGAGACGGAAGACGATGAGACGGCGCGTCAAGAAGCTGCCGTCCGGAGAGCGGTGAATTTCGGTGCATGTCGTACTCGCCGGTGGGGGGACCGCCGGCCACATCGAGCCCGCGCTCGCCCTCGCGGACGCCCTGCGCAGGCAGGACCCGACCGTGGGCATCACGGCCCTGGGCACGGAGCGCGGACTGGAGACCCGGCTGGTACCGGAGCGCGGTTACGAACTGGGGCTGATCCCGGCCGTTCCGCTGCCGCGCAAGCCCACCCCCGAGCTGATCACCGTCCCCGGGCGGCTGCGCGGCACGATCAAGGCGGCCGAGCAGATCCTGGAGCGCACGAAGGCGGACTGCGTCGTCGGCTTCGGCGGTTACGTGGCGCTGCCCGGCTACCTGGCCGCCAAGCGGCTCGGCGTGCCGATCGTCGTGCACGAGGCCAACGCCCGGCCGGGCCTGGCCAACAAGATCGGCTCGCGGTACGCCAAGTTCGTCGCCGTCTCCACCCCCGACAGCAAGCTGCGCGACGCCCGTTACGTCGGCATCCCGCTGCGCCGCACGATCGCGACCCTGGACCGGGCGGCGGTCCGCGCCGAGGCGCGCGCCGCCTTCGGCCTGGACCCGAACCTGCCGACGCTGCTGGTCTCCGGCGGCTCGCAGGGCGCGCGCCGGCTGAACGAGGTCATCCAGGCCGCCGTGCCGAGCTTCCAGCGCGCCGGCATCCAGGTGCTGCACGCGGTCGGCCCGAAGAACGAACTGCCGCAGGTCGACAACATGCCCGGGATGCCGCCGTACGTCCCGGTACCGTACGTGGACCGGATGGACCTCGCGTACGCCGCGGCCGACATGATGCTCTGCCGCGCGGGCGCGATGACCGTCGCCGAGCTGTCCGCCGTCGGGCTGCCCGCCGCGTACGTCCCGCTGCCCATCGGCAACGGCGAGCAGCGGCTGAACGCCCAGCCGGTGGTCAACGCCGGCGGCGGCCTGCTGGTCGACGACGCGCAGCTGTCCCCCGAGTGGGTGCAGGGCAACGTCCTGCCGGTGCTCTCGGACCCGCACCGGCTGTACGAGATGTCCCGCGCGGCCGCCGAGTTCGGCCGCAGAGACGCCGACGAACTGCTCGTCGGCATGGTCTACGAAGCAATCGCCTCCCGCCGGGGCTGAGGCGGCCGGGGGGAAGGAGAGGGAGCGTGGCCGGACCCAGCACCACCGCCCGCCGCGGTGAGCAGCGCAGACCGCAGGCCGGCCCGCCCGCCGACTCCGGGGGACCGGAAGAGCGGCTCCGGCCGTGGTGGCTGCAGCTGCCGCGGCCGGGGGCGCGCCTCCCCGGCCGTCCCCGCCGCCGTACGCTCATCGTCGCCACCGTCCTCATAGCGCTGCTGGTCGGCTTTGGTACCTGGGTGCTGTACGGCTCGGACTGGCTCCGCGCGGAGCGGGTGCAGGTGCGCGGCACCGATGTCCTGACGGTGCGTGAGGTGACGGCAGCGGCGGCGGTGCCGCTGGGCTCGCCGCTCGCCTCCGTGGACACCGACGGTATCGCCGCACGGCTGGCCGACCGGCTGCGCCGCATCAAGTCGGTCGAAGTGGAGCGCTCGTGGCCGGACACCATCTCCCTGAACGTGACGGAGCGGCAGCCCGTCCTGGTCGTCCAAAAGGGCGGAAAGTTCCGTGAAGTGGACGACCGGGGCGTGCGCTTCGCCACCGTCGGTATCGCGCCGCGCGATGTACCCCGGCTGGAAATGGACGCGGCCGATTCGCCGAGCCTGCGCCGTTTCGGTATCCCTGCTCTGAACCGCGCGGCGGTGAAGGTCGCCACCGCGCTTCCCGATACGGTCGGCAAGGACGTGCGCGTCATCCGCGTACGTTCGTACGACTCCATCACCCTGGAGCTGACCGGCGGACGCCGGGTCGAGTGGGGCAGCGAGGAACACGGCAAGGAAAAGGCCAAGGTACTCCGCGCGCTCCTGAAAGCGGCGCGTGATGCGCGCCACTTCGACGTCAGCGTCCCCAGTGCGCCCGCCGCGTCCGGGAGTTGACGTACGTACGCGCAGGCCAGCACCCTGGATGGCTACCACTACGGGTGATCACATAGGGTGAAAAGAAAAACGGGAGGTTCGGCGTGTTCGTTGAACGTGCGCCGCTTGTCGACTTAGTGTCTCGTTCCAAAGAACCCAGGGAACACAGGCACTGGTAACCCTAAACTTCAACGTTAGGGTTCGGGTCGGCAATACGGACCGTCCCATCGGCATCAGTCGTTGTCCACAGCACATGTGAGGCACCGACACGTAACTCGAGGCGAGAGGCCTTCGACGTGGCAGCACCGCAGAACTACCTCGCAGTCATCAAGGTCGTCGGCATCGGCGGCGGTGGCGTGAACGCCATCAACCGGATGATCGAGGTCGGGCTCAAGGGCGTCGAGTTCATCGCGATCAACACCGATGCGCAGGCGTTGCTGATGAGCGACGCCGACGTCAAGCTCGACGTCGGCCGTGAAATGACGCGTGGCCTCGGCGCCGGCGCAAACCCGGACGTGGGCCGCAAGGCGGCCGAAGACCACCGCGAGGAGATCGAGGAGGTCCTCAAGGGGGCCGACATGGTCTTCGTGACCGCGGGTGAGGGCGGCGGCACCGGCACGGGCGGCGCGCCCGTGGTCGCCAACATCGCGCGCTCGCTGGGCGCCCTGACGATCGGTGTGGTCACCCGGCCGTTCACCTTCGAGGGCCGCCGCCGCGCCAACCAGGCCGAGGACGGCATCGCGCAGCTGCGCGAAGAGGTCGACACGCTCATCGTCATCCCCAACGACCGGCTGCTGTCCATCTCGGACCGCCAGGTGAGCGTTCTTGACGCCTTCAAGTCCGCCGACCAGGTGCTGCTGTCCGGTGTCCAGGGCATCACCGACCTGATCACCACCCCGGGCCTGATCAACCTCGACTTCGCCGACGTGAAGTCCGTGATGTCCGAGGCCGGCTCGGCCCTCATGGGCATCGGCTCGGCCCGCGGCGACGACCGCGCGGTGGCCGCCGCCGAAATGGCCATCTCCTCGCCGCTGCTGGAAGCCTCCATCGACGGCGCCCGCGGTGTGCTGCTGTCCATCTCCGGCGGCTCCGACCTCGGTCTCTTCGAGATCAACGAGGCGGCCCAGCTGGTCAGCGAGGCGGCCCACCCGGAAGCCAACATCATCTTCGGCGCGGTCATCGACGACGCGCTGGGCGACGAGGTCCGCGTGACCGTCATCGCCGCGGGCTTCGACGGCGGTCAGCCGCCGGCCCGCCGCGAGAACGTCATCAGCTCGTCCTCCTCCGGCAAGCGCGAGGAGCCGGCAGCCCCGGCGAGCCGCCCGGCCGCGCCCCCGGAGCCCCGCCCGGCCTTCGGCGGCCTCGGCTCCGTCCCGGTGCGGGACGAGGAGCCGGCCCCGGTCGAGCCGGCGCCGGTCAGCGAGGCCCCGGCGCCGCCGCCGGTCGCCCCGCAGGTCCCCCCGGCCCGTCCGTACACGGACAGCACGGCCGAGGAGCTGGACGTCCCGGACTTCCTGAAGTAGCCGAAGACCCAGCAGTGATAGGACAGCAGCACTCTGTGCTGACGGATGATGCGAGCGGCGCGCGCTTCGCCTTCACCGACCGGTGGGGTGGGGTGAGCGCCGCTCCGTATGCCGAGCTCAACCTCGGCGGCGCCGTGGGCGACGACCCACAGGCGGTACGGACCAATCGCGAACTGGCGGCCAAGTCCCTCGGACTGGATCCGGCCGATGTGGTCTGGATGAACCAGGTGCACGGACGCGACGTGGCGGTCGTGGACGGGCCGTGGCGGGACGGGACCGAGGTGCCCTGCGTGGACGCGGTCGTGACGAGCCGTCGGGGCCTGGCCCTCGCCGTCCTCACCGCCGACTGCACCCCCGTCCTCCTCGCCGACCCGGTCGCCGGGGTCGCGGGCGCCGCGCACGCCGGACGTCCCGGACTGGTGGCCGGGGTCGTACCGGCCACGGTCGAGGCGATGACCGCGCTCGGTGCCGACCCCGGGCGGATCGCCGCGTACACCGGACCCGCGGTCTGCGGGCGCTGTTACGAGGTACCGGAGGCGATGCGCGCCGAGGTCGCCGCCGCGGTGCCCGAGGCGCGCGCGACCACGAGCTGGGGGACTCCAGCGGTGGACGTGGTGGCCGGGGTGGCCGCCCAACTCGCCCGGTGCGGCGTGCGGGTGCGTGAACATTCCCACATCTGCACGCTGGAATCGGCGGACCATTTCTCGTACCGGCGCGACCGCACAACGGGGCGGCTCGCGAGTTATGTATGGCTGGACGGCTGAGCTGTGACGGACCGTAGAACGGAACTGGCCGAGAACCTGGCCCGGGTGGAGGACCGTATCTCCACCGCTTGTGCCAAAGCCGGTCGCAATCGTGATGATGTGACCCTGATTGTGGTCACAAAGACCTACCCGGCGAGCGATGTCCGTATCCTTTCGGAATTGGGCATCCGGCACGTCGCGGAGAACCGCGACCAGGACGCGGCGCCCAAGGCGGCCGCTTGCTCGGATTTGCCGCTTACTTGGCATTTCGTCGGCCAATTGCAGACAAATAAAGTCCGGTCTGTGGTCAGTTACGCGGATATCGTGCAGTCCGTGGACCGGGTCAAGCTCGTCACCGCGCTCTCCAAGGAGGCCGTACGTGCCGGGCGCGAGCTGGACTGCCTGATCCAGGTGGCACTTGACGCCGAGTCGGGGGAGCGCGGCGACCGCGGCGGTGTCGGTCCGGACGGGGTGGCGGCGCTGGCCGACGCGGTGGCGGCGGCCGAAGGGCTGCGGCTGGGCGGTCTGATGACGGTCGCTCCGCTGGCAGGGCAGTACGCAGGCCGGCCGCGGGCGGCTTTCGACCGGCTGGCGGAAATCGCATCCGGCCTGCGCTCGGGTCATCCTGCTGCGAAAATGGTCTCGGCAGGAATGAGTTCGGATCTCGAGGACGCGGTGGCCGCCGGTGCGACACATGTACGCGTGGGCACTGCGGTACTCGGAGTCCGACCACGGCTCGGGTAACGTCGCGAAGCAAGTCGGACCACAGCACAAAATATGGTCATTACCGTCAAAAGACGGGCAGGCCGAGTGGATCCAAGGCGACCGGTGACGGAGCCGATCCACCACAGAGCGGAGGACGCAGAGAATGGCCGGCGCGATGCGCAAGATGGCGGTCTACCTCGGCCTCGTGGAGGACGATGGGTACGACGGCCGGGGCTTCGACCCCGACGACGACTTCGAGCCCGAACTCGACCCGGAGCCCGAGCCGGAGAGGCGGCAGCAGCACCAGCCGCCCACCGAAGCACGCCCCGAACGGGACGAACCGGCACGAGTCGTCTCGCCGCCGGCGCAGCGCGAGTCTCCGCCAGTGGGTACGGAAAGCGGACGACCCGCCCGAATCGCCCCCGTGGCGTCCATCACACCCGAACGTCCGAATCTGGAGAAGAACGCACCGGTGATCATGCCCAAGGTTGTGTCCGAGCGGGAGCCGTACCGCATCACCACACTGCACCCCCGGACCTACAACGAAGCCCGTACTATCGGGGAACACTTCCGTGAGGGCACTCCGGTGATCATGAATCTGACGGAGATGGACGACACGGACGCGAAGCGACTTGTCGACTTTGCGGCCGGGTTGGTGTTCGGTTTGCACGGGAGTATCGAGCGAGTGACACAGAAGGTGTTCCTGCTGTCTCCTGCTAACGTCGATGTCACGGCGGAGGACAAGGCCCGTATCGCAGAGGGCGGGTTCTTCAACCAGAGCTGAGACGCAACACCGGGCACACCGAGGCCGTAGGGCCGGCACAGGCAAGGGGAGAGGGAAGCGCGAGATGGGCATCGCACTGCAGGTGATCTATATCGCGCTGTACTGCTTCCTCATTGTGTTGATCTTCCGGCTGGTGATGGACTACGTCTTCCAGTTCGCCCGTTCATGGCAACCCGGCAAGGCGATGGTGGTCGTACTGGAGGCCACTTACACTGTGACTGATCCGCCACTCAAGCTTCTGCGGCGTGTCATACCGCCGCTGCGTCTCGGGGGCGTGGCGCTCGACCTGTCCTTCTTCGTACTGATGATCATCGTCTACATCCTGATCACCGTCGTGAGCAACGTCGTGAGCAAGTTGTGAACGATACGGTCTTGCCGATTGCCGACGACTACGTTGAGGTGAAGAAGAGATGCCGTTGACCCCCGAGGACGTGCGGAACAAGCAGTTCACGACCGTCCGCCTCCGAGAAGGCTATGACGAGGACGAGGTCGATGCCTTCCTCGATGAGGTCGAAGCCGAACTGACCCGCCTGCTCCGGGAGAACGAGGACCTGCGCGCCAAGCTGGCCGCGGCCACCCGTGCTGCCGCCCAGAGCCAGCAGCAGCAGGGCATGCGCAAGCAGCAGGAGCAGGACGGACCGCAGCAGCAGCGGCCCGGTGCCCCCGTGCCCGCCGCCATATCCGGTCCGCAGCCGGTCCCGCCCGGCCAGCAGCAGGGGATGGGTGGCCCGCCCCAGCTGCCCGGCGGTGCACCGCAGCTGCCCGCAGGTCCCGGTGGCCACGGTCCCGGTCCGCAGGGCCCGCACGGCGGCCAGATGGGCCCCGGCGGTCCCATGGGCGGCCCGATGGGCGGTCCGCAGGGCGGCGGCCCGCAGCTGCCGCAGCCGGGCGGCCAGGGCGGCCCGGGCGGTGACAGCGCCGCGCGCGTGCTGTCGCTGGCGCAGCAGACCGCCGACCAGGCGATCGCGGAGGCCCGCTCCGAGGCCAACAAGATCGTCGGCGAGGCCCGCAGCCGCGCCGAGGGCCTGGAGCGGGACGCCCGCGCCAAGGCCGACGCGCTGGAGCGGGACGCGCAGGAGAAGCACCGCGTCGCGATGGGCTCCCTGGAGTCCGCCCGCGCCACGCTGGAGCGCAAGGTCGAGGACCTGCGCGGCTTCGAGCGCGAGTACCGCACGCGACTGAAGTCGTACCTGGAGAGCCAGCTGCGCCAGCTGGAGAACTCCTCCGACGAGTCGCTCGCCCCGCCGCGGACCCCGGCTGCGGCCTCGCTGCCGGCGTCCCCGTCGATGGCGTCGGCCGGTGCCGGCTCCATGGGCGGCGGCTCCAGCCACACCATGGGCGGCAACCAGTCCATGGGCGGCCACGGCGGCTCGAACGGCAGCAGCGGCCCGTCGTACGGCAGCCAGCAGCAGATGTCGCCGGCCATGACCCAGCCGATGGCTCCGGTCCGGCCGCAGGGCCAGCAGCAGATGCAGCAGGCTCCGTCGCCGATGCGTGGCTTCCTCATCGACGAGGACGACAACTAGGCGCTGACGCGCCGGGTGGTCGACCCACGCGTGGGTTGCGCTCCGGCGTGGCGGGCAATAAGTCGGCAATCAGGGCCGGGCCCCTGGGGATCTTTTCCCCGGGGGCCCGGCCCTTTTCGCCTTCGGCGTGGGCCGATGATCGCCTTCGGCGGGCCGATTTTCGCCGTAGGCGGCAGGTGGTCGGCGGGCTGCCGCGCCGTTGTGGTTGCTCGCGCAGTTCCCCGCGCCCCTTACGGGGCGCATGCCGAGGCCCCCGGTACGGACTCACTCGTACCGGGGGCCTCGGCCTGTCGTTCGTAGGGGCCGGGTCGGCCCGTACGGTTACGCCTTGCGCAGGCGGAAGGTGAGGGACAGGGCCTCGTCCGTGAAGGGGTCGCCGTATGCCTCGTCCGCGTCGCCGGCGGCGAAGTCCGTCGCCAGGACCTCGTCGGAGATCAGGGCCGCGTGGTCGGCCAGGGCCGTGCGGACCTCCTCGTCGGAGGACTCCCAGCGCAGCGCGATCCGGTCCGCGACGTCCAGGCCGCTGTTCTTGCGGGCCTCCTGGATGAGGCGGATGGCGTCGCGGGCGAGGCCCGCGCGGCGCAGCTCCGGGGTGATCTCCAGGTCCAGCGCCACGGTCGCGCCCGAGTCGGAGGCCACCGACCAGCCCTCGCGCGGCGTCTCGGTGATGATCACCTCGTCGGGGGCCAGGGAGACCGTCTCGCCGTCGACCTCGACGGTGGCCGTGCCCTCACGCAGGGCGAGCGAGAGGGCCGCGGCGTCGGCGTTGGCGATGGCCTTGGCGACGGCCTGGACGCCCTTGCCGAAGCGCTTGCCCAGTGCACGGAAGTTCGCCTTGGCGGTGGTGTCCACCAGGGAACCGCCGACCTCGGAGAGCGAGGCCAGGGAACTGACGTTCAGCTCTTCGGTGATCTGGGTGCGCAGCTCGTCACCGAGCGTCTCGAAGCCGGCCGCGGCGACCAGCGCGCGGGACAGCGGCTGGCGGGTCTTCACGCCGGACTCGGCACGCGTGGCGCGGCCCAGCTCGACCAGCCGGCGGACCAGGACCATCTGCGTGGAGAGCGTCGGGTCGATCGCCGAGGTGTCCGCCTCCGGCCAGGTGGACAGGTGGACGGAGTCCGGCGCGTCCGGGGTGACCGGGACGACCAGGTCCTGCCAGACCCGCTCGGTGATGAACGGGGTGAGCGGCGCCATCAGGCGGGTCACCGTCTCGATGACCTCGTGGAGGGTGCGCAGCGCGGCCGCGTCGCCCTGCCAGAAGCGGCGGCGCGAGCGGCGCACGTACCAGTTCGAGAGGTCGTCGACGAAGGCGGAGAGCGCCTTGCCCGCGCGCTGGGTGTCGTAGGACTCCAGCGCCGTGGTGACCTCCTCGACCAGCGCGTTCAGCTCGCTGAGCAGCCAGCGGTCCAGCACCGGGCGGTCGGCCGGCGCCGGGTCGGCCGCGCTCGGCGCCCAGCCGGCGGTCCGCGCGTACAGCGCCTGGAAGGCGACGGTGTTCCAGTACGTCAGGAGCGTCTTGCGGACGACCTCCTGGATCGTGCCGTGACCGACGCGGCGCGCCGCCCACGGGGAGCCGCCGGCCGCCATGAACCACCGCACCGCGTCCGCGCCGTGCCGGTCCATCAGCGGGATCGGCTCGAGGGTGTTGCCCAGGTGCTTGGACATCTTCCGGCCGTCCTCGGCGAGGATGTGGCCCAGGCAGACGACGTTCTCGTACGACGACTTGTCGAAGACGAGCGTGCCGACGGCCATCAGCGTGTAGAACCACCCACGCGTCTGGTCGATGGCCTCGGAGATGAACTGCGCCGGATACCGCTTCTCGAAGAGGTCCTTGTTGCGGTGCGGGTAGCCCCACTGCGCGAACGGCATCGAACCCGAGTCGTACCAGGCGTCGATGACCTCGGGGACGCGCACGGCCTCCGCCGAGCACCCCTCGTGGGAGCAGGTGAAGGTGATGTCGTCGATGTACGGGCGGTGCGGGTCCAGCCCGGTCTGGTCGGTGCCCGTCAGCTCCGACAGCTCGGTGAGCGAGCCGACGCAGGTGAGGTGGTTCTCCTCGCAGCGCCAGATGGGCAGCGGGGTGCCCCAGTAGCGGTTGCGGGACAGCGCCCAGTCGATGTTGTTGTTCAGCCAGTCGCCGAAGCGGCCGTGCTTGACCGACTCCGGGAACCAGTTGGTGTGCTCGTTCTCGCGGAGCAGCGCGTCCTTGACCGCGGTGGTGCGGATGTACCAGGACGGCTGGGCGTAGTACAGCAGCGCCGTGTGGCAGCGCCAGCAGTGCGGGTAGCTGTGCTCGTACGCGACGTGGCGGAAGAGCAGGCCGCGCGCGTCCAGGTCCGCGACCAGCGCCTCGTCGGCCTTCTTGAAGAACTGCCCGCCGACCAGGGCGAGGTCCTCCTCGAAGGTGCCGTCGGGGCGGACCGGGTTCACGACCGGCAGGCCGTAGCCCTTGCAGGTCTTGAGGTCGTCCTCACCGAAGGCGGGCGCCTGGTGGACCAGGCCCGTGCCGTCCTCGGTGGTGACGTACTCGGCGTTGACGACGAAGTTGGCGCCTTCGAGCTCGACCAGGCCGAACGGGCGCTCGTACGCCCAGCGCTCCATCTCGCGGCCCGTGAAGGACCGGCCCGTCGTGGTCCAGCCCTCGCCCAGCGCCTTCTCGACCAGCTGCTCGGCGACGACCAGCTTCTCGTTGCCGTCGGTGGCGACGACGTAGGTGACGTCCGGGTGCGCGGCGACCGCGGTGTTGGAGACCAGCGTCCACGGCGTGGTCGTCCAGATCAGCAGCGCCGCCTCGCCGGCCAGCGGGCCGGAGGTCAGCGGCAGGCGGACGTAGACCGAGGGGTCGACGACCGTCTCGTACCCCTGGGCCAGCTCGTGGTCCGAGAGGCCCGTGCCGCAGCGGGGGCACCAGGGGGCGACGCGGTGGTCCTGGACCAGCAGGCCCTTCTTGAAGATCTCCTTCAGCGACCACCACACCGACTCGATGTAGTCGGAGTCCATCGTGCGGTACGGGGCATCGAGGTCGGTCCAGTAGCCCATACGGGTGGTGAGCTCGGCGAAGGCGTCCGTGTGCCGGGTCACCGACTCGCGGCACTTGGCGTTGAACTCGGCGATGCCGTACGCCTCGATGTCCTTCTTGCCGTTGAAGCCCAGCTCCTTCTCCACGGCCAGCTCGACCGGGAGGCCGTGGCAGTCCCAGCCGGCCTTGCGGCCGACGTGGTAGCCCCGCATCGTGCGGAAGCGGGGGAAGACGTCCTTGAAGACGCGGGCCTCGATGTGGTGCGCGCCCGGCATGCCGTTCGCCGTGGGCGGGCCCTCGTAGAACACCCACTCCGGGCGTCCCTCGGACTGCTCGAGCGTGCGCGCGAAGACCTTCTGCTCCTGCCAGAAGTCGAGCACGGCGTGCTCGAGGGCGGGCAGGTCCACCTGCGCGGGCACCTGGTTGTACTGGGGCGTGGGACTCATCGGGGGCTTCCTCCGGCGGACACCGCTTGCGTTCTCCGACCGGAGGGACGAGAGCGCTGCTCCCGCGGTACCACCCTCCTTGGCCGGGGAGCGGCGCCGCGACCACATGATCGCGTCGATCTCCTCGGCCCCCTCATTGGGGTCGCGATGCCGGGTCTACTGGCGCCCAGGGCTCCTGGGGCGTTCTTCCGGCGGCTCCGGGGTGATCTTCACGTCGCGCACACCCCCGGGCTCCCACCGTCCCCGGGTCGCTCTTGGCTGCGTGCGGCGCTACTCGTCCCATCCACGCCTTTCGCTGGGGCCAGTGTACGGGGCGCGGGATGGGACGGCCGACCGCTTTTCCGTGCTGCGCCGACCGGAGTACCGGCGGCGGGAAGCTTGACCCGAATGCCGATACGCAACGCGACGGAATGCGGCAGGCGTACGAAGGAGCCGCCGCGCCCCTGATGGGCTGCCGGATCGCGGCCGGATTACCGGGCGGGGAGCGGGGCACAACGGATGCAGACCGGGCTCCCGTGCGGGGAGACCGGACGGTGGAGGGCGGTGCGTCCCGTTGCCGCGTGCTGTGAGTCGATTTATCGTTCCGGTCACGATTCGCGAGCAAGATCACATACGTGAAGGGATCGCGGCCATGGTGGCGAAAGAGACCGCCGCGCACGACAGCACGGCGGCGCACGGACGGGGCACGCCGCCGGACGGAGCCGCGGCCGGGGACCCGGCGACGGACCCGGTACCCGACCCCGTGCCGGGCCGGCCCGACGAGGCGGCCCGGGCCGGCGGCGCACCCCTCGGGGACGCCGGCGGCGCGGGGCAGGCCGCCGCGAAGAAGCCCGCCAGGAAGAAGACGGCGAAGAAGTCCGCGGCGAAGAAGACGGCGACCGGGAACGCGCCGGTGGGGGAGGACGCGCCCGAGGACGCCGCGGCCCAGGAGGCCGCGACGGGGCACCCGCCCGCGGAAGCCGACGACACCGGGACGGACAGCACCGCGACCGGGAATCCGCCCCCCAAGGAGAGCGCGCCCAGAAAGACCACGGGCAAGAAGGCCGCGGCCAGGAAGGCGCCGGCCAAGAGAGCGAGCACGGCCAGCAAGGCTGCACCGCCGGAAGAGGCGGTGCCCGCTAAGAAGACGGGAGCCAAGACGGTGGTGGCGAAGAAGACTCCGGGCGGGGCACCGGCCGCTGCGGTGGACGACAGTGAGCAGACGGCCGCCGCGACGGCCCTGCCCAAGGCGCGTACCGGCCCGGCGACCGCCGCCGAGCTGCCCGTACGGCCGGGCGAGGATCCGTGGTCGGAGGCCGAGGCGGACGAGGCCCGTTCGATGCTGAGGGAGGAGGAGCACCGGCTGCGCGAGGAGATCCGGTCCTCCGAGGACGCCATCGCGGGCCTGATGCGGGACTCCAGCGACAGCACGGGTGACGAGGCCGACACCGGCTCGAAGAACATCACCCGCGAGCACGAGATGGCGCTGGCCTCGAATGCGCGCGAGATGCTGCTGCAGACCGAACGGGCGCTGGAGCGGCTGGACGCGGGCACGTACGGGCTCTGCGAGAACTGCGGGAAGCCGATCGGCAAGGCCCGTATGCAGGCGTTCCCCCGGGCGACGCTCTGCGTGGAGTGCAAGCAGAAGACCGAGCGGCGTTAGGAAGAGGGCGGGACCGGGGCGGCACCGCCCCGGTCCCGCGCCCCTCATGGGGCACGCCGCATGCAGCCCGGCCCCGTGCCGTACTCTCGAAGTTCAGCCAGGCGGGGGCCTGGCCGCGGACACGGAACGGGCTGAGGACTCACACGTGGCAGAGGCGGAGCGCATCACCGGTACGCCGGGCAACGGACCGGAGCCCGGGCACGGGGACGGCGGGGAGACCGGGCAGGACGACGCGGCGGAGACGGGCGCGAGCGCCGCGCCGCGCGGGCCGCGGCGGATCGGCGCGCTGCTGCTCGTCGCGCTGATCGTGTACCTCCTGGACCTGGGCAGCAAGCTGCTGGTGGTGGCCAAGCTGGAGCACCACGAGCCGGTCCAGGTGATCGGCACGCTGCTGCAGTTCGAGGTGATCCGCAACCGTGGTGCCGCCTTCAGCATGGGCGAGGCGCTGACCATCTTCCTGACGCTGATCGCCGCCGCGGTGATCGTGGTGATCTTCCGGATCGCCCGCAAGCTCTACAGCCTGCCCTGGGCCCTCGCGCTCGGCCTGCTGCTCGGCGGCGCCTTCGGCAACCTGACCGACCGGCTCTTCCGCTCGCCCGGCGTCTTCCAGGGTGCGGTGGTCGACTTCATTGCCCCCGCGCACTTCGCGGTCTTCAACCTCGCCGACTCCGGGATCGTCTGCGGCGGCATCCTGATCGTGCTGCTCTCCTTCCGCGGCCTGGACCCGGACGGCACCGTCCACAAGGACTGACGCCGGGTCTTCCACAAGGGCCGGCCCGGGCCCACGGAGGGTTTTCCACAGGCAGGGACGGGGCCGACGGAAGTGTCCGCGGGGACTGCCATACTCGTGGGGTGAGCACGATTCCCGAGATCCGCACCCTGCCCGTACCGGACGGCCTGGAGGGCGAGCGCGTCGACGCCGCGCTGGCCCGCATGTTCGGCTTTTCCCGTACGAAGGCGGCCGAGCTGGCCGCCGCCGGAAAGGTCCGGGTCGACGGATCCGAGGTGATGAAGTCCGAGCGGGTGCACGGCGGCGCCTGGCTGGAAGTCGAGATGCCGCAGGCCCCGGCGCCCGTGGAGATCGTCGCCGAGCCCGTCGAGGGCATGGAGATCGTCCATGACGACGACGACATCGTCGTGATCATGAAGCCGGTCGGCGTCGCCGCGCACCCCAGCCCCGGCTGGACCGGCACGACCGTCATCGGCGGCCTGGCGGCGGCCGGGTACCGCATCTCCACCTCCGGCGCCGCGGAGCGCCAGGGCGTCGTGCACCGCCTGGACGTCGGCACGTCGGGCCTGATGGTCGTCGCCAAGTCCGAGCGCGCGTACACGTCCCTGAAGCGGCAGTTCAAGGAGCGCGTGCCGGAGAAGCGGTACAACGCCCTCGTCCAGGGCCACCCCGACCCGCTCAGCGGCACGATCGACGCCCCGATCGGCCGCCACCCCCAGCATGACTACAAGTGGGCCGTGACCGCCGACGGCAAGCCCTCCGTCACGCACTACGACCTCGTCGAGGCGTTCCGCGCGGCCAGCCTGCTGGACATCAAGCTGGAGACCGGCCGCACGCACCAGATCCGCGTGCACATGTCCGCGCACCGCCACCCCTGCGTCGGCGACCTCACGTACGGCGCCGACCCCACGCTCGCCAAGCGCCTCGGCATCTCCCGGCAGTGGCTGCACGCTGTGCGCCTCGGCTTCGAGCACCCGGCGGACGGCCGCTGGGTGGAGTTCGAGAGCGAGTACCCGGAGGACCTGCAGCGCGCCCTGGACCGGGTGCGCGCCGAGAGCGCCTGAGGCCCGGGCCGGGTGCGGGCACGAGAGCGCCTGAGACCCGCAGCCGCCCTCGGGAGGGTGCGCCGACGGGCGTTTCCCGCGCTTCATGGCAGGCTTGATCAGTGATCGACTGATTTCGAAGCTCCGGAGCGTGCCTGCCGTGGACCAGCTGGCCCTGATGTTCGTCCTGCTGCTGGGGGCCGTGCTCATGGTCCCGCTCGGCGACCGGCTGGGGCTGCCGTCACCGGTGCTGATGACGCTCGCGGGCGCCGTGCTGGCCCTGCTGCCGTTCGTACCGAACGTCCACGTGCCGCCGGAGTTCATCCTTCCGCTGCTGCTGCCACCGCTGCTGTACGCGGCGGTGCAGCGCACGTCCTGGCGCCAGTTCACCGCCAACATCAGGCCGATCTTCCTGCTCGCGGTGGCGCTGGTGTTCGCGACCACCGCGGCCGTCGCCGCCGTCGCGCACAGCGTCGTCCCCGGCCTGCCGGTGGCCGCCGCCGTCGTCCTGGGCGCGCTGGTCGCGCCGCCGGACCCGGTCGCCGCGACCGCGGTCGCCGGCAAGCTCGGGCTGCCCCGCCGGCTGGTGTCGATCCTGGAGGGCGAGGGCCTGTTCAACGACGTCACCGCGATCGTGCTGTACCACGTGGCGCTGGCCGCCGCGGTCTCCGGCACCTTCTCGGCGCCGGCCGCCGTCGGCATGCTGGTGCTCTCCGCCGTCGTGGCGATAGTGGTCGGCGTGGTGCTCGGCTGGCTCGCCAACAAGCTGATGGACGTGGTCGACGACGCGACCCTCCAGGTCGGCCTGACGCTGCTGGTGCCCTTCGTGGCGTACGTCCTCTCCGAGGAGCTGCACGGCTCCGGCGTGCTGGGCGTGCTGACCGCCGCGCTCTTCCTCGCGCACTACGCCGCCGACGCGGACGACGTGATGGGCCGGCTCGCCGGGCACACCTTCTGGGAGGTCGTCGACACCCTCGTCACCGGCGTCGCCTTCGGCCTGATCGGCCTGGAGCTGCACAACATCTTCGGCACCGCCGCCGGGCACTGGCAGCAGCTGCTGGGTGCCTGCGCCGCCGTCGTCGCCGTCGTGGTGGGCGTCCGGCTGCTGTGGCTGCTGCCCGCCGCCTGGCTGGCCCGGCGGCTGCACCGGCACCGCATCGCGGAGGAGATCCCATCCAGCTGGCGGGAGACCATCGTGATGTGGTGGTCGGGGATGCGCGGAGTGGCCTCGGTGGCGCTGGCGCTGGCCATCCCGTACGAGATCGACGGCGGCAAGGCGTTCCCGGCCCGCGACGAGATCCTCTTCATCGCCTTCTCCGTGGTGCTGGCCACCCTCGTCGTACAGGGCCTGACGCTGCCCTTCATGGTCAAGAAGCTGGGGGTGCGGGCCGACACGGACGCCGAGGACGCGCTGGAGCGCGAGCTGGCGGTCCGGGTGGTCAAGGCGTCCCGGCGGCGGCTGAAGGAGGTGCTGGCGGAGGAGGAGCTGTCCGACGAGGTCGTGGAGCGGCTGTCCCGGAGCACGTACGAGATGGGCGCCCGCATCTCGCCGGACATCGTGGACGACGAGCGGCGCGAGGGCTACGACAAGCGCATCGCGCGCGTGAAGAAGGTCCAGCGCATCCAGGCCGAGCTGCTGTCGGCCGCGCGCCACGAGGTGCTCGCGGCGCGCAGCGAGCCCGGCTCGGACCCCGAGGTGGTCGACCGGGTGCTGCGTCACCTGGACGTACGGAGCATGCGCAGCACGTCCTCGTGAGCCCTGCTGAAACGCTCCTTCTCAGCTGAAACGCTACTTCTCGAGGGAGGGCCGGGGCTCCGGCGCGGGCTCCAGGGCGGGGGCCGGTGCCGTCGCGATGCGCGGGAGCGCGTACGGATGTACGTCCCGCAGCCACGTGATCATCTGCTCGCGCACCTCGCAGCGCACCGTCCAGATCGCGTCCGCGTCCCGCGCGGTCACCAGCGCCCGCACCACGATCGTGGTGGGCGTGGTGTCGGTGACCACCAGGGTCTGGTCCCGGCCGTCCCAGGCGTCGGAGTTCTTCAGGATCTCCGCCAGCTTCTCGCGCATCTCCTCGATGGGCGCGCTGTGGTCGAGCTGGAAGAAGACGGTGCCGGTCATCTGCGCACCGCCGCGCGACCAGTTCTCGAACGGATTGCTGGTGAAGTACGAGACCGGCATGGTGATCCGGCGCTCGTCCCAGGTCCGTACGGTCAGATAGGTCAGCGTGATCTCCTCGACCGTGCCCCACTCGCCGTCCACCACGACCGTGTCGCCGATCCGCACCATGTCGCCGAAGGCGATCTGCAGGCCCGCGAAGAGGTTGCCGAGCGTGGACTGCGCCGCGACACCGGCGACGATGCCCAGCACACCGGCCGAGGCCAGCATCGAGGTGCCGACCGTGCGCATCGCGGGGAAGGTCAGCAGCATCGCGGCGACGGCGACGACGATGACTATCGCGGTGACCACCCGCTGGATCAGCGTGACCTGCGTACGGACCCGGCGGACCCGTGCGGCGTCGCGGGCGCCCGCCGCGTACCGCGAGTACGAGGACTCCACGATCGCCGCCGAGATCCTGATCGCCAGCCAGGCGGTGGCGGCGATCAGGACGAGGGAGAGCAGCTGTCCGACGGCGCTGCTGTGCGCGTCGATGACCGCGAGCTTGGTGCGGTCGAACGTGCCGCGCAAGAGCGCTGCCAGGAGCACGACTTGGAGCGGTATCCGGCAGCGCCGCAGCAGCCCCCACAGTGGGGTGTCCGGGCGCGCGGCGTCGGCCCGGCGCATCGCGAGATCGGCCGCCCAGCCCAGGGCGAACGTGAGGGCGACCGAGCCGCCCAGGACAATCAGCGGACGCAGTACGTCCTCCATGGACACGTGATTCCTCCTGGTCGGGGTCCGCTCCCTGTCGACCGTAACTGGCACGATGGAAGGAGTGCGATCCATCGACAGGGAAGTGAATCCAGTGACCGGCTCTGCGGCGACTCAAACCGTCATTCTGTTCCATTCTGTATACGGGCTGCGGCCGGCTGTACAGGCGGGCGCCGAGCGGCTGCGCGCATCCGGCCATGAAGTAATCGTTCCCGACCTGTTCGACGGGCGCACCGCCGACACCATCGAGGACGGCATCGCGATCAAGGACGAGATCGGCAAGGACGAGCTGCTGCGGCGCGCGGTGGTGGCCGCGGCCCCGTACTCGGACCGCGGGCTGGTCTACGCGGGCCTGTCCTTCGGCGGCTCCGTCGCGCAGAATCTGGCGCTGGGTGACGAGAAGGCGCGCGGGCTGCTCCTGCTGCACGGGACGTCCGACATCGCCGACGACGCCTCGGTGGACGAGCTGCCGGTCCAGCTGCACGTCGCCGACCCCGACCCCTTCGAGCCGCACGACTGGCTGAACGCCTGGTACCTCCGTATGCAGCGGGCCGGCGCCGATGTGGAGATCTACCGCTACGCCGGGGCCGGGCACCTCTTCACCGACGACGGGCTGCCCGACTACGACAAGGAGGCCGCCGAGAGCGCCTGGAAGGTCGGGCTGGGCTTCCTCGCCGACCTGTGACGGACGGCCGGCAGCCGCCGGGCGCGGGCCCGGCGGCCGTACGCGGTCGCCCGGTCAGACCACCGGCCCGTCGGCCCGCTCCACGCGCTGGGTGCCGCTGAGCGTGCGGTACGAGCGTGCCCACGACGACGTGGCGTCCGGGTCGGCCTTGTCGGAGACGGCGAAGTAGTCCATCTGCGTCCGCTCGGCGGTGACGTCCAGGACGCCGTAGCCGTGGCTGTCCATGTCCACCCACTTCACATGGCGGTTGGCGGCCCGGATCGCCGCGGCGGCGGGCAGCGACATCGTGTGCGGGGCGACGTGCAGGGTGTCGTCGAGGTTGTCGGAGGTGACCGAGGTGACGACGAACTCGGTGGCCACCGGGGCCTGCCCGGGGTACGTCGCGGCCTTCAGCGGTACGTCGTTGGCCCACGCCATGTGGATGTCGCCGGTCAGGAAGACGGTGTTGCCGATGGACCGGTCGCTGAGGTGCGTGAGCAGCTCGCGCCGGTCGTCGGTGTAGCCGTCCCACTGGTCGGTGTTGATGGCCAGCCCCTCCTTGGGCATGCCCAGCACCTCGGCGAGCGGCCCGAGCAGATGCGCGGGCACGGACCCGAAGGCCACCTGCGAGATCATCACGGAGGTGCCGACCAGCCGCCAGGCCGCCGCCGAGCGTTCCAGCCCCGCCTTCAGCCAGTCCAGCTGGGCGCGCCCGGTGAGCGTGCGGCCCGGGTCGTCCGCCTCCCCGCTGCCCACCGGCACCTGCTCGTCGCGGAAGCTGCGCAGGTCCAGCAGGTGCAGATCGGCGAGCGTGCCGAACTGCAGGCGGCGGTAGGTGGTGCCGGCAGTGGACGGGCGTACCGGCATCCACTCGAAGTACGCCTGCTTCGCCGCGGCCATCCGCGCCGCCCAGTCGCCCTCCGCGCCCGGCGTGTGGTTGTACGCGCCGCCCGGCCAGGCGTTGTCGGCGAACTCGTGGTCGTCCCACATCGCGATCACCGGGTGCGTGGCGTGCATCGCCTGCGCGTCGGGGTCGGTCTTGTGGACGCCGTGCCGGATCCGGTAATCGGCCAGGGTGAGCAGCTCGTGGCCGGGGGAGTGCGGGCGCACCACGTACTTCAGCGCCGGGTACTCGCCCGTCTTGTACTCGTAGAGGTAGTCGCCGAGGTGCAGCACCGCGTCCAGGTCGGTGCGGGCCGCGAGATGGCGGTACGGCGAGAAGTAGCCGGACTCCCAGTTGGCGCAGGAGACCACGCCGAAGCGGACGTTCGTGGCGGCGGTGCCCGCGGCGGGCGCGGTGCGGGTGCGGCCCACGGGGGAGTGGACGCCGAGCGCGGTGAAGCGGAAGAAGTAGGTGGTGGCGGGCGCGAGGCCCCGTACGTCCGCCTTGACGGTGTGGTCCGTGGCCGCCGAGGTGGTCGCGGTTCCCCGCGCGACCACCTTGGCGAAGCCCTTGTCGGCGGCCACCTGCCAGCCCACCTCGGTGGCCGGGCCCTTGCCGGAGCCCGGCAGTGCGTCGGCGGCGGGGGTGACGCGGGTCCACAGCAGGACGCCGTCGGGCAGCGGGTCGCCGGAGGCGACGCCGTGCTGGAAGGGGGCCGCGGCGGCGGGCTCGGCGGCACGCGCGGTGGCGGCGGCGCCGAAGGGCAGCAGGGCGGCGGTCGTGGCTACGGCCGTGACGGCGGTACGGCGCGAGATCTGGTCATGATCGGTCACGGCCGATCACCCTACTGGCTGGTAAGTGACTCAGGGGGTACGGATTCCATCGAATCCGTGAACCCGTACCCCGGCCGGCGGCCCCGCCGCGTCACTTCCGGCGGCCCCGCGGCCTCACTTCTTCGCCGGGCCGAACTCCGCGTCGATCATCTTCTTGAAGTTGGCCTGCGCGAGCTTGTTGTACTGCGCCTGCGTCATCTGCTGCTGCGGGATCGGCGCCATCGTCAGCTTCTTGTCGCCGTGCATGAAGGTCGGGGTGCCCTTGACGCCCTTGCGGCCGAACAGCCCGGCCATCTCCATCGCCCAGCGGTCGTACGTGCCGTCCTTCACTGCCCGCTGGAACTTGGCGTCGCCCTTGAGCTCGGGCACCTGCTCGGCGACCTTCAGCAGCGCCGAGTCCTTGGCGTAGGTGTCCACGCTCTCCTCGGGGTGGTTCTTCACCGAGTACAGCGCCTCCTTGTAGTGGAGGAACGCCTCGGGGCTCTTGTCCAGCGCGGCGCCCAGCGCGCTCAGCGCGTTCTTGGAGCCCTCGCCGCCGCCCATGTCGTCGATGAACGCGTACATCGTGAAGCGGACCTTGTAGCGGCCGTCCGCGATGTCCTTCTGGAGGACCTCGCCGGTGGACTGCTCGAAGGCCGCGCACGCCGGGCAGCGGACGTCTTCGAACACCTCCAGGGTGTCCTTGGCGTTCTTGTCGCCGATCAGGATCTCGGTGCCGTTCTTGCCCTGCGTGTGCGCGGGCTCGACCAGCTTCGCCTCCTTGGCGGCGTCCCAGCCGGTGGGCTCGTTGGCCTTCATGACGCCGTAGCCGATGCCGCCGGCGATCACCAGGACGCCGAGCACGCCACCGGCCACCACGAGCTGACGGCGGAGCCGCGCGCGCTTCTTCTCCCGCTCCCGTTCGGCACGTATGCGCTCTCGCGCCGCGGACTTGGCGGCCTGGCTGTTGCGGTTGCTCATTCGGTCCCCTCCATGGCGGGGAGTCTGCCACGGTGGCCGGCCGGCGCGGGGTCAAGATTCGGCAACGGCCGGCGGGCGCACGGGACGGCTGCCGCCCGCACGCCCGCCGGCCGCGGCGGTTGCGTTCGTTACTTCTTGAGGCTCTTGTCCACGAGGGAGTTGAACGCGCCGACCGTGGACGGAGCGCTCTGCCCGTCGGCGGACAGCAGCTTGCCGTTCAGCTTCAGGGTCGGCGTGCTCCGCACGTCCTTGGCCTTGTTGAACGCGTCCGACATCGTCAGCGCCCAGCGGTCGTACGTGCCGTCCTTCAGGGCCTTCTGGAACGCCTTGTCGCCCTTCAGCTCCGGCACGGTGTCCGCGACCTTGATCAGGTACGCGTCGTCGGCGAACTTGTCCGGGCCGGTCTCCTCCGGGTGGTACTTCTTCGAGTACAGCGCGTACTTGTACTCCAGGAACGCCTGGGGGCTCTTGTTCAGCGCGGCGCCCAGCGCGCTCACCGCGTTCTTGGAGCCGGTGCCCTGGAGGTTGTCGTCCAGGAAGGTGCCGAGGTGGAAGGTGGCGTTGTACTTGCCGTCCGCGATGTCCTTCTCGACCGTCTTGCCGACGTTCTGCTCGAAGTTGGCGCAGCCGGGGCAGCGCGGGTCCTCGTAGAGCGCGAGGGTGTTCTTGGCGTCCTTCTCACCGATCGTGACGGTCGTGCCGTCGGCGCCGGAGGTGTTGGCGGGCTTGACCAGCTTCGCGTCCTTGGCCTTGGCCCAGGTGTCCTCCGGGCTGCCGTCGCCGCCGCCGGAGTTGGCGACGGCCAGGCCGATGCCGCCCGCGATGGCCAGGACGACGACGATGGCGCCGCCGACGGTCAGTTGCCGCTTGACCTTGTCCTTCTTCGCCTGCCGCTCGCGCTCGGCGCGCAGCCGCTCGCGGGCCGCCTGCTTGTTCGCCTGGCTGTTGCGGTTGCTCATGATCGTGTCGCTCCATGGGTCTGTGCCGGGCGGCGCCGGATACGGCGTGCCGCGCCCCGCACGGGGATACGGAAGGGGACCGGTGACTCGCGGATCAGGCCGCGAGGGAGCAGGCCGGCGGTCCCCGGCGTACGACGCAGTGGACGAGCAGGGGAGTGCCGCGGGAGGGGCCGGTGGCCGGTGCGGGGCGCACGGCCGGGCGGCGCGGGGCGCGGCCCGCGGTGAGCACCGCGACCGCGACCAGCAGCGGCCGCAGCGCGAAGACGGCCAGGGCGCCCAGCAGCTGGGCGAGCGCCGCCTCGCCGCGGCGCAGCCAGGCGGCGGCCAGCAGCCCGACGGCGACGTGCGCGGCGAGCAGCAGCAGCCACGTGCAGGCGGGGGCCGGCTGGTGCCCGGCGGCCGGGGCCAGCGGCGTGCCGACGTCGCCGCCGCGGCACAGCAGGTCCACGCCCAGCGAGCGCAGCGGACCGGCCACGGGGCCGCCGGCCGCGCCGTAACAGGCGTGCTGGCCGGCGTTGAAGACCGTGTCGGCGGCCAGCTCCAGCGGCACGAGCAGGGCCGCGATCGGCCCGAAGCGGCGCTCCCGGCCCGCCAGCGCGTACGCGAGCACGAACACGGCGGCGGCGAGCCCGGCCACCGTGGTCAGCGGCAGCGGCATCCGGGACAGCAGCACATGGGAGGCAGCGGACAGCGTCACGCAGAGCGCCGTGAAGAGCGCCGCGCGCAGTGCCCGCAGGTGTGCCGCCGAGATGTCCATCGAAATCGAGTCTGCCATGGGCCGGGATAAGTGCCGCTTAAGGGGCTTCTGTGAATCGGGGCCCGGCACCTGCCGGGGCCGGGACCCGTGCATCACAGCCCCGGGATGCGGCCGTTGCGGAAGAGGTCGACGAATATCTGGTGGTCCCGGCGGGCCCGCGAGCCGTAGCCGTGCGCGAAGTCCACCAGCAGCTCGGCGAAGCCCTCCTCGTCGGCGGCGATGGCCGCGTCGATCGCGCGCTCCGTGGAGAACGGCACGAGGGAGTGGCCGCTCTCGTCGTCGGCCGCCGCGTGCATCGCGGCCGTCGCCCGGCCCAGCCCGGCCACCACGGCCGCGATCTCCTCCATCTCGTCGATGTCGGACCAGTCCAGGTCGACGGCGTACGGCGAGATCTCGGCGACCAGCTGGCCGCTGCCGTCCAGCTCGGTCCAGCCCAGCCACGGATCGGCATGCGCCTGCAGCGCACGCTGGGAGATCACCGTGCGGTGTCCCTCGTGCTGGAAGTACCCGCGCACCTCGGGGTCCGTGACGTGCCGCGAGACCGCCGGGGTCTGCGCCTGCTTCATGTAGATGACGACGTCGTTCTCCAGCGCGTCGCTGTTGCCCTCCAGAAGGATGTTGTACGAGGGCAGGCCCGCCGAGCCGATGCCGATGCCGCGCCGGCCGACCACGTCCTTGACGCGGTAGGAGTCCGGGCGGGTCAGGCTGGACTCCGGCAGCGTCTCCAGATAGCCGTCGAACGCCGCGAGGACCTTGTACCGCGTCGCCGCGTCCAGCTCGATGGCGCCGCCGCCGGGCGAGAAGCGCCGCTCGAAGTCGCGGATCTCCGTCATCGAGTCCAGCAGCGCGAAGCGGGTGCGCGAGCGGGCGTCGCGCAGCGCGTCCAGCAGCGGGCCCTGCGCCGTGTCCAGCGTGAAGGGCTGGACGTCGTCGTTCCTGGCCCCCGTGGCCAGCGCGTGGATGCGCTCCCGGTAGGCGGCGGCGTAAGTGCGCACCAGGTCGGTGATCTGCTCGTCACTGAGCGCCTTGGCGTAGCCGATCAGCGCCACGGAGGCGGCGAAGCGCTTGAGGTCCCAGGTGAAGGGGCCGACGTACGCCTCGTCGAAGTCGTTGACGTTGAAGATCAGCCGGCCGGTGGCGTCCATGTACGTGCCGAAGTTCTCCGCGTGCAGATCGCCGTGGATCCACACCCGGCCGGTCCGCTCGTCCAGATACGGGCCGGTGTCCTTGCCCGCCTCCAGGTCCTTGTAGAACAGGCAGGCCGTGCCGCGGTAGAAGGCGAAGGCGGAGGCGGCCATCTTGCGGAACTTCACCCGGAAGGCCGCGGGGTCGGCGGCCAGCAGCTCCCCGAAGGCGGTGTCGAAGACGGCGAGTATCTCCTCGCCACGGGCTGCGGCGTCCGTGGCGGGGACGTGCTGGGTCGACATCGCTGGGTGCCTCCTGGGGCCCGTGCGGGGGCCATCTGATTTCGGACGGATGTTCCGTGACTGACAACGCGCGAGGCTACCTGCGCGTGCCCGCCGGAGACTCGGATTGTCAGTCCGGAGTCGTAGACTTCCAGACCGTCCACCCCTCTTCCGCCGACTCTTTTCCGGAGGTCCTCCGCCGTGGCCAAGCCGCCGTTCACGCACCTGCACGTTCACACCCAGTACTCGCTGC
The DNA here is from genome assembly GCF_044544685.1 of Streptomyces sp. NPDC053542. Lineage (NCBI taxonomy): Bacteria > Bacillati > Actinomycetota > Actinomycetes > Kitasatosporales > Streptomycetaceae > Streptomyces > Streptomyces sp. NPDC053542. Next base: position 40,972 of record NZ_JBITXL010000012.1, read on the forward strand.
TGGACGGTGCCGCGCGGCTCAAGGACATGTTCAATGCCGCCAATGAAATGGGCATGACGCACGTCGCCATGTCCGACCACGGCAACCTCCACGGCGCGTACGACTTCTTCCACAGCGCGCAGAAGGCCGGCATCACGCCGATCATCGGCATCGAGGCGTACGTCGCCCCGGAGTCCCGCCGGACCAAGCGCAAGATCCAGTGGGGCCAGCCGCACCAGAAGCGGGACGACGTCTCCGGTTCCGGTGGTTACACCCACAAGACGATCTGGGCGGCCAACAAGACCGGCCTGCACAACCTCTTCAAGCTCTCCTCCGACGCCTACGCCGAGGGCTGGCTGCAGAAGTGGCCCCGTATGGACAAGGAGACCATCTCCCAGTGGTCCGAGGGCCTGATCGCGTCCACGGGCTGCCCCTCCGGTGAGCTCCAGACCCGGCTGCGCCTGGGGCAGTACGAGGAGGCCAAGAAGGCGGCCGCCGAGTACCAGGACATCTTCGGCAAGGACCGGTACTTCCTGGAGCTGATGGACCACGGCATCGAGATCGAGCGCCGGGTCCGAGAGGACCTGCTGAAGATCGGCAAGGAGCTGGGGATCCCCCCGCTGGTCACCAACGACTCGCACTACACCTACGCGCACGAGGCGAGCGCGCACGACGCCCTGCTGTGCATCCAGACCGGCAAGAACCTCTCGGACCCGGACCGCTTCCGCTTCGACGGCACCGGCTACTACCTGAAGTCGACGGAGGAGATGTACGCCATCGACTCCTCCGACGCATGGCAGCAGGGCTGCGACAACACCCGGCTGATCGCCGACATGATCGACACCACCGGGATGTTCGAGAAGCGCGACCTGATGCCGAAGTTCGACATCCCCGAGGGCTACACCGAGGTCACCTGGTTCAAGGAGGAGGTCCGGCGCGGCATGGCGCGCCGCTTCCCGAACGGCGTCCCCGAGGACCGGCAGCGCCAGGCCGAGTACGAGATGGACATCATCCTGCAGATGGGGTTCCCGGGATACTTCCTGGTCGTCGCGGACTTCATCATGTGGGCGAAGAACAACGGCATCGCGGTGGGCCCGGGCCGTGGCTCCGCGGCCGGCTCGATCGTCGCGTACGCCCTGGGCATCACCGACCTTGACCCGATCGAGCACGGGCTGATCTTCGAGCGGTTCCTGAACCCCGAGCGCGTCTCCATGCCCGATGTCGACATCGACTTCGACGAGCGTCGGCGCGTCGAAGTGATCCGGTACGTGACCGAGAAGTACGGCGCCGACAAGGTCGCCATGATCGGCACGTACGGCAAGATCAAGGCGAAGAACGCGATCAAGGACTCGGCCCGTGTGCTGGGCTACCCGTACGCGATGGGTGACCGGCTCACCAAGGCGATGCCCGCCGACGTCCTCGGCAAGGGCATCGACCTGGACGGCATCACCAACCCGGAGCACCCGCGGTACAGCGAGGCCGGCGAGATCCGGTCGATGTACGAGAACGAGCCGGACGTGAAGAAGGTCATCGACACCGCCAAGGGTGTGGAGGGCCTGGTCCGGCAGATGGGTGTGCACGCGGCCGGCGTGATCATGTCCAGCGAGCCGATCGTGGACCACGCCCCGCTGTGGACGCGGCACACCGACGGCGTGACGATCACGCAGTGGGACTACCCCCAGTGCGAGTCGCTCGGCCTGCTGAAGATGGACTTCCTGGGCCTGCGCAACCTCACCATCATGGACGACGCCCGGAAGATGGTGGAGGCGAACAAGGGCGTCAAGCTGGACCTCCTGGAGATCCCGCTGGACGACCCGAAGACCTATGAGCTGCTCTGCCGGGGTGACACGCTCGGCGTCTTCCAGTTCGACGGCGGCCCGATGCGTTCGCTGCTGCGCCAGATGCAGCCCGACAACTTCGAGGACATTTCCGCCGTCTCGGCCCTGTACCGCCCGGGCCCGATGGGCATGAACTCCCACACCAACTACGCGGAGCGGAAGAACGGCCGCCAGGAGATCACGCCGATCCACCCGGAGCTGGAGGAGCCGCTCAAGGAGGTCCTGGGCCTCACCTACGGCCTGATCGTCTACCAGGAGCAGGTCCAGAAGGCCGCCCAGATCGTCGCCGGGTACTCGCTGGGCGAGGCGGACGTCCTCCGCCGCGTCATGGGCAAGAAGAAGCCCGAGGAGCTGGAGAAGAACTTCGTCCTCTTCCAGGCGGGCGCCCGGAAGAACGGCTTCTCGGACGAGGCCATCCAGGCGCTGTGGGACGTGCTGGTCCCGTTCGCCGGCTACGCGTTCAACAAGGCGCACTCCTCCGCGTACGGCCTGGTCACCTACTGGACCGCGTACCTCAAGGCGAACTACCCGGCCGAGTACATGTCCGCGCTGCTCACCTCGGTGCGCGACGACAAGGACAAGTCGGCGGTCTATCTGAACGAGTGCCGCAAGATGGGCATCAAGGTGCTCCCGCCGAACGTCAACGAGTCCGAGCCGAACTTCGCGGCCCAGGGCGACGACGTGATCCTCTTCGGCCTCTCCGCGGTCCGCAACGTCGGTACGAACGTCGTCGAGGCGATCATCCGCGCCCGCAAGTCCAAGGGGAAGTTCTCCTCCTTCCCGGACTACCTCGACAAGGTCGAGGCCGTGGTCTGCAACAAGCGCACCACCGAGTCGCTGATCAAGGCCGGCGCGTTCGACGAGATGGGCCACACCCGCAAGGGCCTGATGGCGCACTACGAAACGATGATCGACAACGTCGTCCAGGTGAAGCGCAAGGAGGCCGAGGGACAGTTCGACCTCTTCGGCGGGATGGGCGACGCCGCCGAAGAGAGCGGCCCCGGCTTCGGCCTGGACGTGGAGTTCTCCGACGTCGAGTGGGACAAGACCTATCTGCTCGCGCAGGAGCGGGAAATGCTGGGTCTGTATGTCTCCGACCATCCGCTGTTCGGTCTTGAGCACGTACTGTCCGACAAGGCGGACGCCGCGATCGCGCAGCTCACCGGCGGCGACTACTCGGACGGCTCGATCGTCACCATCGGCGGCATCATCTCCGGCCTGCAGCGGAAGATGACCAAGCAGGGCAACGCCTGGGCGATCGCCACCGTCGAGGACCTGGCGGGCTCCATCGACTGCATGTTCTTCCCGGCGACGTACCAGCTCGTCTCCACCCAGCTCGTCGAGGACGCGATCGTCTTCGTCAAGGGGCGGCTCGACAAGCGCGAGGACATCCCGCGGCTGGTCGCCATGGAGATGATGATCCCCGACCTCACGGACGCGGGCACGAACGCGCCCCTGACGATCACCATCCCGACGCTCAAGGTCACCCCGCCGCTGGTCGAGAAGCTGGGCGACGTGCTGAACCAGCACCGTGGCAATACCGAGGTGCGGATCAAGCTGCAGGGCACCCGGAAGACGACCGTGCTGCGGCTGGACAAGCACCGCGTCACCGCCGACCCGTCGCTCTTCGGCGACCTGAAGGTACTGCTGGGCGCCTCCTGCCTGACCGGCTGACGCCATAGGCGCACGAGCGGACGCCGTACGCATACAGCACGAGGGGCGCGTCCCGGGAGATCCCGGGACGCGCCCCTCGCGCACGGTACGGTGCCGGTCAGTTGTGGCCGAAGCGGCGTTCGCGGTGCTTGCGTGCGACGTCGACGGGGGTCGCTGTGGCCGACTTCGACTGCGCTTCCATCGCCGACTGCTGTGCCTGCTGCTGTCCGCGCTCCGCCTGCGTGGCGGCCTTCTCGTTCTGATTGCGGTCACGGTTCTTGTTCTTGGCCATGATCATGCCTCCTGAAGGGGGATCCTGGGACCGGGGCCGAAGCCAGAGTTACACGCCGGGTAAAAGGATGCATTCCGGGCAATTCTCTTGGGTGAGGCGGAGTGTCGGCGACGGGATCGCGACAGCGGCGGCGTAAAGCGCCACGCCGATGATCGAGTTCCGGCAGATAACCCCCGCCCGGTCGGGCAGACTCGGGGAAAGCAGACGTGGAGAGGGCAGACTCGACGAAAGCCGAGGACACCTCAGCCGACAGGCCGAGCCGGGGGGCGACCGGACCGCAGGACCTTTAGGGAAGAGGGTGGAACGTGGACCGCTGCGTCGTCCTGGTGGACGCCGGGTACTTGCTGGGCGCCGCCGCGAGCCTGCTGGCAGGAGAGCCCGCCCGGTCCCGGATCACGGTTGATCACGCCGCCCTCATCCAGGGCCTGCGCGAGCGCGCCGAGGCCGATACCGAACAGAGGCTGCTGCGCATCTACTGGTTCGACGGCGCCCCCGACCGGGTGCCGCAGCCCGAACACCGCAGGCTGCGGGTGATGCCCCGGGTCACGGTACGGCTGGGCGCGCTGACCCGCAGCGACGGCCGCTGGGCCCAGAAGGGCGTGGACGCGGCGATGCACGCCGAGCTCACCGAACTGGCCAGGAACCGCGCCTGCTCCGACATCGTTCTGGTCACCGGCGACGGCGATCTGCTGCCCGGCCTGATGTCGGCCAAGGAGCACGGCGTAGCCGTGCACCTCTGGGCCGTCCAGGCCGCCGACGGGGACTACAACCAGTCCGAGGACCTGGTCGCCGAGGCCGACGAGCGCCGGGTCCTGGACCGCGCGTGGATCACCCGCGCGGTGCGCGCCAAGGACATCAGCGGTGTCTGCGCGCCCTCCTCCGTCCCGCGTACGGAAATCGCGGCCATCCTCTCGGCGCCGCTGCCGGAGTCGGCGGTGGCCGCCGCCGCGGCCGCCTCGGCGGCCGCCCAGGACGGCGACCACAACCACCACCGCGAACGCAACGGCACGGCCCGGCCCGTCCCGCGCGCCGACGCGCCCGACGGCGCCGCGCCGGCCGGGCCCACGACGGCGGACGGCACCTGCACGGAGGACCGCGAGGAGGCGGGCGCCGCCGCGGCCGGCGCCAAGGGCGTGCCCACCCCCAAGGACCTCGCGGGCCTCGGCAAGAGCCATGCGACACCGCCCGCGGGCACCCCCGTGCCCGCCGCCGCGACGCTGCGCTGGTCCTCCGACAAGGGCTGGGTGGACCGGGCCGGCGGGCCGGTCGGCGAGCCGCCGGAGACCGCCTCGCTGCCCACCCTCGCCCAGCTCACCAGCGCCGAACAGCGCTGGGCCGACCGCGAGGAGGACATCACCGCGGTCGGCGGCGACCCCTTCGAGGTCGGCCAGGTCTTCGCCCGCCGCTGGACCGAACGCCTCAGCGACACCGCACACCTCCAGCAGCTCTCCACGGAGTACCCGCGCATCCCGCACCGCATCGACGGCGAGCTGCTGCGCTACGCCGCCCGGTTCGGGCTGCTCGCGCACAAGGACGACCAGATCGACGAGCACGACCGGTACGCCATCCGGGCCGGGTTCTGGCGCGAGGTCGACCTGCGCACGGCCGCCGAGCACGCGCCGGCGACCGACTGACCCGCCGGCCGCCGGCCGCCCCGCGGGCGGCGGGCCGACGGCGGGCGCGTACCCTCGTTCCTCGTGAGGACGGGCACAAAAGCGGGCACGGAGCAGGCCGCGGACGGCGGGACCGTCGTGGCCGTGCGGGAGCTGGTCAAGACGTATCCCGCGGTGCGCGGGCGCCGCGGCGCCGCCGACGTGCCCGCCGTGCGTGCCAGCGACGGGGTCACCCTGGACATCCGGGGCGGCGAGATCTTCGGCCTGCTGGGCCCCAACGGCGCCGGCAAGTCCACCCTGGTACGGCAGCTCACCGGGCTGCTGCGGCCGGACTCCGGCAGCGTCACCGTGCTCGGCCACGACATCGTGCGCCACCCCGAGCGGGCCTCCCGGCTGCTGGCCTACCTCGGCCAGGAGTCCACCGCGCTGGACGAGATGACCGTGGCGCTGGCTGTGGAGACCACCGGCCGGCTGCGTGGTCTGGAGACCCGCGCCGCACGCGGCGAGCGGGACGCCGTCCTCGACGAACTCGGGCTCGGGAAGATCGCCGGCAGCCCGCTGAAGAAGCTGTCCGGCGGACAGCGGCGGCTGGCCTGCTTCGCCACCGCCCTGGTCGGCGAGCGCCCGCTGCTGGTCCTGGACGAGCCGACGACCGGCATGGACCCCGTCGCGCGGCGCGCGGTGTGGTCGGCCGTGGACCGGCGGCGCGCCGAGCGCGGCGCCACCGTCCTGCTCGTCACCCACAACGTGCTCGAGGCGGAGACCGTACTGGACCGGGTCGCGGTGATCGACCGCGGCCGGGTCATCGCCTGCGACACGCCCGGCGGTCTGAAGGAAATGGTCGGCGAGGAAGTCCGCGTGGAGCTGGTCTGGCGCGACCGCGCCCCGCTGGACGTGCCCGAGGTCGCCCGGCTCGGCGAGCACGCGCGCACGAGCGGGCGGCGCTGGACGCTGCGGCTGGCACCGGACGAGGCCCGGGCCGCGGTGGCCGCGGTCACCGGCGGGCCCGCCTTCGCCGCGCTGGACGATTTCACGCTCGCCACGCCCAGCCTGGAGGATGTCTACCTCGCCCTCGGCGGGCGGACCGAGGAAGGCTTGGTGAAGGCGTGAGAGCGGCCCGGCCGGAACGGAAAAGGAGCGGCGCGGCGTGAGTGTGGTTTCTGCGGAGGCGGTGACCGGCGGGCGGGCCGGTGCCGGGGCCGGTGACGTGCCGGCGGCGGCCGAGCTGGCGCCGCGCGCGCGGCTGCGCCCGGCGCTGGCCGCCGTGTACCGCGCGCAGCTCTCCCGGGCCCGGGTCGCCCGCATCCCGCTGCTGTTCGTCGCCACCTTCCAGTCCGTCGGCATCATGGTCCTGATGCGCGGCGTCGCGGACGGGCCCGAGGAGGCGCGGGCCGTGGTGTCCGGGTCCAGCGTGCTCGTCGTGGCGTTCGTGGCGCTGAACCTGCTCGCGCAGTACTTCGGCCAGCTGCGGGCCGGCGGCGGCCTGGACCACTACGCCACCCTGCCGGTGCCGCCGGCGGCCGTGGTGCTGGGCGCGGCGGCCGCGTACGCCTCCTTCACTGTGCCGGGCGCGGTGGTCACCGCGGTGGCCGGCAGCGTCCTCTTCCAGCTGCCGCTGACCCACCTGTGGGTACTCGTCGCGGTGATCCCGCTCTCCGGTGCGGCGCTCTCGGGTCTGGGCGCCGCGCTCGGGCTGCTCGCGCCCCGCCAGGAACTGGCCACGCTCCTCGGCCAGCTGGGCATGTCGGCGGCGCTGCTGCTGGGCGTGCTCCCGGCCGGGCGGCTGCCCGCCGTCATCGGCTACGCGCGCGACCTGCTGCCCTCCACGTACGGCGTGGAGGCGCTGGCGCACAGCTTCGAGGCGCATCCCGACTGGCTGCTGATCTTCGCGGACCTGGGCGTGTGCGCCGGCGTCGGCGTGCTCTCGCTGGCCGTGGCGACATGGGCGTACCGCCGGGCGGCCGTGCGGTGACCGGACAGGGCGGGTCGACCGGGCCGGAGAAGCGTCCTGCCGCCGGTGGCGCGGCCGGGACCTGGCACGATGGCGGGGTGAGTGCACCGCTGACCCCGCCCGACCGTCCGTCGAACCAGCAGCCGGGGGACACCCGCGCCCCGTGGGCCCGGCCCGCGACCGAGGAGGAGCCCGTGCCGACGCCCCCGCAGGAGTACGGCGGGCCCGGCGCCCGTCCCCTGGACGGGGACGACGGCCCCGGTCTCCGCAGCGAACTGCGGGACGCCGTGCTGATCGTGCTGGTCACGACGGTGTGCGGGGCGCTGCTGGGCGTGCTGTGGGCGTGGCTGGCGCCGCATGTGCCGCTGATCTCCGACGGCCGGGCCGTGTACCTGAAGAACGCCGAGGGCGAGGAGTCGATCGGCGCCGACGGCACGTTCATGCTCCTCGGGCTGGCACTGGGCGTGCTGAGCGCGGCGGTGGTCTTCCTGTGGCGGCGGCGCGGCGGCGTGCCGCTGGTGGTGGGACTGGTGATCGGCGGGCTGCTGGGTTCGGTGCTCGCCTGGCGGCTGGGGATGCTGCTGGGGCCGGAGCAGGACGTGGTGGCGCACGCCAAGGCGGTGGGCAAGGGCGTGGCCTTCGACGCGCCGCTGCGGCTGCAGGCCAAGGGCGCGCTGCTGGCCTGGCCGATCGGCGCCGCGCTGGGACAGCTGCTGCTGACGGGGATGTTCGGGCCGCGCGACCCCGAGCCGTTCGAGCCGGACTGGCACGCGCCGCAGCCGCCGCGGGACTGACGTCCCGGGAGCCACCACGGCGCGCGGTCGCGGCTTACGGGTGTTACGCCGGGCGGCGGCCGTGGTTGGCGCGGCCCTTCTTGATCCGCCACTTGCGCTTGCGCGTCTTCTTCGACATGGGACCTCCTCGGTCGGTCCCTATGGGTACTAGTGGCGCCCGCGGGCGGCGTAAAGGTGGTGTGCCGGTCAGGCCCGGCCGATCGGCGCGAACACCGCGTCGGTGAGCCGTGCCAGGTCCTTGGGGGACAGTTCGACCTCCAGGCCGCGGCGGCCCGCCGAGACGCAGACCGTTTCCAGGGCCTCGGCCGAGGCGTCCAGTACCGTGCGGAGCTTCTTGCGCTGGCCCAGGGGCGAGATGCCGCCGCGTACGTAGCCCGTGGTGCGTTCGGCGAGCGCGGGGTCGGCCATGGTGGCGCGCTTGCCGCCGACCGCGGCCGCGAGGGCCTTCAGGTCCAGCGAGCCGGAGACCGGGACGACGGCCACGGTCAGCGCGCCGTCCACGTCCGCCAGCAGCGTCTTGAAGACCCGGTCGGGGGAGACGCCGAGGGCCTGGGCCGCCTCCTCGCCGTACGAGGCGGTGGCGGGGTCGTGTGCGTAGGCATGCGTGGTGAAAGGAACGCCTGCCTGCGTCAGGGCGACCGTCGCGGGGGTGCCGCCCTGCTTGCCGTTCTTGGACTTCTTCGCCAACGTCCCGTCCTCGTGTCAGTTCGGGCTGGTCGGCTGCCGGGTGAGGTCCACGGCCGGCAGCGACGGGAGCTTACCGATCACCGCGGTCTCCTGGCGCAGCATTTTCAGCTCCTGGGCGAGACGGGACGAGACGTCCGCGGCCTCCAGGAGCTGCTGCTTGCGCGGCACGTCCAGGACGGTCGCGGCGGCCACGAGGTAGGACAGCACGGCGGGGTCGTCGGGGAGCTCCTGGGAGCTGGTCACCGTGCGCTCGTTCGCCCAGGCCAGCTTCTTCTGGTACGTCCGGAACGCCCGCTCCACGCCGACGGCCAGGGCACCCGCGCCCTCCCCTTCCTCCTCCTCCAGCGGCTCGATCTCGCCGGTGAGGTAGGGCCCGGAGGCGTCGACGGAGAGCAGCCGGAAGCGGGTGGTGCCGGTGGTCAGCACCTCGTACGAGGTGTTCTCGTCGCTGCCCTCGGGGGCCGGGCCGGCGGTCGCGCCCTTCTCCTGGATGGTGGCCGCGTCCGCGACGCAGCCGACGGGGTGGAAGGCGCGGATCGGGTCGTCGCCGAAGCCGGCCGCCGCGCCCTTGTCGGGGAGCGCGGTGCTGTCGGGCATCCCGGGAGCGGTGGCGGCGACCTCGCGGCCGTCGCGGATCGCGACGACGCCGAAGCGGCGCTCGTCCTCCGGGAGGTCGAGCAGGTCCCGCATCAGAGCTCGGTACCGCGCCTCGAAGATGTTCAGCGGAAGCACGAGGCCCGGGAACAGCACCGTGTTCAGCGGGAAGAGCGGTAGGCGCACGGAGGTCACAGCCCGTAAGCCTAAATGGTCGGCGGTGCCCCCGGAGGGGCCGGGCGTCACAGGAGTGTTTCCCGGCCCCGGCGGGCTACTGGCGGCGCAGCAGCCGCGAGGCACCGGCGGCGACCGTGGTGGCCAGTACCCAGCCCGCGAGGATCATGAGCGCGGCGGCCCACTGGGAGCCGCCTTCGGGGCGCCAGTAACTGTCCTGGTTCAGGTCGATGACCGGCAGCAGCAGGTCCAGGGAGTACAGATACGGGTTCCACAGCGGGGTCTCGCCGGGCTTGAGGGCGTGCGGCGGGTTCTGCGAGAAGAAGACCGTGCCCACCGCCCACAGGACGGCCATCCAGACGGCGGCGCGGCCCGGGCGGTATCCGTAGGCCACCGTCCAGTCCTGGAGGAAGCCCCAGGACTTCGCGGCGAGCGGCAGCGTTTCGCGGCGTCTGCGCTGCTTGGCGAGGAGGACCTCGCGCGCGTCGGAGTCCTCGCCGCTGCGGCGGAGCGCCGCGGCGAGCATCTCGTACGGCTCGGGCGCGTACTCGGGCGTGGCGGCCGCCACCCACTGCAGGCGCAGGGAGAGCGGGAAGTGGCCGCGCGGTATCAGCGTCTCGTAGGCGAAACCGGCCATCCACAGGCCGCCCAGGCCGGGCCAGCTGGTCGATTTGTCGACGAGGTTCACGACCCGGGCGCCGGAGAGGATGACCCGGCCGCGCTGCGGGCGCTCGCCCAGGAAGCGCAGCTCGGGCGTCTGGATGCGGCGCATGGACAGTTCCTGGTCGGACTCCAGGATGAAGCGCGCCTGGTCCAGGTCGACGGCGTCCCCGAAGCGCCCGTCGTCCAGCCGCATGCCGCCCTCGCACTCGAAGCGCTGCATACGGGTGCCGCGCGCCGGGGTCGTGGTGATGCCGTACGGGGGCGTGGCGGAGCTGGAGACCGAGCCGGAGAGCCCGGCGGCGGTGAGGTAGAGCGTGCGCTCCACGGTGAGCTGCGGGGCGTTCAGGGCCCGGCGGCCGTAGGGATTGCTCAGCCGGCTGCCGCGCAGGCTCAGCGACACGCCGATGGTGGCGCCGCGCAGCGTCAGCTCGCCGTACGACTCCATCATCTCGGCCTGGAGGTCCTGGGCCACGGTCAGCCCGTCGGCGGTGAGGGACCGGCCACGCCGGTCCTTGTGCACCACGACCTGGTTGAGCATGAGGTCCGTGCCGATGTGCGCGTCGGTGAGCCGGATGCCGCGCTGGACGATGCAGCGCGGCAGGTGCAGGTCGCCCTCGGTGTGCAGGCGCGCTGCCTCCAGCCGGGGGATGGCGCAGTTCACCATGCGCAGCGTCGTGAAGCGGCTCTCGGGGAGCAGGATCTCCCTCTCGAAGCGGCAGTCGCGCAGCTCCACGAATGGCTCGATTGTGCCGCCCGCGACGTCGAGGGAGTCGGTGATGTACGCGCCGGTGAGCTTCAGCGCGGAGACCCGGCCGGGCTGGGCCGGCGGGCCGTTCAGGAGGAGGAGCGCGATGACCCGGGCGCGTACCGTGCGCTCGGGGCCCCACTCGTGGCGGGCGTGCGGATCGTTGCGCGCCGGGTCGTCGGTGCGCAGATCGCAGGTGCTGCCGTTGCGGAACGCCTGCCACAGGCTCCATTCCGCCGAGGTCAGGTCCAGCTCCGGCGGCGCGTCGCCGTCGGTGGGGTCACTCACCGCGGCCTCCCCCTCTCGTTCCCGGCCGCGCCGTCCGGGCGCCGCCGTCTCTCCTTGCGTACCGGGCGTCCCACGCGTACCGCCGCGGCCCCCTCGGCACCCCATTCCCGCTGAGTGACCGCGTGAACGCCAGTGGTCAGAATCACCCCGGGCACGTCGTATCACCGATTGATACGGGCGACGGACACCGGCAGCGCGTCTGAGACACTGGAGGGGTGATCTCCCGAATCGATCTGCGCGGTGCCGCCCTCCCCGAGGGCGGCGCCCTGCGCGACCTGCTGCCCCGTGCCGAGTTCGACGTGGAAGCCGCCCTGGAGAAGGTGCGGCCCATCTGCGAGGACGTGCGCCATCGTGGCACGGCTGCGCTGATCGAGTACGCCCATCGGTTCGACCGGGTCGAGATCGAGCGGGTGCGGGTGCCCGCCGAGGCACTGCGGACCGCGCTGGCGGAGCTGGACCCGGCGGTCCGGGCCGCCCTGGAGGAGTCCATCAAGCGGGCCCGCACGGTCCACCGTGAGCAGCGGCGTACGGATGTGACGACGAAGGTCGTGCCGGGCGGCACGGTCACCGAGCGGTGGGTGCCGGTCGAGCGGGTCGGGTTGTATGTGCCCGGTGGCCGCTCGGTCTACCCCTCGTCCGTGGTGATGAACGTGGTGCCCGCGCAGGAGGCTGGCGTCGAGTCGCTGGCCGTCGCCTCGCCGCCGCAGGCCGACTTCGGCGGCCTGCCGCACCCCACCATCCTCGCCACCTGCGCGCTGCTGGGCGTGGACGAGGTGTACGCGGCCGGTGGCGCGCAGGCCGTCGCGATGTTCGCGTACGGCACCGAGGACTGCCTTCCGGTCAATCTGGTGACCGGTCCCGGCAACATTTACGTCGCCGCAGCGAAGCGTCTGCTCAAGGGCCGCATCGGCATCGACTCCGAGGCCGGCCCCACCGAGATCGCGATCCTCGCGGACGACACGGCGGACCCCCGGCACGTCGCGGCCGACCTGATCAGCCAGGCCGAGCACGACCCGATGGCCGCGGCCGTCCTGGTCACCGCCTCGGAAGAGCTGGCCGAGCGGGTCGAGAAGGAGCTGGACCCGCAGGTCCGCGCGACCCGGCACATCGAGGACCGGATCATCCCGGCGCTGGCCGGCCGGCAGTCCGCGATCGTGCTGGTCGACGGCCTGGACGAGGGCCTGAAGGTGGTGGACGCCTACGGCGCCGAGCACCTGGAGATCCAGACCGCGGACGCCTCCGCGGTGGCCGCGCGGGTCCGCAACGCCGGCGCGATCTTCGTCGGCCCGTACGCGCCCGTCTCGCTCGGCGACTACTGCGCGGGCTCGAACCACGTGCTGCCCACCGGCGGCTGCGCGTGCCACTCCTCGGGGCTCTCCGTGCAGTCCTTCCTGCGCGGCATCCATGTCGTGGACTACACCCGCGACGCACTGGCCGAGGTCGCCCACCACGTGGTGACCCTCGCCGAGGCCGAGGACCTCCCGGCACACGGCGCGGCCATCAAGGCAAGGTTCGACTGGAAGGTCCCGCAGGGCAAGTGACCAGGATCGACGATCTCCCCATCCGGGACGAGCTGCGCGGCAAGTCCCCGTACGGTGCCCCCCAGCTGGACGTGCCCGTACGCCTGAACACCAACGAGAACCCGTACCCGCTGCCCGAGCCGCTGGTCCAGCGGATCGCCGAGCGGGTCACCGAGGCGGCCCGCGACCTCAACCGCTACCCGGACCGGGACGCGGTCGAGCTGCGCACGGAGCTGGCCCGGTACCTCTCCCGCACCGGCGGCCACGAGGTCACCAAGGACCAGGTCTGGGCCGCCAACGGCTCCAACGAGGTCATCCAGCAGCTGCTGCAGACCTTCGGCGGCCCCGGCCGCAGCGCCATCGGCTTCGAGCCGTCGTACTCGATGCACGGGCTGATCTCGCGCGGCACGGGCACGGAGTGGATCTCCGGTCCGCGCAACGACGACTTCACCATCGACGTCGAGGCGGCCAAGAAGTCCATTGCTGAGCGCAAGCCGGACGTGGTCTTCATCTGCTCGCCGAACAACCCGACCGGCACCGCCGTGGCAGCGGAAACGGTTCTGGCGCTGTACGAAGCGGCGCAGGCCGCCAAGGCGGACACTGCCGGGGCGCTCGTCGTCGTCGACGAGGCGTACGGCGAGTTCAGCCACCGCCCCTCGCTGCTCCCGCTGATCGAGGGCCGGCCGAACCTGGTCGTCTCCCGGACGATGTCCAAGGCGTTCGGCGCGGCCGGGCTGCGCCTCGGTTACCTCGCCGCCGACCCGGCCGTGGTCGACGCCGTACAGCTCGTACGCCTGCCGTACCACCTCTCCTCGGTCACCCAGGCCACCGCGCTGGCGGCCCTGGAGCACACCGACACGCTGCTGAAGTATGTCGAGCAGCTGAAGACCGAGCGGGACCGCATCGTCGACGAGCTGCGCGCGATCGGCTGCGAGGTCGTCGACTCCGACGCCAACTTCGTCCAGTTCGGCAGGTTCGACGACCAGCACACGGCCTGGCAGGCCATCCTCGACCAGGGCGTCCTGGTCCGTGACAACGGAGTGCCGGGCTGGCTGCGGGTCACCGCCGGCACCCCGGCCGAGAACGACGCGTTCCTCGATGCGGTACGCGCGATCATGAAGGAGAGAAGCGCATGACTCGCGAGGGTCGCATTGGGCGCATTGAGCGCAAGACCAAGGAGACCTCCGTCCTCGTCGAGATCGACCTCGACGGCACCGGACAGGTCGACGTCTCGACCGGCGTGGGCTTCTACGACCACATGCTCGACCAGCTCGGCCGGCACGGTCTGTTCGACCTCACCGTGAAGACCGACGGCGACCTGCACATCGACACCCACCACACCATCGAGGACACCGCCCTCGCGCTGGGCGCCGCCTTCAAGCAGGCGCTCGGCGACAAGGTGGGCATCTACCGCTTCGGCAACTGCACGGTCCCGCTGGACGAGTCGCTCGCCCAGGTCACCGTCGACCTCTCGGGCCGCCCGTACCTGATCCACACCGAGCCCGAGAACATCGCGCCGATGATCGGCACGTACGACACGACGATGACCCGGCACATCCTGGAGTCCTTCGTCGCGCAGGCGCAGATCGCGCTGCACGTCCACGTGCCGTACGGGCGCAACGCCCACCACATCGTCGAGTGCCAGTTCAAGGCGCTGGCCCGGGCGCTGCGGTACGCCTCCGAGCGGGATCCGCGCGCGGCCGGCATCCTGCCCTCCACGAAGGGCGCGCTGTGAACGGTCTCTCGACGGTCTTCATCCTCGTGGGCCTCTTCCTGCTCGGCGGAGTCTTCTCCTTCTGGAAGCAGCAGATGTCCAAGAGCCTGATCGCGGTGCTGGCCATCGGCTCGGTGCTGTGTCTCGTCGCGGGCATTCTCCGGCTGGAGGTCTGGAATTGAGCACGCCTCGTAAGAATGTGGTCGTCTTCGACTACGGCTTCGGCAACATCCGGTCCGCCGAGCGGGCGCTGGCCCACGTCGGCGCCGACGTCGAGGTGACCCGCGACTACGACACCGCCATGAACGCCGACGGGCTGCTGGTCCCCGGCGTCGGCGCCTTCGCGTCCTGCATGAAGGGGCTGCGCGAGGCCCGCGGCGACTGGGTCGTGGGCCGCCGCCTCGCCGGCGGACGCCCCGTCATGGGCATCTGCGTCGGCATGCAGATCCTCTTCGGCCGCGGCATCGAGCACGACGTGGAGACCGAGGGCCTGGACGAGTGGCCCGGCACGGTCGGCCCGCTCAAGGCGGAGATCGTGCCGCACATGGGCTGGAACACCGTCGAGGCGCCGCAGGACTCGCGGCTCTTCGCGGGCCTGGACGCCGGCGAGCGCTACTACTTCGTGCACTCCTACGCGGTGCACCAGTGGGAGCTGGAGGTCACCAACCCCGCCATGCAGGCGCCCAAGGTCACCTGGGCCACGCACGGCGAGCCCTTCGTGGCCGCCGTGGAGAACGGGCCGCTGTGGGCCACCCAGTTCCACCCCGAGAAGTCCGGCGACGCCGGCGCCCAGCTCCTGAGCAATTGGATCGACACGCTGTGAACGCGGAGAACGCTGTGAACAAGCTTGAACTGCTGCCCGCCGTCGACGTCCGCGACGGCCAGGCCGTCCGCCTCGTCCACGGCGAGTCCGGCTCCGAGACCTCCTACGGCGACCCGCTCCAGGCCGCCCTGGCCTGGCAGCAGTCCGGCGCCGAGTGGCTGCACCTGGTCGACCTGGACGCCGCCTTCGGCACCGGCGACAACCGCGCGCAGATCGCCGAGGTCGCCCGCTCCATGGACATCAAGGTCGAGCTGTCCGGCGGCATCCGCGACGACGACTCGCTGGCCGCGGCGCTCGCCACCGGCTGCACGCGCGTCAACATCGGCACCGCGGCCCTGGAGAACCCCGAGTGGGTCGCCAAGATCATCGCCGAGCACGGTGACAAGATCGCGGTGGGCCTGGACGTGCGCGGCACGACGCTGCGCGGCCGCGGCTGGACCCGCGACGGCGGCGACCTGTACGAGACGCTGGCCCGGCTGGACTCCGAGGGCTGCGCCCGGTACGTCGTCACCGACATCAACAAGGACGGCACGCTGCAGGGCCCCAACCTGGAGCTGCTGAAGAACGTCTGCGCCGCGACCGACCGGCCCGTCGTCGCCTCCGGCGGCGTCTCCTCCCTCGACGACCTGCGCGCCATCGCGTCGCTGGTGCCCGAGGGAGTGGAGGGCGCGATCGTCGGGAAGGCCCTCTACGCCAAGGCGTTCACCCTCGAAGAGGCCCTGGAGGCCACCCGCTAGCAGGGAGAAGGACCGATGACCGACGTACGGCGCGTGCCCGGTGAAGGACCCTGGGAAGAGGCGTTCGGAGCGGCGCGCGCCGTCGCGGCCGGCGACCGTGTCCATGTCGCGGGCACGACGCCGTTCGACGGCACGGTCCTGTACGGCGAGGGCGATCCGTACGAGCAGACCCGGGTCGCCTTCACCCGGGCACTGGACGCCCTCACGGAGTTCGGCCTCGGCGCGGACGCGGTGGTCCGCACCCGCGTCTACCTCGCCCACACCCGCGACATCGACGAGTCGGCCCGCGCCCACCAGGAGCTCTTCGGTGCGGTCCGCCCCGCCACGACCGTCGTCGTGGTCTCGGGCTTCGTCGACCCCCGCATCCTCGTCCAAGTAGAAGTAGAAGCTTTCAGAGAGGTCTGAACAGACATGACCCTGGCGGTCCGAGTCATCCCCTGCCTGGACGTCGACAACGGCCGGGTCGTCAAGGGCGTGAACTTCCAGAACCTCCGCGACGCCGGCGACCCCGTCGAGATGGCCAAGATCTACGGCGAGGAGGGCGCCGACGAGCTGACCTTCCTCGACATCACCGCCTCCTCCGGCAACCGCGAGACGACCTACGACGTGGTCCGCCGCACCGCCGAGCAGGTCTTCATCCCGCTCACCGTCGGCGGCGGCGTCCGCACCCCCGAGGACGTCGACAAGCTGCTCCGCGCCGGCGCGGACAAGGTCGGCGTCAATACGGCAGCCATCGCCCGCCCCGACCTCATCCGCGAGATCGCCGAACGCTTCGGCCGCCAGGTCCTCGTCCTCTCCGTCGACGCCCGCCGCACGCCCGAGGGCACCAGCACCCCCTCCGGCTTCGAGGTCACCACCCACGGCGGCCGCCGCGGCACCGGCATCGACGCCGTCGAGTGGGCGCACCGCGCCGCGGAGCTCGGCGCCGGCGAGATCCTCCTCAACTCCATGGACGCCGACGGCACCAAGGACGGCTACGACACCGAGATGATCGCCGCCGTCCGCAAGCACGTCACCATCCCGGTCATCGCCTCCGGCGGCGCCGGCAAGCTCACCGACTTCCCGCCGGCCATCGACGCCGGCGCCGACGCCGTCCTCGCCGCCTCCGTCTTCCACTTCGGCGACCTGCGCATCGGCGAGGTCAAGGACACCCTCCGCGAGGCGGGGCACCCGGTCCGCTGACGCGGCCGGTATACCTCCTGGTCAGCGGCGTGCCATCGCCGTAGGCTCGGCCCATGAGTCGAGTCAACGACGTGGGCGGGCAGACCGGATTCGGCGCGCTGCGGATCGAGGCGGACGAGCCGCCGTTCCACGCGGACTGGGAAGCGCGGGTGTACGCGCTGAACATGGCGCTGGTGCGCGGCGGGGTCTACACGCTGGACGAGTTCCGGGACGCGGTGGAGCGGATGGCGCCCGCCGAGTATCTGGCGGCTTCGTACTACGAGCGGTGGCTGCACGCCATCGAGACGCTGGTCGCCGAGCGGAAGGTGCTCGGCGATGAGTAGTTTCACGGCCGGGGACACCGTGCGGGTCAGGCCCGTGGACCCCGCCGGGCACACCCGCGTACCGCGCTACATCCGCGGGCATGTCGGGCGGGTCGTGGAGGCACAGGGGCAGTGGCCGCTCGCCGACGACCGGGCCACGGGCACCGCCGAGCCGCGCGTCGAGACCGTCTACACCGTCGCCTTCCCGGCCCGGGAGCTGTGGGGCGAGGGGACGCACGAGGTCACGGTGGACCTCTGGGAGTCGTACCTGGAACGGGCAGCGGAGGAGCGGGCGTGAGCGGGGAACATGCGAGCAGCACGGTGGCGGTGCGGGTGCGCCGCCTGGAGGAGCGGCTGGTGTCGGCCGGGGTGGTCGGCGACGACCAGCTCGACGCGATCCTGACCACGCTGCTGAACGGCGCGTCGCCGGTCAACGGCGCGCGGGTGGCGGCCCGCGCCTGGACGGACCCGGGCTTCAAGGAGCGGCTGCTGGCGGACGCCAGTACGGCGCTGCCGGAGCTCGGCCTGTCGATGACGGGCGGCATCCAGGAGCAGCGCCTCAAGGTCGTCGAGAACACGGAGACGGAGCACCACGTCCTCGTCTGCACCCTGTGTTCGTGCTACCCGATCGGGCTGCTGGGGCCGTCCCCGTCCTGGTACAAGAGCGAGGCGTACCGGTCGCGGGTGGTGCGCGACCCGCGGTCGGTGCTCGAGGAGTTCGGGCTGACGCTCGGGGACGACGTACGGATCACCGTCTGGGACTCCAGCGCGGAGAGCCGCTACATGGTGCTGCCGCGGCGGCCCGATGGCACGGACGGGCTGGGCGAGGAAGACCTCGCCCGCCTCGTGACACGGGAGGGTCTCATCGGGACCGCCGCCGTCTGAGGGCGCCGCGGCTGCGGAGCGTCGGTTGCCGCCGCGGCGCCGGTCTGTGGAGGTCACCGGCCCGAAGCCGGTGACCGGGGTCACGCCTTGCGGGCCGCCCGGACGAACTCGCGGTTCATCTTGGTGATGCTGAACAGCGGGATGCCCTTCGGGCAGGCCGTCGCGCACTCGCCGGTGTTCGTGCAGCCGCCGAAGCCCTCGTCGTCCATCTGCCCGACCATGTCCAGGACCCGCGACTCGCGCTCCGGGGCGCCCTGGGGGAGCGAGTTGAGGTGGACGACCTTGGCGGAGGTGAAGAGCATCGCCGAGCCGTTGGGGCAGGCCGCCACGCACGCGCCGCAGCCGATGCACTCCGCGTGCTCGAAGGCGGTGTCGGCGGCCGGCTTCGGCACCGGCGTGGCGTGCGCGTCGGGCGCGCTGCCCGTCGGGGCGGTGATGTAGCCGCCGGAGCCGATGATCCGGTCGAACGCGGACCGGTCCACGACCAGGTCCTTGACGACGGGGAACGCCGAGGCGCGCCACGGCTCGATGTCGATCGTGTCGCCGTCGTCGAAGTGCCGCATGTGCAGCTGGCAGGTGGTGGTCCGCTCGGGCCCGTGCGCCTCGCCGTTGATGACCATGCCGCACGCGCCGCAGATCCCCTCACGGCAGTCGTGGTCAAAGGCGACCGGCTCCTCACCGCGCAGGATCAGCTCTTCGTTGAGCGTGTCGAGCATCTCCAGGAAGGACATCTCGGGGGAGATGTCCCGCACGTCGTACTCGGTCATACGACCCGCGGAATCGGGGCCGGACTGGCGCCAGATGCGCAGGGTGAGGTTCACGCGTAGCTCCGCTGAGTGGGGTGGACGTACTCGAAGTCGAGCTGCTCCTTGTGCAGCACGGGCGCCTCGCCGGTACCGGTGAACTCCCAGGCCGCCGCGTAGGAGAATTCCTCGTCGCGGCGTGCGGCCTCGCCGCCCTCGGTCTGGCTCTCCTCGCGGAAGTGGCCGCCGCAGGATTCGGAGCGGTGCAGGGCGTCCAGGCACATCAGCTCGGCGAGTTCGAAGTAGTCGGCGATGCGGTTGGCCTTTTCCAGGGACTGGTTGAGGTCCTGGCCGCTGCCCGGGACCTTGATGCGGCGCCAGAATTCCTCGCGGAGTTCGGGGATGCGGTCCAGGGCCTTGCGGAGTCCGGTCTCGGTGCGGGCCATGCCGCATTCCTCCCAGAGGAGCTCGCCGAGCTCGCGGTGGAAGGAGTCCGGGGTGCGGTCGCCGTTGTTGGAGAGGAGGCGGTAGAGGCGGTCGGTGACCGAGGTGACGGCCTCGGTGACGGCCGGGTGGTCGTGCGGTACCTCGTCGTGCGGGTGGCGGGCGAGGTAGTCGTTGATGGTGGCGGGGAGCACGAAGTAGCCGTCGGACAGGCCCTGCATGAGGGCGGAGGCGCCGAGGCGGTTCGCGCCGTGGTCGGAGAAGTTGGCCTCGCCGATGGCGAAGAGGCCGGGCACGGTGGTCTGCAGGTCGTAGTCGACCCAGAGGCCGCCCATCGTGTAGTGGATGGCCGGGTAGATGCGCATGGGCGTCGTGTACGGGTCCTCCGCCGTGATGCGGGCGTACATGTCGAAGAGGTTGCCGTACTTCTCCTCGACGGCCTTGCGGCCCATCCGGGCGATGGCGTCCGCGAAGTCCAGGTAGACGCCCTGGCCGCCGGGGCCGACGCCGCGGCCATCGTCGCAGACGTTCTTCGCGGCACGGGACGCGATGTCGCGCGGGACGAGATTGCCGAAGGCGGGGTAGATGCGCTCCAGGTAGTAGTCGCGCTCGTCCTCGGGGATCTCGGCCGGCGGGCGGGTGTCGCCCTTCGCCTTGGGCACCCAGATGCGGCCGTCGTTGCGCAGCGACTCGCTCATCAGCGTCAGCTTGGACTGGTGGTCGCCGGAGCGCGGGATGCAGGTGGGGTGGATCTGGGTGAAGCAGGGGTTGGCGAAGTACGCGCCGCGCCGGTGCGCCCGCCAGATCGCGGTGGCGTTGGAGTTCTTGGCGTTCGTGGAGAGGTAGAAGACGTTGCCGTAGCCGCCGCTCGCCAGCACCACCGCGTCCGCGAAGTAGGTGTCGATGCGGCCGGTGAGCAGGTCGCGGGCGACGATGCCGCGGGCCCGCCCGTCGACCACGATCAGGTCGAGCATCTCGGTGCGCGGGTGCATCTCGACCGTGCCGGCCGCGATCTGCCGGGACAGCGCCTGGTACGCGCCGAGCAGCAGCTGCTGGCCCGTCTGGCCGCGGGCGTAGAACGTCCGGGAGACCTGGACGCCGCCGAAGGAGCGGGTGTCGAGGAGGCCGCCGTACTCGCGGGCGAAGGGCACGCCCTGGGCCACGCACTGGTCGATGATCTCCACCGAGACCTGGGCGAGGCGGTGGACGTTGGACTCGCGGGCGCGGAAGTCGCCGCCCTTGACCGTGTCGTAGAAGAGGCGGTGGACGGAGTCGCCGTCGTTGCGGTAGTTCTTCGCCGCGTTGATGCCGCCCTGGGCGGCGATGGAGTGGGCGCGGCGCGGCGAGTCCTGGTAGCAGAACTGGACGACGTGGTAGCCCTGTTCGGCCAGGGTGGCGCCGGCCGCGCCGCCGGCCAGCCCGGTGCCGACGACGATGACGGTGTGCTTGCGCCGGTTGGCGGGGTTGACCAGCTTCGCCTCGAAGCGGCGGCGGTCCCAGCGCTCGTTGATCGGGCCGTCCGGGGCCTTGGTGTCGGCGACGGGCTCGCCGGTCCGGTACTCGCTGTAGGTGCTCATGTCAGCTCACTACTCCGGTCAGCACGGAGACGGGGACGGCGATGAAGCCGAGGGTGAGGACCAGGGCCAGGAGGTTGGCGATGGCCTTGAGGGCGCGGTCGCGCCCCGGGCGGTTGGCGCCCAGCGTCTGCGCGGCGCTCCAGAAGCCGTGCCGGATGTGCAGGCCGAGCGCGAGCATCGCGACGATGTAGATGACGTTGCCGTACCAGGTGGAGAAGGTGGCGACGACATTGGCGTACGGGTGTCCGGCCGCGGCGTGCGGGTTCACCGTCAGGGTCGTCAGATCCAGGATGTGCCAGACGATGAAGAGGCCGAGGATGACGCCGCCCCAGCGCATGGTGCGGGTGGCGTAGCCGGCCCGCTTCTTCTTGTGCACGTACTTGCTCGGCCGGGCCTTGATGTCGCGACGGCTGAGCTGGTACGCGGCCACGGCGTGGACGATCACGGCAGCGAGCAGCACGATCCGGGCGATCCACAGGAACCACTCGTGGTGCAGGAAGGGCTCGCCGATGGTGCGCAGCCAGTGGGCGTAACCGTCGAACTCGGCGGCTCCGAAGAAGATCTTGAGGTTGCCCAGCATGTGGGCGACCAAGTACAGCAGCATGACGATGCCGCTGACGGCCATCGCCGTCTTCTTGCCGACGGTCGAGTGCCACAGGATGCCCGCGTAGGAGGACGGCCGTCGGTCCGTCCGGGTGTCCACTGCCATGGGCACGACGGTAGGGACGCCGTCACCCATCAGTCCAAGACATGGTGGAGCTCATCTCCATAGGCGTTCGCTATCGACACACTATCGTGGCCGCATGCAGCTGCAGCAGCTCCGCTATTTCACGGCCGTCGCCGACACCCGGCACTTCACGCGCGCGGCCGAGCAGGAACACGTCGCGCAGCCCTCGCTCTCCCAGCAGATCCGCTCCCTGGAGCGGGAGCTGGGCGCCGAGCTGTTCCACCGGGCGCGCGGCCACATCACGCTCACCGACGCGGGCGAGACGCTGCTGCCGTTCGCGCGCCGCATCCTGGCCGATGCCGACACCGCGCGCCGCGAGGTCCAGGAGGTCGCCGGGCTGCGCCGCGGCCGGCTGCGGCTCGGCGCCCCGCCCAGCCTGTGCGCCTCGGTCGTGCCCGACGTGCTGCGCGCCTTCCACGACCGCTATCCGGGCGTCGACCTCCAGGTGCACGAGAGCGGCTCGCAGGACCTGGTGCGGGTACTGGCCGCGGGCGAGCTGGACCTCGCCCTCATCATCACGCCGCTGCCGGTGCAGGCGCCCGCGCTGACCACCGCCGAGCTGCTGCGCGAGGAGCTGGTGGTGGTCTCGGCGCCGGACGCGCCGCCGCCGGTGCGCCGCAAGTACCTCCGCGTGGAGGATCTGCGCGACCACCCGCTGGTGATGTTCCGGCGCGGCTACGACCTGCGGGAATTCACCGTGGCCGCGTGCCGCGCGGCGGGCTTCGAGCCGGTCTTCACCGTCGAGGGCGGCGAGATGGACGCGGTGCTCGGCTTCGTACGGGCGGGGCTCGGCAGCGCCGTCGTGCCCAGCATGGTCGCCGAGCGGGCCGGGCTGCGCAGCACCCCGTTCGCCGCGCCGGGCCTGCACCGCAACATCTCCGTCGCGCACCGCGCGGACGTCTCGCCGCCCCGCGCGGCCCGCGAGCTGCAGCGCATTCTCGTACGCCACCTGACGCCCGGCGCCGCGGACGGCTAGGCCCGCCCCGGCGGCCACGGCGGCAAAAGGGCGGTTTCCGGCCAGTACGACGTGATATTGCCGTACGGCGGTAAGCGCGGCCCTGCCTGGTGACGGGTGGCCGCTGCCGCGCGCGGTGAATATCCGCGCGAGGTGCGACCGGTGTTTTCACGCACAAATCGCCCATTCCGTTGCCGACCGCGCGCCCGCCGCGGTACCAATGCCTCACTTGCCGTCCGGCGCCATGCGGCCGGCAATCGGGGGAATCAACGGGGGAGAACATCACCATGCTGCTCGAAGAGGTCTACGCGGGCGCGCCCACCGTAAAGTCGGGACGCCATCTGACCACCGTGAACGAATTCACGGACCAATCGCCCGCGCTGCGCCCGGAAGTCCTCGCGGAAGCCGCGGACCGCATGCTCGCGCTGGGCGACTTCGACGCCGACAAGATTCTTGTCGAGGAGGACAAGGGCGCCATTCTCGGCGGGGCGCTCTCGCTCGCCGCGGGGCTGCCGCTGGCGGTCGCCCGCTGGTACACCTACGACCTCGGCGGGCGGTCCGTGTCGGTGCCCATCGACAGCGAGTACTTCCAGGGCACGCTCTACGTCAACGGCATCGAGCCGGGCGACCGGCTGACCATCGTGGACGACACGATCAGCACGGGCGGCACCCTGATCGCGCTGATCGAGGCCGTGCAGGCGGCCGGCGCCCGGGTCGGCGAGGTCGTCGTGGCGGTGGAGAAGCCGGACAACGGCGGCCGGGAAAAGGTCGCCGAGCGCTTCGGCATCACGGTCAAGTCCGTTCTCCGGATCACCGTCGACGAACGGACCGGGCGCGCCGTCGTCCTGCCCTGACGCGGTCGGGACCGTCATGTTCTGACGCGGTCGGACATTTCTTCTTCACTTTTTTCAGCACGCTGTCCAGTACGGGTTCGGGGGAACCGCACGTGAGTGCATTTGTGCACGGTGCCGAAATCGGGCACACGGAATTGTACGAGCTACGCAGCACTGCCGAGCCGGGGGCCGCGCGGATATTCGCCAAGTGCGAGTTCCGTAATCCCACCGGCAGTCACAAGGACCGGGTCTTCGCCTTCATGCTCGACGAACTGGAACGGGCCGGCACGATCGCCCCGGGAATGACCCTGGTCGAATGCTCCACCGGAAACGGCGGCGCGGCGCTCTCCCGGGTGGGCCGGGACCGCGGCTACCGCGTCGTCATCGTCATGCCCGCCGGCATGACCGAGGAACGCCGCCGGCAGATCGCCTCCTTCGGGGGCACCGTCATCGAGACCGACCCCGAGGGCTTCCTCCTCGAAGGCGAGGAGACCGCCCGCCGGTACGTCGCGGCGCACCCCGGCAGCCACTACCTGGACCAGTCGGCCAACGAGCTGAACTGGCGCGCCTGGCGCTCCTGCGGCACCGAGATCGTCACCGCGCTGGACGCGCTGGGCCTGGTCCCGGACCGGTTCGTCTGCTCCGTCGGCACCGGCGGCACGTTCACCGGTATCGCGGACGTCCTCAAGGCCGCATACCCGGGGCTGCGCACCACCGCCGTCGAGGTCGACCGCTCGGCCGCCCTGTACGCCAAGCGGCACGGCCTGCCCTTCACCCACCACACGCACAACCTGATGGGCCTCGGCCCCGGCAAGGTCCCCGCCAACCTGCGCGAGGAACTGGTCGACGAGGTCGAGCTGATCAGGGGGGACGACGGCTGGACGGCCATGAAGGAGCTGATCGAGAAGGAGGGTCTGTGCGTCGGGCCCACCGCGGGCGGCAACGTCTTCGCCGCGCGGCGGCTCGCCCGCACGCTGCCCCCGGACGCCGTCGTGATCACCGTGCTGTTCGACTCCGCCTGGAAGTACTTCAGCGTCTGGGACGGCCGGTACGCGCGGTACGCCACCGACGACGCGCCCTACGCGGCGGAAGGGGCGGAGTGAACGCCATGACCGACGACCGCACCACACCCGGCAACACCACACCCGGCAACACCGCGCCCGACGGCATCGCGCCCGACGGCAGCCTCCCGGACAGCCACCGCCCCGACCCGGGACCGGCCCCGGACCCCGCCGCGCGCCTCGACGCGCTCACCCGCCGCCTCGACGAAGCCTGCCGGCGCGCCGGCCGCGAGCCCGGCTCCGTGAAGCTCGTCGCGGTCAGCAAGTACCACCCGCGCGAGCTCGTCGCCGCCGCGCTCGACGCGGGGCAGCGGGACTTCGCGGAGAGCCGGGTCCAGGAGGCCCGCGTCAAGTGGCCGCCGCTGCGCGCCCGTTACCCGGACCTCCGGCTGCATCTCGTCGGCCCGCTGCAGACCAAGAAGGCCGCGGCGGCCGTCACCGGCTTCGACGTCCTGCACAGCGTGGACCGCCCGCGGCTGGCCGCGGCCCTCGCCGCCGCCATGGCCCGCACCGGGCGCAGGCCCGACTGCTTCGTCCAGGTCAACACCGCCGACGAGCCGCACAAGAGTGGCGTACCGCTGGAGGCCGCCGACGCCTTCCTCAAGGAGTGCCGGGACGTGTGCGGGCTGCCCGTCGTCGGCCTGATGTGCATGCCGCCGTACGGCCGCGACCCGCGCCCGCACTTCCGGCTGCTCCGCTCGCTCGCCGCCGCGCACGGCCTGACCCAGCTCAGCATGGGCATGAGCGCCGACTTCGAGGCCGCGGTGGCGGAGGGCGCGACGCTGGTCCGGGTGGGCCGGGCGCTCTTCGGCCCCCGGCCGCGGCGCGCCGGCGGTCCGCCGGACACCCGTGCAGGCGGCCCCCCGGACACCCGTGCCGACGGCCCGCCGGGCACCCGATAGGGAGCACCGTGGCCGCACTGTTCGTCTTCGCCCTGTTCTCCGCGCTGGTGGACGTGTTCGCCGCGCAGCGGCTCCAGCACCTCGACCCCGGCAGCGTCGCCGCGGTCGCCTTCACCCTCACCGGCGCCTTCTTCTGCGGCCTGACGCTGCTGCGGACGCGCCCGGCCCGGGTACTCGCCGTGGCCCGGGCGCACGCCGCCGACCTGCTCGTCCTCAACGTCACCACCGCGGTGACCTGGCTGTCCCTGCTGTACGCGCTCAAGCTCATGGAACCGGCCGTCGCCAACGTCGTCTCCATCGCCATCGGCCCGGCCTGCACCGTGCTGCTCCAGTACCTGTGGTGGCGCAAGGACCGCGTCCTGCCCGGCGAACTCCTCGCCGCGCTCGGCATCGTCCTCGCCCTCGCCGGCCTGGTCTGGGCCTCCCTGGACGGCCGCAGCGGCGTCGGCGACCGCGGCGCGGCGGTCATGGCGCTCGGCGTGTGCGCCGCGGTCGCCTCCGGCGCGGGCGGGGCCGCCAACGTCGTCTTCTCCGCCCGCCTGGGCGCCGCGGGCGTCGACGTCCCCACCGTCATGGGCCTGCGCTTCGGCCTGGTCGCCGCGGCCGGCTGGCTGCTCGCCGGCACCGGGGACACCGCCCGGCTGGGCGCGGCGCTGCTGCCCGGCGCCGTGGTCGCCGTCATCGGCGTCGGCATACCGGCCGTCCTCGTACAGATCGGCGTGCGCCGGGTGACCCCGGTGACCGCCTCCATGATCTGCGCCCTCGCGCCTGCCCTGACCCTCCTCCTCCAACTCGCCGACAAACGGCTGACGTTCTCGGTGCCCTCCGCCCTCGGCATCACCGTCATCACCGTTCTCATCGGGCTCGGGCTGCTCGCCCGCCGGGGCGCACCCCCGGCCGCCGCGGCCCAGGAAGGCAAGAAGATCCATGCACTGCCTGGTAGTTGACGCCTACTCCAGCGGCCGCTTCCTGCCCGGAGCGCTGGCCGCGCACGGCATCACCACGGTCCACATCGACAGCGCGCCCGGCATCGCCGACCGCCTGCTGCGCACGCCCTTCCCGCCCGAGGCGGTCGCCGACCGGTTCACGTACCAGGGCGACCTGGACGCCCTGATCACCGCGGTACTCCCGTACGCGCCCGCCCGCGTCCTCGCCGGCAACGAGACCGGCGTGGACCTCGCCGACGCCCTCTCCGCCCGGCTCGGCCTGCCCGGCAACGTCATCGACGGCCGCCGCGTGCGCCGCGACAAGTACGAGATGGCCAGGGCCGTCCGGGCACACGGGCTGCGCGCGCCCGACACCCTGCGCACCCACCGCTTCGACACCGCCCTGGCCTGGGCCCGCGCGCACGGCCGCTGGCCCGTGGTGGTCAAGCCCGCCGACAGCGCCGGCACCGACAACGTCTTCTTCTGCGCCGGTCCGGTGGAGCTGTGCACCGCCTTCGACCACATCCTGCGCTCGGTGAACTTCACCGGCGCCCGCAACCGCACCGTCGTCGTCCAGGAGCACCTGTCCGGCACCGAGTACTTCGCCAACACCGTCAGCGTCGCGGGCCGCCACCACATCGCCGAGATCTGGCGCTACCACAAGCGCCCCGGCCGCGGCGGCGCCCCGGTCTACGACTACGAGGAGCCGGTGTCCGCGCGCGAGCCGGCCACCGCCGCGCTCCGCCCGTACCTCCTCGGCGCCCTGGACGCCCTCGGCATCCGCAACGGACCGGCGCACTCCGAGATCATGCTCACCGACGAGGGACCGGTACTGATCGAGGCCGGCGCCCGCCCGGCCGGCAGCATCCTGCCCGACGTGGTCAGCCGCTGCTTCGGCACCGACCACATAGCGCTGACCGCGCTGGCCTGCGCCGACCCGGCCGCCTTCATGGCGCGCACGGACCGCCCGGCCCAGCCGCGCGTCCCGCTGCGCTACGTCTCCCTGATCTCCCCGCGCGGCGGCCGGCTGGTCTCCCTGGCCCGCTTCGACGAGGTGCGCGCGCTGCCCTCGTACGCCGGGCACCACCTCTCCGTCGAGGTGGGCGACCACCTCGCCCCCACCGTCGACTCGCTCACCTCGCCCGGCTTCTGCTACCTGGTCCACCGCGACCCGCGACAGATCGAGACGGACTACCGGCGGCTGCGCGCGCTGGAGGAGGCAGGGCTGTACGAAACGGAGGGGACGGGCCGGTGCGAGACGGAAGCGGTCGGGCCGGACGCGCGGCGCCCGGCCTGAGTGCCTCTTCCGGACTCCGACGGGAGCTACAGCCCCAGCTTGGCGTCCTGGAGCCGGGCCACCGCCTCCTTGTCGCCGTCCAGCTCGACCTTGGCGGCGTGCTGCCGCCCGAACAGGAAGAGCGTCAGCTCGCCCGGCTCGCCGGTGACCGTGACGACCGGCGTGCCGCGGTGCGCCACCGCGGTCTGCCCGTCCGGGCGCCGCAGCACCAGGCCCACCGGGGCCTTCCGCCCCAGCACCCGGGCCATCCGCTCGATGCGGGACCACAGCACGTCGGCGAAGACGGGGCTCAGCTCGCGGGGCCCCCAGTCCGGCGCGGCGCGCCGCACGTCCTCCGCGTGCACGAAGAACTCCACCGTGTTCGCCGCCTCGTCGATCTGCTTCAGGGCGTACGGCGACAGCCGCGGCGGACCGGTCCTGATCAGCCGGATCAGCTCGTCGTACGGCTTGGCGGCGAACTCGGCCTGCACCCGCTCCAGCCGGGACGCCAGCGGCTTGATCACCAGGCCGCCGGCCGCGTCCGCGCGCCGCTCGCGCACCACCACGTGGGCGGCCAGGTCACGGGTGGTCCAGCCCTCGCACAGCGTCGGCGCGTCGGGACCGGCGCTCTCCAACAGATCGGCGAGAAGAAGTCGTTCACGCTTGGCATGGGTCGACATGGCCTCACCCTACGGCGGGCCCCGCCGTCCGTGCCATGACGCCGCACGGTCCCTTCCGTGCCCCGCGTCACAGGTGCAAGAGGATCACCGTCATCACCAGAACGGCCGCCGCGAAGACCGCGCACACCACGATCGTGGCCACCTTGGCCACCCTGTCGTCGTCCGGGGGCGGGTACTGGTCGTTCATGCCCGCATGATGCCGCACGGCACAATGGAGGGCATGAGCAGCAGCCCCGCCACCCCGTCGCCGTCCGGCACCTCCCTCGATCCGGCCATCGCCGACCGGCTCAAGCGCACGCCCGACGGCCTGGTCCCGGCCATCGCACAGCAGTACGACACCGGTGAGGTGCTGATGCTCGGGTGGATGGACGACGAGGCGCTGCACCGCACGCTGACCACCGGGCGCTGCACGTACTGGAGCCGCAGCCGCCAGGAGTACTGGGTCAAGGGCGACACCTCGGGGCACTTCCAGCACGTGAAGTCCGTCGCCCTGGACTGCGACGCGGACACCGTGCTGGTCAAGGTCGACCAGGTCGGCGCGGCCTGCCACACCGGCGCGCGGACCTGCTTCGACGAGGACGTACTGCTCGCGGAGGGCTGACAGGGCGGATCAGTAAGCGGACGGAGCCCGCGTCCGCCACTGATCGCTACTAGGATCCGCTGTCATGACCACGGGAACCACCGGCACCGCGACTCCGGACCTCGAAAACTTCCGCACCCTCGCGAAGGACCGCCGGGTCATCCCGGTCACCCGGCGGCTCCTCGCCGACGGCGACACCCCGGTGGGCCTGTACCGCAAGCTGGCGGCCGAGCGCCCCGGCACCTTCCTCCTGGAGTCCGCGGAGAACGGCCGCAGCTGGTCCCGGTACTCCTTCATCGGCGTCCGCAGCGCCGCGACCCTGACCGCCCGCGACGGGCAGGCCCACTGGCTCGGCACCCCGCCGGTCGGCGTGCCCACCGGCGGCGACCCGCTCGCCGCCCTGCGCGAGACCATCCAGACGCTGCACACCCCGCGCGACCTCATCGAGGGCCAGGGCCTGCCGCCCTTCACCGGCGGCATGGTCGGCTACCTCGGGTACGACATCGTCCGCCGCCTCGAAAAGATCGGCGACTCCACCGAGGACGAGCTCCGGCTGCCCGAGCTGACCATGCTGCTCACCTCGGACCTGGCCGTACTGGACCACTGGAACGGCACGGTCCTGCTGATCGCCAACGCGATCAACCACAACG
Source organism: Streptomyces sp. NPDC053542 (assembly GCF_044544685.1). NCBI lineage: Bacteria > Bacillati > Actinomycetota > Actinomycetes > Kitasatosporales > Streptomycetaceae > Streptomyces > Streptomyces sp. NPDC053542. The sequence continues at coordinate 70,760 of NZ_JBITXL010000012.1, forward strand.
ACCTGGACACCGGGGTCGACGAGGCGTACGCGGACGCGGTGGCCCGGCTGGACACCATGGCGTACGACCTGAGCCGCCCGGCCCCCTCGAACGCCGCGTCCCTCCCCGCCTCCGAGCTGCCCGAGTACACCGCGAAGTGGGGCGGCGACGCCTTCAAGGACGCGGTCGAGGACATCAAGGAGCGCATCCGGGCCGGCGAGGCGTTCCAGGTCGTGCCCTCGCAGCGCTTCGAGACGCCGTGCACGGCCTCCGCGCTGGACGTCTACCGGGTGCTGCGGGCCACGAACCCCAGCCCGTACATGTACCTCTTCCGCTTCGAGGGCGGCGTCGACGTCGTCGGCTCCAGCCCGGAGGCGCTGGTCAAGGTCGAGGACGGGCAGGCCATGGTGCACCCGATCGCCGGCACCCGGCCGCGCGGCGGCACCCCGCAGCTGGACCAGGCCCTCGCCGACGAGCTGATCGCCGACCCGAAGGAGCGCGCCGAGCACCTGATGCTCGTCGACCTGGGCCGCAACGACCTGGGCCGGGTCTGCGAGCCCGGCAGCGTCGAGGTCGTGGACTTCATGTCCATCGAGCGCTACAGCCACGTCATGCACATCGTGTCCACGGTCACCGGCAAGGTCGCCGAGGGCCGCACCGCCTTCGACGTGCTGACCGCCTGCTTCCCCGCCGGCACGCTCTCCGGCGCCCCGAAGCCGCGCGCCCTGCAGATCATCGAGGAGCTGGAGCCGACCCGGCGCGGCGTCTACGGGGGCTGCGTGGGCTACCTGGACTTCGCCGGCGACTCCGACACCGCCATCGCCATCCGCACGGCCCTGCTCCGCGACGGCACGGCGTACGTCCAGGCCGGCGCGGGCATCGTCGCCGACTCCGACCCGGAGGCGGAGGACGCCGAATGCCGCAACAAGGCGGCGGCGGTCCTGCGGGCCGTGAACACGGCGAATCATCTGAGCACCTGATGCCCGCCGGACCCGCGCGGAAGGCCGGCCGGCGAGGTGCGCGATAGTGGTACATGTGAGTGCCGTACCCCCGCCCCGCACCGACGCCCCCGCCGTGTCGGCCGACCCCCCGTCGGTCAGGCCCGCGCGGAAGGCCCTCGCCCTCGCCCTCCTCCTCGGAGCGCTCGGCGCCGCCCTCGCCCTGTTGTCCTCCGGCCGTACCTGGGCCACCGCCACCGCCGTGGTCGCCCAGGGCGAGCTGCCGCAGAAGGCGACGGGCCAGGACGTCACCGGCGTGCCCGGCGCGCTCGCCGTGGTCGGGCTCGCCGCGCTGGTCGCCGTCTTCGCCGTGCGCGGCGCGGGCCGCGTCGCCGTCTCCGCGCTGCTGGCGCTGAGCGGCGCCGGTACCGTCGTCGGCGCCCTCCTCGGCAACGCCGACACCTCCGCGCTGAAGGCCAAGGCCGCCACCGCCACCGGCATGAGCGGCGCCGGCGTCCACGACGTCGCGCACACCGCCTGGCCGTGGGTGGCCGCGGGCGGCGGCGCGCTGCTGCTGGTCGCCGGGCTGCTGGCGCTGGTGTACGGGCGGCGCTGGCCTGCCATGTCCGGGCGCTACGAGCGCACGGGCACCGGCCCCCGCGGCCCGCGCCGCGCCGCCAGGCAGCCGGACCTGGACCGTCCGGAGGAGATCTGGAAGTCGCTGGACCGGGGCGAGGACCCCACCGCCTAGGGCGTGTCCGCACCGTCCTGTCACCGGTCCGCACCGACCCGATGGCGGGTCCGCGCCCCGCATCAGGGACAATGATTCCGAGCGAACGCCGCGCCCCGACCCAGGCGCGAGAAAGCAACGAGGAGCACTCATGTCGAGCAATGGCCACGGCCACGGACACACCCCGGCTGCCTGGACCGGCGTCATCATTTCGTTCATCGGCTTCTGCGTCGCGGGCGTCTTCACGGTGCTCGCCAACGTGCCCGGCTTCTGGGCCGGCATCGTTCTCATCTTCGCCGGTGCGGTCGTCGGCGGCCTGATGCGCATGGCGGGCATGGGCTCCGAGCCCAAGCGCACCAAGGGCAGCCCCGCTCCGCAGCAGAGCTGACCGCCCGTCCGGACGCCCGGCGCCCGACGACGAAGGCGCGGCTTCCCGGCCGCCCGCACGCCCCGCGCCCATGGCGCGGAACGGCCCGTGCGGCGGCGGGAAAGCTGCGCCTTCGCGCGTAGCGGGGAACAATCGGGACCGTGACCGAACCCGTGGCGCGCAGCCCGCAGCACCCGCCCCCGGCCCCTGCCGGACGCGTCGGCGCCGCGCGCCGTCTCGCGGCCCCGCTGGGCGCCCTGGCGGCGGTCCTGGCGGCCTTCGCGTACGTCGGCGCGGTCGACCCCAACGAGGCGGGGCACTACCCCGTCTGCCCGCTGCTGCGGCTCACCGGCCTGTACTGCCCGGCGTGCGGCGGGCTCCGCAGCGCGCACGCGGTGGTCCACGGCGACCTGGGTGCGGCGCTGGGCGCCAACGCCCTGGCAGTGCTCGGCTACGCCGCGTTCGCGGTGTTCTGGGCGGTCTGGCTGGTGCGGGCCGGCCGCGGGCTGCCCGTCGCCGGGCCGCGGCCGAGACCCGTCCACTGGTGGCTCGTCGGCGGTGTCGTGCTGCTCTTCACGGTGGTGCGCAACCTGCCCGCCGGATCGGCCCTCGCCCCGTGATCCGCGCCGTTTTCACGCCCTCCGGAGCGCGCTCGCGCGGCCGGTACCTGTCCATGTGGTGGGACCGCCGGCAGGCGGATGCGGGGCTACCGCTCCTGGCCGGATACCATCGGAGTGCCTGCTGGGAGCGCACCGCGTCCCCGAAGGCACCAGACATCCTCCACCGCTCAAGAAGGAGGCCGCTCGCGTGAGTGTGCTCGACGAGATCATCGACGGAGTCCGCGCCGACCTCGCCGAGCGACAGGCGCGCGTCAGCCTCGACGAGCTGAAGGAGCGGGCGCAGAAGGCCGCCCCCGCCAAGGACGGCGTGGCGGCCCTCAAGGGCGACAGCGTGCGAGTGATCTGCGAGGTCAAGCGCTCCAGCCCGTCCAAGGGCGCGCTGGCCGCCATCGCCGACCCGGCCGGGCTCGCCGCCGACTACGAAGCGGGCGGCGCGGCCGTCATCTCCGTCCTCACCGAGCAGCGCCGCTTCGGGGGCTCGCTGGCCGACCTGGAGGCCGTCCGGGCCAAGGTCGACATCCCGATCCTGCGCAAGGACTTCATCGTCAGCGCGTACCAGCTCTGGGAGGCCCGCGCGTACGGCGCCGACCTCGCGCTGCTCATCGTGGCCGCGCTGGAGCAGGAGGCGCTGGTCTCGCTCATCGAGCGGGCCGAGTCGATCGGGCTGACCCCGCTGGTCGAGGCGCACGACGAGGAAGAGGTCGAGCGCGCGGTGGCCGCCGGGGCGAAGATCATCGGCGTGAACACCCGCGACCTGAAGACCCTCAAGGTCGACCGCGGCAACTTCGGCCGCGTCGCCCCCGAGATCCCGGACCACATCGTCAAGATCGCCGAGTCCGGCGTCCGCGGGCCGCACGACCTCATCGCGTACGCCAACGAGGGCGCGGACGCCGTGCTCGTCGGCGAGTCGCTGGTCACCGGCAAGGACCCGAAGGCCGCCGTCGCCGACCTCGTCGCGGCCGGCTCGCACCCCGCCATCCGGCACGGGCGGGACTGACCTCTGATGACCGCCGCCCGCACCCAGCCGCCGTTCCCGGGCCTGCGCCCGGCAGCGGTCAGCGCCGCGCGCCTGCCGCACGCGGCGCTGGGGCGCGGGTGCAGGCCGCGCGGCTGCCGGGCACCCGCGCGCCGCATCCACGGACGCCGCGTCCGGTACCACATCGGCTCGGAGCCGGGGCAGATCAACGGGCGCCGATGGCGCCGTACGGCCGCGCCGTGCGCGGGCTCGCACGCCTGACCGGACACCCCCGCGGGTGCTCCGGCGGAGTGTGACACCCGGGCCCGTGGCGCGCGGCACGTAGCTTGATGCCCGTATTTCGAGATATCGAGACTTCCGGGGCGTATGCGTGCGCCCCGAACGAGGAGTACGTCGGATGTCCTCTGACTTCTTCATTCCCGACCCCGAGGGCCGGATCCCCAGTGCCCAGGGGTACTTCGGTGCCTTCGGCGGCAAGTTCATCCCCGAGGCGCTGGTCGCCGCGGTCGACGAGGTCGCCGAGGAGTACGAGAAGGCCAAGGCGGACCCCGCCTTCGCGGCCGAGCTCAACGACCTGATGGTCAACTACACCGGCCGGCCGAGCGCCCTCACCGAGGTGCCGCGGTTCGCGGAGCACGCGGGCGGCGCGCGGATCTTCCTCAAGCGCGAGGACCTGAACCACACCGGCTCGCACAAGATCAACAACGTGCTGGGCCAGGCGCTGCTCACCAAGCGCATGGGCAAGACCCGCGTCATCGCCGAGACCGGCGCGGGCCAGCACGGCGTCGCCACCGCGACCGCCTGCGCCCTCTTCGGCCTCGAATGCACCATCTACATGGGCGAGATCGACACCGAGCGGCAGGCGCTCAACGTCGCCCGGATGCGGATGCTCGGCGCCGAGGTCATCGCCGTGAAGTCCGGCAGCCGCACGCTGAAGGACGCGATCAACGAGGCGTTCCGCGACTGGGTCGCCAACGTCGACCGCACGCACTACCTCTTCGGCACGGTCGCCGGGCCGCACCCCTTCCCCGCCCTCGTGCGCGACTTCCACCGCGTCATCGGCGTGGAGGCGCGCCGGCAGCTCCTGGAGCGCGCCGGGCGGCTGCCCGACGCGGCCGTGGCCTGCGTCGGCGGCGGCTCCAACGCCATCGGCCTCTTCCACGCCTTCCTGCCCGACGAGAGCGTGCGCCTGATCGGCTGCGAGCCGGGCGGCCACGGCGTGGAGACCGGCGAGCACGCGGCCACCCTCACCGAGGGCACCCCGGGCATCCTGCACGGCTCCCGCTCCTACGTGCTCCAGGACGAGGACGGCCAGATCACCGAGCCGTACTCGATCTCCGCGGGCCTGGACTACCCGGGCATCGGCCCGGAGCACTCCTACCTCAAGGACGTCGGGCGCGCCGAGTACCGCGCCGTCACCGACGACGCGGCCATGCAGGCGCTGCGGCTGCTCTCGCAGACCGAGGGCATCATCCCCGCCATCGAGAGCGCGCACGCGCTCGCCGGTGCGCTGGAGGTGGGCCGCGAGCTGGGCAAGGACGGGCTGATCCTGGTCAACCTGTCCGGCCGCGGCGACAAGGACATGGACACGGCCGCGCGCTACTTCGGACTGTACGACGCGCCCGCCGACGCCGCGGTCGAGGCGGACGACACCGACGCCACGGACACCGCGCTCGGCGCGCACCACGAGGGGACCAAGTGATGGCGGGCAACGTCGAACTGCTGAGCTCTGTACTGGCCGGCGCGAAGGCCGAGGGCCGCGCCGCTCTGGTCGGGTACCTCCCGGCCGGCTTCCCGACCGTGGACGGCGGGGTGCGTGCCGTCACCGCGATGATCGAGGGCGGCTGCGACGTCGTCGAGGTCGGCCTGCCGCACAGCGACCCGGTGCTGGACGGCCCGGTCATCCAGACCGCCGACGACATCGCGCTGCGCGGCGGCGTCAAGATCGTCGACGTGATTCGTACGGTCGGCGAGGCGCACGCGGCGACCGGCGCGCCGGTGCTGTGCATGACGTACTGGAACCCGGTCGACGCGTACGGCGTGGAGCGGTTCGCCGCCGACCTGGCCGCCGCGGGCGGCGCCGGCTGCATCCTGCCGGACCTGCCGGTCGAGGAGTCCGAGGTGTGGCGGAAGGCCGCCGAGCAGCACGGCCTGGCCACGGTCTTCGTGGTCGCGCCGAGCAGCCGGGACGAGCGGCTCGCGAAGATCACCGCGGCCGGTACGGGCTTTGTGTACGCGGCGTCGCTGATGGGCGTCACCGGTACCCGCGAGTCCGTCGGCCGGGAGGCCCAGGACCTGGTCACGCGCACCCGCGCCACCACCGACCTGCCTGTCTGCGTCGGCCTCGGCGTCTCCAACGCCGATCAGGCGGCGGAGGTCGCGCAGTTCGCCGACGGGGTCATCGTCGGCTCCGCGTTCGTGAAGCGGCTGCTGGCGCACGAGGGCGACCTGGAGGCCGGGCTCGCGGGCGTACGCGAGCTGGCCGGGGAGCTGGCGAAGGGCGTACGGGCGCACGCGCCGGTGTCGTAACGCCCGCCCCCGGCGTGTGTAAAGCCCACGCCGGGCGGGTCCCTCGATAGGACGAAAACCGGGGCGGAGGGGCGCAGTCGCGTCCCTCCGCCTCGTTTTTCCCGGGTGTGAGCCAGAAATCCCGAGCCGATGGCAGCGCCCGCGAGCGGCTGCAGGCACAGCGCGAGAAGGAAAAGGCCCGCGCCCGGCGCGGCAGGCAGGCGAAGGTCGCCGGGGCGGTGGTCGTCGTCCTGGCGGTGGCCGCCGGCATCGCCCTCTGGGCGTCGTCGACGGGCGATGACAAGAGCGCGCCGGTCGCCGCGCCGAAGGGGGCGACGGGCGGGGCCAAGCCGATGGTCACCGTCGGCGAGAAGAGCGCCCCGTCCACGCTCCAGGTGTGGGAGGACTTCCGCTGCCCCGCCTGCAAGCAGTTCGAGACGGGCTTCCGCTCGGTCCTCCATGAGCTCCAGGACAACGGCCAGCTGCGGACCGACTACCACCTCGCCCTGCTCATCGACGGCAACATGGGCGGCAAGGGCTCGCTGAACGCCGGGAACGCGGCCCTGTGCGCGCAGAACGCCGGCAAGTTCCGCGATTACCACGACGTGCTGTTCAGCAATCAGCCCCCCGAGCAGCAGGACCGGTACGCGAGCAAGAAGTATCTGATCCAGCTGGCGGGGAAGGTCCCGGGCCTGGTGACGCAGGACTTCCGCTCCTGCGTGCAGGACGGGAAGTACAACGGCTTCGTGCAGAAGTCGCAGGAGGCGTTCCAGAGCGGCGGCTTCCAGGGCACCCCGACCGTCCTGCTGAACGGGAAGAACCTCTTCGCGGACCAGAGCGCGCAGGTGACCCCGCAGAAGCTGAAGCAGATGGTGCTGGACGCGAACAAGAAGAAGTGAGCGGGAGGGGCAGGAGAGAGAAGCACGGCGGAGAAGTGCCGTACGGGGGGTCGTTACTGAGCCGTTGCGGGGTGGGTTGCCGCCCGGCCCGCCCGGCGCGGTAGCGTCAGGGCTGCCATGAACCTCGCATTCATTCCCAGCCCGTCGACCGGCGTCTGGCACCTCGGCCCGATCCCGCTGCGCGGCTACGCATTCTGCATCATCATCGGCGTTTTCATCGCCGTCTGGCTCGGCAACAAGCGCTGGATCCAGCGCGGTGGCCGGAGCGGGACGGTCGCCGACATCGCCGTGTGGGCGGTGCCGTTCGGCCTGGTCGGAGGGCGGCTCTACCACGTCATCACGACGTATGAGCCGTACTTCGGCGAGGGCGGCGACCCGATCAAGGCGTTCTACGTCTGGGAGGGCGGCCTCGGGATCTGGGGCGCGATCGCGCTGGGCGCGGTGGGTGCCTGGATCGGCTGCCGCCGCCGGGGCATCCCGCTGCCGGCGTACGCGGACGCGGTCGCACCGGGCATCGCGCTGGCGCAGGCGATGGGCCGCTGGGGCAACTGGTTCAACCAGGAGCTGTACGGCCGGAAGACGGACGTGCCGTGGGCGCTGACCATCACCTCGGACCCGACGATCGGGCGCGTGGGCGGTCACTACCACCCGACGTTCCTCTACGAGTCCCTGTGGTGCATCGGCGTGGCGCTCCTGGTCATCTGGGCCGACCGGCGCTTCAACCTGGGGCACGGCCGGGCGTTCGCGCTGTACGTCGCCTCGTACTGCGCGGGCCGGGCCTGGATCGAGTACATGCGGGTCGACGAGGCGCACCACATCCTGGGCCTGCGGCTGAACGTGTGGACCGCGCTGATCGTGCTGGTCCTGGCGCTGGTGTACATGGTGGTCTCGGCGAAGCGGTCCCCCGGCCGGGAGGCGGTCGTCGAGCCGGGAGCGGACGAGCCGGAGGACGACGCGGCGGAGGGCGCGGCCGACGGACCGGCCGACACCCCGGCGGAGAAGCCGGCCCCGGCCGACGACCCGGCCGAGGACGACGCGCCCGCCGACCGGGCGGAAGACGCGGAGCGCACGGACGGTGCCGAGCGCACCGGTAACAAGAAGTCCTAGCGCGTCCTGTCCCGGCTAGTCCGCCGGGCACAGCGGGTCGTGGTCCTCCTCGGGGGCCGCGGCCCGCTTTTCGTCGGGCGGAGCGGTGCGGGCGAGGGCCGCCGTCTCGCGGGCCAGCGCGTCGAAGCCGATGCCGTCCAGGCCGCCGATGCCGGTGGCCAGGCGATTGGCCAGCGGGGCCGTCCAGCGGGCGGGCAGCGCCGCCGGGGAGCCGGCCAGCAGGCCGGTGAGGGAGCCGGCCGTCGCGCCGTTGGAGTCCGTGTCCCAGCCGCCGGAGACGGCGCGGCAGACCGACCCGGTGAAGTCCCCGTCGGCGTGCGTGAGGGCGGCGGCGAGCAGGGCGGCGTTGGGCAGGACGTGCACCCAGTGATGCCGTCCGTACGCGGCGTGCAGCCGGTCCACCACGGCCTCGAACCCGGCCGGCGTGCGGTCGGGCGCCTCCCGGGCCGCCGTGATGCCGAACCGCACGGCCCGGGCCAGCCGGGCGCGGGGCGGGACGACGGCGAGCCCGGCCGCCAGGCACTGGTGCACATCGGCCGTGCCGCTCGCGGCCGTGGCCAGCGCGGCCGCGACGAACATCGCCCCGTACACGCCGTTGCCGGTATGGGTCAGCACCGCGTCGCGCCAGGCGGCGGCCGCGGCCCCGGCGGGGTCGCCCGGGTGCGTCCAGCCGTGGATGTCGGCCCTGATCAGGGCGCCGATCCACTCGCGGAAGGGGTTGCGGAAGCGGGCGGTGTCCGGCGGTTCGATGCCGTCGAGGAGATTGCGGTACGCGACGCGCTCGGCGGTGAACGTCCGGCCGGCGGGCAGCTCCTCCAGCCACAGCCGGGCGAGGTCGGCGGTGGTGAAGGCGTGGCCGTGGCGTTGGAGCAGGAGCAGGCCGAGCACCGGATGGTTCAGGTCGTCGTCCTCGGGCATGCCGTCGATGTTCTCGGCGAGCGAGGTGGCGCGGCTGCGGCGGTTCCACGGGTACCGGGCGGCGGTACCGGGGTCCAGCCCGGCCTCGGTGAACCAGGTGTGCAGCGGCCAGTTGGCGGTCGACCGGGCGATCTCGCGGATGCCGGCCAGCGGCAGCTTCTCGACCGGCTTGCCGAGCAGGCAGCCGGCGGCGCGGCCCAGCCAGGCGGCTTCGAGGCGGGGGAGCAGGCCGGTGGCGGCCGGAGCGGGCGGGGGCGGGACGGTCGCGGCCCGGATGGCCGCCAGGTCGGTGGGCTCGTCGGCGGCCAGCGGGGAGGGCAGCGCGGCCAGGTCGTCCAGGAGGGCGGTGGCGAGGGCCCGGAGGCGCGGCGGCGCGGGCGTGGGGGAGGCGCCGGCCCGTTCCGGCGCGGGGCCGCCGCCCGCGGTGTGCCAGCGGAGGCGGATCACGGTGGCGTCGCGGCCGTCCTCGGCGGCCTGCCGCAGCTCGTGGCCGAGCAGGTCCTCCGGCTGGACCCAGGTCACCCGCAGCGGCGCCGGCGGATACGTCACCGGGCCTCCGTGAGCGCGGCGAACGCGGCCTCGTGGGCGCGGCGGCGCGCCAGGTCGCGGTGGTGGATCTCGCAGGCGACGGCGGTCAGCGCGGCCGCGGGCGCCGCCAGGTCCAGGCGGCTGGCCCCGGAGACGGCCGCGGTCCACTCGGCGGGGACGGGGTGGCCGAGCGCGCCGACCAGGGCGCCGCTCATGGTGGCGATGGAGTCGCAGTCGCGGCCGTAGTTGACGGCGCCGAGCACCGTCTCCCGGTAGTCCCCGCCGCCGATCAGCAACAGGCCGAGCGCGATGGGGAGTTCCTCGATGGAGTGCAGCCGGGAGGGCCGCCGGGCGCCGAGGGAGGGGCGGCGGTATTCGGGGCCGACCGTGTCGAACGGCGAGACCGCGCCCCGCAGTTGAGGCAGCGCGGGCTCGTACTCCTCGTATTTGCACGCCACTTCGCAGACCGCCTCGATGGCCGTGCGGGTGCCGTCCTTGGCGAGGGCGAGGGCCGCCTCGACCACGGAGGCGGGGGTGGCGCCGGGCGTGCAGGCCGCGGCCACCGCCGCGGCGAGGACGCCGGCCGCCTCCCGCCCGTACGAGGACTGGTGCGCGCCCGCGACGTCCAGCGCCTCGGCGTAGGCGCCGCGCGGATCACCGGCGTTGACCAGGCCGACCGGCGCCATGTACATCGCGGCGCCGCAGTTGACGATGTTGCCGACGCCTGCCTCGCGGGGGTCGGCGTGCCCGTAATGGAGGCGGGTGACGAGCCACTTCTCGGCGAGGAAGACGCGCTGCAGGGGCAGCGCCTCGGCCTCCAGCTCGGGGATCCAGCGGGGGTGGGTCATCAGGTCGGGGACCAGGTGCTCGGCCACGGCGTACGCGTCGAGGTGGTCGCGGACCTGCTCGTACACCCTGATCAGCGCGTGGGTCATGAGGGTGTCGTCGGTGACGTGGCCGTCGCCTTTGTGGTACGGCGCGAGGGGGCGCGCGGTGCGCCAGTCCTCGTGCCACGGGCCGACGATGCCGCGGACCGGGCCGCCGTGCCGCTCCCGGATCTGCTCCGGGCTCCAGCCCTCGACGGGCCCGCCGAGCGCGTCGCCGACCGCGGCCCCGGCGAGGGCACCGGCGGTGCGGTCGGCGAGGGAGGGGCCGGTGGGGATCGCCGTGGTGGTGGGTGGTGCCGCGGTGTCGGTCATGGCTCGGCCGGTCCTTTCGCCAGGGGCGTCTGCGGGGTGATCAAGGGCGTCTGCGGAGTGGCCAACGGCTTTTGCGGGGTGGTGAGTTCGGTGCCTGCGAGCAGCTCGGCGAGCTCGACCAGGTCGGTGCCGGCCAGCCGGGGGAGCGCGCAGCCGGAGAGCGTGCGGCAGGCGTCGCGCCAGGCGGCGGGCAGTGCCGCGGCCCCGCCGAGGGCGCCGGTCAGCGCGCCGGCGAGGGCGGGCGCCGAGTCGGCGACGCGGGAGAGGCAGGCGGCCGCGGGCACCGCCTCCGCGGTCCGGCCGCCGCCCGCGAGGGCCAGGGCGAGGGCGACCGGCACGGTCTCGGCCGCGGCGATGCCGTAGCTGTAGACGTGGTCGACGATCTCGTGCTCCAGGGTGGGGACGAGGGCGAAGGCGGCGCCGGGGCGGCCGTCGGCGGTGGCCTCGGCCAGCCGTACGGCGTGCAGCGCGTTGCGGCGGATCTCGGTGCCTTCGGGGAGCTGGGCGAGCGCGGCCTCCACGCAGGCGGCGACGGGGGCGCCGCCGAGCGCGGCGGCAACCGCGGCGGCCATCGCGCGGGCACCGTGCACGCCGTCGCCGTCCTGGGTGTACCGGGCGTCGAACTCGGCGAGCCCGGCGGCGGCTTCCGGGTCGCCGGGATGGACGACGGCCAGTACGGCGGCGCGCACGCAGGCCGCGTCGTCGAAGAAGTGCGGATTGTCGTGGCCGGTGGCGGGCGGCCGCAGCCCGGCCGCGAGGTTGCCGAGCCCGGCGCGTACGGAGATCCGGGCGCGCAGCGGCAGTACGGCCGACTCCACCTCCGGTGCCCGGTCGGCGGCGGCCGCGATCTCGCAGGCCAGCGCGTTCCAGGCGAGGTCGAGGGCGGCCCGCATCCGGCGGTCCCGGCCGAGGTCGGAGAGGAACGCGCCGGCCGCGGTGAGCACGGAGCCGGCGGTGAAGGCGGCCCACTCGGCGTCGTCGGAGGGGCCGAGGCGGAGCGGTTCGGGTGGCTGGTTGAGGGCGATCGGCACGGGGAGGGTGGTGGTGGCGTTCTGCTCGGCGAAGGTGTCGAGCTCGCGGGTGAGGCGGCGGGTCCACTCGGGCATACGGGCGGCGCGGTGCCGTGCCGCCGGCCAGCCCGCGGCGTCCCCGGCGGCGAGGCCGAGGAGGAGTCCTTCGATGCGGCGGGCGCCGGCGCGGCCGTTGTCCCGGCAGAGGGCCGCGGCGGCGGTGCGGGGTGCGGGCTGTGTCCGGCTGCCCGCCGGTGGGGGTGCCGCTGCGCCCACCCGTGCCGCCCCAGCGGCACGACTGCCCGCAGCGGGGGTGGGAGGGGAAGCGGTGGCGGCACGACTGCCCGCAGCTGGGGTGGGGGAAGCGGTGGCGGCACGATTGCCCGCAGCTGGGGTGGGGGAGGCGGTGGCGGCGATCAGGGGCGCGGGGAACTGCGCGAACGGCCCCGACGGTGCGGCAGTCGCCCGCGGCGGGTCGGGGGCACCCCCGGCAGCGCCGCCGTCCGGGCCGGAGGTGGTCATGGCGTCTCCCGGTCCGCGGGCGTCAGCAGGTCCGCGATGTCCAGGACGTGGTAGCCCGCCATTGATGGGAGGCAGCTGCCTCGTACCGGGCCGATGACCTCGGCCCATTCCGTGGGGACGGCGGCGAAGCCGCCCAGCGCGCCGGACAGGGCGCCCGCGACCGCCGCCGTGGTGTCGGCGTCGCGGCCCATGTTGACGGCGGTGAGGACCGAGGCGGGGAAGTCGCCGGCCGCGGCGGCGAACGCGCCGAAGGCCAGCCCGACCGCCTCGGGCGCCAGGTCGGTCCAGGGGTAGCCGCCGATGACGACGGCGGACCGTACGGCGCGTTCGGTGCCGAGCCGGGTGATGCCGGGGTCCAGCCGGGAGCGCTGGGCCGCGGCGACCGCGCGGCGCAGCGAGCGCGCCGTCCAGGAATCCTCGGGGACGACGGAGAGCGCGGCGGCGATCACCGCGTCGGTGGTCCGGGCGACCATCGCGGCCGCGACCCCGGCGGCGACGGCCTGTCCGCCGTAGATGCCCTCGCCGTCGTGGCTGACCGTGCCGTCCACCGCGACCAGCCGGGCGGCCTCGGCGGGCCGGCCCGCCGCGTGTACGCCGAACGGCGCGGCCCGCATCGCCAGTCCGTCGCTCCACGCATGCCGATGCTGGGCGGAAATCGGTGCGGCCAGGCCCCGGCGGAGGTTCTCCAGAGTGCCGCGCTCGCTGAACCCGGCGCCGCGGAAGGGACCCTCGTCCAGATCGGCGATCCACTGGTGCCAGGCGGCCTCGACGTGCGCCACGGTGAGCGCCGAGCCGTGTTCGGCCAGCAGCAGGCCGGAGAAGATGGCGTATTCGGTGTCGTCGGTGCCCGCCGGGTCCTCCGCGACGAAGCCTTCGATGCGGCCCCAGCGGCGGCGGATCTGCGAGGGCTTCATGTTCTCCGCGGGCGCGCCGAGCGCGTCGCCCACGGCGAGGCCCAGCAGCGCGCCGCGGCCCCGGTCCCGCAGATCGGCGGGCCGGTCACCCGGGGTGACCGGGACGGACGTGGGGGCGTGCGGTGTGCTCATGTGCGTGCCCTTCCGCCGGCCGGTCCGGATGCGTACGCGTCTGAGGGATGGTAGGGCCGGTTTGCCGCGAATAGGGGGACATCGCGCCGGATCGGAGCGATGTCGTGATGGCCGTATCCAGTGGGTCGCGGAAAGTGGGTGTGATCCGGATCTCACGGCGAGGGCTTTGGTAAAGCCGCAGGTCAGCGCGGTAAGTACGGCCTTCCTTGCTAGCGCGAAGGGGTGTGAGGCGCCTAACTTCGAGGTGTTGCAGGGGGAAGTGCCGCTCATCGGCCCACACCTCGCGAGGGAGGGAGAGGTCCCTATGTCCGTCATTGATGTCATGGACGCGTCGGCTCCGACGCATGTCGCCCACCGTGACAACCACACGCACCGTGACGTGAACGGCGGCTGGCTGCGGCCGGCGGTCTTCGGCGCCATGGACGGGCTGGTGTCGAACCTCGCCCTGATGACGGGTGTGGCCGGCGGCTCGGTGTCGCAGCAGACGATCATCATTACGGGGCTGGCCGGGCTGGCCGCCGGCGCCTTCTCGATGGCCGCCGGGGAGTACACCTCGGTCGCCTCGCAGCGCGAGCTGGTCGAGGCCGAGCTGGCCATCGAGCGCCGTGAGCTGCGCAAGCACCCCAAGGACGAGCAGGACGAGCTGGCCGCGCTGTACGAGTCGCGCGGGGTGGAGCCGAAGCTCGCCCGCGAGGTTGCCGCGCAGCTCTCCAAGGATCCGGAGCAGGCGCTGGAGATCCATGCCCGCGAGGAGCTGGGCATCGACCCGTCCGACCTGCCCTCGCCGCTGGTCGCCGCCGCGTCCTCCTTCGGCTCCTTCGCGCTGGGCGCGCTGCTGCCGGTCCTCCCGTACCTGCTGGGCGCCTCCGCGCTGTGGCCCGCCGTGGTCCTCGCGCTGCTGGGACTTTTCGGGTGCGGTGCGGTCGTTGCACGGGTGACGGCCCGGTCCTGGTGGTACAGCGGACTGCGCCAACTGGCCCTCGGCGGTGCCGCCGCGGGTGTGACGTACGTCCTGGGCGCGCTGTTCGGAACCGCCGTAGGGTGACGCCCCTATGCGTGCAGACGCATAATTAACCTGTTACCTCGCGGTTTCAGTTTTGGTACAGCGGGCATAAGGCTCTGGCGCCGGAGGCAATGTCGCCTCGCCGGCAAACCCGCGCTGTCGGACGATGATGAGGTCTGTCCACCGCGTTCTTGATCCACCGCCCTGCGCGGTGTCCGCATGCTGGAAGCCCCTATCCGATTCACGAGATCGGGGTCATCCTGTAACCTGCACGCAAAATTTCGCGGAGGGCCAACGTCGTCCCTCGGCACTGCACATGCCACGACGACGTTGGGAGAGCCGATGCGTTCCGCGTCCACGCACTCCGCGACCACCGGCAGCGCTACCAGCGCCGCCTGGTCGCCCATGGACGGGCGCCCCGCCCAGCAGGGGATGTACGACCCGCGTAACGAGCACGACGCCTGTGGCGTCGGCTTTGTCGCGACCCTCACCGGCGAGGCGAGCCACGCACTGGTCGAACAGGCGCTGACCGTCCTGCGGAACCTCGAACACCGCGGCGCCACCGGCTCCGAGCCCGACTCCGGCGACGGCGCGGGCATCCTGCTCCAGATCCCCGACGCCTTCCTGCGCGAGAACGTCACGTTCGAGCTGCCCGAGGCCGGCGCCTACGCCGCGGGCATCGCCTTCCTCCCCTCGGACGCCGAGGAGGCCCAGGCCGCCGTCTCGAAGATCGAGACGATCGCGTCCGAGGAGGGGCTGAACGTCCTCGGCTGGCGTGTCGTGCCCGTCGCCCCGCAGCTGCTCGGCAACGGCGCCCGCGCCACCATGCCCGCCTTCTCCCAGCTGTTCGTCGCCGACGGCGAGAACACGGGCATCGCGCTGGACCGCAAGGCGTTCGCGCTGCGCAAGCGTGCCGAGCGCGAGGCCGGCGTGTACTTCCCGTCGCTGTCCGCGCGCACGATCGTGTACAAGGGCATGCTGACCACCGGGCAGCTGGAGCCGTTCTTCCCGGACCTCTCCGACCGCCGGTTCGCCACCGCCATTGCGCTGGTCCACTCGCGGTTCTCCACCAACACCTTCCCGAGCTGGCCGCTGGCCCACCCGTACCGCTTCGTCGCGCACAACGGCGAGATCAACACGGTCAAGGGCAACCGCAACTGGATGCGCGCCCGCGAGTCCCAGCTCTCCAGCAAGCTCTTCGGCGAGGCCACCGAGACGCTGGATCGCCTGTTCCCCGTCTGCACGCCGGACGCCTCGGACTCCGCGTCCTTCGACGAGGTCCTGGAGCTGCTCCACCTCGGCGGCCGCTCGCTGCCGCACTCCGTGCTGATGATGGTCCCGGAGGCGTGGGAGAACAGCCCCTCCATGGACCCGGCCCGGCGCGCCTTCTACCAGTACCACTCCACGATGATGGAGCCCTGGGACGGCCCGGCCTGCGTCACCTTCACCGACGGCACCCAGGTCGGCGCGGTCCTGGACCGCAACGGCCTGCGCCCCGGGCGTTACTGGGTCACCGACGACGGCCTCGTCGTGCTCTCCTCCGAGGTCGGCGTCCTGGACATCGACCCCGCCAAGGTCGTCCGCAAGGGCCGTCTGCAGCCCGGCCGGATGTTCCTCGTGGACACCGCCGAGCACCGCATCATCGAGGACGACGAGATCAAGGGCGCCCTCGCCGCCGAGCACCCGTACGCGGAGTGGCTGGAGGCCGGCGAGATCGAGCTCGAGGACCTCCCCGAGCGCGAGCACATCGTGCACACCCACGCCTCGGTCACCCGCCGCCAGCAGACCTTCGGCTACACCGAGGAGGAGCTGCGCGTCCTCCTCGCGCCGATGGCCAAGGCCGGTGCCGAGCCCATCGGTTCGATGGGCACGGACTCGCCGATCGCCGCGCTCTCCGAGCGTCCCCGGCTGCTCTTCGACTACTTCACCCAGCTGTTCGCGCAGGTCACCAACCCGCCGCTGGACGCCATCCGCGAGGAGCTCGTCACCTCGCTGATCTCCTCGCTGGGCCCGCAGGGCAACCTCCTGGAGCCGACCGCGGCCTCCTGCCGCAGCGTCACCCTGCCCTTCCCGGTGATCGACAACGATGAGCTGGCCAAGCTCATCCACATCAACGCCGACGGCGACATGCCGGGGATGACGGCCGTCACCCTCTCCGGCCTGTACCGCGTGCACGGCGGCGGCGAGGCTCTCGCGGCCCGGATCGAGGAGATCTGCGCCGAGGCCGAGGCCGCCATCGAGGACGGCGCGCGTCTGATCGTGCTGTCCGACCGGCACTCCGACGCCGAGCACGCGCCGATCCCGTCGCTGCTGCTCACCTCGGCCGTCCACCACCACCTCATCCGTACGAAGCAGCGCACCCAGGTGGGTCTGCTCGTCGAGGCCGGTGACGTCCGCGAGGTGCACCACGTCGCGCTGCTGATCGGCTACGGCGCCGCCGCGGTCAACCCGTACCTGGCCATGGAGTCCGTCGAGGACCTGGTCCGCGCCGGCACCTTCCTGTCCGACGTCGAGGCCGAGACCGCCATCAAGAACCTGATCAAGGCGCTCGGCAAGGGCGTCCTGAAGGTGATGTCCAAGATGGGCATCTCCACCGTCGCCTCCTACCGCGGCGCGCAGGTCTTCGAGGCCGTCGGCCTGGACGAGGAGTTCGTCGACACCTACTTCCACGGCACCGCCACCAAGATCGGCGGCGCGGGCCTGGACATCATCGCCAAGGAGGTCGCCCAGCGGCACGCCAAGGCGTACCCGGCCTCCGGCATCGCCCCGGCGCACCGCGCGCTGGACATCGGCGGCGAGTACCAGTGGCGCCGTGAGGGCGAGCCGCACCTGTTCGACCCGGAGACCGTCTTCCGCCTGCAGCACTCCGCGCGCTCGGGCCGGTACGACATCTTCAAGAAGTACACCGAGCGGGTCAACGAGCAGTCCGAGCGGCTGATGACGCTGCGCGGCCTGTTCGGCTTCAAATCCGACCGCCCCTCGATCCCGATCGAGGAGGTCGAGCCGGTCAGCGAGATCGTCAAGCGGTTCTCCACCGGCGCCATGTCGTACGGCTCCATCTCGCAGGAGGCGCACGAGACCCTCGCCATCGCCATGAACCAGCTGGGCGGCAAGTCCAACACCGGTGAGGGCGGCGAGGACCCGGAGCGCCTGTACGACCCGGCGCGCCGCTCGTCCATCAAGCAGGTCGCCTCCGGCCGCTTCGGCGTGACGTCCGAGTACCTGGTCAACTCCGACGACATCCAGATCAAGATGGCCCAGGGCGCCAAGCCCGGTGAGGGCGGTCAGCTGCCCGGCCACAAGGTCTACCCGTGGGTCGCCAAGACGCGTCACTCGACGCCGGGCGTGGGCCTGATCTCCCCGCCGCCGCACCACGACATCTACTCCATCGAGGACCTGGCTCAGCTGATCCACGACCTCAAGAACGCCAACCCGCAGGCCCGCATCCACGTGAAGCTGGTCTCCGAGGTCGGCGTCGGCACGGTCGCCGCGGGTGTCTCCAAGGCGCACGCGGACGTGGTCCTGATCTCCGGCCACGACGGCGGTACGGGTGCCTCCCCGCTCACCTCGCTGAAGCACGCGGGCGGCCCCTGGGAGCTCGGCCTCGCCGAGACCCAGCAGACGCTGCTGCTCAACGGCCTGCGCGACCGCATCGTCGTGCAGACCGACGGCCAGCTGAAGACCGGCCGCGACGTGGTCATCGCCGCCCTGCTGGGCGCCGAGGAGTACGGCTTCGCGACCGCCCCGCTGGTGGTCTCCGGCTGCGTCATGATGCGCGTCTGCCACCTGGACACCTGCCCGGTCGGCATCGCCACGCAGAACCCGACGCTGCGCGACCGGTTCAGCGGCAAGGCCGAGTACGTCGTGAACTTCTTCCAGTTCATCGCCGAGGAGGTCCGCGAGCTCCTCGCCGAGCTGGGCTTCCGCACGCTGGAGGAGGCCGTCGGCCACGCCGAGCTGCTGGACACCACCAAGGCCGTGAACCACTGGAAGGCGCAGGGCCTGGACCTGGCCCCGCTGCTGCACGTGCCCGAGCTGCCCGAGGGCGCCGTCCGCCACCAGATCACGGTGCAGGACCACGGCCTGGAGAAGGCGCTCGACAACGAGCTGATCAAGCTCTCCGCCGACGCGCTCGCCGCGGACACCGCGGAGCAGGCCCAGCCCGTACGGGCGCAGGTCGCCATCCGCAACATCAACCGCACGGTCGGCACCATGCTGGGCCACGAGGTGACGAAGAAGTTCGGTGGCGCGGGCCTGCCCGACGACACCATCGACATCACCTTCACCGGCTCGGCCGGCCAGTCCTTCGGCGCGTTCCTGCCGAAGGGTGTCACCCTCCGCCTGGAGGGCGACGCCAACGACTACGTCGGCAAGGGCCTGTCCGGCGGCCGCGTCATCGTCCGCCCGGACCGCGGCGCCGACCACCTGGCCGAGTACTCCACGATCGCGGGCAACACCCTCGCCTACGGCGCCACCGGCGGCGAGCTGTTCCTCCGCGGCAAGGTCGGCGAGCGCTTCTGCGTCCGCAACTCCGGCGCCACGGTGGTCTCCGAGGGCGTGGGCGACCACGGCTGCGAGTACATGACCGGCGGCAACGCGGTCGTGCTCGGCGAGACGGGCCGCAACTTCGCGGCCGGCATGTCCGGCGGTTTCGCCTACGTCATCGACCTGGACAAGGCCAACGTCAACAAGGAGCTCGTCTCCGCGGTCCACGACACGCTGGACGAGACCGACAAGCAGTGGCTGCACGACGTGGTGCGCCGCCACCAGGAGGAGACCGGCTCCACCGTCGCCGAGAAGCTCCTCGCCGACTGGGATGCCGCTGCCGCGCGCTTCAGCAAGGTCATCCCGCCCACGTACAAGGCAGTGCTCGCCGCCAAGGACGCCGCTGAGCAGGCCGGACTCTCCGAGTCCGAGACCCACGAGAAGATGATGGAGGCGGCGACCAATGGCTGACCCCAAGGGCTTCCTGAACCACGACCGCGAGGTCGCCGAGACCCGTCCTGTCGAGGAGCGGGTCAAGGACTGGAACGAGGTCTACCGGCCCGGCTCCCTGCTGCCGATCATCAGCAAGCAGGCGTCGCGCTGCATGGACTGCGGCATCCCGTTCTGCCACAACGGCTGTCCGCTGGGGAACCTCATCCCCGAGTGGAACGACTACGCGTACCGCAACGACTGGGAGGCCGCGAGCGAGCGGCTGCACGCGACCAACAACTTCCCGGAGTTCACCGGTCGCCTCTGCCCCGCGCCGTGCGAGGCCGCCTGCGTGCTGGGCATCAACCAGCCGCCGGTGACCATCAAGAACGTCGAGGTCTCCATCATCGACAAGGCGTGGGACAACGGGGACGTCACCCCGCAGCCGCCCGAGCGCCTGTCCGGCAAGACCGTCGCCGTCATCGGCTCGGGCCCGGCGGGTCTCGCCGCGGCCCAGCAGCTGACCCGCGCGGGTCACACCGTCGCCGTCTACGAGCGCGCGGACCGTATCGGTGGTCTCCTCCGCTACGGCATCCCCGAGTTCAAGATGGAGAAGCGGCACATCAACCGCCGCATCGAGCAGATGCGCGCGGAGGGCACCAAGTTCCGCACCGAGACGGAGATCGGCCGCGACATCGACGCGGCGAAGCTGCGCCGTCGCTACGACGCCGTCGTGATCGCCGCGGGCTCGACCACCTCCCGCGACCTGCCGGTGCCCGGCCGCGACCTCAAGGGCATCCACTTCGCGATGGAGTACCTCCCGCTCGCGAACAAGGTCCAGGAGGGCGACCTCACCACGTCCCCGATCTCCGCCGAGGGCAAGCACGTCGTGGTCATCGGCGGCGGTGACACCGGCGCGGACTGCGTCGGTACGGCGCACCGCCAGGGCGCGGCCTCCGTGACCCAGCTGGAGATCATGCCCAAGCCGGGCGAGGAGCGGAACGAGAACCAGCCCTGGCCGACCTTCCCGATGCTCTACAAGGTCACCTCCGCGCACGAGGAGGGCGGCGAGCGGATCTACTCCGTCAACACCACCCACTTCGAGGGCGACGAGGACGGCAACGTCCAGTGGCTGCACCTGGTCGAGGTGGAGTTCAAGGACGGCAAGCTCGAGCAGAAGCCCGGCACCGAGCGGAAGATCCCCGCTCAGCTGGTCACCCTCGCGATGGGCTTCACCGGTACCGACAAGGAGAACGGCCTCGTCGAGCAGTTCGGCCTGGAGCTGGACGAGCGCGGCAACATCGCGCGCAACGCCGAGTTCGAGACCAACGTCCCCGGTGTGTTCGTCGCCGGTGACGCGGGCCGCGGCCAGTCGCTGATCGTGTGGGCCATCGCCGAGGGCCGCTCCGCGGCCAAGGGCGTGGACCGCTTCCTGACCGGCGCGTCCTCGCTGCCCGCTCCGATCAAGCCGACGGACCGCGCACTGACCGTGTGACGCACTGTGTGACACACCGTCACCCCTGAATGTCCCGCACAACGGAGTGCGGAACAACGCGGCGCCTGCCCCTTCCCCGACCGGTGAGGGCAGGCGCCGCAAGTGCGTCCGGCGCCGGTGTCAGGCGCTCAGTCCTCGTCTTCCACCAGCCGGGCCGGGAAGCCGCCCGTGGCGATCGGGCCCCAGCGGCGGGGCGTGATGCGGATGATGGACTTGCCCTGCTTGCGCATGGCCTCGCGGTACTCGTCCCAGTCCGGGTGCTCGCCGGAGATGTTGCGGAAGTACTCCACCAGCGGCTCGACCGAGTCCGGCGCGTCGATGACCTCGGCCTCGCCGTCGACCTGCACCCAGGGGCCGTTCCACTCGTCGGAGAGGACGATCACGCTGACGGACGGCGCGCGGCGGGCGTTGCGCACCTTGGCGCGCTCCGGGTACGTCGAGATCACGATCCGGCCCGAGTCGTCCACGCCGCAGGTCAGCGGCGAGCCCTGGGGGGTGCCGTCGGACCGGCGGGTCAGCAGGATGGCGCGGTGCCGGGGGCGGACGAACTCCAGCAGCTCGGGGAGTTCGACCCTCTTGTTCGTCGCGATGGAAGGGCTCATACGGCCGAGCCTAGGCGCTGGAGCGTGCTCGAACGCCCATCGGCGCACGGCATGACGGGGGCCGCGCCCGGGGCTCAGCCCACAGCGGAAGGACCGGCCCGCGGCGGCCGGTCGCCCTAGCTTCACCGTATGAGACCTCAGCAGCTCACCCCTTCGATATGGCAACTGCCCTTCCCCGTGGGCCATGTGTACGCCGTACGGCTGCCGGCCGGCGGGGCTGCCGGGCGGCCCGGGTTCGCCCTGGTGGACACCGGGGTGTCCGGTTCGGCGCCGGCGGTCCTGGCGGCGCTGGCCGGGCTCGGCGGGCGCCCCGAGGACGTCCGGCAGATCGTGCTGACCCACTCCCACCTCGACCACACCGGTTCGGCCGCCGACCTCGCGGCGGCCACCGGCGCCACCGTGCTGGCGGGCGCGCCCGACGCCCCGGTCATCCGCGGGGAGGTGCCGGAGCCGGAGCCGGTCCTCACCGCCGCCGAACGCCTCCTGCACGAGAAGGTCATGGCGGGCCTCGCGGAGTCCGGCATCGAACCGCCGCGCCCCGTCGCAGTGGACACCGAACTGCACGACGGCGATGTGCTGGAGGGGTGGGGCGAGCCCGTGCACGTGCTCGCCACCCGCGGCCACACGCCCGGCGGGATCGCCCTGCACCTGCCGGAGTCCGGTGTCCTCTTCCCCGGGGACATCATCGGTACCGGGGAGGGCCGCGCGGTGCTCGGCCCGTTCAACGTCGACCGGGAGCAGGCCATCGCCTCGTTCCGGCGGCTGGCCGCGCTGGAGCGGGTCGAGGTGGTGTGCGTACCGCACGGCGAACCGGTCACCGAGAACGCGGCGGCCACGCTGGCGGCGGCCACACCCGAGACCGACTGGCTGTAGCCGCGGGACAGCGGTGCTACGTGTCGCACTCCAGCTCCGTACGGCACAGCGCGCACCGTGCGCGGAGCGCGCCGCGCACCGGGAGCCGGATGCGCTGGTGGCAGGTCGGGCAGGGGAAGGAGACGCGGAGCGGGCCCGGCCCGTCGAAGACGTAGCCGGCGTCCGGCGGCGGGCCGGCGGCGCGGCGCGGTGTGCGGGCGGCGCGCCGGTCCTTCGCGTACCGCCACCGGTCGGCCCGGCCCGCGGCGGCCAGCGGCGGCTGCCGGGTGTCCTGCAGCGCCCGCAGCCGCCCCGCGCGGTAGGCGTCGTACGCCTGCGGGCTGGTGAACCACGGCGCCGGGTCCTCGCCGAAGAACAGCGCCCGCTTGGCGAGGACGTAGCCGAACTCCTCGGGGGTGAGGTAGCCCAGCTTCTGCGAGGACGTGCCGTGCTCGCGGTAGGCGTCCAGCAGCAGCCAGCCCGCGCCGAGGTAGGCGGTCGCGGTGTCGGTGAGGACCTCGTTGGCGTGCGTGCCGGGGAAGGACAGGCCGAGGCGGTGCAGGTAGATGTGCATCACCTCGTGCGCCAGGGCGGCGGCGATGTCCCTGCGGTGCCGGCGGAAGCGGTCGTTGAGCTCGATGAAGTACTCGGGTCCCGCGGTCAGTTCGACGTTCGCGGCGTGCCGCATCCCGCGGAAGGAGACGATCATGCGGGCGTCCGGCAGCCGCAGATGCGCCACCATCGCCCGGGCCACCCGCTGCACGCCCAGGTGCAGGTCCTCCTCGTCGCCGAAGGCCGCGTCGACGGGCGGCACGGCGGTCTCGAAGGTGCGCACGGTGTCGTACGACATCCGTTTGTACAGCGCGGTCACGGCCGCCCGGACCGTCTCCAGATGCGGATAGCCGTGCACGACCTCGCTGCCGGGACGGGTGCCTCCCACTGCCACCCGACCACTGTACGGGCGCGCGTATCGGGACGGTACGGGTCGTACTGCCCGCGGTGGTAAGGGAATTGGACAGCTGGGCACTCTTGTCACACTTGTCGCGCGTTCCACATAATCGCAGGGCGCTTTACGGGCTCACCCCCACTGGGTCCGGACGCCTTTCGTGTGCTGCCGTTTTTGCCGGATGTTTTTGCCGGTTCTTGTTCCGTGCGGTGGTGTTCACCGGCTCCGGTGTTGGCATGGGCCCGTCATAGACGTGCAACCCCCCACGAAAGGAAGCCCGTTGAGCTACCTGAAGCACATCAAGAGAGCGACCGCCGTCGCGGCCGTGGCCCTCGCGGCCGTCAGCCTCCAGCCCGGCACGGCCGGCGCCGCGACCCCCGCCCGCGACGGCGGCGACTCCCCGACGGTCGTCGGCGGCACCCGCGCCCAGCAGGGCGAATTCCCGTTCATGGTGCGGCTGTCGATGGGCTGCGGCGGCGCCCTGTACGCCAAGGACGTCGTCCTGACCGCCGCCCACTGCGTGGACGGCAGCGGCCCGAACACCTCGATCACGGCCACCGCCGGCGTCGTCGACCTCAAGGACTCCGCCGCCGTGAAGGTGAAGTCCACCGAGGTCCTGCAGGCTCCGGGCTACGACGGCAAGGGCAAGGACTGGGCGCTGATCAAGCTGGCCAAGCCGGTCGAGAAGCTCCCCACCCTGAAGATCGCGCAGGACGACAAGCTCAACAACGGCGACTTCACCATAGCCGGGTGGGGCGCCGACAAGGAGGGCGGCAAACAGCAGCGCTACCTGCTCAAGGCCCAGGTGCCGTTCGTCGACGACGCCACCTGCGAGAAGGCGTACGGCGCCGACCTGACGCCCGGCGACGAGATCTGCGCCGGCCTGCTGGACACCGGCGGCGTGGACACCTGCCAGGGTGACTCCGGCGGCCCGATGTTCCGCAAGGACGACGCCGGCGAGTGGCTCCAGGTCGGCATCGTCAGCTGGGGCGAGGGCTGCGCGCGGCCGGGCAAGCCCGGTGTGTACACCGAGGTGAGCGCGTTCGCCGCGGACATCAAGAAGGGCGCTGAACAGCTGGGCGGCTGACCGCCGCGCAGTCCCGGGGAGGCCCCGGTGCCCGGCGCATGCCGTGGTGCCGGGGCCGTCCCGTTAGTCCAACACCTGTCCCTCCTTTGTCCATGGGCGCATCCGCCGCACGGGCAGCACGCTGTCCGGCGACAGCAGTGCCGGTGCGAAGGAGGACAGTGCGCGTGAACGAACCGACAGGTGACGAGCGCAGGCCCAGCCGCAGGCCCAGCCGCAGGACCGTCGTCGCGGGCACCGCCCTCGCCGCGCTCGGCACCGCGCTGCCCCTCGGCGCGGCCTCCGCACACGCGGCACCCCGGGCGGGCGAGGCCGTGCTCCGCTCCGAACGGCTCCAGGTCCGCGTGGACACCGCCTTCCCGCGCGTCCTCGCGTACACCGACACCGCTACCGGCGCCGTGCTGCACGGCCAGGCCGAGCCGGTCACCGAGGTCGTCATCGACGGCACGGCCCGCACCCCAAAGGTCACCGCCCGCCCGTCCGGTGACCGCATCGCCTACACCCTCGCCTTCGACGGCGGCACCGAGATCGGCGTGGAGATCGCCGTCGAGGGATGGCAGGTCCACTGGCGGGTCACCAAGATCGCCGACACCGCCGCGCTGCGCGTCGGCACCCTGCAGATCCCCGCGCTCGCGCTGCTCAGCGTGCGCAGCGACCAGCCCGGCGCGACGCTCCTCGCGGCCCGCATCGAGCTGGACAAGGCCAAGAGCGGCGACACCCTCGTACAGGTTACGGACGGTACGCCCGCCGACGCGGCGCCGCTCGGCTGCGCGTACGCCGTCCTCGCCACCGACCGGCTGGCCGCCGCGCTGGAGACCAACACCGTCTACGACAAGCCGTCCGGGGCCACCACCTGGGAGAACGGCCGGCTCTGGCGGCAGACCGTACAGCGCGACGGCTACGTCGAGGCGCGGCTCGCGTGCGGCCAGTGGACCCACCGCGCGGCCACCGCGCCCCTGGACGCCACCGAACCGCTGCCGTACGCCACCGTGATCCTCACCCGCGACCGCAACGGCGACGGCCGCGTCGACTGGCAGGACGCCGCCATCGCGCTGCGCGACATCATGGTCATGCCGCTCGGCGCGGACGAACAGCACCTGCGCGTCGTCCCGCACATCCCCTTCAACTTCGCCAGCCAGGCCACCAACCCGTTCCTCGCCACCCTCGACAACGTCAAGCGGATCTCCCTCGCGACGGACGGACTCCGGCAGTTCACCCTCCTCAAGGGCTACCAGTCCGAGGGCCACGACTCCGCGCACCCCGACTACGGCGGCAACTACAACACCCGCGCGGGCGGCCTCGCGGACCTCAACGCCCTGGTCCGCGCCGGAAAGAAGTGGAACAGTGACTTCGCCGTCCACGTCAACGCCACCGAGTCCTACCCCGTCGCGCACGCCTTCTCCGAGACGCTCGTCGACAAGAACAACGAGCAGTGGGACTGGCTCGACCAGTCCTACCGCATCAACGCCCGCCGCGACCTGGTCTCCGGCGACATCGCCGCCCGCTTTCAGCAGCTGCGCGACGAGACCGACCCGGCCCTGAACATGCTCTACATCGACGTCTTCCGCGAGTCCGGCTGGAACTCCGACCGGCTCCAGCGCCACCTCCGCGACCAGGGCTGGCTGATCACCACCGAGTGGGGCCACGGCCTGGAGCGCTCCTCGCTGTGGTCGCACTGGGCCAACGAGACCGACTACGGCGGCGACACCTCCCGCGGCATCAACAGCAAGCTGATCCGCTTCCTGCGCAACCACCACAAGGACGTCTTCGCCGACAAGTGGCCGACGCTGCTCGGCGCGCCCCGCATGGGCGCCTTCGAGGGCTGGGTCGGCAAGACCGACTGGCACGCCTTCTGCACGATCATCTGGCGGGACGCGCTGCCCGCCAAGTACCTCCAGGCGTACCCGATCAGGACCTGGACCGACCACGAGATCACCTTCGAGGGCCCGGCCCGCACGGCCGTCTCCGACGCCGACGGCGGCAAGCGCCGCATCACCACCGACGGCCGCCTGGTCTACGACGACGGCACCTACCTGCTCCCGTGGGAACCGCGCCGCGCCACCGACCCGCAGAAGCTCTACCACTACCACCCCAAGGGCGGCACGACGACCTGGACGCTGCCGCGCGGCTGGACGACCGAAGCGGTGTACCTGTACCGCCTCACCGACCAGGGCCGCGCCGACGAGAAGCGGCTGCCGGTCAAGGGCGGCAAGGTCACCATCGAGGCCGCGGCCGGCGTCCCGTACGTCGTGCGCAAGGAGCGGGCCGAGGCCCAGGAGCCACCCCGCTGGGGCGAGGGCACCGGCCTCGCCGACCCCGGCTTCCACTCCGGCACGCTCGACGGCTGGCAGGTCAGCGGCCCGGCCACGGTCCGCGCGAGCGCGCTGGGCGACTACGAGCTGGTGATCGGCGCCGGTGGCGCGGCGGCCGTCGCACGCCGCCTGGACCGGCTCGCGCCCGGCACGTACGCGGCATCCGTGCAGGTCGAGGTCGGCGAGAAGGCGGGGGAGCGGCGCCGCGCCGAGCTGACGGTACGCACCGCCGACGGGGTCACCGCCGCCAACTGGACCGAGACCTCCACGGCCGGCAACTACGTCGGCGCCGACCGCAAGCACGGCACCCGCTTCCAGCGGATGTTCACTTGCTTCACCGTGCCCGAGGGCGGCGGCCCGGTGACGCTGGCCCTCAAGGCCGCGGCGGGGAAGGCGCGGGTGCGGTTCGACAACGTACGGGTGGTGGCCGCCTCCCGCACGGCGAAGGACGGGACCCTCGCCTACGAGGACTTCGAGCACGTGCCGCAGGGCTGGGGCGTCTTCGTGAAGGGCGACGCGGGCGGCGCGAACGACCCGCGCACCCACATCGCCCAGCGGCACGCGCCGTACACCCAGCGCGGCTGGAACGGCAAGGCCATCGACGACGTGATCGACGGCGGCCAGTCGCTGAAGTCGCGCGGCGAGAACGGCGGACTGGTCTACCGGACCGTGCCGCACACCGTGCGCTTCGCGCCGGGGCGCCGCTACCGGGTCACCTTCCGGTACGAGAACGAGAAGGCGGACCAGTACGCCTGGGTGACGGCGGTGGACGACCCGGGGGCGCGCGAGCTGAGCCGCGAGCCGCTGCCCGTCGCCACCGGACCCACCGTCCACTCCTACGAGTTCACCGCGCCGGAGAAGGGCGAGGCGTGGGTGGGACTGCGGAAGACCGGTGACGACGGGACGGCGGAGTTCGTGCTGGATGCGTTCGAGGTCAGGGAGGTGTGAGGCTCCGGGGCGCCGGAGCCGGGCTTCACGGCAC
This sequence comes from Streptomyces sp. NPDC053542, assembly GCF_044544685.1. NCBI lineage: Bacteria > Bacillati > Actinomycetota > Actinomycetes > Kitasatosporales > Streptomycetaceae > Streptomyces > Streptomyces sp. NPDC053542. The sequence goes on from NZ_JBITXL010000012.1 coordinate 98,297, forward strand.
CAGCCGAGGCGCCCCCGCGCCCTGTCCCTGTCCGGCGCCCTCCAGCTCCAGTATCAGGACCTCGTTCGGTCCCTCACGCAGACACGGGCCCGGTACGTACAACGCGTGCTGCGGCCCGGTCGACCAGTACCGCCCCAGCGGGAAGCCGCCCACCCACACGAAGCCCCGCGTCCAGCCGGGCAGTTCGAGCAGCGCGTCACCGACACCGCCGGCCGGCACGGTGACGGTCCCGCGATGCAGCCCGCGCGCCCCGGCCCCGGCGCCCGCCCCGAAGGGCAGCTTCCGCACCGCCCCCGCGTCCTCCAGCGCGTCCAGCCGCAGCCCCCGCGCCCGTACCCCGTGCACGTACTGCCGCTCGTGCAGCACCCCGCCCGTGATCCCCTTCGGCTCACCCAGCCGCGGCCCGTAGTTGACCCGCCCCAGCGACTCGACCCACAGCTCGACCTCCGCGGGCCCGGCCACCGGACCGAGCACCGCGTCCTCGTCCTCGTCCGCCAGTACGGGCCCCGGCGCGCCGTCCACGAACGTCACCGCGCGGTCGCGCAGACCGCGCACCCTCAGCTCGTACGGCTCCCGCGGCCCCGGGACCGAGAGCCGGTACCGCACCACCCCGCGGTCCACGTCCAGCTCCTCGAACGTCGGCGGGACGCCGGATTCGACCTCAGGGCCGCCCAGCCCGTCGAGCACCGCGTCCAGCGGCACCCACCCCGTCAGGCGCACGGCCGCGGGCCCGGCCAGCACCGGCTGCGGCGCGGGCGGCTCCGGCAGCGGCCCGTCGGCGTACGGCTCCAGCACCTCCCGGAACCGCCAGAACTTCGCCGTCGGCCGGCCGCGCTCGTCGACGGGCGCGTCGTAGTCGTACGACGTCACGGTCGGCAGCAGCGCGCCGTCCTGCAGCGCCCCGTCCCGGTTCGCCCCCGCCCAGCCGCCGAAACTCGTCCCGCCGTGCGCCATGTAGACGTTCACCGACGCACCGCACTCCAGGACCTCGCGCAGCGCGGCCGCGGCGTCCTCCGCGTCCCGCGCGGCCGCGGCCTCTCCTCCGTCCGGCCCGGCGCTCCAGTGGGAGAACCATCCGCACCAGAACTCCATGCACATCAGCGGCCCGTCCGGCCGGTGGCGGCGCAGCGTCGCGAACGCCTCCCGCGCGCCGGACCCGAAGTTGACCGTCGCGAGCACGCCCGGCACGCTCCCGCCCGTCAGCATGTGGTCCTCCGGCCCGTCGGAGGTGAACAGCGGCACGGTGATCCCGAGCGCGCGCAGCCGGTCGGTGAGATGCGCGAGGTAGGCGGCGTCCGAGCCGTACGAGCCGTACTCGTTCTCGACCTGCACCATGATCACCGGGCCGCCGCGGTCGCACTGCCGGTCCACCACCTGCGGCAGCACCGCCGCCAGCCACCCGTCCACCGCCCGCAGATACTCCGGATCGCGCGTCCGCACCCGCCGCCCCAGCGGCCCGGTCAGCCAGTGCGGCAGCCCGCCGTTCTCCCACTCGGCGCAGATGTACGGGCCGGGCCGGACGATCGCCAGCAGCCCCGCCCGCCGCGCCGCGTCCAGGAACCGGCCGAGCGCCGCCGACTCCCGGAACTCGCCCGGGCGCGGCTCGTGCAGATTCCAGGGCACATACGTCTCCACACAGTTCAGGCCCATCGCCCGCAGCATCGCCAGCCGGTGGTCCCAGTGGCCCTCGTGCACCCGGAAGTAGTGCAGCGCGCCGGACAGCAGCCGCACGGGCCGCCCGTCCAGCATGAACTCCCGTTCCCCGACAGCGAATTCCCGCCGCCGATGTCCGCCTGTCGTCACGCCATTCGCCGCGTCATCCACCACGTCGTCCGTCCCGTCGCTCCCGCCCCGGCTCGCGTCGCGTCCAGCTCACCCCCTGGCGGGGCGGGCGGTCCATGGACAAAGATCGGCGTTGTTTGGACGGAACGTCCCGGGCGGCGGGGGAAGGCGGCCGGCCGACGGAAGGAGCCCGCGTGTACCGCACCTGGATGCGCTACTTCACACCGAGCCCGGTCCACCACCGGCTCGGCCTGGTCTGCCTCGGCGTCGGCCTCCAGCACGGCACGCTGCCCGCCGTCGGCCCGCGCACCCTCGACCACCACGTGGCCGTGATCCTCCACGCGGGCAGCGGCTGGTACGCGGACCCCGACGGCACCCGGCACCCCGTCACCGCACCCGCCCTCCTCTGGCTCACCCCCGGCGTCCCGCACCACTACGGCGCCGACCCGGACACCGGCTGGGACGAGAGCTTCGTCGACTTCACCGGCCCCGCCGCCACCACGTACACCGAACTCGGCTACATAGAACCCCGCCCCGACCGGCCGCTCGTCCCGCTCGCCGACACCGCCGCCGCCCGCGCCGCCATCGGCCGCATCGCCCGCGCGGCCCGCCGCGGCAACCCCCTCCTCGAAGTCGAGACCTCCGCCGCCGTCCACGAACTCCTCGTCGCCCTGCGCCGCGCACGCGCCGACACCGACGCCGACGGCGACCCCGTCCTCCAGGCCCTCGCCCGCGACGCCTTCCTCCCGCTCTCCGTCGCCGAACACGCAGCCCGCCACGGAATGAGCCCCGCCGAACTCCGCATCGCAGTACGCCGCGGCGCCGGCTGCAGCCCCAAGGACTACCTCCTCGGCATCCGCCTCGGCCGCGCCAAGGAACTCCTCGCCGCCACCGAACTCCCCGTCGCCGCCGTGGCCCGCCGGGTCGGCTACGACGACCCCGCCTACTTCAGCCGCCTCTTCACCCGAAGAGTCGGCACCGCACCGGTCCGCTTCCGCACCCAACAGGGCCGCGCGGTCCCGGGCGGCTGGTCCACCCGCATCCCGGACCCGGACGACCCACCGGTGGTGAGCGGGACGGGGTGATGACCGGTGGGGGAGTGGGAGAGGGGGAGTCTCGTGACTGACGCGGGTGGGTGGGAGAGGGGGAGTCTCGTGACTGACGCGGGTGGGTGGGAGAGGGGGAGTCTCGTGACTGATGCCGGTGGGTGGGAGAGGGGGAGTCCCATGACCGACGCGGGTGAGTGGGAGAGGGTGAGCGTCATGGCCGACCTCACCACGAAGCACGCCATCACCTTCCACGCGGACCGCGTCACCAAGCGCTTCAGCAGCTGGGACCGCGGCGAACACGAACGCGAATGGCGCGGCCTCACCCTGCTCGCCGAACACGCCCCCGGCCTCGCCCCGCGGCCGCTGACCTGCGCGCTCACCGCCGAACCACCGAGCATCACCATGACCCGGCTCCCCGGCACACCACTGCGCGGCACACACCTGGACGCCACGCAGACAGCGGCCGTCGCCGCCGCCGTGACCCGCCTCCATGAGGCAGTGCCCCGGCAGGTGCTGACTGCCGTACCGCCCCGGCCCTGGTACGCGGGAGAAGCGGCGGCCACCCTGCGCACCTGGTACGACGCCAGGCCGGGACCGCACCCCGACCCCCTGGTGGAGCGGGCCTTCGGCGAGGGGGCCCGCTGGCTCGCGGGCCCGGACCCGCACCGGCTGGCCGCTGCCGAACCGCCGCCCGTACTGGGCTTCGCGGACGGCAACCTCGCCAACTACCTCTGGGACGGGGAAGGGAGCGGGGGAGGGGGCGCGGAAGGGGACGGGGAAGCGAGCGCGGAAGGGAGCGGAGGAGGGAGCGGAGGAGGGGTTGGGGAAGGGAGCGGGGGAGGCGCCGCCCGCGTGCGGCTCGTCGACTTCGAGGACAGCGGCCGCAGCGACCGGGCCTTCGAACTCGCCGAGATCACCGAACACGTCTCCGCCTGGTCCGACAGCCACCTCCCCGCCGAGGCCCTCCTCGCCCACTTCGACCTCACCCGGTCCGAGACCGCCCGCCTGCGCGACGCCCGCCGGCTCTGCACCGTCGTCTGGCTCTTCCTCCTGTGGAGCGACGCACGCGCCGCTCGCCCCCGCAACCCGCCGGACACCCTCCCCGGCCAGGCCGTACGCGTCCTGGAACGCCTCGGCTGCCACTGACAGCCGAGGCGTTCCAGGACACGTACAGCCCTTACGGGGACACCTCCTCGAGCGGCCGGTTCGTGGTCTCCTCGGCGAAGAACGCGGCGGCCAGCGCGCCCACGAGGGCCACCCCTCCCAGCGTCACGAAGACCGCGGAAACCTGGCCCCCGCTCGCGTAGATCGCCCCCACCACGACCGGACCGAGAATCACCCCGAGCCGGTTGAGCGCGCCGCCGACGCTGCACCCCAGCGCGCGCATCCGCGTCGGGTACAGCTCGGGCGTATAGAGGTACAGGCAGATGTTCGAGCCGAAGAAACAGACCGCGGCGAGCGAGGTCCACACCAGTACCTGCACGGGCGTACCGGCACCGAGCGCGCCGAGCACGATCAGCAGCGCGGCCGCTCCGCCGAGGAAGAACGCGAAGACCTTGCGCCGCCCGATCAGGTCGACCGTGAGCGCGACCAGCAGACAGCCGAAGAAACCGGCGACCGAGGTGACCGTCGAGTACAGCAGCGCGTCGGAGAGCGACAGCCCGTACTGCTTGCCGTAGATCGTCGGCAGCCAGGACGTGATGCCGTAATTGACGAAGTAGCCGGTGAACCAGAGCGCCCCGATGACCAGCGTCCGCCGCCGGTAACGCCCCGTGAACAGCCCCTTCACGCCGGTCGCGGCGGCTTCGGCGGGGGTGGCGGGGACAGTGGGGACCGTAGGGATTGTGGGGACGGCAGTACGTGTACTGGTTGACGTGCTTGTACTTGTGCTTGTGCTGGTGGCACTGGTGGTACTGGGCGTTTCGTCCATGGTGACCGGCGGGAGCGGGGCTCCCGTCGCCGCGGCGACCTTCGCCTCGATCAGGTCCATCGTCGCCTCGGCCTCCCGCAGCCGGCCGCGGTCGGCGAGCCAGCGCGGCGACTCGGGGACGGTGCGCTGCACGAGGATGCACAGCAGCCCCGGCACGGCCGCCACGGCGTACATCCAGCGCCAGCCCAGCGCCGGCACGATCCACGCCGCCGCCACCGCCCCGATCGTGAGGCCGGCGGGGAAGACCAGTTCGTACAGCAGCACGAAGCGGCCGCGCTTGAAGCTGCGGGTGATCTCGCTGATGAACGTCGCGGCGACGGGCACTTCACCGCCGATCGCCAGGCCCTGTACGAAGCGCAGCAGCATGAAGGGCGTCGGCGACGGGCTCAGGGCCAGCGCGAGCGAGGCCAGCCCGGACACGCCGATGCAGATCGCGATGATCTTCACGCGCCCGATGCGGTCCGCCATCCGCCCCGAGAAGAGCGCGCCGATGAGCATGCCGAGGGAACCGATGGTGAGGACGGCGGTGGCGTCACCGTCCGTGAGGTGCCACTCCTGGCGCAGCTCAGGCATGGCGTAGGCGATGAGCAGCTGGTCGAAGGCTTCGAAGAAGGTCACCACGCCGATGACGATGCGGACGGTGACGTGCCAGCGGGACAGGGGGAGACGTTCGAACCGGGCGGCGATGCCGGCGCGGAAGGCGTCGGCGTCACGGTCCGGAGATGCGTCGATTCTCATCCGGGATTCCTCCAGACCCGGCGCGAGGCACGGGCGAGGGATGGGGAGGGAAAAGGGGGGAGTGGGCGGGCGCAGAGGGCGCCGGGAGCTGGGGGAGTCCCGTACGTAAGCGCCAAGTGTCTTAGGGCTTAAGTTCTACCGACTCAAGGGGTGTGGAAGTCAAGGGTCTGGCCCCGGCAAATTTTTCTCCCGGGACCCTTGCGGGCAATTACTTAAGCCCTTAGATTTCTGGCACTGAGAGAAGCCAACCCCTCCGCCGCCCGAGGGCACTGACCGGAACCGAAGCGTGTGAAGCCACGCGGATGTTGTTGGGGCGGGGGCTCCGGTCCTCCAGGGGCTCCGGGGTCTGTGTTGGGGCTTTGGGGTCCGCTGGGGCTCCGGGGGCCTGAGGATCCGGGTCTCCGGGGTCTGCAGGAGCTCCGAGTCTCTGGGACTCCGCTGTCCGCCGAGGCTCCGAGCCGTCCGCGCTTGTCCGGCCCCGTACCGTCCGCACGCCTTCCACGTCCGTACGCCTTCCACATCCGCACTCTGCTCTCCGCCGCTCTCCGCCGCACTCCGCCGCACTCTGCTCCCCGCCGCACTCCGCTCTCCGTCGTTCTCCGCGCTCCGCGCTCCCCGTGCCGCTCACCCGCCGATGTCCGCGAACCGACCGATGTCTGGGAACCCACCGATGTCTTCGACCTCAAACGCCCCGACCCCGCCGACGCCCGCCAGGGATGCCGCGCCCGCCGCGCCGCCTGAGTCATCCGCATCGGCCGGTGCCTCCGCGTCGTCCGGTGCGCCGACGCCGTCCCGGGCTCCCGCGCCGTCATCGATCCCCGTAAACGCCGCCCCCGTGACCGCGTCCCCCGTGGACGTCATCCCGGCGGACGAGATCCTCGTGGCAGGGGAGTGGCGGCCGGGCCGCGGTACGCCGATCGCCACCACCGACCCGGCGACCGGCCAGGTCCTCACCGTCCTCCGCGGCGCTTCGCTCGCCGACGTCGAGGAAGCCGCCGAACGCGCCGCGCGGGCCGCCGCCGACCCGGCCTGGCGCGACCTGCCGGCCCACGAACGCGCCCGGGTGCTGCACCGCATCGCCGCCCTCATCGAGGAGGCGGCCGAAGACCTCTCCGCCCTGCAGACCGCCGACACCGGCAAGGCCCGCACCGAGACGCGCGCCCTGGTCCACAGCGCCGCCGGCACCTTCCGCTACACCGCCGCCGCCCTGGAGACCGCAGAGGACGCCCTCACCCCCGCCCGCGGCCCGTACGTCACGATGAGCGTCCACGAACCGATCGGCGTCATCGGCGCCATCACCCCCTGGAACTCGCCCATCGCCAGCGACGCCCAGAAACTCGCCCCGGCCCTCGCCGCGGGCAACGCGGTACTCCTCAAGCCCGCCGAATGGACCCCGCTGGTCTCCCTCGCGCTCGGCCGCATCGTTTACCGCGCGCTGAGCGAGTACGGCCTGCCCACGGGCCTGCTCTCCGTACTCCCCGGACCCGGCCGCGTCATCGGCGACGCGATCGTCCGCCACCCGGTGGTCGGCAAGGTCACCTTCACCGGCGGTACCCGCACCGGCCGCACCCTCGCGCACGCCGCCGCCGACAAGCTGATGCCCGTCTCCCTCGAACTCGGCGGCAAGTCACCCACCGTCGTCCTCGAGGACGCCGACGTCGAACAGGCCCTGGCCGGCGTGATGTTCGGCATCTTCTCCTCCAGTGGCCAGAGCTGTATCGCCGGCTCCCGCCTCTTCATCGCCCGCCCGTTGTACGACCACTTCCTCACCGAACTCGTCGCCCGTACGCGGAAACTCCGCGTCGGCCCCGGTACCGACCCCAGCACCCAGGTCGCCCCCCTGGTCCACCACGCGCACCGGGACGCCGTCGCCGCGTACGTGGACCTGGCCCGCGAGGAAGGCGCCCGCGTCCTGTGCGGTGGCGCGGCGCCCGAAGGCGAGCAGTACCGCGACGGCGCGTACTACCTCCCCACGGTCCTCGACGGCCTGCCGAACTCCGCCCGCACCTGCCAGGAAGAGATCTTCGGCCCCGTCCTGGTCGCCCTCCCCTTCGACGACGAGGACGACCTGGTCGCGCAGGCCAACGACTCCGTCTACGGACTGGCCTGCGGTCTGTGGACCAAGGACGCCGCCCGCGCCTGGCGCCTCGCTCACCGCATCGACGCCGGCACCGTCTGGATCAACACCTACAAGCAGTTCAGCATCTCCACCCCCTTCGGCGGCATGAAGGACAGCGGCCTCGGCCGCGAAAAGGGCCGCGACGGCATCCGCGCCCACCAACGCCAGAAATCCCTCTACTGGAACACCTCGTCCAACCCCCTCCCTTGGGCCACCTGACCTGCCTGGCCTACCTGTTCCGTCCGGCCACCTGGCCTGTCTGGCCCACCTGATTCGTCTGACCCACCTGCTCCGTCTAGCCCGCCCCTTCGGAGGGACACCCCGCACTCCTCCGGGGCCCGCCCCGCACCCTCCGGGGGCCCCGCCCCCCGCCCCACCCACCTCCACCTCCTCCTCCGCCCACCCGCCACCAACCCACCACGCCCCATCGCCCCCCGTACGACTGGAGACAGCGATGTCCCGTACCCCGCATCAGCCGCCGCCCCAGCAGCCCATCGCGCGCCTGCGCTCCCTGCGGTGCGTCGAACTGTTCACCCCCGCCTTCACCGAAGCCGCCGACTTCTACCAGGAGGTCTGGGGCCTGGAGGCCGTCGAGGGCGACCGGGGCGCACGCTGGCTGCGTGGCACGGGCGACGAACACCACGTCCTCCAGCTGACCCGCGCCGACCGCACCGGACTCGGCCGGATCGCCTTCGCCGTCGCCACCCCCGCCGAGGTCGACGAAGCCGCCCGCCGACTGCTCGCCCGCGGCATCACGCCCGTCACCGGTCCCGGCCCGCTGGACCAGGTCGGCGGTGGCTACGGACTCCGCTTCACCGACCCCGAACAGCGGCTCATCGAGATCAGCGCCCAGGTCGAAGCCGTCGCCCCGCGGGGCCGCGACGGCGCCGTCCCGGTCGGCGTCACCCACGCCGTCCTCAACACCACCGACATCGACGCCGCCGTCACCTTCTACTGCGACGTCCTGGGCCTGCGGGTATCGGACTGGTCGGAACACCAGATGGCGTTCCTGCGCTGCAACGCGGACCACCACTGCATCGCCTTCAACCAGGCCGAGTGGACCTCCCTCAACCACGTCGCGTACGAGATGAGCTCGGTCGACCACTTCATGCGCGGGCTGGGCCGGCTGCGCCACCACGGCATCACCCCTCAGTGGGGCCCGGGGCGGCACGGACCCGGTAACAACACCTTCTCCTACTTCACCGACCCTTCCGGTCTCGTCTGCGAATACACCTCCGAGGTCGCCCAGATCGTCGAGGACGCCTGGATCGCCCGCGTCTGGCGCCGGGTGCCGGAGCTGTCCGACCTGTGGGGCACCGCAGGCCCCCCGTCACCGGAGATCCGCTCCCACATGGCCGGTCACCCCGACCCAGGCCCCCTTACCCAGCCGGCCCCGCAGGAGATCCCCGCATGACACACCCGACCACCACACAGAACCCGACGTCGACCAGCACGTCCCCCCTCTCCTCGACAACCACTGTCACGACCTCCTCGACACTGCCTTCGACAGCCACAGCGGCCACCACCTCACCGGCGCCCACCACGCCCCCCACCTCCCGCAAGGTCGGCCTCGTCGGCTGGGGCGCCATCGGCCGCATCGTGGGCACCGCGCTCGCCGAGGGGAACGTCCCCGGCGCCGAGCTGATCTGCATCGTCGACAACCGTGCTCTCGGCGACGCCCCCGTACCCCAGCTCTCCTTCGAGGAGGCCCTCGACCGCTGCGACCTCATCGTCGAAGCGGCGGGCCAGAGCGTCGTCCGCGAGTGGGGCGAACGCGTCCTGCGCTCCGGTACCGACCTCCTCATCGCCTCCACCGGCGCGCTCACCGATGAGGACGTCTCCTCCGCCCTCCTAGCCGCCGGCCCGGGCCGTGTGTACTTCACCGGCGGTGCCGTCGGCGGCCTGGACCTGCTGCAGGCCGTACGCTCCCTCGGTCATCTCACCGACGTCACCCTCACCACCACCAAGCTGCCCAGCACCCTCGAACAGCCCTGGATGGGCGAGGACTTGCTGCACCGGATGCGCACGGCCACCGGACCGGTCGAGGTCATGCGCGGCACCGCCCGCGATGTGCCGGTGAAGTTCCCCAAGTCCACCAACGTCGCCGCCTCCGTCGCACTGGCCGTCGGCGACCTGGATGCCGTACGCGTCCATGTCGTCGCCGACCCGGCGGCCCAGCACACCCGGCACGTCATCGAGGCATCCGGCAGCCACGGTGTCTACCGCTTCGAAGTGCAGCACCTCCCCGACCCCAACAACCCCGCGACCAGCCAGGTCGTGCCGTACGCGGTGCTGCGCAGCCTCGGCGCCCTCGCCGGGCGGAGGGGGCAGATCCTATGACCGGCCGCACCGCTCCTCCCGTTTCCCCTTCCTCGTCCGCGTGCTCCGCGCCGCTCGAGTCCATGTCATCCACCTCCCGATCCTCCGCATCCGCTACGTCTACGTCCTCCATGCCCTCTCCTTACGATCTCGCCCGGCTGCACGTCGAGGAAGCCGGCGACAGCGGTCCTGTACTGCTGTGTCTGCACGGGATCGGGTCCTCCTCCGCCGCGTTCGCGCCGCAGCTCGCCACGCTGAGCCGGTACGTGCGCGTAGTGGCCTGGGACGCACCGGGCTACGCCAAGTCGGCCGACCCGACTGGCCCGTTCACGCTCGATGACTTCGCCGATACCGCCGCCGCCCTCATCCGGCAGCGTGGCGGCCGCGCTCATGTGCTCGGGGTCTCCTGGGGCGGCGTCATCGCCATGCGGCTCGCCGCCCGCCACCCCGAACTCGTCTCCTCTCTGATCGTCGCCGATTCCAGCGTTGGTTCGGGCACCGACCCGGCCAAGGCCGAAGCGATGCGGGCCCGGGCCGACGAGCTGGCCGAGGCCGGTCCTCGCGCCTTCGCCGAACGGCGCGGCCCCCGCCTGGTCTCCGACGCCGCTCCCGGCGCGCTCGTCCAGCGCGTCACCGACACCATGGCGCGCTCCCTGCGGCTGCCCGGCTACCGCTACGCGACCGAGTCGATGGCCGCCACCGACCTGCGTATCGCCGACCTCGCCGCCGTCAGGGCGCCCACCTTGGTGCTCTGCGGTGACCAGGACCGGGTCACCGGGATCGAAGCGAGCCAGCTGCTCACAGCAGACCTCCATTCCTCCGTGTACGTGATCGTCAAGGACGCCGGTCACCTCGCGAACCAGGAACAGCCCGATGCCTTCGACGCGTGGGTTCTCGCCCACCTCCGAATTTCAGCAGGAATCGCCGAAGCCGGCTGAGGACTGTCCACAGCCCCGCCCATTCATATGACTAAAGGAGTGCATGTCATGCCCATCACCACCACCGAGTACGACAACGGCGGCGACCTCGCCCGCTACACCGACTCCCTGATCGCCACCAAGGACTCCCGCGAGCCCGACTGGAACACCCTGGCCTTCCAGGCCAAGGCCGGTGACCAGTACCGACGCGCCCAGATCCGGTACGTCGGCTCCGGTGCCACCGGTAACCACGAAGGCGACAACCGCGTGCTGCCGTCCGGCGGCTTCACCTTCTCCAACATGCTGCTGCCGCCCGGTGCCGAGGGCCCCGAGCACACCCACCACGACGTCGAAGAGGCGTTCTTCGTCCTGGAGGGGAAGGTCAGGGTCGGTATCCACCGCGGCAAGGACGAGGTCGAGTACCGCACGCTCGGGTACCGCGACATGATCGTCGTGCCGGCCGGTGTGGCCCGGTCCCTCAAGAACGAGGGCGACACCGACGCCCTCTTCTGCGTCGTCATCGGCACGCAGAAGCCGCAGGTCCCCACCTACCCCGAGCACTCGCCGATGCACGGCGTCACCCGCGACTGATGCGCACCGTCGTCATCACCGGCGCCGGCCGTGGCCTGGGGGAGGCCATGGCCCGCCGGGCCGCCGCGGACGGACACCGCGTCGTGGTCGCCGAACTCGACGCCGAGCGGGGCACGCGGGTGGCCGACGAGCTGCGCGCCGAGGGCCACGACGCCCACTTCCTCCCGTGCGACGTCGCCGATCCGGACTCGGTCGCGGCGATGGCGGAGCGGGTCGCCGAGCTGGGACCGCTGCACGGCCTGGTCAACAACGCCGGCCTCGCCAACGGCGTGGGCGGCAAGGAATTCCAGGACATCGGCATCGACGCCTGGGACCGGATCATGACGGTCAACGCCCGCGGGCCGTGGCTCGTCGCCCGCGCCCTGCTGCCCCAGCTCCTCGCCGCGGGCATCGGCCGCATCGTCAACCTCGCGTCGGACGCCGCGCTGTACGGCTCCCCGCGGCTGGCCCACTACATCGCCTCCAAGGGCGCCGTCATCGCCCTCACCCGGGCCATGGCACGCGAACTGGGCGACCGGGGCATCACCGTCAACGCCGTCGCGCCCGGCATCACCGAGTGCGAGGCGACCGAGAACGTCCCCGCGGAACGCCACGAGCTCTACCGGCTCAACCGGGCCATCTCCCGGACCCAGCAGCCGGACGACCTCACCGGCGTCGTCGCCTTCCTGCTCGGCGAGGAGTCCCGCTACCTCACGGGACAGGTGATCGCTGTCAACGGCGGCTTCACGATGCACTGATCAACGCGCGCCCGGTGTGCACCGGCGCGCGGCCACCACCGGGCGCTCCCCGCGCACTTCGCACCGCTCACCACCACCGAAGGAACATCCCATGGACCTGGGCCTCGCCGACCGCACCGTACTGGTCACCGGCGGCAGCTCGGGCGTCGGCCTGGCCACGGTCCGCGCCCTCCTGGCCGAAGGCGCACGCGTCGCCACCTGCGGCCGCGACGCCGACCGTCTCGACAAGGCCGCGGCCCGCCTCGGAGCAGGCACCGACCGGCTGCTGACCGGCGTCTGCGACGTACGGGACGCCACCGCCGTACGCGACTTCGTGACCCGTACCGCCGACCGCTTCGGCACCCTGGACGGCCTGGTCAACAATGCCGGGCAGTCCCGTATGAAGCGCCTCGCGGAGACCACTGAGGAGGACTGGCGCGACGAACTGGAGCTGAAGTTCGCCGGCGTACTCAACCCCCTGCACGCTGCCCTTCCGCACCTGCGCGCCTCCGACGCCGCCGGCATCGTCAACATCAACGCCGTCCTGGCCAAGCAGCCCGAACCCCGCCTCATCACCACCAGCGCCGCCCGCGCCGGCATCCTCAACCTCTCCGCCAACCTGGCCCGGGAACTCGCCCCCGACGGCATCCGCGTCAACTCCGTGTGCCTCGGCCTGATCGACACCGGGCAGTGGACCCGCCGGCACGCCGCCGCCGACAGCGGACTCACCTACGAGGAGTGGCAGGCCGAACTGGCCGCCGACCGCGGCATCGCCCTCGGCCGCCTCGGCAGCGCCGAGGAAGTCGCCTACGCGGTACTGGCCCTCCTCTCGCCGCGCGCCTCGTACATCACCGGAACCAGCATCGACGTCTGCGGCGGAGTCGGCCGCGGCATCCTCTGAGGAGCCTCCATGACGCACCATCCCACCGGAGGCGACCTCCTCGTCGCCGTCCTGCGCGAACTCGGCATCGACACCGTGTTCGGCATCGTCAGCGTCCACAACCTGCCGCTCGTCGAAGCCGTCAACCGTGAGCTGCGCTTCGTGCCCGTACGCCACGAAGCCACCGCGGTGAACGCCGCCGACGCCTACGGACGCGCCCGCGGCTCCATAGGCTGCGCCCTCACCTCCACCGGTACCGGTGCGGGCAACGCCGCTGGCTCGCTCATCGAAGCGCTGAGCGCCGGCACCGCCGTCCTGCACGTCACCGGCCAGATCGAGAGCCAGTACCTCGGCAGCGGCCGCGGCTTCATCCACGAGACCAAGGACCAGCTCGCCATGTTGGGCGCGGTCTCCACGTACGCGGCGACCGTGCCCTCCACGGAGGACGCGGGGCGCATCCTCCGTGAGGCGGCGTGTGCCGCCCTGCGCGCGCCGGGCGGCCCGGCGAGCGTGGAGTGGCCGATCGACCTGCAGTACGCGCCGCAGCAGGACGAGCACGTCACCGTGACGCCCCCGGAGACGGCCCACCCGGAAGCGGCCGCACTCGACGCCGCCGCACGGCTGCTGGCCGGCGCCCGCAAGCCCCTGATCTGGGCGGGAGGCGGCGCGTGCGGGGCCGGGGAGCGGCTCGCCGAGCTGCTGGCACGCACCGGCGCCGGACTGTTCACCTCCAACTCCGGCCGCGGCGCCGTCCCCGAGGACCACCCGCAGGTCATCGGCAACTTCGCCACCACACCGGCGGGCCGCGCCCTGCTCGCCGAGGCCGACGTCCTGCTCAGCATCGGCACTCACTTCCGCTCCAACGAGACCGGCGACTACTCGCTCGGCCTGCCCGAGGCGCACCTCCAGATCGACGTCGACGCCGCCGCCCTGGGGCGCGTCTACCCGGCGCAGCACGCGCTGCACGGCGACGCGCACGCCGTACTCGGCGCCCTGCTCGCCCGTCTGCCCGAGGGACTGCAGGCTCCCGGCGACGGCCCCGCGACCGGCAGCGCCGAGCCCGGCTGGACCGCCCGCGTCGCCTCCGTACGCGAGGAGGTACGCGCCGCTCTGCACGACGCCATCGGGCCGCAGGCCGCCGTCTGCGACGCGCTGCGCGACGCCCTGCCGCGCCGCGCCGTCATCGCCCGCGACGTCACCATCCCCTCCAGCAGCTGGGGCAACCGCCTGCTGGAGATCTACGACCCGCGCGACAACGTCTTCCCGCGCGGCGGCGGCATCGGCCAGGGCCTGGGCATGGGCCTCGGCGCCGCACTGGCACGGCCGGACGCACCGACCGTCGTCATGGCCGGCGACGGCGGCCTCGCCGTGCACCTGGGGGAGCTCCTCACGCTCGCCCAGGAACGGCCCGCCCTCACCCTCCTCGTCTTCAACGACGGCGGTTACGGCGTGCTCCGCAACATGCAGGACCGCTACAGCGAGCGCCGCTCCGGAGTCGACCTCACCACCCCCGACTTCTCCCTCCTGGCCCGCGCCTGCGGCCTGCCCTACGCCCGGATCGCCGCCGAGGCCGACGCGGCGCCCGTCCTCGCCGAGGCCGTCGCCTCCGGCGGCCCCACCCTCGTCGAGGTCGACCTCGAAGCGCTCGGCCCGATGAAGAACCCGTTCACCCCGCCCGTCAAGATCCCCACCGCGTGAGGAGGCCGACGCCATGACCAGCAACGAGCCCCAGCCGGGCACCCCAGACCAGGACACGGCCGCCGAGCCCCGCCTCGACCTGCTCGTCCACCGCATGACCTGGGAAGCCGATGGCGTTCTCTCCGTCGACCTCGTCCACCCCGACAGCAAGCCACTGCCCGCCTGGCAGCCCGGCGCCCACCTCGACCTGCACGTCGGCGGCCACACCCGGCAGTACTCCCTGTGCGGCGAGCCCCTCGACACCACGCGCTACCGCCTCGGAGTCCTCAACGAACCGGCCTCCCGCGGAGGTTCCCGCTTCGTCCACACCCAGCTGCGCCCCGGACAGACCGTCACCGCCGTCGGCCCCCGCAACCACTTCGCACTCACCGACGCGCCCGCGTACCTGTTCATCGCCGGCGGCATCGGCATCACCCCGCTGCTGGCCATGGCCCGCGAGGCCACCCGTAAGGGCGTGCCCTGGCGGCTCGTCCACGGAGGGCGCAGCCGCGCCTCGATGGCCTTCGGCAGCGAACTCGCCGACCTCGCCACCCGAGGAGGCGGCGAACTCGTCCTCCACCCCCAGGACGAACACGGCCACATCGACCTCGACGCGGCTCTGACCGGCCTCGACGACCGCACCCTCGTGTACTGCTGCGGGCCCGAGCCGCTGCTCGCCGCCGTCGAGGACCGCTGCCCCGCCGCACAGCTCCGGGTGGAGCGCTTTGCCGCGCCCACCGTGGAGCGCAGCGGCGACGACAGCGCCTTTGAAGTCGAGTGCCGCCGCTCCGGAGTGACGCTCACCGTCGGTGCCGACACCTCCGTCCTCGAAGCCGCCGAGGCCGCCGGCCTCCAGGCCGAGAGCTCCTGCCGCGACGGCATCTGCGGAAGCTGCGAGACCCGCGTCCTCGAAGGCGTCCCCGACCACCGCGACTTCCTCCTCAGCGAGGCCGAGCACGCGGCGAACGCGACCATGATGATCTGCGTCTCGCGCTGTGCCTCCGAACGCCTCGTCCTCGACCTGTAAGCCACCCCGCTCGCCTTGTAGACACCGGAGGCACCGATGACCCCCTGGCCGTACCTGGACGTCCACCAGTCCCGTACGCACGAGCCCACCCCGTACGAGTACAAGCTCGCCGCGACCCTCGAAGAGGTCTTCACCCACGAAGGCCACGAGCTCGCCGATGTCGTCCGCGGCCTCAACTCCCGGCAGGTGCACGCCCCCGACGGCGCCCCCTGGACCGAGGACACCTTCCGCGCCGAGATGCACCGCCTGGGAGCCTGACATGACCCTCACCACGAAGGCCGGCACCGCCGCCACCGCTGAGCACATCTACGCCACCGGGCTGCGTAACCAGTGGCACCCCGTAGTGCCGTCCCACTTCGTCACCCCCGGAGGCATGCGCAAGGTCACCGCCCTCGGAGAGGACTGGCTGCTCTTCCGCCGCGCCGACGGCACCCTCCACATGCTCGCCGACCGCTGCCCCCACCGGGGCGCGCGGCTCTCCCTCGGCAAGCACCTCGGCGACCGCGTGGCCTGCTGGTACCACGGCGTCGAGGTCGAGGGCGAGGGCACGGTCTCCTCCGTACCGGGCCTGCCCGGCTGCAACCTGGAGGGCAAGAAGCTCGTCACCAGCCTCCCCGTACGCGAGGTCGGCGGCGCGATCCTCGCCTACTTCGGCGACGAGCAGCATCCGGAGCCGTGCGAACTGACCCTCCCCGAACCGCTCACCGACCCCGGTACCGAGGCCATCCTCTGTTACGCCGAGTGGAATGTGCCGTGGCGGTTCGGCATGGAGAACCTCCTCGACCCGATGCACGGACAGTTCCTGCACCACGAGTCGCACACGATGTTCGACGGTGACACCACCGCCAAGTTCCGCATCCGGGAGACCGACCGCGGTTACTTCTTCGAGAAGACCGACCAGCGCGGCGTCAACTTCGACTGGGTCGAACTGTGCCGCACCGGGGTCGACTGGGTCGACCTGTCCATCCCGTACCCGCCGTCCGCGGGCCCCGGCGGCCCCTTCGGGATCGTCGGCATGATCTGCCCCGTGGACGAGCACCGCAGCGGCGTCTTCTTCTGGCGCTACCGCAAGGTCACGGGCTGGCAGCGCGACACCTGGCGCTTCCTGTACCGCACCCTCATCGAGAAGCGCCACTGGGAAGTTCTCGAACAGGACCGCGTCATGCTGGAGGCCATGCCGCACGACGCCGATCAGGCCGAGAACCTCTACCAGCACGACCTCGGTGTCGTACGGCTGCGCCGCCTCTACCGGACCGCCGCCGAACAGCAGGCCGCCGCGCTGGCCTCCCCGGAGCCCGCCGCGGCGCCCGCCCCCGCCGGCGGCTGACACCGTGGCGCCGACCGCAGCACCGCCCACCGCCACGGCCTCCCCGCGGCGGTGGGCGGGCGTCCTCAGCCTGCTCGCCGTCGTCCTGATCTCCTACATCGACCGCGTCAACGTCTCCGTACTGATCACCGACCGGGCCTTCACCGACCACTTCGGCATGACCGGCGACCGCGTCCTCCAAGGCGCCCTGATGACCGTCTTCCTCATCGGGTACGGACTCGCCGCCTTCTTCCTCACCCCGCTGTACGAATCCGCCCTGGGAGCGCGGCGCGGCCTCCTGGTGAGCGTCGGCCTCTGGGCGGCGCTCACCCTGCTCTCCCCGTACGCGCTCGGCGCCCTGATGTTCGTCGCCCTCCGCTTCCTGCTGGGCGTGTCCGAAGGGCCGCTGTTCTCGCTCAAGACGATGTACGTCAAGGAGCACTTCGCCCCGCACGAGGTCGGCAGGCCCAACGCGGTCAGCTCCATGGGCGTCTCCCTGGGCACCGCCCTCGGACTGCCCCTGATCACCTACCTCGTCCACCGCTACGACTGGCACACGTCCTTCGTGCTCCTCGCGCTCCTCAACGCCGCGCTCGGGCTGCCGCTGATCGCGCTCTTCATACGGGGACGGGGACGCACCGGGGAGGGCCGTACCGGTCAGGAGAGCGCGCCCACGGGACCGCGGCGCGGTGTGGCGGCCACCCTGCGCGAAGCCCTGCGCACCCCACGCCTCGGCTGCATCCTGCTCATCGAGATCGCCACCCTGGCCTACCTGTGGGGGAGCAGCTCCTGGCTGCCGGCGTACCTCCTGCAGGAACGCCACTTCTCCCTCGCCCAGATGGGCGCCGTCTCCGCGCTGCCCTTCCTGATGGGCCTGGCCGCCGGCTTCCTCGGCGGTTACCTCATCGACAAACTGCCCGCCCGCAGGCTGCCCCTGCTGTTCGTCGCCGGCGCGCTCGGCACCGGGAGCTGCGTCCTGCTCGTCATCACCGCGGACGCCGCCTGGCTCGCCGCCACCGGACTCGTCCTGGCAGGCGGCTTCTGGGGCCTCCAGGGCCCGGCCATCCCCACCCTCGTACAGCGGCACGCACCGGCAGGTACGGTCGGCAGCGCCTACGGAGTGGTCAACGGCGTCGGCAACCTCGTCTCCGCCTTCATGCCCACCGCCATGGGCGCGGCCATCGCCCTCGGCGGCGGCCACGGCTTCGCCGCCGGATACGCACTGCTCATCGGCGCCCAGGCCATCACGCTGGTCTGCGGAGCCTGGCTCCTGCTCCGGCCCGGCCCGCCCGGCGCCGAGGACCCGCCCCTCACGCCTCGGGCGACGCGTCCGGCTCCACCGCACCCGACTCCGTGATGGACCGCTCCAGCTTCGACAGCAGCCGCGCCAGCTGACGGCACTCGGCGGGGGAGAGGCCGGCCAGCATCCGCCGCTCGTTCTCCAGATGCTCGGCGAACAACGCGTCGATCTTGGCCAGGCCCTCCTCCGTCAGCCGCGACCGCACCACCCGCCGGTCCTCCGGATCCCGCTCCCGCACGATCAGACCGTCCTTCTCCAGCCGGTCGATCCGCAGCGTCACGCCCGCCGACGAGATCAGCCCCGAATCGGCCAGCTGGCCCGCCGTGCGCCGGTACGGCTTCCCCGCCCTGCGCAGCGCCGTCAGCACATCGAAACCGGCCACCGACAGGCCGTGCGACTCCACCGAAGCCGTCAGCTTCGCGCTGTACCGCAGGAACGTACGGTGCAGCCGCGCCAGCACCTCCAGCGGCGAGGTGTCCAGCTCCGGCCGCTCCCGCCGCCAGTCCTCGATGATGCCGGCCACCGCGTCCCGCGCCGCCGTCTTCCTCGCCATCTCGGCACCCTCCCCGGGCTCGCCCATCGGGCCGGGCACCCGGCCATGATCTTCCGGAAATCTTAGTACTGAGAAGCCCTCCCACTTAACGGTTCCGGCCGCCGCGCGCGATTCCGGCCACGGCGAGGCCCCACCGTCACCACCCCGCCGCCGACCGCTTCCGGCCAGGCCACCAGCCGCCGCAAAGCCCCGCCACAGCCCCCGCCCGGCGAGTTATCCACAGGCTCGGAGGCATGGGTGCGCGAATCCGCCGACCTGCGGCAGCATGACGCCATGCCCGCATTGACGCGCGACGAAGCGCACACCCGAGCCCGCATCCTCGACGTCCACCGCTACGACATCGACCTCGACCTCACCACCGGCGAGGAGCACTTCACCACCCGCACGGCCATCAGCTTCAGCGCGCGCACTCCGGGCGACACCTTCCTCGACCTCAAGCCCGACCAGCTGCACAGCATCACCCTCGACGGCCGCCCCCTCGACCCGGCCGACCTGGCGGACAACCACTTCCCGCTCACCGGCCTCACCCCCGGCGAGCACGAGCTGCGCATCGAAGCCACCATGCGCTACTCCCGCACCGGCGAAGGCATGCACCGCTTCACCGACCCCGCCGACGGCGAGACCTACCTCTACACCCAGCTGTTCATGGAAGACGTCCAGCGCGTCTTCCCCGCCTTCGACCAGCCCGACCTCAAAGCCGTCTTCGCCCTCACCGTCACCGCCCCCGACGGATGGACCGTCCTCGGCAACTCCCTCGCCACCCGCACCCCCGAAGGCCACTGGACCCTCGCCCCCACCCCGCCCATCAGCACCTACCTCGTCGCCGTCGCCGCCGGCCCCTGGCACTCCGTCCGCACCGAGCACGCCGGCCTCCCCTTCGGCATCCACTGCCGCCGCTCCCTCGCGCCCTACCTCAACGCCGACGCCGACGAAATCCTCGACATCACCCGCCGCTGCTACGACCGCTACCACCAGCTCTTCGACGAGCCCTACCCCTTCGACTCCTACGACCAGGCATTCGTCCCCGAATTCAACGCCGGCGCCATGGAGAACCCCGGACTCGTCACCTTCCGCGACGAATTCGTCTACCGCTCCGCCGTCACCGACACCGAGCGCCAGACCCGCGGCATGGTCATCGCCCACGAAATGGCCCACATGTGGTTCGGCGACCTCGTCACCCTCGCGTGGTGGGACGACATCTGGCTCAACGAGTCCTTCGCCGAGTACATGGGATACCAGGTCCTCAGCGAAGCCACCCACTTCACCGACACCTGGACCGACTTCGGCGTCGCCCGTAAGAGCTGGGGATACGACGCCGACCAGCGCCCCTCCACCCACCCCGTCGCCCCCGCCCCCGACGCCGTCCCCGACACCGCCTCCGCCTTCCTCAACTTCGACGGCATCTCCTACGCCAAGGGCGCCTCCGCACTGCGCCAACTCGTCGCCTGGATGGGTGAAAAGGACTTCCTCGCCGGCATCAACGACCACTTCGCCCGGCACCGCTTCGGCAACGCCACCCTCGCCGACTTCACCGACTCCCTCGCCCGCGCCACCGACCGCGATGTCCACGCCTGGGCCGACAAGTGGCTGCGCACCACCGGAGTCGACACCCTCACCCCCGCCATCGACGAGACCACCGAGGGCTCCTGGACCCTCACCGTCACCCACGAGGGTGACCGCCCGCACCACCTCACCATCGGCCTCTACGACCAGGACCCCACCACCCCCGGCCGCCTCGTCCCCCGCACACCCCTCACCCACGACCTGCCCGGAGACCGCACACACACCATCCAGGGCCGCCGCCCCGACCTGATCCTCCTCAACGACGGCGACCTCACCTACGCCAAGGTCCGCCTCGATCCCACCTCCTGGACCACCGCACAGACCGCCCTCTCCGGCCTCCCCGACCCCCTCACCCGCGCCGTGGTCTGGAACGCGGCGCGCGACATGGTCCGCGACGGCGAACTGCCCCCCGCCGCCTACCTCGAAGCCGTCCGCACCCACCTCCCGCACGAGACCGACACCGCCCTCGTCCAGGGCGTACTGGCCTTCGCCCGCACCCAGATCGCCGACCGCTACCTCCCCGCGGCCGACCGCCCCGCCGCCCTCACCACCCTCGGCGACCTCTGCCGCGACATCCTCCGCCGCACCGAAGGCAGCGAGAACGGCGACGGGCAGGGTCTCCGCCTCGCAGCCGTCCGTACCTTCATCGACAGCGCCACCACACCCGAAGGCATCCAGGACTGGCTCGACGGCGACAGCGTCCCCGGCGGCCCCGCCCTCGACCCTGAACTGCGCTGGCGCATCCTCGGCCGCCTCGCCGTCCTCGGCGCCACCACACCCACCGCCATCGACGCCGAACTGACCCGGGACCCCAGCGCCAGCGGCAAGGAAGGCGCCGCCCGCTGCCACGCCGCCCTCCCCGACCCGGCCGCCAAGAAGACCGCCTGGGACGCCATGTTCACCACCGACACCGCCGACGACCTGTCCACCTACCTCTTCACCGCCACCGCCACCGGCTTCTGGGCCCCCGAGCAGGCCGACCTCGTACGCCCCTACGTCGAGCGGTACTTCACCGACGCCGTCACCCTCGCCGAACGCCGGGGCCCGGCCCTGGCCGAGGCCGCCGGCCGGTACGCGTTCCCCGCACCGCTCGTCGAGGCGGCGACCCTCCGGCTCGGCGAGGCGTGCCTGAGCGACGCCGAGCCCACCCCCGCCCTCCGGCGCAAGCTCGCCGACCAGCTCGACGACCTCCGCCGCGCGCTGGCCGTACGGGGCGCCCAGGGCTGAGATCCCAGGAACTGAGATCCCAGGGTTGAGGTCCCAGGGTTGAGGTCCCTGGCCTGAGGTCCCTGGCCTGAGAACCGGGGGAGTCGGACCGGTCCGCACCTCGAGTGCTTTGCCGGGGTGCGGACCGGGGCCGAACGGTGCGGACCGGAGCTGAACGGTGCAGACCGGGGTCGAAGGTGCGGGCCGGGGCCGAACGGTGCGGACCGGGGCCGAACCGGTGTGGGGCGGGCCCATACCAGATCCGTTCGCCGCAACCCCCACGCGTGTCCCTCGTGCGAGTGGACTCCACCCGCATCTCGGCGAAGTACTCGACACCGGAAGTAACTTAGGTCGCCCTAAACCAATCGATTCCCCAACAAGAAGGGCACACCCATGCCTGTGCCCGCCCCAGGCGCCCCGGCCCCAGGCGACAACACCCCCGCAAGCCCCACGAGTCCATCGAGCCCCGCGAGTCCACCAAGCCACCCAAGTCCCGCCCGAGAGCCCGCCCCGCACACGGTGGCGGACCCCGCACCGGCTCAAGTGCCGGCTCAAGTACCGACTCACGTACCGGCCCCCGCTCCCAGCCCTCCGCCCACGCTCCCCGGCACGCCCACCGCCGCCGCACCCGCCGAACCCGCCCCCGCAACACCGGAGTTGGCGGGCGGTCCGCAAGGGGCCAAGGCGCTGCGGCCGCTGCTGGACACCGTGCTCGACGCCCTGGCCGCCGGGGCCGCCGAACGCGGCGGGCCACTGCCGGCGGGCGGCCCCGAGAGCGTCGCGGACGCCGTACGCGAGGCATGTGCGCCGCTCCTCCAGGACACCGGCGCCGGACCGCACGCCGCCCTGCACGCGGTCGTCCGCACGCTCGCCGCGGGAGCCGCCGACCCCGCCGACCCGCACTGCGCCGCCCACCTGCACTGCCCACCGCTCGCCCTGGCCACCGCAGCCGACCTCGCCGCCTCTGCCCTCAACCCCTCCATGGACTCCTGGGACCAGGCCCCCGCCGCGTCCGAGCTGGAAGCCCTGACCACCCGCGCACTCGCCGAGCTCGTGCACCCCCAGGGGCCCGACCCCGAAGCCCTGGTGACCACGGGCGGTACCGAGTCGAACCAGCTCGCCGTACTGCTGGCCAGGGAACGAGCGGCCCAGGAGTACGCCACCCGGGAGCACACCGCCGAGCACGCGGCCGGAGAGCACCCGCTACGGGGGCACGAGGCCGACCCGGAGCGCGCCGCCCGCGAACACCGCACCCCCGCCTCACACGGGGCGACCGCTCACCCGCCGCCGCACACGGCTCCGTACACGCACCCGTACGGCCCCTGCCACGGCCCCGCGCACGGCTCGTGCCAGGGCAGCGCGCACACGGACGGGCATCGTGTCGGGGACCGGGCCGCCCACGGCCCCGAGCACTCCGCCCGACCGCACAACTGCACCCACCCCCACACCACCGCTCACCCCCACACGCCCCACCCGACACAGCCCGGCCCCGCCGCACCCCCCGGGCCGCCCCTGCAAGTCGTCTGCGGAGCCAACGCACACCACAGCATCCACCGGGCGGCATGGCTGCTCGGACTGCCCGCGCCCGTCACCGTCCCCACACCCGACGGCACACTCCACCCCGCCGACCTGGCGGCAGCACTCGACCGCCTCAGCGGACCCCTCCTCGTCGTCGCCACCGCCGGCACCACCGACTCCGGCGCCATCGACCCACTGCCCGCCCTCGCCGACATCGCCGCCGCACACCACGCCCGGTTCCACGTCGACGCCGCATACGGCGGGCCGGTCCTCTTCAGTGACACTCACCGGCACCTGCTCACCGGCCTGCACCGCGCCCACACCGTCACTCTCGACCTGCACAAACTCGGCTGGCAGCCGGTCGCCGCCGGCTTCCTTGCCGTCCCCGACGCGCGCGACCTCACCCCCCTCGACCACCGCGCGGACTACCTCAACGCCGACGACGACACCGAAGCCGGCCTCCCCGACCTGCTCGGCCGTTCGCTACGCACCACCCGCCGCCCCGACATCCTCAAGATCGCCGTCACCCTCAAGGCACTCGGCCGCCGCGGCATCGCCGACCTCGTCGACCGCACCGTCACCGCCGCCCGCACCCTCGCCGACCTCATCGCGGCACGCCCCACCCTCGAACTCCACTCACCGCCCACCCTCACCACCGTCCTCTTCCGCCCCACCGGCGCCGACGACACCACCGTCGCCACCATCCGCCGCCGCCTCCTGCACGACGGCCACGCCGTACTGGGCCGCGCCACCACCCCCACCGGCCTCTGGCTGAAAGCCACCCTCCTCAACCCCCACGCGCACCCCGACGACCTGCGCGCCCTCATCGACCTAGTGGAAGGCCACACCCCCCGATGACCACCGCCACCGCCCCCGACCCCCACACCCCCCTCGACCTCGTCGGCGTCGGCATCGGCCCCTTCAACCTCTCACTCGCCGCCCTCGCCGCCCCCCTCACCGAACTGACCTGCGCCTTCTACGACCAACAGCCCGCCTTCCACTGGCACCCCGGCCTCATGATCGAAGGCGCCACGCTCCAAGTCCCCTTCCTCGCCGACCTCGTCACCCTCGCCGACCCCACCAGTCCCTGGAGCTTCCTCAACTACCTCAAACACCGCGACCGGCTCTTCCCCTTCTACTTCGCCGAACGCTTCCACGCCCCCCGCGCCGAATACGACGCCTACTGCCGCTGGGTCAGCGAAAACCTCCCCGGCCTGCACTTCCGCCACCAGATCGACACCCTCCGCTGGAACGCCGAACACGCCGTCTTCGAGATCGACCACACCCGACTCGACGCAGAAGGCGAAACCGAAGCACTCGGCAGGACCTACGCCCGCAACGTCGTCCTCGGCATCGGCACCGCACCCCACATCCCCGAACCGCTCCAGCCCCTCGCCGACGCCCCTGCCGTCCCCGTCATCCACTCCGCCGACTACCTCGACCACCGCGAACGCCTGCTCGCCGCCGACCACATCACCGTCATCGGCTCCGGCCAGTCCGGTGCCGAAATCTTCCTCGACCTGCTCCGCAACCGCCCCACAGGCCACGAACGGTTGCACTGGCTGGCGCGCACGCCCGCCTTCGCGCCCATGGAGTACAGCAAGCTCGGCCTGGAGCAATTCACCCCCGACCACACGCGGTACTTCCACGGCCTCCCCGAAGCCACCCGCGACGCCCTCATCCCCCAGCAGTGGCAGCTCTACAAAGGCATCGACCACGACACCCTCGCCGCCATCCACCAAGAGCTCTACGAACGCACCATCGACGGCGGCTGGCCCGACGCCGTCCTCACCCCCGGCGTCACCGTCCGCACTGCGGGCCGCATCGGCACCCGCACCATCGAACTCCACCTGGAACACGCCCACCAGCACACCCGCAGCCGCCTCAGCACCGACGCCGTCGTCCTCGCCACCGGCTACCGCGAACGCAGCCTCGACGCTCTCACCAGCGCCCTCGACCCCTACCTCCGCCGCGACAACGCCGGCCGCCCCCGCATCGACACCCACTACCGGCTGAACCTCGACACCCGCGTCACCGGCTCCGTCTACGTACAGAACGCCGAACGCCACACCCACGGCGTCGGCACCCCCGATCTCGGCCTCGCCGCCTGGCGCAGCGCCGTCATCCTCAACCACCTCACCAGCACCACGCCTTACCCCCTCCCCGACCGCACCGCCTTCACCACCTTCGGCCTGACACCGCAACCGGGCGGGCAACAGCAGGCCCCCGGCGGGCGGCGGCTCCAGTACCAACCGCCCGCCACCACACACCCGTCAGAAGACCGGAACCCCGTCCCGCGTCAACTTCCAGTCCACTGACGCAAAACGCGACACGTCGATCGACCCCGACTGCTTCACCCACTCAATGATCAGATTCCGGATCTCGTCCGACGTCACCCACGCCTGCTCCGCCTTGGCCACATGCGGGAAATTCCCCCCGCCGCTCGCCCGGTAATTGTTCACCGCCAGCACGAAACGTTCTGTCGCACCCACCGGCTTCCCGTCCCGCAGCAGCTTCCCGATCCGCTGCCCCGCCGGCTTCGCGATATCGATCTCGTACGACACCCCGCTCACCGCGTCATAGTTGTAATCCGGAATGCCGTCCGCATTCGTCAGCTTCGACGGATCCACCTCACCACCCGCCGGCGTCCGCACGTAATACCGCGCCGAGAACTCCAGGTAATCCTTCAGCTGCGCGCCGGTCAGCACCCGCGCCTCCAGCGTATTGTCGAACGGATACAACGCCGCCATCGACCGGATCGTCACATCTCCCGCCGGCACCTCAGCCGTACGCGAGAAACACGACGCCTGCGACACCACCGGCAGATCCGCGAACGCGCCCCCGGCCAACGCCTTCCGCACCACCTCCGCCTGCACGAACGCGATGAAATCCAGCACCGGAGTGTCCTTGTACGGAGCCTCCGCCGCCGACAGACGTGCGGTCGACCGCCCGATCACCTGGTTCACATAACGCACCACCTTCGCGTGCGCGTCACGC
Source organism: Streptomyces sp. NPDC053542 (assembly GCF_044544685.1). NCBI lineage: Bacteria > Bacillati > Actinomycetota > Actinomycetes > Kitasatosporales > Streptomycetaceae > Streptomyces > Streptomyces sp. NPDC053542. Next base: position 124,485 of record NZ_JBITXL010000012.1, read on the forward strand.
AGCAGTCCGGAAATACGCTCGTCCTCCACCGCCGTATTCGAGTTCAGCACCCGCGCCGCCACCGAGTCCACCGACCAGCGGCCCCGGTCCCACGCCAGCTCGAAGTCGAACAACGTCAGCCGCTGCCCCCACTTCAGCGGCTCCGACAGCACCACCTCATGGCCCGTCCGCTCATTCTTCACCCGGTATTCCGGAATCTCCGTATGCGCGTGCCCCACCAGAATCGCGTCGACACCCGGCACCTGCTTCGCGACCAACGCCGCCGCGTTCTCCACGTACGGCAATTGATCCCCGTACGAGGACGTGCCGCTCGACCCGGAATGCGCCGCTATGATCACCACGTCCGCGCCCAGCGCCCGCAACTTGGGCACCCACTTCGCGGCCTGCTCCTCCAGCCCCGGAAAAGCCATCTTCCCCTGGACGTTCGCCTTGTCCCAGATCGCGATACCCGGATTTGTCAGCCCCAGAATTCCGACCCGCACGTCCCGCCCGTGCGGGGTGCGGAGCCGCTTGATGACGTACGGAGGGAACGCCGGACGCAGCGACTTCGCGTCCACCGCGTTCGCGCCCAGCAAGGGGAAATCGCAGTTCTCCTCGAACTTGCGCAGCACCGGAATGCCGTAATTGAACTCGTGATTGCCGAGCGCCGCGGCGTCGTACCCGATGGCGTTCATGGCCCGGGCCATCGGGTGCACCGGGCCGTTCGCGCCGGTGATCGGATCCACCTTGGCGTAGTAGTACGCCAGTTGCGTGCCCTGGATGGTGTCGCCCGCGTCGATGAGGAGGGTGTTGCCGCGGCCCTTTTCGGCGCGTACCTCATTCACCAGGGTCGAGATCTTCGCCAGGCCGACGTCGTTGTGGGCCGGGTCGTCGAATTCCGCGTCCGTCGCGTAATCCCAGTTGAAGACATTGCCGTGCAGGTCGGTGGTGCCCATCACGGTGAACGCGTAACGCTTGCCGCCGCGCCCGTGGCCGTGGCCCGCGGGGACCGGCGTGCCGGCCGGCTCGCTCGCCAGGGCGGCCGGCGCACCGGCGCACGTCAGCGCCACCCCGGCACCGGCGGCGACGGAACTTCCCACAAACGTTCTGCGATCGAGCGGCATGACCTCTCCTTGACCGTCCGCATCCCTGCGAACCGTTGAGCGAACAACTGGATGTACAACTGGGCGTACGGCTGTGCGTACAGCGGGGCGTGCAACATCGCGTATGACTGGCGCGCAACGGAGCAACGCGCGTAGAAAGACGCCACGTTCGGATGAACAACGCGCGTAGATTCTGGCGCAGACGCCCCTCCCGCAACACCCCTCACAGGTTGCGATCGGATGACCGCCACGCCGCCGGCCGCTCCCGCACTCGCCTGACAAACCCCCGCCGCCGTGCGAGGCTCTGCGCAACAGGACGCCGTCCGGAGCGAGGCCGTGCCGCGCCGCGAGAAGGAGCCCCACCCCCATGACCGACGCGCCCACCACCAGCACTGACACCGCCCCCGCCGGAACCCCCGGCGACGCCGTCCCCTACGGCACCCCGGACGTCCCGCGCGTCGCCGTACGCGGCGAAGCCCGCCTCGACGTCGCCCCCGAGATCGCTCGCATCGGCATCACCGTCCAGGCCCGCGGCACCGACCGCGCCACCGCGCTCCAAGACCTCACCCGCCGCAACGCCGAAGTGCTCGACCTGCTCAAGAGCTACGGCGAGGCGGTGGAAAAGCTCGCCACCGGCGCCTTCACCGTCACACCCCAACTCACCCACAAGGGGCGCGGCGAACGCGTACGCGCCTACCACGGCAACGTCCACCTCACCGCCACCCTCACCGACTTCACCGCACTCGGCGAACTCGCCACCCGCCTCGCCGACCTGGAACTCACCCGCGTCGCCGGCCCCTGGTGGGACCTGCGCCCCGACTCACCCGCCCACCGCGAAGCCCGCCAGCAGGCGGTGCGCGAAGCCGTACAGCGCGCCCGCGAGTACGCCGAAGCGCTCGGCGCGCGACTCGACGCGCTCGTCGAACTCGCCGACATCGGCGCCGAGAACGCCGCACCCCCCGGCAGCCCGATGCTCCGCTCCCGCGCCGCCTACGGAGGCGCCGCCCACGAGGAGACCGCCCCCGCACTCGACCTCGAACCCCAGCAGCAGACCGTGTACGCACACGTCAACGCGCGCTTCACGATGACCCGCCCGGTGCTGTGACGACGTGACGCGCTCCGCCCGCCGGGGGCGCGTACGGAGCCGTCCGGAGCGCGCGTAGCAAGAGCTATCCCCGGCGTGCGAACACGCAGGGGGCGTGCGGAAGCGCGTACGAGCGCACGTGCAAGCCTCGAAAGCTGCTCATAGGAGCGGCCACTCGCACATTCCAATACTTGTCAAGAGCCTTTCACCTCACCGCCGTTGGGCAGTCACCTCTCCACAGTTCTCTACCCACCGGTAAGTCATAGGGTCGACGGCATGCGCCGAGCAAAGATCGTCTGCACCCTGGGACCCGCCACAGATTCGTACGAGCAGATCAAGGCACTCGTCGAAGCCGGAATGGACGTGGCCCGCTTCAACCTCAGCCACGGCACCTACGCCGACCACGAGGCGCGTTACGAGCGGGTCCGCAAGGCATCCGACGAGACCGGCCGCAGCGTTGGCGTACTCGCCGACCTTCAAGGTCCGAAGATCCGCCTCGGCCGATTCCGGGAAGGCCCCGTCCTTCTCGAACGCGACGACGAATTCACCATTACCGTCGAACCGGAAACCCAAGGCGACCGCCACGTCTGCGGCACCACGTACGAGGGACTCGCCGCCGACGTCACCACCGGCGAACGCATCCTCGTCGACGACGGCAAGGTCACCCTCGAAGTCATCGGCGTCGACGGCCCCAAGGTCCGCACCCGCGTCATCGAAGGCGGCATGGTCTCCGACCACAAGGGCCTCAACCTGCCCGGCGTCGCCGTCTCCGTCCCCGCCCTCTCCGAGAAGGACCAGGACGACCTCCGCTGGGCACTGCGCACCGGCGCCGACGTCATCGCGCTCTCCTTCGTACGCAGCGGCCGCGACATCGAAGACGTCCACCGCATCATGCGCGAGGAAGGGCGCTTCCTCCCCGTCATCGCCAAGGTCGAGAAGCCGCAGGCGGTCGACAACATCGACGACATCGTCGCCGCGTTCGACGGCATCATGGTCGCCCGCGGTGACCTCGGCGTCGAAATGCCGCTCGAAACGGTCCCGATCGTTCAGAAGCGCGCGGTCAAGCTCGCCAAGCGCAACGCCAAGCCGGTCATCGTCGCCACGCAGATGCTCGACTCGATGATCGACAACTCCCGGCCGACGCGCGCCGAAGCCTCCGACGTCGCCAACGCCGTCATCGACGGCACGGACGCGGTGATGCTCTCCGGCGAGACGTCCGTCGGCAAGTACCCCACCGAGACCGTCCGCACGATGAGCCGCATCGTCGAGGCCGCCGAGGAAGACATCCTCGCCAAGGGGCTGCCGCCGCTCACCGAGACCAGCAAGCCGCGCACGCAGGGCGGGGCGGTGGCGCGCGCCGCCGCCGAGATGGGCGACTTCCTCGGCGCGAAGTTCCTCGTCGCCTTCACGCAGTCCGGCGACACGGTCCGCCGCCTCTCCCGCTACCGCTCGCCGATCCCCCTCCTCGCCTTCACGCCGGAGCCGGCCACGCGCTCCCAGCTGAACCTCACCTGGGGCGTCGAAACGTTCCTCGGCCCGACCGTCGACTCCACGGACGAGATGGTCGCCCAGGTCGACGAGCAACTCCTGCGCATCGGCCGCTGCCAGCGTGGCGACGTCGTGATCATCACGGCCGGCTCCCCTCCGAGCGTCCCCGGCTCGACCAACCTGGTCCGCGTCCACCACATCGGCGAGGACGACTCCCCGAGGTAGCGGCGGCGGGCCGCGCGCCTAGTACTTCGGCCCGACGTGGGCGTCCATGAGCGCGACGGACGCCCGTCGGGCGACGGAGATGTTCTCGGCTTGGCGCGCCTGCCGGGCGGGCTTCCACTCCACGCCGAGCGAGTCCAGGGTGTCGGTGTAGAGCCGCACGATGTCGTCGGAGGTATTCGTGAAGAAGTACCGCGGATACTCGTAGCGCTTCCGCTCGCCGCCGACCATCCGGGTCGTCCAGTTGGTGATCCGGCACCCGTCGGAGTGGATCAGCCCGCGTATGAGCTCCCAGGGATACGCGTCGACGATTTCTTGCTGCCAGGGTTCGAGGGCGATGCGGCGCTCGTGCTTCCTGCCGGGGCCGTGCTGCGGGAAGAGGCACGGCCAGTGGCGGCTGTAGCTGGTCACCATGACGCAGCCCTGCTTGCGGACGAGACAGACGCTGTTCGCGGGGCGCACGCGCAAGATGGCATCGCGGCATGCGGAGATGAGTCCGGGCCATGCGTCGGCGCAGGCGATGCGTAAGGCGTAGCCACCCCGTGGCTGTCTGCTGAGGCAGCCGTCGCCGAGGTAGAGACCCAGCAGGTACGAGTAGGCGGGGAGATCGTCGGGCCGAGAACACTCACCGGGGCGGGAGATCGGCTCGATCCGTACCTGCCACTGGCGGATCGCGGCGCGGGATATGCCGGTCTGCTTGCTGACGGAGTTGAGACTGCGGCCGTGGGAGACGAGCGCGAGCGCACGCTTACGCGTTTCAAGGTCGTACACGGGGCCGAGTTTGGCGGGACTTTTACCCTCAGCGGGTCGATTCGAAGGAGTGTTCACCAAACCGAGTGAAGATCGCTGACCGGTGTCGCATCTTCGATTCGAAGGTAAAGTGCCCCGGGTCGGACTCGAACCGACACTGTATGGGTTTTGAATCCATTGCCTGCTGCCAATTGGGCTACCGGGGCCTTGCAAAGGAAGGTGGGCCGAGGCCCTCCGTGCATCAAACATACAGGAGATAGGTAGGCTCGTGGGGCACCACCTGCCTGGAACGAGGAGTCACGTGAGCGCCGCCGAGCCCGAGCAGCCCGTCGCCGACGAGCAGTCGCACGTCCCGCCGCAGACCACCCGCGTCGTCATCGCCGAGGACGAGGCGCTCATCCGCCTGGATCTCAAAGAGATGCTGGAGGAGGAGGGCTACACGGTCGTCGGCGAGGCCGGTGACGGCGCGAAGGCCGTGGAGCTGGCCCGCGAGCACCGCCCCGACCTGGTGATCCTCGATGTGAAGATGCCCGTCCTGGACGGCATCTCCGCTGCGGAGCAGATCGCCGAGGAGAGCATCGCGCCCGTGCTGATGCTGACCGCGTTCTCCCAGCGTGAGCTGGTCGAGCGGGCGCGGGACGCCGGCGCGATGGCGTACCTCGTCAAGCCGTTCTCCAAGAGCGACGTCGTGCCGGCGATCGAGATGGCCGTGAGCCGGTTCACGGAGCTGCGGACGCTGGAGAAGGAGGTCGCGGACCTCACGCAGCGCCTGGAGACGCGGAAGCTGGTCGACCGCGCGAAGAGCATTCTGCAGACGCAGTACGGGCTGACCGAGCCCGCCGCCTTCCGCTGGATCCAGAAGACGTCGATGGACCGCCGGCTCTCGATGCAGCAGGTCGCCGAGGCGGTCATCGAGGACGCCGAGGAGAAGAAGCAGAAGGAGAAGGAGCAGAAGGAGCAGTCCTCCGAGTAGAGGGCAGCCCTCCGAGTAGAGGGCAGTCCTCTGAGTGGAGGGGCAGCCCTCCGAGTAGGGCAGCGCTCCCGTTCTGTGCCGAGGGCCGCACCGTGATCACGGTGCGGCCCTCGGTGTTGTCCGGACGCGCGGCGGGGTGGCGGTGGCCGTGTGCGTGCGGTGGCCGTGTGCGTACCGCGTCAGTCCTCTCCCAGGTACGCCTTGCGGACCGACTCGTCGTGGAGGAGGTCCTGGCCGGTGCCGGAGAGGACGATGCGGCCGATTTCCATGACGTGGCCGTGGTCGGCGAGGGAGAGGGCGGCCTGGGCGTTCTGTTCGACGAGGAGGATCGTCGTGCCCTGGGAGCGCAGTTCGCGGATGGTCTCCATGATCTTCTGCATCATGATCGGGGAGAGGCCCATGGAGGGTTCGTCGAGCATGAGCAGCTTGGGGCGGGACATCAGGGCGCGGCCCATGGCGAGCATTTGCTGTTCGCCGCCGGAGAGTGTGCCGGAGGCTTGTTTGCGGCGTTCTCCGAGGATGGGGAAGAGCTCGTAGATTCGCTGGATGTCGCGTTCTATGCCGTTGCTGTCTTTGCGGAGGAAGGCGCCGAGCTGGAGGTTTTCGGCGATGGTGAGGCGGGGGAAGAGGCGGCGGCCTTCGGGGGAGTGGGCGAGGCCGCGTTCGACGATCTTGTGGGGGGCGACGCCGTTGAGTACGTCGCCGTCGAAGGTGATCTTTCCGGCGAGTGGTTTGAGGAGGCCGGAGAGGGTGCGCAGGGTGGTGGTCTTGCCGGCGCCGTTGGTGCCGATGAGGGTGACGACCTGGCCGGCTTTGACGGTGAAGGAGATGCCTTTGACGGCTTCGATCTTGCCGTAGGCGACGCGGAGGTCCTCGACTTCGAGCAGGGCGGTCATCGCGCGTCTCCGTTCGGGGGGTTCTCGTCGGGCGCGGTGTTTGTACCGGGTGCGCCGCTCGTACCGGGCGCAGCGGCGCTACCGGGCCCGGCGCTCGTACCGGGTGCAGCGCTCCCATCGGACGCAGCGCTCGTACCGGGGTCCGTACCGTCGTCGTCCGGTTGTGCCGCCCTGGGTTCGGCGGCCTGGGTCTCCGCCGCGTGCGTTTCCGCCGCGTCCACTTCGGCGGCTTCCTCGTCGCCGGGTGCGCCTTCGAAGGGCGTACCGAGGTACGCGGCGATCACGCGTTCGTCGGCCTGGACGACGTCCGCGGTGCCTTCGATGAGTTTTTCGCCTTGGACGAGGACGGCGACGCGGTCGCAGAGGTTGAAGATGAAGCGCATGTCGTGCTCGATGACGAGGACGGCGGTGCCCTGGTCGCGGATGGCGAGGACGAGGTTCTGGGTGGCGCGGGTTTCCTGGGGGTTCATGCCGGCGGTGGGTTCGTCCAGGAGGAGGAGGCCGGGTTCGCTGGCGAGGGCGCGGGCGATTTCGAGCTTGCGTTGTTCGCCGTAGGGGAGGTTGCGGGCGAGGTGGTCGCGTTTGGCGGCCAGGCCGGTGAATTCCAGGAGTTCCATGGCGCGGGCTTCGCTGCCGCGTTCGGCTTTTTTGAAGCCGGGGCCGCGGAGGAGGGCGGACCAGAGGCCCTCTTTGGTGCGGGTGTGGCGGCCGACGAGGACGTTTTCCAGGACGGTCATGTTGGCGAAGAGGCGGATGTTCTGGAAGGTGCGGGCGACTCCGGCCTGGGTGACGAGGTGGGGTTTGGGGGAGAGGCGCGTGCCTTTGTAGCTGACGGTGCCTTCGGTGGGGGTGTAGAGGCCGGTGAGGCAGTTGAAGAAGGTGGTTTTGCCGGCACCGTTGGGGCCGACGATCTCGCCGGGGGCGACGGTGAGGTCGACGGCGCGTACGGCGGTGAGTCCGCCGAAGCGCATGGTGACGCCGGCGGCTTCGAGGACGGCGCCGTCGTTCTTCGTGACGGTGGTGGGTGTGGTCATGGTGTCCTCCTCACGCCCCTGCCTTGGTGACGCCGGTCGTGTCGTCGCTCAGCCGCTGTTCGGGCACGTCGAGCTGGCCGGTCTCGTGGAATTCGAGCTGCTTGCGGCGGTCGGGGATGAGTCCTTCGGGGCGGAAGCGCATGAGGAGGACGAGGGCGAGGCCGAAGAGGAAGAGCTGGTAGTCCTGGAGGAAGTCCAGCTTGGCGGGGATGAGGAAGAGGAGTGCCGCGCCGACGAGGGGTCCGCTGAGGGTGCCCATACCGCCGAGGATGACGGCGGCGAGGAGGAAGGCGGAGTTGGGCGGCTGGGGTCCGGCGAACTGGAACTGCTCGGGTGTGACGGTCGTTACTACGTGTGCATGGACGGTTCCGGCGAGTCCCGCGAGGGCGGCGCCGAGGGCGAAGGCGAGGAGGCGCAGGCGGAAGGAGTTGATGCCCATGGCGACGGCGGCGGTTTCGTCCTCGCGGATGGCGATCCAGGCGCGGCCGATGCGGGAGGCGGCGGCGCGGCGGAAGACGAGGACGACGAAGGCCGTCACGAGGATCATGAGGAGGTAGTAGTTGCCGTAGGTGGCGATGGTGACCCCGAGGATGTCGTGGGGTTCGCCGAAGTTGAAGCCTGCGATCTCCAGGTTGGGGATGTTGGGGATGCCCATGGCGCCGTTGGTGACGTCGGGTCCGGTGGTGCCGTTGAGGTTGAGCATGGCGATGCGGAAGATCTCACCGAAGCCGAGGGTGACGATGGCGAGGTAGTCGCCGCGCAGTCGCAGGGTGGGGGCGCCGATGAGGACGCCGAAGACGAGGGCGGCGGCGGCTCCGGTGAGCAGGGCGGCCCAGAAGGGGAATTGGACGCCGAGGGCGGAGTCGGGCGAGCCGGAGACGAGTGCGGCGGCGTAGGCGCCGACGCCGAGGAAGGCGACGTATCCGAGGTCGAGGAGGCCGGCGAGGCCGACGACGACGTTGAGGCCCAGGGCGACGGTGGCGAAGATCAGGATGTTGGCGCCGATGATCGTGTACTCGTCGGTGTCCTGGGTGAAGGGGAAGGCGGCCGCGGCGAGGAAGGCGGCGACGAGTGAGATGCCGCGGTGCCGGTGGGTGAGTGCGGTGAGGCGGTTGATCAGGCCGGCGCGGTGGACGGCGGGGATGGCGAGTGCGACGAAGAGGAGGTAGCCGACGAAGGGGGGCCCGTCCTCGGCGTCGATGCCGTAGGTGAAGGTGAAGAGGGCGATGCCGAAGGCGACGGCGATGAGGAGGATCTCGGCCCAGGCGGGGAGCTGTTTGGCGGGCCGGGGTGTGGGGACGGCCGCGCAGCTGTTGGTGAAGCGCTGCCACGGGCCGTGCGGGGGTGTGCCGGGGGTGTGGTCGGCGGGGAGGCCGAGGGCGCCGGCGAGGGTGATCAGTGCGGTGATGCCGGCGAGGAAGCCGCCGGGTTCGAGGTTGACCAGGCCGCCGAGTTGTACGGCGATGGCGGCGAGGGTGAACCAGGTGGCGGCGAAGGTGCCGAGGGCGGCGAGGAGGGCGGGCGCGTTGCGGCCGCCGGGCGTGAGGAGGGCCAGGCCGCGGACGCCGAGGCCGGCCAGGGCGAAGGCGAGGGTGAGGAGGGCTCCGGTGAGGGTGATGAGCTGGAGTCCGGCGGGGGAGCCGTAGTAGGTGAGGTCGCCGGGGAATTCGCTGCTCCAGGTCCAGGACATGCTGGTGGAGGCGGTGGTGGCCAGGGCGCCGGCGGCGGTGACGAGGCGGGCGGCGCGTGCGGGGAGGGGAAGGAGGCCGGGGGTGGGTGCGGGGGTGTCCGCGGCGGCCGGGTTCGTGGTGGGTGCGGTGGTCATCGCTATCACGCCCGATCCGCGACGCGTTCGCCCAGGAGGCCCTGTGGTCGCAGGAGGAGTACGAGGATGAGGAGGACGAAGGCCCAGACGTCTTTCCAGGCTCCGCCGCCGAACTGGGTCATGCCGGGGATGTCTTCGACGTAGGCGGTGGCGAGGGCTTCGGCGATGCCGAGGACGACGCCGCCGAGCATGGCGCCGTAGATGTTGCCGATGCCGCCGAGTACGGCCGCGGTGAAGGCTTTGAGGCCCATGATGAAGCCCATGCGGAATTGGACCTCGCCGGTGCGCAGCCCGTAGGCGACGGCGGCGACGCCGGCGAAGGCGGCGCCGATGGCGAAGGCGAGGACGATGATGCGGTTGGTGTCGATGCCCATGAGGGCGGCGGTGTCGCGGTCCTGGGCGGTGGCCTGCATGGCGCGGCCGCTGCGGGTCTTGGAGACGAAGAAGCCGAGGGCGATCATGCAGAGCGGGGCGGCGATGAGGACGAAGAGGTCGCCGCGCTGGACGGTGGCGCCGAGGACGTCGAAGGCGTCGCCCTTGAACTGGGGGAAGACCCGGGCCTTCTTGGCGTCGGGGTACCACTTCCAGACGGCCTGCTGGAGTGCGATGGACAGGCCGATGGCGGTGATGAGGGGGGCGAGGCGGGGTGCGCCGCGCAGGGGGCGGTAGGCGAAGCGTTCGGCGGCCACACCGACGAGTACGGAGACGGCGATGCCGCCGATGAGCATGAGGGGGAGGGCCGCCATGAGGGACATGCCGGGCGGGAGGGCGAGGTAGACGGTGAGCGCGCCGAAGCCGCCGACCATGAAGATCTCGCCGTGGGCGAAGTTGATGAGCTGGACGATGCCGTAGACCATCGTGTAGCCGATCGCGATGAGTCCGTACATCGCGCCGAGGATGAGTCCGTTGGCCAGCTGTTGCGGCAGTTCGTTCACCGCAGGGCCTCCGTGGGGTGGGAAGGTGCCGGTGGGCCGTGCATGCGGGGGGTGTGCCGCGGGCCGCGCCAGGGGCTGGGGTGTCCTGCTGGCGCGGCCCGGTGAGGGGGGCAGGGGCGGTGCCGGTCAGCTCTTGTCGAACTTCTTGAACTCGGCGCTGAAGCGCGCCTTCCACTGCTTGTCGTCGACCTGGTAGGCCGTGATCATGGTGTTGGTGGTGTCGCCGTACTTGTCGAAGGCGACCTTGCCGGTGACGCCGTCGAAGGAGACCTTGTTCATGGCGTCGACGACCTTCTTGCGGGCGTCGTCGGGGAGCTTGCCGTTGTTGTCGGCGACGACCTGCTTGACGGCCTGGATGATGGCCCAGGTGGCGTCGTAGGTGGAGCCGCCGTATGCCTCGTAGCGGTCCTTGTAGCCGGCGGCCTTGTAGTCGGCGATGAACTTCTTGGCGGAGGGCAGCTGCTCGACGGGCTTGCCGACGGAGGAGGCGTAGTCGCCCTGTGCCTTCTTGTTCAGTTCGATGTAGTCGGCGCTGTACATGCCGTCGCCGCCCATGAGGGGGGCGTCGAGGCCGCCGTCCTTGAGCTGCTGGCTGAGCGGGCCGGAGGCGGGGTATTCGCCGCCGTAGAAGACCAGGTCGGGATTGGCGCCCTTGGCCTTGGCGACGACGGCCTTGAAGTCGCGGTCGTCGGGGCTGACGTGCTCGGTGCCGACGATCTTGCCGCCGAGCTTGGTGAACTGGTCCTTGAAGGAGGAGGCCAGGCCGACGCCGTAGGTCTTCTGGTCGTCGATGACGTAGGCGGTCTTGGCCTTCATCTTCTCGTAGGCGTACTGGCCGTCGAACGCGCCCTGGACCTCATCGGTGGTGGCGGTCCGGAAGTAGGTGCTGAACTGTCGTTTGCGGTCGTTCTTCTTCCAGTTCTTGCCCTGGGTGAGGTCGGGCGTGGTGTTGGCCGGGGAGATGAGGGTGACGCCGTTGGACTGCGCGACCTGCTGCATGGACTGGGCGACGCCGGAGTTCAGCGGGCCGACGATGCCGAGTACTTCCTTGTCGCCGGCGAGTTTGGTGGCGTTCTGCTGGCCGGCGTTGGGCAGTGCCTTGTCGTCGAGGGGGCGCAGTTCGAAGGTGACGCCGTCGACCTCGTTCTGTTTGTTGGCGTTCTTGACGGCGAGGTCGGCGGAGTTCTTGATGCCCTGGCCCAGGGCGGAGAGTTCGCCGGTGAGCGGGGCGTCGAGGCCGATGACGACGGTGGCCTTGGAGCCGTCGCCGCTCTTGTCTTCGCCGCGGGAGCCGCACGCGGAGAGCGTGAGGGCGCCGGCGGCTACCGCGGTGGTGAGAATCAGCAAGGAACGGTGACGCACGATCAGTCCTTTCCCCTGGCGTGGTCACGCTGTGGCGCGACCGTTCGCGCGCCGGGCTGTAAGGGGTGGTACAGGCCGTGCTTGGTACAGCGCGCCCGGCGGCGCGGTGACTGGCGGTGATGGTAAGGCGGTCCCGTTGGCCGGGGCATCGGCGCCGACGAGGATGTGACGCTCTTGTTATGACCTGCGATGAGCGTTTCGTACTGATGGTCCTTACCGATGGGGCGTGTGCGCCAGGCGGAGCGTGAACTTGCACTTCTACGAGGGGATTTGCCGTGCGACGCCGCCGGGGCGTCCGGAATGCGGTGCGGGGCCCGGTACGGGAGCGCCGCCGCTGCGGAGCGGGAGCCGTGCGGCGGGGGCACATTGCGTGGGTTACGCAGCGTTAGGGCGGTGGGAGGCGGTGGTCGCCCTTGCGGGCGTGAGCCGGGGCGGCGGTGGCCTCCGGTGCGGGCGTCGGCCGGACGGCGGCCGGGGCGGCGGCGTGCCCGGACGGCGGTGTGCCCGGGCAGCGGGGAAAGCGCTGCGGCCCCGCTCCGGGTGCTTTCCGGAGCGGGGCCGCCGCGAGGCCGTCAGGGGCGGAATCGCCAGGTCAGGAGGGCTGGGAAGGGGACTCCGCGTCGCGCAGCAGGCAGGTCAGGCGGGCGCTGCAGACGCGCTTGCCCTGCTCGTCGGTGATGGCGATCTCGTACGTCGCGGTGGAGCGGCCGCGGTGCACGGGGGTGGCGACGCCGGTGACCAGGCCGGTGCGTACGCCGCGGTGGTGGGTGCAGTTCAGGTCGACGCCGACGGCGAGCTTGCCGGGGCCGCCGTGGAGCATGGCGCCGACCGAGCCGAGGGTCTCGGCGAGGACGGCGGAGGCGCCGCCGTGCAGCAGGCCGTAGGGCTGGGTGTTGCCTTCGACGGGCATGGTGCCGACGACCCGCTCCGGCGCTGCTTCCACGACCTGGACGCTCATCCGCGTGCCGAGGTGGCCGGCGGAGAACAGGGCGGGCAGGTCCAGGCCCTGCCCGGCCCACTGGTCGAGGACTTCCTGGGGGAACGCGGTCGTGGTCTGCTCGCCCATGGCGTACGGCTCCGTTCGCTTGCGCTGCTCGTCGTGGTCGCTGTTCGTCGGTGTCCGGATGGTGTGGCCGTACGCGTACGGGGCCGGCCCGGCCCGTGAGCCGGCCGGGTGGGGCGTCGTGCCGCCCTCAGGCTACTGAGCGCGCGCTCAGTTCGGGGGTGCGAGGACTGTGCGGCTCGTCACTGGCACGGCCCGCCGCGGGAGGGGCCGGCGGCGGCCCGGCCCCTCCCGGGTGTGCGGCGGGTGTCGCGGGTGTCAGAGCCCCGTCGGCTCCAGCCTGACGACCACGGACTTCGAGGCGGGGGTGTTACTGGTGTCCGCGGTGTGGTCCAGGGGGATCAGCACATTGGTCTCCGGGTAGTACGCGGCGGCGCAGCCGCGCGCCGTCGGGTAGTGGACGACCCGGAAGCCGGGGGCTCGGCGCTCGCTGCCGTCGGTCCACTCGCTGACGAGGTCGGTGTAGGCGCCGTCGGCGAGGCCGAGGGCACGGGCGTCCTCGGGGTGGACCAGGACCACGCGGCGGCCGTTCTTGATGCCGCGGTAGCGGTCGTCCAGGCCGTAGATCGTGGTGTTGTACTGGTCGTGCGAGCGCAGCGTCTGCAGGAGCAGCCGGCCTTCGGGGGCGGCGGGGAACTCCACCGGGGCCGCGGTGAAGTTGGCCTTGCCGGTGGCGGTGGGGAACCTGCGGTCATCGCGCGGGGCGTGCGGCAGGGCGAAGCCGTCCGGGCTCGCGACGCGGGCGTTGAAGTCCTCGAAGCCGGGGACGACGCGTGCGATGCGGTCGCGGATCGTGGCGTAGTCCTTCTCGAACTCCTCCCACGGTATGCGGCTCTCCTCGCCGAGGACCCGGCGGGCGAGGCGGCAGACGATGGCCGGCTCGGACAGCAGGTGCGGGCTCGCGGGCTCCAGGCGGCCGCGGGAGGCGTGCACCATGCCCATGGAGTCCTCGACGGTGACGAACTGCTCGCCGCTGCCCTGGAGGTCCTTCTCCGTGCGGCCGAGGGTGGGCAGGATCAGCGCGCGGGCGCCGGTGACGGCGTGCGAGCGGTTGAGCTTCGTGGAGACGTGGACGGTGAGGTTCGCCCGGCGCACGGCGGCTTCGGTGACCTCGGTGTCGGGGGTGGCGGAGACGAAGTTGCCGCCCATGGCGAAGAAGACCTTGGCCTGTCCGTCGCGCAGCGCCCGGATGGCGCGTACGACGTCGTAACCGTGCTCGCGGGGCGGAGCGAAGCCGAACTCCTTCTCCAGGGCGTCCAGGAAGGCGGGCGCGGGGCGTTCGAAGATGCCCATCGTGCGGTCGCCCTGGACGTTGCTGTGGCCGCGTACGGGGCAGACGCCGGCGCCGGGGCGGCCGATGTTGCCGCGCAGCAGCAGGAAGTTGACGACTTCCCGGATGGTGGGGACGGAGTGCTTGTGCTGGGTGAGGCCCATGGCCCAGCACACGATCGTGCGCTGGGAGGCGAGGACCATGCGCAGCGCTTCGTCGATCTCGGCGCGGGTCAGGCCCGTGGCCCGCAGGGTCTCGTCCCAGTCCAGACCGTCGCCCGCGGCGGCGGCGAACTCCTCGAAGCCGTGGGTGTGCTCCCGGATGAAGTCCTCGTCGAGCGCGCCGTCGGTCTGCAGGAGGAGATGGTTGAGCGCCCGGAAGAGGGCCTGGTCGCCGCCGAGCCGGATCTGCAGGAAGAGGTCGGTGAGGGACGTGCCGCCGCCGGCCAGGCCGCGCGGGGTCTGCGGGTTCTTGAAGCGTTCCAGGCCGGCCTCGGGCAGCGGATTGACGGAGATGATCTTCGCGCCGTTGGCCTTGGCCTTCTCCAGGGCGCTGAGCTGGCGGGGGTGGTTCGTGCCCGGGTTCTGACCGGCGACGATGATCAGGTCGGCCTTGTAGAGGTCCTCCAGGGAGACGCTGCCCTTGCCGATGCCGATGGTCTCGGTGAGGGCCGAGCCGGAGGATTCGTGGCACATGTTCGAGCAGTCGGGGAGGTTGTTCGTGCCGTACTCGCGGGCGAAGAGCTGGTACAGGAACGCGGCCTCATTGCTCGTGCGCCCGGAGGTGTAGAAGACGGCCTCGTCGGGGGAGGAGAGGCCGGTCAGCTCCTCGGCGATGATGTCGAACGCGCGCTCCCAGGGCACGGGGGCGTAATGCGTCGCGCCCTCGGCGAGGTACATGGGCTGGGTGAGGCGGCCCTGCTGGCCGAGCCAGTAGCCGCTGCGGCCCGCGAGGTCGGCGACGGAGTGGGTGGCGAAGAAGTCGGGCGTGACGCGGCGCAGGGTGGCTTCCTCGGCGACGGCCTTGGCGCCGTTCTCGCAGAACTCCGCCGCGTGCCGGTGGTCGGGGTCGGGCCAGGCGCAGCCGGGGCAGTCGAAGCCTTCCTTCTGGTTCACGCGCAGCAGCGTCAGGGCCGTGCGCTTCACGCCCATCTGCTGCCGGGAGACGCGCAGCGCGTGGGTGATGGCGGGCAGGCCGACGGCCGAGTGCTTCGGGCCGCTGACCTCGGGTGCGTCCTGTACCGGGTCCGACTCGGGTGCTTTGCCTGCCATGGCGTTCTCCCTGGGTGCCGATGATGCTGGGCTGCCGTGGGCGAGCAGCCGTTCTGTATATCACCATTCAGGCATCTGGATCATGTATGGAACAAGTCTCCGTACGTCCTTCCGCCTGTGATCGATCCTGCCACGCGCCACCGACCGTCGGCCGGTTGTCCACAGGACGTGATGACGAGGGTGACGACGTTGTCCACAGGTACCCGCCGGGAGCGGCCGGGGCGGCCGTCGCGGCAGGGATTGTCAGTGGGGCGTGGCAGGATCGGGGGCGTGGCAGCAAAGGCAGCGAAGAAGAGCGAAACGACCGGCAGCGAGACGGCGGAGGGAGGGCGTCCCCGGCTGCTCCTGATGGACGGGCACTCCATGGCGTACCGGGCGTTCTTCGCCCTGCCCGCGGAGAATTTCACCACCGCCACGGGGCAACCGACGAATGCCGTGTACGGCTTCGCCTCGATGCTGGCGAACACCCTGCGCGACGAGGCGCCCACCCACTTCGCGGTGGCCTTCGACGTCTCGCGCAAGACCTGGCGCTCGGAGGAGTTCCCCGACTACAAGGCCAATCGCTCCAAGACCCCGGACGAGTTCAAGGGGCAGGTGGAGCTGATCGGCGAGATGCTGGACGCCATGCACGTGAAGCGGTTCGCCACGGACGGCTTCGAGGCGGACGACATCATCGCCACGCTCGCCACGCAGGCCACCGAGCAGGGCTTCGAGGTGTCCATCGTCACGGGCGACCGTGACGCCTTCCAGCTGGTCAGCGACGACGTCACGGTGCTCTACCCCACCAAGGGCGTCTCGGAGCTGACCCGCTTCACCCCGGAGAAGGTGTTCGAGAAGTACGGCCTGACCCCCGCCCAGTACCCGGACTACGCCGCCCTGCGCGGCGACCCGTCGGACAACCTGCCGGGCATCCCCGGCGTCGGCGAGAAGACCGCCGCGAAGTGGATCAACCAGTTCGGTTCGTTCCAGGAGCTGTGCGAGCGGGCCGAAGAGGTCAAGGGCAAGGCCGGACAGAACTTCCGCGACCACCTGGAGGCCGTGAAGCTCAACCGCCGGCTGACCGAGATGGTCCGCGACGTGGAGCTGCCCTGCGGCCCCGCCGAACTGGTCCGCGCGGGGTACGACCGGCAGGCCCTCACGGTGTTCCTGGAGGCGCTGGAGATCCGTAACCAGGGCCTGCGCGACCGCCTGCTGGCCGTCGACCCCGGAGCCGAGGAAGCCGAGGACACCACCGAGCCCGTGCCCGGAGTGGAGATCGACGGGCTTGTCGCGGGCGCAGGCGAGCTCGCCCCCTGGCTCGCCGAGCACGGCGGCGAGCAGCTCGGCGTCGCCACGGTCGACTCCTGGAAGCTGGGCAGCGGCTCGGTCGCCGAGGTCGCCCTGGCCACCGCCGCCGGACCCGCCGTCTGGTTCGACCCGACGCAGCTGGACGAGGCCGACGACCGGGCGTTCGCCGCCTGGATCGCGGACCCCGAGCGCCCGAAGGTGATGCACAACGCCAAGGGCCTGATGCGGATCTTCCCCGAGCACGGCTGGGAGATCGACGGCGTCACCATGGACACCGCGCTCGCCGCGTACCTGGTCAAGCCCGGCCGGCGCTCCTTCGCGCTGGACGCGCTCTCCGTGGAGTACCTCGGCCGCGACCTGGCCCCCGCGGCGGCCGGCGACGGCCAGCTGGCCTTCGGTGCCGACGACCAGGCCGAGGCTGCCGAGGCCCTGATGGCCAAGGCCCGTACGGTCCTGGACCTCGGGGCCGCCTTCGAGACGCGCCTGGAGGAGGTCGGCGCCGCCGACCTGCTGCGCGACATCGAGCTGCCCACCAGCGCGCTGCTGGCCCGCATGGAGCGCGCCGGCATCGCCGCCGACCGCGGCTGGCTGGAGCGCATCGAGCAGCAGTTCGCGGCCGCCGTCCAGCAGGCCGTCACCGAGGCGCACGCCGCCGCCGGACACGAGTTCAACCTCGGCTCGCCCAAGCAGCTCCAGGAAGTCCTCTTCAACGAACTGGGCCTGCCCAAGACCAAGAAGACCAAGACCGGCTTCACCACCGACGCGGACGCCCTCGCCTGGCTCGCGGCACAGACCGACAACGAACTGCCCGTGATCATGCTGCGCCACCGTGAGCAGGCCAAGCTGCGCACGACGGTCGAGGGCCTGATCAAGACCATCGCCGCGGACGGCCGCATCCACACCACCTTCAACCAGACGGTGGCCGCGACCGGCCGGCTCTCCTCCACCGACCCCAACCTGCAGAACATCCCCGTACGGACGGACGAGGGCCGCGCCATCCGCCGCGGCTTCGTGGTCGGCGAGGGCTATCAGACGCTGCTGACCGCGGACTACAGCCAGATCGAGCTGCGCGTGATGGCGCACCTCTCCGAGGACGAGGGCCTCATCGAGGCGTTCACCTCCGGTGAGGACCTGCACACCACGGTGGCCTCGCACGTCTTCTCGGTGCCCAAAACCGAGGTCGACCCCGAGATGCGCCGCAAGATCAAGGCGATGTCGTACGGGCTGGCGTACGGCCTCTCGGCGTTCGGCCTGTCCCAGCAGCTGGGCATCTCCCCGGACGAGGCCCGCAAGCTCATGGACAACTTCTTCGAGCGCTTCGGCGGCGTGCGCGACTACCTCCAGGACGTCGTCGACCGGGCCCGCGCCACGGGCTACACCGAGACCATGCTCGGCCGCCGCCGCTATCTGCCCGACCTCAACAGCGACAACCGCCAGCGCCGCGAGATGGCCGAGCGGATGGCGCTGAACGCCCCGATCCAGGGCACCGCGGCGGACATCGTCAAGATCGCGATGCTGCGGGTCGGCGAGGCGCTGACCGCCGCCGGGCTCACCTCCCGGATGCTGCTCCAGGTCCACGACGAAATCGTGGTCGAGGTGGCGCCCGGCGAGCAGAAGCAGGTCGAGGAGCTGGTGCGGCGCGAGATGGCCGGCGCCGTCGAGCTGCGCGCCCCGCTGGACGTCTCCGTCGGCTCGGGCGGGGACTGGGAGTCCGCCGCGCACTGACGCGCTAAGAGGCGGCCGGGGGCCGGTGAGGGGCGCAGCTGCCCTCACCGGCCCCCGGCCGCTGTCTCTTGCGCCGGGGCGGCAGTGCCCCGCCCACGGCGCCGCCGGCGGTCGTGCAGGCGGACCGCAGCCGCCCACACCGGGAGCGCCACGCCCAGCCCGGCGCCCGCACCGAAGAGCGCCGTCGGCAGATAGTCGAACCATGTCGCCGCCCCGCCGTACACCGCTTGCGCGCGCAGCACCCGGTGCCAGGCCCCCAGCAGTAGGCACAGCGTCAGCAGCGCGCAGCACAGCAGCCGCGCCCGATTGCCGAGCACGGGCAGCCCTTCGGGGGCGGCGCCGTTCGGTGCCCGATGGAGCGCGGAGCACACGAACCATCCGAGGGCCGCGAGCGCGACCGCCGAGGTGCCGTACTGCACGTACGCGTACACCGGCCACCCGGCGACCGGCTCCTGCAGTACGGGCAGCAGCCGGACACCCCAGCGCCCGGGGTGGGTGAACGCGTCCCACACGATGTGCGTGAGCGCGCCGAGCACCGCGGAGTACCAGAAGCGCAGCGCGAACCGTCCACGGGACAGCCGCCGCTGCCCTTGGCCGGTGACCAGCGCGCCCACCCTGCCCCGCCACGCTGCCGGCAGCAGCGCGAGCAGCGGATCGCGCAGCAGCAGCCAGCCCCCGACCAGCAGCGCCGCGCACAGCGTGTCCACGGTGAGAACACCCGCCGGCGCGTGCGTGAATTCTCCGAAGGCCATCGCACCCGGCACGGCCGTGTCCGCGAAGTACGTCAGATCCGGCGCGAAGGACCCGGCGACGAGCGCAGACACCAGCAGCGGCCCGCGCGCCGTACCGTTGCGGCGTACGACAGGCAGCACCGCCGCGGCATGACTGAGTGTGAACGGCATGATCCCCCTCCTGACCGGACCCGACCGTTGCACATGATCGAGTGATCGATTCGAGGCAGTATGCCGGATGTGAGCAGACAGTGATGGCGAGTCGGGAACGGTAGCTGGGCGCGGGGAGTTGTCGTAGTGTCGCGTGCGTTGGAGCGCCGAGAGCGCGACACCGTGCATCCAGCGCGGTGGGTCAACGCGGAGGGGGAGTAGGACAGATGGCAGCCAAGTTCGGCCGACGGCTCCGCAAAGGAGCGGCCTCCAGTGTGGTGGTGGCGCTGGCCCTCGCCGCGCTGACCGCCTCCCAGGCGCCCGACTCGGCCGACGCCGCCGGGAGTTCCCGCGAAGCGCCCCGGGGCGACACCCCCATCGACGGCGACTCCTCGTACTTCACCGACCTGCCCCCGCTCGTCAGCCCGCAGCCCGGCAAGGAGCAGGGCGAAGACGGGCCCATAGCCACCGGCCCCGCGGCGGCCGGCATACCGGCGACCGTGCTCGCCGCGTACAAGGAGGCCGAGGCGTCCCTCGCCCGGTCCCACCCCGGCTGCAACCTCCCCTGGGAGCTGCTCGCCGCGATCGGCAAGGTCGAGTCCGGACAGGCCCGCGGCGGCGCGGTGGACGAGAACGGCACGACGCTGCGGCCCATCCTCGGCCCCCAGCTCAACGGCAACGGCTTCGCCCGGATCACCGACACCGACCGCGGCCGTCTCGACAACGACACCACCCACGACCGCGCCGTCGGCCCCATGCAGTTCATCCCCGCCACCTGGGCGAGGTGGGGCACGGACGCCAACGGCGACGGCGCGAGCGACCCCAACAACATCTACGACGCCGCCCTGTCTGCCGGCCGCTACCTGTGCGCGGCCGGCCGCGACCTGTCGGTCCAGGCGGACATGAACCGCGCGATCCTCGGCTACAACCACTCCGAGGAATACCTGCGCACGGTGCTGTCCTGGTACGAGTACTACCGCAAGGGCACGCACGAAGTGCCCGACGGCACGGGCGTCCTGCCGACCGGACCGCGCACCGGCGGCTCCGGCACCGGAGGCAACGGCTCGCACAAGGCCGGCTCCGGCGGCGCGTCGAAGGGCGGCAAGGACCAGGACTCCCGGAAGGACACCGAGGGCGGCAAGGACACCGGCGGCACCTCGGGGAAGGGCGGCGACGGCACGGAGTCCGGCAGCGGCACCGACGGCGGGACGAAGCCCGAGCCGAGCCCCGCGCCCGGCGACGGGACGAATTCCGGGGACGGCTCGGACTCCGGGGACGGCTCGTCGCCCGGTACGACCCCGGGCGGCAGCAACGAGTCGCCCACCCCGACGCCCCCGCCCAGCCGGCCCGCGCCCCTCGCCTCCCTCGAGCGCATGGGGGACAAGGAGGTGAGCGCCACCGCCGGCGACACCTTCGCCGACCGGCTCCAGGTGCGCGCGAAGAACACCGAGGACCGCACGGTCTCCGGCGTGCAGGTCCAGTACGAGATACGCGGCGACGGCGACACCCGCTTCAAGGGCGGCGCCGCAAAGATCACCGTGACCACGGACAAGGACGGCATCGCCACCGCTCCGGCCCTGGTCGCGGGCGAGAAGGCCGGGACCTACACCGTCCGCGCGACGGCGGTGGGCCGAGCCGTGCCGGCCACCGACTTCACCGCGACCGTCAAGGCCAGGCCGCAGGCCGACGCCCTGACCCGCACCTCCGACCAGGAGATGCAGGCCGCGGAGGGCGCCTCCTACGCCGATCCCCTCGAGGTGAAGGCGACCTACCAGGGCAAGGCCGCCGCCGGCGTGGCTGTCACCGCCACGATGATCGCCGGGGACGCCGCCGACCCCGCGAAGGCGGAACAGAACACCGAAGGCCCGTACTTCAAGGACGCCGAGGGCGCGCCGATACGCACGCTCACCGGCCTGAAGACCGACGCCGACGGCCTGCTGAAGCTGCCGGAGATCTTCACCGACAGCCACTCCGGCACGTACAAGCTCCGGCTCACCACGGCCGGCGGAGCGGTGCTCCTGGTGGACCTCAAGGTCGGCTGACGCCCGCACGTCCGCACGGTGCGCAGTTCGCACGGTACGAAGTGAGGGGCGCGGCGCTCAGGCGTCGCGCCCCCTCCGCGTCGCGTCGCCGTTCCCGTCTTTCCTGTCCGGGTGTTCTCATCTCCGCCGCCCGTTGCTACGGTGCCCCAGCCCTGACCACCTGACGCTGCGTCAGGTCCGGTGGGGAGCTCCGCAGTCGAACGGGAGGCTCCGTATGCGTGCCCTCACAGCAGCCGCGATCGGGCTGGCCGCCGCCCTCGCCCTGGTCTTCACCATGACGGCCGTCGGCGCCCCCGAAGGTCGGACGTCCCCCGAACCGCTGCGGACCACCGTCCCCGAGCACCCCTGAGGGGGCCGCCGTCATGCGCCGCAAGGCCAGCCTCGTACTGCTCGCCCTCGCCGTCTTCTGTACCGCCCTGGCCCCGCTGATGCGCTGGTACGCCTTCCCCCGGCTCGCCAAGATCCCGCCGAGCCAGTACCAGGAGATGGTCCTGGAGGCCAAGCCCGCCACCCTCATCGACTACGGCACCATGAAGGCCGAGAAGGTCCCGAAGATCAGCATCGTGCAGACGCTGAAGGGCAACGTCGAAGCCTCCGAAAAGGTCGAACGCACGGCCGGCCGCGACGTCGTCGTCTGGGACGCGCTGTCCTACGTGGCCGGCCCCGACGGCAAGATGGTCTCCGAGATCCCCGAGCGCTACATCTTCGACGCGCACACCCAGGAACCGGTGCACGCGAAGGGCGAGTCGGTCGACGGCGAGCCGGTGCGCCGCGATGGCATCGAGTACAAGTGGCCCTTCCTCACCGAGAAGCGCGACTACAGCTACTTCGACGCCCAGACCCGCACCTCGGCGCCCATCCACTACAAGGGCACCCGCCGCTTCCAGGGCCTCGACGTCTACTACTTCGAACAGACCATCCCCTGGACCAAGGTCCCGCTCCCCAAGAAGATGCCGGTCAAGGGCGTCACCCCGGAAGCCGTCGAGAAGATGGGCACCACGCGCTGGTACACCACCAAGCGGATGTTCTGGGTGGAGCCGGTCACCGGCGCGCCCGTCAACGGCGAGGAGATCCACAAGGAGGAACTGCGCGGCGGCGACCTGCTGCCCGGCGGCGGCAAGGTCACCGCGTTCGCCGGACACGTGAAGATGCGCCCCGACTACCTGAAGGCCACGGTCGACCTGGTCTCCTCCCAGCGCACCCTCGTCCTGCTCCTCACCGGCTACCTGCCCTGGGGCCTGCTCGCCACGGGCGCCGCGCTGCTGGCCATGAGCCTGTACCTGGAGGCGCGCGGACGGCGCGATCGGCGCCCGGGAGGGCACGCCATGGCCGCCTGAGCGCCCGCAGCGCTGCTGTCAGCCCTGGCGCGCGCCGTCAGCGCCGTTGCATCCGGGCCTTCGTGTGCCGCGTCGGCTCGGCCGTCGCCGGATCCTCGGGCCACGGATGCTTCGGATAGCGGCCGCGCAGCTCCGCCCGCACGGAGCGGTACCCGTCGTGCCAGAAGGAGGCGAGGTCGGCGGTGACGGCCGCCGGGCGCCCCGCGGGCGACAGCAGATGCACCAGTACCGGCACCCGGCCGCCCGCCACCCGCGGCGACTCCCGCAGCCCGAACATCTCCTGCAGCTTCACCGCCAGCACCGGCTGATCGCCGCCGTACTCCACCCGGACCCGCGAACCGCTGGGCACCTCGATGCGCTCCGGCGCCAGCTCGTCGAAGCGCGCCGAATCGCCACTCGCCCACGGCAGCAGCCGAGACAGCGCCTGGCCCGCGTCGATCCGCGCCAGATCGGCGCGCCGCCGCGCCCGCCTCAGCTCCGGCTCCAGCCACTCGTCCCGGCGCGCCAGCAGCGCCTCGTCCGCGACATCCGGCCACGGAGCGCCCAGCTCCCGGTGCAGGAACGCCATGCGCTCGCGGAGCGAGCGCGCCCCCTCCGACCAGCGCAGCAGCCCGAGTCCTTCGCTGCGCAATCCGTCCACCAGCGCTTCCCGTACGAGCGCCGGGTCCGCGTCCCGCAGCGGCCGCGACACCAGCTCGATCGCGCCGAGCCGCGCCACGCTCCGCGCGACCACGTCGCCGTCCGCCCAGCCGACCTCCTCGGCCGAGGCGTACAACGCCCCCGCGGCCGCCCGCGCGGTCTCCTCGTCGATCACGGCAGCGAGCCGCACCCGCGCGGACGCCGCCGTCACGGGCCGGTCCGCGACCGCCACCGCCAGCCACTCGGCGCTCCGCAGCCGCGACCCTTCCCCGACCTCGGCCCCCGTACCCGAAGCCATCACGTACGACCCCTCGCCGCGCCTACGGGCCACCCGCTCGGGGAAGGCCAGCGCCGCCACGATCCCGGCCACGGCGTCATCGCTCTCGCCGCGGGCCACCGCGGCGGCCGTACCGGGCGCCTGCGCACGGCCGTCGGGGGCGTGCGCGCCGCCGTCCGGGGCGCTCCCGGAACCCGACGCGCCGGCCAGCGCCGAGGCCAGCCGCTTGGACTCCTGCCGCCACCGGCCGGCGTACGCGTCCCGCCCGCGGCGGGCCGTACGCCAGGCGTCGGCGAGATCATCGCCGTACTCGCGCGGCGGCTCCTCGCTCAGCAGCGCGACGACCTCGGCGGCCCGCCGCACGCCGACCTGCGCCGCGCCGTCCAGCAGCGCCCGCGCCAGCCGCGGATGCAGGCCGAGCCGGGCCATCCGTACGCCACGCTCCGTCGCCCGCCCCGCCGCGTCCACCGCGCCCACCGCGGTCAGGACCTCCCGCGCCGCCGCCATCGCCCCCGCCGGCGGCGCGTCCAGCAGCGCAAGGTCCGCGGCGCCCGGATCGCCCCAGCACGCGGCCTGCAGCGCGAACGCCGTCAGGTCCGCGACCTTGATCTCCGGGGACGGGAAGCGCGGCAGCCGCCCGTCCTCACCCTCCGACCAGCAGCGGTACACCGCACCGGGCGCCTCGCGCCCCGCACGGCCGGCCCGCTGCCGCGCCGCCGCCTGGGACGCCCGTACCGTCGTCAGCGCGCTCAGCCCCCGCGCGTGATCCATCCGCGGCTCGCGCGTCAGACCGCAGTCGACCACCACGCGCACCCCGGGCACCGTCAGGCTCGACTCCGCCACCGACGTGGCCAGCACCACCCGCCGCCGGTCACCCGAACCGGCCAGCACCGCGTCCTGCACGGCCGCCGGCGCCCGGCCGTGCACCTGCAGCACCTCCACCCCGGCAGCGCCCAGATCCGCCAGCTGCCCCGCCACCCGCGCGATCTCGCCCACGCCCGGCAGGAAACACAGCACATCCCCCGCCCGCTCGCGCACCGCCCGCCGCACCACCGACGCCACATGCGTCAGCAGCGCCGGGTCCACCCGCATGCCGTGCGCCGGACGCACCGGCCGCTCCGGCGGCGCCCACACCGTCTCCACCGGATGCGACACCCCCTGCGCCGCCACCACCGGCGCGTCCCCCATCAGCCGCGACCAGCCCTCGGCGTCCGTGGTCGCCGAGGCCGCCACCAGCCGCAGCTCCGGCCGCAACGCCTCCCGCACGTCCAGCAGGAACGCCGCCGCCGTGTCCGCGTCGAGATGTCGCTCGTGGCACTCGTCCAGTACAACGACGTCCACGCCCGGGAGTTCCTGATCACGCTGGAGCCGCTGGAGCAGGACGCCCGTCGTCACCACCTCCACGACAGTGCGCGCCCCCACCGCACGCTCCCCGCGCACAGTGAAGCCCACGCGCTCACCCACGCGCTCCCCGAGCAGCCACGCCATCCGCCGCGCCGCGGCACGCGCCGCGATCCGCCGCGGCTCCGCGACGATCACCTTGCGAACGGGTGCGCCGTCCTCCGTCAGACCCGCCAGCGCCAGCGGCACCAGAGTGGTCTTGCCGGTCCCCGGAGGCGCGCACAGGACGGCGGTCCCGGCACCCTCCAGCGCCTCCTGAAGGGCGGGCAGCGCGGACCGTACGGGCAGAGCATCGAGTTCATCGCGGCGGATCACCCGCCCAGTGTCTCGCGGGGCCGACGCCCTACTGGAGGGGCCGCGGCGCTCTCCTGGAGGCGCTGGGACGCTGCGTACCGGGGAGAGCTGCGCGACGGCCTGCAAGGACAGCCGCCCGCCCACGGGTCCCGACGGCCGCCCGCCTTACGGGTCCCGACGGCACACGAAGATGGCCGTACCCGGGATCAGCCCGCCCCGAAGAGGCGACCAGCCACCCCACTCCTGGGTGTTCCACGCCGGCCACTCCGGCTCGACCAGGTCCTCCAGGCGGAAGCCCGCGGCCACCACGTCACGCACCCGGTCGCCCAGGGTGCGGTGGTGCTCCACGTACACCGCGTTGCCCTGCGCGTCCTGCTCCACGTAAGGCACGCGGTCGAAGTAGGACGCCGCGACGGACAGCCCCTCGGGGCCGGGCTCATCGGGGAAGGCCCAGCGGATCGGGTGCGTCACCGAGAAGACCCACCGGCCGCCCGGCCGCAGCACCCGGTGCACCTCCCGGAAGACCCGTACCGGATCGGCCACGAACGGCACAGCCCCGTACGCCGAGCACGCGAGATCGAAACTGCCGTCCGCGAAGGGAAGCACCCCCGCGTCGGCCTGCACGAGAGCCACACCCGGCCCCTCCGTACCGTCCGCCGGGAGGTCCCCGCCGATCCGGAGGGCGTGCTGCAGCTGCCGGTGCGAGAGATCCAGCGCCACCGGATGCGCCCCCTGCGCCGCCAGCCAGCGCGAACACTGCGCCGCGCCCGCACCGATCTCCAGGACACGCAGGCCCTTGAGGCCGGCGGCCGGGCCCAGGAGAGATGCCTCGGCCTCGTCCAGCCCCTCCGGCCCCCATACGAAGCGGTCGTCCCCCAGGAACGCGCCGTGCTCGCTCTGGTACTCGTCGGCGTTGCGGTCCCACCAGCCGCGGCTGGCCCGGCTGCTCTCCGCCTCCCCGGTGGTGCGCCGTACGGCCTCGGCGTCGTCCCAGGCCGCGGGGCCGGTCCCGGCTTCCGCGTCGCCGGGGGCCGTGGAGTCGTCGTGTTGGTTCATCGCGCCCGTCGTCGTATTCTTCGTTGAAGCTTGTAGTTTCTGAGGTGCACGGGGCCGGCTGTTCGCAGCCCCGTGAGGATCTTCGTCAGGCCCCTGTGGCCTGCGACGGCAGGGCCGAGCAACTCTTCTCACGTTCGGTGCGTGCCGGTTATGAGGCGATCCGCCCGCGGTGTGGGCCTTCGCGCATTGACCGTGTCCGGCTGCCCCCGTATGCTACAAGTTGCGCTGCGGGCCTGCGCGCCTCAGACGGAGCAGGTCGCGCTCGCATCTGTTGCATGTCCCCTCGGTTTCGAGGCGCTGACCGGATTTTACGGAATTCCGGGAGCGCGCCTCATTGCTGTCGACTTCTGCAGAAGCGATAAAGGCTCTCGGCGTAGCAGTACCTACGACTTCAATGTCCGTACCGGAGCCCTTTCCCACATGACGAGCAGCACCGAGACCACCGCCACCACCCCGCAGGTTGCGGTCAACGACATCGGTAACGAGGAAGCCTTCCTCGCCGCGATCGACGAGACGATCAAGTACTTCAACGACGGCGACATCGTCGACGGCGTCATCGTGAAGGTCGACCGGGACGAGGTCCTGCTCGACATCGGTTACAAGACCGAAGGCGTCATCCCCAGCCGCGAGCTCTCCATCAAGCACGACGTCGACCCGAACGAGGTCGTCGCCGTCGGTGACGAGATCGAGGCCCTGGTTCTCCAGAAGGAGGACAAGGAAGGCCGCCTGATCCTCTCGAAGAAGCGTGCCCAGTACGAGCGCGCCTGGGGCACCATCGAGAAGATCAAGGAAGAGGACGGGATCGTCACCGGTACCGTCATCGAGGTCGTCAAGGGTGGTCTCATCCTCGACATCGGCCTCCGCGGCTTCCTCCCCGCCTCCCTGGTCGAGATGCGCCGCGTCCGCGACCTTCAGCCCTACGTGGGCAAGGAGCTCGAGGCCAAGATCATCGAGCTGGACAAGAACCGCAACAACGTGGTCCTGTCCCGCCGTGCCTGGCTCGAGCAGACCCAGAGCGAGGTCCGCCAGACCTTCCTCACCACCCTCCAGAAGGGTCAGGTGCGCTCCGGCGTCGTCTCCTCGATCGTCAACTTCGGTGCCTTCGTGGACCTGGGTGGCGTCGACGGTCTGGTCCACGTCTCCGAGCTGTCCTGGAAGCACATCGACCACCCCTCCGAGGTCGTCGAGGTCGGCCAGGAGGTCACGGTCGAGGTCCTGGACGTCGACATGGACCGCGAGCGCGTGTCCCTGTCGCTCAAGGCGACCCAGGAAGACCCGTGGCAGCAGTTCGCCCGGACCCACCAGATCGGTCAGGTCGTCCCGGGTAAGGTCACCAAGCTCGTTCCGTTCGGTGCGTTCGTCCGCGTCGACGAGGGCATCGAGGGCCTGGTCCACATCTCCGAGCTGGCCGAGCGCCACGTGGAGATCCCGGAGCAGGTCGTCCAGGTCAACGACGAGATCTTCGTCAAGGTCATCGACATCGACCTCGAGCGCCGCCGCATCAGCCTCTCGCTGAAGCAGGCCAACGAGTCCTTCGGTGCCGACCCGTCGGCGGTCGAGTTCGACCCGACCCTGTACGGCATGGCCGCGTCCTACGACGACCAGGGCAACTACATCTACCCCGAGGGCTTCGACCCCGAGACCAACGACTGGCTCGAGGGCTACGAGGCGCAGCGCGAGGCGTGGGAGAACCAGTACGCCGAGGCGCAGCAGCGCTTCGAGCAGCACCAGGCCCAGGTCATCAAGTCGCGCGAGGCCGACGAGCAGGCCGCGGCCGAGGGTGCTGCGGTGCCGGCGACCGGTGGCCAGGGCGGCGGCGGCAACGTCTCCGGCGGCTCGTACTCCTCGGAGTCGACGGACAACTCCGGCGCCCTGGCGTCGGACGAGGCCCTTGCCGCGCTCCGCGAGAAGCTGGCCGGCGGCCAGAGCTGAGCACGCTCACCGCTAGGCGCTAGCCGATAGCGACACGAAGGCCCGCTCCCTTTGGGGGCGGGCCTTCGTGCTGTCTGCATGCTGCGCGGTTGCCGTCCGGCTGCCGGCCGGCGGTTCGGCTGGTACTCCCTCACCGGCCGCCACGGCACGGCGCGTTCTCCTCGGCGCGAAAAGTGGTGACGGCGCCGCACGAGCGGGTGATGACGTAAGTACCGGGAATGCCCGAGCCCCGTACCGCGTTGTGCGGGGCGGACATCGAGGAGGAGCGGTCACTGTGTTGGATCCCCAGGATTTGTACGAATGGGAGCCGAGCGGGCTCGCGGCGGTCGACGCGATAGCCTCCCGCGACTCCGCCGGGCTGGTGCTCCTGTACCACTTCGACGGCTACATCGACGCCGGTGAAGCCGGTGACCAGATTGTCGAAACCCTCCTGGAGGGGCTGCCGCACCAGGTCGTCGCCCGCTTCGACCACGACCGGCTGGTGGACTACCGGGCCCGCCGCCCGATGCTCACCTTCGACCGCGGCCAGTGGTCCTCGTACGAGACGCCCAGCATCGAGCTGCGTCTCGTCCATGACGCCACGGGCGCGCCCTTCCTGCTGCTCTCCGGCCCTGAGCCGGACGTGGAATGGGAACGCTTCACGGCGGCTGTACGAGAGACCGTCGAGCGGCTGAACGTACGCCTCTCGGTCAGCTTCCATGGCATCCCGATGGGCGTCCCGCACACCCGCCCCGTCGGAATCACCCCGCACGGCAACCGCACCGACCTGACTCCGGGCCACCGCGACCTCTTCGAACAGGCGCAGGTCCCCGGCAGCGTCGAAGCGCTGATCGAGTACCGCCTCGCGGAGGCCGGACACGACGTACTGGGCGTCGCCGCCCACGTACCGCACTACGTCGCGCGCTCCGCCTACCCGGACGCCGCGCTCACCGCGCTGGAGGCGGTCACCGCGGCGACGGGCCTGGTCCTGCCGAGCGCCGCGCACACCCTGCGTACCGAAGCGCTGCGCACCCAGGAGGAGATCGAGCGGCAGCTCTCGGAGGGTGACGAGGAGCTGGTTGCGCTGGTCAGCGGCCTTGAGCACCAGTACGACGCGGCGGCCGGCGCCGAAACCCGCGGCAACCTCGTGGCCGAGCCCGCCGAACTCCCGTCCGCCGAGGAAATCGGCCGCGAACTGGAAGCGTTCCTGGCCGACCGGGAGCGGGACATGGGGGACGGGGGCATGTGAGGGGGAGTTGCCCGGCGCAGCCTGACTCCGGGGGCGGGGCGGGTCCGGCTCTGGGCGGGGGCCGGGGCGCCGTATAGCGTGGGGCCCATGGTGAAGGTGGGGCTTACAGGCGGCATCGGCGCAGGCAAGAGCGAGGTATCGCGGCTGCTCGCGTCGTACGGTGCGGTGATCGTGGACGCGGACAAGATCGCGCGGGAGGTCGTGGAACCGGGTACGCCCGGTCTCGCCGCCGTCGTCGAGGCGTTCGGTACGGACGTACTGACGCCGGACGGCACCTTGGACCGGCCCAAGCTGGGCGCCCTCGTCTTCGCCGACCCCGACAGGCTCAAGGCGCTGAACGCCATCGTGCACCCCCTCGTCGGCGCCCGCTCCGCCGAACTGGAGGCCGCGGCCGGCCAGGACGCGGTGGTCGTCCACGACGTGCCCCTGCTGACCGAGAACGGCCTCGCGCCCCTGTACGACACGGTCGTCGTGGTCGACGCCGCCCCCGAAACCCAGCTGCGGCGGCTGGTCGCGCTGCGCGGTATGACCGAGGACGAGGCGAAGGCCCGCATGAGCGCCCAGGCCACCCGGGAACAGCGCCTCGCGATCGCCGACTTCGTCATCGACAACGACGGCCCGCTGGAGGCCCTGGAGCCCCAGGTACGTGAGATCTGGGAGCGGCTGCGGGCCCGTTGAGACTCAGCGGTAGCCTCACGCCATGACTGCTTCCGAGCTCGTCCCCGCATCGTTCGTCGTCAACATCCCCGGCATCGCGGATGCCGAACTGGATCCGGAAGCGCTGGATCCGGACCAGATCATCTCCGGCGATCCGGTCGTCACCGGGAAGGTGCTCTGGGAGTCGCCGGACGGAAAGCAGGTCCGCGGTGTCTGGCAGATCACGCCGGGCGTCGTGACCGACATCGAGGCCAACGAACTGTTCGTGGTGGTCTCCGGCCGCGCCACCATCGAGGTCGAGGGCGGCCCGGTACTCGAGGTGGGCCCCGGCGACGCGTGCTTCCTGCGCGAGGGCGACCGGACTCGGTGGACGGTGCACGAGACGCTGCGGAAGGCTTATCAGGTGAGTTTGTAGGGGCTTGGGGCTTGGGGCTGGCGGCTTGGGACTGGGGCTGGCTGGGGTGGAGTTGGGGCTGGGGCTGGGGCTGGCTGGGCTGGAGTTGGGGTTGAGGCTGGCTGGTCGTGGTCTCTCGGCCTTTGAGGGGCTGTCTGGGCTTCGGCTTTTTGTGGGTGTGGTGGGGAAGTTCAGTTCGCTGTGTGACGAGCGAGCGTTGCGCTGGTAGGGCGCGCGGTGCGCGGCGCGCGCAGCCCTGCTGTGGCGGGCGTCGGGAATGCGGTGACGGCAGGGCTTGTTGTGCCCCACGTAGCGACCGGGCGGTCGTCGATACGGGCTGCCCGTCGGCGATGAACCACCTGCTCGTGGCGAGTCGCCGGTGCACAAGCCACCGGTACCCCAACGGTACGCGGTGAGTCCGTACGTGTCGGAGAGGAGACGGCCGTGACCGAGCGCACCCCCGAGACGCATGTCATCGACTTCCGGGCAGCCGAACAACTGCTGTCCGCGCGCGATCCACGGGGCGCGGTACAACTCCTGGACCCGGTCATCGCCGCCCATCCGGAGAACACCGCCGCCCGACTGCTACGCGCCCGCGCCTTCTTCCTGGCCGCTCAACTGCGCCCTGCCGAGCTGGAGTTCCAGGTCGTCCTGGAACGGGAGCCCGACAACGCGTTCGCCCACTTCGCCCTGGGTCGCACCCTTGAACGCGCCAACCGCCCGGACGAGGCGCTGCGCCACTTCCGACTCGCCGCCGCGCTCGATCCGCGTCCGGACTTCATCGAGGCGGCACGGTTTCCGGTGCAGGGGGAGGGTGCGGGGGAGGAATGAGGGCGGGGGAGTGGGGGCGGGGGAGTGGGGGCGGGGACGGGGCGGGGGCCGTTTTTTCCCCTCCGCCTCCGGGGGGCCGCCCCCCCGCCCCCCACCCCCTCCTCCCCCGATTCCTTGTCTTCACTTGTCCCTCACCGAGTTCTCTGAGGTCTCTGGCTCACCGAGGGGTCTCGGCTCACCAAGGTCGCTTGCTCACACAGGGACCTGCTCGCTGAGGCCGCTTGCCCACGAGGGGCTACTCACCAAGGCCCTTTGCGCCCCTCTCGCCCCCGGTCAGGCCACACATCAGACCCCATCCCAGGCTTCGTTCCACCGCGTCGCCTGCCGGTGAACTCGTTGCGACCGCGGTCCGGCTCGTACGGTGGCACGTCCTTGCCGGGCTGGTAGTGCGGCCCCTGGCGTATGTGGCGGCACACGATCGCAAGGTCCGTCGCAGCCAGGGCCGCCACGACCGCACAGCCGGCGGCCCAGCCGGGACGACCGACCACCACGAAGACGGCCACGCCGAACGCCGCCCATATCAGCCCCCACAGGGCCAGAGCGCGCCGTGTTTTCAGCAGGCTCCGTGCCTCCAAGGGCTCATTGCCCGTACGCATCACCACTCACCACGCATCCCCGCCTTGGTTCGTCGGACGTCTGGGCTCGCCGTCGCCGGCGGGTCAGTCACTCTCTGTCTCTCATCTTTGGTCGTTTCGTGTCTGTCTCCTGTTGGCCTCCGGTCGCTTCGATGTTGATGGGGTGCTGGGCCGGGCGCACCTGGCGACGAGGCCGCCAGGTGCGTTACGGCATTGCGGGCTGACCTGGGTTTTTCGTCGACCTGAGCGGCTTTCTCTGCCTTAAGGATCCTCCGGTTCGGGCCGTCCGTCACGCCTCCCGGCCAGCCTGTGGATAACTTTGGATGGCTCGCGGGGACGCGGTACCCGACGGCTGTGTCGTTACCGTCCGTGGTGCATGAGCATGTGTGAGCGCATCCCCGGCCGGGTGGCTGTTGATCCACGACAGTCCGCCCAGATCGAGTCGCTTCCTCGCCCTGGTGATCGCCACATACGCCAGCCGCGCCTCGTCGAGGTCGACCGGGCCCGGCAGCGGTTCTCCGTCCTCGCCGGTTTCCTCCAGCTCGTCCGGCTCCGTGAAGTCGGCTGCGATGCGTACGCTCGGCCACTCACGGCCCTTCGCCCGATGGGCGGTCGACACCGTGATTTCGGCTCTGTCCTCGCTCGAAAGGCAACCCAGTGCGCGGAGGACGCTCTCCGCGCTGTGTTCGTGGAGGAGTTCGACGAGCGGCAGGAGGTCGCGGCCGGACGGGTCGGCGGTGGCGTACTCCCTCAGCTCCTCCCAGGATTCGAAGAGAGCCAGCTCGGGGTGAGCGGTCCTGCTGCCGCGCTGGAGCTCGTACGCGGCCCGGGCCAGGGCTGTCAGGGAGTCGCCGCCACCCGCCAGGGCCACCCGGCGCCCGTCCGACAGCAGCCTTATGACTTCTGTCATCGCGCCCGTATTCGACCGGCAGAGCACGGCGTCGGGGCGGGGAACGGGCCCCAGCTCGCTGTCGATCAGTGGCGAGCCGATGAGCCGGACAGGGGCGTCGACGATCGCCAGCCATCGGTTCGCCGCCGCCGCGAGCGCAGGCCCGAACCGGAACGACTGGGAGAGCGTGAGCTGTCTGCCGCGGAAGCCGGTCATCACGTCGCGTGCGCCCCGCCAGCCGTAGATCGCCTGCGCCGAGTCGCCGACGAGTACCAGTTGAGCGTGCGCACGTTGGGCGCTGAAGACCTGTTCGACCACGGGATTGGTGTCCTGGGCTTCGTCGAGGAGCAGGAAATCGGTCTCGATGACCGGTGCGCTCAGTGCCCACATCTTGAGGTAGTGATCGTGCTCGAAGCGGACGGCACCCCGGTCCGGGTCCTGAAGGTCGGCCCATGCCTTGTGGGCGTACGGGAGGACGGCGTGCGCAAGCTGCCTGTGCAACGCGTCGGACTCGGCGCCGCGCAGGCGAGGGACATGGGCAGGGTTCAGTACCGGGTCGGCCGAGCGGCAGAACTCGGTGACGGTGCGCAGGACTGTGTACGAGAGAGCCTTGCTGCTCACCGTTCGCGTACCGATACGGAGCCGGAAGTCGGTGTCGATGCCCAGGGCGGAGCCGGTCCGCCAGCCTGCCTGCCGCGGTGCGTTCATCCGCCGCTGGAACCGGTGGCCCACGGCCGCGTACGCCAGGGAATGGGCCGTACTGCACGTCACGTGTGCGGGGAAGCGCCGGGCGGCGTCCTGCGCGATGGCCTTGTTGAACGCGAGGTAGCGGCCGGGGCGGCGCGTGCTGCGGGCCAGTATTGCCAAGGTCGTCGTCTTGCCCGTGCCCGCGCCGGCCTGGAGCACGAGGTGGTCGCCCGCATGGAAGGCGTCGGCGGCGGCCAGTTGCTCGGAGGTGGGGGAGTGTCGAGTACGAGGCGTGGGGCCGTCCGGGCCGTCGCGGTGGTGCGTGTCCGGTGGGCGGCTTCGGGCGTGGGGTGTGCAGGGGGTGCGCCTGTGCGCGGTGGGGGCCGTGGATGTTGCCGGCGTGGTGGTGACTGAGGGGAGGTGGTCGGTCATGGGGGTCTCCTGGGGGACTGCCTTGCTCGCTGAGCACACACCGGAAGTTACGGTGAGTGACTGGTGGTTGAACCGTAGCGGATCGCTGGGCTCGGCGGGCAAGAAGTTTTTGACCAGCTGCTTTGCCTGTGGATAACTGGCTTGGTGATCGTTCTGGCGGGATTGTCAGTGCCGTCTGCTTCCATGGTTTTCACGCAGGGTCGCGGCTCCGCGGCAGCGGCCGCGCCGCAGGCGGGAGGGGGAGTGATGGAGGCGACCGTAGACTCACGAGTCGGAGTACGACACGAACGGAACGGCATGGCGGGACGGCGGGAGATGAGCGCGCGGGAGGCGACCGGGCAGGCCCGGCCGACCGGCGCCGCGCCGTCCGGGCCGTTCCCCGACCGTGGCGCGAGCCCGGCCGCGGCGTCGCACGATGTGATCCGGCACGCGGCGGTGTTTCTGCCGGCCGAGCTGCCGCGAGCCGGGAAGATCGCCTTCTGGAGTCCGGACGGCGAGCCGCTGGCCGAGCCCTCGGGAGCGGCGGAAGCCACGGAGCTGAAGGTCGTGCGGCGGCACGGGAACTCCGTCCGCAGCCGTACGGTTCCCGCGCTCGAACTGACCGTCGGTGAGGCCGTCCCGCTGCTTGTCCGCGCCCGTCATGATCCGACGGCGCATCCGGCGACCGCATGCTGGGGAGCGGCCGCCTTGCAGGCGCTCCATCTGGTGGCGCGCGGCCGCATGCTCCCGGGCCTCACCGCTGATGACGTGGACGCCTGGCGCGCCGGGCCGCTGGACGCCGAGGACGCCGCGCAGCTGCGGGCGATCGCCGCCGCCATGCCCGCCGAGGCCCATGCCGTCCCCGTGCCCGGCAGCAAGCCCCTCCAACTGCACGCACCGAACGCCCTGGTGCGTGCCTTCATCGACGCGGTCGTCGATGTCCTGCCACGTACGCCGGCCGCGGTGCATGTGGCAGGCGCACCGTTCGCCGCGGCCGTTCCACAGCGGTTGCCCGGCGCGCGGGAGTGGGCGGCAGAGGTCGCGGCGGGCGTGGACAGCGGTGTACGGATCTCGCTGCGGCTGGACCTGTCGGCACAGGAGCTGTTCGACATCTCGGCGGAGGGGGATACGAAGACGGAGCCAGAGGCAGCGGAGGAGACGGGGAGGGAGACACAAGAGGGCAGGGCAGGGGCCGCGGCGGCGGTTCTGCAGGTCAGCCATCTCACCGACCCGACGCTGGTCGCGGACGCGCGGCAGCTGTGGGAGGGGGAGGCGCCCGACGGCTTCGGGCCGCGCGCGCAGGTGGACGCGCTGCTCGCGTTGCGCAGGGCGGCCCGTGTCTGGCCGCCGCTCGGCCGGCTGCTGGACCGCCCCGTCCCCGATGTCCTGCCGCTCGACGAGGAGGAGCTGTACGAGCTGCTGGGTGATGCCGCGCCGCGCCTGAAGGCAGCGGGCGTCGCGGTCCACTGGCCCAAGGAGCTGGCCCGGGGCCTGACCAGCACCGCTGTCGTGCGGCCGGCGCCCGGTTCCGCGGCGGACGGGTTCGGCTTCTTCGATGCCGAGCGACTGCTGCGCTTCGAATGGCAGCTGGCGCTCGGCGGTTCCCCGTTGAGCGACGCGGAGATGAGCGTACTGGCAGAGGCGCACCGTCCCCTCGTGCGGCTGCGCGACCAGTGGGTGCTCGTGGACCCCGCCCTCGTACGCAAGGCACGCAAGAGAGAGCTGGGATACCTCGATCCCACAGAGGCGCTCGCCGTGACGTTGGCCGGTGAGACCGAGGTCGAAGGGGAGCGCGTCGAAGTCGTACCGCTCGGTGCGCTCGCCCACCTCCGTACGCGCCTCACTGCCGACGCCGCGCCTCTGGAGAAGCCTCCCGGTCTCCACGCCACCCTCCGGGACTACCAGCTCCGTGGTCTGGCCTGGCTGGACCGAATGACCGCACTCGGGCTCGGCGGCTGTCTCGCCGACGATATGGGCCTGGGCAAGACCGTCACCACCATCGCGCTGCACCTCCACCGCGACCACCCCGACCCCACCCTCGTGGTCTGTCCGGCCTCGCTGCTCGGGAACTGGCAGCGGGAGATCGAGCGGTTCGCCCCCGGCGTCCCCGTGCGGCGCTTCCACGGCACCGGCCGCAGCCTGGACGATCTGAAGGGCGGCTTCGTCCTCACCACGTACGGCACGATGCGCAGCAGCGCCAAGAGGCTGGCCGAGTGTTCCTGGGGGCTGGTCGTCGCCGATGAGGCGCAGCATGTGAAGAATCCGCAGTCCACCACGGCCAAGGCGCTGCGCACGATCAAGGCACCCGCGCGGGTCGCCCTCACCGGCACACCCGTGGAGAACAACCTCTCCGAGCTGTGGGCCCTGCTCGACTGGACGACACCCGGGCTGCTCGGGCCGCTCAAGACCTTCCGGGCGCTGCACGCCCGCGACATCGAAGGCGGTGAGGTGCCGGGCGCCGCGGAACGTCTCGCGCGGCTCGTACGGCCCTTCATCCTGCGGCGGAAGAAGTCCGACCCCGGTATCGCCCCCGAGCTGCCCCCGAAGACGGAGACCGACCACCCGGTGCCGCTCGGCCGCGAGCAGGTGGCGCTGTACGAAGCGGCCGTCCGCGAGACGCTCGCCCGTATCGAGGCCGCTGACGGCATGGCGCGGCGCGGCTTGGTGATGAAGCTGCTCACGGTGCTCAAACAGATCTGCAACCACCCGGCGCAGTACCTCAAGGAGGCCGCGCCCGGCCTCACAGCGCGCTCCGGGAAGCTCGAACTGCTCGACGAACTGCTGGACACGATCCTCGCGGAGGACGGCGCGGCGCTGGTCTTCACGCAGTACGTGGAGATGGCGCGCCTTCTCGAGGAGCATCTCAGGGCCCGCGGCGTGCCCACTCAGCTGCTGCACGGCGGGACGCCGATCGCGCAGCGGGAGGCGATGGTCGACCGTTTCCAGGCGGGTGAAGTCCCGGTATTCCTGCTGTCGTTGAAGGCGGCGGGGACGGGGCTGAACCTCACCCGCGCCGGTCATGTGATCCATTACGACCGCTGGTGGAATCCGGCCGTGGAGGAGCAGGCGACCGACCGGGCCTACCGGATCGGGCAGACACAGCCCGTCCAGGTGCACCGACTCGTCACGGAGGGGACGGTGGAGGACCGGATCGCCGAACTGCTCGCCGCCAAGCGTTCCTTGGCCGAGGCCGTACTCACCGGGGGCGAGGCCGCCCTCACCGAACTCACGGACGCGGAACTGTCCGACCTCGTCACGCTGAGGAGGTCGGCATGAGCAGCGGTGAGCAGCACGAGGGGGCGGCGGCCGCGGGTGAGGGGCTGGAGCGGGTCCGCCGGGAGCTGGAGCGCGGCCGGGCCATCGCGCGGGCGCGTGAGGCCGCCGCGGAGGCGAGCCGGGACGGGGACGCCGAGGACGCGTCGGGGGATGCGGACACACGGGACGGTGCGCAGCGGGCTGACGAGGCTGCGGAACCCGGGCCGGGGGGCGGGTCCGCCTCCGGGGCCGGGCGGCGGAGCGAGGCGGCCGAACGTGCGCGGCAGGCGGTACGGCGTACGGGGCAGGGGCCCGGGCGCGCCGTTCGCGATGCGGAAGAGCCGGGACAGCCGGCCCCGCAGCCGGCTGACGCGGCGCCGGACAACGGCCCGTCGGCGGGCGCGGCCGGTGACGGGGAGGACAGCCGGAGCCAGGGGGCGGAGCTGGCCCGGCAGGCGCTGAAGCGGGCGGCCGGGGAAGCGAGGCGCGCCCGGGTGCGGGCATCCCAGAAGCAGCCGGTCCAGAAGCAGAAGCAGTCGATCCAGAAGCGGGCGCCCCGCGGGGAGGCGTCTGCGGCGCAGGTGTCGCCGACGCAGGGCTCCCCGGTGACGGAGGAGGGCGTGGGGGCGGCCAGCGAGGGCGCGGAGCAGGGGGCCGTGCGCCGGAGCGCGGCTGCGGAGCGG
The DNA here is from genome assembly GCF_044544685.1 of Streptomyces sp. NPDC053542. Lineage (NCBI taxonomy): Bacteria > Bacillati > Actinomycetota > Actinomycetes > Kitasatosporales > Streptomycetaceae > Streptomyces > Streptomyces sp. NPDC053542. The sequence continues at coordinate 162,221 of NZ_JBITXL010000012.1, forward strand.
GCTCGCCAAGCGGTGGCACGCGCGGGGCAGGAGAAGGCGCGCCCCGGTGAGGTGCGGGAAGCCGAGAAGCCCACTGGCGGGAAGCCTGTCGGCAGGAAGTCCGCCGGCAGGAAGCCCGTCGGTACGAAGTGCGTTGGTGAGGCGCGCGCCAGCGGCCGGGCGGAAGCCGACGAGCGGCTCACCTCGACGGAGCGGTCGGGGCAGGGGCTTCGGAGCCTGGGGGACGCGCTGAAGGGCGCGCATCGCCCCGGCGAGGGGAGTACCGGGAGTACCGGGAGCGCACAGGGCGGCGGACCCGAGGCGGCGACTCGTACGGCAGGGCGGGCCCGGGTGTTCCCCGCGGTGGCCGCCGGCGGCGGGGACGCTGCGGAGTTCGCCGAGACCTGGTGGGGCCGGGCATGGCTCGACGCGCTGGAGAGCACGGCGCTCGACACGGCGCGGCTCGCGCGCGGCCGGGACTATGCGAGCGGCGGGCACGTCGGCCGGATCACCGTGGCGCCGGGCCGTATCTCCGCTCCGGTGACGGGCAGCCGGCCGTATCCGTACCGGGCCGAGCTCCGGTTGCGGCCCTTCACGGACGCGGCGTGGGAAGCCTTCCTCGACGGCGTCGCCGCCCGGCCCGCCCACCTGGCGGCCCTGCTGGGCAGGACGGTGCCGCGGGCCCTGGCCGAGCGGCAGGACGAGGTGGGCGTGCGGCTGCTGCCGGGCCCCGGGGATCTCGTACCGCACTGTTCGTGTCCCGACCGCGGGCATCCGTGCAAGCATGCCGCGGCGCTCTGCTTCCAGGCCGCGCGCCTTCTGGACGCCGACCCCTTCGTACTGCTCCTCCTGCGCGGACGCGGCGAGCGGGAGCTGCTCGACGACCTCTCGCGGCGCAACGCCACGCACAGCGCGCACACCGAACGGGCGGCGCGTGCGGCGCTCCCTGGAGTACCGGCCCGTGCGGCCCTGCAAGTGCGGGACCTTCCGCCGCTGCCACCACCGCTGCCCCTCCCGGCCCACCCGGGACGGCCCCTGGTCCTGCCGACGGCCGAGGACCCGGCCATCGGCCCGGCCGCCATCGAACTGTTGGCCGCCGATGCCGCCGCCAGGGCCCGGGCCTGCCTGACCGCCGCCCAGGGAACGCCCATCCCGCCCGGTGATGCGTCCGCCGGGGCCACGGCCTCGCCGTTCCCCGCCCGTACCCTCTGGGAGGACGCGATCCGGCTGGTCGCCGCGGCGCACCCGACCTCGGGGCTGACCGCCAGCACGAGGGAGATCTACCGCGGCGTCGCCGAGGCCACCGACCGCCCGGTGAGCGACGTCGCGCGGGCCGTGGCCGCCTGGCGGCAGGGCGGGCCGGAAGGTCTCCGCCTCCTGGAGACGACGTGGGACCCGCCCGCCGGTGACTTCGACCGTGCCCGCAGTGCCCTGTCGGTCGCCGACCTCCCCTCGCTGCGGCCCCGGCACAACCACCTCACGGACGCAGGCCGCGGCATACAGCTGCGCTTCGGCCACGATGGCCGCTGGTATCCGTACGAATCCGACCCCGGGGCCGAGGACTGGTGGCCCACCGGACGCCCCGACGCCGACCCCGTGGGCGCTCTCACCCCGCTCCTCGCCACGGAGTAGAGGACCAAGAGGACTGAACAGACTGGACGGCCGAGCAGCCGGCCGAGCAGACGACTGACGCGACTGAAGACGCGACTGAAGACCCGACAAAGACCCAACGAAGACCCGACGAAGCGACGACGAAGAGACGACGAAGAGACGACCGAAGAGAGTCACCCCGTGGAAGGTCTCGACACACTCACCCACGCTCTGGCGCGGCGCACGCCCGAACAGCTCGCCGCGCTCCTCGCCCGGCACGCCGAGCCCCTCTCGCGCCGCCCCGCGCCGACCCGGCTCCGCGAGCTCGCCGCCTCCTTGTGGTCGTACGAAACGCTGCACCAAGTAGTGCTGGGGCTCGACCGGCCGAGCCTCCAGGTGCTGGCCGCGACCGCCCGGATCAGCCAGGGGCGCGCCCGGGAGGCCGCGCACGGGCCGGCCGCCCCCGATCCGGGCGCCGGCTATCAGTCCCTCATGGCCCACAGCCTGGCCTTTCCGGATCTGGCGACGGAGCCGGTGCCGGTGGCGGACGTGTACGCGGCGTTCGGTGAGGACCGGGAGGCCGTCGGGGCGGCGTTGGAGACGCTGTACGAGGCGGGGCTCGCCGCGCCGACGGAGGACGGCCGGGTCGTCGTACCGCCGCGCACGGCGCAGCTGATCGGCGGTCATGACTTCGGTGTGTTCGAGCCCGAGCCCTCGCCGGCTTCCCCGGCGGCCACGTCGGCACCGGTCGAGGAGCGGGCCCTGGCGGCCGAGTCGCAGGCCGCGGCCACCGCGCTGGCCGGGGCCCTGGAGCGGCTGCTCGCCGCGCTGGCGGTGCAGCCCGCGGCGCTGCGCAGGTCCGGCGGACCCGCCGTACGCGAGATCCGGCGGCTGGCGAAGGCGGCCGGCACCTCCGAGCCCCGTACCCGGCTCCTGCTCGACCTCACGCTGGCGGCCGACCTGATCGCGCTGAGCCGTACGCCCACCGGTACCGTCGCGCTGCCCACCAGCGGGTACGACGACTGGCTCGCGCTGCCGCCGGGTGAGCGGCTGCTGCCGGTCCTCACGGCTTGGGCCCGGCACTGGGCGATCGCCACGTGGACGCCGTTCGGGGAGACCCCGACCGCTCTGGAGCGCGGGGACGACCGCCGCGCGCCCGCCCTGCGCCACGGTTTGCTCGCCGCCCTCGCCACCAGCACGGACAGGGCCACCGGTGGCCGGGCCGCGTCCGGCCCCGGCGTCCCGATCCCGGCCCCGGACGCCTCGTCACTGGAGGCGCTGCGGCCTCTGGTGGCGGTCGCCGGCTGGCACCGCCCGCTGGCCGTCGCCGACGAGCCGATGATCCTCGAGCGCGCCGCCCACACGCTCGACGAGGCCGCCTTCCTGGGCCTCGTCGCCTACGGGACGCTCACGCCCGTCGGCCGGGCGCTCCTCCGTGCGGAGACGGCAGCCGACCCCGCCCCGTTGCGCGCGGCGCTGTGTACGCTGCTTCCTCCGCCGCTCGAACAGGCCCTGTTCCAGGGCGATCTGACGGCCATCGTGCCGGGGCCGCCCTCCGCCGAGCTGTCCGCGCTGCTCGCGCTCGCCGCCGACCGCGAGTCCGACGACAGCGCCACTGCCTGGCGGTTCAGCGGCGCCTCCATCCGCCGGGCACTGGACGCGGGCCGCACCGCCGACGCGCTGATCGACGACCTCACCGCGGCGTCCGCCACGGGACCGCTGCCGCACCCGCTGACGTACCTGATCAAGGACACGGCGCGCACGCACGGGCGCATACGGGTCGTACGCGCCGGCTGCTGCATCCGTTCCGACGACGCCGCGCTCGTCCAGGAGCTGGCCGCCCACCGGGCGCTGCGTGACCTCGGGCTGCGGGCGATCGCGCCGACCGTGCTCGTCAGCGCGCAGGAGCCGGGCCCCACCCTGGAGGCCCTGCGTGCGGCCGGTTACGCCCCGGCCCTCGAAGCCGAGACCGGTACGACCGTCGTCGAACGCACGGCTGCGCACCGCAGCCAGGCGCCGCTCCGGAAGCCCACCGATCACCTTGCCCTGGCCCGGCGTCTCTTGGACGGCTGACGGGCCTCCTGGACGGCTGACGGCGTCTCCTGGAGGGCTGGCGGCGCCTCTTGGACGGCTGAAGATGTCTCGTGGAGCGCTCTGAAGGGAGGAAGCCCGCCGGCCGGCTGTCCGTGCGGCCGGAGAGCCTCCCGCTTCATGATCAACGACACGGCGCCGGAGGTCAACGACGTGCAGGTCAACGACGTGCAGGTCAGTGACGCGCAGATCAGTGACGTACGAGGCGGAGCGGCGGCAGAATGACGGCGTGCGGCTCGAAGCGATCACCTGGGAACGGCTGACCGACGCGCTCGCCGAGGAGGTGGCGGGCCTGACAGCACGGGATGGCAGTCCCTGGCTGCGGGTGGGTATCGACGCGGCCCCCGCGGCGCGCCCCGGGGAGCTGGCCGGACGGCTCGCCGAAGCGCTGCGGCTGCGCGGCCGTTTCGTACAGAAGAGCGGTGCGTACGGGTTCCTGCGGCCGGCGTCGCTGCGTCTGGAGTACGGGCGGCATGATCCGGACGCGTACTACGACGAGTGGTTCGACCGGCAGGCGCTGTGGCGGGAGGTGTTCAACCCGCTGGAGGCCGGGGGCAGCGGCCGGGTGCTCCCGGACCTGTGGGACCCGGAGCGGGACCGGGCGACGCGCAGCGCGTACGTAGGGCTGCCGCCCGGCGGCGTGCTGATCCTGCACGGGCCGCTGCTGCTCGGGCAGTGGTTCCCGTTCGACCTGACCGTGCACCTCGGGCTGTCGCCGGGCGCGCTGGAGCGGCGCACGGAGGCGGGCGAGCGGTGGACGTTGCCGGCGTTCGCGCGGTACGAGGCGGAGGTGGACCCCAGGGAGGCCGCCGACGTCGTCGTACGGGCCGATGATCCGCGCCGCCCGGCGTGGAGCGGTATCGGCCCGCGACGGTAGGACGGGCAGGGCGAGGCGGTAGGGCGGCAACTGAACCGGTCGGGGCGCTGACGGGGCCTCACCGGCCTTGATCCACAGCCCGTTACCGTGAGGCCATGACAATCGATGAAGTGGGCGAACGGGTGGCGGCGCTGCCGGGCAGCACCGGAGCGACGGCGACCGTGGAGGCGCGGCCGCGGACGGTCGGTGCGGTCCGGACGGTGTACGCGCCGGACCCCGACGGCGACCCGGACCCCGGCGAGATCGTGTGGACCTGGGTCCCGTACGAGGAGAACGACGGGCGCGGCAAGGACCGGCCCGTGCTGGTCGTCGCCCGCGAGCGGGCGGGCACCCTGCTCGCCGTGCAGCTGTCCAGCAAGCGGCACGACGACCGGGAGTGGGTGGCGATCGGCTCCGGGCCCTGGGACCGCGCCGGGCGCCCCTCGTGGATCGCCCTCGACCGGGTGCTGAGGGTGCATCCGGAGGGGATGCGGCGGGAAGCCTGCGCGCTGGACCGGGGCCGCTTCAACCTGGTCGTGAACCGGCTGCGGGAGCGTTACGGCTGGCGCTGAGCTGAACCGTGCGCGTGCCGGGGCGTCACCCGCCGTCGGCCACGGCCAGGATCTTGTTGACGGTGTTCCAGTTGCGGGCGGTGGCCGTGACGCCCAGCTTGAGGCTCGCCGCGGTGACGGCCGCGGCCAGCCTCGAACGCCCGATGCCCTCCGGGCACCAGAGGTACAGCTCGCGGCCGAGCAGCCGGAAGGTGTCGGGCGCGTACCCGGCCGGGTCCAGGGCGTCCAGCGGGGCCGTGTCGGCGGGCGGCTCCGACAGGAAGGTGACGTGCAGCGTCTTGGGCTCCGCCACCGCCTCCGGGAACGGGTTGGCCGCGACGGCGGCGGCGATGTCGTCGCGGGTGCGGACCATGACCGGTACGGAGAAGCCCAGCGCGGCCGCGAAACCGGCCTCCAGGGCACGCGCGGTCTCCTCCGGAGGGACGCCGGGGTCGGCGAAGACGATGTTGCCGGTCTGGAGGAGGACGGTGACGTCGTCGTAGCCCAGCTCCGCCATCAGTGCGCGCTGCTGCGCCACGGGGAACTTGTGGTGCCCTCCGACGTTGATGCCGCGGAGCAGGGCGACCTGACGGGACATGAGCGGGACCTTTCACAGGGAGGCAGGCAAGAGCGGCCCCTCCGGTTCAGAGCGGCCCCTCCGTTCAGAAGAGCGGCTGCGGCAGCACTCCTTCCAGGGCCAGGAGCTGCCGCTTGGTCTCCAGGCCGCCGCCGAAGCCGCCGAGCCCGCCGCCGCTCTCCACGACGCGGTGGCACGGCACGACGACCGGCAGCGGATTGGAGCCCATGGCCGCGCCGACCGCGCGGGCGGCGCCCGGCTCGCCGACCCGGTCGGCCAGGTCCTGGTAGCCGACGACCGTGCCGTACGGCACGCGGGCGGCCAGCTCGCGCAGCACCCGCTCGTTGAATCCCGAGGAGAGCGACCAGTCCAGCGGCACCGTGAAGTCCCGCAGCTCACCGGCGAAGTACGCGACGAGCTCCGCGGCGGCCGTCTCCACCGCCGGTATCGCGGCGACCGGCTCGGCGCCGAACGCGCCGCGCAGCCGGGCGAGCGACCTGGTCCTGGCCCTGTCGTCGGCGTGGAAGACGACCAGGGCCAGGCCGGCGTCGGTGCCCGCGAGCAGGAGCGGGCCGATGGGAGTCTCCAGCATGCGCCAGGCCCAGTCGCGCGGCGGCCTCTCGCGCTCCCCGGAAATCGTCTGATCCTCGGAAATGGTCACGGCTTCAGCCTAGAACCCCCCCACTGACAATCGCCGTGGAGAAGCCGGTGAAGCCGTGAGCACCTCCGGGGTGCGGCGGCTTACGCGGCCGGGACCAGGAACCCGGAGTTCTTCAGAGCGTTCCGCACGACGTCCGGGGTGTTGGTGATGATGCCGTCGACGCCCCAGCTCGCGACCTTCTTGGCCGTGTCCGCGTCGTTGACGGTCCAGGTGTAGACCTCCAGCGGGCGCCCGTGCGCGCCCTGGAACGCGTGCACGGCCGACACGTAGGCCATGTTGATCGTCTTGTAGCTGGGGTTGATCTGGTCGGTGAACTCGGCGTACTTGGGCAGGTCGGCGATGGCCGGCGTACCGAGGAAGCCCGTCTTGAGGGCCGGGCGGAGTTCGTGCACCTTCTTGACCGAGTCGGCGTTGAAGCTCTGGATGATCAGCCGGTGCTTCACGTGCTGGCGGTCCAGCCAGCCCTCCTCCCGCAGCTGCCGCAGGACCTGCGCCTCGATGCCCGGGTAGAGCTCGGGCGACTTCAGCTCCATCAGCAGCTTCTGGTCGTTGTGGCTGACCGCGTCCATGTAGCGCTCGAGCGTGGGGACCCGCTCGCCCTTGAACTTCGCGTCGAACCAGCTGCCCGCGTCCAGCTTCTCGATCTCGCCGAGGGTGAAGTCGGAGATCTTCCACGGAGCCCGGTCGGGGTACAGCTCCTCGACGTTGGTCGTGCGGTTGAGCGTCGTGTCGTGCATGACGATCAACTTGCCGTCCTTGGTGCGCTGGACGTCGTTCTCCACCCAGGCGACGCCCATACGGTGCGCGGCGTCGATGGCGGCGACGGTGTTCTCGGGGGCGTAGGCCGAGGCTCCTCTGTGCGCGACGGTGACCGGTCTGTGCGGGTGGTCCGCGGCCTGGGCGGTGGCAGCGGGGAGGCAGAGCGACGTCAGCCCCACGAGCGCGCCGGCAGCGGCGGCGGCAGGCCGAATGTGCATACGGACTCCTCGGATTCGACGTCTGTGGGGGGCGGTCGGCGGCAGGTTCCCAGCGGCGGTGTACTGGAAGATAGGTCAGGGATGGACATAAATTGAACGAGAAGTGTCGTGTGTCCCGGGTTTGGGACCGTACGGGGACGATTTGGACGGCATGATCACGCAACGGAGTTTCTGGCCAAGGCCGGGGAAACCAGCGCTTGACCGCTGTTCCGGGGCGCCTGGTGGCAGATCGTCGCCTTTTGGGTAACGGGCGGCTTTGGCCGGTTCACCTCTTGCGTGCGGTCGCGCCACCCCGAGTGAGCGCCGGAGGGGCGGCCAGGGAGGCCGGAGGGAGCCCCGGGGAGCCGGTGACCGGCAGGGCCGCCGCGGGCAGAAACAGTGTGGTGAAGCGAGAAGTGCCTCGTGACGGCGGGTGTGCGGACGCTTCCGCGGCGTCGGCGCCGGCGTTATGGACGCCGGTTGTCAGTGGTGGGTCGTACGGTGGGTTCCATGCGGCCCGTTTCCCAGATCGAACGCACGGTGGCGCCTTTCGAGGTCGTCAGCCCGTACCAGCCCAGCGGTGACCAGCCGGCGGCCATCGCCGAGCTCGAGCAGCGCATCCGCGGTGGTGAGAAGGACGTCGTCCTGCTGGGCGCGACCGGCACCGGCAAGTCGGCGACGACCGCGTGGATGATCGAGAAGCTGCAGCGCCCGACCCTCGTCATGGCGCCGAACAAGACCCTCGCGGCCCAGCTCGCCAACGAATTCCGCGAGCTGCTGCCGAACAACGCCGTCGAGTACTTCGTCTCGTACTACGACTACTACCAGCCCGAGGCGTACGTCCCGCAGTCCGACACGTACATCGAGAAGGACTCCTCGATCAACGAAGAGGTCGAGCGGCTGCGCCACTCCGCGACCAATTCGCTGCTCACCCGGCGGGACGTGATCGTGGTCTCCTCCGTGTCCTGCATCTACGGCCTGGGCACGCCCCAGGAGTACGTCGACCGGATGGTGCCCCTGAAGGTCGGCGAGGAGATCGACCGCGACCAGCTGCTGCGCCGCTTCGTCGACATCCAGTACACGCGCAACGACGTGGCGTTCACCCGCGGCACCTTCCGGGTGCGCGGCGACACCATCGAGATCTTCCCGGTCTACGAAGAGCTGGCCGTCCGCATCGAGATGTTCGGCGACGAGATCGAGGCGCTGTCGACCCTGCACCCGCTGACCGGCGAGGTCATCAGCGACGACCAGCAGCTGTACGTCTTCCCCGCGAGCCACTATGTGGCGGGCCCCGAGCGCATGGAGAAGGCGATCGCCGGCATCGAGGCCGAGCTCGCCGAGCAGCTCGCCCTGATGGAGAAGCAGGGCAAGCTGCTGGAGGCGCAGCGGCTGCGGATGCGGACCACGTACGACATCGAGATGATGCGCCAGATCGGCACGTGCTCCGGCATCGAGAACTACTCGCTGCACATCGACGGCCGCGAGCGGGGCTCCGCGCCGAACACCCTCCTCGACTACTTCCCGGAGGACTTCCTCCTGGTCATCGACGAGTCGCACGTCACGGTGCCGCAGATCGGCGCGATGTACGAGGGCGACGCCTCCCGGAAGCGGACCCTGGTCGACCACGGCTTCCGGCTGCCGTCCGCGCTGGACAACCGCCCGCTGAAGTGGGAGGAGTTCCAGGAGCGCATCGGGCAGGCCGTCTACCTCTCCGCGACCCCCGGGCCGTACGAGCTCTCGCGCGGCGACGGCCACGTGGAGCAGATCATCCGCCCGACCGGCCTCGTCGACCCGGAGGTGGTCGTCAAGCCCACCGACGGGCAGATCGACGACCTGGTCCACGAGATCCGCACGCGCACCGAGAAGGACGAGCGCGTCCTGGTCACGACCCTCACCAAGAAGATGGCCGAGGACCTCACGGACTACTTCCTGGAGCTCGGCATCCAGGTGCGCTATCTGCACAGCGACGTGGACACGCTGCGCCGGGTGGAGCTGCTCCGTGAGCTGCGGGCCGGCGAGTACGACGTCCTGGTCGGCATCAACCTCCTCCGGGAGGGCCTGGACCTGCCCGAGGTCTCCCTGGTGGCGATCCTCGACGCCGACAAGGAGGGCTTCCTCCGGTCCGGCACGTCCCTGATCCAGACGATCGGCCGTGCGGCGCGCAACGTCTCGGGCCAGGTCCATATGTACGCGGACAAGGTCACCCCGGCGATGGCGAAGGCCATCGACGAGACCAACCGGCGCCGCGAGAAGCAGCTCGCGTACAACAAGGCGAACGGCATCGACCCGCAGCCGCTCCGCAAGAAGATCAACGACATCGTCGCGACGATCGCGCGCGAGGACGTCGACACGCAGGAGCTGCTGGGCACGGGGTACCGCAAGGCGGCCGACGGCAAGGGCGCCAAGGCCCCGGTGCCGGCGCTGGGCGGCGCCGCGGAGAAGGCCGGCAAGGGCGCCAAGAAGGGCGCGAAGGGCAAGGCCGCGGACGACGTGCCGACGGACCGGCCCGCCGCCGAGCTGGCCGAGATGATCGAGGAGATGACGGACCGCATGCGGGCGGCCGCCGCGGAGCTCCAGTTCGAGGTCGCCGCCCGGCTGCGCGACGAGGTGAGCGAGCTGAAGAAGGAGCTGCGCCAGATGCGGGAGGCCGGGCTGAAGTAACGAGAACGGGGGAGCGGGGCAGCGGGGATCCGGTGGGCGTACGGGCTGAGCGCGTACGCCCACCGGCGCGTCTGCGGAGAGGCCGCACCACTCCGCCGACGTCCCCCGGCACATAGCCCTTGACCTGGCGTTTTGCCTAACTCTTTACTTTTCCATGGCGTTCCTTTACGCTCTTTTGTGCGGAGGGGAGTATTCCCGCCTGCGGCGTACCCGTCATCACGGATCGGTTGGAGATCCCGGGGCGCCGGCCCTTCGGGGCGGAAGAGACCTCCGGCAGCGACGACGCTGTTTGTGTTGTTACGACCTGCCGGAGGAGCAGTGGACGTTTCCCTGACCCTGTGGGTGCTGACCATTCTTGGTCTGTGCGCCCTCATCGCCGCCGATTTCTTCATCGGCGGCCGCAAGCCGCACGACGTGAGCATCAAGGAAGCCGGTATCTGGACCGGCGTCTGGATCGCGCTCGCCGCCCTCTTCGGGCTCGGGCTCTTGCTGTTCGGCGGCGGACAGCCGGCCGGTGAGTTCTTCGCCGGCTTCATCACCGAGAAGTCGCTGAGCGTCGACAACCTCTTCGTCTTCGTCCTGATCATGGCGAAGTTCGCGGTGCCGTCGATATACCAGCAGCGGGTGCTGATGGTCGGCGTGCTGATAGCGCTCGTGCTGCGGGCCGTGTTCATCGGCGCCGGCGCGGCGATCATCGCCAACTTCTCCTGGGTCTTCTACATCTTCGGCGCCTTCCTCATCTGGACGGCCTGGAAGCTCATCCAGGAGGCGCGCGCCGAGGAGGAGGACGAGGAGTTCGAGGAGAACCGCTTCCTGAAGATGGTCGAGCGGCGCTTCCCGTCGACCGACAAGTACCACGGCACGAAGCTGTTCATCGTGGAGAACGGCAAGCGCCTGATGACGCCGATGCTGATCGTCATGCTGGCGATCGGCACCACCGACGTCCTCTTCGCGCTGGACTCGATCCCCGCGATCTTCGGCCTCACCCAGGACCCGTACATCGTCTTCACGGCCAACGCCTTCGCCCTGATGGGTCTGCGGCAGCTGTACTTCCTCATCGGCGGACTGCTGAAGAAGCTGGTCCACCTCTCGTACGGTCTGTCGGTGATCCTCGGCTTCATCGGCGTGAAGCTGGTGCTGCACGCGCTGCACGAGTCCGGGGTGCACGTCCCGGAGATCAGCATCCCGGTCTCGCTGGGCGTCATCTGCGCCGTGCTGATCATCACGACGATCACCAGCCTGCGCGCGTCGAAGAAGCAGGCGCGGGCCGAGGCGGCCGCCGGCGGGCCGACGGACAAGGACAAGGACTCGATAGGCGCCTGAGCCCGAGACGCCGGCGCGCAGGTCGGCGGACAGACAGCGCGCGGTGTGCGGGCCCTCGCCCGTACACCGCGCGCTCGTCGTTTTCCGGTGGCCGTTGCCGGCCGCTGCCGGCTGTTACCAGCCCCGCTCGCGCCACTCCGCGAGGTGCGGGCGCTCGGCGCCGAGCGTGGTGTCCGCGCCGTGGCCCGGGTACACCCAGGTCTCGTCCGGCAGCTGCGCAAAGAGCTTGTTCTCGACGTCGTCGATCAGGCTGGCGAAGTCCTTCGCGTTGCCGCGGGTGTTGCCGACCCCGCCGGGGAAGAGGCAGTCGCCCGTGAAGAGGTGCGGGTGGCCGTGCGGGTCGTCGTAGACCAGGGCGATGCTGCCGGGGGTGTGGCCGACCAGGTGGCGGGCGGTGAGCGTGACCCGTCCGACGCTGATGGTGTCGCCGTCGTCGACCAGGACGTCCGTCGGTACGGGAATGCCCTCGGCGTCGTAGCGGCCGGCGAAGGTGCGGGCGCCGGTCCGCTCGACGACCTCGCCGAGTGCTTGCCAGTGGTCGCCGTGCTGGTGCGTCGTGATGACCGAGGTGATACCGCTCCGGCCGATCAGCCCGAGGAGCGTGTCCGGCTCCGCGGCGGCGTCGATCAGCACCTGCGTGTCGGTCGCGCGGCAGCGCAGCAGGTAGGCGTTGTTGTTCATCGGACCGACCGCGACCTTGGAGATCATCAGATCGGTCAGCTCGTGTACGTCGGCCGGTCCGCCGACCTTGACTGCTCCGGTGTACGCCATGCCCGCAGCCTACTGGCCGGGGCCCTGGAAGCATCGCCTCCGGGGGGCCTACCGCGGTACCGGCCGACGCCCGGTCAGCGGTCCGGCAGCTCGGGCAGGGCGGCGCCGCCGGCGGTGGTGAGACCGGTGCCCCTGGAGCGGCCGGTGAGCCAGCCGACGAGCGCCGCCGGGGAGCCGCTGACGGTGAGCGGGGTGCCGTCGGCGCGGCCCGTCCGCCAGCTCCGTCCGTCGTCGGTACGCAGCTCCAGTGCGGCGACGTCCGGGTTCCCCTTCAGCCGCTGCTCCGCGAGGAAGGCCAGCTCGGCGTCCACGTACTCCGTCGCCAGGTGCTCGACCGTGTAACCGACGCCGAGGTCCACGTGGTGCAGCTCGACCTCGGCGAGCCGGCGGAAGGGCAGCCGCCCGGCACGCTCGACGACGCCGTTGCGCATCTCCACCTCGTACGACAGGCGCTCGGGCCCCAGGGCCGAGCAGGCCGTCTCCCAGCGCTCGGCGCTGGCCCGCAGGTCTTCCAGGTGGGCTGCCAGCGGCCGGTCGGCGTCCCGCTCGATGTCGGCGTCGCGGGCTTCGGGGGTGGCGTACATGGGCGTGCGGACGCCCGTACGCGCCCACGCGAAGAGGTTGGCGAGCGCGTCGGCGTTACGGGCGAGGTGGGCGAGCACATGGCCGCGGGACCAGCCGGGCAGCAGGGACGGCTCCCCGACGGCTTCGTCGTCGAGCTTGGCCACGGAGACCAGCAGGCGGTCGGTGGCGGCGTGGACGGCTGCCGCGTCGTACGCGAATTCCTGTGCGGTGTCGGTCATGGTCCGAAGCTAGCGCCAGCACCGTCACGGCGGGAGTCGGCGCACGTCGCCAGCCGGGAGCGCGCGGGGGTCCGGGCACGCGGCAGGGGAAGGGCCGGGCCGCTTCCGGTGTTGCGGGAGGGGTGCGGCAGGCCGGGCCGACGAGGTGTCCGCGGCTGCGCGCTCGTCGGTCCTCGGGCGTATATGCGCAGCTCAGTGGGGCTGTGATCGGTTCGGGAACCGGCGTTGTCAGACCCCGGCGTTACCGTGAAGGACGCGGTGGGATCCGGCGTCCGGCGCCGTCGTGCGCAAGGCGTTCGGCGCGGCGGGACCAGGCGTCCGGTTCCGCCGTGCAGCAGGCCCGCTCCGCGGTCGTGCGCCGGGGCACCGGCGCCTTCGCGTCAGCGGGACGCCGTTCGGCCACACCTTCGGGTGAAGCCGTTCGGCGGAGACCGTAAATCGAATGCACGTGCTATAGGCTCGTGTGTGGCATCGAAACGACATCGACAGACATTGCCGCGGCGGCCCCCATACCCTGGGGCGGGGGTGCGCGGCACCCCGCTCCTCTCACGAAAGGTGCCGACCGGCGTGACAGACCGTCTCATCGTCCGTGGCGCTCGCGAGCACAATCTCCGCAACGTCTCGCTCGACCTCCCCCGCGACTCGCTCATCGTGTTCACGGGCCTCTCCGGGTCGGGCAAGTCCTCGCTCGCGTTCGACACGATCTTCGCCGAGGGCCAGCGGCGCTACGTCGAGTCGCTGTCCTCGTACGCCCGGCAGTTCCTCGGGCAGATGGACAAGCCCGATGTGGACTTCATCGAGGGCCTGTCCCCGGCGGTCTCCATCGACCAGAAGTCGACCTCGCGCAACCCGCGCTCCACGGTCGGCACGATCACCGAGGTCTACGACTACCTCCGCCTGCTCTTCGCCCGCATCGGCAAGCCGCACTGCCCCGAGTGCCGCCGGCCGATCGCCCGCCAGTCGCCGCAGGCCATCGTGGACAAGGTGCTGGAGCTGCCCGAGGGCAGCCGGTTCCAGGTGCTCTCGCCGCTGGTCCGCGAGCGCAAGGGCGAGTTCGTCGACCTCTTCTCCGACCTGCAGACCAAGGGATACAGCCGGGCCCGGGTCGACGGCGAGACGATCCAGCTCTCCGAGCCGCCGAAGCTGAAGAAGCAGGAGAAGCACACGATCGAGGTGGTCGTGGACCGTCTCACGGTGAAGGAGACCGCCAAGCGCCGGCTGACCGACTCCGTCGAGACCGCGCTCGGCCTCTCCGGCGGCATGGTCATCCTCGACTTCGTCGACCTGGACGCCGACGATCCGCAGCGCGAGCGGATGTACTCGGAGCACCTCTACTGCCCGTACGACGACCTGTCGTTCGAGGAGCTGGAGCCGCGCTCCTTCTCCTTCAACTCGCCGTTCGGCGCCTGCCCGGAGTGCACGGGCATCGGTACGCGCATGGAGGTCGACCCCGAGCTGATCGTCCCGGACGAGGAGAAGTCGCTCGACGAGGGCGCCATCCACCCCTGGTCGCACGGCCACAACCGGGAGTACTTCGGCCGGCTGATCGGCGCGCTCGCCGACGCGCTCGGCTTCCGTACCGACATCCCCTGGGCCGGCCTGCCGCAGCGTGCCAAGAAGGCCCTGCTCAACGGCCACCGCACACAGATCGAGGTGCGCTACCGGAACCGCTACGGCCGGGAGCGGCGGTACACCACTCCGTTCGAGGGCGCCCTGCCCTTCGTCCGGCGGCGGCACTCCGAGGCGGAGAGCGACTCCAGCCGCGAGCGCTTCGAGGGCTATATGCGCGAGGTGCCCTGCCCGGCCTGTGAGGGCACGCGCCTGAAGCCGATCGTGCTGGCTGTCACGGTGCAGGACAAGTCCATCGCCGACGTCGCCGCCATGTCGATCAGCGAGTGTGCCGACTTCCTGCGGGACATGACGCTGGACGCCCGGCAGAAGAAGATCGCCGAGCGGGTGCTGAAGGAGGTCAACGAGCGGCTGCGGTTCCTGGTCGACGTCGGCCTGGACTACCTCTCGCTGAACCGCGCGGCCGGCACCCTCTCCGGCGGCGAGGCCCAGCGCATCCGGCTCGCCACCCAGATCGGCTCCGGGCTGGTCGGCGTGCTGTACGTGCTCGACGAGCCCTCCATCGGCCTGCACCAGCGCGACAACCACCGGCTGATCGAGACCCTGGTCCGGCTCCGCGACCTCGGCAACACCCTGATCGTCGTGGAGCACGACGAGGACACCATCAAGACCTCGGACTGGGTGGTGGACATCGGCCCCGGCGCCGGTGAGCACGGCGGCAAGGTCGTGCACAGCGGCCCGTTGAAGGAGCTGCTGGCCAACGAGGAGTCCGTGACCGGGCAGTACCTGTCGGGAAAGAAGGCCATCCCGACGCCGGGCGTGCGCCGCCCCGTGGACTTCGACCGCCGCCTCACCGTGCACGGCGCGAAGGAGAACAACCTCCGCGACATCGACGTGTCCTTCCCGCTGGGCGTGCTGACCGCCGTCACGGGCGTCTCCGGATCGGGCAAGTCGACGCTGGTCAACGACATCCTCTACACCCACCTGGCGCGGGAGTTGAACGGCGCCAAGTCGGTGCCGGGGCGGCACACCCGGGTCGAGGGCGACGACCTGGTCGACAAGGTCGTGCACGTCGACCAGTCGCCCATCGGCCGCACGCCGCGGTCGAACCCGGCGACGTACACCGGCGTCTTCGACCACGTGCGCAAGCTGTTCGCGGAGACGATGGAGGCGAAGGTCCGCGGCTATCTGCCGGGCCGCTTCTCCTTCAACGTCAAGGGCGGCCGCTGCGAGAACTGCTCGGGCGACGGCACGATCAAGATCGAGATGAACTTCCTGCCGGACGTGTACGTGCCGTGCGAGGTGTGCCACGGGGCGCGGTACAACCGCGAGACGCTGGAGGTGCATTACAAGGGCAAGTCCATCGCCGAGGTGCTGGACATGCCGATCGAGGAGGCGCTGGAGTTCTTCGAGGCGGTGCCGACGATCTCCCGGCACCTGAAGACGCTCAACGAGGTCGGCCTCGGCTACGTCCGGCTCGGGCAGTCCGCGCCGACGCTCTCCGGCGGTGAGGCGCAGCGCGTGAAGCTGGCGTCGGAGCTGCAGAAGCGGTCCACGGGCCGCACGGTCTACGTTCTGGACGAGCCGACGACCGGTCTGCACTTCGAGGACATCAACAAGCTGATCCGCGTGCTGTCCGGCCTGGTCGACAAGGGCAACTCCGTGATCGTCATCGAGCACAACCTCGATGTGATCAAGACGGCGGACTGGGTCGTGGACATGGGCCCGGAGGGCGGCAGCGGCGGCGGTCTCGTCGTCGCCGAGGGCACGCCCGAGCAGGTCGCCGGGGTCCCGGCCAGCCACACCGGCAAGTTCCTGCGGGACATCCTCGGCGACCGGGTCAGCGACGCGGCCTCCTCGAAGGGCGCGCCGGCGAAGCGCCCGGCGGCGAAGAAGACCACGGCGGCAGCGAAGAAGACCACCTCGGCTGCGGCGAAGACGGCGGCCAAGAAGACGGCGACGAAGCGGACCGCGGCCAAGAAGACCGTGGCCGCGGAGACGCCGGCGAAGAAGAAGACGGTGACGAAGAAGGTGACGAAGGCGGTGAAGAAGGGGGAGCGATGAGGGGCGAAAGAGGCTGAACCGAGGCTCAGGGGCCGGACAGGGCCCAGCCCCTGAGCTTGTCAGCTCTCCAGGGTGCGGAGGGTGGCCGTGAGGGACGGGAGCGCGGCGGGGCGGCGGTTGTGCGGGAGTCTGCCGAGGACCTTGGCCATGCCGCAGGTGTCGGTCACGGCGGAGAAGACCAGACCGGCGCCGAGGGCGGCGGACAGGTACTTCGCGCCCGGCAGGACGCGGTCGGCCAGTACCCCGGCCAGCACGAGCGACCCGGCGGCCAGCCGGACCTGGCGCTCCATGGGCCAGACGGCGCGGCCGTCGGCGGGGTGGTCCAGCGGGTGACCGCCGGCGGCCCAGGCGCTGGTGCCGCCGGTCACCGAAGCGGCGGTGACCCCGGCGTCGGCGAGCAGGTCGCAGGCGATGGCGGAACGGTTGCCGCCCGCGCAGACCACGGCGAGCGGTCCGCGCGCGGTGACCGAGCGCAGGGTCGCCACGGCGCGGTCGAGCTGGTCGAGGGGCACGTTGAGGGCGCCGGGGATGTGGCCGGAGGCGTACTCCCCGGGAGTACGGACGTCGATGAGCGTCAGCTCGTGCAGACGGGGGCGGAGATCTTCGACCGACAGGGGTGCGGCGGGGGTGGCCATGCGGGTCCTCTCGCGGACGTACCGGGAATGCGGGTGCAAGGTCCAGCGCTACCATACCCACCGGGGTATTCGTGGAAAGGAAAGGCCGTGGAGCTGCCAGCAGAGGAACTGAAAGGCGCCGTCAACCGGCTGCGCCGGGCCCAGGGGCAGATCTCCGGGGTCATAGGGATGATCGAGCAGGGCCGGTCCTGCGAAGAGGTCGTCACGCAGCTGGCCGCGGCCTCCCGGGCGCTGGACCGGGCCGGTTTCGCGATCATCGCCACGGGCCTGGAGCACTGCCTGACGGACGAGGCCGAGGGTGGGACTCCGCAGATGGAGCGCGATGAGATGCGCGCCAAGCTGGAGAAGCTCTTCCTGTCGCTGGCGTGATCAGCCGCCGTCGGCGGCGATGAACGGGGGCGGGCGGCGCGTCCCCGCCCCGCCGCCCCGCCGCCCCGGCACCGCCGCCCCGGCCCCGCCCGGGACGGACCAGGCCCGCCGCGTACACCGTCGGGCCAAGCCCAACGCGTACGCCGTCATCAGCCAGGCCCGAGACGGACGATGTCAGCCCAGCCCCAACACGTAAGCCGTCATCAGCCATCAGCTCAGGTCCGACGCGTAAGGCGGTTCCGCGCCCGGGCGGGAGCAGGTGAGGGCGGCGGCGCGGGCGGCGAAGCCGAGGATGTCCCGCCAGGCGTCCGCGTCCAGGCGGGACAGCGCGGCGGGGGAGAGCGCGTCGTGCGCGTCCAGGCGGTGCAGCAGCGCCGCGTTGACCGTGTCGCCTGCGCCGATCGTGTCCACGACGTCGACGCGTACGCCCGGTACGGTCACCTCGCCGGCCGGGGTCGCGGCGGTCAGGCCGTCGCCGCCCCGGGTGAGCACCACGGCCGCCGGGCCCGCGGCCAGCCACTCCTTGACCGCCCCGGCCACCGCGTCGGCGGCCGCCGACGCCGGCAGGTCCTCCGCGCCGGCCAGCCACCGCGCGTCCTCCTCGGAGAGCTTCAGCAGGGCGGTGTGCGGGAGCCAGGAGCGGAAGCGGGCGCGGTAGGCGTCCGCGTCGGGGATCAGGCCGGCGCGGATGTTCGGGTCCAGCGCGGTGAACACGCCGCGGGCCGCCTCGCGCCGCAGCAGCGCTTCGTACGCGCTCGCGCCCGGTTCCAGCACCAGCGAGCAGGTGCCCAGGGAGAGGGCGCGCACGCCGTCGGGGAGGGCGGGCGGCAGGGTGAAGAGGCGGTCGGCGGTGCCCTCGACGTAGAAGCCGTAGCCGGCCGAGCCGTCCGGGCTGATGTCGGCGAGCGCGAGCGTGGTGGGCTCGGCGCCCCGCTGGACCAGCGAGGTGTCCACGCCGGCCGCCCGCAGGCCGGCCAGCAGCGAGACGCCGAAGGCGTCCGTCGAGACCCGCGAGCAGAAGGCGGCGGGGGAGCCGAGCCGGCCCAGCGCGATCGCGGTGTTGTACGGACCGCCGCCCCGCTGCGGCGACAGCGCGGGCAGCGCGGCGCCGTCCGCGGGCGCGCGCCCGCCGTCCGCCGCGCTCGCGGGGGCGGGTGTGCTCGCGGGGACGAGGTCGATGAGGGCTTCGCCGGCGACGACGATCACGAGGGGGTCCTTTCCGGGGCCGGTCCGGGGGAGTACGGGTGTGTCATGCGGCGCCACCGCGCGACGGGCGGGGCGGACGGCGGATCAGGTGACAGGGGGCGCGGCCACCGCACGCTCACGCCCCATCCGTATCCCCCTCCCGGCATCCGCACGACGTCCGGTGTACGAACGTGCACGGCAGGCGAATGGTGCGCGGTGGCCGGGCCGGGTCGTCCAGGCGGTCCAGGAGAAGCCGGACCGCGGCCGCGCCGATCTCCCGGCTGGGCTGGGAGATCGCGGTGAGGCGGGGCGAGAAGAGGTCCGCCCAGGAGAAGTCGTCGAAGCAGGCGAGCGCGATGTCGCGCGGCACGCGCAGGCCCATCTCGCCCAGGGCCTTCAGGGCGCCGATGGTCATGGCGTTGTTGGCGGTGATCACGGCGGTGGGCGGTTCGGGTGCGGCGAGCAGATGGCGGGTGGCGTCCCCGGCGCCCTCCGCCTCGGAGTTGCCGCCCGCCAGCAGCTCCGGCGCGAACGGCAGCCCGCGGGACCGCAGCCCTTCGCGGTAGCCGGCGACCCGCTCGGTGGTCGTGCTCAGCCCCGGCAGGCCCGCGATCAGGCCGATCCGGGTGTGCCCGAGGTCGGCGAGATGCTCGACGAGCTGCCGTATCGGCGCGGTGCTCTCGGCGCAGACCTGGTCGTGCGCGTCGCCGACGAGGCGGTCGAGGTAGACGGTGGGGACCGCGCGCTTGGTGACGTACTCGACGAGCGCGGCGGGTTCGGCGGAGGGCGCGACGATCATGCCGTCCACCCGGCGCTCGTGCAGCAGCTGGACGACCTTGCGCTCGTGGACCGGGTCGTCGTGCGGGTCGGCGATCAGCAGGCTGTATCCCGCCTCCAGCGCGCCCGCCTCGACGCCCTGCAGGATCTCGGTGAAGTACGGGTTGCTGATCGCGGAGACCGCGAGGCCGATGGAGCGGGTGCGCGAGGTGACCAGGGAGCGCGCGAGCGTGTTGTGGGTGTACCCCAGCTCGTCGATCGCGTCCAGGACGGACTTGCGGGTGTCGGGGCGCACGGGGCGGGTCTCGTTCAGGACGTGCGAGACCGTCGCCACGGAAACCCCCGCGCGACGCGCGACATCCACCATCGTCGCCATCCGGTGCCGTCCTCCCCGACGTGGCCGACGTGTCCGACGGCGTGCGTGATTCCGGAGGAAACCGTAACCCATGAGAAGCCTCGCGTAAACGCTTGCGTAAGCGTTTACGTCGGGGCTAGCCTCCCCGGAACCCATCCGCCGCAGGACTCGCAGCCGACCCGCAGTCGATCCGCCGCGGGGTCCCGGACCGGCGATGCGGTACCGAGTCGCAGCACCAGCACAACGAAGTGGAGGCGCGATATGCGCGCTGTCGTGGTCACCGAGCCGGGCCGAGCCGCCCCGGCCGACGTGCCGGACCCCCGGCCTGAACCCGGCGAGGTCGTCGTCCGCGTCTCCTCGTGCGGGCTGTGCGGGACGGACATGCACATCCTCGGCGGCGAGCTGCCGCCCGTGACGTACCCGGTGATCCCCGGGCACGAGCTGACGGGCGAGGTGATCGCGGTGGGCGAGGGCGTCGCCGCGCCGGCCGTCGGCGACCGGGTCGCCGTGGACCCCAACATGCCGTGCGGCGCCTGTCATTACTGCCGGATCGGCCGCGGCAACCTCTGCGAGGACTACCGCGCGATCGGCGTCACGCAGGCGGGCGGCTTCGCCGAGCGGGTGGCCGTTCCGGCGCGCTGCTGTTACGTGATCCCGGCGTCCTTCTCCGAGGCGTCGGCCGGCCTGATCGAGCCGCTGTCCTGCGCGGTGCACGGGCTGAACCGGCTGCCGCGCCGCCCCGGCGAGCACTACCTGATCTACGGCGCGGGCACGATGGGCCTGATGATGGCCGCGCTCGTGCGGACCGCGGGCGCCGCCTCCGTATCGGTGGTGGACCTGAACGAGGAGCGGCTGAAGTTCGCCGAGTCGTTCGGCCTGGACGCGGCCGTGACCAGCGCGGACAAGCTCGCGCGGGGCAAGGGCCCGGGCTTCGAGGTGGTCGTGGACGCGACCGGCGCCGTGCCCGCCATCGAGGACGGGCTGGGGCGCGTCCGCAAGGGCGGTACGTTCCTGCAGTTCGGCGTCACGGACCCGTCCCGCAAGGCCGCCTTCTCGCCGTACCTCGTATACAACAGCGAGATCGACATCATCGGGTCGATGGCCGTGCACAACAGCTTCCAGCCCGCCATCGACGTGCTCGCTTCGGGGCTCGACCTGGACCCGCTGGTCAGCGACGTCTTCGGGCTGGAGGACTTCGACGAGGCCGTGGCCCGCTTCAAGGCCGGCACCGGCCGCAAGATCCACATCGCGCCGAACCAGGCGAGCAAGGGGTGACGGGCATGTCCGCGAGCACCGCGACCGCGCCCACCGGCGCCTCGCGCCTCAAGAACGCGCTGATCTGGGTCTTCGGCGCCCTCGGCGGCATCCTGTGGGGCTACGACACCGGCGTCATCTCCGGCGCGCTGCTCTACATCAAGCGGGACCTCCCGATGAGCCCGCTGCTGGAGGGCATGGTCGTCTCCGGGCTGCTGGTCGGCGCGATGCTCGGCGCCGGCCTGTCCGGGCGGCTGTCGGACTCCTGGGGCCGCCGCCGGCTGATCCTCGCCGCCTCCGGGGTCTTCATCCTCGGCACGCTCGGCGCCGCGCTCGCCACGCACGTCTGGGCGCTGATCGTCTTCCGCTTCGTCCTCGGCATCGGCGTCGGCATCGCGTCCGTCGTCGTCCCGCTGTACCTGACGGAGCTGGCGCCCAAGCACGTGCGCGGCGGGCTGGCCTCGCTGATGCAGCTGCTGGTCACGGTCGGCATCTTCCTCGCGTACGTCACCGACTACCTCTTCCACGACTCCGGCGCCTGGCGCTGGATGATCGGGCTCGGCGTGGTCCCGGCCGCCGTCCTCGCGATCGGCATCATCACGCAGCCCGAGAGCCCGCGCTGGCTGGTCGGCAAGGGGCGCGGCGACGAGGCGCGGCGGGTGCTCCTGCAGCTGCGCGGGGACGGTGCGGCGGCCGGCGCCGAACTGGCGGAGATCGAGGAGACCGTACGGGCCGAGCGCGCGCAGACCGAGAGCCTGACCTTCCGGCACCTGCTGTCGCCGAAGCTGCGGCCGGTCTTCGTGGTCGGGATGCTGCTGGTGTTCTTCCAGAACTTCGTCGGCATCAACACGATCATCTACTACGCGCCCCGGCTGCTGACCAACGTCGGCTTCGGGGACAGCGGCGCGATCATCGCCACCATGGGGGTCGGCGCGCTGAACATGCTGATGACGCTGCCCGCGATGCGGCTGATCGACCGCAAGGGGCGCAAGCCGCTGCTCCTGTGGGGCGCGCTGGGCATGTGCGTGGCGATGGTGGTGCTGGCGGTCACCAACCTCTCCGGGCTGGGCTACGGCGCGCTGCTGTCCACGCTGACGCTCCTCGGGATCGGGCTGTACATCGCGTCGTTCGCCGTCTCCTGGGGGCCGGTGCAGTGGGTGATGCTGCCGGAGCTGTTCCCGATGCGGCTGCGGGCCGCGGCGGTCGGCCTGTGCGTGATCTTCAACTGGCTGTTCAACATGGCGGTCGCGCTGGTGTTCCCCTCGCTCCTGGACACCTTCGGGGCGGGCGCCAACTTCCTCTTCTTCGCGGTGATGACCTTCCTCGCCTTCGTGTTCGTGCGGAAGCTGCTCCCGGAGACCAAGGGGCGCAGCCTGGAGGAGATCGAACAGGACCTGCTCCGGAGCAGCGCGGACCCGGCCGTGGCCGCGGATTCCGCCCCGGTATCGTCGGGAAGCAGCGCCGCCCCCTGAGTCCCCGTGACCGCATCCGGGGCAGGCGTCCCGCCCTCCCCGGACCCGCAGGAGTCATGACCATGAGCGAGCCCCTCCACCGCCGTACCGTGCTGCGAGGGGCCGCGCTCGCGGGGATCGCCTGCGCCGGCGCCGCCGCGTGCTCCACGGGCGGCTCGGGGTCGGGCTCGGTCCCGAAGGCGCCCACCCAGGAGACGGAGCTGGGCGCGGCCGACGCGATACCGGTGGGCGGCGCCAAGCTCTACCCCGAGGAGAAGCTGGTCGTCTCGCAGCCCGCCAAGGGCGAGTTCAAGTGCTTCAGCTCGGTGTGCACGCACGCGGGCGCGGTCCTGAACAAGCTCGACAAGGAAGTGGCGACCTGCCCGCTGCACGGCAGCCGGTTCGATGTGGCGACCGGCAAGCCCGTGCACGGCCCGGCGACCTCGCCGCTGGAGGAGATCCCGGTCAAGGTCAAGGGCGGCAAGCTGATCGCGGGCGGCTGACGGGGCGCCCTTCCGCTCGCGGGCGGCTGACGGGGCCGTCCTTCCGCGCGCCCCGAAGGCTCATCCCCAGTCCCACTCGATCCCGAGCAGCCCGGGCCGTACCGACTGGTCCACCAGGTGGACGGCGCGGTGCTGGCCGCTCAGCGTCAGCTCCTGGCGGGCGGTGCGCGGTGAGGCCGTCGTCGCCTGGGCGAAGCGGCCGCAGCGCACCGGGAGCGCCGCCTCGTCGAACCGCACCTGCAGGACGTACTGCCCGCCGGGAAACGGGAAGCCGCGGAAGTACTCGGTGCTCTCGCCCGCGGTGCCGTCGCGGAACCCGTAGGAGAAGACGTACGTGTCGCCGGCCCGCAGCCGGGTGTCGAAGAGCAGTTCGGCGACCACGAGCGGCGCTTCGGGGACGTGCCGCACCCGGCCCAGCCGGCAGTTCTCCGTCGCCCGGACCGTCATCCGCGCCGGATCGGCGCCCTCGTCGCCGCAGTGGATGGCGAGGTACCGGTCGACGCCGTCCCGGTGCGCGCGCACCACCTGCTGCGACTCACGGTCCAGCAGCTCGCGCCGCGCCCCTATGCGGACGCGCTCGGACTGCCCCACGGTGTGCAGCCCGCCGTCCGTGGGGGCGCCGAGGTCGGCGAGGAGCTTCCGTACGACGTCGGAGTCCTCGGTCAGGGTGCGGTACGACCGGCCCGTGGGGCGCTCGACGTCCGGGTACACCGGGGTCTGCGACTCCAGCAGCCTGGTGAGCGCGCCGGCCGGCAGCTCCAGTACCTCTTCCAGCGCCGTCACCGCGCGCAGCGACTCGGGGCGCTGCGGGCGGCGGGCGCCCTGCTGCCAGTAACTGAGGCTGGTGACGCCGACCTTGATGCCGCGCTGCGCGAGCTTGTACTGCACGCGGTGCAGGGCGAGGCCGCGTTCGGCCAGCGCGGCGCGCAGCGCCAGGTGGAACGGGCCGGTGCGCAGCACCTGCGCCAGTCCGGCCGATGCGGCGGTGTCCTGTGCCATTGCCAACCCTCCGGTGCGCGGGGTGAACGTTCACAACCGGAGTTCACACGTCCCGCCGGCGCTGTCCGTTCCTCGCAGATCGCCGGGCAGGGGACGTTCACATCAGGGTCCGTCCGTCCACACCCCTGCGTCACCCCGCATTGAAGCGTGTTGACCTGCCTCGGACAACACCCGATGCTCCTCAGCATCATCCGGATGCGCTCCTCTCCCTCTTCCCACCCCCCTCGGGAGGACCGCCATGCACCGCCCGTCCCGCCGCACACGCATATCCCGTCCCCGCTCCACGCGCCGCAGATGGCCCCTGATCGCGGCCGTCGCCGCCGTCCTCACCGGCTTCCCCGCCGCGACGGCGACGGCCGCCCCCGACACCGCGCTCGCCAGTAACAGGCTGAACATCACCATGCAGGCCCAGCAGAACAGCAATTGGTGCTGGGCGGCCTCCGGCAACACCATCGCCACCTGGTTCGGCCGCAATTACAGCCAGAACCAGTTCTGCAACGCCGCCTTCGGGCGCCAGCAGGGCACCACCTGCCCCAACAGCCAGGCCACGCTCGGCGATGTGCAGAACGGCCTGGACTGGGCGGGCATCAGCCCCGGCAGCTACGTCAGCGGCTACCTCTACTACAGCACCGTGCAGAACGAGATCAACGCCAACAGGCCCGTGGAGACCCGCATCCAGTGGTCCTCCGGCGGCGGCCACATGCACGTCCTGTACGGCTTCGACACCGCGAACAACTGGGTGTACTGGGGCGATCCCTGGCCGAGCAACAACCGCTACAACTGGGGCGATTACCGCTACTACGTCAACGGCAGCGAGTTCTCCTGGACGCACTCCCTCTACCGGATCGGAGCCTGAGGCGATGACGAACCGGAACCACAGGCGCGCCGCCGTCACCGCGGCGCTGGCCACCGCCCTCGCCGGGCTCGCCCCGCAGGCCGCGCAGGCCGCCGACACCCCGGCGCCGCCCAAGGCGCCGGCCGCGGCGAGCGTGGCCGCCGCCCACGAAGCGGCGACCGCCCCGTCGACCCTGAAGACCCTCGCCCGCTTCTTCGCCCGCGACGGCAAGGTGAGCGTCCGGGGCGCGGCGCCGCGCATCGAGGGCGCCACCGTGCCCGTGTACGTGCTCGCGCCGGACTTCGTGCGCGGCCGCTCCGGCGCCCCGGTCGCGAAGCTCGGCTTCCTCGCCAGCAAGGCGGTCTCGGCCGACGGCCAGGAGGCGTCCGTGTGGACCGTACGGGCCGAGGGCGCGGATTCCTGGCGGGTGGTGAACATCGCGACGGGCGCCGACGAGACCCGGTACGCGGCCCGGGCCGGGGCGGCGGGCGGCACGCTCTTCCGCGAGCCGCAGATCGACGCCTGGTACGTCCAGCGCGGCGACCGCGTGCTGCCGCTGGACGCCGACGCGAAGCGGGCGGTCGGCGCGGCCGGGACCACGGTCGCCGCGTACCAGAAGCGGGTGCACGCGGCCTATGGCGACAAGCTGCCGGGCTCCGCGTACGACCGGCGGGGCGAGGCGGGCGGTTACGGGGAGCGCGCGGCGGCGGGGCCCGCCGTACGGAAGGACGCGCCGGTGCCGGCTCCGGCCGCCGCGTCCGCCGGCGGCAGCGGCCCGCTCGTCGCCGTGCTGACCGCGCTCGGCACCCTCGCCGCCCT
Source organism: Streptomyces sp. NPDC053542 (assembly GCF_044544685.1). Taxonomy (NCBI): domain Bacteria; kingdom Bacillati; phylum Actinomycetota; class Actinomycetes; order Kitasatosporales; family Streptomycetaceae; genus Streptomyces; species Streptomyces sp. NPDC053542. Next base: position 187,855 of record NZ_JBITXL010000012.1, read on the forward strand.
GGCGCTCGGCGGCACGGTCATGGCCCGCGGGCTGCGGCGGCGCTGAGGGAGAGCACGGGCACGGACAGGGGCGCGGCCCCCGATCCGTGCCCGTCCTGTCAGTGGTCACCAGTAGGGTGGCGGACATGGCGGACCCCAGCAGCTATCGACCCAAGCCGGGACAGATCCCCGACTCGCCGGGGGTCTACAAATTCCGGGACGAGCACCGACGGGTGATCTACGTCGGCAAGGCCAAGAGCCTGCGCCAGCGCCTGTCGAACTACTTCCAGGACCTGGCCAATCTCCACCCGCGCACGCGCACGATGGTCACCACCGCCGCGTCCGTGGAGTGGACCGTCGTCTCCACCGAGGTCGAGGCGCTCCAGCTGGAGTACACCTGGATCAAGGAGTTCGACCCCCGGTTCAACGTCAAGTACCGCGACGACAAGAGCTATCCGTACCTGGCCGTCACGCTCAACGAGGAGTTCCCGCGGGTCCAGGTCATGCGCGGCGCCAAGAAGAAGGGCGTGCGGTACTTCGGTCCGTACGGCCACGCGTGGGCGATCCGCGAGACCGTCGACCTGATGCTGCGGGTCTTCCCCGTGCGGACCTGCTCCGCGGGCGTCTTCAAGCGCTCCGCCCAGATCGGCCGCCCGTGTCTGCTCGGGTACATCGGCAAGTGCTCGGCCCCCTGCGTCGGCCGCGTCTCCGCCGAGGAGCACCGCGAACTGGCCGAGGAGTTCTGTGACTTCATGGCCGGCCGCACGGGCGCGTACATCCGCCGCCTGGAGCGGCTGATGGCGGAGGCCGCCGAGGAGATGGAGTACGAGCGCGCGGCCCGGCTGCGGGACGACATAGAGGCGCTGAAGCGGGCCATGGAGAAGAGCGCCGTGGTGCTCGCCGACGCCACCGACGCCGACCTCATCGCGCTCGCCGAGGACGAGCTGGAGGCCGCCGTCCAGATCTTCCACGTCCGCGGCGGCCGGATCCGCGGCCAGCGCGGCTGGGTCACCGACAAGGTCGAGAACGTCGACACCGCGGCTCTGGTCGAGCATGCCCTTCAGCAGCTGTACGGCGAGGAGCGCGGCGACGCCGTGCCCAAGGAAGTGCTGGTACCGGCGCTGCCGGACCCCGTCGAGCCGGTCCAGCAGTGGCTGACCGAGCGCCGTGGGTCGAACGTCTCGCTGCGCATCCCGCAGCGCGGCGACAAGAAGGACCTGATGGCCACGGTCCAGCGCAACGCCCAGCAGGCCCTCGCCCTGCACAAGACCAAGCGCGCCTCGGACCTGACCACCCGCTCCCGGGCGCTGGAGGAGATCGCGGAGGCGCTGGAGCTGGACTCGGTGCCGCTGCGCATCGAGTGCTTCGACATCTCCCACCTCCAGGGCGAGGACGTGGTGGCGTCGATGGTCGTCTTCGAGGACGGGCTGGCGAGAAAGAGCGAGTACCGGCGCTTCCAGATCAGGTCCTTCGAAGGCCAGGACGACGTCCGGTCCATGCACGAGGTGATCTCCCGCCGCTTCAAGCGGTATCTGCAGGAGAAGCAGAAGACCGGCGAGTGGGAGGAGGAGAGCGGGCCGGACGCCGCCGACCTGGTCTCCGGGGCCGTGCCGGGGCCCGCGGACCTCTCCGGGGCCGCGCCGGGCCCGAAGGACGAGGAGGGCCGCCCCAAGCGCTTCGCGTACCCGCCGCAGCTGGTCGTCGTCGACGGCGGCCGGCCGCAGGTCGCCGCCGCCCAGCGGGCCCTGGACGAGCTGGGCATCGACGACGTCGCGGTCTGCGGGCTGGCCAAGCGCCTGGAGGAGGTCTGGGTGCCCGGCGAGGAGGACCCGGTCGTGCTGCCCCGGACGAGCGAGGGCCTGTACATCCTCCAGCGCGTCCGTGACGAGGCACACCGCTTCGCCATCGCCTACCAGCGCAACAAGCGCGGCAAGCGGCTCACAGCGAGCCCTCTGGACAGCGTGCCGGGCCTCGGCGAGAGTCGCCGCCAGGCCCTCCTGAAGCACTTCGGTTCCCTGAAGAAACTCAAGGGGGCCACGATCGAGGAGATCTGCGAGGTGCCCGGCGTCGGCCGCAAGACCGCCGAAACCGTCGCGGCGACCCTGGCCCAGGCCGCTCCGGCCGCCCCGGCGGTGAACACCGCCACCGGAGAGATCATTGAAGATGAGGAGGCACCGCAGGCCGCGTTGCCTTCAGAACAGGGACAGGAACGATGAGCGACAGCAGCCCCGAGCAGCAGACCGGCAGAGACGGCGAACAGGCGAGTGCGGCGCCGAGCCGCGACGACCAGGACCGCAGCCCCGCGATCCCCGAGCTGGTGATCATCTCCGGGATGTCGGGCGCGGGGCGGAGCACGGCCGCGAAGTGCCTGGAGGACCTGGGCTGGTTCGTGGTCGACAACATCCCGCCCGAGCTCATCCCCCCGATGGTCGACCTCGGTGCCCGTTCCCAGGGCAACGTCGCCCGCATCGCGGTGGTCGTCGACGTCCGCGGCCGGCGCTTCTTCGACAACCTCAAGGAGTCCCTGGCCGCGCTGGACGCCGCGCAGGTCAAGCGCCGCATCGTCTTCCTGGAGTCCTCCGACGAGGCGCTGGTCCGCCGCTTCGAGTCGGTCCGCCGCCCGCATCCGCTGCAGGGCGACGGCCGCATCGTCGACGGCATCGCCGCCGAGCGCGACCTGCTGCGCGAGCTGCGCGGCGACGCCGACCTGGTGATCGACACCTCCAGCCTGAACGTCCACGAGCTGCGCGCCAAGATGGACGCCCAGTTCGCCGGCGAGGAGGTCCCCGAGTTGCGCGCGACGGTGATGTCCTTCGGCTTCAAGTACGGCCTGCCGGTCGACGCCGACCTCGTCGTGGACTGCCGCTTCATCCCGAACCCGCACTGGGTCCCGGAGCTGCGGCCGTACACGGGCCTGAACGAAGAGGTGTCGAACTACGTCTTCAGCCAGCCCGGCGCCAAGGAGTTCCTGGACGGCTACGCCGAGCTGCTGCGCATCGTCGCCGAGGGGTACCGCCGCGAGGGCAAGCGGTACGTCACGATCGCGGTGGGCTGTACGGGTGGCAAGCACCGCAGCGTCGCCATGTCGGAGAAGCTCGCCCGCCGGCTGGTCTCCGAAGGGGTCGAGACGGTCGTCGTCCACCGGGACATGGGGCGCGAATGACCAGCCGTACGCCCCGCATGCGCCGGGTCCGCCGGCTCGTACGGGGCAGCACGCAGCGGGGCGCCACCCCGAAGGTCGTCGCCCTCGGCGGCGGCATGGGCCTGTCCGCCTCGCTCGCCGCGCTGCGCCGCATCACGCGCGATCTGACCGCCGTGGTCACCGTCGCCGACGACGGCGGTTCCAGCGGCCGGCTCCGCGACGAGCTGGGCGTGCTGCCGCCGGGCGATCTGCGCAAGGCCCTGGCGGCACTGTGCGGCGACGACGACTGGGGACAGACCTGGGCCCGGGTCATCCAGCACCGCTTCATCAGCGGCGGCGAGCTGCACGACCACGCCGTGGGAAATCTCCTGATCGTCGCCCTGTGGGAACAGCTGGGCGACCACGTCCAGGCGCTGGACCTGGTCGGCAAGCTGCTGGGCGCGCAGGGCCGGGTGCTCCCGATGTCCGCCGTGCCGCTGGAGCTCCAGGCCCTGGTCAGGGGCCATGAGGAGGACCGCCCGGACGAGATCTCCACCGTCCGCGGCCAGGCCACGGTCGCGCTCACCCGCGGCGAGGTGCAGTCCGTGCACGTCGTCCCGGAGGACCCGCCCGCCGTCCCGGAGGCCGTCGAGGCGGTCCGGGACGCCGACTGGGTGGTGCTCGGCCCCGGGTCCTGGTTCTCCTCCGTGATCCCGCATCTTCTGGTGCCGCAGCTGCGCGAGGCGCTGGAGGAGACCAAGGCCCGTAAGGTTCTCTCGTTGAACCTCGCACCCCAGCCGGGGGAGACGGACGGGTTTTCCCCGCAGCGTCATTTGGAGGTTTTGGCCCGACACGCCCCTAAACTCGCCTTCGACGTGGTGCTGGCCGACGAGGCCGCCGTGCCCGACCGGGAAAGCCTGACCGGGACAGCCAAGCGGCTGTTCGGAGGCGAGGTCGAGCTGGCGGCGGTGGCCGCGCCCGACGGTCTTCCGCGGCACGACCCGGAGCTGTTGGCCGCCGCGTACGACCGTATTTTTCGGATGCATGGAAGGATCGGCCCATGGCGATGACGGCAGCGGTGAAGGATGAAATCTCCCGGCTCCCCGTCACCCGGACCTGCTGCCGGAAGTCGGAGGTCTCGTCGATCCTGCGGTTCGCCGGCGGGCTGCACCTGGTCAGCGGGCGCATCGTGATCGAGGCGGAGCTGGACACGGGCATCGCGGCCCGGCGGCTCCGCAAGGACATTCTGGAGATCTTCGGGCACTCCTCGGACCTGGTGGTGATGGCGCCCGGCGGACTGCGGCGCGGCAGCCGGTACGTCGTCCGTGTCGTGGCCGGCGGCGACCAGCTCGCGCGCCAGACCGGCCTCGTCGACGGCCGCGGCCGCCCCATCCGGGGGCTGCCCCCGCAGGTGGTCTCGGGGGCCACCTGTGACGCGGAGGCGGCCTGGCGCGGCGCTTTCCTGGCGCACGGCTCGCTCACCGAGCCCGGCCGCTCCTCCTCCCTGGAGGTGACCTGCCCGGGCCCCGAGGCGGCGCTCGCGCTGGTCGGCGCGGCCCGCCGGCTCGGCATCGCGGCCAAGGCCCGCGAGGTGCGCGGCGTGGACCGGGTGGTGGTCCGGGACGGTGACGCGATCGGCGCGCTGTTGACGCGGCTGGGCGCCCATGAGTCGGTGCTCGCCTGGGAGGAGCGCAGAATGCGCCGCGAGGTGCGGGCCACGGCCAACCGCCTCGCGAACTTCGACGACGCCAACCTCCGCCGCTCGGCGCGGGCCGCGGTCGCGGCCGGCGCCCGTGTGCAGCGCGCGCTGGAGATCCTCGGCGAGGAGGTGCCGGAGCACCTCGCGGCCGCGGGCCGGCTGCGCATGGAGCACAAGCAGGCGTCCCTGGAGGAGCTGGGCGCGCTCGCCGACCCGCCGCTCACCAAGGACGCGGTCGCGGGGCGCATCCGCCGCCTCCTCGCGATGGCCGACAAGCGCGCACAGGACCTCGGTATTCCGGGTACGGAATCCAACCTCGCCGACGACCTCGCGGAGGGCATGGTCGGCTGAACCGGATCGCTACTTGTCAGTACGCGCCCCCGGCACCCGCACTGGGTGCCGGGGGCGCGTGCGTACTGACGGGGGGCTCGGTGCGCAAGGGCGTCAGAGGGGCTCAAGGGCGCTCACCTGAGCAGAAGGAGAGCCCCATGTCAATGTCACGTACGTCTCGTACAGGGGGTAGGGTCGGAGGCGGTCGGGGACATCCCATACAGCTCGGCGGTGCACAAACCGCCGTACCAACGAGGAGATCGGTTTCGTGACGATCCGCGTAGGCATCAACGGCTTTGGCCGCATCGGTCGTAACTACTTCCGCGCGCTGCTGGAGCAGGGTGCGGACATCGAGATCGTGGCTGTCAACGACCTGGGTGACACCGCGACCACCGCCCACCTGCTCAAGTACGACACCATCCTGGGCCGTCTGAAGCAGGACGTGTCGCACACCGCCGACACCATCACCGTCGGCGAGCGCACGATCAAGGTGCTCTCCGAGCGCAACCCCGCCGACATCCCGTGGGGCGAGCTGGGCGTCGACATCGTGATCGAGTCGACCGGCATCTTCACCAAGCGCGAGGACGCCGCCAAGCACCTCGCCGGTGGCGCGAAGAAGGTCCTCATCTCGGCTCCGGCCAAGGACGAGGACATCACCATCGTGATGGGTGTCAACCAGGACAAGTACGAGGCCGACAAGCACCACGTCATCTCGAACGCCTCCTGCACCACCAACTGCGTGGCGCCGATGGCCAAGGTTCTCGACGAGAACTTCGGCATCGTCAAGGGCATGATGACCACGGTCCACGCGTACACCAACGACCAGCGCATCCTGGACTTCCCGCACAAGGACCTGCGCCGCGCCCGCGCCGCCGCGGAGAACATCATCCCGACCTCCACCGGTGCCGCCAAGGCCACCGCGCTGGTCCTCCCGCAGCTCAAGGGCAAGCTGGACGGCATCGCCATGCGCGTGCCCGTCCCCACCGGCTCGGTCACCGACCTCGTCCTGGAGCTGGACCGCGAGGTCACCGCCGACGAGATCAACGCCGCCTTCCAGAAGGCCGCCGAGGGTCAGCTCAAGGGCTACCTGGAGTTCACCGAGGACCCGATCGTCTCCTCGGACATCGTGAACACCCCCGCCTCCTGCACCTTCGACTCGGGCCTCACCATGGCCCAGGGCAAGCAGGTCAAGGTCGTCGGCTGGTACGACAACGAGTGGGGCTACTCGAACCGCCTGGTCGACCTGACTGTCTTCGTCGGCGGCCAGCTCTGAATAATCTCTGCCTGACGCAGCACTAGGCACCGAGATGTGAGGACGGGGCTCGTAGGACGCGACGACGCGTCGTACGGGCCCCGTCCCATGACTGACGTTCGAACGGAGTCACCATGAAGACGATCGACGACCTTCAGGTAGCGGGGAAGCGGGTTTTCGTCCGCGCCGACCTGAATGTGCCGCTGGACGGCACCACCATCACCGACGACGGCCGCATCCGCGCCGTGCAGCCGACCATCGCCAAGCTCGCCGCCGCGGGCGCCCGCGTGGTCGTCGCCTCGCACCTGGGCCGCCCCAAGGGCGCCCCGGACCCGGCCTTCTCGCTCGGCCCCGCGGCGCGCCGACTGGGTGAGCTGCTCGGCCAGGACGTCGCCTTCGCCACCGACACGGTCGGCGAGTCCGCTCAGGCGACCGTGGCGGGCCTCGCCGACGGCCAGGTGGCGGTCCTGGAGAACCTCCGCTTCAACGCGGGCGAGACCAGCAAGGACGACACCGAGCGCGGCGCGTTCGCCGACCAGCTGGCGCAGCTGGCCGACCTGTACGTCGGCGACGGCTTCGGCGCCGTGCACCGCAAGCACGCCTCGGTGTACGACCTGCCGGCCCGCCTCCCGCACGCCGCCGGCGACCTGATCGCCGCCGAGGTCACGGTCCTGAAGAAGCTCACCGAGGACGTCAAGCGCCCGTACGCGGTCGTGCTCGGCGGTGCCAAGGTCTCCGACAAGCTCGGCGTCATCGACCACCTCCTGGAGAAGGCCGACCGCATCCTGATCGGCGGCGGCATGGCGTACACCTTCCTCAAGGCCAAGGGCCACGAGGTCGGCAAGTCGCTGCTGCAGGAGGACCAGGTCCCGGCGGTCCTGGAGTACCTGGCGCGCGCCGAGAAGAAGGGCGTGGAGTTCGTCCTGCCCGTCGACGTCATGGTTTCGACCGACTTCCCGGACCTGAAGACCAAGGCCCCGGCGAACCCGGGTACGGTCGCCGCGGACGCCATCCCGGCCGACCAGGAGGGCCTGGACATCGGTCCGAAGACCCGGGAGCTGTACGCCGCCAAGCTCAAGGACGCGGCCACCATCTTCTGGAACGGCCCGATGGGTGTCTTCGAGCACCCGGACTACGCGAACGGCACCAAGGCCGTCGCGCAGGGCCTGCTCGACTCGGAAGCCTTCACCGTCGTCGGCGGCGGCGACTCGGCCGCTGCCGTACGTCTGCTCGGTTTCGACGAGAATGCTTTCGGCCACATCTCGACCGGTGGCGGCGCCAGCCTCGAATACCTCGAAGGCAAGACGCTCCCCGGCCTCGCCGCTCTGGAGGACTGAACAAACGTGAGTAGCCGTACCCCGCTGATGGCGGGCAACTGGAAGATGAACCTCAACCACCTCGAGGCCATCGCCCACGTCCAGAAGCTCGCCTTCGCGCTCACCGACAAGGACTACGAGGCCGTCGAGGTCGCGGTCCTGCCGCCCTTCACCGACATCCGCTCGGTGCAGACCCTGGTCGACGGCGACAAGCTGAAGATCAAGTACGGCGCCCAGGACATCTCGGCGCACGACTCCGGTGCCTTCACCGGTGAGGTCTCCGGCCCGATGCTCGCCAAGCTGAAGTGCGCGTACGTGGCCATCGGCCACAGCGAGCGCCGCCAGTACCACGGCGAGGACGAGGAGGTCTGCAACGCCAAGGTCAAGGCCGCCTTCAAGCACGGCATCACGCCGATCCTGTGCGTCGGTGAGGGCCTGGACGTCCGCAAGGCGGGCAACCAGGTCGCGCACACCCTCGCCCAGGTCGACGGCGCGCTGAAGGACGTCCCGGCCGAGCAGGCCGAGACCATCGTGATCGCGTACGAGCCGGTGTGGGCCATCGGCACCGGCGAGGTCGCCACCCCCGAGGACGCGCAGGAGGTCTGCGGAGCGATCCGCCGCCGCCTCGCGGAGCTGTACAGCCAGGAGCTCGCCGACAAGGTGCGCATCCAGTACGGCGGCTCGGTGAAGTCCGGGAACGTCGCGGCGATCATGGCGCAGCCGGACGTCGACGGCGCGCTGATCGGCGGCGCCGCGCTGGACGCCGACGAGTTCGTCAAGATCGTTCGATTCCGCGACCAGTAGCGGTCACGCTGCGCTCCGTACCACCGTGAGCAGCAGCTATGACGACGGGCCCGGCCCGTCGTAGGCTGTCGGGGCCGGGCCCGGTGTCACACGACGCCGTCCCGGCCCCACAGCGTCAGATCCGCCCGTCCTTCCGTCCGCAGTCCTAGAGAGTTGGTCCACCAGTGGTCATGGGATTCTCGATCGCCCTCATCGTCTTCAGCGCGCTGCTGATGATGCTGGTTCTCATGCACAAGGGGAAGGGCGGCGGCCTGTCCGACATGTTCGGTGGCGGTATGCAGTCCTCGGTCGGCGGTTCCTCCGTCGCCGAGCGGAACCTCGACCGCATCACCATCGTCGTCGGCCTGCTCTGGTTCGCCTGCATCGTCGTCCTGGGAATCCTGATGAAGCTGGACAGCTGAGAGCCTGTGTCATAACCCCGGCCGGGCGCCCGCCGCCTGGCACTTCCCCAAGCTCTCGGCTTCGCTCGAGCAGGGGAGGCCCCAACTCTCGCGGCGTTGCCAAAAGGCCCTAGTAGCTCCTCCCCCAAGGCCATAAAGGCCAGGGGGTACCCCCATCGAGGACCTTCCGGCGCCTTGCGATAGCACGCACCAGACGACGTTCGCTGATCCGACCAGGGTTATGACACAGGCTCTGACGACATCGGGTCTGTCACCCAAGAGCTGACACTCTGTCGGGGACGCGGCTTATCATGAGTGCGGCGTCCTTCCGTGGCCGGGTAACTCCTGTCACTGGACGCGCGTTGGGCCTTACGTAGACTGGGCGCCCGCAGCGGAGGCTCCCATCGAGGCTTCGCAGCACCATGACGCAGGGAGTTACGACCGTGGCAAGTGGCAACGCGATCCGAGGAAGTCGGGTCGGGGCGGGGCCGATGGGGGAGGCCGAGCGGGGCGAGTCCGCGCCGCGCATCCGCATCTCCTTCTGGTGCTCCAACGGGCACGAGACACAGCCCAGCTTCGCCGGCGACGCGCAGATTCCTGACACCTGGGACTGCCCGCGCTGTGGCTTCCCCGCAGGCAAGGACCGGGACAACCCGCCGGACCCGCCGCGCACCGAGCCGTACAAGACGCACCTGGCGTACGTACGGGAGCGCCGGACGGACGCGGACGGCGAGGCGATTCTCGCGGAGGCGCTCGCCAAGCTCCGCGGCGAGATCTGAGGAGGCGGCGCCGAACGCCCGCTTCCGGCGGAGGAGAAGAGTGTGCACCGGCCCGGCCGGAGGGTTTCGGCCTTCCTGCCGGGCCGCTCGCGTTCCGCTGTTCGAGTGGCCTCGCAGGTGAATGCGGTACGGACATCCGCGCGTCAGCCGTTCGTCGGCGGGCGGACATCTCATCTCGTCGCCTGATCAATTAGGTTGGGGGATGGCGGGGCCGATACGAGACCAAAGAAGGCTGATGTCCGAGATGAACGCAGATGGCCGCAGCAGGCTCGACCAGACGTCCGAGTGGGCGGCCCTGGGGAAGCACCGCGAACAGCTCGCGAGCACGCATCTGCGAGAGCTGTTCGAGCAGGACCCCGGCCGTGCGGAGCGCTACACGCTCCAGGTCGGTGACCTGCACCTGGACTACTCCAAGCACCTGGTGACCGACGAGACGCTGCAGCTGCTGCGCGAGCTCGCCGCCGCGACGAAGGTCACCGAGCTGCGGGACGCCATGTTCCGCGGCGAGAAGATCAATATCACCGAGAACCGCGCGGTGCTGCACACCGCGCTGCGCGCGCCCGGCTCGTCCGACATCGAGGTCGACGGCGAGAACGTCGTCCCGGCCGTGCAGCACGTCCTTACCAAGATGTCCACGTTCGCCGACCGGGTCCGCTCCGGCGACTGGAAGGGCCACACCGGCAAGCGCATCAAGACCGTCGTCAACGTCGGCATCGGCGGCTCGGACCTGGGCCCGGCGATGGCGTACGAGGCGCTGCGCGCCTACTCCGACCGCGACATGCAGTTCCGGTTCGTCTCCAACGTCGACGGCGCCGACCTGCACGAGGCCGTGCGGGACCTGGACCCGGCCGAGACGCTCTTCATCATCGCCTCGAAGACGTTCACCACCATCGAGACGATCACCAACGCGAAGTCGGCCCGCGACTGGCTGCTGACCGGCCTGCGGGCCGGGGACGAGGCGATCGCCAAGCACTTCGTGGCGCTGTCGACCAACGCCGAGAAGGTGTCGGAGTTCGGCATCGACACCACGAACATGTTCGAGTTCTGGGACTGGGTCGGCGGCCGTTACTCCTACGACTCGGCCATCGGCCTGTCGCTGATGATCGCGATCGGCCCGGAGCACTTCCGCGAGATGCTGGCCGGCTTCCACCTCGTCGACGAGCACTTCCGCTGCGCGCCGCCCGAGGAGAACGCGCCGCTGCTGCTCGGCCTGCTCGGCGTCTGGTACGGCAACTTCTGGGACGCGCAGTCGCACGCGGTCCTGCCGTACAGCCACTACCTCTCCAAGTTCACCGCGTACCTCCAGCAGCTGGACATGGAGTCCAACGGCAAGTACGTGGGCCGGGACGGCCAGGAGGTCTCCTGGCAGACCGGTCCGGTGGTCTGGGGCACGCCCGGCACGAACGGCCAGCACGCGTACTACCAGCTGCTGCACCAGGGCACGAAGATGATCCCGGCCGACTTCATCGGCTTCGCGCAGCCGGTCGAGGACCTCCAGCCCGGTCTGGTCGCCCAGCACGACCTGCTGATGGCCAACCTCTTCGCCCAGGGCCAGGCGCTGGCCTTCGGCAAGACGCCGGAGGAGGTGCGCGCCGAGGGCGTGCCCGAGGAGCTGGTGACGCACAAGACCTTCAAGGGCAACCGCCCCTCCACGACCATCCTGGCCAAGGAGCTCAGCCCGTCCGTGCTGGGCCAGCTGATCGCCCTCTACGAGCACAAGGTGTTCGTCCAGGGCGCCATCTGGAACATCGACTCCTTCGACCAGTGGGGCGTGGAGCTCGGCAAGGTCCTCGCCAAGCGCGTGGAGCCCGCGCTGACCGAGGGCGCCGAGGTCGAGGGCCTGGACGCCTCGACGAAGTCGCTGGTCGCCACCTACCGCACGATGCGGGGGCGTTGATCCCGGTGCACGAAGACGCGCTCTTGAGCTTTCTGAACCTGCTGACCCCGGAGAACCGCCAGTGGCTGGTGGACCAGCCCGCGGCCAAGCAGCAGGAGGTGGCCGCCCGGCACCTCGAAGCGGAGCAGGGCGACAAGGAGGCCGCCCTCGGCCCGTACAACACCCTCGACGAGGACGTCGACGGCGTCGCGGTGGGCGACCTCCAGGACCCGGCGCGGATGGCCAACGCCATGGTGCGCCAGGAGCGGGAGCGGCAGGCGTGAGCGGCTGAGCGCCCGCGTCCGGCCCGGACACGACGACGGCCCGGCTCCCATGGTGATGACACCGTGGGAGCCGGGCCGTTCGTCGTGCGGCGGACCCGTCAGGCCGAGGCCGGCGGGTAGAGCCCGCGCGGCAGCTGGGAGGCGGCCGCCTCGTCCAGCAGCCAGAGCGTACGGCTGCGGCCGTACGCGCCCGCCGCGGGCGCCTGTATCTCGCCCGCGCCGGAGAGGGCCATCGCGGCCGCGTTCGCCTTGTCCTCGCCCGCCGCGAGCAGCCAGACCTCCCGCGCCGCGCGGATGGCGGGCAGGGTCAGCGAGATCCGGGTGGGCGGCGGCTTGGGCGCGCCGTGCACGCCGACCACCGTCCGCTCGGTCTCCCGCGCGGCCGGGTGCTCGGGGAAGAGCGAGGCGACGTGGGTGTCCGGGCCGACGCCCAGCAGGAGGACGTCGAAGGACGGCACGGGGCCGTGGTCCTCCGGGCCCGCGGCGGCGGCCAGGGCGGCGGCGTACGCCTCCGCCGCGGCGTCCGCGTCGTTGCCGTACGCGCCGTCGGACGGCGCCATCACGTGCACCCGCGCCGGGTCCACCGGGACGCTGTCCAGCAGCGCCTCGCGGGCCTGGGTGTGGTTGCGCTCCGGGTCGCCCTCGGGCAGGAACCGCTCGTCGCCCCACCACAGGTCCAGCCGGGACCAGTCCACCGCGTCCCGCGCCGGCGCCTCGGCGAGGGCCGCGAGCAGCCCGTTGCCGTTGCGGCCGCCGGTCAGGACGACGGAGGCGGAGCCGCGCGCCGTCTGGGCGTCCACGATCTTCGTGATCAGCCGGGCCGCGGCGGCCTTGGCCATCAGTTCCTTGTCGCGGTGGACGACGACCTGCGGCGCGCTCACTTGGCGGCCGCCTTCTTCGCGGGCGCCTTCTTGGCCGCGGCCTTCCCCTTGGGGGCGTCCTCGGCGGACTGCGGCTCGGCCTCGGCCTCCTGCTCGGCGGCCTCGACGCTCTTCGCCGAGACGCCGGGCTGACCGTCCTTGTACGCACCCAGCCGCTCCACGCCGTACTTCAGCGCGGACGCGTAGGTGTCGTCCGGGTCCAGCCGGCGCAGCTCCTCGGCGAGCAGCTCCGCGGTCTCCCGCCGCTGCAGCGCCACCGCGCGGTCCGGCTGGCCGGTCATGCACAGCGTGGCCATCGCGCCGTCCGGACGGTCCAGCACGATCGGGCCGTTCTTGGTTTCCATACGGACGGCCGTGAGGCCGGGGCCCGCGGAGAGCGTCCGCTCGACGGGAACGTGCAGCCGGTCCGCGAGCCACATGGCCAGCAGCTCGCAGCTCGGGTTGTATTCCTCGCCCTCGACCGTGACCGAGGTGACCTCGCTCGGCTGCTGGTCGAGCGCGGCGGCCAGCATCGAACGCCAGGGCGTGATGCGGGTCCAGGCCAGGTCGGTGTCGCCGGGGGTGTACGCCGCGGCGCGCCGGGCCAGCTCCTGCACCGGCTGCTCGGTGGCGTAGGTGTCGGTGACGCGCCGCTGGGCGAGCGACCCGAGCGGGTCGTTGGCCGGGTCGGTCGGGCCGCCGACCGGCCACCAGACCACCACGGGGGCGTCCGGCAGCAGCAGCGGCAGTACGACGGACTGGGCGTGGTTGATGGCCTCGCCGTGCAGCCGCAGTACGACCGTCTCGCCCGTACCGGCGTCCGCGCCGACCCGGACCTCGGCGTCGAGGCGCGGCTTGGCGCGGTCCCGCGGGGAGCGGCTGACGCGCTTGATGACGACCAGGGTGCGCGAGGGGTGCTCGCGCGAGGCGTTGTTGGCGGCCCTGACCGCGTCGTAGGCGTTCTCCTCGTCGGTGACGATGACGAGGGTGAGCACCATGCCGACGGCCGGCGTGCCGATGGCACGGCGGCCCTGGACCAGCGCCTTGTTGATCTTGCTGGCCGTGGTTTCGGTGAGATCGATCTTCATGGCCGACGCCAGCTCCGTCCGTCTCGTGCGAGCATTTCGTCCGCCTCGACGGGGCCCCAGGTACCCGCCGGGTACTGTGCGGGCTTGCCGTGCTTGTCCCAGTACTGCTCGATCGGGTCGAGGATCTTCCAGGACAGCTCGACCTCCTCCGTGCGCGGGAAGAGGTTGGCGTCGCCGAGGAGGACGTCCAGGATCAGGCGCTCGTACGCCTCGGGGCTGGACTCCGTGAAGGACTCGCCGTACGCGAAGTCCATCGACACGTCCCGCACCTCCATCGAGGTACCCGGGACCTTCGAGCCGAACCGCACCGTCACGCCCTCGTCCGGCTGCACCCGGATGACCAGGGCGTTCTGCCCCAGCTCCTCGGTGGCCGTGTGGTCGAAGGGGGAGTGCGGGGCGCGCTGGAAGACGACCGCGATCTCGGTGACGCGGCGGCCCAGGCGCTTGCCGGTGCGCAGGTAGAAGGGGACGCCCGCCCAGCGGCGGTTGTCGATGCCCAGCTTGATCGCGGCGTAGGTGTCGGTCTTCGACTGGGGGTCGATGCCCTCTTCCTGGAGGTAGCCGACGGCCTTCTCGCCGCCCTGCCAGCCTTCCGCGTACTGCGCGCGCACCGTCTCCTTGCCCAGGTCCTTGGGCAGCCGGACGGCGCCGAGGACCTTGGCCTTCTCCGCGACCAGCGCGTCCGCGTCGAACGAGGCGGGCTCCTCCATGGCGGTCAGCGCGAGCAGCTGGAGGAGGTGGTTCTGGATCACGTCACGCGCGGCGCCGATGCCGTCGTAGTACCCGGCCCGGCCGCCGATGCCGATGTCCTCGGCCATCGTGATCTGCACGTGGTCCACGTAGGAGCGGTTCCACAGGGGCTCGAACATCGTGTTGGCGAAGCGCAGCGCCAGGATGTTCTGGACCGTCTCCTTGCCGAGGTAGTGGTCGATCCGGAAGACCGACTCGGGCGGGAAGACCTCGTGGACGACCTCGTTGAGCTCCTTCGCGCTCTCCAGGTCGTGGCCGAAGGGCTTCTCGATGACCGCGCGGCGCCAGGAGCCGTCCTTCTGGTCGGCCAGCCCGTGGTTCTTGAGCTGCTGGACGACCGTGGGGAAGAACTTGGGCGGCACGGACAGGTAGAAGGCGAAGTTGCCGCCGGTGCCCTGCGCCTTGTCCAGGTCCTGGATCGTGGACTTGAGCTGCTCGAAGGCCGCATCGTCGTCGAAGTTGCCCTGGACGAAGCGCATGCCCTGGCTGAGCTGCTGCCAGACCTCCTCGCGGAAGGGGGTGCGCGAGTGTTCCTTGACCGCGTCGTGCACGACCTGGGCGAAGTCCTCGTTCTCCCAGTCGCGGCGGGCGAAGCCGATGAGCGAGAAGCCCGGCGGGAGGAGACCGCGGTTGGCGAGGTCGTAAACGGCGGGCATCAGCTTTTTACGTGACAAATCGCCCGTGACGCCGAAGATGACGAGGCCCGACGGCCCCGCGATACGCGGGAGCCGTCGGTCCGCGGCGTCACGCAGCGGATTGCTGCTTGACAAGAGTCTCAGCCCTCCGAAGGAGCGAGGCGCTTCAGCTCCGCCTCGGTCGACTTGAGCAGGTCGTTCCAGGCCGTCTCGAACTTGTCGACACCCTCGTCCTCCAGGAGCTGGACGACCTCGTCGTACGAGACGCCCAGCTTCGCGAGCGCGTCGATGTCGGCCTGAGCCTCCTGGTACCCGCCGCTCACGGTGTCACCCGTGATCTCGCCGTGGTCCGCGGTGGCCTCCAGGGTGGCCTCCGGCATGGTGTTGACCGTGTTCGGCGCGACCAGCTGCTCGACGTACAGCGTGTCCTTGAGCTCCGGGTCCTTCACGCCGGTGGAGGCCCACAGCGGACGCTGCTTGTTGGCGCCGGCCTTCTCCAGGGCGGCCCAGCGGTCCGAGGAGAAGACCTCCTCGTACGCCTGGTAGGCCAGGCGGGCGTTGGCGAGGGCCGACTTGCCCTTGAGGGCCTTGGCCTCGTCGGTGCCGATGCCGTCCAGGCGCTTGTCGATCTCGGTGTCCACGCGGGACACGAAGAAGGACGCGACGGAGTGGATCTTGTCCAGCTCCAGACCCAGCGACTTGGCCTTCTCCAGGCCGGCCAGGTAGGCGTCCATGACCTCGCGGTAGCGCTCCAGCGAGAAGATCAGCGTGACGTTGACGCTGATGCCCTTGCCGATGACCTCGGTGATCGCGGGCAGGCCCGCCTTGGTCGCCGGGATCTTGATGAGCGTGTTCGGGCGGTCCACCAGCCAGGCCAGCTGCTTGGCCTCGGCGACGGTCGCCTTGGTGTTGTGCGCCAGGCGCGGGTCGACCTCGATGGAGACCCGGCCGTCCTGGCCGTCGGTGGCGTCGAAGACCGGCCGCAGGATGTCGGCCGCGTCGCGCACGTCCGCAGTGGTGATCATGCGGATGGCCTCCTCGACGGTGACCTTGCGGGCCGCGAGGTCGGAGACCTGCTGCTCGTAGCCGTCACCCGAGGAGATCGCCTTCTGGAAGATCGACGGGTTGGTGGTGACACCCACCACGTGGCTCTGGTCGATCAGCTCGGCGAGGTTGCCGGACGTGATGCGCTTGCGCGACAGGTCGTCCAGCCAGATCGCAACGCCTTCGTCGGAAAGGCGCTTGAGTGCGTCTGTCATGGGAATTGCATCTCCTACTTGTCGTCTACGGTCGTCAGCGCGCGGCGGCGTCGATCGATTCCCGCGCGGCGGCGGCCACGTTCTCGGGCGTGAAGCCGAACTCGCGGAAGAGGACCTTGCCGTCCGCGGAGGCACCGAAGTGCTCCAGCGAGACGATGCGGCCCGCGTCGCCCACGTACTTGTGCCAGGTCAGGCCGATGCCCGCCTCGACGGCGACGCGTGCCTTGACGGCCGGCGGCAGGACGCTGTCCTTGTACGCCTGGTCCTGCTCCTCGAACCACTCCACGCACGGCATCGAGACGACGCGCGTCGGGACGCCCGCGGCCTGCAGCTGCTCACGAGCCTCGACCGCGAGGTGCACCTCGGAGCCGGTGGCGATCAGCACGACCTGCGGCTCGCCGCCCTCGGCGTCGAACAGGACGTAACCGCCCTTGGCGACACCCTCGGCGTTGGGCTCGTACGTCGGCACGCCCTGCCGGGTCAGCGCCAGGCCGTGCGGGGCGCCCTTGCCGAACTCCTTGGTCCAGCGCTTCTGGATCTCGCCCCAGGCCAGCGCGGTCTCGTTGGCGTCCGCCGGGCGGACGACGTTGAGGCCGGGGATGGCGCGCAGCGAGGCCAGGTGCTCCACCGGCTGGTGGGTCGGGCCGTCCTCGCCGAGGCCGATCGAGTCGTGCGTCCACACGTACGTGACCGGCAGGTGCATCAGGGCCGACAGGCGTACGGCGTTGCGCATGTAGTCGGAGAACACCAGGAAGGTGCCGCCGTAGATGCGGGTGTTGCCGTGCAGCGCGATGCCGTTCATCTCCGCGGCCATGGAGTGCTCGCGGATGCCGTAGTGGATCGTACGGCCGTACGGGTCCGCCTCCGGCAGCGGGTTGCCCACCGGCAGGAACGAGGAGTTCTTGTCGATGGTGGTGTTGTTCGAGCCGGCGAGGTCGGCGGAGCCGCCCCACAGCTCGGGGATCACGCCGCCCAGCGCCTGCAGGACCTTGCCGGAGGCCGCGCGGGTGGCGACCGCCTTGCCGGTCTCGAAGCAGGGCAGCTGCTCCTCCCAGCCGGCCGGCAGCTCGCCGGCGCGGATGCGGTCGAACTCGGCCGCACGCTCGGGGTTGGCGGTCCGCCACTCGCCGAAGGACTTCTCCCACTCGGCCTTGGCGTCACCGGCGCGGTCACCCAGCGCACGGGTGTGCGCCAGGACCTCGTCGGAGACCTCGAAGTCCTTCTCGGGGTCGAAGCCGAGGACGCGCTTGGTGGCCGCGACTTCCTCGCCGCCGAGCGCCGAGCCGTGCGCGGCCTCGGTGTTCTGGGCGTTGGGGGCCGGCCAGGCGATGATCGAGCGCATCGCGATGAAGGAGGGGCGCTCGGTCTCGGCCTTGGCCGCCTCGATCGCCGCGTACAGCGCCTCGGGGTCGAGGTCGCCGTTCTCCTTCGGCTCCACGCGCTGGACGTGCCAGCCGTACGCCTCGTACCGCTTGACGGTGTCCTCGGAGATGGCCGTCTCGGTGTCGCCCTCGATCGAGATGTGGTTGTCGTCCCACAGCATGATCAGGTTGCCGAGCTTCTGGTGCCCGGCCATGGACGACGCCTCGGCGGAGATGCCCTCCTGGAGGCAGCCGTCACCGGCGATGGCGTAGATGTGGTGGTCGAACGGCGAGGTGCCGGGAGCGGCGTCCGGGTCGAACAGGCCGCGCTCGTACCGGGCAGCCATCGCCATGCCCACTGCGTTGGCCACGCCCTGGCCCAGCGGGCCGGTGGTGGTCTCGACACCCACGGTGTGGCCGTACTCCGGGTGGCCCGGGGTCTTGGAACCCCAGGTGCGGAAGGCCATCAAGTCCTCCAGCTCCAGGCCGAAACCGGCGAGGTAGAGCTGGATGTAGAGGGTCAGGGACGAGTGGCCGGCGGACAGCACGAACCGGTCACGGCCGGTCCAGTCCGGGTCGGCGGGGTCGTGCCGCATGACCTTCTGGAAAAGGGTGTAGGCGGCAGGAGCGAGGCTCATGGCCGTGCCCGGGTGGCCGTTACCGACCTTCTGCACGGAATCCATGGCCAGAACGCGGACGG
Organism: Streptomyces sp. NPDC053542; assembly: GCF_044544685.1. Taxonomy (NCBI): domain Bacteria; kingdom Bacillati; phylum Actinomycetota; class Actinomycetes; order Kitasatosporales; family Streptomycetaceae; genus Streptomyces; species Streptomyces sp. NPDC053542. The sequence continues at coordinate 206,328 of NZ_JBITXL010000012.1, forward strand.
TATCGACGGCCCGCTGGTCCAGATCGGTCCACTCAAGACCTGTGGTGGTCGGCTTGGTGCTCACCCTGGGTCAGGGCTCCTCTCCACATGTCGAATGCCGGGGGTCGGAAATGCCCTCGGACGCTGTCGAGCCTACCTTCGCGGGAGCCGCATTTTTCCGCCGGAACCCCGCTCGCCGTCACCTGCAACACATGAGTTTTCAGGGCCCCGAACGAGCGCCCGAATGAGCAGGTGAACGCCCAGGAGACACCGGGTGTCGGCGCTGGGTTCAGACTGCCGTCCGGTGCCCCCTTTCGCCCGCTGAACGTCCGCGTGTCCGGGCACTCGGGTGTGATTCCTTCCGGCCCCCGCTGCGCCAACACGAACCCACCCCCGCGAAGATCGCGCTATGCCCAACGTCTAGAGTGGCGTGGTACGCGCAAGTCTTCACCGGGCCTTCACTGCCCGAATGTGCTTGCTGGCCTTATCTCCGCGGCGCCAGCCGCAGAAGTTACTTCCAGGGGTGTGCGTGACGGCCGTCGAATCCCGTCCTGCGGGTGGGGGCACCTCCCAAGCTCTTAAAGCCTTGGGGGAGCTTCCTGTAAGCGCGGGGAGCTCCGGTCCTGGCGACCGGCCGTTCGGAGCCCGGGTCATGGCATTCGTGGCGCTGACCAAGCCGCGGATCATTGAGCTGCTCCTCATCACCACCGTTCCGGTGATGTTCCTCGCCGAACAGGGCGTGCCCGACCTGATGCTGGTGCTGCTCACCTGCGTCGGCGGCTACCTCTCGGCCGGCGGTGCCAACGCGCTCAACATGTACATCGACCGCGACATCGACGCGCTGATGGACCGTACGTCGCAGCGGCCGCTCGTCACCGGCATGGTCAGCCCGCGCGAATGCCTGGTCTTCGGCGTCTCGCTCGCGGTGATCTCCACGCTGCTCTTCGGACTGACCGTCAACTGGCTGTCCGCATGGCTCTCGCTGGGCGCGCTGCTGTTCTACGTGGTCGTCTACACGATGATCCTGAAGCGCCGCACCTCCCAGAACATCGTCTGGGGCGGCATCGCGGGCTGTCTGCCGGTCCTCATCGGCTGGTCCTCCGTCACCAACTCGATGTCGTGGGCGCCGGTCATCCTCTTCCTGGTGATGTTCTTCTGGACGCCGCCGCACTACTGGCCGCTGTCCATGAAGGTGAAGGAGGACTACGCGCGCGTCGGCGTGCCGATGCTCCCCGTCCTCGCCTCGAACAAGGTGGTCGCGCGGCAGATCGTGCTCTACAGCTGGGTGATGGTCGGCGTGTCGCTGCTGCTGCAGCCGCTGGGCTACACCGGCTGGTTCTACACGGTGGTCGCGGTCCTGTGCGGTGCCTTCTGGCTGAAGGAGGCGCACGGCCTGCAGGCCCGCGCCAAGGCCGAGGTCACGGGCGCCAAGCTCAAGGAGATGCGGCTCTTCCACTGGTCGATCACCTACGTGTCGCTGCTCTTCGTGGCCGTCGCCGTGGACCCCTTCCTGCGCTGAGCCCGCATACGGGCGCAGGCCGCCGCACTTCTGAAGGCCGTCGTGACCGATCCCATACGGGAGGTCACGGCGGCCTTCTTCCATGCGAGGTTTACCGCTCGGTAGCATGCGGCCATGTCAGAGACCACGCAGGCGGACGAGCGGCTGGACAAGCGCTCCGAGAAGCAGGCCGCCAAGCTCGCCCGGGAGATGCAGGCTTTCGCCAGGAGCCACGGCGGCAGCGCCGAGGGCCAGCTGGCCCACATAGGGCGGGGCCGCACCCGGGTCGCCCTGGTCGGCGCCAACGGTGAGTGGGGCAACCTCGTCGCCCGCTCGTACGAAGCCGCCAAGAAGGGCGCCGAGAAGGCCGGCATCACCCTGCACGACGACTTCGACGGCGAGCTGGCCGCCAAGGTGCGCACCGGCCGCTACGAGTGGTCGCGGATGGCGGGCCTTCAGCTGGGCGGACCGTCCAACGACTGACCTCCGCGCGTTCCGCGTACGCGAAAGCCCGCCGGCCACGGTCCTCGGACCGTGGCCGGCGGGCTTTTACGGGCTTTCGCGGGGCCTCAGGCCGTCGTGACGGTCTTGGGAGCGCCGGTGGGCTCCTGGGCCCCGGCGGGGGCCGGAACGGCCGCCAGCGGGCCACGCTCGCGCAGCGAGAGGAAGACCCGCAGCACGCAGATCCACACCAGCGTCGAGCCGAACATGTGGATGCCCACGACCAGCTCGGGCAGGTGGGTGAAGTACTGGACGTAGCCGATGACGCCCTGGAAGGCGAGGCAGCCGAAGAGCTCCAGGAGCGTCCGGCGCGGCGCTGCCGGTGCCTTGACCGCACGCAGTGTGAACCACAGGGCGACGCTCAGGCCGACCACGATGTACACGAAGTCCACGTGCAGCTGGGTGATCTCCTGCCAGTCCAGCGGGATGCGGTGGACCTTGCGCGCGTCACCCGCGTGCGGGCCGGCGCCGGTGACGACCGTGCCGATCAGGGTGAGCGCGGCGGTGGCCAGTACGAGCAGCCAGGAGAGCTGGCGGACCGGCCGGGCGACCAGGTCCCGCGGCTCCGCGTCGCCCTCGGAGGCGCGCCGCCAGGAGACCACCGCCACCGTGAGCAGCGCCGTCGACACCAGGAAGTGCGCGCTGACGATGTACGGGTTCAGGCCGGTCAGCACGGTGATGCCGCCGACCACGGCGTTGCCCATGACCACCCAGAACTGCGCCCAGCCGAGCCGGGTGAGCGAGCGGCGCCGGGGGTGCCGGGCGCGGGCGGCGATGATGAAGAGGCCGACGACCGCGCACAGCACGTAGGTGAGCATGCGGTTGCCGAACTCGATGAGCCCGTTGATGCCCATCTCGTGGGTCGGCGTGAGGCTGCCGGGGGTGCACTGCGGCCACGTGGAGCAGCCCAGCCCCGACTGGGTGAGCCGGACCGCGCCGCCGGTCACGACGATGACGACGGCCATGACGACCGTGGCGAGCGCGGCACGTCGCACGAAGGCAGCCGAGGGCTGCCAGCGACGGGCGATCTGCTCCAGGGGATTCAGCGAATTCGGCACGGGGTCATCGTAGGACGCGGCTTGTGCGTCTTTTCACGAGGGGTGCGAAACGGTGCGTACCGTGACCCCTGTGGCACGCCACGTGTCCGGGGCGGCCCCGCGCTCACTCCCAGCGGAAGAACCGCGCCGCCGCGCCCAGCCCCAGCACCGTCCAGACCGCGAGGATGCCGAGGTCCGCCAGGGGGAGCCCGGCGCCGTGCTGGAGGACGTCCCGCAGCCCGTCCGAGAGCGCCGAGATCGGCAGCAGCTGCAGTACGGACTGCAGGGCGCCGGGGAACTTCTCCAGCGGCACGATGACGCCGCCGCCGACCAGCAGGAGCAGGAAGACCAGGTTGGCCGCGGCGAGCGTGGCCTCGGCCTTGAGCGTGCCGGCCATCAGGAGGCCGAGCCCGGAGAAGGCCGCGGTACCGAGGATCAGCAGCAGCACGACCCATACGGGGTTGCCGTGCGGCGACCAGCCGAGCGCGAAGGCGACCACGGTCAGCAGGACGATCTGCAGGACCTCCGTGACCAGCACGGAGCAGGTCTTGGCGGTCATCAGCGCCCAGCGGGGGAGCGGCGAGGCGCCGAGCCGCTTGAGCACGCCGTACCGCCGTTCGAACCCGGTGGCGATGGCCTGCCCGGTGAAGGCGGTGGACATCACGGCGAGCGCGAGGATGCCGGGGGCCAGGAAGTCCACCGACTTCCCCTTCCCGCCCGCTGTTCCAGTAGGCACAGCGACGATGTCGACGGCGGAGAACAGCACGAGCAGCAGTGTCGGGATGACGACCGTCAGCAGCAGCTGCTCCCCGTTGCGCAGCAGCATCTTCGTCTCGAGGAGGGCCTGCGCGCGGATCATCCGGGAGAGCGGCGCCGCGCCCGGCTTCGGGGTGAACACACCCGTGGTCGCACTCATGCGCGCAGCTCCTTGCCCGTGAGCTCCAGAAAAACATCCTCCAGGGTGTGCCGCTCGACCGCTATGCGGTCCGGCAGCACGCCGTTCTGCGCGCACCAGGAGGTGACGGTGGCCAGCAGCTGCGGGTCGATCGTGCCGTTGACCCGGTACGCGCCGGGCGTCAGCTCGGCCGCCGCGCAGTCGGCCGGCAGCGCCTTCAGGAGCGAGGCGAGGTCCAGACCGGGCCGCCCGGTGAAGCGCAGGGTGTTCTCCGCGCCCCCCTTGCACAGCGACTCGGGGCTCCCCTGGGCGATGACCCGGCCGCCGTCGATGATCGCGACATCGTCGGCGAGCTGCTCGGCTTCGTCCATGAAGTGCGTGGTCAGCACCACGCTGACGCCGTCCGTGCGCAGCTCGCGCACGAGGTCCCAGGTGGCGCGGCGGGCCTGCGGGTCCAGGCCCGCGGTCGGCTCGTCCAGGAAGACCAGCTCGGGGCGGCCGACGACGGCCATGGCGAGCGCCAGGCGCTGCTGCTGGCCGCCGGAGAGCCGCCGGTAGGTCGTCCGGCCGCAGGAGCCCAGGCCCAGCCGCTCGATCAGGACGTCGACGTCGACGGGGTGGGCGTGCAGGGACGCGGTGTGCCGCAGCATCTCCTCGGCGCGGGCGCCCGCGTACACGCCACCCGATTGGAGCATCACGCCGATACGGGGGCGCAGCGCGGCGGCGTCGGCGACGGGGTCCAGGCCGAGGACGCGGACGGTACCGGCGTCGGCGCGGCGGTAGCCCTCGCAGGTCTCGACGGTGGTGGTCTTGCCGGCGCCGTTCGGGCCGAGGACGGCGGTGACGGTGCCGCGGGTGACGGTGAGGTCCAGGCCGTCCACGGCGGTCTTGCTGCCGTACCGCTTGACCAGGCCCGTGACCTCGACGGCGGGCTCGCGCCCGGGGGTCCGGGGAACGTCCCCCGGGGAGGTGCTGCGCATGCCCCGCAGTCTACGAAGGCGCGCCCCCCGGCTCCCACGGGGGCTCCCGCGCACCCGGCGCGCGGCGGCCCCGCACTCGGCGCCCGGCCGCCCCGTACTCGACGCGCCGCGGCCTTGCACTTAGGTTCCCCTAAGTGATAGAGGCCACCACGGCCGCGTCCCGGCGAGGCTTGTCCTGGTCTGAAGAATTACGCAACAATGTCGTTGTGAAATACGCGAGCGAGGATCGACAGGTTCCCGCGGCCGTTCCGGCCGCCGGGCCGGTGACCTCCGCCTCTGCGCAGGTCACCGCCCAGGACGAGGCGCACGGCACGCGGAACCGCGTGGCGCGCTCCATTCTGGACCACGGCCCCTCCACCGCCGCCGAGCTGGCGGTCCGGCTGGAGCTGACCCAGGCTGCCGTCCGCCGTCATCTCGACGCCCTCGTGGCCGAGGGTGTCGTGGAGCCCCGCGAGAAGCGGGTGTACGGCACACGCTCCAGGGGCCGTCCCGCGAAGGCGTTCGCGCTGACCGACTGCGGCCGGGACGCCTTCGACCAGGCATACGACAGCCTGGCCTCCGACGCGCTGCGCTGGATTGCGCAGGCTGCGGGCGGCGGCGAGCGCGGCGAGGCCGCGGTCGCGGAGTTCGCCCGCGCCCGGCTGGAGGCCCAGGCGGCGGAGTACCGTTCGGCGGTCGAGGCCGCGTCCCCCGAGGAGCGCACGGCGGCCCTTGCGAAGGCATTGACCGCGGACGGGTACGCTGCTACGGCGCGCAGCGCCCCCCATCTGCAGCAAGGTGAACAGCTCTGCCAGCACCACTGCCCGGTCGCCCATGTGGCCGAGCAGTTCCCTCAGCTGTGCGAGGCGGAGACCGAGGTCTTCTCGCGCCTGCTCGGGACCCATGTGCAGCGTCTTGCCACCATCGCCCACGGCGACGGTGTCTGCACGACCTTCGTACCCAAGGCGACAGCCCAGGGCACCCCCAAGGCCCAGGGCCCTCCCCGGGCCGCGAAGGCCACCGGCAAGGCCGACCACCGCACCACAAAGACCACCACAGCATCTGCAAGCACGGCCGGGAGGAACCCCGCATGACGCTCCCCACGGAGACTGCTCACCCCGAGCTCGAGGGTCTGGGCAAGTACGAATACGGCTGGGCCGACTCCGACGTCGCCGGCGCTTCCGCGAAGCGCGGCCTCTCCGAGGAGGTCGTCCGCGACATCTCGGCGAAGAAGAACGAGCCGGAGTGGATGCTCAAGCTCCGCCTGAAGGGCCTGAAGCTCTTCGGCAAGAAGCCCATGCCGAACTGGGGCTCGGACCTCTCCGGCATCGACTTCGACAACATCAAGTACTTCGTCCGCTCCACCGAGCAGCAGGCTGCCAGCTGGGAAGAGCTGCCGGAGGACATCAAGAACACCTACGACAAGCTCGGCATCCCGGAGGCGGAGAAGCAGCGCCTCGTCGCCGGCGTCGCCGCCCAGTACGAGTCCGAGGTCGTCTACCACCAGATCCGCGAGGACCTGGAGGAGCAGGGCGTCCTGTTCCTGGACACCGACACCGCGCTCAAGGAGCACCCGGAGCTCTTCAAGGAGTACTTCGGCACGGTGATCCCGGCGGGTGACAACAAGTTCGCCTCGCTGAACACCGCGGTGTGGTCCGGCGGCTCGTTCATCTACGTGCCCCCGGGCGTGCACGTCGACATCCCGCTGCAGGCTTACTTCCGGATCAACACCGAGAACATGGGCCAGTTCGAGCGGACGCTGATCATCGTCGACGAGGACGCCTACGTCCACTACGTCGAGGGCTGCACGGCGCCGATCTACAAGTCGGACTCGCTGCACTCGGCCGTCGTGGAGATCATCGTGAAGAAGGGCGGCCGCTGCCGCTACACGACGATCCAGAACTGGTCGAACAACGTCTACAACCTGGTCACCAAGCGTGCCGTGGCCTACGAGGGCGCGACCATGGAGTGGGTCGACGGCAACCTCGGCTCCAAGGTCACGATGAAGTACCCGGCCGTCTACCTGATGGGCGAGCACGCCAAGGGCGAGACCCTGTCCATTGCCTTCGCGGGCGAGGGCCAGCACCAGGACGCCGGCGCCAAGATGGTCCACATGGCTCCGAACACCTCCTCGAACATCGTCTCCAAGTCGGTGGCGCGAGGCGGCGGCCGGACCTCGTACCGCGGCCTGATCGAGATCGGCGAGGGTGCCGAGGGCGCCAAGTCCAACGTGCTCTGTGACGCCCTGCTGGTGGACACGATCTCCCGCTCGGACACCTACCCCTACGTGGACGTCCGCGAGGACGACGTGTCCATGGGCCACGAGGCGACCGTCTCCAAGGTCAGCGAGGACCAGCTCTTCTACCTGATGGCGCGCGGTCTCTCCGAGGACGAGGCCATGGCGATGATCGTCCGCGGCTTCGTCGAGCCCATCGCCCGTGAGCTGCCCATGGAGTACGCGCTGGAGCTCAACCGGCTGATCGAGCTGCAGATGGAGGGCGCGGTCGGCTGACCCGAGCCGTCCCCGGGCCGGTCCGCCGGACCGGCCCGCCCCCGTCCGCAGCACCCTTCTTGACTGAGAAAGCGAGCACTACGACAGCCATGGCTGAGGCTCAGAACATCCCGGCGGGCTCCACCACCGCCGGCTCGATCGCGGTGGCCGCGGAGTCCACCGTCGCCACCCGGATGAGCGCCCCGCCGTCCTACGACGTGGCGGACTTCCCCGTGCCCCACGGCCGCGAGGAGGAGTGGCGCTTCACGCCGCTGGAGCGCCTGAAGGGCCTCCACGACGGCACCGCCACCGCCACCGGCGGCGTCTCGGTCGAGATCACCGCGCCCGAGGGCGTGACGGTCGAGACCGCGGGCCGCGACGACGCGCGCGTCGGCAAGGCCGGCACGCCCATCGACCGGGTCGCGGCGCAGGCGTACAGCTCCTTCGAGAAGGCGTCCGTGGTCTCCGTGCCCAAGGAGACCGTGCTCGACGAGCCGATCCGCATCGCCGTGCACGGCGAGGGCGGGGTCGCCTACGGCCACCAGGTCATCGAGCTGGGAGCCTTCGCCGAGGCCGTCGTCGTCATCGACCACACCGGTGACGCCACGCTCGCCGCCAACGTCGACTACCTCCTCGGCGACGGCGCCAAGCTGACCGTCGTCTCGGTCCAGGACTGGGACGACAGCGCGGTCCACGCCGGCCAGCACAACGCCCTGGTCGGCCGGGACGCGTCCTTCAAGTCCGTGATCGTCACCTTCGGCGGCGACCTGGTCCGGCTGAACCCGCGCGTGACCTACGCCGGCCCCGGTGGCGAGGCCGAGTTCTACGGCCTGTACTTCACCGACAACGGCCAGCACCAGGAGCACCGTCTCTTCGTCGACCACGAGGCGACCAACTGCCGCTCCAACGTCGTCTACAAGGGCGCCCTCCAGGGCCAGGACGCGCACGCGGTCTGGATCGGCGACGTCCTCATCCGGGCGGCGGCCACCGGTACGGACACCTACGAGCTCAACCGCAACCTCGTCCTCACGGACGGCGCGCGGGTCGACTCGGTGCCGAACCTGGAGATCGAGACCGGCGAGATCGTCGGCGCCGGCCACGCCTCGGCGACCGGCCGCTTCGACGACGAGCAGCTGTTCTACCTGATGGCCCGCGGCATCCCCGCCGACGAGGCCCGTCGCCTGGTGGTCCGCGGCTTCTTCGCCGAGCTGGTCCAGCAGATCGGCCTGCCGGACGTCGAGGAGCGCCTCCTCACCAAGATCGATGCCGAGCTGGAGGCGTCCGTAGCATGACCGCCACCTTCGTACGAGCCTGTGGGCTGAGCGAGCTCGAGGAAGACACCCCCAAGCGGGTCGAGCTCGACGGCACCCCGGTCTCGGTCGTCCGTACCGAGGGCGAGGTGTACGCGATCAACGACATCTGCTCGCACGCGAACGTCTCCCTCTCGGAGGGCGAGGTGGAGGACTGCTCCATCGAGTGCTGGCTGCACGGCTCCAGCTTCGACCTCCGTACCGGCAAGCCGTCCGGCCTTCCCGCGACGCAGCCCGTCCCCGTATACCCCGTAAAGATCGAAGGGGACGACGTGCTCGTCTCCGTATCCCAGGAGTCCTGAGTTCCCCATGGCAACGCTTGAGATCCACGACCTGCACGTCTCCGTCGAGGCCGAGAACGGCCCGCGCGAGATCCTGAAGGGCGTCGACCTGACCGTGAAGCAGGGCGAGACGCACGCCATCATGGGCCCCAACGGCTCCGGCAAGTCCACCCTCGCGTACTCCCTCGCGGGTCACCCCAAGTACACGATCACCGGCGGCACCGTCACCCTCGACGGCGAGGACGTCCTGGAGATGTCCGTCGACGAGCGCGCCCGCGCCGGCGTCTTCCTCGCCATGCAGTACCCGGTCGAGGTCCCCGGCGTCTCCGTCTCCAACTTCCTGCGCACCTCCGCCACCGCGATCCGCGGCGAGGCCCCCAAGCTGCGGCTGTGGGTCAAGGAGGTCAAGGAGGCCATGGAGCGCCTCAACATGGACCCGGCGTTCGCCGAGCGCAACGTCAACGAGGGCTTCTCCGGCGGTGAGAAGAAGCGCCACGAGATCCTCCAGCTGGAGCTGCTCAAGCCGAAGATCGCGATCCTCGACGAGACCGACTCCGGCCTGGACGTCGACGCGCTGCGCATCGTCTCCGAGGGCGTCAACCGGGTCCGCGAGTCCGGCGAGGTCGGCACCCTGCTGATCACGCACTACACGCGGATCCTCCGCTACATCAAGCCCGACCACGTCCACGTCTTCGCCAACGGCCGGATCGCCGAGTCCGGCGGCCCGGAGCTGGCGGACAAGCTGGAGGCCGAGGGCTACGAGGCATACGTGAAGGGTGGCGCAACCGCGTGACACAGCTGCCGGGCCTCCTCGACACAGAGGCGATCCGTAAGGACTTCCCGATCCTGGGCCGCGAGGTCCACGAAGGGAAGAAGCTCGTCTACCTGGACAGCGCCGCGACCTCGCAGACGCCCAGCCAGGTCATCGACGTGCTGAGCGAGTACTACGAGCGTTACAACGCCAATGTCCACCGCGGCGTGCACGTGCTCGCCGAGGAGGCCACGGCGCTGTACGAAGGTGCTCGCGACAAGGTCGCCGAGTTCATCAACGCACCGAGCCGCGACGAGGTGATCTTCACCAAGAACGCCTCGGAGTCGCTCAACCTCGTCGCGAACATGCTGGGCTGGGCCGACGAGCCCTACCGCGTGGACCACGAGACCGAGATCGTCATCACGGAGATGGAGCACCACTCCAACATCGTGCCGTGGCAGCTGCTCTCGCAGCGCACGGGCGCGAAGCTGAAGTGGTTCGGGCTGACCGAGGACGGCCGGCTCGACCTCTCCAACATCGACGAGATCATCACGGAGAAGACCAAGGTCGTCTCCCTGACCCTGGTCTCCAACCTCATGGGCACGGTCAACCCGGTCGAGGCGATCGTCCGCAAGGCGCAGGACGTCGGCGCGCTCGTCGTGTTCGACGCCTCGCAGGCCGCGCCGCACATGCCGCTGGACGTCCAGGCGCTCCAGGCCGACTTCGTGGCCTTCACCGGCCACAAGATGTGCGGCCCGACCGGCATCGGCGTCCTGTGGGGCCGCCAGGAGCTGCTGGAGGACCTGCCGCCGTTCCTCGGTGGCGGCGAGATGATCGAGACCGTCTCGATGAGCTCCTCCACCTACGCCCCGGCGCCGCACAAGTTCGAGGCCGGTACGCCCCCGATCGCCCAGGCCGTCGGCCTCGGCGCGGCGGTGGACTACCTCAACTCCATCGGCATGGAGAACATCGCCGCGCACGAGCACGCGCTCACCGAGTACGCGGTCAAGCGGCTGCTGGAGGTCCCCGACCTGCGGATCATCGGCCCCACCACGGCCGAGGACCGCGGCGCCGCGATCTCCTTCACGCTCGGTGACATCCACCCGCACGACGTGGGACAGGTGCTCGACGAGCAGGGCATCGCGGTCCGGGTCGGCCACCACTGCGCCCGACCGGTCTGCCTGCGGTACGGAATTCCTGCGACGACACGAGCGTCGTTCTATCTGTACTCCACGCCGGCCGAGGTCGACGCTCTGGTCGAGGGCCTGGAGCACGTCCGTAATTTCTTCGGATGAGGACGAGGACTGACTGACCCGTGAAGCTGGATTCCATGTACCAGGACGTCATCCTGGACCACTACAAGCACCCGCACGGCCGGGGCTTGCGGGACGGCGACGCCGAGGTGCATCACGTCAACCCGACCTGTGGCGACGAGATCACCCTGCGCGTCCGCCTGGACGGCGCGACCATTGAAGACGTGTCGTACGAGGGCCAGGGCTGCTCCATCAGCCAGGCCAGCGCGTCCGTCCTCAATGAACTCCTGGTCGGCAAGGAGCTCGGCGAGGCGCAGCAGATCCAGGAGACCTTCCTGGAGCTGATGCAGTCCAAGGGCCAGATCGAGCCCGACGACGCCATGGAGGAGGTGCTGGAGGACGCCGTCGCGTTCGCCGGCGTCTCCAAGTACCCCGCCCGCGTCAAGTGCGCCCTCCTGAGCTGGATGGCGTGGAAGGACGCGACCGCCAAAGCCCTCTCCGAGGAGGCGAAGACCGCATGACCGAGAACGCAAGCGCCGCGGAGACCGCTGAGGCGCCCGCCGCGGCCCTCAAGCCGGCCACCGAGGAAGAGGTCCGCGAGGCCCTGTACGACGTCGTCGACCCCGAGCTGGGCATCGACGTCGTCAACCTCGGCCTGATCTACGGCATCCACATCGACGACGCCAACATCGCCACCATCGACATGACGCTCACCTCGGCGGCCTGCCCGCTGACCGACGTCATCGAGGACCAGGCGAAGTCCGCCACGGACGGCATCGTCAACGAGCTCCGGATCAACTGGGTCTGGATGCCCCCGTGGGGCCCCGACAAGATCACCGACGACGGCCGCGAACAGCTGCGGGCGCTGGGGTTCAACGTCTGACGTTTCCCGGCGGGCCGTTTTCCGGCGGCCTGGTCGCATACGAGTAGCCAGTGGGATACTACGCTCAGTAGTGTCCCACTGGCTTTTTCCGGGGACGAGGACGGCGGGCCGATGACGGCTGACGACGCCGGCCTGCGTGACTCCGGCGCCCGGATCCCGCTGCTGGACCGCCAGGCCGAACAACGACTGATCGGGAACACGCTCGGGGCATTCATGGCCGACCCCAGTGCACGGCACGGCCCGCTGCTGCTGGAAGGCATGTCCGGGATGGGCAAGACGACCCTGCTGGACGTGGTGCGGCGGCAGGCCCGGCAGCTCGGCCTCACCACGCTCGATGCCGTGGGCTTCCCGCACAGCGACCGGGCCTATCTCATGGCCCGGCAGTGGTTCCTCCACGACGCGCAGACCCTGCCGCTGGGGCCGCTGGAGCGCAGGCTCCTCGGCCTGGAACCGCAAGGGAGGCTCGTCGACCGCGCGGTGAACAGCGTCTTCGCCCCGCTGGAACGGTCCGTCGTCCTGGATGCCTGGGACGCCATCGCCGCCCGCGTCGTACACCTGCGGGGCGCCCTGGTCCTGCTGCTGGACGACGCGCACTGGGCCGATCCGTACACCCTGGACTGGCTGCACCGGCTCATCCGGCAGCAGCCGGCGCGGCCGCTGCTCGCCGTCCTCGCGCGCCGCACGGGGGAGCCCTCGCGTACCCACCGCCCGCTTACCGAGCTGGCCGGACTCTCCGGCGCCGTGCGCATGACCCTGGGCCCGCTGCGACTCCCCGAGGTCCGCTCGCTGGCCGGTGCGCTGCTGCGGGAGTCGCCCGACGCCACATTCAGCAGCATGCTGTACCGGGCCACCGGCGGAGTGCCGTTCCACGTCGTCGACACCCTCCGCCGGGCCGCGGCGGACGGGGTACGGCCGCTCGCGCGGGACGCCGACCAGATCGACGGGTATGCGCTGCCCGCGATCGGGCAGGGGCTGCTGCCGCTGCTCGACCGGCTCGGTGCCGCGCAGGTCTGCGCCGCCCGCGCTCTCGCGGTCCTCGGCCCGCACGCCACCACCGCCCTGGCCGGACGGCTGGCCGGACTCACCCCGGACCGGGCCGCCGCCGCCCTGGACCGGCTGCGCGAAGCTCTGCTGCTGGTGCCCGGGCAGCCGGCGTTCGTCCACCCGCCGTTCGCGGACGCCGTGTACGACGCCATCCCGCACGGCGAGCGCGGCCTGTTGCACGCCAAGGCCGCCCGATTGCTCGCCGATGCCGGGCACGGCCCCGAAGTGACAGCCGTCCACCTGCTGGCCGCCCCGCCGGAGGGATCGGAGTGGGCCGTCGAGCAGCTGCGGGCCGCGGCCGCGCTGAGTCTGGCCGCGGGCGCCCCCGAGGACGCCGACCGGCTGCTGGCCCGCGCCCAGGCCGAGCCGCCACCGCCCGCGCTCCGCGCCGACCTGCACTATGAACGCGGTGTGGCGACCTTCCCCGTCGACCCGCAGCGGTCGGCCGGGCACCTGCAGGCCGCGCTTGCCGGCGGCCGGCCCCGCGAGGCCGCGGTACGGCTGCTGGCCAAGGCCCTCGCCCACGAGAACCGGCTGCCCGAGGCGGCCGGCATCCTGCACCAGGAGTGCCACCGGGCCACCCGTAAGGACAGCCAACTGCGGCTGCTCGCCGAGCGGTTCCTGTGGAGCGCCTACTGGGAGGACGAGCCGAACGCCGCCAAAGAGCACAAGCTGCTGGAGCGGATCACCGACCGGTTCACCGGGAACACCGTGGAAAACCGCCGGCTGCTGGTCCTGCGCGCCTGGTACGCCACCATCCGGGGCTGCCCGGTGGCCACCGCGCTCCGGGCGGTGGGGCTGGGCACCTGCGAGGGGCTGGTGTGGACCGGCGACGAAGGGGACTTCGACTGCGGCGTCCTGGCGGCGCTGGTGTACTTCTACTGCGGCCGTGCCCGGCGCGCCGAGCAGATCCTGGACGCCGGCATCGCCGAGCTCCGCGCCCGGCGCTGGTGCGGCGGCCACCTGGCTCTTGCGCTAGCGCTGCGTGCCCTGGTCCTGCTGCACACCGGACGGCTCGCCGCCGCGCAGGGCGAGAGCGAACGCGCCCTGCGGATCGCCACCGGACTGCGGCCCATGAGCCACGCCCGGTGGTACGCGCTGAGCACCGAGCTCTGCGTGCTGCTCGCCCGAGGGAAGGCGGAAGAGGCGGCGGAGCTGAGCGAGCGCGAGCACTTCGCCGAGCCCTTCCCCGCCGTCGTCGTCCTGCCCTCGCCGCGGTGCGTGCTGGCGGAGGTGCGCTTCGCACAGGGCCGGACAGCGGAGGCCGTGAAGCTGCTGACCGCCGCGGGAGCGCACCAGCGCGCCCGGCTGGCGAACAACCCCGCGGTGTGCGCGTGGCAGCCGCTGCTCGCCCAGGTCCTGGCGGGCCGCGACCGGGAGGCGGCACGGGAGCACGCCGACGAGGGGGTGCGGCGGGCCCGTGCTTTCGGCGTGCCCGCGGCGACCGGGGAGGCACTGACCCGGGCCGGGATCGCGTACGGAGGTGAGGCCGGGCTGCCGCTCCTGGCGGAGGCGGTGGAACTGCTGGACGGCACGGGCGACATCTACCGTCACGCACGGGCGCTGACCGAGTACGGGGACGCGCTGCGCCGGGCCGGGCGGAAGGCCGAGGCCCGCGAGGTGCTGCGGGAGGCATGGGTAGCGGCATGCCGGGCCGGTGCGGAGAAGCTCGCCGAGCGCGCGCAGACGGCGCGGAGGCTGGCCGGAGGCCGGGACCGCACACCGATCGTCCCCGGCCTGGAGGGGCTGACCGAGCGGCAGTGCGAGGTGGGCGCGCTGGCCGCGGCGGGCCTGACCAACCAGCAGATCGCCGACCGGCTGGTCGTCTCCTCGGCCGTCGTCAGCAAGCACCTCACGAAGATCTACAAACGGCTCGGCGTCACCCGCGCCGCTCTGGCCGACCTGCCCTGGCCGGACCCGGGCCTGGCATAGGGGCGTCGGCCGGCGTCCGCTTAAGGGTAGAGGGGGGTCGGTAATCGACGCGGGGCCGGATATTCCGCATGCTGCAGAGACCGGTCGGGCATCCCTGGTCACCCCGCGGTGACCAGGGGCGACGCGCGGCCTCCGGCTTGCCGCGCGGGTCCGGACCGGCATCGGCGGAGCGTACCCGGTGGGACGGCCGGGGGAAGAGGTTGTCGGCATGCGGTACTTATGGCGGCGGTCAGCGGCGGGCGACGAGCGGACGGGGTGGGAGGAAGAGACGTACCGACGGGCTGTGGAGGCCGTGCGGCGCAACGACGCGACCGCGGCCCGCAGGCATCTGGAACGGCTGCTGCGCGAGGCCCGCACCTCGCCCGCGTCCTGTTCCGCCACCGTGGCGCGGGCGATGTACGTGCTCGCGGGGCTGGACGCGGCCGAGGGACTGCTGCTCACGGCGCGGTCCGGCTACGCCGCGAGCGCCGAGGCGCTGGAGGGCGCGCGGTGCCGGGCCGAGCGGGACGGCGACCGTGAACTGTCCGCCCTCCTCATGGAGTTCCGTGACTACGCCCGTACCGTCGCCGCCGATCTGGCGGAGAACTGCGGCATCGACGTCCGGTCGTTGCCGGGGCCGCGACGCCGGGCCCTGCCACCGGGCGAGCCGGCCGGTGTGGCCGGCCGACCGAACGGGGCGACGGCGGAGGGGAGGAAGTGATGCTGCTGAGGACGGCGGTCACCCGTGGTGGTCCGCGGGTGCGCTGGCGGGGCGAGATATGGCTGCCGACGGCCGAGGGCGGCGGCTGGCACGGGTACGCCCTGGATCCCGTGCCGACGGTGAGCGCGGTCGACGACGATCTACGCGTGCACCGGTGCTGGATCCGGGTGGCCTCGGGCCGCTGTGTGGACCTGGGGGCCGGAGCGGCGGCTCCGGAGGCGGCCGTGGCCAGGAAGGCACTGTCCGCGGGTTTCCTGGGCGCGCCGCGCCTGGTGCCCGTGCACCCCTTGGAGCGCTGGCTCGCCGTGACGACGCGCCGCGGGCGGACCGCGCTGGTGCGGCCGCTGGTCGAGGTCCCGGAGGCGGTGGTGGTCCTGGTCCAGATCTGGGACTGAGCTGCCGGCGGCCGTGGCGGCACGTTGTGTACGCCCGTACGCAACGTTGTGTACGCTCGTACGTATGGCCTATGTGACGCTTGGGGCGGCGATACTGGTGGAGGTGCTGGCCACCACCGCGATGAAGTACAGCGACGGGTTCACGAAGCTGTGGCCCTCGGTCGGGACCGCGGTGGGGTATCTGGTGGCCTTCGTGCTGCTCGCGCAGACGCTGAAGACGATGAGCGTGGGGACCACGTACGCCATCTGGTCGGGCGCCGGGACCGCCGTGATCGCGGCCATTGGGATGCTGTTCCTCGGGGAGGCGGCGAACGCGGCGCGGCTCATCGGGATCGCGCTGATCATCGTCGGCGTGGTGGTCCTGAACCTGGGAGGTGCGCACTGATGGCGCGGCGGTACGATCCCGAGCGGCGGCAGCGGATCATCGACGCGGCGATCCGGGTCGCGGAGGAGCGGGGCATCGGGGCGCTCAGCCACCGGGTGGTGGCGGCCGAGGCGGATGTGCCGCTGGGGTCCACCACGTACCACTTCGCGTCGCTGGACGATCTGCTGGTGGCCGCGTTGCGGCAGGTGTGCGGCGAGGCGGGCACCACGGTGGAGGGCTGGACGGAGTACCTGGAGCGGGACGCGCCGCTCGCCGACCGGATCGCCGACCTGCTGGCCGCGTACATGGACGAGAGCCGCAGCGGCCGCGTGCGGATGGAGTACGAGCTGTACCTCGCGGCGCTGCGGCGGCCCGCGCTGAGCCCGGTGGCCGCCGAGTGGCTGGACAGCACGCTGGACGTGCTCGGCCGGTACACCGACTCGCCCGGCACCGCCCGCACGCTCTCCGCGCTGATCGACGGAATGCTGCTGCAGTCGTTGCTCACCGGCCGGCCGTTCGACCGGGACGAAGTGCGGGCCGAGGTGGCGCGCGTCGTCGGCGGGGAGACCGTGGCGGGCGGTCGGGTGGCCGGCGAGGAGCCTGTACCGGGCGGTCGGGTGGTCGGCGAGGAGCCCGTGGCGGGCGGTCGTGCGTCTGACCGCTGAGACCGGTTCGCCAGGCCGGGGGCGTGCCGGTTAGGTTTTCCGCATGACCGAAGCTGCAGCCTCCTCCCGTACGACCGGCGCCGTCGCCGCCGGGCTCGCCACCGTCACCGCCGACGGTACTGTTCTTGACACCTGGTTCCCGACGCCCGAGCTCGTCGCCGAGCCCGGCCCGGCCGGCACCGAGCGGCTGACCGCCGAGCGCGCCGCCGAGCTCCTCGGCGAGGCCGCGCCCAAGGCGCTCGGCCCCGACGCCCGCCGCGGCGTGGAGATCGTGGCCGTGCGCACGGTCATCTCCTCCCTGGACGACAAGCCGCTGGACGCGCACGACGGCTACCTGCGTCTGCACCTGCTCAGCCACCGCCTGGTGCAGCCGAACGGCCAGAACCTCGACGGCCTCTTCGGGCTGCTGGCGAACGTCGCCTGGACCTCGCTCGGCCCGGTCGCCGTGGACCAGCTGGAGACCGTACGGCTGAACGCCCGCGCCGAGGGCCTGCACCTCGCCGTGTACGGCGTCGACAAGTTCCCGCGGATGACGGACTACGTCGCCCCGGCGGGCGTCCGCATCGCCGACGCCGACCGGGTCCGCCTGGGCGCGCACCTCGCGGCCGGCACCACCGTCATGCACGAGGGCTTCGTCAACTTCAACGCCGGCACGCTCGGCACCTCCATGGTCGAGGGCCGGATCAGCCAGGGCGTCGTGGTCGGCAACGGCTCCGACATCGGCGGCGGCGCCTCCACCATGGGCACCCTCTCCGGCGGCGGCAAGGAGCGCATCCGCATCGGCGAGCGCAGCCTGGTCGGCGCCGAGGCCGGCGTCGGCATCGCGCTCGGCAACGAGTGCGTCGTCGAGGCGGGGCTGTACATCACCGCCGGTACCCGCGTGACGCTGCCCGACGGCCAGATCGTCAAGGCCGCCGAGCTGTCCGGCGCCGACAACATCCTCTTCCGCCGCAACTCCACCACCGGTGTGGTGGAGGCCCGCCCGAACAACGCGGAGTGGGGCGGCCTGAACGACGTGCTGCACCACAACTGAGCGGTGTGACGGCAGACAACTGAGCCGTGTGACGGCAGATGACGGGCGGTCCGTACGGGCCGCCCGTCACTGTCAGTGGCACCGGCTAGGGTTGCCCCATGCGTGATCTGGTAGCGGGGATGCGGTACTTGGGGAAGGGGCAGCGCTGGGTCGCACAGCACGGCAGATGGTGGGGGTTCGGGTTGATTCCCGCGCTCATCGCGCTGGTGCTGTACGCCGCGGTGCTGACGGTCTTCGCCTTCTGGACGGACGACATCGCGGCCTGGGCGACACCCTTCGCCGATGACTGGGGCTCGCCCTGGCAGGGGCTGCTGCGCGGGATCTTCGTCGCCCTGCTCTTCGGCGGCGGGCTGCTGCTGGCCGTGCTCACCTTCACCGCCGTGACGCTGCTGATCGGCGACCCCTTCTACGAATCGCTGTCGGAGCAGGTCGAGCAGTCGGAGGGCGACTGCCCGGAGGGGCCGGACCGCTCGCTCTGGGCGGAGATATGGATCGCGCTCAAGGACAGCGTGTACGTCCTGCTGCGCGCCGCCGGCTTCGGCCTGCTCTTCTTCCTGCTGGGATTCGTGCCGGTCATCGGCCAGACCGTGATCCCCGCGATCGGCTTCTGTGTCTCCGGCTTCTTCCTCGCCGTCGAGCTGACCTCCGTGGCCATGCAGCGCCGCGGGATACCGGTGCGCGAGCGGATGCGTCTGCTGCGCGGCCGCAAGGCGCTCGCCGTCGGCTTCGGCACCCCGCTCGTGCTGCTCTTCCTGGTCCCGTTCATCGCGGTGGTCCTGATGCCGGGGGCGGTCGCGGGCGCGACGCTGCTGGTACGGGACCTGGTGGCGGAGCCGGAGCAGGCACCCGCCCCGGGTGAGGCCGCTGCCGAGCCGGCGTAGACCGCGCCCCGTCAGGGGCGCGGGGAACTGCGCGAGCAACCACGACGGTGCCGCGCCGGGGCGGACTTCCGAACCGCCCGGGACGCGACCCCGCCGGATGTCAGGCGCCTACGGCGCTACGCGCAGTACCTGCGGGTCGTGATCGCTCGCCTGATCGGCGAACTCGGCGTTGAGGTGGACGATGTCGTAGTCGGTGCGGGTCAGGGCGCGGCTGGTGAGCATGTGGTCCAGCGCCTGGGAGTTGCCGTTGTAGACATAGCCGTAGCGCTCGGCCTGCGGGAGCCGGTTCACCTGGTCGGTGAGTACGCCGCCCGCGGTGAGCTTCTTCAGCGCGGGGGAGAACTGGTAGTCGTTCAGGTCGCCCGCGACGATCACGGCGGCCTTCGGGTCGACGGCGAGTACGTCCTCGACGAAGCCGTGCACGGCCTCGGCCTGCGCGGTGCGCTGGGTCTCCGAGGTGCGGGCCGGCGGCTGGAAACGGCTGTCCAGGCCCTGGTCGCCGCCCTTGGAGTTGAAGTGGTTGGCGACCACGAAGACCGGCTTGCCGCGGAAGGAGAACTGCCCCGCGAGCGGCTTGCGGCTGTCCTTCCAGGCCGCGTTGGCCGGGTCGATGCGGCCGGGGGAGGCGGAGAGCGCCGCGCGGCCGCCCTTCTCCAGGACCCGCACGGGCGTCGTCGCGTCGCCGCCGGGCGCGTCGGTGAAGGAGACCCGCTCGGGGTTGTAGAGGAAGGCGACGCGGATGTTGCCGCCGGGCTGGCCGCCGTCCTGGTCGTCGGCCGGGTCGATCTGGCGCCACTCGTAGGCGGGGCCGCCCGCCTTCTTGACGGCGTCGGTGAGCTTCTTGAGTGTGGCGCCCGCGGTCACCACCGAGTCGTTGGTGGCCCCGTTGTCGTCCTGCACCTCCTCCAGGGCGACGATGTCGGGCGAGGCGAGGTTCTTCACCAGCGCCTCGGCCAGCCGGTCGAACTTGGCCTGCGCGGTCTTCGGCGAGAGGTTCTCCACGTTGTACGTGGCCACCGACAGCTCATCCTCGGACTGCTTGCGGGTGCTCTCGCGGGCCGGCCCGCGGTCGTCGAGCTCGCCCAGGTCCGTCGCCTCGATCGTGTAGCCGCCGAAGTTGTCGTAGTCCAGCGGCCCGGCGGTGGTGCCGGTCAGCGCGTCGCCCACGTCGGCGACCGGGAAGGGCCGCTCGGCGAAGGGGATCAGCGAGGTGACCTTGACGCGGCCCGCGTTCGGGTCGGCGTACGAGCTGTAGAGCGTGCCGCCGCGGGCGGTGCGGTGGTGGCCGGGCTCGGCCGTCACCCACAGCTCGTTGTGGGTGTTGGTCGGGCCGACGACCGGCGCGTCGGAGACCGCGACCCGCATCCCCTCCAGCGACTCGTAACGGTCCAGCGCGTAGCTGCGCGGGCGCAGCTTCAGCGGCTCGATGTCCTGGCCGCCGTTGTCCGGGGCGTATCGATTCGGCACGGACCCGGGGGCCAGCGTGAAGGCCGCGGGGAGACGATTCTTCGCCGAGTTCACCGTCCATTTCGCGCCAGTGATCTCGGTGACGGACTGCAGCCCGGCGTCCTTGCCGCCGGGGTAGTACTCACTGACCGTGCCGGTCACCTCCACCGCGTCCCCCACGGCGACCTCGGGGGTCTGCTTCCCGGTGAAGACGAAGACGGCCTCGCTGGTGGCCGGGTCGCGGTCCGGGTTCGGGTCCTGGAACCAGAAGCCGCGCGCGGACCCGAAGGCCCGTACCGCGGTGACGACGCCCGGCACGCCGGTGACCTGCTTCCCGGCCAGCGGGGATATTCGGGTACCGCCCTGGATGTCATGGATCCTGGCGTCGGCCGCCGCGGCGGACTGCGGGACGGCGAGTAACCCCGCGGCGAGGGCCGCGGCGGCCGCCGAGGCGAGCGCGAGCGGTCTGCTGAACGTACGGCGGGACGGCATGGTGGCCTCCGGAAGCGTGGGGAAACAAGGGAGGAGAACGGACGGGCCGCGTATCGGAGGACGGTCCGCTACGCGCGTCAATCTCTTGTGTGGCGCCGTCAGTTGTCAATACTCGTCCGGTGCACGGCGGGGGACGGGCCGGTGAACCACTGGCCGCGGGGCACCCCGGACAGGCTGGTGAACCGACGGCCGGGCACCCTGGGCAGGCCGGTGAACCGTCCGCCGGGCATCCCGGACGGGCCGGTGAACCGCCCGGGATCATCACGATTCCGTCTACGCTTGGGCGACGCACCAGCAGTAGTCCGCCCGAGGAGCTGAACCTTAGATGTCCGACGAGCGCCCCACCCTTCCCCCGGTGCGGCTGCACCCCGAAGCGGAGCTGGCCAGGGACGCACTGAGCGCCCCCCTCTTCGCCCGGGCGGCGAAGCTCGCCCGCTGGGCCGAGCGGGAGGTACCGGTCGGCGTCGGCGGCGACCTCCTCGAAGAGCAGCTCGCCGAGGCCGCGGCCCACCTGGGCCTCGCCGTCGACGAGGACGGCACCGGCTACGCCGCCGAGGCGTGGCAGCTGGCCGTGGACACCGGCCTGGTCGAGATCGAGGAGCAGGCCGGCGAGGACGAGGACCTGCCCGACGGCGCCCCGTCCGGTACGGCCACGCCCGGCGAGGAGCTGCGCCTGCTGACCGCCGGCAGCCCCCAGGACGTGCTGGCCATCTGGCTCGGCGGCATGGAGACCGTACTGGCCGACGCCGCGGCGCCCGACCTCGGCGACCTCGTGGAGCAGATCGCCGAGGGCGGCGAGCTGGACCTGGACTCCATCGACTGGAATCCGGAGGACGAGGCCGAGCTGCTGGACGGCATCCTCGGCAACCTCTACATGCTCTGCGCGCTGGCCGAGGACCCGGAGCAGAGCGTCCCGCTGCCCGCGCTCGCCGCCTCCATGATCGTCCCGGCCGACATGGACGAGCCCACCGACGACATCCTCGAAGAGGTCTCCGAGGCGATGATGCGCCTGGACGACCAGTTCCGGGTGCTGGAGCCGATCGGCCTGGTGGCGTACCAGCCGGTGGACGAGGCGCTCATCGAGGAGCTGGACGAGGACGGCGAGACGGTCCGGGCCTCCGAGCCGCTCGAGGAGGAGGACGTCAGCCGGTACGGCATGGTCCGGCTCACCCCGCTCGGCATGTACGCGGTCCGCGCGCGGATGCTGGACGCGGGCGTCGAGGCCCCGGCCGTCGGCGACCTCGCCGACAAGGGTGCCGACGTCCTGCTCGGCGCGCTGCCCGACTACCCCGAGACCCTGGCGCAGGCCGAGTCCGAGCAGTGGCTCGCGGCCCGCGACGCCCTCACCGCGGCCCGTGACCTGCTCTCCGCCGCGCGCGGCGACGACGACCGGGCCCCGCAGCGCCGCCTCGCCTGCCAGCAGACCCTGTCGCTGGTCGGCCCGGAGGCCGAGCCCGCGCTCCGCGAGGTCCTCGACGACCGGCAGCTGGGCGGGCTGGCCCGGGTCTGGCTGGCCGAGCACGGCGCCACCGGCATCCCCGAGCCCTCCCAGGACATGATCTTCTGGCTGACCGTGGACACCCTCGCGGCGCAGCTGGGCACCGCCGACGAGGACGCGGCAGAGCTGCGGGATCTGGTCGAGGGGCTGGTCGGTCAGCACACCGGCTTCTTCGACGCGGTCTGGCGGGTGGACCACCCGGCCACCGCCGATGTCCTGGAGGCGATGGGCCGGCTCCACCCGGACAAGAAGGCGGCCAAGGAGGCCCGCAAGGCGGCCTTCAAGGCCCGCTCCAAGAAGGAGAGCTGACGACCCGCCGGCCCTCACGGGTACGGCGGAAGCCCGGCGGGCCATCAGCCCGCCGGGCTCCTCAGCACAAGAACCGAGTCAGCACGACCACTGCGTCAGTACGAGCACCGCGTCAGCCCAAGCACTGCGTCAGTACGAGCACTGCGTCGGCACAGGCACCGCGTCAGCACATGTACTGCGTCGTGTGCGGGAAGGACGCGGACTGGCCGTTGAAGCCGTACGTACCGCGGTAGGACAGCGGTACCTGGAACTGGCCGACGACCGTCATGGTCCGGGCGCAGTTGCCCGACCCGCCGGGGCGGGTGGCCCGCAGCACCAGCCGGGGACCGATCTCGCCGCCGGTGATGTCCCACGGGGCGCCGCAGATGCCGGAGGTGATCCGGCCGCCGGTGATGACGTGCGGATACGTGTTGGGGTTGTAGCTCACCTCCATGTCGAAGGTGAGCGCGCCGTTGTTGAGCCGCATCTTCGCGGTGACCCGCAGCGCCTCGGCTGATACGTCACGCTGCGCGGCGAACGCCTCGTCGCGCGTCTTGACCTCGGAGCCCTGGGCGTTGATGAACCGGTGCTCCTGCCCCTGGCCCTTCTTGCTGGCTGCGCTCGTCATGGCTTTCGCTCCCCGGGTCAGGCCAGTTGCTCGGCGATCTCGACGCGCAGCAGCGCGCGGACGTTCTCGATGTGGTTCGCGATCGTGACCTGCTGCGACCCCGCGAAGAGCAGGCCGACGGCGACGTTGTCGAGCGAGGTGATCAGGGAACCGGAGTCACCGCCCGCCGACATGTTCGTGGTGATGATCTGGTCCTTGAAGCGCGCGGTGCCGGCCGTGCCGTACGAGACGTCGATGGTCGCGTCGGTGGACATGATCCGGCCGATGGTCAGGTTGGTGGTCCGGCCGACCTTCTTCACCCGGTCGCCCACCGCCACCTGCGCCTTGCGCCGCCAGGCCCGCGGCGGCCCGTTGAAGTACTGCTGGCGGGTGGCGTCGTGGAACTCCACCTTCGCCAGCGCCGCGTCCACGATGTTGTTGTGCTGCCCGAGCGCGACCTGCGGCGCGAACTGGATCGCGACGAAGCGGGACAGCGTGCCGATCCGGTCGGCCGGGTCGAGGCCGCCGTCCGCGGGGCCGGGCTGCACCACGGGGGTGCCCAGCGGCGCCCGGTTGGAGTCGGCGAGCACGTGGTTGTTGCTCAGGATGTAGTACGTGGCCGGGACGCCGATGCCGGGCTCCGGCGGGTTGATCTGCGCGCCGGGCAGCAGGTCGTAGACCACGCTGCCGAGCGTGCCCGCGGTGATCCGCACGCTGCCGACCGAGAAGCCGGCCGGGCACGGGCGCATCCTGCGGGTGAGCCGCTGCGGCTCGGCTGTCGTGCGGAGCCGGCCGAGCTCCTGGGTCAGCTCCTCCAGCAGCGGCCGGGAGCGCATGACCGTACTGCCGTCGGGACCGAAGGCGGACTGCTCCTCCGTGCCGCCGCCCGGTGCGGTGGTGCGCTGGGCCGCGACATGGCCGACGGCCACCACGTCCGTCGGCGTGCCGTCGTCCATCTCGCGCGGCACCACGTCCTGTTCGGACAGGACCGACTCGGGGACCTTCTGGGTCACGAAGACCAGGACCGCTTCCTCGCCCGTCGGCTCGCCGCCCGTCCACTTCACGCCGTGGCCGAAGCCGACGACGTTGGCGAGCGGGTGCTGCGGGTTCATGAAGTCCGACAGCGCCTGCTGGCGGGAGGCGTCACTGACCTGGCCGCCGGTGGGACCGCGCATCATCTCGGGCTGATTCACACCAGACCACCTCTTCCCCGGTGGGCGTCCCGCGCGTCCGGCCGTGCGCGCGCCGGGCAGGCGGGCGACGACGCCGGGGCGGGACCACTTGTGCGTGTCGAGGCCGGTCCGCCGCGGCGGGCGGCTCTCGCGGGAGGACGCGGGGCCCGAGTACGGCCCGGCGCGTGTACACCGTCCGTACGGCCGCGTACGGACCGTCCGTCCGTCCCGCCGCAGGGCCCCGCGCTCCTCGTAACGGGTGATGCAGGTAGGCACTGTCTATTGCCGGGCCGGACGGCGGTCAAGGCGGAAAGCCAGAAATCTTGCAGTTGGCGGCGGGATGCCGCGGATGACCATGTTTGGCATGGTCCACCGTCGTGCGGAGAAACGGTTCCTGGACGTTGTGCCCCGTTCAACTGGAGTTCGGCGACGCACGGGAACGTGTGCCGCGCAAACGCAGGGGGAATCGGAACCAGCCATCTTGGAGATCACCATGGCCCTCACCCGCAGGGACTTCGCCAAGCGCTCCGCGTACACCGGCGCCGGAGTGGCGCTCGCCGGCAGCGTCGGCGTGCTGGCCACGGCCCCCGGGGCCATCGGCGAGGAGGCCGGGAAGGCCGCCGGCGACGGGACGCAGCTCGGTTACGGACCGCTGATCGACGATCCGAAGGGCATCCTCGCGCTGCCCGCCGGCTTCAGCTACAAGATCATCACCCGTACCGGCGTCACCAAGCTGGAGAGCGGCGAGTACACGCCCTCCCACCACGACGGCACCGCCACCTTCGAGGGCCAGCGCGGCGCGACCCTGCTCGTCAACAACCACGAGCTCAAGGGCCCGCGCGCCGACTGGCCGCACCCGGTGCCGCTCGCCGAGGGCCACGTCTACGACCCGGCCGCGTCCGGCGGCTGCACGGTCATCGAGGTCGCGCACGACGGCTCGCACGTGAGCGAGTGGGTGGGCATCGCCGGTACCTCCACCAACTGCGCGGGCGGCCGCACCCCTTGGGGCACCTGGCTGTCCGGCGAGGAGACCGAGGACAAGGCCGGCGACCACGGCATGACCAAGGACCACGGTTACGTCTTCGAGGTCGACCCGTACGACCAGAAGGCCAACCGGGACCCGAAGCCCATCAAGGCGTTCGGCCGGTACCCGCACGAGGCGGTCGTCGTCGACCCCAAGCGCGGCCACGTCTTCCTCACCGAGGACGCCTCGGGGCCGAACGGCCTGCTCTACCGCTGGACCCCGCCGGCGGGCTTCCAGCACGGCCGCGGCAAGCTGGCCGGACTGGCCGACGACGCGGGCACGCTCGCCGCGTTCAAGTGCTTCGACTCCGGCGGCCGCTTCGTCGACGACCTGTCCCGGGCCACCGAGCCCGGCACGGTGTACGGCGTGGACTGGGTCGAGGTCCCCGACCGCGACGCCCGTACGACCTCCGTCCGCAAGCAGTTCAAGGACGGCGAGGTCACCCGCGCCCGCAAGCTGGAGGGCATGTGGTGGGCGGACGGCGGCGCGTACGTCGTCTCCTCCTACGCCCGCGAGGAGAGCCCGGTCCAGCACGACGGCCAGGTCTGGTTCTACAACCCCGCGCGCCGCACGCTGACCCTGAAGGTCCGCTTCGGCGTCAACCCCGACCCGGCCAAGGACGGCGCCTTCGACGGCCCCGACAACATCAGCGTCTCGCCCTACGGCGGGCTGATCATCGCCGAGGACGGCGAGGGCGTGCAGCACCTCTTCGGCGCCACCGAGGACGGCCGTACGTACCCGGTCGCGCGCAACGAGATCAACATCGGCACCGCGGAGGAGCCGGAGTACAGCGAGTTCACCGGCCCGGTCTTCTCGCCCGACGGCTCGACGCTCTTCGCCAACATCCAGGAGCCGGGCATCATGCTCGCGATCACGGGGCCCTGGCGGCGGCAGGGCTGACGCCGGGCGCCGGGGCCGACCGGATCCGGGGGGAATCCGGGCGGCCGGGGCGGTGGGTGTCCGGGCGGCCGGTCAGCCGGTCTGCGGTCGGCCGGTCTGCGGTCGGTCCGCGGTGATCACGTAGTAGTCCAGCAGCCCCTTCTCGTACGCGGTCAGGAACCGGCGCGGCCACAGGTCGCGCAGCTCGGGGAGCTGACCGAGGTACCGGTCGTACGCGGCCCACACCGATTCCCCGATCGCCCGGATCCGCACGTCCGACAGCCCGGCCTCCTCCAGCGCGGCGGCGACCCCGTCCGCGACATGGGGGAGGTCCAGGCCGTCGGCGTAGGTGGGCAGCAGTCCGGGCAGCGCGCGGGCGGCCTCCTGGCCGGTGGCGAAGAACGTCGTCAGCACCAGCCGGCCGCCCGCGCGCAGCACCCGCGCCGCCTCTCGGGCGAAGCCCGGGATGTCGGGGAAGTGCTGGGCCGCCTCGACGGAGAACAGGCAGTCCACGGAGGCGTCCGGCAGCGGCAGCCGCTCGGCCGCGCCGCGCCGGTACTCCAGCCGCCCCGGGTGCGCCTCGCGCACGGCGGCGTTCCGCGCCTCGGCCCGCCGGACCTGGTCGGGGTGGATGTCCAGCCCGACGACGGACCCGAACCCGTACTCGCACAGCGCGAGGGCCGAGCCGAGCCCCAGCCCGCACCCGACCTCGACGGCGTCCCGCCCCTCCGTACGCTCAAAGCCGCGCAGGACCAGCCGGTACAGCTCCTTCTCCGTACCGATCCGATCGGCCTCGCTCACCGGCCGGTCGTCCGGCACATCCGCCCAGTACCCGAAGTTGATGAACCCCCCGGCGAACGCGGGCACGTGGCTGAGGTCGAACTCCCCGTAAATCTCCTCCAGGGAGGGAACGGTGGGCGGCTGCGGCTGATCGGCGGACATCCGGCCTCCTCGCGGCTCGCTGTGCGCGGCTCTGCGGACACCGGGGACAGTACCGGGTCTACGCCCCGTCGTCCGCTCCGGCGCCCAGGATGAAGGTGCCCTTCGCGGGGAGTGTGGCCACCACGCCCCGGAGCCGGAGCAGCGCGACGGCGCGGCGCACGGTGCCGATGCTGACCCCGTAGACCTCCGTCATGCGGCGTTCGGCGGGCAGGGCGGCGCCCTTCGCCAGCTTTCCTGACCGGACCTCTTCCTGGATCTGGTCGGCCAGCTCTTCGTAGCGGTAGCGCGGCATCTCGGTCATGTCTTGAGCCTGCCGCGCCGCAGAGCACCCCGCAGCTCCGGACCGCGTCCCGACGCGGTGGGACGCGGTGGGTATCAGGGGGACGCAGTTGGGGTACCGTCAGACATGAAGAGACCCCGGCGGCCGGATTGGGCCCGGCCCCGGGGCGTTGGCCGACACTGTGGAGGAGTGCCGACATGGAGAGCCTACGACGGTTGCCGTGGAGCGATGGTGGGCGGACCGCTTACGTTCCGTTGGGGGACGGGCTGGTGAATCATCTGGCCGATGTCATGGAGGGCGAGATGCTCGTCATGGCGAGGGCCGACGTCGCGCGGGGGCGCGCCATGGCCGGGGACCCGGAGGCGTCCGGGGCGGAGCTGCGGCGGGCCGTCCGGTACCTGGCTCAGGCGGTCGAGGACGCCGCCTTGGTGGCTGACCTTCGGGGGGAGCGGCTGCCTGGCGCGGCCGGCGTGGAGGCGTAGCGGAATCCCGCGCGCCCCAGGACGTTGTACTGATCGTGGATTCGACGACAGTGGCCCCGCGATTCTCGGTTCTGGACCGGTCCCGCACGCGAGCGGGACGGCCGCAGGCGGAAGCGTTGCAGGAGACGGTGCGCTTTGCGCGGGAGGTGGAGGGGCTCGGGTACCACCGGTTCTGGGTGTCGGAGCACCACAGTGTGCCGGGGGTGGCGGGGTCCGCGCCCACCGTGCTCGCGGCTGCTGTTGCCGCGGCCACCCGTCGTATCCGGGTCGGTACCGGCGGGGTCATGCTGCCCAATCACCGGCCGCTGGTCGTCGCCGAGCAGTTCGGCGTGCTGGAATCGCTCTTTCCCGGGCGGATCGATATGGGGCTGGGGCGGTCGGTCGGGTTCACGGACGGGATTCGGCGGGCGTTGGGGACGGACAAGGGCGCGGCGGACGGCTTTGGCGCGCAGCTTGCTGAGTTGATCGGTTACTTCGCGGGGACGCAGACCGTTCATCCGCAGGTGCATGCCCGGCCCGCCGAGGGGCTGAGCGTGCCGGCGTTCGTGCTGGCCACCGGGGCCGGGGCGGAGATCGCCGCCGAGGCGGGGCTCGCGCTGGTGATCGGCGACGTGCGGGGGCGGGAGGCGCTGCTGCGGGCCGTCGAGCGCTACCGGGCCGGTTTCCGGCCGTCGGTGATGTGGGAGCGGCCGTACGTCGTCGTGTCCGCGACCGTCGCCGTGGCCGCCACGACCGAGGACGCCCGCCGGCTGCTGCTCCCGGAAGCCTGGGCGATGGCGTACTCCCGTACGCGCGGGGTCTTTCCTCCGCTGGAGCCCGTGGCGGACGTGCTCGCGCGGGAGGCGTCGATGACCGCGAAGGAGCGGGAGTTCTACGAGGCGGCGCAGCGCGGCCACATCCACGGCACGGCGGACGAGGTCCGCGCGGGCATGGCGGACCTGCTCGGCGCGACCGGCGCCGACGAACTGCTGGTCACCACGAGCACCTACGACCGCGCCGCCCAGCTCGACTCCTACCGCCGGCTCGCGGCGGTGGCGGAGCTGGGCGGCGCGCCGGTCACAGCGCCTGCGCGGCCGGCTTGACCATGCCGCGGACCGTGCGGGAGTCGACGAACTCGCCGAGGGCCGTCATCTCCCACTCGCCGCTGTACTGCCGGATCAGCTTGGCCATCAGCACGCCCGTCCGCTTCTCCGAGCCGGTCAGGTCGAAGCGGACCAGCTCCTCGCCGGACTGCGCGTCCAGCAGGCGGCAGTACGCCTTGGCGACGTCGGTGAACTTCTGGCCGGAGAAGCTGTTCACCGTGAAGACCAGGCCCGTGACCTCCGGGGGGAGGCCGCCGAGGTGGACCGTGATCGCCTCGTCGTCGCCCGCGCCCTCACCCGTGAGGTTGTCCCCGGAGTGCTGGATGGCGCCGTTGAGGATCGCGAGCTTGCCGAAGAAGCAGTTGTCGATCTTCTTGCGGTCCGGGCCGTACGCGATCACGGACGCGTCGAGGTCGATGTCCTTGCTGCGGAACGCGGGCTCCCAGCCGAGGCCCATCCGGACCGAGGTCAGCAGCGGGCGGCCGCCCTTGACCAGGGAAACGGTCTGGTTCTTCTGGAGGCTGACCCGGCCCTTGTCGAGATTGATCTTCCCGGCGCCGGGGGCGGGGGCCGGGGCCGGCGGTGCCGCGGGCGGCGGCGCGGGGGTGCCCATGGAGCCCGGTGCGCCGGGCACGGCGGTCGGCGGGGCGAGCGGGGCGGCGGCGCCGGTGGGCGGGCCCCACTGGCCGGCGCTCGGCGCACCCGGGTGCGGCGGCGCGGGCGGCGTGGCGGGCTGCTGTGGCGCGACGGGCGCCGCGACCGGCGCCGCGGGCTCCTCGACGCTGACGCCGAAGTCCGTGGCGATGCCCGCCAGGCCGTTCGCATAGCCCTGGCCGACCGCGCGGACCTTCCACGCGTCGCCGCGGCGGTAGACCTCGACCACCACGAGGGCGGTCTCGGAGCCCAGCTGGGGCGGGGTGAACGTGGCGATCACGCTGCCGTCGTCGGCGCTGCGGACCGTCGCCGTCGGCTCCGTGCCGGCGAAGGTGGCGCCCGGCGCGTCCAGGCTCGCCGTGACGACGATCTTGTCGATGCCGGGCGGCACGGCGGCGGTGTCGACCGTGATCGTGTCGCCGCCGCCGCTCGTGCCCGCGGTGTGGGTCACGCCCGGACCGCTCGGTTGGTTGTAGAAAACGAAGTCGTCGTCGGAGCGGACCTTGCCGTCGGCGGTCAGCAGCAGGCCCGACACGTCCAGCCGCACGGGAGCGGTGACGTCCACCGCGACCCGCGCCGCGGAGAGCGGGAGATTCGAGCCAGGAGTCATAGCGGTCATGTCCCCAGTAACGACCGGCACCGCTTTACGGTTCCATTACCCGCTCGATCGCCTCGCACCGCCCGCCGCGGGCGTCAGTCCCGGGCGCGGGAGTTACCGAAGAGCAGCCGGTACGCGATCAGCAGGACCAGGGCGCCGGCGATGGAGGCGACCCACATGGCCGGGTCGAAGAAGTCCTTCGGTATCGGACGGTCGAGGAACTTCGTGGAGAGCCAGCCGCCCACGAACGAGCCCACGATGCCGGTCAGGGTGGTGCCGACCAGGCCGCCCGGGTCCCGTCCGGGCAGCAGGACCTTGGCGATGACGCCGGCGACCAGCCCCAGTACGAGCCAGCTGACGATGCCCATGATGGTGTTCCTCGTTCCTGCAAGGGGTTGTTACGCCTTCAAGGACGCGAGGACACCGCCCGGAGTTCCGTGCGCTATGCCACGATCGGCCGCCGACGGGCAACCGCCCGCCCCGCGCGGCCAGGTGATCTCAGTGCGGCCAGATCGGCGGGTCCGTGCAGAAGGCACCGCCCAGATGCGCGTGTTCGGGGTTCTCCGGGTCCAGCTCGCCCTGCGCGGCGATGAGTTCGGCGGCGTACTCCTCGGAGTCGTCCTGCGGCTCGTACCCGAGGGCGCGGGCGGTGCTCAGGTCCCACCACAGCCGGGTGTTGGCGGAGGAGCCGTAGACGACGGTGTGGCCGACGTCCTCGGCGGTGAGCGCCGCGTGCAGCAGCCGGGCGCAGTCGGCGGGGCTCATCCAGATCGACAGCATGCGGACGGACGTGGGCTTGGGGAAGCAGGACCCGATGCGGACGGAGACGGTCTCGATGCCGTGCAGGTCCCAGTAGAGCGAGGCGAGATCCTCGCCGAAGCCCTTGGAGAGCCCGTAGAAGGTGTCGGGGCGGCGCGGGGTGTTCACGGGTATCGCGCCGGAACCGTCCCGGGGGCGGGGCGTGAAGCCGACGGCGTGGTTGGAGGAGGCGAAGACGATCCGCCGCACGCCTTCCTCGCGCGCCGCTTCGTAGAGGTTGTACGTCCCCTCGATGTTGGCCTGGAGGATCTTCTCGAACGTCGACTCCAGGGAGATGCCCGCCAGGTGGACGACCGCGTCGACCCCGTGCACCGCCTTGCGCAGCGCCTCCTTGTCGCCGAGGTCGGCGACGATCGCGTCCGGCTCGCCCTCGATGGGCAGGCGGTCGAAGAGCCGCAGCCGGTAGCCGTACGAGGGCAGCAGTTCGCGCATCAGGGTGCCGAGGCCGCCGGCGGCCCCCGTGAGCAGGACGGTGCGGGGTGCGGTCATGGGCGTCAACGTAAAGAAGGGGCGTGCTCCGGTCAAGATGGTGGACGACGAAGGGCTCTTGACCCGGTGTGTGCGCTGTTTTAGCGTCATCGCGTTCATGTGGATGGATGCTGGACACGAATACGTCTGAGTGCGACTCGGCGTATGTGGTTCTCCGAAGGGATCCCGATGCGTGCCGCCGCTTTTCTCTACCCGTGGGACGTCGTCGGGGACCCCGATGCCGCGCGGCGGATCGCCGGGCTCGGCGTCGCTCAGGTCACCCTCGCCGCCGCCTACCACTCCACCCGCGCCCTCACCCCGCGCCACCCGGAGCACCGCGTCGTCACCGCCCGGCACTCCGCCGTCCTCTACCCGCCGTCCCCGGAGCGGTGGGCCGGCCGCGCGCTGCGCCCGTATGCGCAGGACTGGCTCCCGGGGCCCGACCCGTACGAGGAGGCCGCCCGCACGCTCACCGACGCGGGCCTGGAGGTGCACTCCTGGGTGGTGCTCGCGCACAACTCCCGGCTGGGCGCCGAGCACCCGGGGTCCGTCGTCCGCAACGCCTACGGGGACGCCTACCCCTGGGCGCCCTGCATCGCCCGCCCCGAAGTGCACGAGTACCTCGTGACGCTGGCCGCCGAGGCCGCCGTACGGCCGTACACGCGCGGCACCGAACTGGAGTCGTGCGGCTGGTACGGCCTCGCGCACCTGCACGCGCACGACAAGACGGGCGGCGTCCCCTTGAGCGGCGCGGCGCAGTACCTGATGTCGCTGTGCTTCTGTACGGAGTGCCGCCAGGGGTACGCGGCGCTGGGCGCCGACCCCGAGGAGCTGCGCCGCTCAGTGCTGCGCGCGCTGGCCCCGGTGTGGGCGGGCGGCGGTACGGAGGGAGCGGGCGACCGGGCGGGGGAGTGGGCCGAGGTCGTCGAGGCCCTCGGAGAGCCGTACGCGCGGGTCGTCGCCGGCTGGCGCAACCGGGCCGCGGAGGAGCTGCGGCGCGCCGCCGTGGCCGCCGTACGGGCCGCCGCCGGGACGGACTTCCGCGTCCTGCTGCACGCCGACCCCGCCCCGCACCGCTGCGGCGCCAACGCCGGCGTCGACCCGCGGCAGGTCATGGACCACGCGGACGGCGTGGTCGTGCCGTGCACGGGGAGTGCGGAGGACCGGGCCGCGGCGCTGGCGGCGTTCACGGGACGCGGCGTCCGCGCCGCGAACTTCACGGTCGTCCGGGGCATGGGCGGCAGCCCGCACACGCTCGCGGCGGACGCGGCCCACGCGGCCGCGTCCGGCGCCGACGAGCTGCGGCTGTACCACGCGGGCCTGGCGTCCGACGTGGACCTGGAGGAGGTCCGTACGGCCCTCACGGAGCTGAGCGGTTCGGGCGCCTGAAGGGCGTCTGAAAGGGCGCCTGAAAGGCGGGCGCTGTGCCCTAGAGGCGCCGCGTCGCCAGCGTCAGCCGGTCCCGGGCGTCGAAGAGCGCGTCCTTGATCATCTGCTCGTGGGTCGGGGTGAGCCGGGCGACCGGGACCGAGCAGCTGATGGCGTCGCGGGCCGGCGTGCGGTACGGGATCGCCACCCCGAAGCAGCGCAGCCCGAGGGTGTTCTCCTCGCGGTCGACGGCGTACCCCTGCTCCCGTACCGCGTGCAGCTCCTCGATGAGCTTCTCGCGGTCGGTCGTGGTGTGCTCGGTGAGCGAGGGCAGCGTCTCCGGGAGCATCTTGCGCACCTGCTCGTCCGTGTGCGTCGCGAGCAGGGCCTTGCCCAGGGACGTGGAGTGCGCGGGCAGCCGGCGGCCGACTCGGGTGAAGGGGCGCAGGTAGTGCTGCGACTGACGGGTCGCCAGATAGACGACGTTCGTGCCGTCCAGGCGGGCGAGGTGGATGGTCTCGGTGGTGTCGTCGGAGAGCCGGTCCAGGGTGGGCCGCGCCGCGGCCACGACCTCGTCGCCGTCGATGTAGGACGTGCCGACGAGCAGGGCGCGCACCCCGATGCCGTACCGCGTGCCGGTGGCGTCCGTCTCCACCCAGCCCAGATCGACGAGCGTGCGCAGCAGCATGTAGAGACTGGACTTCGGGTAGCCGACGGCCTCCTGGACGGAGGCGAGGCTGTGCATCCCGGGGCGGCCCGCGAAGTACTCCAGCAGTTCGACCGTCCGCACCGCGGACTTGACCTGTGATCCCCCGGTCTCGGCAGCCGGCATCGCCCTTGACCCCTCAGTTCGGACAGTCATAGAGTCCCAGGAGTATTCACACTCCGGGACGCGGTTCAGTATATCGAACGCGTCCGGACTGCAGAAGTACTCGGCCCGGGAGGAATGCACGGTGGCAGCACCAGTCTGGAGCGTCGACCCCCGCAGCGGGAAGCAGCGCGAAGAGGTTGCGGCCGAGGCCACAGCCGAGGAGGTCGACGCGACCGTACGGGCCGCGCACGAAGCCCGCGGCTCCCTCGCCGACCGGACCGTGCGCGCCGCCTTCCTGCGCCGCGCCGCCGATCTGCTCGACCAGGCGGGCGATGCGGTGATCGAGGCCGCCGACGCCGAGACCGCGCTCGGCCCCGGCCGGCTCACCGGTGAACTGGCCCGGACGACGTACCAGTTGCGCGCGTTCGCGGACATCGTCGACGAGGGCGCCTTCCTCGACGTGCACATCGACCACGCGAACCCGCAGCTCACCCCGCCCCGCCCCGACCTGCGGCGCTACAAGATCCCGCTCGGCGTGGTCGCGGTCTACTCCGCCTCCAACTTCCCGCTGGCCTTCTCGGTGCCCGGCGGCGACACCGCCAGCGCCCTGGCCGCCGGCTGCCCGGTCGTCGTCAAGGCGCACCCGGACCACCCCGCCACCTCCGAGCTGTGCGCGGCCCTGCTGCGCCGCGCCGCCGCCGAGTCCGGCCTCCCCGAGGCCGTCGTCGGCCTGGTGCACGGCTTCGACGCGGGCGTGGAGCTGGTCCGCCACCCGCTGATCACCGCCGCCGGCTTCACCGGTTCGGTACGCGGCGGCCGCGCCCTGTACGACGCGGCGGCGGCCCGCCCGCAGCCGATCCCCTTCCACGGCGAGCTGGGCAGCCTCAACCCCGTCGTGGTCACCCAGGACGCCGTCGAGGAGCGCGCCGAGCAGATCGGCGCGGGCCTGGCCGGCGCGATGACGCTCGGCGTCGGCCAGTTCTGCGTCAAGCCGGGCCTGGTGCTGGTGCCCGAGGGCGCGGCCGGTGACGGGCTCGTCAAGGAGCTCACCGCCAAGGTCAGCGACACCGAGGCGGGCGTCCTGCTCGACCACCGGATGCGGGACGCCTTCATCGCGGGCGTCCAGGCCCGCGCCGAACTCCCCGATGTGGAGGCCCCGGTGACGCCCGGCGCGGGCGGCGAGCACACCGTGTCCGCCGGCTTCCTCACGCTGCCCGCCGCCCGGCTGGCCGCCGAGGGCCCGCACGACCTGCTCCTGGAGGAGTGCTTCGGCCCGGTGACGGTGGTCGCGCGGTACGCCGACGACGCCGAGGCGACCGCCGTCCTGAGCCGGCTGCCCGGCAACCTCTCCGCGACCCTCCAGCTCTCCACCGCCGAGTGCGCGGGCGAGGGCCGGGGCGGCGCGCTGCTCGCCGAGGTCACCGCGCTCGCCGGCCGCGTCGTGGTCAACGGCTGGCCCACCGGCGTCGCCGTGTCCCCCGCGCAGCACCACGGCGGCCCCTACCCGGCGACCACCTCGACCTCCACCTCCGTCGGCGGCACGGCCATCGAGCGCTGGCTGCGCCCGGTCGCCTACCAGGACACCCCGCCCGCGCTGCTCCCGCCCGAGCTGCGCGACGAGAACCCGCTGGGACTGCCCCGCCGGGTCGACGGGGTCCGCGAGGCGTGACGGTGCCCCGCCCCGCGAGCGGCCCGGACATCACGGTCCGGGCCGCCGTACCGGGCGACCTGGACGCGATCGTCGCGCTGCACGCCCGGGCCCGCGCGACCTACTACCGCGGACGGCTGCCCGACGCGCTCCTGGCCGACCCGGCCGGCACGGCCCGCCGGCGCACGGGCTGGGCCGGGGCCGTCGAGCGGCCGGACACCACCGTGCTGTGCGCGGAACGCGCCGGTACGACCGTGGGTGTCGCGTCCTTCCGCCGCGAGGACGGCGCCCCCGCGGACGCCGTCGTGCTGCACCAGCTGCACGTCGACCCCGCCCACTGGCGCACCGGCGTCGGCACTGCCCTGCACGACGCCTGCGTCGCCGCCTGGCACGCGGCGGGCCACCCCCGCGCCCGGCTCCAGGTGTACTGGCACAACCGCCGGGCCCGCGACTTCTACGCCCGGCACGGCTGGCGGCCGGACGAGGGCCGCCGCCCGGCCCCCGACGACACCCACCTCAGCCTGACGCTCACGCTGGCGCCCGGCGCGCGATGAGCTGGAGCCGGCTCACGGAGTGACCGTGCAGCGTGCCGACGGCGTCGGTGCGCTCCTCCGTCACGGCGAAGCCGTGCATCCGCAGCAGTCGCCGCAGGTACTCCGGCTCGTGGTGCCGGACCACCGCCCCGTCCTCGGTGCGGAAGACCCCGTACGCGCCGAACTCGTCCTCGTACGCGGCGTACCGGGCACGCGAGCGCGGGTCGGTCTGCAGCGGTACGTCGCTGAGGTGCAGCAGCCCGCCGGAGCGCACCACGCGCGCCAGCTCCCCGAGGACGGCGCGCTGCCCGGCATCGTGCGCCACGCGGGTGAGCACACCGAAGAGCAGCGCCGCGTCGTGGCGCCCGTCCTGGTAGGGCAGCGGCAGCCCGGGGCAGTACGTGAGCGGCAGTCCGGGGTGCTCCCGCCGCCCGCGCTCGACCAGCGCCCGCGACCCGTCCACGCCCTCGGCCGCATACCCCAGTGCCGCGAGGACGGCCGTCCGCCGGCCGCTGCCGCAGCCGAGATCCAGCACCCGCGCGCCGGGCGTCAGCTGCGACCGGAGCGCGGCGGGGTCGAAGGGGTGGCCGACGGCGGGGTCGGTCCCGGCGCTCTCCCAGGAGCCGAGACGTTCTTGAGGCGTAGTCATGCCGGGACCGTACCTGCGCGGGGCGGCGCCGAAGGCCCGATGCACGGCAAGTGCATCACCGAGCGCCGCAGGACAGCGCAAAACCGCCCATGGATGCGTAAAACTGGTCCCTCCACCCCCGCGGAGACGCCCTCCGGGGCCCTTCGCGGTCCTTCTCCAAGCTCTCCTTTGGGCGTGCCCAAGAAGATTCGGGATGGACGCCGGGGCACGGAACGATCACAGTGGTGCAATGACGCAACAGCGACTGGGCGGCGCCGAGTTCGCGCCCGAGACGACGTATCTGAACACCGCTGCCAGCGGCCTGCTGCCCGCCAGGACCCGCGCGGCGCTGCGCGACGAGCTCGACGTCGCCACCTCGTACGGCACTATGGGCCACGACTACTTCGGCCCGGCGGACGCCGCGCGGGCTTCCTTCGCGCGGCTGCTGCACACCACCCCGGACCGAGTGGCCATCGGCGGCTCGGTCGCCGTCTCCAGCGCGCTGATCGCCGGCTCGCTGCCCGAGGGCGCCGAAGTGCTGCTTCCCGAGGGTGAGTTCAGCTCGGTGGTCAATCCCTTCTCGATGCGGCCGGGGCTGCGGGTGCGCACCGCGCCGCTGGAGGGGCTGGCCGACGCGGTGTGGCCGGGCACCGCGCTGGTCGCCTTCGCCGCGGTGCAGGCGCTGGACGGCCGGATCGCCGATCTCGCGGCCGTCCGGGAGGCGGCCCGCGCGCACGGCGCCCGGACGCTGCTGGACGCGACGCAGGCCGCGGGCTGGCTGCCGCTGGACGCCCGCGAGTACGACTACGTCGTGTGCGGCGCCTACAAGTGGCTGCTGTCCCCGCGGGGCGCGTCGTTCCTGGTGGTCGGCGCGGACGCGGCGCAGCCGGCCGCGCTGCACGCGGGCTGGGTGGCCGGCGCCGACCCGATGCAGTCCAACTACGGCCCGATCGAGCGGCTCGCCGAGGACGCCCGCCGCTACGACGAGCCGCACGGCCTCCTCCCGTACACCGGAGCCCAGCACTCCCTCGCGCTCCTCGAAGAGATCGGCGTGGCGGCGGTGCACAAGCACAACACCGCGCTGGCGGAGCGGTACCGCGCCGGCCTCGCCGAGCTGGGGCACGAGCCGCTGCCCGCGCCCGGCTCCGCGATCGTCACCGTCCCCGGCCTCGCGGACGCGCACGCGCGGCTGGCCGAGGCGGGCGTCGTGGCGGCCGTACGGGCGGGGAAGCTGCGGGTGGGCTTCCACCTGTACAACACGCCGGACGACGTGGACCGGCTGCTGGAGCTGCTCAAGTAAACGGGTGTCAAGTGGCAGGCGGTGCAGGGGAGTTGACATTGCCGGGAATGTGCCGGCGGCAGGCCGTGTTGGGGACCGGTGACCGCACCGGCTTCGTGAAAGGAACGCCTTGACCACTGCCTTCGACCCCGTCGAGCTGGCCGGGCTGACGCTCGCCAACCGCCTCGTCATGGCCCCGATGACGCGCAACCGCGCCACCGCCGACGGCGTGCCCACCCCGTCCATGGTCCGCTACTACACCCAGCGGGCCTCGGCCGGTCTCATCATCACCGAAGCCACCCAGCCGAACGTGGTGGGCCGCGGCTACCCGCTCACCCCCGGGCTGCACACCGCCGAGCAGATCGCGGGCTGGCGTACGGTCACCGACTCCGTGCACGCGGCGGGCGGCAGGATCTTCGCGCAGCTGTGGCACGGCGGCCGCATCGGCCACCCCGTCCTGCTGCCGGACGGCCTGATACCGGTCGGGCCGTCCGCGGTCGCCGCCGACCAGCAGGTCTTCACCCAGGACGGCATGAAGGACTGCGTCGTGCCGCGCGAGCTGTCCGGCGACGAGGTACGCGAGACCATCGCGGACTTCGCGGTCGCGGCGCGCAACGCGATCGAGGCCGGCTTCGACGGCGTGGAGATCCACGGCGCCAACGGCTACCTGATCCACCAGTTCCTCTCGCCCGCGAGCAACCTGCGCACCGACGAGTGGGGCGGCTCCGACGAGGCCCGCGCCCGCTTCGCCGTCGAGGTCACCAAGGCCGTCGCCGCGGAGATCGGCGCGTACCGCACCGCCCTGCGGATCTCGCCCGGCAACCCCTTCAACGGCATGTCGGCGCCCGAGCCCGAGGCGACCTACACCGCCCTGGTCGAGGCGATCGCCCCGCTGGGCCTGGCCTACCTGCACGCCTGCGACGTGCGGGACAGCGGGCTGCTGGCGCGGCTGCGGAAGCGCTTCGGCGGCACCTTCGTGCTGAACCCGGCCGTCGACGGCCGCCCCGCCGGGCCCGAGGAGCTGTCCCTGGTCGAGGAGGGCGAGGCCGACCTGCTGGCGTACGGCCGGCTGTTCCTCGCCAACCCGGACCTGCCCGCGCGCCTCGCGGCCGGCGGCCCGTTCAACGAGCCGGTACGGGAGAGCTTCTACGGCGGCGACGACAGCGGCTACGTGGACTACCCGGCCCTCACCGGCTGAATCCCGCCCCCGGACCCCGGGCGGATGGCCGCGCCCTACGGTCATCCGCCCGGGCCCGCCGGCGTTCGAGCCGCCGAGGTGTGTCCGCTTGTTCCCTGCCGGGACGGTGCCAGAACGCACTAGCCTCGCCCGGGCGCCGGGCAATTCGGCCGGGCGGACGGCTACCGCGCGGCGGCGCGGACGGCTAGGAATGGCAGCACGACCTCACGAGGTGGTGCCGGTGGACCGGAGAACTGCTCATTCGTCGACTCCGCCGCGCGACGAGGACCTGCACCGGCGACTGGTGTACGGCGACGAGTCCGCCCTCGGCGAGGTGTACGACGCCTTCGGCGGGCTGGTGCACGCCGTCGCCCGCAGCGTCACCCGCAGCACCAACGCCGCCGAGGACGTCGTCCAGGCGGTGCTCACCCACCTGTGGGCCCGCCCCTACGCCTTCGACCCGGCCCGCGGCTCGCTGCGCGCCTGGCTCAGCATGCTCGCCCACCGGCGGGCCGTCGACCGGGTGCGCGACGAGGCGCGCGAGCCCGGGCCCGCGCTCGCCGACGCCGCGCTGCTGCACGCCGCGCTCACCGAGCTCCCCCTGGCCCAGCGCCAGGTGCTCCACCTGGCGTACTTCGCGGGGCGCACCTACCGGCAGGTCGCGGTGGAGCTGGGCATTCCCGAGGACACCGCCAAGACCCGGCTGCGCGCGGCGCTGCGCAGCCTGGCCGACCGGCTGGCCGACCCGCCGGATCCGGCCGTCGAGAGAGGCATCTGATGGGCTGGGACCCGGAGGAGCACCCCGAGATCGACGCGCTGCTCGCCGCCTGGGCGCTGGACGCGGTGATGGCGGGGGACGAGGAACGCATCCGCGCGCACGTCGAGGACTGCGTCGAGTGCGCGGAGGAACTGGCGCGGCTGCGGGAGGCCGTGCACCGGCTGGACGGGCCGCCCGCCGAGCCGGCCAAGGGCGGCCGCCGGGGCACGGACAAGGTCGCCCGGGGCCGGCTGATGGCGGCGGCCCGCGCGGCGCGCACCGGGCACGACGCGCCCGCCCCGCACGCCGCTCCGTACGCCGCCGCGGTCGCGAGCCTGGAGGCGCTGCTGCGCGAGCTGGACGGTACGCCGGCGCGCTGGGGGACGCCGGTGGTGCACGACTGGGACGTACAGGGCACGGTCGCGCATCTGATCGCGGCGGACGAGCCGCTGGCCGAGCGGCTGGGGCTGCTGCCGGTGACGCGCGCCGAGCAGGGCGGCGCGGGGGACGCGGCGCCGTGGGAGGTGCGCTGGGCGGCGCGTACGGAGGAAGTGGTGGCGTACGAGCACACCCGCCCGCCCGCCGAGACGGCCGAGGCGTGGCGGACCCAGGCGCACGGGCTGCTGGACCTGCCCGAGGCGCGGGAGGCGGAGCCGGCCGCGCTGTCCACCGCGCTGATGGGCCGCCGGCTGCCGGTCGCGGACCACTACGGGATCAGGGCGTTCGAGACCTGGATCCACACCCGGGACATCGGCCGGGCGCTCGGCCTGGGCGTGCCCGCGCCGCCGCCTGCGCACCTGCGGCGGCTGGTGGCGCTCGCGGTCCGGATCCTGGACCTGGCACTGGGGGACGGGGCCCGGCCCGTCCTGCTGGCGGTGGAGGGCGAGGCGGGCGGCGACTGGGTACTGGGCCCGGCCGCCGAGCCGGTCGCCGCCGAGCTGGTCCTGGACGCGGCCGACCTCTGCCTGCTGGTGGGCGGCCGGCTCACCCCGCAGGAAGTGAGCCGGGGCCAGGCAGGCGACGCGGCCGCCGCTCAGCATGTGCTGGCGACGGCCGCGTCACTCGCCTGGTTGTGAGCCGGAGACCCCTGGGCGGACCCAAGGCCCCCCGGCCCCAAACCGGACTCCGTCCTCGTCACGAGGAAGAAGACACCACGGGATGGCTCACTTGACCGGGGTGAAGTCCCGGGCACCGATGTACTCCGGGCGCCGCACCGGGGCAGCGAAGGGCTCCACCGCGGCGTTCTCCACGCTGTTGAACACGATGAAGACGTTGCTCCGCGGGTACGGCGTGATGTTGTCGCCGGAGCCGTGCATGGCGTTGCAGTCGAACCACGTCGCCGAACCGGCCTTGCCGGTGAACAGGCGGATGCCGTGCCGGTCGGCCAGCTTGGTCAGCGCCTCGTCCGTCGGAATACCCGCGTCCTGCATCTGCAGGGACCGCTTGTAGTTGTCCTTCGGCGTCTCACCCGCACAGCCCAGGAAGTACTTGTGCGAGCCGGGCATGATCATCAGGCCGCCGTTGGTGTCGTAGTTCTCGGTCAGCGCGATCGAGACGGACACCGTGCGCATGTTCGGCAGGCCGTCCTCGGCGTGCCAGGTCTCGAAGTCCGAGTGCCAGTAGAACCCGGACGCACCGAAGCCCGGCTTGACGTTGATCCGCGACTGGTGGACGTAGACGTCCGAGCCGAGAATCTGACGGGCGCGCCCTACCACGCGCGGGTCGGCGACCAGCTTGGCGAAGACCTCGCTGATCTTGTGCACCTCGAACACGGACCGGACCTTGTCCGACTTCGGCTCGACGATCGAGCGCGGGTCGGCCTTGATCTCCGGGTCATGGGTGAGCCGGTCCAGTTCGGCGCGGTACACCGCGACCTCGTCCGCCGTGATCAGTTCCTCGATGGCGAAGAAGCCGTCGCGTTCGAAGTCGCTCAGCTCGGACGGCTGGAACGGGCCTGCCGTGCCGGGCTGCGACCACACCACCGGGTCCTGCCGCGGGGTGATCACCTCGGTGGCCCCACGGGTCGGGTACAGGTCGGCGGTGCGCTCGGGTGCGGTGGTCATGGTGTTGCCTTCCTCTCCTCTCGTACGTGCCTTCCTCAACTGCCGGACGGGGCAGCGGGCCTGATCCAGCGGCGTCAGCTCGCCTCGGGCTCGGTGAGCAGCGGGTACACGCCGTTCTCGTCGTGGTCCTCGCGACCGGTGACCGGCGGGTTGAAGACGCACACGCAACGGAAGTCCGTCTTCGGCCGCAGGGTGTGCTTCTCGTGGCCGTTGAGCAGGTACATCGTGCCGGGCTCGATCCAGTGCTTCTCACCGGTCTCCCGGTTCTCGAGCTCTGCCTCGCCCTCTACGCACAGTACGGCCTCGATGTGGTTCGCGTACCACATGTCGGTCTCCGTGCCCGCGTAAAGGGTGGTCTCGTGCAGCGAGAAACCGACACCCTCCTTGGCGAGCACGATGCGCTTGCTCTCCCACGTCCCGGAAGCGGACTTGACGTGGCGGTCGGTGCCCTCGATGTCCTTCAACGAGCGAACGATCACGTGGTTCAAAACCTTTCTGTTCTGCGGGTGGTGAGATCCGCCGGGGCCGGCCGGCGTTGCCGCCGGCCGGCCCCGTGCGCGTCGGTGTCAGACGCAGTCGCGGACCGCGCGGGCGAGGGTGCGCAGCCCCTCGTCCAGCTCCTCGGGGGTGGTGGTGAGCGCCGGCAGCAGCTTGACGACCTCACTCTCCGGCCCCGAAGTCTCGATCAGCAGGCCCAGCTCGAAGGCCCGCTTGGAGATCTTGTTCGCCAGGCTCTTGTCGGCGAACTCCATCCCCCAGACCATGCCGCGGCCGCGGTAGTCCACACCGGCCCGCGGGTGCTCCTCGGCGATGGCACGCAGGTGCGATTCGATGATCTCACCGCGGGCGATGGTCTGCTTCTCCATCTGGCCGTCGGCCCAGTACGTGTCCAGGGTCGCGGCGGCGGTGACGAAGGCGGGGTTGTTGCCGCGGAAGGTGCCGTTGTGCTCGCCCGGCTCCCAGACGTCCAGCTCCGGCTTGAAGAGCGTGAGCGCGAGCGGCAGGCCGTATCCGCTGATGGACTTGGAGACCGTGACGATGTCCGGCACGATGCCCGCCTCCTCGAAGGAGAAGAAGGCACCGGTGCGGCCACAGCCCATCTGGATGTCGTCCACGATGAGCAGCATGTCACGGCGGTGGCACAGATCCGCGAGGGCGCGCAGCCACTCGGGACGGGCCACGTTGATGCCGCCCTCGCCCTGGACCGTCTCGACGATCACGGCGGCGGGCTGGTTCAGGCCGGAGCCCTGGTCCTCCAGCAGCCGCTCGAACCAGAGGAAGTCCGGGTAGCGGCCGTCGAGGTAGTGGTCGAACGGCATCGGGGTGCCGTGGACCAGCGGGATGCCCGCGCCGGCCCGCTTGAACGCGTTGCCGGTCACCGCGAGCGAGCCCAGCGACATGCCGTGGAAGGCGTTGGTGAAGGACACGATCGACTCGCGGCCCTTGACCTTACGGGCCAGTTTCAGCGCGGCCTCGACCGCGTTGGTGCCCGTCGGGCCCGGGAACATGACCTTGTACGGCAGGTCACGCG
The DNA here is from genome assembly GCF_044544685.1 of Streptomyces sp. NPDC053542. Classification (NCBI taxonomy): domain Bacteria; kingdom Bacillati; phylum Actinomycetota; class Actinomycetes; order Kitasatosporales; family Streptomycetaceae; genus Streptomyces; species Streptomyces sp. NPDC053542. The sequence goes on from NZ_JBITXL010000012.1 coordinate 249,706, forward strand.
GGCGCAGGATGACGTTCTGGAAGGACTCCAGGAACGCCCGCTTGGCCGTGGTGGACATGTCCAGGCCGTGGGTGACGCCGTCGCGCTCGATGTAGTCGATCAGCGCGCGTTTGAGCACCGGGTTGTTGTGGCCGTAGTTCAGCGACCCGGCGCCGGCGAAGAAGTCGAGGTAGGCATGGCCGTCCTCGTCGTACATGCGGCTGCCCTGCGCCCGGTCGAAGACGGTGGGCCAGCCGCGGCAGTAGCTCCGCACCTCGGATTCGACGGTTTCGAAGACGCTCAGATCCGGCTGGGTGATGGTCACAGCAAGCTCCTGGGAGATGTGGGGTGTGACAGAGGGGGGAAGTCTTGGGGTGCGCTTTGGCGCACGGGGCTCAGCGCGACGGCTGTGCAGGGGCGGCGAAGGGGCCGATGTCGTGCAGCACCTCCGGCTCGTGGCCCTCCTCGGGGAACAGCCCGGCGTCGAAGAGGACCTCGCGCTCCACCGAGGCGCCGTGGCGCTCGGCGAAGGAGGCGAAGAGCCGGTTCGACGCGGTGTTGTCGGGCGAGATCGTGGTCTCGAGGCGAGTGATGCCCTGCTCCTGCGCGACGCGGCCGGCGAGGCCGTCCAGGAGAGCTGCGGCCAGCCCGCGGCCACGGTGCGCGTCGTCGACGGCGACCTGCCAGACGACGAGGGTCTCGGGGCGGGCGGGCCGGATGTAGCCGGTGATGAAGGCTGCCGTCTCGCCCTTCGCGTCGCGGGCGACGACGGAGGTGGCGGCGAAGTCACGACACCACAGCAGGTAGCTGTAGGAGGAGTTCAGGTCCAGCGTGCGGGAGTCCCGGGCTATGCGCCAGATGGCGGCCCCGTCCTCCACTCGCGGGGCATCGAGCTTGAAGCCCTCCGGCATTTCTCTGAATTCGCTTCGGGCACGTGCAAGGTCTGCTTGTGCGGCGGTCATGGGAATTAAATTTACCGAGGGAAATTCGAAATTGCATCGCGGGCTGGGGTTACGGAGACGGGGGGTTCTGTGTTATCGCGCGGGGACGCACGGGCGCACGGAAGACCCTTGGGATGTCTTGGTTTGCCCGGAAAATAGGGGGCAAATCAGTCTGGCTGTGTGGTCGGTCACATGTGCGTAACGACCGCGAGATCCGTCCGAATTACGGGACTTGCGGGTCACCCGAATCGACGCGTTTGAGCTGCGGAAAAGCGGGCAGAAGAATACGGGAAGCTGCGCACCTGAAGAATTGGCAATTCGCTGGTAACAGGTGTACAGCAAGGAAAGCCCGGAGCGCCATGGGGTTTCCGGGATTCCTCCCCGGCGACCGCCCCGTCCAGCGCTTGCCGCGCGGCTCGTACAGTGCGTGCATGAGCGATAGCGCGGTGCTGCACATCAAGGGGAGGGTCCTGGCCGGGCCGGACGACGTACGGGACGGCCTGTGGGTCGTCGGCGGACGCGTCAGCTACGAGCGGCCTGCCGGGGCGCGGGACGTCACCACCATCGAGGGCTGGGCGCTGCCCGGCCTGGTCGACGCCCACTGTCACGTGGGCCTGGACGCACACGGCGCGGTCGACGAGGCGACCAGCGAGAAGCAGGCGCTCACCGACCGCGAGGCGGGCACGCTGCTGATCCGCGACGCCGGCTCGCCCGCCGACACCCGCTGGATCGACGACCGGGAGGACCTGCCGCGGATCATCCGCGCCGGCCGGCACATCGCGCGCACCCGCCGCTACATCCGTAACTTCGCGCACGAGATCGAGCCCGAGGACCTGGTGGCGTACGTCGCGCAGGAGGCGAAGCGGGGGGACGGCTGGGTCAAGCTGGTCGGCGACTGGATCGACCGGGAGACGGGTGACCTGGGAGTCTGCTGGCCTCGCGGGGCGGTGGAGGCGGCGATCGCGGAGGCGCACCGGCTCGGCGCCCGCGTCACCGCCCACTGCTTCGCCGAGGAGTCCCTGGAGCCGCTGGTCTCCGCCGGTATCGACTGCGTCGAGCACGCCACGGGGCTGACCGAGGAGACGATTCCGCTCTTCGCCGAGCGCGGCGTCGCGATCGTCCCCACGCTGGTGAACATCGCGACCTTCCCGCAGCTGGCGGCCGGGGGCGACGCGAAGTACCCGCGATGGGCCGACCACATGCGGCGGCTGCACGAGCGGCGCTACGACACGGTACGGGCGGCGTACGACGCCGGGGTGCCGGTGTACGTCGGTACCGACGCGGGGGGCTCGCTCGCGCATGGGCTGGTCGCCCAGGAGGTGGGGGAGCTGGTCAAGGCCGGGATACCGGCCCTGGAGGCGCTGTCGGCGACGGCCTGGGGCGCGCGGGCGTGGCTCGGACGCCCGGGCCTGGAGGAAGGCGCTCCGGCCGACCTCGTCGTGTATGAGGCGGATCCGCGGGAAGACGTACGGGTGCTCGGTACGCCGCGGCGGGTGGTGCTGCGGGGGCGGGTGGTGAGCTGACGCTTGCGACGCCGGGGTTCCGGCCCACGGCCGGTGGGCGGCTGCGGGCCGGTGGCCGGTACCGGGCCGTCCTCAAACGCCGGACGGGCTGGAGGGTGTGCGGCTGCTGCGGGCCATCCACGCCGCGACCACCGCGCCCGAGATGTTGTGCCAGACCGAGAAGACCGCGGCCGGGAGGGCGGCCGCTGGGCTGAAGTGGGCCGTGGCCAGGGAGGCCGCCAGGCCGGAGTTCTGCATCCCGACCTCGAAGGCCATGGCCTTCGAGGCGGGGCGGCCCAGGCGGGCCAGCTTGCCCGCGCCGTAGCCGAGGGCCAGGCCGAGGCCGTTGTGGAGGACCACCGCGAGCAGTACCAGGGCCGCCGCGTCCTTGATCTGTGCCGCGCTGCCCGCCACCACGACCAGCACGATCACCGCGATGGTCAGCGCGGACACCCAGGGGAGGGCCTTCAGGAGCCGGTCGACGAAGCGCCCGGCGGCCAGCCGGACCAGCAGCCCGGCGAAGACCGGCAGCAGGACGGTCTTGAGGATGTCGGTCACCATCACCCCGGCGTCCACATGCATGAACTGGCCGGCCAGCAGGTAGGTCAGCGCCGGGGTCACGAAGGGAGCGACCACGGTGGAGACCGTCGCGACCGAGACGGACAGGGCCACATCGCCGCGCGCCAGGTAGGTCACGACGTTGGAGGCCGTACCGCTCGGGGCACAGCCGACCAGGATCACGCCCGCCGCCAGCGCGGGCGGCAGGTCCAGCACGGTGGCCACCAGCCAGCCGAGGCCCGGCATGATCACGTAGTGCGCGACCAGGCCCAGCCCGACCGCCCACGGCCGCTTGGCGACCGCGGCGAAGTCCGGGACGGTGAGCGTGAGGCCCATCGAGAACATCACGACGCCGAGCAGCCAGGGCACGGCCGGGGCCCAGCCGGTGAAGTGCGACGGCCAGAACAGGCCGATCAGCCCGGCCACGACCACGAGCAGCGGGAAGAGCGTGACGGCGCGCCGCGCGGCGCGGTCGGACGCGGGGAGGTCGCCGGTCCCCTCGGGAGGGGCTGCCGCGGGCTTCTGATTCGTCTGCTCGTTCGTCACGGCGGCACCCTACGGCGATCTTGGGTGCCCAGGGCAACGGGGTTCCGCATGGTGGACGGCCCTCAGGCCGCCTCGGAACGGCCCTCAGACAGCCCTCAGGGGGCCCTCAGAACGCCTTTGCCAGGGCCGTCACGAAGCGGTCGGTGGTGTCCCGGTCCCGGACCGCCAGGCGCAGCCAGTCGGCGCCCAGGCCCGGGAACGTGTCGCCGCGCCGGGCCGCGAAGCCCAGCTGCCGCAGCCGCTCCCGTACGCCCGCCGCGTCCGGCAGCCGGATCAGTACGAACGGGCCCTCGGCCGGCTGTACCACCGTGACCTGCGGGAACTCGCCCAGCCGCGCGATCAGGTGCGCCCGGTCGGCGGCTGTCCGCGCAGCTGCTGCCTCGGCCTCCGCGAGCGCCGCCGGCTCGCAGCACGCCTCGGCCGCGGTGAGCGCGGGGGAGGAGACCGGCCACAGCGGCTGGACCCGCTCCAGCGCCTCGATGAGCTCCGGGCCCGCCAGTACGTACCCGATGCGCAGCCCGGCCAGCCCCCAGGTCTTGGTGAGGCTGCGCAGCACCACCAGGCCCGGCAGGTCCGTACGGGAGGCCAGCGACTCCGCCTCGCCCGGCACCGCGTCCATGAACGCCTCGTCGACGACCAGCGTGCGGCCCGGCCGCGCCAGCGCCGCCACGGTCTCCGCGGGGTGCAGCGCGGAGGTGGGGTTGGTCGGGTTGCCGATCACCACCAGGTCCGCGTCCTCCGGTACCGCCTCCGGAGCCAGCCGGAAGCCGTCCTCCTCGGACAGCAGCACCCGGTGCACCTCGTGCCCGGCGTCCCGCAGGGCCGCCTCCGGCTCGGTGAACTGCGGGTGCACCACGACCGGGCGCGTGGCGCGCACGGCCCGCGCGAGCAGCACGAACGCCTCGGCGGCACCGGCCGTCAGCAGCACCCGGGAGGGCGGCAGCCCGTGCCGCGCCGCGACCGCCGCGCGCGCCGCCGTGCCGTCCGGGTACGCTGCCAGCCCGTCCAGCGACGCGGCGATCCGGGCCTTGAGCCAGGCCGGCGGGGTGCCCGTCCGGACGTTGACGGCCAGGTCGGTCAGGCCGGCCGCGGCGCCGCGTACCTCGGCGTCCCCGTGGTGGCGAAGGTCGGGCAGGGTGGTCACGGCGTCTCCTCGTGCGTGCGTACGGTCGGGTGCGTGCGTACGGTCCGCTGTGTTCGTACGGTCGGCTGCGTGCTGCTGTCGTGGGGTGCGGCGCGGCGGGCGACCGCGCAGGTGGCCCGGGCCGGGCCACCGTCCGCGGACTTCCGCTTGGGCACGGCCAGCGTCCCGCCGGGGCCCGCTGCCGCCAGCGCGGCGGCCTCGGCGACGGACGGCGTCCCGGTGGCGGCCAGCACCGCGCCCGAGGGGTGCGGCACCGGCACGGTGGCCAGCACGGCGGGCGGGTACGCCAGCAGCTCCACCCCGAGGAGCGCGGCGGCCGCCCGCAGCCCCGGCTCCCGGGCCCTGGCGTCCACGGTGGCCAGCGCGCGCACCGCGGCGAGCGGCAGCCCGGCCTCCGCGAGCACGGCCCTGACCAGCCCCGTCAGCTCCTCGGCCGGTACTCCGGGCCGTGCGCCGATCCCCACCACCAGGTCCCGCTCCGGTCCACGCGCGGCATGCTCGGAAGGCACGGCGGGCACGGCGGGTCCTTTCGGAGGGGCGGAGCCGGACATGCGGGACCGGCGGGGGATCAGTAAGCAGGTGACACGGGTACCGGCATCGGTACACGTGTGGGCACGGCGGCGGAAGGGGCGAGACAGTGCCTGTGGTCATCGCGGTCGGGGCGTTCCTGATGACCCTCGTCGGCGGCTGGGTCGCCCATCGGGTCACCGACCGCCGTCACCTCGTGCTCGGCCTCGCCGGCGGCCTGATGCTGGGCGTCGTCGGCCTCGACCTGCTGCCGGAGGCCCTGGAGGCGGCCGGTGTACGGCTCCTCGGCGTCCCCGCGGCGCTGCTCTGCTTCGTGCTGGGCTTCCTGGCCGCGCACGCCGCGGAACGGCTGCTGGCCGTACGCAAGGCCGCGCACGGCATGGACCCGGAGGAACGCGTCCCGCAGGTGGGGCTGACGGCCGCGGCCGCGATGGTCGTGCACAGCCTGATGGACGGCTTCGCGATCGGCGCGGCCTACCAGGTCGGCAGCGAGATGGCGGTGGCCGTGGCGCTCGCCGTGATCGCCCACGACTTCGCCGACGGCTTCAACACGTACACCGTCGCCAGCCTCTACGGGAACGCCCGGCGCAAGGCGCTGCTGCTGCTCGGCGCGGACGCGGTGGCGCCCCTCGTGGGCGCGGCGGCCACGCTCCTGCTCACCCTGCCGGAGCAGCCGCTCGGGTTTTACCTGGGCTTCTTCGGCGGCGTCCTGCTCTACCTCGCGACCTCCGACATCCTGCCGGAGGCCCACCACGAGCACCCCGCGCTGTCGACGCTGGGCTGTACGGCAGCGGGCGTGGGCTTCATGTGGCTGGTGGTGGGCCTGTCGGGCTGAGGCCATCAGGCGCTCCCGGCCCACGCCGCGGCGCGCGCCGCCAGCCGGTGCGCGAGCGACGGCTCGGCGGCCCAGTGCACGTGCAGGTACGAGGCGTGCACGCCGTCCTGGACGAAGCCCTCGGTACGGCGCTCGGGGCGTACGAAGCCCCACGCCGGACCGTCGCCCGTGCCGGGCTCCAGGACCGTGCGGTGGAACTCGTGGCCGCGCACCCGCGTCCCGGCCGCCGCCAGCGCGCTGTCGCCGATGGCCACCGCCTCCCGGTAGCCCAGCGTCAGCCGCTCCGACATCCGCCCGTCGGCGGGCAGCACGCCGCACATGGGCCTGCCGTCCAGCGAACGGGACAGGTACAGCAGGCCCGCGCACTCCGCGGCGACGGGCGCCCCCGCGGCCGCCAGCCGGGCGACCTCCGCGCGCAGCGGCTCGTTCGCCGACAGCTCCGGCGCGTACACCTCCGGGAAGCCGCCGCCGATCACCAGACCGGCCGTCCCCGGCGGCAGCTTCTCGTCCCGCAGCGGGTCGAAGGTGACGACCTCGGCGCCGGCCGCCGTCAGCAGCTCGGCGTGCTCCGCGTACGAGAACGTGAAGGCGGCGCCGCCCGCGACCGCGATCACCGGGCGGCCCGCAGCGGGCGTCTCCGGGGCCGCGGGCGCCCACGCCGGCCCGGTCAGCTCCGGCGCGCTGCGCGCCAGCGCCAGCAGCCCCTCCAGGTCGCAGCCGGTACGGATCTGCTCGGCGAGCGCCGCCACCGAGTCCACCGCCTCCGGGGCCCGCTCGGCCACCGGGACCAGGCCCAGGTGCCGGGCGGGCGTGTTGACCTTCGGCGCGCGCCGCAGACAGCCCAGTACCGGCACGCCCGCGCCGCCCAGCGCCTCGCGCAGCAGCGCCTCGTGCCGGTCGGAGCCGACCTTGTTCAGGATCACCCCGGCGAGCCGCACCTCCGGGTCCCAGGACGCGAAGCCGTGCACCAGCGCGGCCACCGAGCGGGACTGCGAGGACGCGTCCACGACCAGGACGACCGGCGCCCGCAGCAACTTCGCGACCTGCGCCGTCGAGCCCAGCTCGCCCATCCCGGACGCGCCGTCGAACATGCCCATGACGCCCTCGACGAGCGCCAGGTCGGCGCCCGTCGCGCCGTGCAGGAACAGCGGCTCGATCCGCTCCGGACCGCACAGGTACGCGTCGAGGTTGCGGCCCGGACGCCCGGTCGCGAGCGCGTGGTAGCCCGGGTCGATGTAGTCGGGGCCGACCTTGTGCGGGGACACCGCGAGGCCCGCCTCGCGGAAGGCCGCCATCAGGCCCGTGGCGACGGTGGTCTTGCCGCTGCCCGAGGAGGGCGCGGCGATCACCAGGCGCGGAACGTTCACCACTGGATCATCACTTCGGTCATCGCTGCGGTCGTCACCACTCGATGCCCCGCTGGCCCTTCTGGCCCGCGTCCATGGGGTGCTTGACCTTGGTCATGTCGGTGACCAGGTCGGCGAAGTCCACGAGCTTCTCGGGCGCGTTACGGCCCGTGATCACGACGTGCTGGGTGCCGGGGCGGTTCCGCAGCACCTCGATGACCTCGTCGGTGTCGATCCAGCCCCAGTGCATCGGGTACGCGAACTCGTCCAGCACGTACAGCTTGTACGACTCCGCCGCCAGGTCCCGCTTGACCTGCTCCCAGCCCTCGCGCGCGGCCTCCTCGCTGGACTCGATGTCGCGCTGGACCCAGGACCAGCCCTCGCCCATCTTGTGCCACGCGACCGTGCCGCCCTCGCCGGTCTCGCCGAGGACCTTCAGCGCCCGCTCCTCGCCGACCTTCCACTTCGCGGACTTCACGAACTGGAAAACCCCCACCGGCCAGCCCTGGTTCCAGGCGCGCAGCGCCAGCCCGAAGGCGGCGGTGGACTTGCCCTTGCCGGTGCCGGTGTGGACGAAGACGAGCGGGCGGTTGCGGCGCTGACGGGTGGTGAGGCCGTCGTTCGGTACGACGGTCGGCTGTCCCTGCGGCATCAGGCGGCCCTCCGGTGAGTGGTGTCGGTGACGGTGCGGACGAGCGCGGAGACGCTGTCCGCGCGGAGTTCGTCGAGGGTGACGGCGGTGCCCTGCAGATCGCGGGCCAGCTCGCCGGCCAGGCCGAGGCGGACGGGACCGGCCTCGCAGTCCACGACGACCGAGGCGACGCCCTCGGAGGCCAGCAGCTGGGCGGCCTTCGAAGCGCGCGGGCGCGGCTCGACGCCGCCGGTGGCCCGGCCGTCCGTGACGACCACGACCAGCGGGCGGCGCGAGGCGTCCCGCATCCGCTCCACGCGCAGCACCTCATGGGCCTTCAGCAGGCCCGCGGCCAGCGGGGTGCGGCCGCCGGTCGGCAGCTGCTCCAGCCGGGCCGCGCCCGCCTCCACGGAGGAGGTCGGCGGCAGCGCGAGCTCGGCGTCCGCGCCCCGGAAGGTGATCATGCCGACCTTGTCGCGCCGCTGGTACGCGTCCAGCAGCAGCGAGAGGACCGCGCCCTTGACCGCGGTCATCCGTTTGCGCGCCGCCATCGAGCCGGACGCGTCCACGACGAAGAGGACCAGATTGCCCTCGCGGCCCTCGCGTACGGCCTCACGCAGATCGTCGCGGCGGATCAGCAGCCCGCGGCCGCTGCGCCCGCGCGCCTTCTGGTGCGGCGCGGCGGCCTGCACGGTGGCGGCCAGGTGCAGCTTGCTCAGCGCGCCCTGGGGGCGGCGGGAACCGGTGGTGCGGCCGTGCGCGGTACGGGCCCGCGAGCGGCGGCCGTCGGCGCCCTCGCCGAGCCCCGGCACGTCCAGCCGCCGGGTCTTGAACGGCTCGGTGGCGCCGACCGCGGCCTTCTCGGGAGCAGCGCCGCTCTCGGCGGCCTCGTTCCTGGGCTGGGCGGGCTGCTGCTCCGGAGCGCCCTCCGAGCGCTGGTCCGGTACGGAGGGCTGCTCGGGGCCCTGGTCCGCGCCGGACGGCTGCGGCGCGTCGTCCGGGCCGTCCTGAGGCGGCAGCCCGCCGCCTCCGTCCGGACCCCCGCCGTCCGGCCCGTCCGGACCGTCGTCCGGGCCCTGCGGCTCGGGGTCGGGCTCGTCGTCCTGCGAGTCCTCCTGGGGCCCGAACTCGTCCAGGGCCTGGTCGAGCTTGTCCTCGTCGAGGCCGGGGGCGTCGAAGGGATTGCGGCGGCGCCGGTGCGGCAGCGCGAGCAGCGCGGCCTGCCGTACGTCCTCTTCCAGCACCTTGTCGCGGCCCGCCCACGCGGCCAGCGCGGTGGCGGTGCGCGCCATCACGATGTCCGCGCGCATGCCGTCCACCTCGAAGGCCGCGCACGTGGCGGCGATCTGGCGGAGCGCCGCGTCGCCGAGCGTCACGTCGGGGAGCAGCGCGCGGGCGGTGGCGATCCGCTGCCGCAGCGCCTCCTCCTCCGCGGCCCAGCGCGCCGCGAAGCCTGCCGGGTCGGCGTCGTACGCGAGGCGCCGCTTGACGACCTCCACGCGCTGGTCCGGCTCGCGGGAGGCGGCGACCTCCACGGTCAGCCCGAAGCGGTCCAGCAACTGCGGCCGCAGCTCGCCCTCTTCGGGGTTCATCGTGCCCACGAGGAGGAACCGCGCCGCGTGCCGTACGGAGACGCCCTCACGCTCGACGTAGGAGGCGCCCATGGCGGCGGCGTCCAGGAGGAGGTCGATCAGGTGATCGTGCAGCAGGTTGACCTCGTCGACGTACAGGATGCCGCGGTGGGCGTGCGCGAGCAGGCCCGGCTCGAACGCCTTGACCCCCTCGGACAGGGCGCGCTCGATGTCGAGCGCGCCCGCCAGGCGGTCCTCGGAGGCGCCCACGGGGAGCTCGACCATGCGCGCCGCACGCGATTCGCCGGGGCCCACCTCGTGCGGCCCGTCCGGGCACTCCGGGTCGGGAGCGGCGGGGTCGCAGCTGAAGCGGCAGCCGGCGACCACCGGAACGTCGGGCAGCAGGTCGGCCAGCGCACGGACCGCGGTCGACTTGGCCGTGCCCTTCTCGCCGCGGACCAGGACGCCGCCCACCGCAGGGCTGACGGCGTTCAGCAGCAGCGCCAGCCGCAGGTCGTCCATGCCGACGACGGCGGTGAACGGATACCGGGTGCTCACGTACGGATCACTCCTCCGAGTGGCTTTCGTTGGCTTCTCGCCGGGCGTGCTCACGGCGCCCCCGGCGGTACGAACGGCAGACCCTTCGGTACTCCGTCCTCGATCAGCCGCAGCAGGGCCGCGGTGTCGGCGTGTTCCTCGATCAGGTCGCCCAGCGCGTCGAGCTGTTCCTCGCGCAGCGCGTCGAAGCAGGTGTCCGGCGCGGACACGAACGCGCGCCCCGCGGCGGCGGCCACCCGGCGCAGGAAGGCACGCCGGAAGCCGTCGCTCTCCAGGGAGCCGTGCCAGTGGGTGCCCCATACGGAGCCGACGCGGCAGCCGTCCAGGAACGGCTCGTCGCCCTCCCGGACGTCGGCCACGCCGTGGTGGATCTCGTACCCCGCCACCGGCTCGGACAGCGCCTCGCCCGTCGGCCGGGCGAGGGTCTTCTCCGGCGCGAACCGCACCCGTACGGGCAGCAGTCCGAGCCCGTCGACCGCGCCGGCCCGCGACTCCACCTCGTCCTCGATGTGCTCGGCGAGCATCTGGAAGCCGCCGCAGATGCCGAGCACCGGGCGGCCCTCGGCGGCCCGGCGGGCGATCGCGTCGGCGAGGCCGCGCTCGCGCAGCCACTGCAGGGCCCGTACGGTGCCGCGGGTGCCGGGCAGCACGACCAGGTCGGCGTCGGCCAGCTCCTCGGGGCGGTCCACGAAGCGCACCACGACGCCCGGTTCGGCGGCGAGCGCGTCCACGTCCGTGAAGTTCGACATCAGGGGGACGGCGGCGACCGCGACCCGGAGGATGTCCTTGCCGTGCGGCGGCGCGACCGTGCTCTCGCGCACCGCGCCGCGCAGCGAGACGTGCAGGCCGTCCTCCTCGTCGATGCCGAGCCCGTGCCGGAACGGCAGGACGCCCAGCGTCGGCCGCCCGCTCAGCTCCTTGAGCATGTCCAGGCCCGGCTCCAGCAGCGTCACGTCGCCGCGGAACTTGTTCACCAGGTAACCCGCGATGTGCGCCTGGTCGGCCTCGGACAGCAGCGCGGTGGTGCCGAAGAAGGACGCGAAGACGCCGCCGCGGTCGATGTCGCCGACGACGACCACGGGCAGGTTCGCGGCGCGCGCGATGCCCATGTTCACGATGTCCGTGCGGCGGAGGTTGATCTCGGCCGGGCTGCCGGCGCCCTCGCAGATCACCGCGTCGTGCGTACGGCGCAGCTCCTGGAGGCAGTCGGTGACCGTGCCGAGCAGCTGCTCCTGACGGCCCGCGTGGTACCCGCGGGCGCTCAGCTCGCCCACCGGCTTGCCCAGCAGCACGACCTGGCTGCTGCGGTCGCTGCCGGGCTTGAGCAGGACCGGGTTCATCAGCGCGGTCGGCTCGACGCGGGCCGCCGCGGCCTGCATGGCCTGCGCCCGCCCGATCTCCGCGCCCTCGCGCGTCACATACGAATTGAGTGACATGTTCTGCGCCTTGAAGGGCGCGACCTTGACGCCCTTGCGCGCCAGCCAGCGGCAGATGCCCGCCGTGACCACGCTCTTGCCCGCGTCCGACGTCGTCCCGGCGACCAGCAGGCCGCCACCGAGAGTCCTGTCCGTACCGCTCACCGGGATCTCCTCGCCTTCCGGGCCGTACGGACCGCGCCCACGGCGATCCGCGCCCCGACCGTCGTCGCCAGCGCCAGCGCGCTCACCCGGCGCGAGAGCCGCACCGCGCGGGCGATGTCCGCGCCCTCGACGGCGCGTGCGCCGTCGTTGAGCACCGGACGGTGCTCGACCCGCCCCGCGTACGCGAGCGTGCCGCCCAGCCGTACGCCGAGCGCGCCCGCGAACGACGCCTCCACCGGGCCCGCGTTGGGGCTCGGGTGCTGCTTGCCGTCGGCCCGCCAGGCGCGCCACGCGCCGCGCGGGTCGGGCCCGGCGACGGTGGCCAGCAGGGCGGTCAGCCGCGCGCCGGGCCAGCCCGCCACGTCGTCCAGCCGGGCCGAGGCCCAGCCGTACCGGCGGTAGCGGTCCGACTTGTGACCCACCATCGCGTCCAGCGTGTTGACCGCGCGGAAGGCGACCAGCCCCGGTACGCCGCCCACGGCGCCCCAGACCAGCGCGCCCACGACCGCGTCGGAGGTGTTCTCGGCGACGGACTCCACGACCGCGCGGGCCATCTGCTGCCCGTCCAGCGCCTGCGGGTCGCGGCCGCACAGGTGCGGCAGCCGCTCGCGCGCCACGTCCAGGTCGCCGGCCTCCAGCGCGCCGCCGATGGCGCGCGCCTCCCGGCCCAGCGTCGTCCCGCCCAGCACGGCCCAGGTGGCGGCGGCGGTCAGCGCTACGTGTGCGGGGGCGCAGCGGCGTACGGCACGGGAGAGCAGGGCCGCGCCCACCGCGGCCCCGCCGGCGCACAGCGCGGTGTGCGCCGCTCCGTATCCACGGTGATCGCGCCACAGCCCGCGCTCCACGGCTCCCGCGGCCCGCCCGAAGGCGGCCACCGGGTGGCCGCGGCGGGGATCGCCCACGGCCAGGTCGCCGAGAAAGCCCAGAGCCGCGCCGCACGCATAGGTGGCGTGTTCGGCACGCATCGTCGGATCAGCCCGCCGTCGTGCCTCGGAGCGACGGCCGCACGCGGTCGCGTACCGGGCGAACAGCGGCGGAAGGCAGGGGTCTCGGCTCGGGGCCCGGCATGGCGTGTGTCCTCACTCAGGGTCCGCGCCCTGGCTCGACGTGACGGGCGACGAGAGTCTCCTGGCTCCCGGATCGGCGCTGTCCCCGGCCTTCCAGCCCGTGTCTGCGGCGGGCCGTGGCCTCTTCTGGAGGAGCGCTCCCCGGTGACAGTGGCGGGACCGCGCCGGATTCTCACCGGACTTCCTCATCTGTCGCCGAATGGCACCGGGCAGTCCACCACGTGCCGCGAATGCCCGTCAACTCACCCTTGACCTGCGACGCCGACGTATGGCAGGCCCTGTGGCCAAGGACACAGCGCGGACGACAGTTGACGACCTGTTGCCTGCCGTACCTCCGGCACGACACCATCGGGGCACCTATGGCAAAGGTGCCGCAGGAGGGGGACGGGATGACGGAGAGCCGGGAGCACCACGAGGTACGCATCAGAGTCACCGGGACCCACGACGGGGGCCAGGATCTGGAGGACCTCCAGCGCTGGCTCCAGCGAGAGTCCTGGCTGACGCCCGGCAACCACGACTGGCGCCGGGCGCCGGGGGCGGAGACCGCCCCGCGCACGGACGCGGACGCGGCGGGCCAGGGCCCCGAGATGGCCGTCGGTGTCGACGACCTCGTCCTGGTCCTCATCGGCGCGGTCGCGGCGCCGATGACCGAGCAGCTCCTCATCGCCCTGCGGGAGTGGCTCGCCCACCGCCGGGAGACCGCCGCCAGGGGCGAGACCCCGGGAGTGGACATCACCGACGCCTCCGGACACCGCCGCCTCGACGACCCCGATCCGCGCACCGAACGCGACGACCAGGGCGGCCGCGTCGGCACGGAGTAACCGGCGATGCCTCTCTACGACGCGCGGGGCAAGCGGAACCGCGCGCTGATCATCGGCGTCAGCCGGTACCAGGACCCCCGGCTGCACGACCTCGACGCCGTCTTCGCCAACCCCGACGAACTGGGCCGGGTGCTGTGCGCCCCGGCCACCGACCTCTTCCTGCCCCAGGAAGTGACACCGCTGCGCCCGGACACCCCCGAGGAGCTGACCGCCGCGCTGCGCACCGCGGCCCACGAGGCGCGCGGGCTGCTGCTCGTCTACTTCTCCGGGCACGGCCGGGTCCGGCGCGACGGCAGCGACCTGCATCTGCTGGTCGGCTCCTCGCGGGTGGCGCAGGACGAGCGCCGGGTGGCCTCGCACGAAGCGGTCTCGTGGGCCAAGGACGTGCTGCCGCGCCTGGAGCGGTCCCGGGCCGACCGCGTGGTCGTCGTGCTCGAATGCTGCTTCGCGGGCAACGCCGACGACAGCTTCCGCACCCACGAGAAGCCGGTCTCGCTGCTGATGGCCGCCCAGCCGAACCGCCGCATCTTCAGCGGCACCGAGCCCGGCGGCGGCACCGTCTTCACCCGCGCCGTGCTCGACATTCTCGAACACGGCATCGAGGGCAAGGAGTGCGTCACCTTCGAGGACCTCGCCGGTGAGCTGCGCCGGCGGCTCGCCGGGCACACCACCCCGCAGGGAGGCGCCTGGGTGCCGCGCGCCTCCAAGCAGAACACCGTCGACGACGTGGTGGTCTCCTTCGCCACCCGGGAGCTGCGGCCCGCCACGCCGTTCGCCGTCCGGGCCCGGCGCTGGTGGCGCTCCCGCCCGCGGCGCCGGTTACGCGTGCTGACCGCCGCCGCCGTCGCACTGGCCCTCGGCGCCACCGCCCTGGTCCTCGTCGACCGGCTGCGGCCGCCCGGGAGCTGCCCGCCCGCCCAGGAGCTGCGGCTGCTCACCGCCCCCGAGACCGAGCCGACGCTGCGCGCCGCCGCCCTCGCGTACGAGATGTCCGACCTCAACACCGAGCCCGTGCCCGGCGAGGACGACGTCCCCGACGGCTGCCGGCGCACCCAGATCACCGTCTACTCCGCCGCCAAGGACCAGGTCGCGCAGGGCTTCGCCGCGGCGGACCGCTGGCAGGGCGAGGCCGAGGGCGCCGACGAGGCCCCGCCCGGAGGCAGCGGCGGCGAGGCCACCGAGCCGCTCTACCGGCCGGGCCCCCAGCCCGACCTGTGGGTGCCCGAATCGACCGTCGACTACCTCCAGGTCCGCCAGGGCATGGCCGCGCACGCGCCCGCCACCCTGCACCGCACCGGCCCGGTCGCCTTCACCCCGCTCGTCGTGGGCGTCCCCGCGGCGCGCGGCCTGTCCGAGGTGGAGCAGGCCGGCAGCAGCTGGCACGCGATCCTGGACGACGCGGCGGACCGGAAGCTGCGGCTGCTCCGCCCCAGCCCCGCGCTGTCCGGCATCGGCCTGATGCACACCATCGGCCTCTACCTGGCCGACGACGGCGCGCCCGTCGGCCCGGACAGCGGCGCGCCCCGGACGGAGGTGGCCGAGCGCGCCGAGAGCCGGCTGCGGGCGCCGGGCAGCCAGTACGCCGGCAGCGCCGAGCTGCTGTGCTCGCTGCGGCCGGGCGCTTCGGCGGCCGACGCGGCGTCGTCCGGTGCGGAGCCGGACGGCGTGGGGGCACGCGCCACCGCGGCGCCGCTGGTCACGGAGAAGTCCCTCGCCGACGCCAACCTCGGCCACGCGGTCGGCAACTGCCCGGCCCTCGCCACCGTCCCCGAGAAGGACGACCGCTACGAGGCGTACTACCCGGCCGGCGTGCCGGGCCTGGACCACCCGCTGATCAGGGTGGCCTGGCAGGGGGCCGCCGACGCCGACCGCCGGCGGGCCGCCTCGGAGCGGTTCGCCGACTGGCTGCGGCGGCCGGACGGCGGCCAGAAGGTGATCACGGCGGCCGGGTACCGCGGGGTGAACGCGGACGGCCGCGCCGCCCCGCCGCCCACCGGCTCCCCGCTCCGCGACAGCCGCGCGGGCGTCCTGCCGGACGTCGGCGTGGAGCAGTACACCGCGGGGCAGCAGCGGGTCGCCCAGGTGCTGGCCGCGTACGACACGGCGCACCGCCCCGGGCAGCTCCTCTTCCTCCTCGACACCTCCACCTCCATGGCGGACGGGGGCCGGATCGCGGAGGCGGCGGACGCGGTCGGCCGCGCCCTGGAGGTCCTCGGGCCGAAGGACACGTACGGACTGTGGACGTATCCCCGGCCCGGCACCGCCGCCCGGGACCGCGGGCGCCCCGTCGAGCGCATCAGGGCCGGCAGCGCCGGCCCGGCCGCGGGGCGCAAGCTGCTGGAGCGCCTCCGGCGGGACGACGGCGGCCTCGTCGACCAGGGGGCGTGGATGCAGGAGGCGCTCACCGCCGCGCTGGACCGGCTGCGCGACAGCCCGGCCGAGCGGACCAAGGCCGTGGTGCTCGTCCTCGACGAGGACGACGGCGCGGGGAAGCGGTCGGCGGCGGCGCGCGAGGCGCTCACCGACGCGCTCGCCGCGCGTCCCAGGATCCCCGTGGTGGTACTGGCCACCGGCAGGGGCGGCTGCGACGCGGCCCCGGTCCGGCACGTCGTCGAGGGCTCGGGAGGGAACTGCGTGGCAGGCGGCCCGGGCGCCGCGGACACCCTGGCCGGACTGGTGGCCTCCTTCGGCACGGGCGGACAGGAGGCGGGCCGGTGAAGCGCGTGGCCGCGGCGGTCGCCGCCGTCCTCTGCCTGCTCGCGGCGGGCTGTACGGACCCGGGCCCCGCGCCCGCCGCCGACGGTGACATCGTCCTGGCCACCGGCAGCGACCTCAGCAGCACCGGGGTGCGCCGGGAGCTGATCCGCCAGTGGGAGCGGCGGACCGGCAGGACGGTCCGCATCGTCAAGCTGCCGGACACCGCCGACGTGCAGCGCAGCCAGCTGCTGGCGGCAGGCCAGTCCGGCAACAGCGGGAACGACGTGCTCAACATCGACGTGGCCTGGACCGCCGAGTTCGCCGCGGCCGGCATCATCCGGCCCTGGGGCAGGGAGCTGGGCGGCGACTTCCTCGCCAGCGTCAAGAAGACGGTCACCACCGGCTCCGACGGCACCGTCTGGGCCGTCCCCTTCAACACGGACGCCGGGCTCCTGTACTACCGCAGCGACCTGCTGAAGAAGTACGGGTACGACGTGCCGCCGGACACCTGGGAGCAGCTGCGGACCTGGTCGCAGGAGATCATGGCCAAGGAGAACGCCCACCGCCCGGCGGACGAGAAGCTCTACGGCATGGTCGCCCAGCTGCGGCCCTACGAGGGCCTCACGGTCAACACCCTGGAGTCGGTCTGGGCGTCCGGCGGTGACCCGGAGCGGACAGCGCACCTCGCCGGGGCGCTGCAGCAGGGCGTGTACGCGCTCAAGGAGCGGCTGCGCACGATCATGCCGCAGGAAGCGACGGCGATGGACGAGACCGCCAGCCGGCAGTGGTTCGCCGAGGGGCGGGCGCTGTTCATGCGGAACTGGCCGGTGGAGTACGGCTCGGTCGCCGAGAAGCTCGAACCCGGGCGGGAGTTCGACGTGGCCCAGCTGCCCGCGGGCTCGTCGGAAGGCCGGCACCGTACGGTCCTGGGCGGCCAGAACCTCGCCATCGCGGCCGACGCCGCGCACCCGGACGAGGCCCGCTCCCTGATCACCGCCCTCACCTCGGCGCGCAGCGAGCACTGCCTGCTGCAGCGCGGCTTCGCGGCCACCCGTGCCTCGGCGTACGACGGCACGGCGCCCGCGTGCGACCTGCCGCCCGACGACGCCCGGCGGGAGGAGGGCGACGGCGCCCGGCACAGCACCGCGCCGCCGGGCAGGGTGCCGCCGTACACCGACCTGCTGCACCGCGCGCTCAAGGACGCGGCGCCCCGGCCGCGCAGCGCCCACTACGCCACGTACAGCAAGGTCGTCCAGCTGTACGTCTCCGACTACCTCACCGGCAAGGACGACGCGTCCATCGCCGACGAGCTCGCCGAGGAAGCGACGAAGGCGCTCAGCGGCCGCGGGGAACGCGGACGCTGAGCGCCTTCAGTGCGGTGCGGAGCGGGTCAGCCGGCGACGATCAGGAAGATGCCGTAGCCGACGGCCGCGAGGCAGAGCGCGAAGCAGGCGTAGCCGCCGGTGCGGGCCACGGCGGAGGTGCCGCCGCCGGCGGCCGCCGCGGCGCCCGCCTCGCCCTCCTGGCGGGGCTTGCGGGACGTGCCCACGATGCCCAGGGTGAACAGGCCCACCATCGCGACGGTCACCACGAGGGTGGTGCCGAAGACCTGGCCGAGTGCGGCCCAGTCGATGTTCATGGCGTGAGTTCCTTAAGGCGAGCGCCCGGCGTCAGCGGACGGCCGACGTGGCGGCGGGGGAGCGGGTGGTGGACTGCGCCGGGATGCCCTCTATGGTCCCGGCACCGGCCGTGGTCGAACCCGCGGGCGGCGGGGCGACGGTCTGCAGCGCGGCGGTGACGACACCGGCAGGCTCGACGGGCTCGACGTCGTTGACGTTGCTGTGGTCCACCGGCTTGCGGCGGGAAGCGGCCCAGATGGCGCCGCAGACCCCGACACCGAGCACGGCGACGGCCGTGACGCCCCAGGTGCCCTGGCCGGCCAGGAAGGCCGCACCGGCGGCCACCAGCGCGGCGGCCGGCAGCGTCAGGCCCCAGGCGATGACCATCCGGCCCGCCGTGGACCAGCGGACCACGCCGCCCTTGCGGCCGAGGCCGGAGCCCATGACCGCGCCGGAGCAGACCTGGGTGGTGGAGAGCGCGAAGCCGAGGTGCGAGGAGGCGAGGATGGTCACCGCGGCGCCGGTCTGGGCGGCGAAGCCCTGCGGCGGCTGGATGTCGGTGATGCCCTTGCCCATCGTGCGGATGATCCGCCAGCCGCCCAGGTACGTGCCGAGGGCGATGGCGATGCCGGCCGAGGCGATGACCCACAGGGGCGGGTCGGCCTGCGGCGCGAGCACGCCGCCGGTGATCAGCGCGAGGGTGATGACGCCCATCGTCTTCTGCGCGTCGTTGGTGCCGTGCGCGAGGGAGACCAGCGCTGCCGAGGCGATCTGCCCGGCGCGGTAGCCCTTGGCGGTGTCCTCGTCGGCGCGGTCGCGGGCCAGCCGGTACGTGAGCCGGGTGGCGGCCGTCGCGGCGAGGCCCGCGACGATCGGCGCGGCCACGGCCGGGATGAGGACCTTCATGACGACCGCGTCGGCGTTGACGCCGCCGACGCCGACGGACACCAGGGTCGCGCCGATCAGGCCGCCGAAGAGGGCGTGGGAGGAGCTGGAGGGGAGGCCGGCGAGCCAGGTCAGCAGGTTCCAGACGATCGCGCCGACCAGACCGGCGAAGATCACTTCAGGTCGGATACCGGCGCCTTCGTCGATGATGCCCCCGGAGATGGTCTTGGCCACCTCGACGGAGAGGAAGGCGCCGACGAGGTTCAGCGCCGCCGACATCGCCACCGCGGTCTTGGGCTTGAGTGCCCCCGTGGAAATGGTGGTGGCCATGGCGTTGGCCGTGTCGTGGAAGCCGTTCGTGAAGTCGAACACCAAGGCCGTGACGATCACGATCCCGATGAGAAGCGTGATGTGTTCCATTCACCCAGGCAATCAGTTCGATGGTCAGTGACGCGAACGACCGTAGGGAGGATGGGTGAACGGAAGATGAACGACAACGGGCCTGGTGGTGACGCCCCCGCCGATTTCGTGCGGAGGCGCCTCACCGGTCACTTGAGGTTCACCCGGAGGTGTCCCGGACGTGCTTCCGGCTAGCCCGCCGCGAACCTGCGGAGCTGGCCGAACGAACCGTTCCAGGCGTTCTGGTCGCCCGGGAACCTGCCCTTGTTGGCGTACTGCCAGATGCTGAGGAAATCCCAGCCCTTCGGCAGCTTGCCGGGCTTCCCGTGCCACGATGCCAGCCACAGCGGGTGGCTCTGCGCGAAGGCGCCGCTGCCGCCGGTGCAGGTGTTCCACCAGCGGGTGGTCGTGTAGATGACCGGCCGGCGGCCGGTCTGCCGTTTGATCTCGTCGCTGAAGGACCAGATCCAGGAGACCATCTTCTTCTTGCTCACGCCGTAGCACTTGTGCTTCTTGCTGTACGGGTTGTGCTCGATGTCCAGGGCCGGCGGCAGCGTCCAGCCGTCCGCCTTCCACTGGCCGCCGTGGCGGAGGAAGTACCGGGCCTGCGCGGCGCCGGAGGACTCGTTCGGCACCGCGAAGTGGTACGTGCCGTGGAGCAGGCCGGCCTGGCGGGCGCCGCGGAACTGCCGGCCGAAGTAGGGGTTGGTGTAGGAGGTCGATTCGGTGGCCTTGACGTAGACGAACCGCGCGCCGTTCGCCCGTGCTTCGGGCCAGTCGACGTTCTTCTGGTGCGAGGAGACGTCGTGGCCGTGCGGCGCACCGGCCGCCGCCGAGGGGCTCGCGGCGGCGAGATCGGTGAGCGCGGCGCCGGCCAGTACGGCCAGGGCCAGGGCGGCTCCGGTGGCGGCGGAGGTCAGGCGGGGCAGTAAGGCCGGTAAGTGGTCACCTTTATGGTCACGAGCCATGGTTCCCCCCGGATGGCGACGTGCATGACAAATCACCCAGAGGTTATTGGATGATCCCGAGATGACGGCGACCTCCGGCCAATCACCGGTAATCACTGAGATGTACCGGTTTGTGGGATACCGGAGGGGAATGGTCCGCCTTACAGTGCCGCGGCTGCGCGGGGGACGGCCGGTACGGTGCGGAGCCCAGGTGCGTCAGGAGGGAGTGGGGCGGGATGACGGAGCGGGAGTCCGGACCGGTACGAGAGGTGGCGGAGGCGTGGGACGCGCTGGTGGCCGCGGCACGGCGCACGGTGGCCGACGGGCTGGTGGTCGGCACGTCGGGGAACGTCTCGGTGCGCGCCGGCGGGCTGGTGCTCGTCACGCCCAGCGGCGTCCCCTACGACCGGCTCGGCCCCGGCGACCTGGTGGCGGTGGACCCGGCGGACGGGCGGCAGGTGGCCGGTGAGCTGAAGCCGACGAGCGAGCTGCCGATGCACCTCGCGGTGTACCGCCACACCAGTGCCGCCGCCATCGTCCACACCCACGCGGTGCACGCCACCGCAGTCTCCACACTGGTCCCCGAACTCCCGCCGGTGCACTACATGACCGCGGCCCTCGGAGGTACCGTCCAGGTTGCCTCATATGCGACGTACGGCAGCCAGGAGTTGGCCGACAACATGCTGCACGCGCTGCGCGGCCGCACGGGCGTGCTGCTGCAGAACCACGGCACCCTCACCTACGGCGACACCCTCGACCAGGCGTACGACCGCACGGCGCAGCTGGAGTGGATGTGCCGGCTGTGGCTGACCGCCGCGTCCGTCCCCGGCCACACCCCGTCGCTGCTCTCCGAGGACCAGCTCGCCGAGGTGAGCGAGCGGCTGCGGGGGTACGGGCAGCGGTGACGCGGACGGCGGTGACGCGGGCGGCGTGATGCGGGCCGCGGTGATACGGGCAGTGGGGCGGGCCGCGGGTGGCCGGGTCCGTCACCCGGCCGGAGCGGCCCACTGGCCAGGCGCCGCCCGGCTCCCCAGACTGGGGAGGGTGCGCCTGGGTACCGCGGCGGCCGTGGCCGCCACCACCGTGATCGGTACCGGAGCGGCCGCGTTGGCGGCCGGCCGGTATGCCAGCGACGTCGCGCTGAAACCCGCGCCCGACCGGCCGTTTCCCGGCGACGGGCGGCTGACGGTGCACGCCACTACAGCGGACCGCGTCACGCTCACCCGCAGCCTGTCCGCGCTGCGGCCCGGCCGGTACGGCCTGACGGGCCGCGGCTGCCACGCGGTCATCGGCCCGGTGTGCGACGGCGAGCCGCACGCGGCCGACACCGTCGTCCGGCGCCTGGAGCGGATCACCCACGGGACCCTCGCACGCGGCACGCGCCTGCGGCTGACCCCGCAGGTGTACCTCGGCAGCCCCGCCGACGCGCTCGGCATGGAGTGCGCGGACGTGGACGTGCCCGGCGAACTGGGCGCGCTGCCCACGTGGTTCGTGCCGGGCGAGCGGGACACCTGGGTCATCGCCGTGCACGGCCTCGGCACGACGCGGGAGCACCCGATGGTCGTGATGCCGTTCCTGCGACGCCATCACTTCCCGGTGCTGGCCCCGGCGTACCGCAACGACCTCGGCGCGCCGCGCACCGTGGACGGCATCGGGCACCTCGGGGACACCGAGTGGCGCGACGTGGACGCGGTGATCCGGTACGCGCTGCGGTACGGCGCGCAGCGGGTCGTGCTGCACGGCTGGTCCACGGGCGCGACGATGGCGCTGCACGCCGCGGCGCACTCCGCGCTGCGCGACCGGATCGCCGGGCTGGTGCTGGACTCGCCGGTACTGGACTGGCGCGCGACGGTACGGGCGCTGGCGGCGGCGCACCGGGTGCCGCGCCCCGTACTGCCGCTGGCCGTGCGGGCCGCCGAGGGAAGCACCGGCCTGCACTCCGACCGGCTGGCCGAGGCGCGCGACCCGGCGCTGCTCTCCGTACCGACGCTGATCTTCCACGGCCCCGGCGACACCATCGCCCCCTGGACGGCCTCCCGCCGCCTGAAGTCGGCCCGGCCCGACCTGGTCAGCCTGCACACCGTCAGCGACGCCCCGCACGGCGCCATGTGGAACGCCGAGCCGGACGCGTACGAGGAGTCGCTGCGGCGGTTCCTGACGCCGTTGATGTAACCGCTGCCGCAGTCGCTGGGGCGGTCGCTGAGGTGATCGCTGACGAGGCGGGCCGCGCCGGTGCGCCGACCTGGCACGGAGGGGCCGCGGGCCTGGCACGGGGTGCCGCGGTGAGGGGGGCGATCATGGGCGGAACGGGCACGAGCGGACCTTCCGAAGAACGCAATCCGCATTCCGATTGGGTTTTCGGGCCCACAAGAGCAAGACTGCTCCTGTGACGTCCCGTACTCCGCGCGACTCCCGGCTCCGCCTCGTCCCCAGACAACCGATCGCCGCCGCCCGCCGCGCGGTGACCACCCGGACCGCCAGGCCCGCGACGCGGCCGCCCGAGGGCACTCCGCCGCCCGCCGAGCTGGCCCGGATGGCGCGCAATGGACTGGCGGGCGCCGTCCGCGTGGCCCGCTGGGCCGACCGCGCGCGGGGCGAGGGCGTGGGCGCGTGCGCGGGCCCCGACGGCTCGCTCCCGGACGCCGCGGCCGAGGAGGCCGCCGCCGTACTGGACCTGACGCCGCAGCAGGTGCGGGCCGACTGGGACCGCGCCCGGCTGGCCGGACTCATCGAGCTGCACGGCGGGGAGGCCCGGCCGGGCTGGCGGCTGCGCGCCTGGGACCGCGACGACTCGGCGGCGCTGCGCGGCTGGGTGGCGCTCTTCGACGCCTGGTCACTGGCGCGCCCCGCCCCGAAGGCCGCGCGCCCCGGAGCGGTCGCCGAGGTGATCGAGGCGCTGCCGCAGGTGCTGTCGCTGCTGTACCTCTCCTCGGGCCCGGTCCAGGTGGCCGACCTCCTGGAGCTCCTCGACCAGCGCATCGCCGAACTCCGCACGGAACGCTGCGAGGTGCCGTACGAGGGCCCGGCGCCGGACACCCCCGCCCGGGACACGGAGCCCGGCGAACCGGACGCGGGACCCGGCGAACCGGACGCGGGACCCGGCGAACCGGACGCGGGACCCGGCGAACCGGATGCGGAGCCCGGCGGAAGGGAAGCCACCGGCACCGTCCCGGATCCCAATGGCCAGGCCACTGAACACGCCCCCGACGGGCAGCCCGCCGCCTCGGCGGACGCGCCCGGTCCGGCGGACGCGGACGCGGACCCGGCCGCCGGTGACGCCGAAACCGAGGTGTCGTCCGCCGAGCTGCTGGACTGGGCGCTGGACGCGCTCGCCGCGGTCGGCGCGCTCGTCGTACGCGGCGGGAACGGCGCTTCCCGGGCGCGCGGGACCGGCGACGCCGCCACCCTGCTGCGGGGCGGCGAACCGTCCGGCGAGCGGCAGGCCCGGCTCACCCCGCTCGGCAGCTGGGCCGTGTGGGTCAAGCTGGAGCAGATCTGCGTGGCCGCGCAGAGCCCCGCCGGCAACATCGAGCAGTCCGCCGAGGCGATGCTGCGCGGCTGCGCGCGGCTCACCCCGGGACCCGCCCGCGCCGAGTACCGGGCGTGGCTGGCCGCGCGCTCGGCCGGCAGCGCGGTCGAGGAGCTGCTGGCGGTCGCCCGCGGCGACGACGCGTTGCTGCGCGGCCTCGCCTTCGAGGCGCTGCGCGCGGTCGGCGCACCGGCCGAACCCGCCGTCCGCGCCGCGGCCGACGAGCCGGCCCTGCGGCCCTACGCCCTGTTGTGGCTGGTCGAGCACGAGGGCGGCGACCCCGAGACCGCGCCGGACGTGCTCACCCGCGAGGAGTCCACCTGGCTCTGGGTGGACACCGCGGCGGCCGTCGCCGACCACGGCGAGAGCCGGCTGCTCGTACGGCACCTGGACTCCGCCGTGCAGGGCTCCGTGCCGCGCCTGCTGGAGGAAGTACGCGCCGTCGGGCACCCGCGCACCGTCCAGGTCCTCGTGGCGCTGGCCGCCGCGCACCCCGACCCCGCGCTCGCCAAGGCCGTCCGCCGCGCGGCCTTCCAGGTCCACACGGGCGGCGCCTGACGCACCCGGCCCCGGCCCCGCGCCCGGCCCCGGGCCCGGTGGTCGGTCAGGGCGCGGCCGCCCGGCCGGGGGCGCGGCTCAGGCGTCCGCGTCCTTGGTCGACGGGGCGTACGTGCCGAAGCTCCAGACGTTTCCCTCCTTGTCGCGGGCCATGTAGTCACGGGAGCCGTAGTCCTGGTCGGTGGGCGGCATGAGGATCTCCGCGCCGGCCGCCGCGGCCTGCTCGTGATGCGCGTCGACATCGGCGACGGCGACATAGACGCCGGTCGGCCCGGCGTCGGCCATCGCCTCGGCGAAGACGCCGCCGCGGCCCTTCGCGCCGATCATGACCGTGCCGTTGCCGTACGACAGCTCGGCGTGCAGCACGGTGCCGGACTCGTCCTCGTACAGCGCGCCCCTGGTGAAGCCGAAGGCGGTCGTCAGGAGCTCGATCGCGGCCTTGGGGTCGCCGTAGAGCAGGGTCGGGCAGATGGAGGGAGGCGGGGTGGCGGGCATGGTCTCGGTCCCTTCGCGAGCCGGTGTGGCCTGACTCACACAAGTCTGCCAGTGGGGTCTGACAACGCCATGTGACCTGGGAGTTCGGCCCTTCCGGCGGGTCTCGTCGCGGGGATCGCGCGGGGCGGCGGTGGCCGGGAAATCTGCTTGCACACCACCGTTAGACTGGCCCTATGGCAATTCTCCTTGTGCATTAGACGGCGCCGGCCCGTCCGCGCTCCTCTTCGAGCGCGCCGCGTTGCGGCTTCTCCGCGCCCGTCCGTCCCGCCGTCCACCCTGCCCTGGAGTCTTTCCCGTGATCACCGCCTCCGGTCTCGAGCTGCGCGCCGGCGCCCGAGTCCTCATCGAGTCCGCCTCTTTCCGTGTCGCCAAGGGCGACCGCATCGGCCTGGTCGGCCGCAACGGCGCGGGCAAGACCACCCTGACCAAGGTCCTGGCGGGCGAGGGCATCCCCGCCGCCGGCACGGTCACCCGCTCCGGCGAGGTCGGCTACCTCCCGCAGGACCCGCGCACCGGCGACCTGGACGTACTGGCCCGCGACCGCGTGCTCTCCGCGCGCGGCCTGGACGAGGTCCTGCGCAAGATGCGCGAGAACGAGGACCGGATGGCGGGCGGCAAGGGCGCCACCCGTGAGCGCGCGATGAAGAAGTACGAGCGCCTGGAGACGGAGTTCCTCACCAAGGGCGGGTACGCCGCCGAGGCGGAGGCCGCGACCATCTGCGCCAGCCTCGGCCTGCCCGACCGCGTCCTCGCCCAGCCGCTGCACACCCTCTCCGGTGGTCAGCGCCGCCGCGTCGAGCTGGCCCGGATCCTCTTCTCGGACTCCGACACGCTCCTCCTGGACGAGCCGACCAACCACCTCGACGCCGACTCGATCGTCTGGCTGCGGGACTACCTCAAGACCTACCGCGGCGGCTTCATCGTCATCTCCCACGACGTGGACCTCGTCGAGACCGTCGTCAACAAGGTGTTCTACCTGGACGCCAACCGGTCCCAGATCGACGTCTACAACATGGGCTGGAAGCTGTACCAGCAGCAGCGCGAGGCCGACGAGAAGCGCCGCAAGCGCGAGCGCGCCAACGCCGAGAAGAAGGCCGCCGCGCTGAACTCCCAGGCGGACAAGATGCGCGCGAAGGCGACGAAGACCGTCGCCGCGCAGAACATGGCCCGCCGCGCCGAGAAGCTGCTCTCCGGCCTGGAGGAGGTGCGGCAGTCCGACAAGGTCGCCAAGCTGCGCTTCCCGAAGCCCGCCCCGTGCGGCAAGACCCCGCTCACCGCGGAGGGCCTGTCCAAGTCGTACGGCTCGCTGGAGATCTTCACCGACGTCGACCTGGCCATCGACAAGGGCTCCCGGGTGGTCATCCTCGGCCTGAACGGCGCCGGCAAGACGACCCTGCTGCGGCTGCTCGCCGGGGCCGAGAAGCCCGACACCGGCCAGGTCACCCCCGGTCACGGCCTCAAGCTCGGCTATTACGCGCAGGAGCACGAGACGCTCGACCCGGACCGCACGGTCCTGGAGAACATGCGCTCGGCGGCGCCGGACCTGGACCTCGTGGAGGTCCGCAAGACCCTCGGCTCCTTCCTGTTCTCCGGCGACGACGTGGACAAGCCCGCCGGCGTGCTCTCCGGCGGCGAGAAGACCCGGCTGGCGCTCGCCACCCTGGTCGTCTCCTCCGCCAACGTCCTCCTTCTGGACGAGCCCACCAACAACCTCGACCCGGCCAGCCGCGAGGAGATCCTCGGGGCGCTGCGCACGTACGAGGGCGCGGTGGTCCTGGTGACCCACGACGAGGGCGCCGTGGACGCCCTGGAGCCGGAGCGGATCATCATGCTGCCGGACGGCGTGGAGGACCTCTGGGGCCCGGATTACGCGGATCTGGTGGCGCTCGCCTGACCGCCCGCCATACCGCCCGGCGCCGCGCTCGCCCGGCCGCTCGCGGCGCCCGGCACCGCGCGGCACGGGCCGTAGGGCATCTTGATCAACGCGGTATGGATCATTCGGCCGACGGGTGATCCATCATCTGAGTGAGAACGGCTCGTACCCGGCGCGCCGTGCTTCACGGGCCGGGCCGGACGGCTACGGATTCCGCGGCGCTTCGCCCCGTACGCCCTGACCTGGCCCTTCTTCGCGTGCCTCGGCGCAGGCGGCCACGTAAGCCCCTTGGAATCCTTGATTCCGAGCGGCCGCGCGCCGCCGCGCGCGCCAAACGATGTCCTACGGACCTTGCCGAATGGGTGGCCAGGACGGGCGGGAGGGGTGATCATGAGAGTCCAGAGCGCACTTCCCATGAGGAGGCACGGGTGGCCGAGACTCTGAAGAAGGGCAGCCGGGTGACCGGCGCCGCGCGCGAGAAGCTCGCGGCAGACCTGAAGAAGAAGTACGACTCCGGAGCGAGCATCCGGGCGCTGGCCGAGGAAACCGGCCGCTCCTACGGATTCGTGCACCGGATGCTCAGCGAATCCGGTGTGGTCCTGCGCGGTCGCGGTGGGGCCACGAGGGGCAAGAAGGCCGCCTCGGCGTGACTTGAGAGGCGGCCCGCGACTCCGAAGAGCCGACGGTGCCACCCGGTCGAAGAAGTGATCGACCGGGTGGTTACTGTTCAGTAGACTCACTGGTTACTGTCCAGTGGCCGACGGCCGACTCGGAGGCGCGCGATGAGTTCCCTGACCCTGCTCGACAAGGACGGTGTCCGGCTCACCGTTGACGACGCCGTCGCCACGGTGACCCTCACCAACCCCGCGAAGCGCAACGCACAGTCGCCCGCCCTGTGGCGGGCCCTGGTCGAGGCGGGACAGCAGCTGCCCGGGAGCGTGCGGGTCGTGGTGCTGCGCGGCGAGGGCAAGTCCTTCTCCGCCGGCCTGGACCGGCAGGCATTCACTCCCGAGGGCTTTGCGGGCGAGCCGTCCTTCCTGGAGATGGGGCGCGGCCCGGAGCACGAGATGGACGCGCTGATCGCCGAGTACCAGGAGGCGTTCACGTGGTGGCGGCGGAACGACATCGTGTCGGTCGCCGCCGTCCAGGGGCACGCCATCGGCGCCGGGTTCCAGCTCGCGCTCGCCTGCGACCTGCGGGTGTGCGCGGAGGACGTGCAGTTCGCCATGCGTGAGACGAGCCTTGGCCTGGTGCCGGACCTCACCGGCACCAAGCCGCTCGTCCATCTCGTGGGCTACGCCCGGGCGCTGGAGATCTGCGCCACCGGGCGGTACGTCCACGCGGAGGAGGCCGAGCGCACGGGCCTCGCCAATCTCGTGGTGCCCGCTGACCAGCTCGACGGCGCCGTCACGGACCTCGCGGCGGCGCTGCTCGCCGCGCCCAGGGACGCCGTCATCGAGACCAAGGCCCTGCTGGCCGGCGCCGCGACGCGCTCGCTCGACGAGCAGCGCGCGGCGGAACGGGCGGCGCAGGGCCGCCGGCTCCGCGACCTCGCGGGCGCGGGCGAGTAACGCCTGCCGTGGTGCGCCGGGCCAGTAACGCCTGCGCCGCGCGCCGGGGCGCGTGACAGGGGAGCAGCCCTGCCGCCGTATGCCGGGGCGTACGAGGGGCGAGTCCGCGTCGTTCCTCGCCCACTCGGCGCATCCCAGCAGCGCGGTGGCCCGGTCCCGCCTAATGTGGGCCACGGAGCGGGCATCGACTCTGCCGCTCCGTCCGCTCCTTCCGCGGAAAGGGACGAAGCGATGAGCGACACCGCACAGGGCGGCCAGCCGCACGGCGAGGGCGCCGCCCGGAAGACCCTCGGCACCAAGCGCGGCGGCGGCGATCCGGCGACCCGGGGCCGCACGACCATCGCGGACGGCGTGGTCGAGAAGATCGCGGGCATGGCCGCCCGCGACGTCATGGGCGTCCACGCGATGGGCAGCGGCTTCGCCCGCACCTTCGGCGCGGTACGGGACCGGGTGCCCGGCGGCCGGTCCGTCACGCGTGGCGTGAAGGCCGAGGTCGGCGAGGTGCAGACGGCGCTGGACCTGGAGATCGTCGTCGAGTACGGCGTGGCGATCGCCGAAGTGGCCAGGGCGGTACGGGAGAACGTCATCGCGGCGGTCGAGCGGATGGCGGGCCTGGAGGTCGTCGAGGTCAACATCGCGGTCAGCGACGTCAAGCTGCCGGACGAAGTGGACGAGGAAGAAGAGGAGCCCCGGCTCCAGTAGGTCCGGTCCGACCGCCATCCCGGCGGGGTGGCAGCGAGGGAGTGCACGATGAGCATGGCCGTGGCCGGTCTGTTGGCCGGCATGGCGCTGGGCTTCGCCGGGTACTTCGGCGGATTCGGTGCCTTCTTGCTGGTGGCGGCGCTGGGCGCGGTCGGCTTCGTGGCCGGGCGGTTCCTGGACGGAGACCTGGAGCCCGGCGACTTCTTCCGCCGCGCGGGCGGCCGCGAACGCGACGCCCGGCGGCGGTGAGGCGTGGCCGGACAGACCCCGCAGCCCGTCCCCCCGGAGCCCGCCGTCCCGCCGGGACAGCGCGGCGCGACACGGGTCGCCGACCGGGTGGTCGCGAAGATCGCGGCCCAGGCGGCACGGGAGGCGCTGCGGCGCGGCCCGGACGCGGTGCCGCGGGACGGCAGCGGCGCGCACGTCGCCGGCACCCCGTACGCCGACGACACCGCCCGTGATGCCGCCCCGGACCAGGGCACACCGCAGAACGACGCCCCGCAGAGCGGGGCCCGCCCCCGCGACGTCCGGCCCGACGACGCCCGCGCCACCGTCTCCGTGCGGCGGCACAACAGCCTGGACACCCTCGGCGAGGCACGCGTCCAGGTCTTCGTCGAGCTCGGTTACCCCTGCGACATCGGCGCGGAGTGCGGCGCGGTGCGTCGGCAGGTGACCGAACGGGTATGGGCGTTGGCGGGCATGACGGTGCCCGAAGTGGCGGTGCGGGTCACGCGCCTGCACTCGCCGCAGCTCGAGCGGACCGGGCAGGGGAGAGTGCGATGAGGCGTACGGCGACCTGTGCGACGGGACGCGGGACATGAGCGAGCCGGAGACGACGCGTCGGCTCCCGACGCTGGAGAAGACCCCGCGCGGACCCGGCGGCCCGGAAGGCCCCGAGCAGTCCGCCTCCGCCGCCGCGTACACCTCCGGCACCGGCGGCGGCCGGGCCGGACGCTTCTGGTCGGCCCGGCGGGTGCCGGCCGCGCTGGTGGCGCTGGTACTGCTCGCGGTGGCCGGGCTCTTCCTGTACGACGTGGCGGCGGTGCGGGCCGGGCAGCGGGCCATGGCCTGGCGCCGGTCGCTCGCCGACGAGCTGGCCTCCCGCCCCCTGGAAAACACCTGGGTGTTGGCAGCCGCGGCGCTCGCCGCGGCCCTGGGCCTCTGGCTGATCGTGCTCGCGGTGACGCCCGGGCTGCGCGGCATCCTGCCGATGCGGCCCGCGACGCCCGGGATACGGGCCGGGCTGGACCGCCCGGCCGCCGCGCTGGTGCTGCGCGACCGTGTCATGGAGGTGGCGGGCGTGCAGTCCGTACGGATCACGGTCTCGCGCCGCCGGGTGCGGGCGCGCGCGATCGCGCACTTCCGTGAGCTGGACGAGGTGCGCGGCGACGTGGACGCCGCGCTCGCCGAGGGCCTGGAGCGGCTCGGCCTGGTCCGGCCGCTCGCCCTGACCGTCCACGTACGCCGTCCGGGGAAGAGGTGAGCGGCCCGATGCGTCAGGTACGGCGGGCGGTCAACCGTGTGCTGCTCGGGCTGACGGGACTGGTGCTGCTGGGCGCCGGCGGGCTGGTGCTGTTCGCCGGCCTCGGTCCGCAGACGTGGCGCGACGGGCTGCCGGACGGGTGGCCGTGGGACGCGCCCGGTGACGTCCTGCTGCCCGCCGCGGACCGTACGCGCTGGACGGGCACGGGCTGGTGGTGGCCGGTGGTGATCGCCGTACTGGCCGTACTGGCGCTGCTCGCCCTCTGGTGGCTGCTGACCCAGTTCCGCGGCCGCCGGCTGCGCGAGGTCCTGGTCGACACCGGGGACGGCGAGGGCGCACTGCTGCGCGGGCGCGCCCTGGAAGACGTCCTCGCGGCCGAGGCGGCCAGTGCGGACGGGGTGCACAGGGCCGTCGCGCACCTGACGGGACGGCGCCGCGAGCCCCGCGTACGGGTCCGGCTCCTGCTGGAGCCGCACGCGGACCCGGCCGGCGCGGTGGATCTCCTCGGCACGCGGGCGGTGGCACACGCCCGCGAGTCGGCGGGCCTGCCGGAGCTCCCGGCGGAGGTCAGGCTGCGGGCCGTACGGCACCGGGCCGAACGCGTCACCTGACGCCCGCGCGGGAGCTCACGTACCGGCGCTCAGAAGCCGTGCCGGGACCCGCCGTCGACGGGCAGCATGACGCCGTTGACGTACGACGCCGCGGGGGAGAGCAGGAAGGCGGCGGTGCGGCCGAACTCCTCCGGGGTGCCGTAGCGGCGCAGCGGGATCGTCGCGGCGTTGCGGGCGCGGGAGCCCTCCGCGTCGCCCGACAGCTCGTCCAGCTGCCGCATCCGGTCGGTGGCGATGCGGCCGGGGAGCAGGCCGAGGACGCGGATGCCCTGCGGGCCCAGCTCGACGGAGAGTGACTTGGCGAAGCCGGCGAGGCCCGGGCGGAGCCCGTTGGAGATGGTCAGGCCGGGGATCGGCTCGTGGACGGAGCCGGAGAGGACGAAGCCGATCACGCCGCCCTCGCCGAGCGCCTCGGCGGCCGTGCGGGCCAGCCGGACCGCGCCGAGGAAGACGGAGTCGAACGCGGCCTGCCACTGCTCGTCGGTGTTGGAGGCCGCGCTGCCCGGGGGCGGGCCGCCGACGCTGATCAGGATGCCGTCCAGGCCGCCGAAGCGGTCGCGGGCGGCGTCCACCAGGCGCTGGGCCGCGGCCGGGTCGGCGTTGTCCGCGCCGACGCCGTGGGCGCGCGGGCCGAGCTGCTTCGCGGCGTCATCGGCCGCTTCCTGCGTACGCCCGGTGAGTACGACGTTCGCGCCGTCGGCGACGAGCGCACTGGCGGTGGCGTGGCCCAGTCCGCGGGTCGCGCCGGTGACGATGTACGTCCGGTCGGTGAGTCCAAGGTCCATGGGATCAGTCTGCCTTGAGCATCCCGGCCAGGGTGAAGGCGGTGCCGATCAGGCCGACGTGGCTGAACGCCTGCGGGTAGTTGCCGAGCTGGCAGCCGGTCGCCGGGTCGTACTCCTCGGCCAGCAGCCCGAGGTCGGTGCGGAGTTCGAGGAGGCGGTCGAAGAGCTCGCGGGCCTCCTTCTGCCGTCCGGTGAGGTGCAGCGCGTCGGCGAGCCAGAAGGAGCACACCAGGAAGGTGCCCTCCTCGCCCGGCAGCCCGTCGGTCGCGTGCTCGTCCCCGTCGGCCCGGCTCGTGCTGTAGCGGCGCACGAGGCCGTTGTGGGTCAGTTCCCTGCGTACCGCGTCGACCGTGCCGATGACGCGCGGGTCGTCGCCCGGCAGGAAGCCGACGCGCGGGATGAGGAGCGTCGCCGCGTCCAGCTCCTCCGAGCCGTAGTACTGGGTGAAGGTCCCGCGCTCGGGGTCGTACCCCTTCTCGCACACCTCGCGGTGCACCTCGTCCCGCATCGCCCGCCAGGCGTCGAGGTCCGCCTTCAGTTCCGGGTGCGCCTCGGCGGTGCGGATGGCGCGGTCGGCGGCGACCCAGGCCATGACCTTGGAGTGCACGAAGTGCCGGCGCGGGCCGCGCACCTCCCACAGGCCCTCGTCCGGCTCCTGCCAGTTCTTCCGGAGGAAGGCGAGCAGCGCGCGCTGGATGTTCCAGGCGTGCGGCTTGTTCGGCATGCCGGCGGCCCTGGCGAGGTGCAGGGAGTCCAGGACCTCGCCGTAGACGTCGAGCTGGAGCTGTTCGACGGCGGCGTTGCCGATCCGGACGGGCAGGGAGCCGGAGTATCCCTCCAGCCAGGGCAGCTCGGCCTCGGGGAGCCGCCGCTCGCCCGACAGCCCGTACATGATCTGCAGGTCGGCGGGGGAGCCGGCCACCGCGCGCAGCAGCCAGTCGCGCCAGGCCACGGCCTCCTCGGTGTACCCGGCGGAGAGCAGCGCGTTCAGGGTGAGGGTGGCGTCGCGCAGCCAGCAGTAGCGGTAGTCCCAGTTGCGTACGCCGCCGATCTCCTCGGGCAGCGAGGTGGTGGGGGCCGCGACGATGCCGCCGGTGGGCGCGTACGTCAGCGCCTTCAGCGTGATCAGGGAGCGCACGACGGCGTCGCGGTGCGGACCCTCGTACGTACAGCGTGCGGCCCACTCCTCCCAGTCCTCCAGCGTGCACTGCAGCGCCTCGTACGGGTCGATGCGGGCGGGGCGCGGCTCGTGGGAGGGGTGCCAGGTGAGGACGAACGCGACCTGCTCGCCGGCCTCGACGGTGAAGTCGGAGCGGGTGCTGAAGCCCTGGCCGTACGTCGTCACCTCGGGCGTGGAGTGCAGCCAGACCGAGTCGGGCCCGGCGACGGCGACCCGGCAGTCCCCGACGTGCCGTACCCAGGGCACGACGCGTCCGTAGTCGAAGCGCAGCCGCAGGACGCCGCGCATCTCGACGCTGCCCTCCAGGCCCTCGACGAGGCGGACGACGTCGGGGGCGCGGTCGCGCTGCGGCATGAAGTCCGTGACGCGGACGCGGCCGGTGTCGGTCGTCCAGACGGTGTCCAGGACGAGCGAGTCGCCCCGGTAGGACCGCTCGCTGCGGGCGCGGTGGTCGGCGGGCGCGAGCCGCCAGTGACCGTTGTCGCGGTTGCCCAGCAGGGCGGCGAAGCAGGCGGCGGAGTCGAAGCGGGGCAGGCACAGCCAGTCGATGGAGCCGTCGCGGCCGACGAGCCCGGCGGTCTGCAGGTCCCCGATGAGCGCGTAGTCCTCGATAGGTGGGTGCACGCTGTCACGACTGCCCGGTGGGGGCGGGAGCTATGCCGGGTCAGTCCCGGGCCGCGGCCGCCTTGGTCGCGGAGCCGGCCGTCTCCTGCGGCCGCTCCGGTTCGCCCGGGGCGGCGGAGTCGTCGGCCGTGGCGGCGGCAGCGGCGCGGTCCCGGCGCTCGCGGCGTACGAGGACCACCCAGCCGACCGGCACGGCGGCGGCGAACAGCCACCACTGGATGGCGTACGCCATGTGCGGGCCGATGCTGTCGTGGTCCGGGTCCGGCACCAGCTCGGGCTTGCCGTGCGCGGGCTCCGGCGCGGTCTGCTCGATGTAGCCGCCGAGCACCGGGCGGTGCAGCCGCTCGGCCGCCTGCTTGCTGTTGATCAGCATGACCTGGCGGTCGGGCAGGCCCTTGGTGTCCTTGATCCCGCTCTCGGCGGTGGTCTCGTCGGGGATCGCCCGGCCCGTGACGGTGACCGTGCCCTTCGGTGCCGGCGGCACGTCGGGGAAGGTGGTGAGCGCGCCGCCGCTGGGCGCGATCCAGCCGCGGTTGACGAGGACGGTGGAGCCGTCGGTCAGTCGCAGCGGGGTGAGGACGTAGTAGCCGATGGTCTGCTCGTCGGCGGCGGTGCGGTTGCGCACCACGACCTCGCCCTTGGTGTCGTACCGGCCCGTGGCCTTCACCGGATGCCAGCGGTCCGCCTCCGGCAGGTCGCGCCCCGGCTTCGCCAGGTCGGTGACCGGTACCGGCTTCGCGTGCAGCGCCGCGGCGATCTGGGCGTTCTGCGCGACCTTGTGCTCGTGGCGGTGCAGCTGCCAGAAGCCCAGCCTGACCATGACGGGGATCAGGACGAGGCCCACGAGGGTGAGGATCACCCACTGCCGGGACAACAGGAAGCGGTACACGGTATTGACGGTACCTGTCAGGCTTTGGGCGCCTGCGCCCGGGTCTCAGACCCGGTCGACGATGCCCACGTTCCCCTCCGCGCGGGCGCAGTGGGCGCAGCAGTACCAGTGGCCGTCGGCCTCGACGCCGTGGCCGATGACCTGGCACCGGCAGTGCTCGCAGATGGGCGCCATGCGGTGGATGGCGCAGGAGAAGCAGTCGAAGACGTGCACCGCGCCCTGCGCGTGCACCTCGAACGTCATGCCGTAGTCGTTTCCGCAGACCTCGCAACGTGCCATGCGCCCAGGATGGGCGCGGATTTCCGACGGGCCCGGCCCGGGCGGGGGTGTGTTGGTCGGCTTCACCCGGATGGCGGGGCGGGGGCGGCTGCCCGCCGCGGGGCTGCTGCCGTCTCCCGGCGGACGCGCCGCGGTGGCTGCTCGCGCAGTTCCCCGCGCCCCTAGGGCTTCGCCGGGAGGACGTCCTGGAGGAGTTGCATGAAGGCGGGCTCGTCGATGACGGGGGTGCCGAAGGTGCGGGCCTTGGTGGTTTTGGAGGTGGGGGAGTCGGGGTCGTTGGTGACCAGGAGGCTGGTCAGGCGGGAGACGCTGGTCGCGACGTGCAGGCCGGCCTCGACGGCGCGGTCCTCCAGCAGCTCGCGGTCGACGGAGGTGTCGCCGGAGAAGGCGACCCGCATGCCCTGCATGAGCCGGCCGCCCGCTTCGTACCGGCCGGGGTTCGGATACGGGCAGGCCGGGCGCTTGCGGGAGGGGCGCCAGGTCGTTGCGCGGTACCCCGCGCCGTATCCGGAGCGCTGCGCGGGCGGGCGCGGGGCGTCGGTCCACTCGGTCAGCGGCTGGCAGGCCAGCAGCGGCAGCCGGAGGTTCTCCCTGGCGGCCAGCCGGAGGCTCGGCCGGAACGCCTCGGCGAGGACGCGGGCGTCGTCCAGCGCGTGGTGCGCCCGCTCCTGCACGACGCCGTAGTGCGCGGCGAGGGTCTCCAGCTTGTGGTTGGGGAGGGGGAGCCTGAGCTCCTTGGAGAGGGCGATCGTGCACAGGCGCTGGCGGACGGGGGCCTTGGCCTCGGCGCGGGCGTACTCGCGGGCGATCATCGACCAGTCGAACATCGCGTTGTGCGCGACGAGGACGCGGCCCTCCAGGCGCCGGGACAGCTCGGGGACGATCTCCGGGAAGAGCGGGGCGCCCGCCAGCACCTCGGTCGTGAGGCCGTGGATCCAGACCGGGCCGGGGTCGCGCTCGGGGTTGACGAGGGTGTACCAGCGGTCCTGGACGTCGCCGCGCGCGTCCAGTTGATACACGGCGGCGGAGATGATCCGGTCGTCGCGGGCCAGGCCCGTGGTCTCCACGTCGACCACCGCGTATCCCTCGGGATAGGCGGTGGGCCAGGGAGCCTGCGGGTCCTCCTGCGGGGCCGGCTGCCGCACGATCGGGGTGAGCGTGCGGTCGGCTGCCGTGCGGTCTTCGAGCATGGTCCATGAGGATACGGGCCGGCACTGACAGCGGTGCCCTGTGGGGGCGGATGGATGCGCGCTTGGGGATGATTCGGACATCGTGCGCCCCCATGCCCATGACCTGGTGACGAGCCATCAGTTCCGTGCGTCTGCGTGTCCTGGCCGGTGCACGTGTCTTTACCTCTTGCGGGGTCGCGCTGTAACCCTGTTCCAGCAGTTCCAGCAGTTCCAGCACGGGCACGACACGTACGCGCACCACCTCGAACGCTTCCTTCCGGACCGACCGAGGAGCCGCGATGACGGACCCGACCGACCCGTACCTGATCATCTCCGCCGCCTGCCACGCCGGGCTGCCGGCCGAGCGGTACCGGCCCTATCTGGAGGCCGGGCACCACCGGGCCTTCGACGACTTCCTCGGGCGGCGGGACGCCCGGCGCGCCCGTACGGCCCGGCGCGGCATACGGAACGAGACCTCCGCCATGAAGTGGCACGAGGACAACGAGGAGGGCCTGCGCGGCGGCTGGGACGCCGCGCAGCGCACCAAGGAGCTCGACGGTGACGGAGTGGCCGCCGAGGTCGTGCTGCCCGGTGCGGACCCCGTGGACGGCGGCGTCGCGGCGCCCTTCGGGGCCGGCCTGGACGCCCCCGAGGGGCAGGACCCCGAACTGGGCCTGGCGGGCGCGCGGGCGTACAACCGCTGGCTCGCGGAGTTCTGCGCCACCGATCCGGAGCGGCACTGCGGTGTCGCCGTACTGCCGCTTGCCGGGGAAGTGGACGAGGTGGTCGCGGAGGCCCACCGGGCCAGGGAGTCCGGGCTCGGCGCGCTGCTGATCCCGGCGACGTGGGGCGACGGGGCGCCGTTCCACGACCGCCGGTACGACCCCGTCTGGGCGGCCGCCGCCGAGACCGCGATGCCCGTCCTCACGCACGCGGACGCCGCGCCCCGCCACGAGTACGGCGGCCACCTCGGCATCGAGCTGTCCGAGGCCGCCTGGTGGCCGGCCCGCCCGCTGTGGTTCCTGCTGTGGTCCGGGGTCTTCGAGCGCCACCCGGGGCTGCGCTTCGGGGTCGCCGGGGCCGGCTGCTGGTGGCTGCCGAACCTGCTGTGGCACATGGACCGGCTCTACCTCGGCGCGCACGGCGGCAAGAAGCGCTCCCCGTTCGCCGCGCTGAAGCGGTCCCCGCACGAGTACCTCGACCGCCAGGTCTTCGTGTGCGCCGCCGCGCCGCAGCGCCGCGAGCTGGCGCAGCGGTACGAGATCGGCGTGGACAACATCCTGTGGGGCTCCGACTTCCCGCGTCCGGAGGGCACTTGGCCGCATACGGGGGAGTGGCTGCGCCGGGCGTTCCACGACATCCCGGTGGGGGAGACCCGCCGGATGCTGGGCGAGTCGGCCGCCGAGGTCTTCGGCTTCGACAAGCGGCGGCTCGCGCCGCTCGCGCGCCGCATCGGGCCGACGCCGGAGGACCTGGGGCAGCCGCGCAATCAGGCGCCCGTCGAGGCGTCCTGGCGGCGGGCCC
Source organism: Streptomyces sp. NPDC053542 (assembly GCF_044544685.1). NCBI lineage: Bacteria > Bacillati > Actinomycetota > Actinomycetes > Kitasatosporales > Streptomycetaceae > Streptomyces > Streptomyces sp. NPDC053542. Next base: position 287,132 of record NZ_JBITXL010000012.1, read on the forward strand.
GGGAGACCGGCCGGCACTGGCTGACCGGCTTCGACTTCCCGTTCGTGGGGGTGGGGGAGTGACGCGGGCCAGGACCCCGTGAGCGTACCGCGGGTAACATTTATCGGTACTCGTTGGTAACAACCTCTGGCCGAGCCCCTGTACGCCGTTCTATGGTGCCCGCATGCCGCACCTGCCCGATGTCGTGTTGTGGTCGATACCGGCCTTCGTCCTGCTCACCGTCCTGGAGATGGTGAGCTACCGGCTGCACCCGGACGAGGACGCCGCCGGATACGAGACGAAGGACGCCGCCACCAGCATCGGCATGGGGCTCGGCAGCCTGGTCTTCGACGCGCTGTGGAAGATCCCGATCGTCGCGATCTACGCGGCGGTCTACGAGCTGACGCCGCTGCGCATCCCTGTGCTGTGGTGGACGCTCCTCCTGATGCTGCTCGCGCAGGACTTCTTCTACTACTGGTCGCACCGCGGCCACCACGTGATCCGCATCCTGTGGGCCTGCCACGTGGTGCACCACTCCAGCCGGAAGTTCAACCTCACCACCGCGCTCCGCCAGCCCTGGACCACCTGGACGGTCTGGCCGTTCTACGTACCGATGATCGCGCTCGGCGTGCACCCGGCCGCGGTCGCCTTCTGCTCCTCGGTGAACCTCGTGTACCAGTTCTGGGTGCACACCGAGCGGGTCGGCAAGCTGCCCCGCCCGTTCGAGTACGTGCTGAACACGCCCTCGCACCACCGCGTCCACCACGCCTCCCAAGGCGGCTACCTGGACCGGAACTTCGGAGGCATCCTGATCATCTGGGACCGGCTGTTCGGCTCCTTCGTCCCCGAGACGGAGCGGCCCGTCTTCGGGCTGACGAAGAACATCGACACCTTCAACCCGCTGCGGGTCGCCACGCACGAGTACGCGGCCATCGCGCGCGACGTACGGGCCGCGGGCAGCTGGAGCGAGCGCGCGGGGCGCATCTTCCGGGGGCCGGGCTGGCAGCCCGCGACGCCCGGTGGCCGCCGGGAGCCGGGCACGGGCGCCGGCACTGAGGCGTCGGCCGCGTGACGCGCGAGCGGACCGCCCGCGCCCTCCTCGCCGCCTTCGGCCTGCTGACCGCCGTCCACCTCGGGGCGCTGCTCGCCGGGGCCGGGACGGTGGAGGTGGTGACCAAGCCGGCGCTGATGCCGGTCCTCGCCGCCTACGTGCTCGCCCGCGGCGGCCCCGTACTGCTCGCCGCGGCGCTGCTCTTCGGGTGCGGCGGCGACACGCTGCTCCAGGTGGGCGGCGACACCGCCTTCCTGGCGGGGATGGCGTCCTTCGCGGCCGGGCACGTCTGCTACCTGGTGCTGTTCGTACGGCGGGGCGCCGCCCCGGAGTGGGGCCGCCGGTGGGCCCTCGCCACGGTGGCCGCCGCGTACGCCGTCGCCTGGCTCGGCACCGTGGCGCTGCTGTGGCCGGACCTCGTGGCCGATCTGCGCGTCCCGGTCGCCGGGTACAGCCTCCTGCTCACCGCGATGGCGTACGGGGCGCTGCGGGCCGGGACCGGGGCCGCGGCCGGCGGCCTGCTCTTCCTGGCCTCCGACACGCTCATCGCGACCGGCATCGCGCACTGGCCGCAGCCGCCCGCGCCGCAGTTCTGCATCATGCTGACCTACCTCGCGGCCCAGTGGCTGCTCGCCGACGGGGCGCTGCGCCGGACCGCCACCGCGGCCCGGCGCAGCTCACCTCACTCCTTGACCGCGTCCAGCGCGTCCACGATCCCGTAGCCGTAGTGGCCGTTGACGTGCGGAGTACCGGTGCACGTCGCGTCACCCTGCGGGCAGCCCGGGTTGTCGGCGTCCTTCTTCAGCAGCCACTGGATCTCCTGCGGGCTGCTCTCCGGGTGCGCGCTCTTCACCAGCGCCGCGACGCCCGCCACGTGGGGCGAGGCCATCGAGGTGCCCGCCAGGTAGGCCCAGTCGCCGCCCGGCATGGTGGAGAGGATGTTGCCGTTCTTGGCGGGGAGTTCGGGGACCTGCCGGCTGTCGCCGCCCGGCGCGGCCACGTCGATCACGCCGTTGCCGTAGTTGGAGTAGTACGACTTGAGCTTCTTCACGCCGGTCGCGGCGACCGTGACGGTGCCCGGGAGCTGGGTGGGCACGTCCCAGCACTTGGCCGGGTCGATCTTCCGCTCCACCGGGGTCGTGTCGTTCGGGCTCGACTTGTCGGTGAGTTCCTTCGCCGCCAGGTCGAGGTTGGAGTTGCCGGCCGCGGCGACGTTGATCGCGCCCTTGCGCTCGGCGTACTTGGCCGCCCGGCCCACCGCGTCAACGATGGCGCCCTGGTCGGCGTCATCCTTGCAGTTGAACATCCACGGGTCGACGTAGTAGCTGTTGTTGGTGACCTCGACGCCGTGGTCGGCCGCGAAGACGAAGGCACAGACCACGCTCTCGGCGTAGAAGAGGCTCGTCTCGGGCTCGCTGACCTTGATGGCGGAGATCTTCACGTTCGGCGCGACACCGGCCACGCCGACCCCGTTGCGCGCGGCCGCGATCGTGCCCGCGACGTGCGTACCGTGGTAGTCCTCCGCGGGGTTCCACGGGCGCCAGGAACCGGCGGTGGTGTCGGCCACGCCGCCCACGCAGTTGGCGGACTGCTTGGCTGCGAAGTTGGGCTTCAGGTCCGGGTGGGTGTCGTCCACGCCGGTGTCGATGACGGCGACGGTGACCTTCCGGCTGCCCGGGTTCACCTTCGCGGCCTGGTCGGCCTTGATGGCGGGCAGGTCCCACTGGAGGGACTCCAGGGGCTCCTCGCCGGCCGCCTTGGCCTTGGCGCCGGCCAGCTGCGCGGCCTTGCTCAGATCGGCCTTCTGCGGCTTCCCGATGTCGGTGGTGCCGGAGGGCTTCAGGGGGGCGGTGCGGGTGGCGCCGGCCGACTGGACGCCGCGCACCGCGCGTATCGTCTCGGCGAACTTCGGGTTCGCGGAGTGGACGACGATCACGCCTATCTTCTCGTGGGCGACGATCACCTTGCCGCCGGCCGCGCGGATCGCCTTGCCGACCTCGGTCACCGACGCCTTGCCCGGCGTGGCGTTGACGACGTACGAGAGCAGCGGGCCGTCGGTGGTGACCGCGGCCGGGGCCTCCTGGGGGGCGGCGGTGGCCGCCTGCGGGAGGAAGCCGAGGGAGGCGACGAGGGCCAGTCCGACCGGTACGCCGAGCGCGCGCACCCGTCTGGATCTCAGATGTGCCATGGGGGTACTCCACATCATCTCTGACCGCTCGCGGGCAGGTCGCGCGCGAGCCGGTTCCGTGACGAGTGAAGCTAACCGTGATCACTCGGACAGTTCAATGGTCGGCAAAGAAAACCCGCCCGTCGGCGGGGGAAAACCCGTCAACTGCCGCAGGAGCGGGGTCCGTCAACCACACCGGGGGCGGCGCAGCGTCCCGAAGCTCAGCAGCGGCAGCGTGACCCGCCGGCCGTCCCAGCGGCGGGCAACGGCGCAGGTCGGGCGGGGTGGCGCGGGAGGGGCGAGGGCGACGGGGGAGGACAACCGCACGGCGCCGTACGGGAGTCGGCCCGGTCCTGGTGGCTGCCGGGGCGGCAAAGGCGTCACACCCGGACAACGATCCGGCGCGCCGGCGGTGGCGGCCGTACCCCCCGATTTCCTGGGGATTTCGGGCCCTGCCCCTGTCGTAAGGCGGTCGCGCCCCTCTAGCATGCGTGATCCGGATCACTGATCTGAACTTTATATCGCTCGACGGAACGCCCCTGCTGAGCGCGCGACAGAAATTGCCGAGCGCGCGACAGAACCCACCAGGAATTGCCAGCACCGTGAGAAATCAGGAGACCGCGTGAGCACCGCCGCCCAGCCGCCCGAAGACCCCGGGCCGCACGAGGAGCATCAGGCGCAGCACGGCGCGCCCCATGAGGCACCGCCCTTCACCGAGGTGCAGTCCGGCGCGGAGTTCACCGAACTGCGCCGCTCCTACCGCTCGTTCGCCTTCCCGCTGACCGTCGCCTTCGTCCTCTGGTACCTGCTGTACGTGCTGCTCAGCAACTACGCGGGCGGCTTCATGGGCACCAAGGTCCTCGGCAACATCAACGTCGCGTTCGTCCTCGGCCTCGCCCAGTTCGTGACGACCTTCCTCATCGCCTGGTGGTACTCGCGGCACGCCGCCGCGAAGCTCGACCCCAAGGCCGAGGCGATCAAGAACCGCCTCGAGGGCGGCAACCCGCGTGTGGAGGGCGACGCATGAGCCACCTGACGTTCCAGCTCGCCGCCGAGGGCGCGTCCCAGCACCGGCCGCTGATCATCACGCTCTTCGCGGTCTTCGTCGCCGCCACCCTCGGCATCACCGTATGGGCGGGGCGGCAGACCAAGGGCGCCGAGGACTTCTACGCCGGCGGCCGCCAGTTCTCCGGCTTCCAGAACGGCCTGGCGATCTCCGGCGACTACATGTCCGCCGCGTCCTTCCTCGGCATCGCCGGCGCCATCGCCCTCTTCGGGTACGACGGCTTCCTGTACTCCATCGGCTTCCTCGTCGCCTGGCTGGTCGCGCTGCTGCTGGTCGCCGAGCCGCTGCGGAACTCCGGCCGCTTCACGATGGGCGACGTCCTCGTGTACCGCATGCGGCAGCGCCCGGTGCGCACCGCGGCGGGCGTCTCCACCATCGTCGTCTCGATCTTCTACCTGCTGGCCCAGATGGCGGGCGCGGGCGCGCTCGTCACGCTGCTCCTCGGGATCACCAGCGAGACCGGCAAGATCCTCGTGGTCGTCCTCGTCGGCGTCGTGATGATCCTGTACGTCTCCATCGGCGGCATGAAGGGCACCACCTGGGTGCAGATGGTCAAGGCCATCCTGCTGATCGCGGGCACCCTGCTGATCACGTTCCTGGTGATGCTCAAGTTCGACTTCAACATCTCCACGCTGCTCGGCGAGGCCGCCAAGGAGAGCGGCAAGGGCGCGGCCTTCCTGGAGCCCGGCCTGAAGTACGGCGCCACCGCCACCTCGAAGATCGACTTCATCTCGCTGGGCATCGCCCTGGTCCTGGGCACCGCGGGCCTGCCGCACATCCTCATCCGCTTCTACACCGTGCCCACGGCCAAGGCCGCCCGTAAGTCCGTGAACTGGGCCATCGGCATCATCGGCGTCTTCTACCTGATGACCATCGCGCTGGGCTTCGGCGCCGCGGCCCTCATCAAGCCCGAGACGATCATCGCGTCCAACCCGGCGGGCAACACCGCGGCCCCGCTGCTCGCCCAGGAGATCGGCGGCGGCGCCGACTCCACCGGCGGCGCCATCCTGCTCGCCGTGATCTCGGCGGTCGCCTTCGCCACCATCCTCGCCGTGGTCGCGGGGCTCACCCTCGCCTCGTCGTCGTCCTTCGCGCACGACCTGTACGTCAACGTGATCAAGAAGGGCAAGGCGTCGGAGAAGGACGAGGTGCGCGCCGCGCGCTGGGCCACCGTCGGCATCGGCGCCGTCGCGATCGTCCTCGGCGTCTTCGCGCGCGGCCTGAACGTCGCGGGCCTGGTCGCCCTGGCCTTCGCGGTCGCCGCCTCCGCCAACCTGCCCACGATCCTCTACAGCCTCTTCTGGAAGCGCTTCACCACCTCCGGGGCGCTGTGGTCGATCTACGGCGGCCTGGCCTCCTCGGTGCTCCTGGTGCTCTTCTCGCCGGTCGTCTCCGGCAAGGAGACCTCGATGTTCCCCGGCGTGGACTTCCACTTCTTCCCGCTGGAGAACCCCGGCCTGATTTCCATCCCGCTGGGCTTCCTGCTCGGCTTCCTCGGGTCCCTGCTCTCCAAGGAGAAGCCGGACGCCGACAAGTACGCCGAGCTGGAGGTCCGGTCCCTGACCGGCACCGGAGCGCACTGACCGCCCGGTTCCCGCAGGCGTGCACGGGCCGCGCCGTAGATCCCTACGACGCGGCCCGTCCCGCATCGTGACATCGGATCCGTGCTCGTTGTCGGACCCATCGCGTAGGCTCGACAACAACTGATCCGCCACCGGGGGAGGGGGCCTCGTGCTCATCGACACATACGGGCGAGTAGCCACCGACCTGCGGGTTTCGCTGACCGACCGGTGCAACCTGCGGTGCACGTACTGCATGCCCGAAGAGGGCCTGCAGTGGCTCGCCAAGCCCGACCTGCTCACGGACGACGAAATCGTCCGCCTCATCCGCATCGCCGTCACCGACCTCGGCATCGAAGAGGTCCGCTTCACCGGCGGCGAGCCGCTGCTCCGCCCCGGCCTCGTCGGCATCGTCGAGCGCGTCGCGGCGCTGGAGAAGCGCCCCAAGATGTCGCTGACCACCAACGGCATCGGCCTGGAGCGCACCGCCGCCGCGCTGCGCGACGCCGGCCTGGACCGGGTCAACGTCTCGCTGGACACGCTGCGCCCGGACGTCTTCCAGACCCTGACCCGCCGCAAGCGCCACGCCGACGTGCTGCGGGGCCTGGAAGCCGCCCGCGCCGCGGGCCTCACCCCCGTCAAGGTCAACAGCGTCCTGATGCCCGGGCTGAACGACGACGAGGCCCCGGACCTCCTCGCCTGGGCCGTGGAGAACGACTACGAGCTCCGCTTCATCGAGCAGATGCCGCTGGACGCGCAGCACGGCTGGAAGCGCGAGGGCATGATCACCGCCGGCGACATCCTCGCCGCGCTGCGTACGCGCTTCGAGCTGACCCCCGAGGGCCAGGAGGAGCGCGGCTCCGCGCCCGCCGAGCGCTGGATAGTGGACGGCGGGCCGCATCGCGTCGGCGTGATCGCCTCGGTCACCCGCCCCTTCTGCCGCGCCTGCGACCGGACCCGGCTGACCGCCGACGGCCAGGTGCGGACGTGCCTGTTCGCCACGGAGGAGACGGATCTGCGGGCCGCGCTGCGCTCGGACGCGGGGGACGCGGAGGTCGCCCGCATATGGAAGCTCGCGATGTGGGGGAAGAAGGCGGGCTCGGGCCTGGACGACCCGAGCTTCCTGCAGCCGGAGCGGCCGATGTCGGCGATCGGCGGCTGACGGTCCGGACCCTGCGTGGGTTCGGGGCCTTCGTGGGCCCGGAGCTTTCGCTGGGCCGGGGGCCGCGAGTGGGCCCGGGGCCCCGGCTCAGCCCTCCGGGTGCGTCGCCTCCCACTCCGCCAGCTTCACCACGTCCTTCAAGAAGCCGCGTACGCCCAGGAATTGGGAGAGATGCTCGCGGTGCTCCTCGCACGCGAGCCAGGTCTTGCGGCGGTCCGGCGTGTGCAGCTTCGGGTTGTTCCACGCCAGGACCCATACCGCGTCGGCTCGGCAGCCCTTGGCGGAACAGATGGTGGCGTTCTCGGAGACGTTCGGGGAGTTCACGCCCTCAACCCTACGTCGCGCCCCTGGGTGCGGACATGGCGACGCCGGGCAGCCACGGGGGGAGCCGCCCGGCGTCGGTCCGTCGCTCCGACGGGGGATGCGGAGCGCGTACGAAGTATGTCACGGGGGACCGTGCCGGGTGCACCGGAACCACATGATTGATCTGAGCTTTTCTTGAGCTTTGCGGATCGTCGGGAGATCAGCCGCGTTCGCCGCGCTGCTCGGCGGAGTCCGTACGTGCCGCTTCCGGCCCGTCTTCCGCGCCGGATTCCCGCGGTGACTCGTCCGCCGACGCGGTCAGCATCGGCCGGGTCGGGGCCGCTATGAAGGTCGACGGGAGCGAAGTGACGTTCTCCCGGCCCGCGTTGGCGATGACGACCGCAATGTACGGCAGCACCAGACCCGCGATCAGGGTGATAATGGCGACGTGGCGCTCGACGTTCCAGAGCACGGCGGTGAGGACCACCGCCACTGTCCGCACGGACATCGAGATCACATAGCGTCGCTGCCGCCCACGGACGTCCTCGGTCAGCCCCTGGCGGGCTCCCGTGATCCGGAAGGACTGGGCACTGCTCTGCTTCCGCATCACGTTCCACCACCTGTTGTCATACCGGGCACACGCCAATGCCGGACCTGTTCCACGTTACGCCGGGCCTGCGCAGCCTTCGAGACCGGGGCGCGATACGCGCGGCGGGGTACATACCGGCGTCATACGTACAGGCGGCTCCGACGTGCGCCGTACGGGTGGCGGTACGAAACTGAACGATGCACGGCCTTGTACACCGCGCCCCACTAGGAGGCGAAATGGATTGGTTGTGGGCCATCATTGTGGGTCTGGTTCTGGGTGTGATCGCTAGGGCGCTCATCCCGGGGAAGCAGGCGATCCCGCTCTGGCTGACGGTGATCTTCGGCATGCTCGGCAGCGTGCTGGGCAACTGGGCGGCGACCGGCATCGGCGTCGCGGACACCAAGGGCATCGACTGGACCCGGCATCTGCTGCAGCTGATCGGCGCGGTGATCGTCGTCGGCGTGGGCAGCCGGCTCTGGGCCACGATGCGCGGGAGGAAACACCGGCACCAGCAGGCGTGACCACGCCGCCGCACACCGCTCCCGCGGGCCCTGCGCACCAGCGCCCGCGGGAGCGGTCCTGTGCGGGGCCGCCGCGACGGCCCCGCACAGGACCGCGCGACCTCGCCCCGAGCCACCTCGCCCCGAGCCGGCTTGAGACCGGCCCGGCGCCCGGCTTACGCGCCCTGGATCTGGGCCAGCTTGCGGCCCGCCTTGAGGTACGGGGTGCCCGGCGTCGCGGCCAGCTTCTCCGCCAGCACCTCGGCCAGCGGACGGATCGCGTCCGCCTCGGCCAGTACCACCGTCTCCTGGCCCGACTCGGCCTCGATGACCAGCCGCAGCGCGTTCTGCTTCGCCAGCCGGCGGGCCGCCGAGGCGCTGGCGGTGAACTCCAGCACCTTGGTCAGCACCGTGGCCACCGTCTCCGTGCCGTGCTCGGCGAGGTCCACCGAGGGCAGCGTGGAGACGTCGGCGAACGACTTCTTGGAGAACTGCGCGACGAACCCGGCGCGGGCCGCCATCGCCGCCTCGATGCCGTACAGCGCGGTCACGACCTCACCCGCGAGGATCTTCTTCAGATCCATCGGGTGCAGCGACTTCGCCTCGATACGGGCCAGGACCTGGGCGATCTCCTCGTCCGTCCACTCCGTCCACGCCTTGAGGTACGGCTCCATCAGCCGGTCCGGGACCGACATGATCTTGCCGAAGACGTCCTCGGCCGGGGCGTTCAGACCGACGTAGTTGCCCTTGGACTTGGACATCTTCGCGCCCGTGCCGTCCGTACCCTCGATCAGCGGCATCGTGACGACCAGCTGCGGCTGCTGGCCCTTGAGCTCCATGAGCTTGCGGCCCATCTGGAGGTTGAGCAGCTGGTCGGCGCCGCCCAGCTCGACGTCGCACTCCAGCGCCACCGAGTCCAGGCCCTGCGCGATCGGGTACAGCATCTCCGTCATGGTCAGCCCGGAGCCGTCCGCGAGGCGCGTACGGAAGTCCTCGCGCTGCAGCAGCTGGGAGGCGGGCACCTTGGCCAGCAGGCTCAGCAACTCGGGGAAGGTGTACGGCGCCAGCCACTCGCTGTTCTGCCGGAAGCTGACCTTCTCGAAGTCGAAGAACGGCCGGACCTGGTCGCGGTAGCTGGCGAGGTTGTGCGCGATGTCCTCGTCGGTCAGCGGCGGGCGCTCGGTGCTGCGGCCCGACGGGTCGCCGATCTTGGCCGTGAAGTCACCGATGATCAGCGTGACGTCATGGCCGAGGCGCTGGAACCGGCTGAGGATGATCAGCGGGACCGCGTGCCCCAGGTGCACATCGGTCGCCGTCGGGTCGATGCCCAGCTTGATGTGCAGGCCCTTGCCGGCGGCCTTGCGCTCCTCGATGCGCTCGGCGAGCTGGTCCACGCCCGGCAGCACCTCGACCGTCCGCGCGGCGATCAGCGCGGCCTGCTCCTTGGCCGGCAGGTCCGTCAGGTCGAGATAGCGCCGCGCGCCCGTCTCCTTCAGCAGCTCCTCGACGGTGGCGTCGACGGAGAGGTCTGCGGAGAGCAGCGTGCTGGCGCGGGCGACGGATTCGCCGAGGCGTGTCATGGCGTTCCTGATCGGTCGTTGATCCCAAACGGGAGGACGGAACCGATTCTATTAGCCGTGCGAAGCGTGGCCGACCGAGTATCCACAGGCCGGCCACGCGGTACGACTAGTGCGCGCGCCTTCAGGGACGCGCGCTCCGGCCAAGGGTCCGGCGCGGCGCGCAGCGGCTGGGCGGCCTCACACCCCCCGGCTCACCGAGCTCATGTTGAAGTCCGGGATGCGCAGCGCGGGCATCGCGGCCCGCGTGAAGTAGTCGCTCCACTCGCGCGGCAGCGTGCGCTCCGTACGGCCCGCCTCGCTCGCCCGCCCCAGCAGATCCACCGGCGACTCGTTGAACCGGAAGTTGTTCACCTCACCGACCACCTCGCCGCCCTCCACGAGGTACACGCCGTCCCTGGTCAGCCCCGTGAGCAGCAGCGTCGCCGGGTCGACCTCGCGGATGTACCACAGGCAGGTCAGCAGCAGCCCGCGCTCGGTGCCGGCCACCATCTCGTCCAGGGACTTCGTGCCACCCGCGTCCAGCAGCAGGTTGTCGACCGCGGGGGCCACCGGCAGGCCGGTCAGGTCCGCGCTGTGCCGCGTGGTGACCAGCCGGTTCAGCGCGCCGTCCCGCAGCCACTCGGTGGGCTCCAGCGGCAGCCCGTTGTCGAAGACCGAGGCGTCGTCCCCGGAGCTGTGCGCCAGCACGAAGGGCGCGCACTCCAGGCCCGCGGCCCCCGGGTCGCTGCGCAGCGTCAGCGGCAGCCCGGAGAGCTTCTCGCCGACCCGGGTGCCGCCCCCGGGCGACGCGAAGACCGTGCGGCCCTCGGCCGCGTCCCGGCCTCCGGAAGACCACATCTGGTACACGAGCAGGTCGGCGACGGCGGTGGGCGGCAGCAGCGTCTCGTACCGCCCGGCGGGCAGCTCGGTCCGCCGCTCGGCCCAGGCCAGCCGCCGCGCCAGGTCGGCGTCCATGGCCAGCGGGTCGACGTCCCGGAAGTCCCGGGTGGCCCGGCCCGCCCAGGCCGAGCGGGTGCGGTCGGGCGACTTGGCGTTCAGCTCCAGGGTGCCGGTCGGCTGATCGTGCCGGAGCCGCAGCCCCGTGGAGGAGCCCACGTACGAGGACACGACCTCGTGGTGGGCGAATCCGTACAGCTCGCGGCCGCCGTCCCGGGCCCGCCGGAAGGCTTCGCCCAGCGCCGGCGCGAAGTCGGCGAACACCTCGGAGGAGGTCTCGGCGGGTGGCTCGGTGAAGCCGGGGGAGGGCACGCCGCCCGGGACGAGCGGCTGCGCGTCCTCGGCGGGGCCCGCGCCCCGGGCGGCCGCCTCCGCGGCCCGCACCAGCCCCTCCAGGTCGTCCGCGGTGACCGCGGCGCGCGAGACGACACCGGACGCGGTGCCCTCCTTGCCGTCCACGGTGGCGATGACGGTGAGGGTGCGGCCGCGGGTGACCCCGTTGGTGGTCAGCGCGTTGCCCGCCCAGCGCAGGTTGGCGGTGGCGGACTCGTCGGCGATGACCACGCAGCCGTCGGCGCGCGACAGCGCCAGCGCCCGCTCGACCACCTCGTGCGGCGCGCTCGTACGAGAAGTACGAGAGGTACGAGACGTCGTACGGCGTGTGCTCATCGACCGGCCTCCTGCGTCGTGTCCAGACTGTTCACCGACCGGCCTCCTGGGTCGTGTTCAGGATGTTGACGCCCGTGAAGAGGGCGGAGGGGCAGCCGTGCGAGACGGAGGCGACCTGGCCCGGCTGCGCCTTGCCGCAGTTGAAGGCGCCGCCCAGTACGTACGTCTGCGGGCCGCCGACCGCGGCCATCGAGCCCCAGAAGTCGGTGGTGGTCGCCTGGTACGCCACGTCCCGCAGCTGGCCCGCCAGCCGCCCGTTCTCGATCCGGAAGAACCGCTGCCCGGTGAACTGGAAGTTGTACCGCTGCATGTCGATGGACCAGGACCGGTCGCCGACCACGTAGATCCCGTGCTCCACGCCCGCGATCAGCTCCTCGGTGGACGGCCCCCCGGGCGCCGGCTGCAGCGACACGTTCGCCATCCGCTGCACGGGGACGTGGGACGGCGAGTCCGCGTACGCGCACCCGTTGGACCGCTCGAAGCCGGTCAGCCGCGCGATCCTGCGGTCCAGCTGGTAGCCGGCCAGGACGCCGTCCTTGACCAGGTCCCAGGACTGCGCCGCCACGCCTTCGTCGTCGTACCCGATCGTCGCCAGCCCGTGCTCGGCCGTCCGGTCGCCCGTCACGTGCATCAGTTCCGAGCCGTACTTCAAGGTGCCCAGCTGGTCGAAGGTGGCGAACGAGGTGCCCGCGTACGCCGCCTCGTACCCCAGCGCCCGGTCCAGCTCGGTCGCGTGCCCGATCGACTCGTGGATCGTCAGCCACAGGTTGGAGGGGTCCACCACCAGGTCGTACCGCCCGGCCCGGACGCTCGGCGCGCGCATCTTCTCCGCGAGCAGCGCCGGCATCTCCGCCAGCTCGGCGTCCCAGTCGTACCGCCCGTCGGTCAGGTACTCCCAGCCGCGGCCGACCGGCGGCGCGATGGTCCGCATCGAGTCGAACTCCCCGCTGCGGTCGTCCACCGCGACGGCCGTCAGCTCCGGGTGCAGCCGGACTCGCTGCTGGGTGGTGCTCGTCCCCGCCGTGTCGGCGTAGAACTTGTTCTCCCGGATCGTGAGGAGCGAGGCGTCCGCGTGCGTGACGCCCGGCGCGGCCAGCAGCCGCCCGCTCCACTCCGCCAGCAGCCCGGTCTTCTCCGCGTCCGGCACGTCGAACGGATCGATCTCGTACGAGGAGATCCACGTCCGGTCCGGATACGCCGGCTCGTCGGCCAGTTCCACCTTCTCCTGCGACCCGGCCGCGTCGATCACCTTCGCCGACAGCTTGGCCATCGCCACCGCCTGCGCCGCCACCCGCGCCGCCGCGTCCATGGTCAGGTCCACACCGGACGCGAACCCCCAGGCCCCGCCGTGCACGACGCGCACCGCGTACCCCAGGTCGGTACTGTCCGAGGACCCGGCGGTCTTCGCGTCCCGCAGCCGCCAGGACGCGTACCGGATGCGTTCCAGCCGGAAGTCGGCATGGTCGGCCCCCAGCGCCCGCGCCCGCGCGAGCGCGGCATCGGCCAGCGCGTGCAGGGGCAGCGCGAGGAAGCTCTCGTCAACGGAACGACTCTCGTCAACGGAACGAGGTGTAGCGGGCACGGCATCCCTCCCGGGTTCGGCGCCACGCATCATGCCGTGCCGGACCCCCGGTGCGCACCAGGCCCGGCGGGTTCGTCGCGGCGATTCGCCGGGTCGCGGAGCGGTCGCTTCTGTAGGGACCCCACAGTGACCGGCAGGTGCCCCTGTGCGAGCTGGATTCTCCGTATGGGGGTCGTGACCGCTAGTTTCGTAGGGAACACACGTCGGACAGGACACGGAAAGGGTGATCTCTTGAGCCGCTCGGTTCTGGTCACCGGAGGCAACCGCGGCATCGGCCTCGCCATCGCCCGGGCCTTCGCCGAGGCAGGCGACAAGGTCGCCATCACCTACCGCTCCGGCGAGCCCCCGGAGGGGTTCTTGGCCGTGAAGTGCGACATCACCGACACGGAGCAGGTCGAGCAGGCGTACAAGGAGATCGAGGAGAAGCAGGGCGCGGTCGAGGTGCTGGTGGCCAACGCCGGCGTCACCCGTGACCAGCTGCTGATGCGGATGTCGGAGGACGACTTCGCCTCGGTCCTGGAGACCAACCTCACCGGTACGTTCCGCGTGGTCAAGCGGGCCAACCGGGCCATGCTGCGGGCGCGCAAGGGCCGGGTCGTGCTGATCTCGTCCGTCGTGGGGCTGCTGGGCTCCGCGGGGCAGGCGAACTACGCGGCCTCCAAGGCGGGCCTGGTCGGCTTCGCCCGCTCGCTCGCCCGCGAGCTGGGCTCCCGCAACATCACCGTGAACGTCGTGGCCCCCGGCTTCGTCGACACGGACATGACCCGCGCGCTCACCGATGAGCAGCGCGAGAACATCGTGAAGCAGGTGCCGCTCGCGCGTTACGCGCAGCCCGAGGAGATCGCCGCCTCGGTCCGCTTCCTGGCCTCCGACGAGGCCGCGTACATCACTGGAGCCGTCATTCCCGTCGACGGCGGATTGGGCATGGGTCACTGATCGATATGAGCGGAATCCTCGCCGGCAAGCGCATTCTGATCACGGGTGTGCTGATGGAGTCCTCCATCGCCTTCCACGCGGCCAAGGTCGCGCAGGAGCACGGCGCCGAGGTCATCCTCACCGCGTTCCCGCGGCCGACCCTCACCGAGCGCATCGCCAAGAAGCTGCCCAAGCCCGCCAAGGTCATCGAGCTGGACGTGACCAACGACGAGCACCTGGCCCGCCTGGAGGGCGTCGTCCGTGAGGAGCTCGGCGGCCTCGACGGCGTCGTGCACTCCATCGGGTTCGCGCCGCAGGACGCGCTGGGCGGCAACTTCCTCAACACCCCCTTCGAGTCCGTCTCGACCGCGATGCACGTCTCGGCGTTCTCGCTGAAGTCGCTCACCATGGCCTGCCGCCCGCTGCTCAGCGAGGGCAGCGCCGTCGTCGGTCTCACCTTCGACGCGCAGTACGCGTGGCCGCAGTACGACTGGATGGGCCCGGCCAAGGCCGCCCTGGAGGCCACCTCGCGCTACCTCGCGCGTGACCTGGGCCCCGAGGGCATCCGCTGCAACCTGATCTCGGCCGGACCGATCGGCTCGATGGCCGCCAAGTCCATCCCGGGCTTCAGCGAGCTGGCGGACGTCTGGAACACCCGCTCCCCGCTGAAGTGGGACATGGCCGACCCGGAGCCCGCGGGCCGCGGCGTCGTCGCCCTGCTGTCGGACTTCTTCCCGAAGACGACGGGCGAGATCGTCCACGTCGACGGCGGCGTGCACATGATGGGCGCCTGACCCGTCCGTCTTGACGCGCTGAGGGCGCCTGACCCGTCCTCTGTGACGCGCTGAGGGCCGCTTGACGCGATGAGGGCCGCGGGCCGTACGGAGACGTACGGGCCGCGGCCCTCGTGCGTCCGGGGCTCGCGCGCCTTCGTGGCGAATCGAACGAGATCGTCCCCCACCGGGGGATTACCCAAGGGGGGCGGAGCGGAACCGCGTCCGGCGTGGTCAGCCCAGTCGGGACGCGCGCCTTCGTGGCGAATCGAACGAGATCGTGCCCCCACCGGGGGATTACCCAAGGAGGGCGGGGCGGAAGCGCGTCCGGCGCCCTCGGCCCGCGCCCTCGGCCCGCGCCCTCGGCCCGCGCCCTCGGCCCGCGCCCTCAGCCCGCGCCCTCGGCCCGCGCCCTCGGCCCGCGCCCTCAGCCCCGTCGCAGCCGCCCCGGGCGGCAGCCGTACGGGTGGGAGCTCGCCTCCGCCGCCGCGCGGTCGCCGTCGCCCTCGCGGATCGCGTCCACCAGCCGCGAGTGGTCCATGTGCCACTCGGGGCGCAGCTCCTCGCCCACGTCGGCGCGGAGGAACTCGCGCAGTACGCCGCCGAGGTCCGCGTACAGCTCCGCCAGTACCTCGTTGTGCGAGGCCGCCACGATCACCATGTGCAGCGTGGCGTCGGCCTCCACGAACGCGGCCGCGGCGCCCGACTCCCACGCCTGCTCGCGCCGCACGAGCGCTGCGTCCAGCTGCTTGAGGTCCGCCTCCGTACGGCGCTCCGCGGCCCGCCGGGCGGCCTCCGCCTCCAGGGCGCTGCGCAGCTCGGCGACGTGCCGGGGGTCGGCGTCGGCGAAGCGGCGGTTCATCACCCCGGCCAGCTCGCTGGTGGCGACGACGTACGTGCCGGAGCCCTGGCGGATGTCCAGCAGGCCGTTGTGGGCCAGCGCGCGGACCGCCTCGCGGACGGTGTTACGGGCCACCCCGAGCTGTTCGACCAGCTCGGGCTCGGTCGGGATGCGCTCGCCGACCGGCCACTCGCCCGAGGTGATCTGGGCGCGCAGCTGAGCGATCACCTGGTCGGCGAGGGCGGACCGCCGGGGCGAGGGGGTCAGTGGCATGGACGAGCTCCCGGGACGATTGGACAGCCATTCATCCCATGATTCTATGATGAGTCCTATGGCAGACGACGACCTCGCGACCCTCGGCACCGGCACCGAGGCACCCCAGACCACCGCGCACCCGGGAACCGGCCCCCTGGACCCCGCCCCCGCGCCCGTACCACGCTGGGTCGGCGCGGTCCTGACCGCCGGTCTCGTTCTCGCCGCGCTCAACCTCCGCCCGGCTATCACCAGCCTGGGCGCCCTCATGGAGGAGGTGCGGGACGGACTCGGCATGAGCGGCACCGTCGCGGGCCTGCTCACCTCCGTACCGGCCCTCTGCTTCGCCGTCTTCGGCATCGCGGCGCCGCGACTGGCCCGCCGGTTCGGCGCCGGCACCATCGTGTGCGCCGGCATGGCCGCGATCGCGCTCGGCGTCCTGGTGCGCCCCTTCGCGGGCGGCACGGCCGGCTTCCTCGCCGCCAGCGCCCTCGCGCTCGCCGGCATCGCGGTCAGCAACATCCTGCTGCCCGTGGTGATCAAGACCTTCTTCCCCGACCGGGTCGGCTCGATGACCGGGCTGTACTCGATGGCGCTCGCGATGGGCACCTCGCTCGCCGCCGCCCTCACCGTGCCGGTCACCGGCGCGCTCGGCGGCGGCTGGCAGGCCGGGCTCGCGGTGTGGGCGGTGCTCGCCGCGCTCGCCGTGGTGCCCTGGCTCGCCGTGCTGCGCCGCCGCCCGCCCCAGGAGGCGCCCGCGCCCGGGGCCGGGGCCGCCCGCGAGGACGCCCCCGCCGTACGGATCAGCCGCTCGCCCACCGCCTGGGCGCTGGCGGTCTTCTTCGGCCTCCAGGCCACCGCCGCGTACATCACGATGGGCTGGCTGCCGCAGATCTTCCGCGACGCCGGGGTGCCCGCCGGGACCGCGGGCGTGCTGCTCGCCGTCACGATGGCGATGGGCATACCGCTGTCCTTCGTGCTGCCGCGGCTGGCCGCCCGGATGCGCCACCAGGGCGTCCTGGCCGTCGGGCTGGGCGCCTGCGGCCTCGCCGGCTACGCGGGCCTGTGGCTGGCGCCCGCCGCCGGGGCCTGGGGCTGGGCGCTGCTGATGGGCATCTCCAACTGCGCCTTCCCGCTCGCCCTCACCATGATCGGCATGCGTGCCCGCAGCGCCGCCGGCGTCGTCAAGCTCTCCGCCTTCGCCCAGTGCATCGGTTACCTGATCTCCATCCCCGGGCCGCTCCTGGTGGGCACGCTGTACCAGCACAGCGGCGGCTGGGGCCTGCCCATCGCGCTGATGGCGGGGCTGATGGTGCCGCAGATCGCGGTGGGCGTGCTGGCCGGCCGCGATCGCCGGATCGAGGACGAGGGCTGACGGAAGCCCGCTCACGGGCGGGTGCGACACTGGGGACATGCCAGTGCTCGAACCGAATCCGCAGGGCGGACAGAAGAAGCTGCTCCTCGTCCTGGGCGCGATGCTCGCCGTGACCGTCGTGGTGGGGATCATCGCCAGCATCGCCTCACCCTGACCCGGCGCCCGCGGGCCGCCTCGGGGGACTGCCTCGGTGGGGCTGTCCCCAGCGTCCCCTAGGGGGCCAGGGTCAGGGGTAAGTGGGTGGCGCACCTGATGGGACGCGCGGTCCCGGGGCCGTAGGTTCGAAGGACACCGCGGATCGAAGGACACCGCGCCGCCGCGGTGGGCGCGGCCGCACCAGGGCCGCGCCGTCCCTCGACCGCACGGAGGCGATCCCATGTCCGCCGCTCACACCCGGCCCGCCGAGAACGGCGCCCGGCCCGTGCGGCTGCCGTGGTGGGCCGTGGCCCTGGCGGTGGTCTCGTTCGTGGCGCTGCTCTTCGTGATCAGCCCCGCCGCGGAGGCCGAAGCGGCGGGTGTGCCGCCCGCCATGGCGTCCGTGATCCACTTCCTCGCGCGGCTGCTCGGCGCCGGAGTGTAGCCGCCGGTTCCGGGTCCCGCTTTGTGGGATGAGGCTGTCAACACCCCGCGCCCCGCGCCGCGTTTCATGCGAAGCTGGGACACATGAGCGTCGATTCTCCTCGCCGGATTGTTCTTCTCCGACATGCCAAGGCCGAGTGGTCCCAGGAGAGCGATCACGAGCGGCCGCTCGCCGAGCGCGGCCGCCGGGACGCCCCCGCCGCCGGACGATGGCTCGCGGGCGCGGGCATCACTCCTGATCTGACCCTCTGCTCCACGGCCCTCCGCACCCGCGAGACGTGGAAGCTCTCCGTCCACGAACTGCCCCAGCGCCCCAAGACCGTCTACGAGGACCGGCTGTACGAAGCCTCGCTCGGCGAGCTGATCGCGGTGGTCAACGAGGTCCCGGACGAGGTGAACGACCTGCTGCTGGTCGGCCACAACCCCGGCATGCACGCGCTCGCCGACGCGCTCTCCGGCGAGGCGGAAGGCGAACTGCTGACGCGGATGAACCGCAGCGGTTTCCCGACCGCCTCCATCGCGGTGGTGACCTTCAACGGCTCCTGGAAGTCCGTCGAGCACGGCGTCGGCCGCCTCGACGCCTACTGGACGCCCCGGAGCTGACCGACCGCCGCTCGACCGCGTACGCGAGGGCCCCGGCACGCACGTGCCGGGGCCCTCGCGTGTGCCGGCGCGGCTCAGTCCGCGAGCGTGTCGGCGGCCTCGACCTCTTCGCGGGTGACGCCGAGCAGGTACAGCACGGTGTCCAGGAACGGCACGTTCACGGCGGTGTGCGCGGCCTCCCGTACGACCGGCTTGGCGTTGAAGGCGACGCCCAGGCCCGCGGTGTTCAGCATGTCCAGGTCGTTGGCGCCGTCGCCGATCGCGACCGTCTGCGCCAGCGGCACCCCGGCCTGCTGGGCGAAGGAGCGCAGCAGCCGGGCCTTGCCCGCCCGGTCCACGATGTCGCCGGTGACCTTGCCGGTGAACCTGCCGTCCACGATCTCCAGGGTGTTCGCCGAGGCGAAGTCCAGCCCCAGGTCCTCCTTGAGCGCGTCGGTGACCTGCGTGAAGCCGCCGGAGACCACGCCGACCTGGTAACCCAGCCGCTTCAGGGTGCGGACCAGCGTCCGCGCGCCGGGCGTCAGCCGCACCTCCTTGCGCACCTGCTCCACGACCGAGGCGTCCAGGCCCTTCAGCAGCGCCACGCGGGCGTGCAGCGACTGCTCGAAGTCCAGCTCGCCGCGCATCGCGGCGGCGGTCACCTCGGCGACCTCGGCCTCACAGCCCGCGTGCGCCGCGAACAGCTCGATGACCTCGTCCTGGATCAGGGTCGAGTCCACGTCCATCACGACCAGCCGCTGGGCGCGGCGGGCCAGTCCGGAGTCCACCACCGCGATGTCCACGCCCAGGACCGACGCCTCGGTCGCGAGCGCGGTGCGCAGCGTGTCGGTGGGCGTGCCGGAGACATTGAACTCGACCGCCGTCACGGGGTACTTGGCGAGCCGGAAGATACGGTCGATGTTGCCGCCGGTGGCCGTTATGGCGGCGGCGATGGCGGAGGTGGACTCGGCGGTGAGCGGGTGCCCGAGGACGGTGACGTGCGAACGGCCGGTGCCGCGCGGACGGTTGTCACCGGTACCGGAGATGATCTCGGCCTGGAGGTGCAGCGACTCGGCCCAGCTGTGCACGGTCGCGCGCAGGTCGCCTTCGGTGGCACCGTTCGACGCGCTCCCCGTGGGCGTGGTCACCAGGGCGCACAGCACGATGCGGCCCCGGGTCACGACCTGCTCGATGTCGACGACGTCGACGGAGTAGGCAGCGAGGGTGTCGAAGAGACCGGCCGTGATGCCGGGCCGGTCCTTTCCGAAGATCTTGACGAGAAGGGTCGGTACGTCGTCGCCCGGTACGGCGGTGGCAGGCGGTGTCTGCGATGCGCTCATGGTGCTCTTACGGTATCCGGCCCCGCGACGCAGCCGTACAGGTGTCCCGCCGAGTGGACGTCTGCCACCACGCGGCCGAGTGGAACGCGAGTCCGTACATGTCCGTACAGAGCGGGGTCCGGCCCGCGGCGCGTGGGGCCCGTCCTCAGCGGCCCGCGCCCGGCCGTCCGGGTGGCGGCGGCTCGGGCGGCGGCTCGTCCCAGCCCCGCCGCGGGCGGGGGCGCGGCCGGGCGGGACGGGAGAGCGGTGTGCCGCTCACGGTGGGCGCCGAGGCGGTGTCGCTGCCGTGGGGCGGCGGCTTCCGGGGCGGCTCCGGCGGCTCCGGCGGCTCCGGCGGCTCTCCGTGGGGCGGGGCCTGTCGGGGCGGCAGGGGACGCAGGTACGGATTGGTGTCCGGGTTCGGCCGCCGGTACGGGGGCGACGGCGTGTACGGTCCCGGGCGCTCCGGGACCCCGTGACCAGGCCCGTACGCCGCCGGCCCATGCGTCACCGGCCCGTGCACCGGTGCCGGCGGATCGGCGGCGCTCCGGCCCGCGATCCCCGCCCCGACCGCCAGCAGCGCCCCCACGAGCCCGGCCGCCGCGCCCCACAGCGCCCCCAGCAGCAGCCCGGCTCCGGGGTTCCCGCGCAGGTCGAGGCCCGCCCCGTGGACGCCGATGTCCATGAAGAGCAGCCGGACGTCCGCCGTGACCTCCGTCAGCCACACCAGCAGCGGTACGGCCAGTGCGGTCAGCGCCCCCAGCCGCAGCGCACAGCCGCCCGCGTACGCCGGGACACCGGATCCCGCGCGCGCCGTACGGGCGGCCGTCAGGACCCCCGCCAGCAGCATCAGCGCCACCGCCACCAGCGCCGCGAGCCACGCCCACCCGGTCTGCTCGGCCAGCCGCTGCAGGGTGAGGGGGCGCACGCCCCCGCCGCCCAGCAGCTCCCGCAGCGGCGCCGGCAGGACCGGCAGCAGCGCTCCGCTCGCCGAGCCGTGCCAGGGCACGAACAGGCCCAGCGGGATCGCGAGCCACACCCCGTTGGGCGCGCCCAGCAGCGCGGCCCCCAGCGCCCGCCGCGGCTGATCGCCGCTGGTCACCCCGTACACCCCGGCCGCCAGGCCCAGCAGTACCGCGAGGCCCAGCACCTGGGTGAGCGCGGAGGCGGCGGGGCGGACGGCGCGGCCCGCCCCGGCCAGCGTGCGGGGGAGCGGGGTGCGCCGTGAGGCCGCCAGCGCGATCAGCAGGACGGCCAGTACCCACACCGCGCCGGCCACGAGGGAGGGCCAGGCGGCCACCTCGAAGTCGATGCGGAGCCGGGCGTCCGCGAGGTCCGCGAGCCCGTCCGGCAGCCGCAGGCCGGGCAGCTCCCGCCCCAGGTCCGGTAAGTCACCGAGGCCGGGTAAGTCGCCGAGACCGGGCAGGTCACCGAGGCCCGGCAGGTCCGGCAGCCGGTCGAGCGGCCCGCCGCCCCCGCCGGCCGAGCCGGGTATCAGCGCGCGCCCCGGGATCGTTACGGAGTCGTGTCCGGCCCAGGCGAGGCCGCCGACCAGCGCGGTGAACAGCCCGGCCACCGTCGCGGCGCGCGCCGCGAGCCCGCCCGGCGTGCCCCCGTCCGGCACCGCGCGCAGCGACCGCAAGAACAACATCCCCAGCACCAGTGCGCCGGTCAGTCCCACGCCCAACGGCACGATGTCAATGGCGGTTTCGGCCGTCACGCCGGACACCCCGAAGGCCGAGACATCACCCCGCGGGGTCACCGATCCGCCTACCGCCAGCACCATGACGGCCGCCGTCATCGGGCCCAGCGAACCGTACGCATCGGCCCCCAGCAGATGCAGCCCGAGCGCCGCGACGCCGGCCATCGCCAGGAAAGCGCAGCAGACCGCGACGACGGCGGAGAGCAGCACAGCACCCGGCCCTGTGTGCGGAGTTGCGGTCGCGCTCATCGCGGGCCCCCGATCGTGAAGCCGATCGATGCGGAGTTTTCCGTGCTGCCCGCATCGCGTGGCATCCGTACGGATCCGTGGGTGTCTCCCACTCTCCGGGGGCCTTTCGCCGGCGTCAACGGACGGCCGCACTGTCCGCTTCGCGCCCTTGCCACGGCCCGACCACGGCCCGGCTTCCGGTCATGGCCCGCTGCCTGGAATAGTTCCTCACGATGTTCACCATCCCTAGACTTCCCGTGCAGGGGGTCACTCGGGGGACAACTAGTGGGGCATGGAGTGCCTGAACTCGTACTCGAAATCAATGGAATGACCTGGGCGCTCGATCCGTCCCGGGTGTACAGCCTGGGGCGCGATCCCCAGGGCGATGTGGTGCTGGACGACGCGCGGGTGTCCTGGCGGCACGCGACGGTGCGCTGGGGAGGGCGCAGTTGGGTCATCGAGGACCAGGGCAGTACCAACGGCACGTATGTGCAGGGGCAGCGGATCCACCAGATGGAGATCGGCCCCGGCTCGGCCGTGCATCTCGGTAACGCCACCGACGGTCCCCGGCTGACCCTCAGCGGTACGGCGGCGGCCCCCGCGGCGGACGCGTACGCCGCGCAGCCCGCGGCGCCGGCTCATGACGCGTACGCCGCGCAGCCGGCCGCCCCGGCCCCCGCCCAGCAGGGTGCCCCCGGCTGGGCGGCGCCACAGCAGAGTGCGCCGCAGCAGAGCGCGCCGCCGCAGGGACCGCCGTCGCACGGCGCGGGCGTCCCGCCGCAGGGCCCGTCCTCGTACGGCGCCGGCCTCCCGCCGCAGGGCGGGCCGCAGCAGCCCCCGGCACAGGGCGGCGCGGCACCGCAGGCGTCGGGCGACCGCAGCCCGACCACCTTCCACCAGCTGGACACCGGCCGCGTCATGCGCATCGGCCGTGCCCTGGAGAACGAGCTGGTCGTCTCCGACCTGCAGGTCTCGCGGCACCATGCGGAGTTCCGGGCCACGCCCGACGGCCGCTTCGAGATCCACGACCTGGGCAGCCACAACGGTACGTACGTCAACGGCCAGCCGGTCCCCAAGGGCGGCTCGGCGCTCATCGGGCCGCAGGACACCGTCGGCGTCGGTCACTCGACGTTCCGGCTGGTCGGCGACCGGCTGGAAGAGTTCGTCGACACCGGTGAGGTCTCCTTCTCCGCGCGCCACCTGACCGTCACGGTCGAGGGCGGCAAGCAGATCCTGAAGGACGTCTCCTTCGGCGTGCCCGAGAAGTCGCTGGTCGCGGTCATCGGCCCGTCCGGCTCCGGCAAGTCCACGCTGCTCAAGGCGCTGACCGGTTACCGCCCCGCCAACCAGGGCGACGTCCTCTACGACAACCGGAACCTCTACAAGCAGTTCGCCGAGCTGCGGCAGCGCATCGGTCTGGTCCCGCAGGACGACATCCTGCACAAGGAGCTGACCGTCCAGAAGGCGCTGCGGTACGCGGCCAAGCTCCGCTTCCCCGGTGACACCGCCGAGGCCGAGCGCGAGGCCCGCATCGACGAGGTGCTGCACGAGCTGAAGCTGCACGTGCACAGGGAGAAGAAGGTCACCTCGCTCTCCGGCGGCCAGCGCAAGCGCGTCTCGGTCGCCCTGGAGCTGCTGACCAAGCCGTCGCTGATCTTCCTGGACGAGCCGACCTCCGGCCTCGACCCGGGCATGGACCGCGACGTCATGAAGCTGCTGCGCGACCTCGCCGACGACGGCCGCACGGTCCTGGTGGTCACGCACTCCGTCGCCGAGCTCGCGCTCTGCGACAAGCTTCTGGTCATGGCGCCGGGCGGCGGCGTCGCCTACTTCGGCCCGCCCGAGGAGGCGCTGAACTTCTTCCAGTACGAGACCTGGGCGGACGTCTTCTCGGCGTTCGAGAACTACCGGGACTACGACTGGATGGGCCGCTGGCGCGGCTCCCCGCACTACCAGATGTACGCGGCCGACATCGACGCCGTCGCGCCGCAGTCGGTCAGCGTCCAGGCGCCGCCGGCCCGGATGCAGAAGTCCCAGAGCTGGGGCTCCCAGCTGTGGACCCTGATGCGGCGGTACGTCTCCGTGATCGCCTCCGACCGCGGTTTCCTGGGCCTGATGCTGGTCCTGCCCGCCGTGCTCGGCGTGGTCTCCATGCTGATTCCCAGCGATTTCGGCCTGGGATACGGCCCGCTGAACCGGGCCCGCACCAACCGCGACGCCACGACGATCATGCTGATTCTCGTCGTCGGCATGTGCTTCTCCGGCGCGGCCAACTCCGTACGAGAACTGATCAAGGAACGCGTCATCTACGAGCGCGAACGGGCCACCGGCCTGTCCCGCTCGGCGTACCTGATGTCGAAGGTGTTCGTGCTCGGCGTGGTCACCGCCGTACAGGGCGTCATCATCGCGGTGATCGGCTTCTCGACGCGGAACATGCCCGCCGAGGGCCTGATCGTGAAGGACCTGCCGGCCATCGAGATGACGCTCGCGATCATCGCGCTCGGCTTCACCTCGATGATGTTCGGCCTGCTGATCTCCTCGCTGGTCAAGACCGCCGAGAAGACCATGCCGCTGCTGGTCATGTTCGCCATCGTGCAGGTCGTCTTCACCGGCGTGCTCTTCCAGCTGTACAACACCCCGGGCGTCGCGCAGATCTCCTGGCTGATGCCCTCGCGCTGGGCGGTCGCGGCGCTGGGCGCCACCGCCGACCTGAACACGCTCCTGCCGTGGGACAAGACCGACCCCGACCCGCTGTGGCAGCACCAGACCGGCGTCTACGTGATGGACATGGTCTTCCTGCTGGCGCTCGGCGTGCTCCTCGCCTTCGCGGTGGCGCGCCTGCTGCGCCGCCACGAGCCCGAGGTCATGCGCAAGTAATCCGCGCCTGCCGTATGACGAAAAAGCCGCGAGGGGCGGCACCCGATTTCCGGGTGCCGCCCCTCGCGGTATTCATCGTCCGGCGCCGTTTCTCCGGCGCGCCGCAGTGGCTCAGTACGCCGAGTCGACGTTGTCCATCGAGCCGTACTTGTCGGCCGCGTAGTTACAGGCGGCGACGATGTTGGCGACCGGGTCGTACAGGTCGTTCGCCGTGCCCTCGACGTGGTACTGGTCGAAGGTGGGCTGAATGACCTGCAGCAGGCCCTTGGACGGGATACCCATCTGGGCATTCACGTCCCAGTTGTTGATCGCCCGCGGGTTACCGCCGGACTCACGGATGATGTTGCGCTTGATGCCCTCGTAGGAGCCGGGAATCC
The DNA here is from genome assembly GCF_044544685.1 of Streptomyces sp. NPDC053542. Lineage (NCBI taxonomy): Bacteria > Bacillati > Actinomycetota > Actinomycetes > Kitasatosporales > Streptomycetaceae > Streptomyces > Streptomyces sp. NPDC053542. The sequence goes on from NZ_JBITXL010000012.1 coordinate 312,095, forward strand.
CGTGCTTCTTCATGATCGAGAGGGATTCGCGGATCCAGCCGTCGAGGTTGTTGGGGTAGGTGACCGGCCGGCGCTCGGCGGACCGGCTCGCGGCCTGCGTCGTGCGCTGCTGGTCGGCCTTGTTCTTGGCGGCCTCCTTGGCCCGGGCGGCCGCGTCGGCGGCAGCCTTGGCCTTGGCCTGCGCAGCGGCCTTGGCGTCGCCCTCGGCCTGCTTCTTCGCGGCGAAGGCGGAGGCGCTGGCCTGCTCGGCGGCGCGGGTGCTGTTCTGGGTCAGCTCCGCGTTCTGGGCCTTGGCGGCGGCGTTGTCGACCAGGCTGTACGCGGAGGAGTCGTCGACCACGTGGTAGGCGACGGGCTTCACGTTCTGGGCCGTCGTGGAGTGGGTCGGTTCGGCGTTGGCGGAACCCGGGACGACGGCGAAGACCACGGCGGCGGCACCGCCCGCGGCCACGGCAGCGGCGGAGAGCTTGTGATTCCGGTTCAGGCGGCTGTAGCCAGGAATGGCGTGCAGGGGCATGCGGAAAGAACCTCTTCCAATGGGGGACGTCGCGTGGGCCGGATTGGCGCGAGAACGCCGAGATCCTTTTCCACGGCGCCGGGCGACGTCAGCCATTGTTAGCGGCCGGAATTTGACCCTGCAATCATGTGACGTACGAAGCTGGATAGTGGAACCTGAGGCCGCCGAATTGCGTCCGGCAGGGCTCAGTCCAAGGGGTGGCTCGGATCAACTCCTGCGGCTGCCCGTATTCACACACCGGTAAACCCCACTAAGCCCGGTCGTAAGTGATGTACGCCCTATGCCCGGGCTCACATGTTTAGAGGCGCCGGCTGCCGTTATGTCATTGACTCGGTACGGAAAGTGAGCGCCGGAAGTGGCCTGCGCGCGAGCGTGGCTCCGGGCCGGTGGGCCGCGAAAGGCCGCCTTTCCTTTCCCCTATATATAGGGGGCAGAAAGTCCCCGGCCCGAAGGGGCCGATGGTCCCGCGCACCGAGAACCGGCAGCGGCAAGGGCCCGCCCGGTCTTCCGGCCTACGCCCGGGGACGTAGGCGGCGCCCCGCCGCAGGCGGATACGTGCCGTGCGGGCCGCCGGTACGGTGAGTGCATGACCAAGGGACCAGGGGCGGAGCGGGGGGCCGGGCTCTCCGCGGTGAGCGGCGCCATCCTCGCCATGAGCCGCCACCTGGAGGTGCGCGACGTGCTCAAGACGATCGTCGCGTCCGCCCGCGAGCTGCTGGACGCGGAGTACGCCGCGCTCGGCGTGCCGGACGACCACGGCGGCTTCGCGCAGTTCGTCGTGGACGGGGTCAGCGAGGAGCAGTGGAAGGCCATCGGCCCGCTGCCCCGCCAGCACGGCATCCTCGCCGCGATGCTCCAGGAGGCCACCCCGCAGCGCCTCGGCGACGTCCGCCAGGACCCCCGCTTCGAGGGCTGGCCCGGCGCCCACCCCGATATGTCCGACTTCCTGGGCATGCCCGTCGCCGACGGCGACGAGATCCTCGGCGCGCTCTTCCTCGCCAACAAGAGATGCCCGAAGCCGGCCGGCGGCTGCGGCTTCACCGAGGAGGACGAGGCGCTGCTCGGCATGCTCGCCCAGCACGCCGCCATCGCCCTGACCAACGCCCGGCTGTACGAGCGCAGCCGCGAGCTGACCATCGCGGGGGAGCGCGCCCGGCTGGCGCACGAGCTGCACGACGCGGTCTCCCAGAAGCTCTTCTCGCTGCGGCTCACCGCGCAGGCCGCCACCGCGCTGGTCGACCGCGACCCGGCCCGCGCCAAGGACGAGCTCCAGCAGGTCACCCGGCTCGCCGCGGAGGCCGCCGACGAGCTGCGGGCCGCCGTGGTGGAGCTGCGCCCCGCCGCCCTGGACGAGGACGGCCTGATAGCCACGCTGCGTACCCAGATCCAGGTGCTCGACCGCGCCCACAGCGCCAAGGTCACCTTCGCCGCCCACGGGCTGCGGGCGCTGCCCGCCGCGCAGGAGGAGGCGGTGCTGCGGGTGGCGCAGGAAGCCCTGCACAACGCGCTGCGGCACGCCGACGCGCAGCGTGTCGACGTGACTCTCGTGCGCCGCGGGCAGGGCGCGGTGCTCCGGATCGCCGACGACGGCCGCGGCTTCGACCCCGGCGCCGTCCGCCGGGCCGGGCGCCACCTCGGCCTGGTGTCGATGCGCGACCGGACCAACGGCGTCGGCGGCACGCTCACGGTGGAATCGGCGCCCGGCAAGGGCACCGCTGTCGAGATGGAGGTCCCCGGTGGCTGACGGAGGCAGGGGCCCGCTCGGCGGCCCCATCAAGGTGCTGCTGGTCGACGACCACCAGGTCGTACGGCGCGGACTGCGCACGTTCCTGGAGGTACAGGACGACATCGAGGTCGTGGGGGAGGCCGCCGACGGCGAGGCGGGCGTCGCCGCGGCGGAGCGGCTGCACCCCGACGTCGTGCTGATGGACATCAAGATGCCCGGCATGGACGGCGTCGAGGCGCTGCGGCTGCTGCGGGGGCAGCACAACCCCGCCCGGGTGCTGATCGTGACGAGCTTCACCGAGCAGCGGACCGTCATCCCGGCGCTGCGTGCGGGCGCCGCGGGCTACGTCTACAAGGACATCGACCCCGACGCGCTGGCCGGCGCCATCCGGTCCGTGCACGCCGGGCACGTCCTGCTCCAGCCCGAGGTGGCCGACGCGCTGCTCAGCCAGGAGGACACGGGCGGCGGCCAGGGCCGCGGCGGCTCCCTCACCGACCGGGAGCGCGAGGTGCTGGCCCTGATAGCGGACGGCCGCTCCAACCGCGAGATCGCCCGCGCCCTTGTCCTCTCCGAGAAGACGGTCAAGACCCACGTCTCGAACATCCTCATGAAACTGGACCTCTCGGACCGCACCCAGGCGGCCCTGTGGGCGGTCCGCCACGGAGTGAGCGCCCCGTAAGGGGCGCGGGGAACTGCGCGGGCAACCACGACGGTGGAGCACTCGTCCGCGTACGGAAACGCCCACGGCGCTGAGAGGCGCGGGGAACTGCGCGACCGGCCACAACGGCGCCGCGCCCGCCGACGCACAGAACCCCTACGGGGCCTTGCGCTCCCGCTCCTCCACAGCCGCGTTGTACGCCGCCACCTGCGCCCGCCGAGCAGTCCGCTCCACCGGGCGCAACGCGTCCCGCCGCGCGGCGATCTGGGACGAGCTCACGGCCGCCCCGTGCTCCCGGCCGTCCCCGCCGGGCCCCTCCGCGATGGCGATCAGCGCCCCCACCTTCTGCGCCAGCTCCAGCACCCGCACCGAGCGCGGCGGATATCCCGGCGCCAGCAGCTGCCGCCCGGCCTCGGCCCGCGCGCGGTACGCCGCCAGCGCCGCGTCGGCGACCGGGCCCGAGCCGGCCACGTCCAGCTTCGCCAGCAGCTCCGTCGCCTCCCGCAGCGCCTGCGCCAGCTCCCGCTCCGCCTCGCCGAGCGAGGGCACGTCCGCCGGCGGTGCGTCCCGTACCGCCATGCAGTGCCATACGACCTCGACGTGCACATCGCCCTCGGGTCCGGCCTCGTGCACCTCCGGCACCAGCCCCAGCGCCACCCCGCAGGCGGTGACCGCCTCCTCGGCCTCTATCGCGCGCGCGTTGAACTCCGGCGGGCCGCTCAGCCCCAGCGGGTGCCCCGGCACCGGCAGCGCCACCCGCAGTCCGGTCGCGCCCAGCGCCCGCAGCCGGCCGAGCGCGAGCGTCAGCCCCACCGGCCCCGGCTCGCCGGGCAGCCCGGTGACACGGTGCACCGCGTCACCCTCCGCGATCCGCTCCGCAGCGTCATCAGGTGGGACAAGCCCGGCCAACAGGGCGTTTCCCCACGCGGCCAGCCGTCCTGATCGAGGTTCATCGAGCATGGACCCAGCCTAAGGACAGGCACTGACAATGGGTGGCGTAGGTTTGCAGAGGGCTGCGCCCACAGGCGCACCGACGACCGAGATGCAATGGGAGACAACGCGCTCATGAGCGATGTTCTGGAGCTGGTGGACGTATCCGTGGTCCGCGAGGGCCGGGCTCTGGTGGACCAGGTCTCCTGGTCGGTGAAGGAGGGAGAGCGCTGGGTGATCCTGGGCCCGAACGGCGCCGGCAAGACCACCCTCCTCAATGTCGCCTCCAGCTATGTCTTCCCGACCACGGGCACCAGCACGATCCTCGGCGAGACGCTCGGCAAGGTCGACGTCTTCGACCTCCGCCCGCGCATCGGTATGGCCGGCATCGCGCTCGCTGACAAGCTGCCGCGCCGCCAGACCGTCCTGCAGACCGTGCTCACCGCCGCGTACGGCATGACCGCCACCTGGCAGGAGCACTACGACCCCGTCGACGAGCAGCGCGCCCGCGCCTTCCTCGACCGGCTGGGCATGACCAAGTACCTCGACCGGAAGTTCGGCACGCTCTCCGAGGGCGAGCGCAAGCGCACCCTCATCGCCCGCGCGATGATGACCGACCCGGAGCTGCTCCTCCTGGACGAGCCGGCCGCGGGGCTGGACCTCGGCGGCCGCGAGGACCTCGTACGCCGCCTCGGCAGACTCGCCCGCGACCCGTTTGCACCGTCGATGATCATGGTCACCCACCACGTCGAGGAGATCGCGCCCGGCTTCACCCACGTCCTGATGATCCGTCAGGGCAAGGTGCTCGCGGCCGGCCCCATCGACCTGGAGCTGACCTCCAGCAACCTCTCCCGCTGCTTCGGTCTGCCGCTCATCGTCGAGCGCAACGGCGACCGCTGGACCGCCCAAGGTCTGCCGCTCACCTGACAGTTGGCGTGGAACGATCGCTGACCGGGGCCGGGGCCGAAAAGCCCCGGCCCGATCCGGCCGCGATCGATCGCACCCTGTCCGCGACGCCGCTCGCCGATCTACCATGACACCGTGGATGCATGGGTGTGGTGGCTCATCGCTGCCGTAGGACTGGGAATTCCTCTCGTCGTCACCGCGATGCCCGAGTTCGGGATGTTCGCGGTCGGCGCTGTCGCCGGTGCCGTGGTGGCCGCGCTGGGCGGTGGCATCGTCACGCAGGTCATCGTCTTCGCCGCCGTATCGGTCGCACTCGTCGCCGTCGTGCGCCCGATCGCCAAGCGCGCCCGTACCGGAAGGCCGGGCATGGCCTCCGGTGTTGACGCCCTGAAAGGCAAGCAGGCCACGGTGCTGGAACGGATCGACGACTCCGGCGGCGGCCGCATCAAGCTCAACGGCGAGGTCTGGTCCGCGCGTGCGCTGGACGAGGGCCAGGTGTACGAGCCGGGGCAGAAAGTGGACGTCGTGGACATCGAGGGAGCAACCGCCGTCGTCATGTGACGAACTTGATCAACTGGCCCCCGCGGGACCGGAGAACGGCCTGCACGAGGGGGCGAGTCTCTGAAAGACTCGATCACCGACTCGCCGGGCGGGACCGGCCGACAGCTATGGAAGGACACGAGGAGCCACTGTGGAACCGATCATCATCGTCCTGATCATCCTGGTGGTGCTGGTGTTCATCGCACTCATCAAGACGATCCAGGTCATTCCGCAGGCCAGCGCCGCCATCGTCGAGCGCTTCGGCCGCTACACCCGCACGCTGAACGCGGGCCTGAACATCGTCGTGCCGTTCATCGACTCCATCCGCAACCGCATCGACCTGCGCGAACAGGTCGTGCCCTTCCCGCCCCAGCCGGTCATCACGCAGGACAACCTCGTCGTCAACATCGACACCGTCATCTATTACCAGGTGACGGACGCCCGCGCCGCGACGTACGAGGTCGCCAGCTACATCCAGGCGATCGAGCAGCTCACGGTCACGACGCTCCGGAACATCATCGGCGGCATGGACCTGGAGCGCACCCTCACCTCCCGCGAGGAGATCAACGCCGCGCTGCGCGGCGTCCTGGACGAGGCCACGGGCAAGTGGGGCATCCGCGTCAACCGCGTCGAGCTCAAGGCCATCGAGCCGCCGACCTCCATCCAGGACTCGATGGAGAAGCAGATGCGCGCCGACCGTGACAAGCGCGCCGCGATCCTCCAGGCCGAGGGTGTCCGGCAGTCCGAGATCCTGCGCGCCGAGGGCGAGAAGCAGTCCGCGATCCTCCGCGCCGAAGGTGAGGCCAAGGCCGCGGCCCTGCGCGCCGAGGGTGAGGCGCAGGCGATCCGTACGGTCTTCGAGTCCATCCACGCCGGTGACCCGGACCAGAAGCTGCTCTCGTACCAGTACCTCCAGATGCTCCCGAAGATCGCCGAGGGCGACGCCAACAAGCTCTGGATCGTGCCCAGCGAGATCGGCGACGCGCTCAAGGGCCTCGGCGGCGCCCTCGGGAACTTCTCGCCCACCGGCGGCGCCCCGTCCGCACCTCCCACGACCACCCACCTCGAGAAGCCGTCCATCGACTGACGGCGCGCCACGGCGTCTCGGACCGTGGTCCCGCGGCGCACCCACCGGACCCCTGGTGCATGATCGGTTCATGACGCACCGATCACGCGCCAGGGGCTCCGTATGACCTTCTGGGAAGCGCTCGCCGTCTTCGCCGCAGGTCTGGGCGCCGGCGCCATCAATGTCGTCGTCGGCTCCGGGACGCTCATCACCTTCCCCGTCCTGCTCGGCATCGGCCTGCCGCCCGTCACCGCCAACGTCTCCAACAACCTCGGCCTCGTACCGGGCGCCATCAGCGGCGCCATCGGCTACCGCCGCGAACTGCGCGGCCAGCGCCGCCGCATGCTCCGCTTCGGCGCCACAGCCCTCGCCGGCGGACTGGCGGGCGCCGTCCTGCTGCTCGCGCTGCCCTCCGACGCCTTCGACGCGATCGTCCCCGCGCTCGTCGCCATCGCTCTCGTCCTCGTCGTCCTGCAGCCCCGGCTGTCCGCCGCCGTGAAGGCCCGCCGCGCCCGCAACGGCACCGTCCCGCACCGCGACGGCGGCATCGCGCTCCTGACCGGCCTGCTGTTCTCCAGCGCGTACGGCGGCTACTTCGGCGCCGCCCAGGGCGTTCTGTACATCTCCCTGATGGGCCTGCTGCTCGACGAGGAGCTGCAGCGCGTCAACGCCCTCAAGAACGTGCTCGCGCTCGTCGTCAACGGCATCGCCGCGGTCTTCTTCCTCTTCGTCGCCGACTTCGACTGGACGGCCGTCGTGCTGATCGCCGTCGGCTCCGCGCTCGGCGGCCAGCTCGGCGCGAAGATCGGCCGCCGGCTGCCGCCCGCCGTCCTGCGCGGCGTCATCGTCGCGGTCGGCGTCGTCGCCATCGCTCAGCTGCTGCTGCGCTGAGCGGTACACGCACGGGGCGTCGCACGACGAAGGGGCGCGGGTATCTCCCCGCGCCCCTTCACGCACACCCGTGCGCCAGTCTTACGCCGACTGCACCAGCCAGTCCGGCAGCTCCTCCCGTACCGACACCCCCAACGCCGCCAGCATCGTGTCGGCGGGCGTCGGCACGAACGGCCGCCGCAGCAGCTCCATCCCCGCCTGCTCCGGCGTCCGGTCCGCCTTGCGGTGATTGTCCTCGGCACACGAGGCGACCGTATTCAGCCATGTGTCACCGCCCCCGTGCGCCCGCGGCACCACGTGGTCCACGGTCGTCGCCCGCCGCCCGCAGTACGCGCACCGGTGCTGGTCCCGCACCAGTACGCCCCGCCGCGACCACGGCGCCTGTCTTCGGAACGGCACCCGTACGTACCTGCAGAGCCTGATCACCAGCGGTACCGGGAGATCCACCGCGGCGCCGCGGATGCGCAGCCCGGGGTGCGCCTGCTCGACCACGGCCTTGTCCTGCATGACCAGCACGACCGCCCGTCGCAGCGACACCGTCGACAGCGGCTCGAAGCTCGCGTTGAGGACCAGCGTCTCGCGCATCCCGACCACCTCCCGCATTCCGTCCGCCGCTCGGCGAAGTGGCTCCACTGTGCAGTTCCAGTGATCCCCCGGACAACGCAATTTCCGTCTGCCGCAAGGGAGATGGCAGGTGAGCAACGAGCGAACGAATGACGAACCGGAAAGGGGGAGGGGAAGGGAAAGAGCGGAGGAAAGAAAGCGGGGGAACGCTCCGGGCCCCGCCCCCGTGAACAAGGGACCCGGAGCGTCACGGCAGCCGGCGCGGACGTCCGACACGAGGCGGACTCCGGCAGACGGCAGGGGACACACCTGCGCCCCGCCGCCCCCGCCACTGCGGTGCCGACTGCCCGACGGCCATGTGGCAACCGTCGGCCAAGCACCACTGTGCGATCCGGGGCGCCGGGGCGCAACGGAATTACGGGCGAGCCCGCGTCACCCCTCGGCGGGGATCTCGTACTCGCCGATCAGCTGGGCACGGCCCAGCGTGTGGAACCGCAGATTGAAGCCCACCACGGCAGGCGAGGCGTCCGCGTCCGGGCCGAGCTTCTCCTGGTCCACCGCGTACACGGTGAAGACGTACCGGTGCGGGCCGTCCCCGGGGGGCGGCGCCGCGCCACCGAAGTCACGCGTCCCGTAGTCGTTCCGTACGTGCACCGCGCCCTCGGGCAGGTCCTTCATGTCACCGGAGCCCGCACCGGCCGGCAGCTCCGTCACCGACGCCGGAATGTCGAACACGGACCAGTGCCAGAAACCGCTGCCGGTCGGCGCGTCCGGGTCGAAACAGGTGACGGCGTAGCTCCTGGTGCCCTCCGGAGCACCCTCCCACCGCAGGTGGGGCGAGGTGTTCCCCGCGCTGAACACCTGGGCGTCCGCCAGCGTCCCGCCCTCCTGCAGATCGTCGCTCACCACCGTGAACGAGGGCACCTGCGGATGAAAATCGTGCGGGAGCGGCCGGCGCTTCTGCTCGGACACTTCGACACCTCCTGATCGCATTCGGAGACCGTCCGGCCAGGTTAGAACCTGCTCGTGGCAGAACCGGTGCCCGGCCCGGCCGGAACTCATGTCACCGCGCGTCAGAAGGCACCGCGCCCGGGGCTCAGAACCAGTTGCGCTTGCCGCCGACCTCGGCCAGCCAGTGGTTCAGGTACGCCACCCAGTCCGTGTTCTGGAAGTCGTGCAGCCCCACCTGGAACGCGCGGTACGTGTCGCTGCCCTCCGTGAACAGCCCGGGCTTCTTGTCCATCTCCAGCACGACGTCCATCGCGCTGCCGTCCGCCACGAACGACACCTCGACCTGGTTCAGACCGCGGTACTGCTGCGGCGCGTACAGCTCGATCTCCTGGTAGAAGGGCAGCGTCTGGCGCGTACCCCGGATGTGCCCGCGCTCCAGGTCCGCGTTCTTGAAACGGAAGCCCAGGTGCCCGAACGCGTCCAGGATCGCCTGCTGTGCCGGCAGCGGGTGCACGTTCACCGGATCGAGGTCACCGGAGTCCACCGCGCGGGCGATCGCCAGCTCGGTCGTCACGCCGACCTGCATGCCCCTCAGGCGCGTGTTGAGGAAGTACGTGATCGGGGTCTCCCACGGGATCTCCAGGCCGAACGGCACGGTGTGCGCCGCGCCGGCCTGCAGCGCGAACTCCCCGCCCAGCTTCTGCCTGGCGAACTCGATGTTCTGCTTGTGCTCCCCGTCGCTGGTCTCGACCTCCACGACGGCCTGGAGCCCGACCGACAGCCCCTGTATCTCCTGGTCCACGGAACCGCCCTGGATCCGCACCTCACCATGCACGACACCGCCGGGCACGACGTTCTCCTCGAAGAGCACCGTCTCCACCGACGCGCCCCCGGCCCCCAGACTCGCCAGCAGCTTCTTGAACCCCATTGATCGTCCTCCCCAGGCACGTGCCTGTTCTTCGGTGATGTCCGGCCGCGGCACGCTGCCCGGTCCGGGTCCGCTCCCTACGAACGCGAAACGGCGTACGGCGGTTCCCCCGGCGGCCGGCCGCCGCGCGCCCACAGCCTGCCAAGACGCGGTACTTCCAGGCCACTCCGCGGCCCCCGAAGAGAGCAGCCGAGGTCCACTACCCTGGGAACGCATGATCTCCGAACCCACCCGTATGCCGCTCCCGCGGACATTCTTCGACCGCCCCGTCCTCGAAGTCGCCCCCGACCTGCTCGGCCGCACCCTCGTGCGCAGCACACCGGAGGGCCCCATCGAACTGCGCCTTACGGAGGTCGAGGCGTACGACGGCGAGAACGACCCCGGCTCGCACGCCTACCGGGGCCGCACGGAGCGCAACGCCTCGATGTTCGGCCCGCCCGGACACGCGTACGTCTATTTCATCTACGGCATGTGGTTCAGCCTCAACCTCGTCTGCGGCCCCGACGGCTACGCCAGCGGTGTCCTGCTGCGCGCAGGCGAGGTGCTCAGCGGTACGGAGCAGGTGGCCGCGCGCCGCCCGAAGTCCCGCCGCCCGAGTGAACTCGCCCAGGGCCCGGCCCGGCTGGCCACCGGCCTCGCCATCGACCGGCAGCTGAACGGCACGGACGTGTGCGCGGGCCCCGGTGCGCCGCTCTCCGTCCTCGAGGGCACGCCGGCAGCCCCCGACCTGGTACGCAGCGGACCGCGCACCGGTGTTGGCGGCGAGGGCGCGACCCACCCGTGGCGCTTCTGGATCGACGGCGACCCGACGGTCAGCCCGTACCGGGCACACGTCCCCCGGAAGCGCCGGACCAGGGCTGCTTGACTCTGCCCGGGCAGAGCCGTAACGTAGCCCGAGCCGCTTGAGACGGGCAGCGCTATGGGCGCACGCCGCAAACGGCACAACCATCACTTCGAACGACTCCCTTAACCGGGTTCTCTTTCGCGTTGCCGAAATTCGATTCGTGCGACTCGATTATGAGTGACCGGGGGAATCCGCTAAAGTGAGGGCCACGCCGAAAAGCGCGAAAACGCAGGAAATCCCGCCGACCGGGAATCAGGAACGGAAACGGATCTGATAGAGTCGGAACCGCCGGAAAGGGAAGCCCGAAAGGGTGAAACTGGAAAGCTGCCCCGCTCCGACCGGGGGCCGGATCACCGAAAAGGATCTGGTAGAGTCGGAAACGCAAGACCGAAGGGAAGCGCCCGGAGGAAAGCCTGAGAGAGTCTCTCGGGTGAGTACAAAGGAAGCGTCCGTTCCTTGAGAA
>NZ_JBITXL010000013.1:0-211553 GCF_044544685.1 Streptomyces sp. NPDC053542
GCCACCGGTCACCCCTCGTTCGTGATGTCCAACTCCTTCGCGGACCAGACGCTGGCCCAGATCGAGCTGTTCACCAAGCCCGAGCAGTACCCGACGGACGTGTACGTGCTGCCCAAGCACCTGGACGAGAAGGTCGCCCGGCTCCACCTGGACTCGCTGGGCGTCAAGCTCACCGAGCTCCGCCCGGAGCAGGCCGCCTACATCGGCGTCGAGGTCGAGGGCCCGTACAAGCCCGACCACTACCGCTACTGACAGCCACCGGCTGCGCCACCGCTTGATCCAGGCCCCCGTCCCCAGGGCGGGGGCCTGGCCCGTCCGGGCCCTTGCGTAGCCTCGTCAGCAGCCCCCTTCGCGGGTCGCCCCGACGGAACCACTGAGCCGCATGCCACGGTTGGGGTCGGCAGGCCGCGCCAACTGCCGGACAACGTCGGGCCATCCGGCATGTGATCCCGGAGAAGAGCGACAGTAGGTCCCCACCCGTCAGCGCATGAGATCAGGCGGCGGCCGGCCTCGGAGGGCTTCGTTTCGCTCTGGTCACGTGCTTCGACAACCACTTCACCGAGCTGGCCTTCCGAGGCACTGTCGATGGGTGCGAGGTGCCTCTGGCCAGCGCACTGGTGGCCGCTCCGCATTGTGGGCGCCGGACGGAGCCCTTCTCGCAGAGGCCGCTGCTGACAGGCCCATGCTGGTCACCGCCGAGGTCGGACAGCGCGTGGCCTGAGTCGGCCCCAGCCCTGAACTGCTTCAACTTGGCCTGCTACGAATACGTCCCGCTCGTGCTCGAAGAGATACTGCTTGCGATACGTAGTGATCATTTCGCCGTCGGCCCCGAAGACCGGCGTCTCGATGGCGGGCCGGTCCTCGTCGGTGGCCGCAGCACAGTTGACGACGCCGGCGACACCGCCCGCCCGGAGTACGGCTGCGAGCTCGTACCCGGTCAGTGCCGGCTCGGGAAACACCACCGACTCGGCCTCCCGCATACGCGCCTCGGCGATCAGAGCAGCCATGTGCTCCACGTTCGCGGACACGGCAGCAGGAACACAGGTGCACTGGGCAGTCGCGATCTTCATGGAACCGAGGATGCCCGGCCGCCGGGTCGGCACCCCGCCGAGGCGCTGCCGGCAGTCACATGATCGAGGAGTCGGGCTCCGGGTAACGCGACTCCCGCCCGCTCTCATATCACCCGCAGTCTCGAACCATCGTTGAGCGCACGGGGTGCCCCTCTGTGCCCGTCTGATTCCGTTCCTTGCGCAGTGGTGACCATCTGTCATCGGGTAGCCAGTAGCCATACAGGTCGGTATAGTTCGGTAAGGCAACCCACCCTGCTCGGCAGTTCGAGGCTGCTTGGAGATGCTCAGATGAGGATGTCGCTTCGGTATGCGTGGAACGTCCTGCGGGACATCGCGTACGGGATCAATGCAGGACATGCCGTCAGACACGGGGCGAGCGTGCCGCGACGGCGAGGCTCCACGCTCGGCAAATGCCACCAGACGCCACGCACATCGTGACCGCCCCGGCCATTGAAGAAGGCTTGCTCCTTCGTCCGTACGGCCCTACAACAGGCCGGGGGAGACCTGAGGGATGAGCACCTCGCGGCTGCGGAGACGTGGCTGGCGCACCCGCGACTACGAGGGCACCATGGGCCGGCTCGGCCACGAAAAGCGCGTGACGAACTCCCCTGCGGTGCTGGAGGGTTGGCGCATGTTGGATCACATCGCCGTTCAGGTGAACGACATTGCCGCCAGCGCCGCTTTCTACGACGCCGTACTCGCGCCGCTGGGTGGCGAGCGCAAGAAGCAGTTCGGCGCGAACATCAGTTACGGGGTCGAGGGCCATCCCTTGTGGCTGGTCCCCGCGACCGACCCGGCGCCCACACGCGAACTGCACATCGCGTTCGCCGCGGCCGACCGAGCCGGCGTGGACGCCTTCTACGAAGCGGCCCTCGCGACAGGCGCCGAGGTCCTGCATGCGCCCCGGCTCTGGCCGGACTACCACGAGTCCTACTACGGAGTCTTTGTCCGCGACCCCGACGGGAACAACGTCGAGGCGGTCTGTCATCGGCCCGAGTGACGCGAGGGCGTCGCTTACTCGCCGTCCCGATGGTGGAGCTGGAGATGCGCCATGTCGTCGTCCGTGAGCCGCAGGGCACCGGCAGCGATGTTCTCCACGAGATGGTCCGGATCGCCGGTACCCGGGATGGCCAGTACATGCGGCCCCTGCTGCAGCGTCCACGCCAGGCGGACCTGTGCCGTCGACGCACCATGCGCGCGTGCGACGGCGCGCACCGCTTCGCTGTCCTCGGCGCTCGCGCCTGCCTCGCGTCCGGCACCGGCGATCGCGAAGAACGGTACGAAGGCGACGCCGAGCTCGCCGCAGGCTCGCAGGAAGCCCTGCTCCTTGTCCGGCGCGCCGATGCCGTAGGGGTTCTGCACGCAGACGACCGGCGCGATGGCCTGCGCCTCGGCCAGGTGCTCGGGTGTGGCGTTGGATATACCGAGATGGCGTATGAGGCCGGCATCGCGCAGCTCGGCCAACGCCCCGAAATGCTCGGCGATCGAGCCCGTTCTGCGACTCGGCGGGATGCGCAGGTTGACGATGTCCAGGTGGTCACGGCCGAGCTGGCGGAGGTTTTCCTCCACCTGGCCGCGCAACTGCTCCGGCGTGGCCCACCACCACTTGCCGGACGGGTCCCGGCCGGGCCAGACCTTGGTGGTGATGACCAGGTCTTCCGGGTATGGCGCCAGTGCTCGGTTGATCAGCTCGTTGGCGGAGCGCAGTGCGGAGAAGTAGAACGCGGCGGTGTCGATGTGGTTGACGCCGAGTTCGATCGCGCGCCGGAGCACGCTGAGCGATCGTTGGCGGTCGCTCGGCTCGGCCAGGCCGAAGGGGGTACTGCCCGTCAGCCGCATCGCGCCGAACCCGATCCGCCTGACGGTCAGGTCACCGAGCTTCCAGGTTCCCGCGGCTGTCTGGCCGCCCTTTCGTGAGGTCATGATCAGCCACCGGCCTTCACAGAGCCGGCGAAGGAAATCCACGGGTGGGGCGGCAGTCCCGCCTGGCCCGGCACAGTCGCGAGGCGTACACATACGTCCGGCATGAGTCTCCTTTACGGGGAAGCGGATGAGAGCGCGCTGCTTGCCCGGCGCGCTGGACGAGGCCGGCACCTCGACAGCGGTCCACCTGCTGGGAGCAAGCCGTCCCTGGACATGAAAAAAGCCTTCTCGGCGGTGGTGCGTCCGCGGCGAGAAGGCTCAGAGAGTGGTGAGTATTTTAACAGACCCCCGCGCCGGCACCGTGCTCCCCCGGCCCCGGCTCAAGGTTCGATGAGGCCGGCTCGGATGGCGTAGCGGGTGAGTTCCAGGCGGTCGCGCAGGCCGAGTTTGTGGAGGATGTTCGCCCGGTGCCGGTGGACCGTCTTGACGCTGAGGAAGAGGAGTTCGGCGATCTCCTTGGAGGAGTGGCCCTCGGCCACGAGCTTGAGCACCTCCTCTTCGCGAGCGGTCAGCACCTGGTCGGGGACTTCCTCGCCGTGGTGGACGCGATCGAGGTAGTTGCGGATGAGGGCGGTGACCGCGCCCGGGTAGAGAAACGGCTCGTCCCGCATGGCGGCCCGGCAGGCGGCGATCAGGTCGCGGTCGGCCACGGACTTCAGGACGTAGCCGCTGGCGCCGGCCTTCAGCGCCTGGAAGAAGTACTGCTCGTTGTCGTGCATCGTCAGCATCAGGACGCGCAGGCCCGGCTTCAGCCTGACGAGCTCGCGGGCGGCCTGCAGGCCGGTCAGGCGGGGCATGGCGACGTCCAGTACGGCCAGGTCGACGTCGTGGGTACGAGCCAGGGCGATGGCCTCGGCGCCGTCACCGGCTTCGGCGACGACCTCCAGGTCGGGTTCGTCGTCGAGGATGAGCCGTACACCGCGGCGTACCAGCGCATGGTCGTCGGCGAGGAGGATACGGATCCTGGCTGCGTCAGGCATGGTCACGACTCTTCCTGCGAACGGGCACGGTCAGCCGGACGTGGGTGCCGGCCAGCGGCCGGGAGGTGATGTCCAGCGTGGCGTCGACGAGCAGTGCCCGCTCGCGCATACCGCGGATTCCCGCACCCTCGCACGCGACCCCCGTCCCGCGGCCGTCGTCGCTGACGGTCAACCGCACAGTGTCATCGGTGTGGTGCAGGCTCACCTCCACGCGGTCCGCCTCGGCATGCCGGGCCGCGTTGGTCAGGCTCTCCTGCGCCACGCGGTAGAGCACCAGTTCCGTCTCCTGATCCAGCGCGGGAAGATCCGTGGTGAAGCGGCGCAGCACGCGCAGTCCGGTGTGGGTGGCGAACTCGGTGGTGAGTGCGGTCAGGGCGCTGATCAGCCCGAGATCCTCCAGTACGTCCGGCCGGAGCCGACGCACCAGGCGGCGGACCTCGTCCAGGCTCTCCCGGGTGATTTCCTGCGCCTGCTGCAACTCGTCCCGCAGGGGAACGTCCGCCTTGTCCGCGGACCGCTTCAGTCCCAGCAGGATCGCCGTCATGCTCTGGCCGACCTCGTCATGAAGTTCCTGGGCGATGCGGCGCCGTTCGTCCTCCTGCGCCAGCAGGACCCGGGCGCTGCTGGCGGCCCGTTCGTTCTCCAGCCGGTCGAGCATGGCATTGAAGGTACGGATCAGTTCCGCGATCTCGCCGGTGCCGTGCGCCGGCAGCCGCTGGCCCGGGCGCAGCAGGTCGACGGTTTTCATCAGCCGCGTGAGCCGGTCCAGAGGAGCCAGCCCGAGCCGCAGCAGGACCGCGTTGGCGACCAGCATGACGGCCAGGCCGCTCAAGAGGATGATCGCCTCTGTCAGGACGACCGGCACGGAGACGGTCACCGGAGCCCACAGCAGCAGCGCCGTGGCCGTACCCAGCACCACGGCGTTGAGCCCGAAGATCCGCCAGAACAGGGACACCGGAGTCACACCTTTCCTCTTTCCTCGTGACGCGATGTGCCTCTAGTGTCCGTTACCGCGAGCCCGGGCATGAGCCCCGGCTCGAGTGGCGACCGGCGGTCTCGCCTGCGGCTGCCGCAAGCAAGCCTGACGGCCGGCCGCTGCTCAGTCGATGGGCAGTGATGCCCATTTCTGCCCACTCCATTTCCGTGTGCGCGCCGTGTCGATGTCACGGCGGATGGGACCTGCGCCCCGCCGTGAATGGGTACTGCGCCCGATGGGCCCGGCGCGCCGCATCGCCGATGGTGGGGGTACGGACCCCGGCTGTGATCTCCGGCCGCCACCTGGGCCGCACTGCGCACCGCGCACTGCGGGGTGTCCCGCCTGCCGTCGGACTTCAAAGAAAAGGACGCACCATGTCGCTCGACACGCCCCGGACCGAGCCCCGTCCCGAGCGGCTGACCGCCCACGAGGCCCGGCAACGTCTCGAACACGAACGCAACGCCCGGCTGACGCAGCTGAGGGCCATCGACGAGGTCGACCACGACACCGAGGACCAGCTGATGTCCGCGCAGAAGGACGCACAGAAGGACGCCATTCAGCGGGTCCTCAACGAGATCGAGGCCGCCTTCACCCGCGTGCGGGACGGCAGCTACGGGACCTGCCTGAGCTGCTCCAAGCCCGTGCCGGCCGAGCGCCTGGAAATCCTGCCCTACACCAGGTTCTGCGTCGGCTGCCGGCGCAACAGCGCCTGACGCCCGTCGGCCCCATGCCCGTTCGTCGCCCTGCCCCAGGGGGTGAAGTGGTGAACCAACCGATCATCAGTGACCGCGACACGACTCTGGCGGCGGAGGAACTCGCCGCGCTCCGCGCGGACCTGCACGAGCAGCGCCGGTTCCGCCAGGACCAGCTGCGGCAGATCGCCGGCGTGGAAGCGGCCTTGGCACGCATGGACCAGGGCCGCTACGGCCTCTGCCACCGGTGCCGACGGCCCATCGACCGCGAGTTCCTGCTGATCGTGCCGCAGGCCCGCTACCGCGCTCGCTGCCGGCACGTCAGGGAGGCGGGCCGGTGATCACCAGACGCCTTCGTGCGACCGTCGCCCGGCGCCGCCCCCGGCCGCTGTGGGGACGGCGCTGCGGCATCGCTCTCGACCTGGGCAGCGTCCGCACCCGGGCCTGGATGTCCGACCGGGGAACGATCATCGACGTGCCCACCGTGACCTTCCCCGGCACCGGCGCCGTGTACCCCATCCAGCGCGGCACCATCGTCGACACTCCGGGAACCGCCCGGATGCTCGATCGCCTGCTCGACCACCGCCTGCCCCGTTTCGGCCGTCCCCTGGTCGTACTGACCGCACCCGTGCTGGGCGGAGTCGCGTACCGGACCGCAGCTCGTACCGCGGTCGAGGTCCTGCGGCCATGGGCCGTACTGACCATTCCCACCGCGCGGGCGGTGGCTCTGGCCGCAGCCGCCGACCTGACCCGCCCGCTGCTCGTCGTGGACCTCGGCGCCCACCTCACCGAGGTCGTCCTCCTTGCCGACGGCGCGGTCGTCGACGCCCGCCGCACCGCCCTGGGCACCAGCGACCTGGACGACTCCACGACACTCCGGCAGATCACCGGCGCTGTCACCACGATGGTGACGACGATGCTGGAGCAGGACCGTACCTCCCACATGCTCCTTGCCCTGGAGCGTGGCGCGCTCCTGGCCGGCGGCGGCGCCCTGCGCCCCGACATCGCCTACCACCTCACCGGACAGCTGAACGCCCCCGTCGAGCCTGTGCCCGGACCGCACACCGCCGCGGTCCGCGGCGCCGCCAAACTCCTGGAAGCCGGTCAGCCCTTGGCCCGGCTGGATCAGGAACAGCTCGTCTGGTCAACTGGGCGAGCGGTCAGCTGGATGTGAAGTCGTACGCCGCCCAGTCGGTGAGCGTGCGATAACCGAGGCGCTGGTAGAGGGCGTTGCTGGCGGGGTTGGACAGGTCCGCGAACAGGACGACGTCCCTCGCGCCTGCGGCCAGTGCGGCGCGGCTGACCTCCGCTGTCACGGCGCCCGCGTAGCGGCGACCGCGCAGGTGGGCCGGGGTGTAGACGATGTCCACCTGGATCTGGCCGCCGATCAGCGGGTTCATTCCGGCGACGGAGACGGGCGTGCCGTCCGGGGTTTCCCAGAGCGTGTAGCGCTTGTCGGCGAAGCGCGTGCCGGCCCAGGAGTCGGCGGTTATGGAGACTTCCTCCCCGACGGCCTTGGCGAACTCGCCGCACCAGAACATCACTTGCTCAAGGTCCTGCTCGCCCAGGATGCGGCCCCGACCCGCCGGCATCGGCTCCGGCGGGGCGAGCGTGCCGAGGCGGTAGAGACGGAGCCGTGTGTCGCGGAGCTCGGGCGTCGCGCCGGTGTGCCGCTGCCATGCCTCGGCGAAAGCGGTGGCTGTGCTGTGGTCCGCACTGACGGAGGGAAGGGGGTGCCCGAGCGCGGCCAGGTGGGCGGCGAGGGACTCGGCCTGCTCGGGTGTGAGCGGGGAGAGGCCCAGGCCGCGGAACGGGAGGCGGTAGAAGGTGGCGCACACCTCGCCCGCTCGCTCCAGCAGGCCGAAGACGGGGGCTTCGGTACCGAACGCCTCCGCCCCACGCTTGCGCACTCTCTCGGCCCACGTCAGCTGCATGACGTGCAGGCCGGGCCGCGAGCGCAGGAAGCCTCCGGCTCGGGCGAGAAAGTCGTCGACGTCGGTGGTGAGATACGAGTCATCCGGGCGCATGCTGCATGATCCCGCATGCTGTGGGAGTGCTCAACGGTTCTGTGTCAGGCGCGACTTACGGCGCCCGTGGTGACTGCTGGCGCAGCGAGGTGTGGAAGGCTGAGGGAAATTCAGGTCCGCGACAGGAGGCGACCACCGGCATGGCGCTGATCCACCACACCACCCTCAAGCCGACCAAGCTCGAGCTGCTCACCGACTGGCTGCCCACCCGCCCTTGGTACCGGGGCGGCCCGGACGCCCCCGTGCTGGAGAAGTCGGGTGGCTTCCGGCTGGACGACCCGGAGGGCGAGGTCGGCATCGAGTTCATGGTGGCCACCGACAGGAAGGGGCTGGAGCGGACGGCCTACTTGATACCGCTCACTTACCGCGCGGCGCCGTTGGAGGGGGCCGAACACGCCCTCATCGGCACGGCCGAGCACGGGGTACTGGGCAAGCGCTGGGCGTACGACGGCTGCCACGACCCGGTGCTCGTCACCGAGCTGCTGTCGCTGATCGAAGGCAGCGCACCGGCGATGGCGCAGAGCATCACGGATACCCCCGACCACGAGGTGACCCGCTCCCACACCGGCGCCCCGTTCGGCCTGGACGGCTTCGCCCCCGAGCCCACCGACGACCGGAACGGTACCCGCCTTCCCGTACCCGGCGGCGTCCTGCACGTCCACCGCGTCCTCATCCCCGTCGACGAGAATCCGCCGGCGCCGCGCCAGGGAGCTCTTGGCCATGTCGCGACCGGCTGGCAGGGGCCGGACGGCACGCGCCCGCGCGCCGTCCTGATGACGTTGCTCGACGCCTGATCACCGGGGTATGAGGTCGCGCCGATACCAGGTGCCCGGCTTGCCCCCGAGGTGAGCCGGGTCGGCGGGGCCTATGGGGACGAACCCGGCTTTGGTCAGCACTCTTTGGGACGCGGCATTCCGGTGGGCCGCGGCCGCCCGCAGCGTGCGCAGTCCGTGCCGGGCCGCCGCCAGCCCGCACAGCTCCTGAACGGTCGCGGTCGCCACGCCCTGGCCGGCGACGTGCTGCGCGACCCGGTAGCCGAGGGTCGCGGTGTGGCCTTCGATGTCGATGAGGTTGAACCTGCCGAGTACCGAGTCGTCCTCGGCGACGAGCAGGTAGAAGGCGCAGATGCCGGCCTCTTGCTCAGCCAGCAAGGCGTGGTAACGGTCGGGGAAGTGGTCGAAGAAGTCATCGCCGCGGTCGGGGACCGAGGCCGCGAAGTAGGCGCGGTTCGCCAGCTCGAAGGCCAGGACCGCCGGGGCATGGTCGGCATGCAGCCGCTTCAGCTCGGGCATTGCCCGACCTTATTCAAGGGGAGGGCAGGACCGGCACCGGGCTCCAGCGGAAGACGTGGGCCAGGTGCGGCTCCACGATTCCGGCGCCCGGGATTTCGCCGTCGAACCACCGGTCCACGCAGGTCCAGTGGAAGGGGTGACCGAGATACTCGCCGGTCAGGCCCTCGATGTCCGCGTACTCCTGCTCCCAGACGTGCGTCCAGCGGGAGGGTGTGAGGGACCGGTCCACGCGGCTCAGTGACCAGGAGCGGATGGTGGAGATGTGGGCGGGCATGGCGAGGAGGTCGGCCTCCAGGCGCTCGACGGGGCCGGTGGGTGTGCCGGGGCGTACGGCGAGGAGCAGCGTGCGTTTTACTCGCGGGCCGGACAGGGGGACGAACCGGCTGCGTACGGGGGTGAGCGCGACCGCGTCGAGCGGTGCCGGCACCCCGAGTTCGGCGGCGAGGGCGGCGGGGGAACGGTCCGCGGTCATGTCCCAGGTGGCGCCGCGGCCGCCGAAGCTGCCGGGGAGATCGGGCGCCGCCGAGCACGCCGACACACCGGGGAGCTTGTCCGCCTTGTTGTACGCCTCGGCTCCTTCGGCCGGGAGCAGTGCCACCCAGCGGGTCATGACGTCGTCCCTTCCTCGAAACCGAGGGGTTCCAGTACCTGGCGGTCGCGGTCCAGGGCGAGCGCATCGGTGTGCGCCCAGAATTCGGTGACCTGCGGATCGCCGGCGGACGCGACGCGTGCGGCGAAGAATGCGCCGCTGTCCCGTACCGACCACAGGATCCGGATCGCCACCGTGTCCGGGCCCGTCCAGGTGCGCCAGAGGCGTTCCGCGACCATGTCGCGGCCGAGGGCGCCCGGGAGGTAGTCGGCGCGCCAGCGTCGCAGCCACGGCTCGGCCTTGTCGGCCGGGAGGATGACGAGGTCGATGATCTGAACCCCCTTCATGACAGGTTCGCTCATGACAGCTTCTCCAGGACCTCGGTGCGGTAGCGGTCGATCTGGTCGCGCAGGGCGGCCAGGCCGCGCGGGCCCGACAGCCCGTCCGCGCCGCGGATATGGGGCGCGATGACGAGGCGGGTCGCGCCCGCGTCGGTGAAGCCGCGTACCCAGGACGGATCCGACGCGCGTGCGCGGTCGCAGGAGCCCGGCCATACCGTGATCTCCACGGCGTCTTCCGGCCGCCCCGCCTGCCGCGCGGCCTCGCGCAGCAGATCCGCCTGGCGGGCGAAGTCCTCCGGGGTGATCGTGTACGGGAACCAGCCGTCGCCGATGCGGCCCGCCCGGCGGACGGCGGGATCGCTGTTCCCGCCGAGGACAATGGGCACCGACCCGCTCGCGGGCCGGGGCAGCGAGTGCAGGCCCTCGAAGGAGACGTGCCGTCCCTCGTACGAGGCGGGGCCGCCGCCCCACAGCGCGCGCAGCGCGCCGACGCACTCCTCCAGCCGCCGCCCCCGGTCCCGGTAGGGGACACCGACGGCGGCGTACTCCTCCTTCTGCCAGCCGATGCCGAGGCCCAGCAGCAGCCGGCCGGCGGAGTGCCGGTCGATCGTCGCGGCCCGCTTGGCCAGGACCACCGGGCTGTGCAGCGGGGCGACCATCATCGCGGTGCCGAAGCGCAGGGTGTCCGACGCACCGGCGAGGAAGGCGATGGTCTCCAGCGGGTCGGGCATGGGGACGGACCCGGAACTGCCCGGTATCCGGCCGTCGGAGGAGTACGGATAGAGCGGTTCGTACCGGTCGGCGACGGCGACGTGCTCGACCGTCCACAGCGACTCGACGCCGCACTCCTCCAGCGTGCCCGCGAGGTCGCGGAGGAAGCCGCCCGAGGTGATCAGGCCGTCGGTGAACGGTGCCATCATTCCCAGTCGGAGCATGCCGGTGCCTCGCTCACTTCAGCAGCCGGGCGCGGAGCCCGGCCAGGGTCGACGGGGTCAGGCCGAGGCCGTCGGTCAGGTAGCCGTCGAGGCCGCCGTAGTCCTGCTCGGCCTGGTCGAGAGCCGCTTGAAGGTAGTCCTCGCGGACTTCCTGGAGGGGGATGAGCAGGTCCGGATTCTCCATCAGACCGGCCTGCCCGAGCTGTTCGCGGGTCTTTCGGTCGGCCTCGGCGCGGAAGGTGTTGGAGAGCAGGAAGTCGTCGGTCGCGGTGGTGGCCGGGACACCGACGGCGTGGAGCAGGAGGTAGCTCAGCCAGCCCGTGCGGTCCTTGCCCGACGTGCAGTGGAAGAGCAGCGGGGATCGACCGTGCCGGGCGATGTCCCGCAGGACCGTGGCGAACTGGCGGCGGTTCTCGGTGCTGGTGACGAAATTCCGGTAGATGGCACGCATCAGCTTTTCGGCCTTGCCGTCGCCGAGCATTTCCCGCTGCTTGACGGGGTCCTTGGAACCGATGGCCTCCATCGTGCGGGCGTACAGGCCGAGGTCGTCCACGGGCCGGGAGGCTGCGGTGAGGCCGGCCGGAAGGCGGTCAGCGCCGTCGCGTTCCACCTCCAGGGGGACGCGGAAATCGACTACCGTGCGCAGGCCCAGTCCGGAGAGTTTCGCGACATCCGCTTCGGTGAGTTTGCTGAGCGAGTCGGCCCGGAAGACCTGGCCGTAGCGCACATGACGGCCTCTCTCCGTACGGTAACCGCCCAGGTCGCGGACGTTGACCGCGCCTTTGAGGGGGATGTGGCGGAGGTGTGCGGTCTCGTGAGCGGGTGCGGCAGCGATCCTGGGCGGGGCGTCGGCCACGGCGGACGCCGGGAGGCAGCAGAGGACTACGGCGGAGAGCGCGACTCCGGTCGTGTGGCGCATGCGGGCAGCGCGCATGGGTCAACTCCCTTGGATGGAAGGGGCGTTCCGGTGAGGGGGAATTCAGTCCGTGCGGGGCAGTGCCTGGAGGGTGCTGTGTGCTTCGGACATGACGCGGGTGACCAGTTCCGCGCACGACGGCAGGTCGTCGATCAGGCCGGCGACCTGGCCGGACGCCATCACGCCCAGGTCCGTACGGCCGTCCACCATCGAGCCCTTGAGCAGCATGGGGGTGTTGGCGGCGAGCAGGACCTGACTCCAGGTCAGCTCCTTGCCGTGCTTCATCGCGAGGCCGTCCCGCACGATCTGTGCCCAGCTCATGCCGGAGTCGCGCCGGAAGGCCGCGGCGTGGCGTACCGCCCGTACCAGCGAGGCGACCCGGCCCGAGCGTTCCAGCGCGTCGACCAGCTCGCTGCGCAGCATCCGGTGCGGGAGGCCGTCGACGGCGGTGGTGACGGTGATGTCCTTGACGGTGGCCGCCAGATAGCGGGCCTTCACCGCGTCGGGCACGGTGCTGTCGGAGGTGAGGAGGAAGCGGGTGCCCATGGCGATCCCGGCGGCGCCGTACGCCAGCGCCGCCACCAGCCCGCGTCCGTCGCGGAAGCCGCCCGCCGCGATGACGGGGATGTCCACCGCGTCCACGACCTGCGGCAGCAGTACGCTCGTGGCGACCTCCCCGGTGTGGCCGCCGCCCTCACCGCCCTGCACGATCACCGCGTCGGCGCCCCACGACGCGACCTTCTCCGCGTGCCGCCGGGCCCCGATGGACGGGATGACCACCACCCCGGCGTCCTTCAGCCGCGCGATCAGCTCCCGGGACGGCGCGAGCGCGAACGAGGCGACCCGTACGCCCTCGTCGATGATGATGCGTACGCGCTCGGCCGCATCGCCCGCGTCCGCGCGCAGATTGACCCCGAAGGGCGCGTCCGTACGGGACGTGACCTCGCGGACGGCCGCGCGGAGGCGGTCGGTGGTCATGGTGGCGGAGGCGAGGATGCCCAGCGCGCCCGCGTTGGCGGCGGCCGAGACCAGACGGGGACCGGCCACCCAGCCCATACCGGTCTGCACGAGGGGGTGGCGGACGCCGACGAGCTTCGTCAACGCGGTCTCGATCCTCTCGATCCTCTCGATACTTCCCGTACTGATGTCCGTCACGGCGCGGGCACCTCGCGCTCGCGCAGACCGTTCGGGTCGATCACCTCGCGGATCAGCCGCAGCTCCTCGGCGGTGGGCTCGCGGGTGTACGGCACGTCGTCGGGGACCGTCAGCGCGAAGCCGGTGGCCTCCCGCACCTGTCCGGCCGTGACGCCGGGGTGCAGCGAGCGCAGCCGCATCGTGCGGTCCGGGGTCTCGAAGTCGAAGACGCCTAGGTCGCTGATGACCCGCGGGATGCGGTGGTACCGGGTGGCGGAGGGACCGGCCGCGGCGGCGCGGTCGTACCCGACGCCGGAGACCATGTCGACCTTCTCGACGAACACCCGCGTCGAGTGTCGCGGCACCCAGTAACTCGTCGGATTATTAAGGGTGTTGACGGGCGCTCCCCGCACTCCCAGCAACTGGCGCTTCGGCCGGTCCCAGGCGCCGATGCAGGAGATGTTCTGGTTGCCGTGCCGGTCGAGCTGGCTCGCGCCCATCATGACGTGCCGCCGCCCGCTCGCGACGAGCGCCAGGTGCTGGCGGTACGGCAGCCAGCCCTCGGTCACCCCGGACGGTGCCCCGAGCGCCGGTACATCGCCCATCAGCAGTGCCTCGCCGTCCGTGAGCAGCAGGTCGGGGGAGAAGGTGAGCCTGGCCAGCCGGGCGCCGATCGAGGGGATCGTGCCCATGGGGCTCGCCAGGATCTCCCCCGCGCCGCGCCACGCCTCGGCGCAGGCCACCACGCAGTATTCGGCGCGAGTCGCCGTGGTCGTCGTGGTCGTTGTGTTCATGCGGACTCCTCGTGGAACGCCGCGACCGCGGCCTGATAGCTGTGCTCGTCGCCGGACAGGAACCGTTCGGCGAACGCCCGCCACTCCTCCGGGTCCTTGGCCGCCCGGACGTAAGCCCGCTGGAACGCCTCGTCGCGGCCGTGGTCGGGGGTGCAGGAAGTGAAGTGCGCGCCGTTCGGCGTCTCGACGACACCGGTCACGAATGCCCGCTTGACCAGCAGCGATTGCGGCCCCTGGTCCTTGAGCAGCTCGGCCGTGTCCACCACGCGCTCGCAGGAGACATACGCGGCGTCGGCGGCCTGGCAGAACAGGTCGTCGAAGTACGGATCGGGGCCCAGGTACTGGCCGTTGCCCTGGGCGTCGGCCCGGTTGAGGTGGACGAGCGCGGCGTCCAGCCGCAGGGCGGGGACGGCGACCAGCTCCTCGCCGTCCTCGTACGGTGAAGTGACCGTGCGCAGGGACGGATTGACCGTCATGACGTCGGAGCCGAGGCCCGCCCGGATCGGCATGAACGGCAGCCGGTGCGCGGCGGCGGTCAGCCCCCACATCACCATCGCCTCGTCCAGCTCGGTCAGTTCGAGGCCGCCGCGCTGCCGGGCCGCGCAGAAGTGCGGCTCCAGCGGTACGGAATCCAGCGTGCCGAAGGCGGTGACGAGCCGGCGGATCTTCCCGGCGGCGGCGAGCAGTCCGACGTCCGGGCCGCCGTACGACACCACGGTCAGATCGGTGACGTCGGACCGCAGCAGCGCCCGCACCAGGGCCATCGGCTTGCGCCGCGAGCCCCAGCCGCCGATGCCGAGCGTCATCCCGCTGTCGAGGCGGCCGACCACCTCCTCGGCGGTCATCGTCTTGTCCCTGCTCATGAGCGCTGCTCCCGTTCGCCGAAGGTGTCGCGTACGCGGTCCGCGATGCCGCTGAGGTTGGCCTCGAAGGTGAAGCCCTGCTCGAAGCGGTAGCTGCGGCGTACGTCGACCGGGTCGATGCCGTTGATGGCGGCCTTGGCGAGGCGCAGCAGGGTGCCGTCCTTGGCGGCGATCTCGCTCGCCAACTCCTGTGCGGCGGCCATGAGTTGTGCGCGGGGGACGACTCGCCACACGGAGCCGTGCTGCCGCAGCTCCTCGGCCGTGACGGTGCGTGAGGTGTAGTACAGCGTCCGCATCAGGTGCTGCGGGACCAGCCGGGCGAGATGGGTGGCCGCGCCCAGGGCGCCCCGGTCCAGCTCGGGCAGGCCGAAGGCCGCGTCGTCGCTCGCCACGATCGCGTCCGCGTTGCCGGCCAGGCCGATGCCGCCGCCCAGGCAGAAGCCCTGTACCGCGGCGATCACCGGGACTTCGCAGTCGTACACGGCGGCGAACGCCTCGTAACAGCCGCGGTTGGCGCCGATGAGCGCGTCGTGGCCGGGCGTGCGCTGCATCTCCTTGATGTCCACGCCGGCGTTGAAGCCGCGGCCGGCGGCGGCGAGGACGACGCAGCGCACCTTGGGGTCGGCGCCGACGGCGCGGAGTGCGGCGGCCAGTTCGTACCAGCCGTTCACCGGGAGGGCGTTCACCGGTGGGAAGTCCACGGTGACGACCGCGACGCCCTCTTCGGGCGCGGAGGTGGAGACACCCATGAGCAGATCAGCTACCTTTCCACCAAACGTTTGTTAGGCGCGTGTTGCAGGCAAGGTAGCAGCGGACGGCGCGCCGCGGGAGGTGCTCAATGCCAGCGATCATCGATCTGTCGGAACACGTCGCCGTCGTCACGGGCGGCACGCGGGGCGTCGGCGCGGGCATCGCGCGCGCCCTGCTGGAAGCCGGGGCCGAGGTGGTGACCTGCGCACGACGGCCCCCCGACCGGCCCGTCGAAGCGGCGGGCCGCACCGCTCGTTTCCACGCCGTGGACCTCCGGGCCCCGGACGCGGTCGGCGCGTTCTTCGAGGCGGTACGGAGCGAGTACGGGCGGCTGGACACGCTCGTCAACAACGCGGGCGGCACTCCGTACCGCATGCTCGCCGACGGTGGCAGCCGGCACGCGGCGCGGGTCGTCGAACTCAACCTGCTCGCCCCGCTGAACGCCTCGCTCGCCGCCTACGACCTGCTGCGCGAGGGGCCCACGGGCGGCTCGATCACCATGATCGGCAGTGTCAGCGGCACCCGCCCGTCACCGGGCACCGCGGCCTACGGAGCCGCCAAGGCGGGCCTGGAGAACCTGGCCCGCTCGATGGCCGTGGAATGGGCCCCGAAGGTACGCGTCAACACCGTGACCCTCGGCATGGTCCGCACCGAGCTGTCCCACCTGCACTACGGGGACGAGGCCGGGCTCGCCGCCGTCGGCCGCACCGTACCGCTCGGCAGGCTCGCCGAACCCGACGAGATCGGCGACGCCTGCGTCTTCCTCGCCTCGGGCCGCGCCGCGTACGTGAGCGGCGCGAGCCTGCTCGTCCACGGGGGAGGGGAGCGCCCGGCGTTCCTCGACGCCGCCACCGTCAATCACACCGTCAACCACACGGAAGGGAACCACGCGTCATGAACGGAACCACCGGGCTCTGCGCGGACCGCGTCGCCGTCGTCACCGGAGCCGGCCGCGGACTGGGCCGCGCGCACGCCCTCGCCCTCGCCGCCGAGGGCGCCAAGGTCGTCGTCAACGACCTCGGTGTCGGCCTGGACGGCAGCGGCGCGGCCGCTGCCGGGCCCGCCCAGCAGGTCGTCGACGAGATCCGCGCCGCCGGCGGCGAGGCCGTCGCGCACGGCGGCGACATCGCCACCGCGGCCGGCGCGGCCTCGCTGATCAGCACCGCGCTCGGCACGTACGGGCGGCTCGACGCGCTGGTCAACAACGCGGGCTTCCTCCGCGACCGGATGCTCGTCAACCTCGACGAGGACGACTGGGACGACGTACTGCGCGTCCATCTCAAGGGCCACTTTCTGCTGCTGAAGCACGCGGCGGCGCACTGGCGCGCGGAGGCGAAGGCCGGCCGCACCCCCGAGGCCCGGGTCATCAACACCAGCTCGGGCGCGGGGCTGCTCGGCAGCGTCGGCCAGGGCAATTACTCCGCCGCCAAGGCCGGCATCGTCGGCCTCACGCTCGTCGCCGCCGCCGAGCTCGCCCGGTACGGCGTCCAGGTCAACGCGATCGCCCCGGCGGCCCGCACGCGGATGACCGAGGAGACCTTCGCCGGGACGATGGCGGCGCCGGGAGAGGGCGAATTCGACGCGATGGCCCCCGAGAACGTCTCCCCGCTCGTCGTCTGGCTGGCCTCCGCCGCCTCCGACGGGGTGAGCGGCCGGGTCTTCGAGGCGGAGGGCGGGCGGATCACCGTCATGGAGGGCTGGCGCCCCGGCCCCACCGCCGACAAGGGCGCCCGCTGGACCCCGGCCGAGGCGGGCGAGACCGCGCGGAAGCTGCTCGCGGCCGCCGAGCCGCCGCAGCCGGTGTACGGGGCGCGGTGACCCCGGCTTTTCCAGCGCTCGCGAGCCCGCCGCGGCCGCTTTCCCGCTCACCGGGAATTCGCCCTCCCGCACCGGCCCGGGGCCGCCCTAGCCTCCCCGGACAGCCCCGTGCCCGCAGGAGGTCCAGACAAGATGACTGCTCTCCACGACCAGGTCCGCGTCATCGACGCGGGCCGCCCGCCCGCCCGTTTCGCCCGCGGCTGGCACTGCCTCGGCCTCGCCGACGGATTCAAGGACGGCGAGCCGCACGAGATCGAGGCGTTCGGCACCAAGCTGGTGGTCTTCCAGGGCGCGGACGACAAGGCGCTGCACGTACTCAACGCCTACTGCCCGCACATGGGCGGCAATCTGGCGCACGGCTCCGTCAAGGGTGACACCGTGGCCTGCCCGTTCCACGACTGGCGCTGGGCGGGCAACGGCCGGTGCGCGGGCGTGCCGTACGCCCGCCGCGTGCCGCCGCGCGCCCGTACCCGCGCGTGGACCACGCTGGAGGAGAACGGCCAGCTGTTCGTCTGGCACGACCCCGAGGGCAACCCGCCGCCCCCCGAGGTGACCATTCCGCGCATCGAGGGCGCGTTCAGCGACGAGTGGAGCGACTGGACCTGGCACACCCTCCGGGTGGAGGGCGCCAACTGCCGGGAGATCGTCGACAACATCGTCGACATGGCGCACTTCTACTACGTGCACTACTCCTTCCCGACGTACTTCAAGAACGTCTTCGAGGGGCACATCGCCACCCAGTACATGGAGAGCACCCCGCGCGAGGACGTGGACCTCGGCGCCCTCAACGCCCCGCTGCGCTCCGACGCCTCGTACTACGGCCCCTCCTACATGATCGACCGCCTCTGGTCCCCGGTGCCCGGCGCCGGTGGTCTCGAAATGGAGATGGTGCTGATCAACTGCCACTACCCGGTCGACGCGAACAGCTTTGTGCTGCAGTACGGCGCGATCGTGAAGAAGCTGCCCGGCATGACCGACGCGGAGGCCGCCGAGACCGCGCGGCTCACCTCCCAGGGCCTCGCGGCCGGCTTCGAGCAGGACGTCGAGATCTGGCGGCACAAGACCCGGATCGACAATCCGCTGCTGACCGAGGAGGACGGCCCGGTCTACCAGCTGCGCCGCTGGTACGAGCAGTTCTACCGGGACGCGGCCGACGTGCCGGAGGAGATGACGCGGCGGTTCGAGTTCGAGATCGACACCGAGCGGGCCAACAAGGCATGGCGCGCCGAGGTCGACGAGAACCTGGCCCGCCGGGCGGCGGGGACGGGGGCCGGGGCCTGACATGCAGCCGGTGGAGTGCGCGGCCTGCGGCAATCAGGTCCTGTGCGAGAAGTTCAGCCCCGCCCACACCTCCGTGCAGTGGACGGCCGAAGCGGCGGCCGTCTGTCCGGAGTTCGGCGCCCTGGTGGCCGTGGGGGCGACCGCGGCGCGGATCCGGACCTGCGCGGCGCTGCGCGACAGCATCGACCGGGCCGCGGCCGAGGGAACCCTGCGCGTCACCACGCTGGAGGCCGCCGATGCCTGAGCCGCGTACGTACCGGGTGCGGGTCCTCGAAGTGATCGAGGAGACGGCCGAAGCCCGGTCGCTCGTCCTCCTGCCGCCAACGGGGAGCGGTGACCGGTTCGCCTACCGCCCCGGGCAGTTCCTCACGGTGAGGCTGCCGGGCGCGGACGGCGAACCGGCCGCCGCCCGCTGCTACTCCCTGTCCAGCTCACCGGAGACCGGCGAGCCCTTGAAGATCACCGTCAAGCGGGTGGCCGGCGGGTACGGCTCCCACTGGATCTGCGACCACGTGGCCGCCGGCGACGAGCTGGAGGTATTGCCGCCGGCCGGCACCTTCACGCCGGACTCCCTGGACCGCGACCTGCTGCTCGGCGCGGGCGGCAGCGGCATCACGCCCGTCCTGTCCATCGCCAAGTCGGCGCTGGTCAGCGGGCGGGGCAAGGTCGCGCTGCTGTACGCCAACCGCGACGAGTCCTCGGTCATCTTCCGCGCCGAACTGCGCGAGCTGACCGAGGATTACCCCGACCGGCTGGTCGTGCTGCACTGGCTGGAGTCGGTCCAGGGGCTGCCCGCCGCGGACCGGCTGGCGGCCGTGCTCGCGCCGTACGCGGGGCGGGATGCGTATGTGTGCGGGCCCGCGCCGCTGATGGACGCGGTCGAGGAGGCGCTGGGCGGCCGCCGCGTCCACCGGGAGCGGTTCTTCTCGCTCGGCGCGGACGTGTTCGACGCGCCCGACGTCCCGGCGGCGGAAGAGGGCGGCGCCACCGCGGAGGTGGAGCTCGACGGCGAGACCCGTACGGTCCGCTGGCCGGCCCGCACGCCGCTGCTCGACGCGCTGCTCGCGGCGGGCGTCGACGCTCCGTACTCCTGCCGCGAGGGCTCCTGCGGCGCGTGCGCCTGCCGGATCGTGTCCGGTGAGGCGAAGATGCTCAGCAACGACGTACTGGACGAACAGGACCTCGCCGAGGGGTACGTGCTGGCCTGTCAGGCCGTCCCCCTCACCGACGAGGTCGAGGTCAGTTACTCCTGACCGCGCGGCCCGGCGCGCAAGGGCTCACATCCATTCCGCGAACCGCATCCACGACATCATCGTGTCCATCTGCGCTGGTTCCAGGGCCGGTTCCGGGGCCGGGGCGGCGGTCGTACGGGGGACGGCCGCCGCCCGCCCCGGACCGTACAGCGATGCCCAGATCGCCCGCGTCGTCGCCCGCACCACCGGGGCCAGCCGCTCCAGGTCGCGGTGGAGGCCGTTGCCGCACACCGAGACGGCGGCGATGGCGCGTCCGGCGCCCCGCAGCGGCGCCGCCACGCACGCCACGCCGCGGAAGCTCTCCTCCCGGTCGAAGGCCACGCCGCGCTCGCGGATGCGCGCCAGCTCCGCGCGGAACGGGCCGGGGCGGGTGAGGGTGTACGCCGTACGCGGCCGCAGCCCGGCCCGCAGCACCTCCGAGACCAGGGCCTCCTCCCCGAACGCCAGGATCGCCTTGCCGGTGGCCGTGCAGTACGCCGGCTGCCGGCCGCCGATCCGGGACGGCACCGACGCGTCCGCGATGCCGCCGAGCCGTTCCAGGTACACCACTTCGGGCCCGTCGAGGACGGCGAGGTGCACGACGTGCCCGGTCTTCTCGTGCAGCGCGTGCAGGTGCGGCAGCGCGGCCCGGCGCAGCCGGTTGTGGTGCGCGGCCATCGCGCCCAGCTCCAGCATCCGCATCCCCAGGCGGTAGTCCCGGCCGTCGCGGTCCAGCCAGCCCAGCTGTACCAACTGGTCGAGGATGCGGTGCACGGAGGAGCGGGGCAGCCCGGAGCGGCGTACCACCTCGGTGAGCGTCAGCCGGGGCGTGGCGCCCTGGAAGGCGCCCAGGACCAGCGCGGCCTTCTCCAGGAGTGAGGGCGGGGACTGCGCGGACTGCACGGTCATCGGCGACTCCTGCGAGGAGCGGGGAGGGATGCCGAGAGCGTGCCACGCTTCCCGCTCAGCGGGAACCCACTATTTCGAAAAGAAATAGTCAGGCGTACGTTCACGGCACCTTCGCACGTCACGACCCGAGAGGGGACGCCCATGAGCGAACACGAGGTCCTCGCCGCCGTCCGGGAGCTGGCTCCCGTGCTCCGCGAACGCGCCGCCGAGGCCGAGGAGCTGTGCCGGGTGCCCGACGCCTCGGTCAAGGACATCGAGGGCACCGGATTCTTCCGGCTGCTGCAGCCCAGGGCGTACGGCGGCTACGCGGCGGACCCGGTGCTCTTCTACGAAGCCGTCAAGGAGATCGCCAAGGCGTGCGGTTCCACCGGCTGGGTCGCCTCCGTGGTCGGCGTCCACCCCTGGCACGTCGGCCTGTACGACCCACGGGCGCAGGAGGAGGTCTGGGGCGTGGACCGCACCACCCGGATCGCCTCCTCCTACGCCCCGACCGGCGAGGTCACCGTGGCCGACGGCGGCTTCCGGATCTCCGGCCGCTGGCACTTCTCCTCCGGCTGCGACCACGCCGACTGGGCGCTGCTCGGCGGCCTGGTCCTCGGCGAGGACGGCGCGCCGGTCGACATGCGCACCTTCCTCGTGCCCCGGACCCAGTACACGATCGACCGGGTCTGGGACACCGTGGGCCTGCGCGGCACCGGCAGCAACGACATCGTCATCAAGGACGCCTTCGTGCCCGATTACCGGGCGCTGAGCTTCGGCCCGGTCAGCGCGTTGCGGACGCCGGGCCAGGAGCTGAACCCCGAGCCGCTGTACCGGCTGCCGTACGCCTCGGTCTTCACCACCACCATCTCCACCCCGATCGTCGGCATCGCCGAGGGCGCGTACGAGGCGTACGCGGCGGCCACCAGGGAACGCATCCGGGTCTCCTACGGCCAGAAGGTCGCCGAGGACCCGTTCGCGCAGGTCCGCATCGCCCGCGCCGCCAGCGACATCGACGCCTGCTGGCTGCAGCTGCGCCGCAACATGACCGAGCTGTACGCGGGCGCGGAGCGCGGCGAGGACCCGTCGGCGGAGCTGCGCGCCCGCGTCCGCCGCGACCAGGTGCTCGCCACGGAACGCGCGGTGGCGGCGGTGGACCTGCTGGTGGAGAACGCCGGCGGCGGCGCGATGCGCAACGGCCCCAACCCGGTCCAGCGCGCCTGGCGCGACGCGCACACCGGCCGCGGGCACGCCGCGAACGACCCCGAGCGCGCGCTGGTCCTCTTCGGGCAGGCGGCGCTCGGCCTCGACATCCAGGACACGATGCTCTGATGGGGGATCAGATGATGGCGCTCACGTACGACTCGACGTCCCGTACGGTCAAGGCGGGCGGCATCGAGCTGCACTTCCACGAGGCGGGCCCGGCCGAAGCTCCGGTCGTGATCATGCTGCACGGTGGCGGCCCCGGTGCCTCCGGCTGGAGCAACTTCGGCGCCAACCTGCCCGTCTTCGCCCGCACCTTCCGCACCCTCCTGATCGACCAGCCCTGCTTCGGCCGCTCCGCCAAGCCCGAGCCGGACAGGGACTACTTCAGCTACAGCGCCGGCGCCGTCGCGGCCCTGATGGACGAACTCGGCATCGCACAGGCGCACTTCATCGGCAACTCGCTCGGCGGCGGCACCTCCGTCCGCATGGCCCTGAACCACCCGGACAAGGTCCGCAAGCTGCTGCTGATGGGCCCCGGCGGCGTCTCCCTCAACCTCTTCGCGCCCGACCCGACCGAAGGCATCAAGCGGCTCTTCGAGTTCCAGGCCGCACCCGAGCCGACCAAGGAACAGCTGCGCGCGTTCCTGAGCGTCATGGCGTACGACCAGTCCATCGTCACCGACGAACTGGTCGAGGAGCGCTGGGCCTCGGCCACCGACCCCGGGACGAAGCTCGGCAACGCCCGGATGGCGGCCGCCTTCGCCAACCCCGCCTGGGCCGAGGACTGGATGCTCTGGCGCGAGGCCCACCGCATCACCCAGCCGGTCCTGCTCACCTGGGGCCGCGAGGACCGCACCAACCCGCTCGACGGCGCGCTGGTGGCCCTCAAGACCATCCCCGACGCCCGGCTGCACGTCTTCCCGCACTGCGGCCACTGGGCGCAGACCGAGCAGGCCGACGAGTTCAACCGCCTCGCCGTTGCCTTCTTTTCCGATTGAACAGCAGCTTCTCGCACTGACGCTCCGAAGGAGACCGATCATGGACATCCGCGCTCTCGGATACCTGCGCGTGGAGACCACCAAGTTCGAGGAGTGGCGTACGTACGCGCTGGACATCCTCGGCATGGTGGAGGCCACCGGCACCGACGAGGACACCCTGTACCTGCGCATCGACGACCGCGCCCACCGCCTCGCCATCGTCCGCTCCACCGCCGACCGGCTGCAGGCGGCCGGCTGGGAGGTCGCGAACGCCACCGCGCTCGCGGCGGCAGCACGCGAGCTCGAGGCGGCGGGCATCGCCGTCAAGCACGCCGACGACGCCGTACTCGCCGAGCGCCGCGTCCAGGGCCTGATCCACTGCACCGACCCCGGCGGCAACCCCCTGGAGATCTTCTGGGGCCAGGCGCAGGACCACACGCCGCTCGGCACCCCGTACGGCAACCGGTTCGTGACGGGTGACCTCGGCCTGGGACACGTCGTCCTGCCCGTCCCCGACATCGAAGCGGCCCTGGACTTCTACGAGAACGTGCTCGGCCTCCAGCTGCGCGACTCCATGAAGCTGCCACCGCAGGCCGTCCCCACCGCCAAGGAGCAGCGGGACTTCCATCTGATGCACTTCCTCAGCCCCAACCGGCGTCACCACAGCCTCGGTCTGTACCCGGGTGAACTGCCGCCCGGCATCGTGCACTTCATGGTCGAGCTGGAGACACTTGACGACGTGGGGCGCGGTCTGGACCGCATGCACGACGCGGGCATTCCCATCGCCTCGACCCTCGGCCGGCACACCAACGACCGGATGGTGTCCTTCTACGCCCAGGCGCCCGGCGGCTTCCAGGTCGAGTACGGCTGGGACGGGCTGATCGTCGACCCCGCCACCTGGGTCGCCAAGGAGATCACCGCGGACAGCTTCTGGGGGCACCGGTGGAACGGCTGATCGGGCGTACGGCGGTTGACCCGGCCGGATTCCGGGACGTCCTCGGACGGTTCGCGACCGGCATCACCGTCGTCGCGGGGCTGGACGACGACGGCCGCCCGGCCGGCTTCGCCTGCCAGTCCTTCGCCTCCCTCTCCCTCGACCCGCCGCTGGTCATGCTGGCCGTCGGCAAGGCGTCCACCAGCTGGCCGAGGATCGAACGGACCGGCCGGTTCTGCGTCAACATCCTCGCCGGGCACCAGCGGGAGATCTGCGCCGCGCTCGGCCGCAGCGGCCCCGACAAGTTCGCCGGAGTGCCCTGGACCGAAGGGGAGCACGGCACCGTACGCATCGACGGCGCCCTGGCGCACATCGAGTGCGCGCTGAGCACCGTGCACGAGGCCGGCGACCACCACCTGGTCACCGCCGAGGTCCTCGCCCTGGACGCGCGCGAGGACGGCCGCCCGCTCCTCTACTTCCGCAGCCGCTACGCAGTGGGGGCCTTCTGATGCCGGAGCACCGCACGCCTTCCTGGGACCACACCTACGACGTTGTGGTGATCGGCTCCGGCGCCGCCGGAATGGCCGCGGCCCTCACCGCCCGGCTGCGCGGGCTCACCGTCCTCGTCGCCGAGAAGACCGACCGGTACGGCGGCTCGACCGCGCTCTCCGGCGGCGCCATCTGGGTACCGGGCAACTTCCACCTCGACGCCGCGGGCCTCGGCGACACCGTCGAGAAGGCCCGCGCCTACCTCGACGCGACCGTCGGCGACAGAGTGCCGGCCGTGCGCAAGGACGCCTACCTCGCGCACGGCCCGGCCATGGTCCGCGAGTTCCACGACCGCACCGCCGTCCGCTTCGTCTACACGCCCGGCTACAGCGACTACTACCCGGAGCGGCTCGGCGGCCTCGCACAGGGCCGGTCCGTCGAACCCGAGGTCTTCGACTTCAGGAAGCTGCGCCCCGAACTGCGCGCCACCATGCGCCGCGCGGGCCTGCCCACGTACGGGCTCACCATCACCTCCCGCGACTTCCGGCACCTCAACATGGCCGCGCGCACCTGGGCCGGCAAGCGCACCTCGGTGAAGCTCGGGCTGCGCGCGCTCGCGGACCTGGCCACCGGCCGCCGGCCGCTGGCGCTCGGTGAGGCGCTGATCGCGCGGATGCGGTACTCGATGGACCGGCTGGGCGGCGACCTGTGGCTCTCCGCGCCGCTCACCGGCCTGGTCACCGAGGACGGCCGGGTCACCGGCGTCCGGCTCGACCGGGCCGGCAAGGAGGTCACCGTACGGGCCGCCGGCGGCGTCGTGCTGGCCTCCGGCGGCTTCTCGCACAGCAGCCGGCTGCGCGAGAAGTACCTCCCGGCGCCCACCTCCAGCGCCTGGTCGTCGGCGGCCGAGGGGCAGACCGGGGACGCCCTCGAAGCGGCCGTCGCGGCGGGCGCGGCGACCGACCTGATGGACAAGGTGTGGGGCGCGCCGTCCGTGGTGGCCCCCGGCGAGAAGCCGTTCTTCCTGGTCGCGGACCGCGGCATCCCCGGCATGGTGATCGTCGACCAGTCCGGCGCACGGTACGCCAACGAGGCCGCGCCGTACCACGAGTTCGTCGACGCGATGTACGCGCACGACCGGCCCGGCGCCTCCACCGTGCCGTCCTGGCTGATCCTCGACGCCACCTCCAAGGCCCGGTACGTCTTCATGGGGCTGCTGCCGGGACAGCCGTTCCCGAAGAAGTGGACGGCGAGCGGCTTCGTGAAGCGGGCCGGCACGGTCGAGGAGCTGGCCGCGCAAACGGGCATGCCGGCCGGCCGGCTGCGGGCGACCCTCGACCGCTTCAACGGCTTCGCGCGCGCGGGCCGCGACGAGGACTTCGGGCGCGGCGACAGCGTGTACGACCGCTACTACGGCGACCCCACCCTGCCCGCG
Organism: Streptomyces sp. NPDC053542; assembly: GCF_044544685.1. Lineage (NCBI taxonomy): Bacteria > Bacillati > Actinomycetota > Actinomycetes > Kitasatosporales > Streptomycetaceae > Streptomyces > Streptomyces sp. NPDC053542. The sequence continues at coordinate 25,543 of NZ_JBITXL010000013.1, forward strand.
CCCAACCTCGCCCCGCTGACCAAGCCGCCCTTCTACGCCGTCCCCGTCCACCCCGGCGACATCGGCACCAAGGGCGGCCCGGTCACCGACGCGACGGCCCGCGTGCTGCGCGAGGACGGCTCGGTCATCGAGGGGCTGTACGCCTCCGGGAACGCCTCGGCCGCGGTGATGGGCGAGACGTACCCGGGGCCGGGCGCGACCATCGGCCCGGCGATGACGTTCAGCTGGATCGCGGTCAACGCCATCGCGAAGGCACTCGACGGGAGCTGATCCCGTACGGCACATTCCGTACAGCACATGAGGAAGCCCGCCGGTACCGGACCGGCGGGCTTCTGCTCCGTGCGTGCGCCTTACTGAGCGGTCAGCCCGCCGTCGATGGCGAACTCCGCGCCCGTGACGTACGCCGACGCGTCCGACACCAGGTACAGCACCAGCTCCGCGACCTCCTCCGGGCGGCCCATCCGGCGCAGCGGCACGTTCGGCCACTCGCGCTCCCCGGCATCCGCGCCGAGCGCGCCCGCGACCATCGGGGTGTCCACCATGCCGGGGTGCACGGAGTTGACGCGGATGCGGTGCCGGGCGAGGTCGAGCGCCGCGGACTTGGTGAGCCCGCGCAGCCCGAACTTCGTCGCCCCGTACGAGGCGTGCCCCTGGATGCCGACCAGCCCGGCCGTGGAGGAGATGTTCACCACCGACCCGCCGTGGCCCGTCGCCCGCATCGGCGGCACCACCGCCTGGAGGCCGAGGAACGGCCCGACGAGGTTGACCTGGAGCAGCCGCTGCAGGTTCGCCTCGCTCTCCTCCTCGATGGGCGCGGTGCGCCACAGCGCGGCGTTGTTCACCAGCGCGTCGATCCGGCCGAAGGTGCCGAGCGCGGCCTCGGTGACGCGCTGCCAGCCCGCCGCGTCGGTCACGTCGTGCGGGACGAACAGCGCCTGTTTCCCGAGGCCCGAGGCGACCTCGCGGCCCGCGTCCTCCTGTACGTCCGTGAGGACGACGCGCGCCCCGTGCTCCGCGAACAGCCGCGCCTCGGCGGCGCCTTGGCCGCGTCCGGCGCCGGTGATGAGGACGACCTTGCCGGCCAGCCGTCCCGCCGTCTCCGATGCCATCAGCCCGCGTTCCCTTCCAGGGCGCGGAAGTGCGGGATGACCGTCTCGCCCCACTGCCGGATGGTCTCCATGCACACGTCCTGCGGCACGGTACCCATCTGGATCAGGCACATCACCTCGTCGACGCCGATCCTGCGCAGCTGCTCGACGTAGTCGACGGCGGTCTCGGCGGTGCCGTAGGCGTGCTCGGCGTTGTAGGTGCCGGTGTCGGCGGGGCGGGCCGGGATGTCCGCCTCGTGCAGCTTGGCGACGAGCTCGTCGCGGCGGCGCCCCATCGCGGCGACGTGGTCCTCGTCGCCGTCGTACGCCACGGTCGGCTTCGGGCCGTTCCCGTACCAGTGCGCGATGGACTCGGCGAAGAACCGCTGGCCGCGGGTGCCGATCCGGTAGGCGGCGTCGGCGTCGTCCAGCACGATCGTCGGGCACAGCGCGGAGAAGTGGTCGTTGACCTCGGTGGAGACGAAGCGCTCGGTGCCGCGTACGGAGATGGCCTCGTCGTACACCTTGCGCATCTCGCGGATGTCGTCGGCGCCGGCGAAGCCCAGCACGAGGGCGCCGACGCCCAGTTCGGCGGCGAGCTTGAGGGTGTCGTGCTTGCTGCACGCCATGAACAGCGGCGGGTGCGGGGCCTGCACGGGGCGGGGGAGCACGGCGCCGGGGCCGATGTCGAGGGACCCGTGCCAGGCGAAAGTCTCCTCGCGCCAGGCGTTGCTGACGATGCGCAGGGCCTCCTCCATCTGCGGGTAGGTGTCCTCGGGCCGGACGCCGAACATGGACATCTCCTGCTTGGTGGCGCCGCGTCCGGAGCCGATGTCGACGCGGCCGCCGGAGAGCACGTCGAGCATGGCGGACCGCTCGGCGACCCGTACCGGGTGCTGGTAGCCGAACGGCATGGTCACCACGCCGTGGCCGATCCGGATCCGGGAGGTCTTCGCGGCCACCCAGGACAGGAAGACCTCGGACGCGCTCATGTGCGCGTACTGCGTCAGCGAGTGGTGCTCGACCGCCCAGATCCGGTCGAATCCCATCTCCTCGGCGTACACGGCCTGTTCGACGCAGTCATGGATCACCTGCCGCTCGGATGCGGGAGACGGGTCGGCCATCTGCGCCTCGAAGATCATCGAGAACTTCACGACGGGCTCCTTCGCTCGACTGTTTCTGTTCCGACTAGTTCTATTAGAAATACTCCTATCAGAACCCAGGAAGAGAGGGAAGGCGGTGCGTGGAGCCGAAAACGCCGACGGGCCACGGCCGTTGGAGCGGCCGTGGCCCGTCGGGGCGGGGGAGAGGGGCGGGCTCAGAGCCCGCAGGGACAGCTGCACGTGCAGCCGCAGTCGCGCTGGTCCGGCTGCAGGAGGGCGGCGAGGCCCGCGCGGAGTTGCGTCTCCAGGGCGGCGGCCGGGGCCGCGTCCAGGGCCGGCGTGCGGAACGCCTTGCGCATCAGGCTCGTGCCGAGGATCCAGGCGGCGAGCAGCTCGGCGCGCAGCTCCGCGTCGGGGCCCTCCAGACGCTCGGCGAACCGGCCGGAGAACACCTCGGCGATCTTGTCGCGGAAGAGCCGGAGGGCGTCCTCGCGGCTGGAGGAGCGGAGTACGGACAGCACCGGGTGCGGTACCTCCTCGTCCGGCGGGCCGTTGGTGACGAAGTCGCAGACCCACGCGGCGACCTCGTCGAGCGGCACCTCCAGCAGCGGGTCGAATATCGCGGGATCCGTGGCCACCGACGCGAACAGGGCTTCCTTTGAACCGAAATAGCGGTACACGAGGGCGGCGTCGACCCCCGCGTCCCCGGCGATGTCCCGGATGCTGGCGCCGTCGTAGCCGTACCTGCCGAAGCGCAGCGCCGCGGCCTCCATCAGGGCGCTGCGGGTGCCCGCCGCGTCGTGTTTGCGCGCCCGTGCGGGCCGCTCGGCGGTGTCGTCCTTCGCCTTCGCTGTCGATCCGTCCACGCGTTCGTACCTTCTTCGGCTCGTCGTTCAGCAGCACATGGTCCAGGATCCGGAGCGTGTCCGGAAGTCATCGGTTGTTGTCATCGATCGTTGACCCCTCGTTGGAGCCCGCCATAAGGTCGGGCCGCCGACGATCATTCGAATAGGTGATTATCAGTGACTGAGAGACGCGTTGCCGTCATCGGTACCGGTTATGTGGGCCTGACCACCGGCGCCTGCCTGGCCTCACTCGGGCACCGGGTGGTGTGCGCGGACGCGGACCCGGGCAAGGTCGAGCGGCTCCGCAGAGCCGAGGTCGACATCCTGGAGCCGGGCCTGCCCGAACTCGTCCAGGAGGGGCTGGAAACGGCCCTGCTGGAATTCGTGGGGGACACCGCGGCCGCCGTGCGCGACGCTGACGTGGTCTTCCTCTGCCTCCCGACGCCCATGGGCGCGGGCGGCGCCGCCGACCTGGCCGCCGTCGAGGCCGTCGCCGGGGAGATCCGTACCGAACTGCCGCACGGCGCCGTCGTGGTCAACAAGTCCACGGTGCCGGTCGGCACGGCGGACCGGGTCGCCGCGCTGCTCGGCCGGCCGGACGTCTCCGTGGTGAGCAACCCGGAGTTCCTCCGCGAGGGGCGCGCCGTGCACGACTTCCTGCACCCGGACCGGATCGTGGTCGGGGGAGCGGAGGCCGAGGCCGCGCGGCGGGTGGCGGAGCTGTACACCGACCTCGCGGCGCCGCTGGTCGTCACCGACGCCGCCAGCGCCGAACTCACCAAGTACGCGGCCAACTTCTTCCTCGCCATGAAGCTGTCCTTCGCCAACAACCTGGCGACGCTGTGCGAGCGCTTCGGCGCGGACATCGGCGACGTCACGGCGGGCATCGGCCACGACCCGCGCATCGGTGCCGCGTTCCTCCAGCCGGGCCCCGGCTGGGGCGGCTCCTGCCTCCCCAAGGACACCCACGCGCTGCTGTCCGTCTGCGAGGCCGCCGGGATCGACTTCCCGCTGCTGCGCGCCACCATCGAGACCAACGTCGAACACCAGGCCCGCCTCGTGGAGCGCGTCGCGGCCCAGTCCTCGCGCGGCGACGGCTCGCTCGACGGCGTACGACTGGCCCTGTACGGCCTGGTGTTCAAGGCCGGCACCGCCGACCTGCGGGACTCGCCCGCGCTGGCCATCGCCCGGCAGCTGCGGGAGCGCGGCGCCGAGCTGTACGCCTACGACCCCGCGCTGAGCGAGACCCGGCCGGACCTGAGCGACCTGGTCACCCTCGTGGACGACCCGGTGAAGGCGGCCGAGGGAGCCGAGGCCGTCCTCGTCCTCACCGAATGGCCGGACTTCCTCGAACTGGACTGGGACGAGGTCGCCGCCCGCCTCGACGGCCGCCTCGTCCACGACTTCCGCAACCTGCTCGACCAGGGGCGGCTGGAGCGTGCCGGACTTGTCCGGCAGAGCATCGGCAGCCCGTACACGATGGCCGGCTGACCCCCGGCCCAGCTGCACGATGGCCGGCTGACCACCGGCCAGGGGCCGGCGCCCCACCCCCCACGACAGACCGAACCGAAAGGCCCCTTTCATGCGAGTCTTGTGCACCACACTTGGCAGTCCCTCGCACGGCCGCGCCCAGCTGCCCCTGCTGCGGGCCCTCGCGGCAGCGGGACACGACGTGCGCGTCGCGACCAACGAGGAGCTCGCGCCGCTCTTCCGCCACGACGACCTGCACGTCATGACCTGCCTGCCGGAATTCTCGCCGCGGGCGTTCGCCGACCAGGCCCAGGACCCGGCCGGCACCGCGGACGCCGCCGAGCTCGGCCCGGAAGAGCAGCAGGCCGCCATGGTGCGCTTCATGATGCGGATCGTGTCCGGCCCGATGGCCAGGGGGCTCCGCGAGTGCCTGCGCCCCGTGGTACTGGAATTCCGCCCGCATCTCATCCTGCGCGACGGCATGGACCTCAGCTCCTGCCTGATCGCCGAGGAGCTGGACATTCCGCAGCTGCCCACGCCCTCGGGCGCGAGCAACGTCCTCGACCCCGCGGAGATCCAACCCGGCCTGAACGCCCTGCGCGCCGAACTCGGGCTGCCCACCCAGGAGGACCCGCGCTCGATCGTCCGGCACGGGCGCATCGACTACGTACCGGCGGACTTCTCCTTCGCCCGTCACCTGCCGGGCCCCTTGGCATACCGCCAGACGGTGAACGTGGACCGCGACTCCGTACTGCCCCCGTGGGTCGCCGCACTGCCCACCGACCGGCCGCTGGTGTGGGCCGCCATCGGCACGGCCCTGCCCATGATGCGGAAGCGGCAAGAGCAGGGGGAGCAGCTGCCGGACATGCCCTTCGAGATGCCCGACGCCGCCAAGACGCTGCAGAGCATCGTCGAGGCCGCGGCGAAGCTGGACGAGTGCACGGTGATCGTCGCCACCTCCGGCGTGCCGGTGGACACCACGGGGCTGCCGCCGCACGTCCACGTCATCGAGCGGCTGCCGCAACCGCTGCTCCTGGAGTGCGTGGACCTCTTCCTCACCCACGGCGGCTTCAACAGCATCCGCGAGGCGCTGCGCACCGCCACGCCGCTGGCGGTCCTCCCGCAGTTCGGCGACCAGCACCCCAACGCGCAGCGCGTCGAGGAGCTGGGCCTGGGCCGCCGGATCACGGACCCGACCCCGGACGGCATCGCCGCGGTCTGCCGGCAGGTACTGGCCGACTCCGGCGCCGCCGCCACCGCGCGCCGCGCGCGGCTGCAGATGCTGGCGCTGCCGGAGATCGCGCACGCGGTGGCCGATCTGGAGAGGCTCGCCGGAGCGCGCGCGTGACCTCCTCCGACGCGCTCCGCAAGGAGGAGCGGCCCGCGGGCGGTCCGGCCGAGGCCGGGCCGCCCGCGCGGCTGTCCCACCGCGAGGTCGTCATCGTCATGTCCGGCCTGATGCTCGGCATGTTCCTCGGCGCCCTCGACCAGACCGTGGTCTCCTCAGCCCTCCGCACCATCGCCGACGACCTGCACGGACTCACCGCGCAGGCATGGGTGACCACCGCGTACCTCGTCACCGGCACCATCGCCACGCCGCTGTACGGCAAGCTCTCCGACATCCACGGCCGCCGCCCCGTCTACCTGGTCGCGATCCTGCTCTTCGCCACTGGGTCGCTGCTGTGCGGCTGCGCCGCGTCCATCCACCAGCTCGCCGCGTTCCGCGCGCTCCAGGGCCTCGGCGGCGGCGGTCTGATGTCGCTGGCCATGACCGTGATCGCGGACATCACCTCGCCGCGCGAACGCGGCCGGTACCAGGGCTGGTTCATGGCGGTCTTCGCCGGGTCCAGCATCATCGGGCCGGTGGTCGGCGGCGTGTTCGCGGGCAGCGGCACGCTGCTCGGCATCACCGGCTGGCGCTGGATCTTCCTGGTGAACGTGCCGCTGGCGGCGGTGGCCCTGGCCGTGATCACACGCGTGCTGCGCCGCGTGCCGCACCGCCCCGTACGGCACCGGCTGGACTACGGCGGCGCGCTCGCCCTCGCCGTCGGCGTCGTCCCCCTCCTCGTCGTCGCCGAGCAGGGCCGCGGCTGGGGCTGGGCCTCGCCGGCCGCGCTCGCCCTGTACGCGACCGGCGCCGTGGGCCTTGTGGGCTTCGTCCTCATCGAGCGGCGCATGGGCGAGGCGGCGCTGCTGCCGCTGCGCCTCTTCCGGGTCCGCAGCTTCCGCCTCGGCACCCTGCTGCACTTCATCGTGGGCATCGGCATGTTCGGCGCGATGACCACGCTGCCGCTGTACCTCCAACTCGCCCAGGGCATGAGCCCGATGGCGGCGGGGCTGGCGATGCTGCCCACCACGGTCGCCAACGTCGCCGTCACGCTGACGGTCGGCCGGCTGATCGCCCGCACCGGCCGGCTCAAGGTCCACCTCGTGACGGGCATCGGCTGCTTCACCGCGGCCATGCTCGTCTACGCGACGCTCAGTGTCGACAGCCCGCTGTGGTACGTCTCGATCGGCATGCTCTTCATGGGCGCGGGGCTGGGCGCGGCCATGCAGACCATGACCACACTGGCCCAGTCGGAGGTGCCGCGTACGGACATGGGCGCCGCGACCGCCTCGGTGAACTTCTTCCGCTCCAACGGCGGCACGGTCGGCGCCGCCGCGTTCCTCTCGGTCCTCTTCTCCCTGGCCGGCTCGCGGATCGGCGAACGGCTCGACGAGGCGTTCCGCCACCCGGCCCTGCGTCGGCTCGCCGAAGAGCCCGGCAACGCAGGGGCACTGAGCGGAGTGCTGCGCCCGCGCGGCGGCCTGAACCTGGAGGACTCCGCCTTCCTGCACACCCTGGACCCGCGCCTGGCACTGCCCTTCCTGGAGGGCTATGTCGCCGCCATGCGCATTGTCTTCCTGGCGGGCGCGGCCGTGACCCTGCTGGCCTTCGTCGTCGCGGCGTGGCGAGTGCCGAACCTCAGGCTCTCGGACGAGTGACACCTGCGGGAGCGGTGTCGCGCCTCTTGACCCGTCAGTCAGGGAAAACTTAACGTCCATTCACCTTCTGAATTCGGGGCAGGCAATGATGCCTCCCATTGCCGAAGAGGTGAACTCATGCAGGGGATGCGACGACGCACGCTTCTGAGTGCGGCCAGTGCCACGGCCATTGCCGGCGGGCTCCTGGAGGTGGGGAGCGGGCAGGCGGCCGCCGCACCGGCCGCACGAAGCGGTCCCCGTGCTTCCGGTCCGTACGATCAGAAGATCAAGCAACTGCTGGGCCGGATGACGGTCGACGAGAAATTCGGCCAGCTCCAGCAGCTGCCGTGGACCTGGGACACCGGCCCCGGCGGCGGCGAGACCAAGGCGGTCGAGGACGCCGCGCGCAAGGGCATGCTCGGCTCGGTCTTCTCCATCTTCGGCGCCAAGACCACCAACGCCCTGCAGAAGATCGCCGTCGAGGAGTCCCGGCTCGGCATCCCGCTGGTCTTCGGGCTCGACGTGATCCACGGCATGTGGACCAACTTCCCCATTCCGCTCGCCCAGGCGGCCGGCTTCGACCCCGAGGTCACCGCGTCGGACGCCGAGGTCTCCGCCAAGGAAGCCCGCTCGAACGGCGTGCACTGGACCTTCGCGCCCATGATGGACGTCACCCACGAGCCGCGCTGGGGCCGGATCGCGGAGGGCAGCGGCGAGGACCCGTACCTCGCCTCGGCGTTCGCCGCCGCCAAGGTACGCGGCTACCAGGGCGAGAACGCCGAGGGTCTCAAGGCCAAGGACCGGCTGGCGGCCTGCGCCAAGCACTTCGTCGCGTACGGCGGCGCGGAGGGCGGCCGCGACTACAACACGGTCGACGTCTCCGAATCCCGGCTGCGCAACCTCTACCTGCCGCCGTTCAAGGCCGCCCTGGACGCCGGCGTGGCGACCGTCATGGCGTCCTTCAACACCATCAGCGGCGTCCCCGCGCACGCCAACCCGCACACCCTCACCGACATCCTCAAGCAGGAGTGGGGCTTCGACGGGCTGGTGGTCAGCGACTTCAGCGGGGTGCAGGAGCTGATCGCGCACGGCTTCGCCGAGGACGGCGCCGACGCGGCACGGCTGTCGCTGAACGCGGGCGTCGACATGGAGATGACCAGCACCCACTTCGTCGAGAACGGCAAGAAGCTGCTGCGTGCCGGAAAGATCGAACAGGGGCGGCTGGACGACGCGGTGTACCGGGTACTGCAGCTGAAGTTCCAGCTGGGCCTCTTCGACCACCCCTACGTCGAGGAGAAGGACGAGATCACGGCGCCGTCGGCGGACGCCCGCAAGGCGGCCCGCACGGCAGCGGCCCGCTCCATGGTGCTGCTCAAGAACGAGAAGTCGGTACTGCCGCTGTCCGCCAAGGCGTCCTCGATCGCGGTCGTCGGGCCCTTCGCCGACTCCGCCGACCTCCTCGGCACCTGGGTGATCCCGGCCGCCGAGAAGAAGTTCCCGGCGGTCAAGGTGCTGGACGCGGTCAAGAAGGCAGCGCCGCAGGCGAAGGTCACGTACGCGAAGGGCGTCGACGCGGCAGGCAAGGACACCGGCGGCATCGGCGAGGCGGTCGCCGCCGCCAAGGCCGCCGACGTGACCGTGATCGTGGTCGGCGAGCCCCCGGCGATCAGCGGCGAGGCCGCGGCACGCAGCGACATCTCGCTGCCGGGCGCGCAGGAGAAGCTCATCGAGGCGGTCGCGGCCACCGGCAAGCCCTTCGTGGTGGTACTCGTCAACGGCCGCCCGCTGACCGTGGGCGACTGGCTCGCGCAGGCCCCCGCCGTACTGGAAGCCTGGCACCCCGGCACCGAGGCCGGCCACGCCGTCGCGGACGTCCTCTTCGGCACCGTGAACCCGGGCGGCAAGCTCCCGGTCTCCTTCCCCCGTACGGTCGGCCAGATCCCGATCCACTACAACCACGAATCCACGGGCCGCCCGTACGACCCGGACAACAAGTACACCTCCAAGTACCTGGACCTGCCCGACGGCCCGCAGTTCCCGTTCGGCTTCGGGCTCAGCTACACCGACTTCACGCTCGGCGAGCCGAAGCTCAGCCGGTCGAGTGTGTCCGCCGACGCGCTGCGCAAGGGCGACACCCTGGAGGTGTCGGTCGAGGTGCGCAACACCGGGAAGCGGGCCGGCGACGAGGTCGTACAGCTCTACGTCCACGACCGCGCCGCCTCCCTCACCCAGCCGGTCCGCAGACTCCGCGGCTTCCGCCGGGTGACCCTGGAGCCGGGGAAGCACACCACGGTGCGCTTCCGTCTGGGCGCCGAGGACCTGGGCTTCTGGACGAACGACAGCCACGGCCACTTCACGGTGGAGCCCGGCGCGTTCGACCTCTACGTGGGCACCAGCTCGGCCGCCACCGCGAAGGCCGGGCTCACGGTGAGCTGACGGGGCGCCCCGAACGGTCGTACGGACGAATCGCGTCGTATCCGGGAATCGGACAGCGGCGTCCGGAAGGCGGGTGAGGGGGCAGGCGCTGCGGACGCCGGAGGCAGGGACGCTGGTCGCGCGTTCTTGACACGCGAAGTGGTTGTATTCGGGACTAATTACCACAAGAAATGGTCGGATTGATTCCGGACTGCTCAAGTGCAACGCCTTCTTGTGGTCGATAAGTGCCCACCGTGACGATCACTCTCGTTCCGGCCGCCGCTCCACCGCGTCCGGGACGTCCGTACGGGGCCAACCCCTCACCGACTGCCAGGAGTCCCCATGAGCGACCACCGCCTCACCCTCAGCCCGGATGCCGCACGGCAACTCGCGACCACCACGAAGACCGCGCCGCAGATGCGCGGCATCACCCCGCGCTACCTGCTCCGCGCGCTGCCCTGGGTGGACGTCGACTCCGGCGTCTTCCGCGTCAACCGGCGCCGTACGTTCCTGCTCGGCGACGACCGGATCACCGTCGACACCGACCACGAGGGCACCCGCCGCGTGGTCAGCGAGGACCTGCGGGAGATCCCCTACCTGCGCGAGGCGGACCCGGCGCTGCTCGGCGAACTGGCCCAGGCGTTCACCGAAGTCAGCTTCGACGCGGGCCAGTTACTCGTCCAGGAGGGCGAGTCCACCGACCGGCTGTGGGTGCTGGCGCACGGCCGCGCGGAGAAGCGCGTGACCACCCGCTACGGCGAGGAGACCGTCCTCGAAGTGGTCGGCGACGGCCAGTTCTTCGACCTGGACTCCTGGACCCGCGGCGAGCGCACGCCGTACCAGGTCAAGGCCCTCACCCCCGGCGTCGCGCTGTGCGTCGAGCGCGCCGTCCTCGGCCGCCTGTCGGACCGCGACGAAGCGCTGTGCGCCGCGGTCACCGCGTACAGCGAGGGCGGCGCGCCCCTCGCCGGCAAGGAGGCCCCCATCCAGCTCGCCGGCGGCCACGTGGGCGAGCCCGAACTGCCCGGCACCTACGTCGAGTACGAGGACACGCCGCGCGAGTACCACATGACCGTCGCCCAGACCGTGCTGCGAGTGCACACCCGCGTCTCCGACCTCTACAACGAACCCAACGACCAGGTACGGGCGCAGGCCGACCTGACCATCCAGGCGCTGCGCGAGCGCCAGGAAGCCCTGATGCTGAACCACCCCGACTTCGGCCTGTTCCACAACGTCACCCCGGGCCAGCGGGTCCAGTCGCGCACCGGCGCGCCCACCCCCGACGACCTCGACGAACTCCTCACCAAGGTCTGGAAGCAGCCCGGTTACTTCATCGCCCACCCGAAGGCCATCGCCGCGTTCGGCCGGGAATGTACCCGCCGGGGGGTGCCCCCGGTGATGGACACCCGCTTCGGCAGCCCCCTGCTGACCTGGCGCGGCGTGCCGCTGCTGCCGTCCGACAAGGTCGGCTTCCGCAACGGCTCCAGCGCGGCGGCCGGCACCACCGAGATCCTGCTCATCAGGGCGGGCGAGGCCGAGCAGGGCGTGGTGGGGCTGCGCCCCTCCGAGGTGCCCGACGAGGTCGAACCCGGCCTGTCCATGCGGAACATGGGCACCGACAAGAAGGCGATCACCTCCTATCTGATGACCGCCTACTTCAACACCGCGGTCCTGGTCGAGGACGCCATCGCCGTGCTCCAGAACGTCGAGGTGTCCAAGTACTATGACTACTCCTGAGACGCTGGAGGCGCTGACGGGCCTGGACGCGCTGCGGGGCCCGAGCCCCCTCCCGGGCGCCGGCCCCGCCAAGAGCCCCGCGAGCCCCGGACGCGGCTTCGACCCCGAGACCGTGCGGCGCGACTTCCCGGTCCTGCACCGGACGGTCAACGGCCACCCGCTGGTCTGGCTCGACAACGGCGCCACCACCCAGAAGCCGCGCCAGGTCATCGAGGCGCTCGCCGCCTTCTACGCCTCCGCCAACTCCAACATCCACCGCGGCGCCCACACCATGGCCCGCGAGGCCACCGAGGCGTACGAGGAGAGCCGCGCCGCCGTCGCCTCGTTCCTCGGCGCCCCGTCCCCGGACAGCGTCGTCTTCGTCCGCGGCACGACCGAGGCGGTCAACCTGGTCGCCCAGACCTGGGGCCGGGCCAACCTCGGCGCCGGCGACGAGATCCTCGTACCGGTCCTCGAACACCACTCCAACATCGTGCCGTGGCAGCTGATCGCCAAGGAGCGGCACGCCCGGGTGGTGCCCGTACCGCTCGGCCCGGACGGGCAGATCGACCAGAACGCTTTCGCCGACCTGCTCTCCTTCCGCACCCAATTGGTGGCGCTCAGCCACGCGTCCAACGTGCTCGGCACCGTCCCGCCCGTACGGGAGATGACGGCGCTGGCACACCGGTACGGCGCCAAGGTGCTGGTCGACGGCGCCCAGGCGGTCGCGCACTTCCCGGTGGACGTCCAGGCGCTGGACGCCGACTTCTACGTCTTCTCGGGGCACAAGCTCTTCGGCCCCACCGGGATCGGCGCGCTGTACGGCAAGTCGGAAGTGCTCGCGGGCATGCGGCCGTGGCAGGGCGGCGGCAACATGATCGACTCCGTCGACTTCGGCCGGACCACCTTCGCCCCCGTACCGCACCTGCTGGAGGCGGGCACCGGCAACATCGCCGGCGCCGTCGGCCTGCGCGCCGCGATCGACTGGCTGACCTCCCAGGACCGCACCGCCGTCACCGCCTACGAGAAGGCCCTGACGGAGTACGCCGTAGCAGCCCTGGCCGGCGTCCCCGGACTGGAACTCATCGGCGCGGCGCCCGAGCGGATCTCCGTCCTCACCTTCACGCTCGCGGGATTCGACCCGGCGGCGGTCGCCGAGTGCCTGGACCGCGACGGCATCGCCGTCCGGGCCGGCCACCACTGCGCCCAGCCCGCGCTGCGCCACTACGGTCTGGAGAGCGCGGTCCGTGCCTCCTTCGCGCTCTACAACACGCCGCGGGAGGTGGACACCCTGGTCGCTTCGCTGCGGAACATGCGGCAGTCCTGACCGACGGGCCGGCCACGGGTCCGGCCACGGGTCCGGCGACGGTCCGGTCGCAGGCACCTCGGAGCCCTCCGCGCCACTCCGTCACTTCCATTCAGGTGACGGAGTGTGTGACAGCTGTGACGTGTGGTTACTCATCGACTGCCGGGCGGCGGAGGAAGCCGCCTCGCCCCTGTGCAACCAATGGAGGAACCGAAGATGAACCGCACTGCGAAGCGCCTGACCGCCGTCGTCGTTCCCGTGGCAGCCCTGATCCTGGCGGCCGGCGGCACGGCCGTGGCCGACGACCCCGAGTTCCTGAACACCAAGATTGCGTCCACCGACTCCGGTTACCAGAGCGGCTCCGCCAGCGAGCACCACGGTGCGTCGACCGCGGGCGCGGAGACCCACACCATGCTCGTGGAGACCGGCGCCGACAACAGCGCCGACGATGACGACAGCGACGACTGATTCGGCGCTTCCAGCCGGCCGGGCCTCTTGCGCGGGGGCCTGCCGAGCACCAGGTTGTGTCCGCTTTGCGGAGACGGCCCAGCCCCGCTCTGCTCCGGCAGAGCGGGGCCCGCCGTGTACAAGGTGGGGAGCGAGACATGGAACTGCGTGATCTGGAGTACTTCGCCCTGGTGGCCGAGGAGTTGCACTACGGCCGCGCCGCGGCCCGGCTGCACGTCGCGCCCGCCGCCGTCCGCCGTCGCATCCGCGACCTGGAGCGGGAGCTGGGCCTCGTCCTCTTCGACCGGACGAGCAGCCATGTGGAGCTCGCCGCAGCGGGCGGCGAACTGCTGCCCGCCGCGCGCCGCACACTCGCCTCGGCCGCCGAGATCGGGGACACCGCGCGCGCCCTGCGCGCCGCCCGGCTGGGCGAGCTGCGCATCGGCTGCGCCCCGGGCGCGGCCCGCCTCGTCGACGTACTGATCGGCAAGGTGGCGCGCGCACGGGCCGACGTGGCCGTGGTGTCCGTCCCCATGTGGAGCCTTCAGGCACTGGACGCCCTCGTACAGGGCGACCTCGGCTTGGCGCTGGTCCGCGACCCGCTGCCGCCGCACGGCACGTCCTCCCTGATCGTCGGGAGGTACCGCGACGACCATGTGGCGGTGCCCGCGCCCGGGCCGCTGACCAAGCAGGTCCCGGTGCCGCTCGGCGCGTTCGAGGGCATGCCGTTCCTCATCAACGAGCGGGACACCGCGCCCGGCGTGCACGACGCGACCGTACGGTTCTTCGCCGACCACGGCGTGGCCCCGCTCTGGCAGCACCACCGGCTGCGCGAACAGGAGCAGCTGCTCGCGCTGGTGGCGGCCGGCACGGCGTCCGGGCTGGTGCACGCGCACCCCGCCGACGTCTCCGACCCCGCCAACATCGCCTGCCCGGGCGTCGCCGTCCTGCCGCTCAGCGAGCCGGGCCCCGAGCACCGCTTCCACCTGGTCTGGCGCGCGGACGACGACTCCGAACTGCTGCGCGCGGTCATCGACCTGATCTGCGATCACGGCTGCGACCTGGACGAGCCGGAGAACGGGCCGGAGAACGGGCCCGAGGCGGGTCAGGAAGGCGTCACCACGTAGGACGGGCGCTGACGCCGCCGTCCACGACCAGGTCGGTACCGGTGATCCAGGAGGCCGCGTCCGAGGCGAGGAAGACGCAGGCGTCGCCGACGTCCTCGGGGCGGCCGAGCCGGGTCAGCGGCGCGGCGCGGGTCCACCGGTCGACGCCCTCCGGCCAGTCCGCCTCCAGACCCGGCCGGCCGATCAGGCCGGGGGAGACGGTGTTGACGCGGATGCCGAGGGGGCCGTACTCGAGGGCTGCCGAGCGGGCGAACATGATCAGCGCGGCCTTGGCGGCACTGTAATGCGCATGCCCCGGCGCGGGCTGGGAGCCCTCGATCGAGGCGATGTGCACGACCGAGCCGCCGTCCCCGCGCCGCATCGCCCCGACCGCCGCCTGAGTACAGCAGAACGCGCTGGTCACATTGGCTTCGGAGAGCCGCCGCCAGTCGGCCGCCGTCATCTCCGCGAGCGGCTGGACCGGCTGGATCCCGGCGTTGTTGACGAGGACGTCCAGCCGGCCGCGCCAGGAGGCCGCCGCGTCGACCAGTTCCCGGCACTCCTCCTCCCGCGTCAGGTCGGCCCGCAGGGCCAGCGCGCTGCCGCCCTGCCCGGTGATCTCCGTGACGAGGGCGGCGGCCTGCTCCTCGCTCCGGTGCCAGTGGGCCACCACGGCAGCCCCGGCCCGCGCGAGCCGCCGGGCGATCCCGCCGCCGATGAGCCCGCCGGCGCCGGTGACCAGGGCGACCCGGCCGGCCAGGATGCCCGCCCGCTGCCCGTCACCCAGCTGCCCGTCACTCATCCGCTCGTCACTCGTCCGCTCTTCACTCATCGCCGGCCCCGTCCGGCATCCGCAGCGGCGCACCGGGCCGGCACAACTGCCTGATCCGCTCGGCGTACTCGGGGTACTGCCTGGTCAGGACGTCCACGTCGCCGCCTTCGTAGTCGGAGGGCAGAAAGCCGGGCGCCATCGTCGTCCCGCACAGCGACCAGCTGCCGCCCGGGATCACCCGGGCGCCCATCCACGTACCCGCGGGCACCACGGTCTGCACCTCCTCGCCGGTGCCGCCGAGGAGCACGGTCCGTCCGGCGTCGCCCGGCCCGAGGAGCAGCAGTTCGACCGGATCGCCCCGGTAGAAGTGCCAGATCTCGTCCAGGGGCAGCCGGTGCAGGGCGGAGAAGCCACCGGCGTCCGTGGTGAACAGCACCATGATCGCCGAGCCTGCCGGGCGGCCCGTGGCGTCCGGCGGCCCCGCCCACGTCCGGCGGAACAGCCCGCCCTCGGCGGGCAGCGGCCGCAGTCCGTACCGCTCGGCCACCTCGGCCGCCGTCGTCCCCTCCGTACCCGGCACGGTTCGCCCCTCTCGTCGTCGCGGCGTCGTGCGGTACTCAGCTTGCCGGGCTACGCGCGCCGTTGCCAGTACCGCTCGATCTCCTCCAGGGAGCGGCCGGCGGTCTCGGGGACGCGCCGGGCGACGTACCACGCGGCGAGCGCGGACAGCACGGCGAAGACGGCGAAGACGGAGCTGCCGATCGCCTTCAGCACGTCCGGGAAGGCCAGCGCGAAGGCGAAGTTGAGCAGGTACTGGGTGAAGGTGATCACCCCCATGCCCAGCGCCCTGGCCCGCAGCGGCAGCACCTCCGGGCAGTACAGCCAGAACACCGGCCCCAGCCCGAAGCCGAACGCGAAGGTGTACACGAACACACAGAGCACGGCGAGGACGGAGACATCGGGGAAGAGGGCGAGCGCGACCATGGGCGGGACCTGCGCGGCCAGCGAGATGGTCAGCAGCTTCACCCTGCCCAGGCGTTCGATGAAGGGCAGCGACGCGGCGGTGGACAGGACCAGCGCGGCGCCGACGCCGTAGTTCGCGATCGTGCCGGCCTGGGCGCCGTTGCCGCCGGTGAGGTGGGAGAAGATGACGGGCGCGTAGTAGACCACCGCGTTGATGCCGGTGAAGACCTGGAAGAAGGTCAGGATCAGGGTGATGCGCAGCGCGGGACGGTAGGTGCCCGCCAACTCTCGTAGTCCCGCGTGCTGTTGGGCCAGGCTGTCGCGGATCTCGGTGATCTCCGCCTCCGCGGTCTCCGGTGCCGCGCGCAGCCGGCGCAGGACGCCGCGGGCCTCCGCCTCGCGCCCGTGCGTCATCAGCCAGCGCGGGCCCGCCGGGCTGAGCACCATGCCGGCCAGGAAGACCACGGCGGGCACGGCGCCCAGGCCGAGCATCCACTCCCACGCGCCGGCTGCTGACAGTGCGTCACCGACGCCGTATGCCAGCAGGATGCCGACGTTGACCGCGAGCTGGTAGAGCGCGGTGATGCGGCCGCGCAGATGCTTGGGCGCGAGCTCGCTGAGGTAGATCAGGCCGAACATGTTCGCGATGCCGACGGCGAAGCCGAGGACGAAGCGGGAGACCATCAAAGCGACCGCGTTGGGGGCCAGGCCGCAGGCGACCGAGCCGACGACGAAGACGACGCCCGCCAGGATCAGCAGATGGCGGCGGTCCCAGCGGCGGGCGGCGAGCGAGCCGCCGACGATGGCGGGCAGCGCGCCGAGCAGCAGCAGGCTGGTGACCAGGCCCTGCCCCGTGGCGTCGAGGCCGAACCGGTCGGTCAGCGGTTGCAGCGCGCCGGAGATGGCTCCGGAGTCGTAGCCGTACAACAGGCCGGACAGGCCGCCGAGTACGGCGATCCAGTGCACCCGCCGGGGCACCTTCTCGCCGCCCCGCGCGGCGGCTCCGGCCGGGGACTGGACCTGTGCCACGGGTGACCTCCGAGGGGGTGGCGGACGGGAAGGACACGGGCGGGCCGGGTCCGAGGGCGACAATGGTGTGCACCCCATCCATCGTCAAGAGGTCCGACCTATTGCCATCCGGGCTCCCCGGGAGGTATCCGGTATCCCTGTATCCGCAGGACGAGGTCACCGGCCGTACGCGGCGCCGGCCCGCTCCGGGAGGACCAGTGATCGATGCGCACCACCACCTCTGGAATCCGGCCGTCCGCGCGTACCCCTGGCTGGATCCGGACGCCCACGCGCCGATCCACCGCGCCTACGCCCTGGACGACCTCCGGAAGGAGGCGGCGGCGCACGGCGTGACCGCGACCGTCCTCGTGCAGACCGTGGCCACCGCCGCGGAGACCGCCGACTTCCTCGCGACGGCCCGCGCCTCCGGTGGCCTGATCGCCGGCGTCGTCGGCTGGACGGACCTCACCGCACCCGAACCCGCCCTGCCCGACGCCCCGTTGCTCGTCGGCGTACGGCATCAGGTCGAGGACGAGCCCGACCCGCGGTGGCTGGTCCGCGCCGACGTCCTGCGCTCGCTCGCCGCGCTCGGCGCCCGCGGGCTCGTCTACGACCTGCTCGTACGGGCCCCGCAGCGGCAGGCCGCGCTGGAGTGCGTACGCGGCCTGGACGAGGTGCCGTTCGTGCTCGACCACGCGGGGAAGCCGGGCATCGCGGCGGGGGAGTGGGAGCCCTGGGCGTCCTGGATCGCATCCATGGCGGCCTGTGAGAACACCGTGTGCAAGCTGTCCGGGCTGGTCACCGAGGCGCCCTGGCACACCTGGACGGCCGGGCTGCTGCGGCCGTACGCCGAGCACGTACTGGCCGCTTTCGGCGCCGACCGGATCCTGTTCGGCTCGGACTGGCCGGTGTGCGAACTCGCGGGCGGCTACGCCGCGGTGCACGCCCTCACCGACGACCTGCTGCGGTCGTGTACGGCGACCGAGCGCGCGGCGGTGCTGGGCGACACCGCCCGCCGCGTCTACGGCCTGGACGCCGGGTGACACCGGCTGACATCGCATGACCTCTTGTGCCGCCGCTCCGCAGGACCGTATGTTCACGTCGCGGAGCAATACATCCGATGTATCTCGGCAGAGCGGTCGACGGAAGGCACTCCAGGAGGAGCGGGCATGAACGACATGGACGGCCTCGACGACATGAACGGCCTCAAGGCCCTGGTCACCGGCGGCGCCTCGGGCATCGGCCTGGCCGCCGCGCGGCTGCTCGCCGCGCGCGGCGCCCGGGTGGCCGTACTGGACCTCGTGACCGACAAGCTCGACACCGCCGGGGAGCCGCTGACCGGCTACCGGGCCGACGTCAGCGACGACGATTCCGTGTGCGGGGCGGTCGGTGCCGCGGCCCGCGACCTGGGCGGCCTCGACATCCTGGTCAACAACGCCGGCATCGGCGCGGCCGGCACCGTCGAGGACAACACCGACGCCGAGTGGCACCGCGTCCTGGACGTCAACGTCCTCGGCATCGTCCGCACCAGCCGCGCGGCACTCCCGTACCTCCGGGAGTCCGCGCACGCCGCGATCGTCAACACCTGCTCCATCGCGGCCACCGCCGGACTGCCGCAGCGCGCGCTGTACTCGGCCTCCAAGGGCGCCGTCCTCTCGCTCACCCTCGCCATGGCCGCCGACCACGTCCGCGAGGGCGTCCGCGTCAACTGCGTCAACCCCGGCACCGCCGACACCCCATGGGTCGGGCGGCTGCTGGACGCGGCCGACGACCCCGAGGCCGAGCGCGCCGCGCTCAACGCCCGGCAGCCGATGGGCCGCCTGGTCACCGCCGAGGAGGTCGCCGCCGCCATCGCGTACCTGGCCTCGCCCGCCGCCGCCTCGGTCACCGGCACCTCGCTCGCCGTGGACGGCGGCATGGCGGGCCTGCGGCTGCGCCCGGAAGGGCAGCGGTGACCGGCGGCACACCGGACGCGCGGAGGGGGAACGCGGCGCCACCCGGCCCGGCCGGACGGGCGGCGCAACCCGGCCCCGCCGGCCACCGCCGCACCCTCGGCCGCAGCCAAGTGCCCCTCACCGCCCTGTCCTTCGGCGCCGCCGCGCTGGGCAACCTCTACACGGCGATCTCCCGCGACCAGGCCACCGCCACCGTCGACGCCGCCTGGGACGAGGGCATCCGCACCTTCGACACCGCGCCGCACTACGGACTCGGCCTGTCGGAACGGCGGTTGGGCGCGGCACTGGGCGAGCGGCCGCGCGACGCGTACGTGCTCTCCACCAAGGTGGGCCGGCTGCTGCGCCCCGGCGGGCCGGGCGGCGACGACCTCGCCCACGGGTTCGCCGTGCCGGCCACCCACAGCCGGGTCTGGGACTTCAGCGCGGACGGCGTCCGGCGCAGTATCGAGGAGAGCCTGCACCGGCTCGGCCTGGAACGTATCGACATCGCCTATCTGCACGACCCTGACGACCACGCGGAGCAGGCGTTCGGCGAGGCGTACCCGGCGCTCGAACGCCTCCGCGCCGAGGGCGTGGTCCGGGCGATCGGCGCGGGCATGAACCAGACCCCCATGCTCGCCCGCTTCCTCCGCGACACCGACGTCGACGCGGTCCTGCTCGCCGGCCGCTACACCCTGCTCGACCCCTCGGGCCTGGACGAGGTCCTGCCCGAGGCCGCCGCGCGCCACCGTGGCGTCGTCATCGGCGGCGTCCTCAACTCCGGCCTGCTCGCCGACCCGCGCCCCGGCGCGACCTACGACTACACGCCCGCGGCGCGCCCCGTACTGGAGCGCGCCCTGCGCCTCAAGGCCGTCACGGAACGGCACGGCGTACCGCTGCGCGCCGCGGCCCTGCATTTCCCCTTCGGCCACCCGGCCGTCGCGAGCGTCCTGACCGGCCCCCGCTCACCCGCCGAGGCGAGGGACGCAGCCGGACTCCTGCGCTGCCCCGTACCGCCGGACATGTGGGCGGAACTCCGGGCGGAGGGACTGCTCCCGGAGTACGTACCGGTTCCCTGAGGACCGGTACCGGCGCTCAGGCCGCCGCAGCCGGTGTCTTCGCGTTCTCGAAGGAGTCGAGAGTACGGGCGAAGTCCCGGGTGGAGAGGAGCAGCTTGTAGACGATGGCGAGCTCGAAGACGAGCAGGAGGACGGCGGAGACGACCGTGACGGGGATGACCGCGTCGAAGAGCGGCCCGACG
This sequence comes from Streptomyces sp. NPDC053542, assembly GCF_044544685.1. Classification (NCBI taxonomy): domain Bacteria; kingdom Bacillati; phylum Actinomycetota; class Actinomycetes; order Kitasatosporales; family Streptomycetaceae; genus Streptomyces; species Streptomyces sp. NPDC053542. The sequence continues at coordinate 45,941 of NZ_JBITXL010000013.1, forward strand.
ATGAAGACGCCCATCTGGAACTCGATGCCGCTGATGAGGTGCGTACGGACGCGGTGCCGCAGCAGGTAGGAGCGGGCCCGCAGATAGCCGGGGAAGCGGCTGCGGAACTCCCGCTGCAGGTCGATGACGTCGGCATTCTTCCGCCGCTTCTTCGCCGGAACGGCCATCAGCACCGGAGCGCTCTCCGTGCTCAGCGTGGTCAGCACCGGCGCGCTCTCCGAGCTCAGCGTGGTCGCGGCGTCCTCCGCCCGGTCCTGCTGGAGGTTCTGCTGGATGTCCTGCTCGATGTCCGCCTCGGGGTTGTCGCGCAGCAGGTCCTCCATGAACGCGACCTCCGCCGTGTCCTCGGCCCGCCGCGCCGCCCGGATGCGCGCCTTGATCTGCTTGCGCATCGTGTGCCGGGTCTTGAAGATCTCCAGCGAGTTGATGTACCGCAGGCCGTCGAGCGCGACCACGCCCGCCGCGAGCCAGATGTAGAAGGTGTCGCCGGTGCGGTGGTACTGACCGCCCATCAGGGCGACGGCGCAGGCCATCACGCGGATGCGGTCGAAGATGTAGTCCAGCCAGGCGCCGAAGACGGAGCCCTGGCCGGTGAGCCGGGCGACCTTGCCGTCCATGCAGTCCAGGATGAAGCTCAGGTGGTACACCACGGCACCGGCGACGAGCCAGCGCCAGTCGCCCTGCGTGAAACACGCCGCCGAGACCAGGCCGAGGAGGAGCGCGCCCCAGGTGATCTGGTTCGGGGTGATCCGCGTGCGCATCGCGGTCTGCCGCACCAGAGGAGTGGCGACCGGGTCGACCAGCAGCACGGTCCACCATGCGTCCCGCTTCTTCTGGGTAAGGCGACGCACCTCGGCGAGGGGCGGTATGTCTCTGCGCATCTTCGTCTTCCTGGTGTTTATACGGGCTTCACCTGAAGTTAAGGAAGTAATTGGTGATTGCACAAGGTTCGCCCGGGGCAACCTTTTGCCGGGGATAAGGGTCGTAGGTGATCAGTGAGTCGATGCCTTTGGTGCGTCCGCCGTCGCGAACGGGCCCGCCCGGCGCGCCTCGACCGCCGTCAGCGCCACCGCCAACGGCCCCGGCAGCAGGAAGAGCAGGGGCGGTACGGTCCACGCGCACACCGCGGCAGTGGCCAGCGCCAGCAGCACCAGGAGACTGCCGGGGAGGTCTTGCACGGTGCGCGCCGCGCTCGCCCGTACCGCGGCCCGCCAGCCGCCCGCCGCACCGTCCGGCAGGCTTTCCGCCGCGGCGGGCTGCGCACACGCCCGCAGCCCGGTCACCGCCAGTACCGCCCCCACCGCCGCCAGGAACAGCGCGAACGGCCCCGCGCCCGGCAGCCCCGCGGCCGCCAGCGCCGCGTCCGCCGCGACCAGCGCGCCGAGCCCCAGCAGCACGCCGCCCGCGGCCAGGTCGGCGCGCCACCGCCGGGCGCGCAGCGCGGCGAAGTACCGCCCGGCCGTGCACGGCTCGTCGTACCACTGCCGCCTCCGCAGCAGCGTGCACGCCGTGGCCAGCGCGGCCGGCGCCGTCACCAGCGGCAGCGCGGCCACCGTCGTGGCGAGCCCGATGGCGAGCACATCGGCGAAGAACGCGAAGCGCGGCCCGAACAGCTCGCCGGGCTCCCGCCGCGCGGCCGCCGTGTCCGTCGGGGCGCTCATCCCTTGACCCCCGAGTTCGCCATGCCCTCCACCAGGAAGCGCTGGAAGGCGAGGAAGAAGAGCACGATCGGGAGCAGCGCGAGGACCGACATGGCGAACATCGGGCCGTAGGCGGACTGGCTGGAGGTGTCCACGAAGGTGCGCAGGGCGAGCGTGAGCGTGTATTTGTCCGGCTCGAAGAGGTAGATCAGCTGGGTGAAGAAGTCGTTCCAGGTCCAGATGAAGGTGAAGATCGCGGTGGTGATCAGCGCGGGCCTGGTGAGCGGCAGCACGACCCGCGCGAAGGTACGGAACGGCCCGCAGCCGTCGATCTTCGCCGCCTCCTCCAGCTCGCGCGGCAGCCCGCGCATGAACTGCACGATGAGGAAGACGAAGAACGCGTCGGTGGCCAGGAACTTCGGCAGCACCATCGGCCAGAAGGTGTTCACCATGCCGAGCTGGTTGAAGACGATGTACTGCGGGATCAGCACCGCGTGGTGCGGCAGCATGATCGTGGCGATCATGAAGGCGAACAGCGGCCCGCGCATCCGGAACCGCAGCCGCGCGAAGGCGTACGCGGCGAGCGAGCAGCTCAGTACGTTGCCGAGCACGGCGCCGACCGAGATGGTCAGCGAGTTGCCGAAGAGCTTCAGCAGGCTGACGCCCTCGATGCCGGCCGCGGCCGTCGTGTAGTTCTCCGTGGCCAGCCGGGAGGGCAGCAGCGCGAGGCTGGCGAGGACCTCGTCGGCCGGTTTGAAGGACGTCGCGACCAGCCAGCCCAGCGGGTACAGCATGACGAGCAGGACGAGGAGACAGCCGGCGTGCAGGGCGATGCGGGAGCGGGTGGCGGTCATCAGCGGCCCTCCTCGTTCGCGTAGAAGACCCAGGAGCGGGAGGTGCGGAAGAGCACCGCGGTGACGATGCCGATGGCGATCAGCAGGACCCACGCCATCGCGGAGGCGTAGCCCATGTGCGAGGCGGTGAAGCCGCGGTCGTAGAGGTAGAGCGTGTAGAAGAGGGTGGAGTCGGCGGGGCCGCCGCGGCCGGCGCTCACCGCGAACGCCGGGGTGAAGACCTGGAACGCCTGGATGGTCTGCAGGACGAGATTGAAGAAGAGGACCGGGGACAGCATCGGCAGGGTGATCGAGACGAACTGCTGCCACCGCCCGGCGCCGTCCACCGACGCCGCCTCGTACAGCTCCTTCGGTATCTGCTGCAGCCCCGCCAGGAAGATGACCATCGGCGCGCCGAACTGCCACACCGTCAGCAGCGCCACGGACAGCAGCGCCCAGCCGGGGCGGTTGACCCAGCCGCCGGTGTGCAGGCCCAGGGACCCGAGGACGTTGTCGACGGTGCCGCCGTCGTTGAACAGCGCCCGCCACACCAGCGCGATGCTCATCGAGGCGCCGAGCAGCGACGGGGCGTAGAAGGCGGAGCGGTAGAAGCCCTTGCCGCGCTTCATCGACTTCAGCGCGACCGCCACCGCCAGCGCCAGGGCGAGCTGGAGGGGCACGGCCACCAGGACGTACAGCAGGGTGTTCGCCACCGAGCGGAGCAGCCGCGGGTCCTCGGTGAACATCTGTTTGTAGTTGCGCAGGCCCACCCAGGACGGCGGGTCGAAGAGGTTGTAGTCGGTGAAGGAGAGGTAGAGGGAGACCGCCATCGGGAGGAGGGTGAGGACGGCGGCGCCCAGCACCCAGGGGGAGAGGAACACCCAGGCGGCGCCCTCCCGCTCCCGCTTCGGCCGCCGCTTCCGCGGCTGCGCCACGGGGGCCGGACGCTGCCGGGGGAGCGCGGCCGCTTCGTCCATCGTTCGGGTGCTCACGGCCTCAGCTCCGTCCGTGCCTCGGTGAGGAAGTCCTCGGCGACCTCGCGCGGGGACGCCTGCTCGAACGCCACCTGGTCGTAGTCGCGCTGGAAGGTCGACTGCAGGCCGTTGTCACCGCGCGGCGGCGCGGCCGGCGGGTCCTTCAGCCTGCCCTCCAGGGCTTCCTGGAGCCCGGCGACCTGCTGCTGGAAGCCGGCGACCTCCGGCAGTACGCGGGTCCGCTGCCGGCTGTTGACCGGGGTGCCGCGGTCCACGCCGAGGATGTCGGCGGCCTTGTCCGAGTTGAGCAGGAAGTCGATGAACTTCGCCGCCTCGCGCGGGTGCGCGCTGCCGGCGGCGATCCCGAGGAGCATCGACGGCTTGAAGTACTGGCCCGGGGTGCCGTCCGGGCCCGCCGGCATCGGCGCGAGCGCCAGCCGGTCCCCGTACACGGCCTCGTAACCGGCAGACGGGGCGTCCCAGTTGAACTCCGCGACCGCACGCTTGCGGCCCATCGGCGAGTCCTCGACCGAGCCCGCCATCTGCGTGGTGTCCTCGGCCCGGCTGACCAGCCCCTCCTTGCGCAGCTTCGAGGTGAAGGCCCAGAAGCGGGCGAGGTCGGCCGCACGGAACGCGGTCTGCCCGTCGGCGCCGTACAGCCGCTTGCCCTGCCCGCGCAGCCAGACCTCGAACCAGTCCTCCATCGAGCCCGGGTCCGTCATGGGCCGCTCGTACCCGGCGGCCTTCAGCTTCCGCACCGCGTTCGCCCAGTCCTCCCAGGTCCAGCCGGCCTTCGGGGTGCGCAGCCCGGCCTTCCGCCAGGCTTCCTTGTCGTACGCCATGGCCTGCGTCCCGACGCCCATCGGCAGCGCGTACTGCACGCCGTCCACCTGCCCGGTCTTCAGCAGCCCGGCGTCCATGTCGCCGGTGGGCAGCGCCTTGCGCTGAGTCCCCAGGTCGAGCAGCACCTCGGAGCCCGCGTACTGGCTGATCTGCCGGTAGTCCAGCTGGATGAGGTCGGGGACGTCGCCGCCCGCCGCCTGCGTGGCCAGCTTCTGCTTGTACGACTCGTAGGTGGAGTAGGAGGTCTGGATGTCGATGCCGGGATTCGCCCGCTCGAAGGCGGCGACGGCCTTCTCGGTGCGGGCTGCCCGGTCCGCGTTGCCCCACCACGTGAAGCGGAGCGTGACCTTGCCGCCGGCGGCGGTGGAGGCCCCACCGCCGCCGCAGCCCGTAAGGGCCAGGCAGAGCGCGAGCGCGAGGGCCGCGAGAGTTCTCGGACGCCGCACGGCTCACTCCCCGTAGTACGGAAGCGTCGTGCCGGGCAGTTCGTACTCGTCGCGGCGGCCGCACATGCCGTATCCGCCGCGCCGGGTCGGGCCCGCCGACCGGACCCCGCCCTCGGCCAGATGCGCCGCGTCGCCCCCGGCGAGCGCGGTCAGCTGCCGCCCCGTCCGCTCGGCGGCGGCCAGCGCGCCCTCGCGCCAACGCGCCTGCCAGCTCTCGACCTTGGGGGCGACGAGCCGGGCGGCCGCCTGCTGGAAAGCACGCAAGGGCCCGTCGTCACCATCAGCCAGCGCCGTACGCAACGCCTGGTACCCCTCGACGGCGAGGTCCCGCCGCCTGCGCGCACCGGCCTCTGCCTCGGGCCCCTCCTTCGCGGGCAGCGCGGCGGCAGCGGCGTACGCCGCCGGATCGGCCAGCACCTCGGGCGGGAAGGTGAAGACCGCGTCCCCCGCCTCCGGCAGCCCGCCGTTCTGCATCAGCACCGTCACCCGCAGCCCGGCGCCGTTGACCATGCGGTGCACCGTCCCCGGCGTGAACCACGCGATCACGCCCGGCTCCAGCGGCGTCTCGCGGTAGCCGTCCGCCACGCTCAGCGTCTGTACGGCGCCCCGGCCCCCGGTGACGACGTACGCCTCCGTGCAGGCGAGGTGCAGATGCGGGCTGCCCCCGCACACGCCGTCGGCGGCTTCCCACTCATAGGCGCCGATGTGCGACAGTCCGATGCCGCCCGGCAGCGGCGCGTCCATGACCATGATCAGTTCCCTCCCTCACCAGGCCAGCGACTTCAGATGGGCCTCGATGCGGGGCACGTCCCACGCCCCGTCGGCCACCAGCACCCGGTACCGGTACGCGAAGGTCTCGCCCGGTTCGAGCGCGAACTCCTCGAAGAACGCCCAGGAGAACGCGACGCTCGGGATCGGCTCGGAGCGCACGAACCAGTGCGAGGCGTGCACGGCATCCGCGTTCTCCGGGGCGTGCGCGAAGGCCAGGGTGGCGTGCCCGTCCACGTCGTCGTGCTCGCCGACGACCGCGATCCACGGGTACTCGGCGGCGGGCTGCCCCATCGTCTCCTCGTCGGTGCTCGGGCCGGCCAGGGTCAGCACCTGCGCACCGGTGAAGGCCCGGGGGCCGCGCCACTGCAGCCCGGTGTAGCCCGCCATCTCCCGCCCCGCCGTCGTCGGCGACCCGAAGCGCAGCGCCTCATCACGGACGTTGGTCAGCCGGATCGACCAGTCGATCGCGTATGCGCCGGCCTCGGCGTCCACCGAGTGCACCGCGACCGTGCGCCGTTCGCGCGCCCACTCCTGGCCGCCGTTCTCGACCCAGGTGAGCGCTTCGGTGAAGTCCAGCCGGTCCTCGGCCACCTCGAAGGAGTCGAAGCCGTCGTGGCGCATCGAACCGACGCGCTCGTGGAGCGGCAGGTACCCCTCTCCGTGCACATAGGAGTTGCCGCCCCAGAAGTTCTGGCCCGACAGATGGCTCGCGGTCATCTGCAGGCCCTTGTGCCAGCGGTGGTCGTGGGGCCGGTAGCCGCTGACCGTGTGCCCCGCGAGGGTGCGCAGCGGGTGCACGTACGGCTTGCGGGACTCGAAGGCCACCGGGTCGGGGGCGTAGACGTACGACAGCAGCTCGGTGCCGCCGGCGGCGACCCGGATGCGCTCGCCGTGGGTGTGGGTGACGGTGATCGGGGTTCCTGCGTTCGTGGGTGCGCTCATGCCGCGGTCACTGCTCCTTCGGTGCCCAGTCGGGGTGGTTGCCGTGCATGGCGAGGTAGTACGGGTCGTCCGGGCCGATCTCGCCCGCGCCGACCGGCCGTCCGGTGAACGCCGACTTGTAGAGCGCGGCGAGGAATTCCAGCGTGCGGCGCGCTTCCGTGCCGCTGCCGGGCGGGCGGACGCCCTTCTCCATGGCGTCCAGGAAGCCGTCCAGCTGCGCGGCGTGCGAGCTGGGCACGTCGGCGGCCGGGGTGCGCCAGTGGGTGGTGCGCCGCTCGTCGTCGCGGGCGTGCACGGCCGGGGTGTACGCCCAGTCGTCGTTGGAGTGCCCGTACAGATGCGTCAGTTCGACGGTGGCGTCCGCGCAGTCGATGCGGATGCGGCTCACCTCGTCGGGGCTGAGCACGCTGTTCACGACGGTGGCCAGGGTGCCGTCGGCGAACCGGACCAGCGCGGTGGAGACGTCCTCGCTCTCCACGTCGTGCACCAGCCGGCCCGCCATCGCCCGTACCTCGGCCCAGTCGCCGAGCAGATGCAGCAGCAGGTCCATCTGGTGGATGCCGTGGCCCATGGTCGGCCCGCCGCCCTCGGTGGCCCAGCGGCCGCGCCAGGGAACGGAGTAGTACGCGCGGTCCCGGTACCAGGTGGTCTGGCAGTGCGCGACCAGCGGCCGCCCCAGCTCCCCGGAGCGCAGCAGCTCGCGGGCGTGCACCGCGCCCGAACCGTACCGGTGCTGGAAGACGACGGAGGCGTACGGGCCGCCCTCTTCGGCGCCCTCCGCCGCCGCGATGGCGTCGTACTCGGCGAGCGAGAGGCACAGCGGCTTCTCGCACAGCACCCAGGCACCGGCCCGCAGCGCGGCCCGCGCCTGCTCGGCGTGCAGGGCGGGCGGGGTGCCGAGGAGGACGAGGTCCGGGCGCTCGGCGGCGAGCATCTCGGCGAGGTCGCCGTAGCCGTGCACCTCGTCGCCCGCCAGCTCGCGGAAGGCGGTGAGCCGCGCGGGATCGGTGTCGACGGCGGCCACCAGCCGTACGCGGCCGTGCAGTTCGCGCAGGGCGGGCAGATGGCTGCCGGTGACGATGCCGCCGGTGCCGACGACTGCGGCGCGGACGGGGGCGGAAACGGGCATGCAGGGACAGCTCCTTCGGATAGAAAGCGCTTACCGGCTGGCGACACTAGGCCCGCGCCGCGCATCACGACAAGACCCCTGCAGCAAGGGAAGTCCGGGGGGACGAACGGTGACCGAATGCTGGAACGGCTTGGACGCAGGCTCTTTGCCGCAGGCTCTTACGTGCGGCCCTTCTCGCCCCCGCGCCCCCGCTTGGCGAGCGCGCCCTGTGCGGCGGCGAGGAAGCGGGCCGGGCCGCCCGCGCGCAGGGCGGCGCGTGCCGCGTTCGCGCCCGGTGCGCCGTGCACCCCGCCGCCGGGGTGGGCGGACGCCGAGGCGAGGTAGAGCCCGGGCACCGGGGTCTCCGGGCGGCCCGTGCCGGGCAGCGGCCGGAAGACCAGCTGCTGGTGCATGTTGGCGGTACCGCCGTTGAGCGCGCCACCGTGCAGGTTGCCGTTCATGGCCTGCAGGGTGGGCGGCGCGAGGATGCGGCGGGCCCGGACGCGGCCGCGGAAGCCGGGCGCGAACCGCTCCACCTGCTCCTCGATACGGTCGGCCATCGCCTCCTGCTCGCCCGCATCCCAACGCCCCGTCAGATCGTCGGGCCCCGCGTCCCCGCGCACGGTCTGCGGTACATGGGTGTACGCCCACGCCGACTCCGTGCCGGCCGGCGAGCGGGTGGCGTCCGCCGTCGTCATCTGGCCGAACAGTGCGAACGGCCGGTCGGGCACCAGCCCCATGGCGATCTGCGCGGCGAACCGGGTCAACTCGTCGACCCCGTCGGCGAGATGGACGGTGCCGGCCCGGGCGGCCTCCGGCGCGGTCCACGGCACCGGACCGGCCAGGGCCCAGTCGACCTTGAACGTCGCGAAGTCCCACTGGAACCGGCGCAGATCGTCGAAGATCCGCGCCGGCAGGTGCCCGGCGCCGACCAGTTCGCGGTAGAGATCCGGCGCCGGCACGTCCGCCAGCACCGCCCGGCCGGCCGTGACCGTTTCGCCGCCTGTTGTGCGTACCCCCACGGCGCGGCCGTGCCGCACGACGACCTCGGTCACGCGTTCCCCACAGCGCACGGCGACGCCGCGCTCCGCCAGCCGGGTGACCAGCGCGTCGGTCAGCGCGCCGGAGCCGCCGACCGGCACCGGGAAGCCGACGGCCTGCCCGAGCATGGCCAGCAGCCAGCCGTAGCCACCGCTGCCCGCCGCCTCCGGCGCCAGGTCCGCGTGGAGCGCGTTGCCCGCCAGCAGCAGCCGGCCGCCGTCGCCCGTGAACTCCTCCTCGCCCAGCCGGCGTACCGGCAGCACCAGGCTGCGAGCCAGCCGCAGCCCGCCGGCGCCGCGCAGCCGGGCCGCCAGCCGGGCCCCGGCGCGCACCGGCGGGAACGGCGTGAACAGCGCCCGCATGATGTCCTCGCCGAGCCGGTCCCAGATGCCGCACAGGTGTTCCCACGCCTCGCCGTCCCCCGCCCCGAAGTCCGCCAGCCCGGCCGCGGTCACCGCCCGGTCGCGGGCCAGCACCGCGCACCTGCCGTCCGTCAGCGGGTGCGCGAGGACGTGCGGCGCGTGGCTCCAGCGCAGCCCGTACCGGTGCAGCTCCAGCCCGCGCACGACCGGCGAGGCGGCCGCGAGCGGGTAGAACGCGCTGAAGACGTCGCTGATGTACTCCGGATGGACGCCCCGGTCGCTGCGGACGGCGCCGCCGGGCTCGGGCTGCGCCTCCAGTACCGTGACGCTCCAGCCCGCGTCGGCGAGGAGGTTGGCGGCCACCAGGCCGTTGGGCCCCGCGCCGATCACCACCGCGTCGGGCATGTCACCGGCCCGTCGCGCGCCCGGCCCCGGCCTCCATCTCCCGGGGCAGCTCCTCGACCACCTTCGCGAGGCGCTTGAGCATATTGCGGTGGCGCAGCTGCAGCAGGGCGTCGAGGGCGAAGTTGTGGAGCAGCCCGCCGTAGCCGCGCAGCGGGTGCTCATCCAGAATGACCAGCGTCTCCTCGCCCCAGGGGCGGATGTCCAGCGCGATCCGGGCCGAGCCGAGCGGGTCGCAGTACGCCTCCAGCTCCAGCCACCGCGGCGGCTCGTGCCGCCGGACGACGGTACGGCCCGCCAGCTCCCGGCTGCCCAGCCGCAGCGTGTAGCAGATGGAGGAGCCGACGTCCGGCCAGTCGCCGTCCTGCGGGTTGGAGGCCGAGGGTCCGACCACCCAGTCGCCGTACTGGGTGCAGTCCTCCAGCACCGCCCAGACGGCGGCCGGCTTCCGGGCGATGAGCTGGTGCCGTACGGCCATGGCGCACTCCATGCGAGGTGACGGAGGGTGGGCGGTGGATGATCCGATATGTGTGCATTATGCCCGTCCGGGTACGTGTGGCGCGACAGTCATCACGGCCCGGTCCGCGGCCGTACGTATGGAGGAGGCGGCCATGGTGGCCCAGGGCGAGGGCGGCGTCGTAGTGATCACCGGCGCGTCGAGCGGCGTCGGGCGGGCGTGCGCCGAGGCGTTCGCGGCCCGCGGCTGGCACGTCGTACTGGCCGCGCGGCGCGCCGAGGAGCTGAACGAGGTCGCCCGCCGCTGCCGCCGGCGCGGCGCCGGGCGCGCGCTCCCCGTCCCCACCGAGGTGACCGACGCCGCCGCGGTGGACCGGCTCGCCCAGGAGGCCGTCGCGGCCTTCGGCCGGATCGACGTCTGGATCAACAACGCCGCCGTCGCCGCCTTCGGCGCGCTCGACGAGATCCCGGCCGACGTCTGCCGCAAGGTGATCGACACCGACGTCATGGGCTATGTGTACGGTGCCCGCGCCGCCCTCACCGTGATGCGCCGCCAGGGCAACGGCACCCTGATCAACGTCTCCTCGGTCGTCGGCGTCTCACCGGTCCCGTACAACGCCCCGTACGCGCTGGCCAAGGCCGCCGTCCGGGCGCTGGGCACCAGCCTGCGCCAGGAGCTGTGGCTGGAGGGCCACCGGGACGTGCACGTCTGCACGATGCTGCCCGCCACCATGGACACCCCGTTCTTCGAGAGCGCCGCCAACTACTCGGGCCGCGAGGTCCTCCCGATGGCCCCCGTCTACACCCCCGAACGGGCGGCCCGGAAGGCGCTGCGGCTGGTCCGCTCGCCGCGCCGCGAGGCGTACGTCGGCCCCGCCGCCGCGGTCCTGGCCCTCCAGACGAAGCTCACGCCGCGCCTGATGGAGAAGGCCCTGGCGTACCAGATGAACCGCGCCCACCTGTCCCGCACCGAACCGGCCCCGGACACCGCGGGCAGCGTCGCCCACCCGCTGCCGGGCGGCGCCGTCCGCGGCGGCTGGGCCGGCGGCCGCCGCACGGCGGGCCGCCGCCTGGCCACGGCGGTGGTGCTGACGGGCGCCGCGTACGCGGCCCTGTGGGCGACGGGCGCCCGCGCGCCCGGAAGCCGCCGGCTCAGCGCCGCGACTCCGGGATCGCGTCCCCGCACGGGGCGTCGCCGCGCCCGTAATGGTGCGTGGTGAACATGTAGACCAGGCCCACCAGGACGACGACGCCGCCGCACAGCAGCACGATGTAGTTGTCGTACCAGGGGGCCTCGGGCGTGCGGGCCCAGCAGATGTTGATGATGGCGAAGATGCCGTACGCCAGCGCCCCGGCGTTCACCAGCAGGCCCCAGCGGCCGAGCCGGTACTCGCCGTTCGGCTTCCAGCCCTTGAGCCGGGCGCGCAGCGCGGCCAGTACCACCATCTGGAACGAGCCGTAGATGCCCAGGATCGCGAACGACACGATCTTGGTGAGCGCGTCCTCCGACACCAGGGAGCCGAAGGCGATGATCGCCGGGATGACCGCCGACACGAAGAGCGCCCAGCCCGGCACCGCCCTGGCGTGCGCGAACTTCCGCAGCAGCCGGTGCCCGACGATCATCTGGTCGCGCGCGTACGAGTAGATCAGCCGGCCGGCCGCCGCCTGGAGGCTGATCGTGCAGGAGAGGAAGGAGATGAGGACCACGGCCATCACCAGCCGGGCCCCGACCTCGCCCAGCGCGTCGTACAGCAGGTGCACCACCGGGTCGGTGTCCTTCCCGGAGATCACCGCGCGGTAGTCGGTGACGGAGAGCAGCAGCGACAGACAGGTGAAGGTGGCCGCCGCGCCGCCCACGTAGATCGTGCGGCGCATCGCCTTCGGAATCACCCGGCCCGGGTGCTCGACCTCCTCGGCGGTGTCCCCGCACGCCTCGAAGCCGTAGTACTGGTAGAAGCCGATGATCGCGGCCGCCAGGAAGACCGGCAGATAGCTGCCGTCGCCCTCGGTGCTGTACGTGTCGAAGATGACGCCGAGGTTGTGCTCGCGGTGGGTGGACAGCAGGTAGATGCCGACGATCAGCGCGCCGATCAGCTCCGCGCCGAAACCGATCACGGCCGCCGCCGAAAGCGCCTTCGTACCGGCGTAGTTGATGAGCACGGCGACGATGATGAGGATCACCGTGCACAGGACGGTGGTGTGGACGGTGGGTTTGAAGCCGATCAGGATGGCGATGTACGGGCCCGCGCCGTACGCCACCGACGTGATCGTGACCAGCAGCGCCCACATGTAGATCCAGCCGGTCATCCACGCCCAGCGCTTGCCCCACAGGTGCCGCGCCCACGGATAGACCCCGCCCGCGATGGGGAACTGCGCGACCACCTCACCGAAGATCAGCGCGACCAGGAACTGACCGCACCCGGCCAGCACGAACGCCCACACCATCGGCGGGCCGCCTTCGCCGAGCGCGGTGGCGAAGAGGGTGTAGGTGCTGACGACGGGGGAGAGGTAGGTGAAGCCGAGCGCGAAGTTCGCCCACGGGCCCATGTCCTTGCGGAACTCCGAGCCGGGGACGGACCCGTCGCCGCTCTCGCTCCCGCCGCCGGCCGCGCCGCCGGCCGGGGTGTTCGCCGTAGTCATCACCGACCGCCTCCGTCCGCGCCCCGCAGCAGGTCGGCCGCCCGTTCGGCCGCCAGCAGGACCGTCACCATCGGGTTGATCGTCGGCATCGTCGGGAAGAGGGAGGCGTCCACGACCCGGATGCCGTCCAGGCCGCGCACCCGCAACTGTGGATCGAGTACGGCCGCGGGATCGTCGTCGCCGCCCATCTTGCAGGTGCCCGCCGGGTGGTACACGGTGTGCGCGGCCCGCCGCCCGTACTCCGACAGCGCCGCGTCCGAGGTGACATCGGGGCCCGGCGCCACCTCCCGCTTCAGCCAGTCCCGCAGCGGCGGTGTCGCCGCCACCTCGCGTGCCACCTTCAGCCCGTCCACGATCGTCTTCTCGTCGTGCCCGTCCGGATCGGTGAAGTACCGGAAATCCAGCGCCGGTTTCTCCGCCGGGTCGGCGCTGCGCAGCCACATCCGGCCCACGGAGCGGGCCCGCGGCACGTTCGGCGTCATGCACACGCCGTGCTCCAGCCTCGGGTAGCCCAGCCGCTCCGTGTTGACGGTGAACGGCACCTGGTAGAAGTGGAACATCAGGTCGGGCCGTGGCCCGCCGTCCGGGTCGCGGCGCAGGAACAGCCCGGCGTCGGAGTCCATCGCCGAGTTGGGCGGCAGCGGCCCGTCCGTCTCCCAGACGATCACCGACTCCGGGTGGTCCAGCAGGTTCTCACCCACACCGGGGAGATCGGCCCGCACTGTGATCCCCAGCTCGCGCAGCTGATCCGCCGGGCCGATGCCGGAGAGCAGCAGCAGCCGCGGCGTGTCGATCGCGCCCGCGCACAGCAGCAGCTCCCGCTCCGCCCGCAGCGTCGTCTCCGTCCCGTCCGCGGACCGCACCCGCACGCACGTCATCCGGCCGTCCCCGGCCGGCACCACCTCGTGCGCCCAGGTCTCCAGCTTCAGCGTCAGATTCGGCCGGTCCAGGACCGGATGCAGATACGCGACCGACGCCGACGACCGCTTGTTCCCCTCCGCCTCGTACGCCAGCGAGAAGAAGCCCACCCCGTCCGCGAACGGCCGGGCGTTGAAGTCCTCGACCACCGGCACGCCCAGCGCGGACGCCGCGGCCGTCACGAAGTCCTTCGCGATCGGATTGCGGTCCTGCTCCGCCACCGGCACGATCTTGTTCTGCAACCGGTCGCGGTACGGCAGCACCGTCGCCGCGTCCCAGCCCGTACAGCCCAGCGCCGCCCACTCGTCCATGTCCTCCGGCAGCGGCAGAAAGCTGATCAGCGTGTTGTGCGAGGAACAGCCGCCCAGCACGCGCGCCCGCGAGTGCACGATGTGCGAGTTCCCGCGCGGCTGCTCCACGGTCGTGTACCCGTAGTCGTACTCGGACTCCAGCAGATTGATCCAGTTGCGCAGCCGCAGGATCTTCTCGTCGCCCACGTCGCTGGGCCCGCCCTCGACCACGCACACCCGGCAGCCGGGATCCTCGGTCAGCCGCGCGGCCAGGACGCAGCCCGCCGTCCCGCCGCCCACGATGACGTAGTCGAACTCCGTACCGTCGCCCATGCGCCGTTCCTCGCTCCCTCCGGTCGCCACGCCCGCGCCTCAGCCCTTGAACCAGCCGGAAGGCGCCGGCCGGAGGTTCTGGTAGATGTGCTTGGCCTCCTGGTACTCGCGCAGCCCGGTCGGTCCCAGCTCGCGACCCACCCCGGAGTGCCCGAATCCGCCCCACTCGGCCTGCGGGACGTACGGATGGAAGTCGTTGATCCAGACCGTGCCGTGCCGCAGCCGCTGCGCCACCCGCTGCGCCCGGCTCGCGTCACTGGTCCACACGGCGCCCGCCAGCCCGTACTTGGTGTCATTGGCGAGCCGTACCGCGTCCTCCTCGTCCCGGAACCGCTCGACCGTCACCACCGGGCCGAACACCTCCTCCTGCACGATCCGCATGGACCGGTCGCAGTCCGCGTAGATCGTCGGCAGGACGAAGAAGCCGCGGGAGAGCTCGGGGTCATCGGGGCGGCGCCCGCCGCACACCAGCCGCGCGCCCTCGTTGCGGGCGACCTCCAGATAGCCCTCCACCTTCTCGCGGTGCTCGGCGGAGCTGAGCGGCCCGCTCTCGGTGTCCTCGTGCATGCCGTTGCCCAGCCGGATGCGCTGCGCCCGGTCGGCCAGCGCCTCGACGAACCGGTCGTACAGCCCTTCCTGCACGATCAGCCGCGACCCGGCCGAACACACCTGCCCGGAGTGCAGGAAGGAGGCATCCAGCGCGTAATCCACCGCGGCCTCGAAGTCGCAGTCTTCAAAAACCACATTGGGGTTCTTGCCGCCCAGCTCCAGCGCGATGTTCTTCACGTCCGCCGCGGCGCCCGCCATGATCGTGCGGCCGGTGGCCAGCCCGCCGGTGAAGGACACCATGTCCACGTCCGGGTGCTGGGTCATCGCGGCGCCGACCGTCGAGCCGGGGCCGAGGACCAGGTTCGCCACCCCGGGCGGCGTACCCGCCTCCTCCAGCAGCCGGAACAGGATGATCGTGGTCAGCGGCGTCGTCTCGCTCGGCTTCAGGACGAAGGTGTTGCCGGCCGCGAGCGCGGGCGCCACCTTCCAGGTCGCCTGGAGCAGCGGGTAGTTCCACGGCGCGATCAGCGCGCACACCCCGATGGGCTCGTACACCACCCGGCTCAGCACGTCCGGGCCGACGTCCACCACCCGCCCGCCGTCCTTGTCGGCGATCTCGGCGAAGTACCGGAAGGCGTTCGCGATGTCCTCGATGTCGAGCCGGGACTCCGCGATCGTCTTGCCGGTGTCCTGCGTCTCGGTGCGCGCGATGTCCTCCAGGTCGCGCAGCAGCAGCTCGTACACCCGGTGCAGGACGTCGGCGCGGCTCCGGGTCGCGGCGTTCGCCCACTCGCCGGCGTCGAACGCGCGCCGGGCGGCCCGCACCGCCCGGTCGACGTCCGTGCCGTCCCCGTCGTCGACGGTCGTCACCACGGAGGCGTCGAACGGATTGACCACATCACGCCGGCCGCCCGCCGCCGCCCCCGTCCACTCACCATCGATGTACAGGTCAGCCATCTGCCGCTCTCCTCGCTCCCCGCCACTCCGGGGCCGTACGCCGGGGCCTGGACCCGCACCATGGTCCTGAGTCGACGGCGACGCGCGGCGGGGCGCACCGAAGGGAGCCGGCTAGGGCGGGGAAAGTGACTCGGTCGGGCTAAGGGCCGGTGCCGTTGGCCTGCGTGGGTTCCGGGCCGGGCGCCAGGTGGCGACCAGGGCGCCGGCCAGCAGCAGCTCGGCGAGGTCGCCGCCGTAGTACATGAGCTCCGCGCCGCCCCGTACCTGGTCGACCGGCGCGTGCACGCCGATGAGGAAGCCGCCGTACAGGAGCTGCGAGAACGCCGCGTGGAGGGCGACGGCCACGCCCAGCAGCACCAGCCGGGCGGGCACTCCCGGGCGCGCGGGAGCGGGGTCCGGCCCCGCCACGACCCAGGCGAAGAGGCAGCCCGAGAGCAGGAAGTGCGCGTGCACCAGCCAGTGCAGGGCGGGGTGCGCCGCGGTCACGTCGTACAGCGGGGTGCCGTACAGGACCGCGAGCGAGCCGGTGCTCAGCAGCAGCGCGGTGACCGGGTGGGCGACGAACCGGAGCGGGCGGCTGTGCAGCACACCGGTCAGCCGCCGGGCCCGGCGGGGCGGCAGCGTCCGCAGCAGCAGCGTCACCGGCGCACCGAGGACCAGCGCGAGCGGCGCGTACATCCCGATCAGCAGGTGCTGGGCCATGTGCCCGCGGAAGTCCCCGTGCGCGAAGGCCCCCAGCGGCGGCAGCAGCGCCCCGGCCACCAGGGCACACCCCGCGAGGAAACTCGCGGTGCGCCAGGGGCTCCAGCCCTTGGCGGAGCGGCGGGCGGTCCGCCGTACGAGCAGCAGATATCCGGCGGCGAACAGGAACAGCAGGCCCACCGCCACCGCCGTCGGGAGCGGCCCGCCGGGCAGCGGATGCCCGCCCCCGGCGTGATGCTCATGACCACCCATCAGACGCCCCCGCATGGTTCAAGGCCCGGCCGCCGCGCTGGAGCGCCCAGCCCCCGAGAAGCAGCAGCGCCCCCACCACCAGAAACCCGACGTCCCACCAGACCTGGTACGGCCCGCCGTGCACGTGATGGATGCCGAGGATCTGGTGGTCCAGCACCCCCTCGACGAGGTTGAACAGCCCCCAGCCCGCCAGCACCCAGCCCCACAGCACCCGGGACGCCCACACCCGCCGCCGGCCGTGCGTCACGCGCGAGTACAGCACGGCCAGCCCGATGAGCACCGCGAGCCAGCACACGGTATGAAAGACGCCGTCCCAGACGGTGTTCATCTCCAACCCGGACACCGTGTGCGGCGAGTAGTACTTGACCCCGATGCGATCGGTGTTCGTGCTGGTCAGCATGTGATGCCACTGCAGGAGCTGGTGCAGCAGAATCCCGTCGACGAATCCGCCGAGCCCCACCCCCAGCACGATCCCCGGCAGCCGGATGCTGCGGGGATCGGGGCCTGCGCGTACCTCTCCCGTGGTGGCCATACGGTCGCTCCTTCCTGGTGGAGACACCGGGCTCCGCCGTCCCGGCCCTCGTACCGGTTCCCGGTCGCGGCCCCGCGTCACGCCCTGTTCCGGGCCTCCTGCACCGACCGCAGCACGGCCCGTACCCGTTCCTCGACCGGCGCCCGCGCCAGCTCGACCAGCTCGTAGCCGTACTCCGTGTACGCCTCGACCATGGCGAGGTACGTCCGCTCGGCCTCCTCGGGGGACTGCTTGCGCTCCGCGTCCACCGTGTAGATCTCGGGCCAGAAGGGCGCGATGAACACCCGTCGGTGGTACCGGTACGCCTGCGCCGCGGCATGCACATGGTCCGGTACGGGGAGCCCCTGCAACCGCAGGTAGCCGACGATGTCGGGGACCCCGCGGTCGAAGAAGACGGGCCCCGCGTGCGGAGCCCCGGAGGCCGCGGCGAGCCGGTACGAGCGCAGTTCCCAGCTCAGCATCAGTTCGGCGAAGAGCGCCGGATCGGTCCAGGGCAGGCCGCGTCCGCCGATGGCGGCCTGGTCCCGGATCACGCCCCGGCCCGCCTCCTCCGACCGGGCGTACCCGGCCGCCGCGAGACGGTCGATGAGCGTGCTCTTGCCGGCGCCGGGACCGCCGGTGACGACGACGAAGCGGTCGGCGGGCGGAGGTACGGGGACTGACGACATGGTGGATGCCTTTCGTGCCGTTATGGGGTGGAGTGGGCGGGACGTGGCAGCCTGCAAGGGCGCAGGCAACTCGGGAAACGGAGCTCACGCATGGAGCTGGACCTCACAGGACGGACCGCGTTGGTCACCGGATCGACGCAGGGGATCGGGGCGGCGATCGCCGTGGGGCTGGCGCGGTCGGGGGCGCGGGTCGCGGTCAACGGGCGGAACGCCGCCCGCGTCGACGAGGCCGTCGCCCGGCTCGGGCAGGAGGCGCCCGGCGGGCGGTTCGTCGCCGCGGCCGCGGACGTGACCACGGAGGAGGGGACCGCCCGGTTGGCGGAGGCGCTGCCGGACGTGGACATTCTCGTCAACAACCTGGGCATCTTCGGCGCGCAGGATCCGCTGGAGATCAGCGACGCGGAGTGGCGGCGGTACTTCGAGGTGAACGTGCTGGCCGCGGTCCGGCTCACCCGAACGTACCTGCCGGGCATGACCGGGCGCGGCTGGGGCCGTATTCAGTACATCGCGAGTGACTCGGCGGTGGTGATTCCCGCCGAGATGATTCATTACGGGATGTCGAAGACCGCCCTGCTCGCCGTGGGCCGCGGCTTCGCCAAGCAGGCGGCCGGTACCGGCGTCACGGTCAACTCCGTCATCGCCGGGCCGACGCACACCGGCGGTGTGCGGGACTTCGTGTACGAGCTGGTGGACCGCGATCTGCCGTGGGACGAGGCGCAGCGCGTCTTCATGCGCGAGCACCGCCCGCAGTCACTCCTGCAGCGGCTGATCGAGCCGGAGGAGATCGCCCATATGGTCGTCTATCTGAGTTCCGAGCAGGCGTCGGCGACGACCGGTGGCGCCGTCCGGGTCGACGGCGGTTATGTCGACTCGATCCTGCCCTGAGCGGCACCGGCGCGGTCCGTGGCCTCCATACGGACCAGTCCGGCGGGCGAGCCGCCGTCCGGGCGGGTGAGGCTGGGTGTCCGATCATCCGCTTCGGAAGGTGCTGTACCCATGCGAGGGCATCAGCGGGACGTGAACGACGACGGTGGCGGCGGCGGAGCGAGCGCCGGTGGCCAGCACCGGGCCCCCAAGGGCCCGGGCGACCTGCCCAAGGCATCGTGGACGGAGGTGCTGAAGCGCACCGCGAAGGAGTTCAAGAAGGACAACCTCACCGACCTGGCCGCCGCGCTGACCTACTACGGCGTGCTCGCGATCTTCCCGGCCGTGCTGGCCCTGGTCTCGATCCTGGGCCTGATGGGCAGCGGGACGCTCCAGCCGATGATCGACAACGTCGGCAAGTTCGCGCCGGGCGCCGCCCGTGACGTCATCACCAGCATGCTCAAACAGATGCAGGGCAGCGGCGGCAAGGCCGGCATCGCCCTGGTCATCGGCATTGTCGTCGCGCTGTGGTCGGCCTCCGGATACATCGCGGCCTTCATGCGCGCCTCCAACGCCGTGTACGACATCGGCGAGGGCCGGCCGGCGTGGAAGATCCTGCCGACCCGCTTTCTCATCACCCTGGTGACCGTTGTGCTGCTCGCGCTCATCAGCGTGGCCGTGGTGTTCACCGGCTCGCTCGCGCAGAAGGCGGGGGACGTCATCGGGCTCGGCAGTACCGCCATCACGGTGTGGAACATCGCCAAGTGGCCCGTGATGCTGATCCTGGTGAGCTTCATCATCGCGCTGCTGTACTGGGCGGCGCCCAACGTCAAGCGCAGGTTCCGCTGGGTCACGCCCGGCAGCCTGCTCGCCGTGCTGCTCTGGCTGGTCGTCTCGGCGCTCTTCGCCCTCTACGTCGCCAACTTCAGCAACTACAACAAGACGTACGGCAGCCTGGCCGGGATCATCATCTTCCTGGTCTGGCTGTGGATCTCCAACCTCGCCATCCTGCTGGGGCTGGAGTTCAACGCCGAAATGGAGCGGAGCCGCGCCCTGGAATCCGGGCATCCGCGGGACGAGGAGCCGTACGTCGAACCGCGCGACACCCGGAAACTCTGAGCGAACCCCCACTACGCACCCGGCGGAGGACCACCTCCGCCGACGTGCGGTGCCGGGCCCGGCTCCTCGCGGAACCGGGCCCGGCACCGTTTCTCCGGCGGCTCTCCTCCTCCCCTTACGCGCGGTCAGTCCTTCTTCTTGGCGGCCTGCGTGGCCTGCTCATCGCCGTCGGCGCTCGCCGGTTCCTGCTGTGCGGCCGGTTCCTGCCGCCCCGAGCGCCGCAACAGGACAGTCGCGCCGCCGACGGCCAGCGCCACCGGCCACTCCAGCGCCCCGGCGACCGCCAGTGCGCCCAGCCCGCCGTAGTACAGGAGTTCCCTGGTAGGCGGCATGGGCGGCAGCCAGTCGCCGGCCGTCCGCGCGTTGTTCACCATGTCCCCCGGCGTGAAATAGGGGACGTGGAGCGGCGCGCGGACATCGAGGGTGTGCACGCTCAGGCCCTGCTTACTGCGGTGGATGTGCGTGTCCTCGGTGGTGTCCGGCTGGGGCGTCCGCTTCGCGGCGGATTTCCGCGTGCTTTCGGCTGTACTGGGCATCCCAACTCCTCGTTTGGCCCGAGTACGGTGTGCTGTGCGTACTCCATTCTGGCGCGTCCGAGGACGCGTCGGGGCATCGGAACGAAGCGGGCGGGCACCGGCTTCGGGGGGCCGGATGCAGGGAGACGGGTGGCGGACGGTGAATGTTCCGGGGATCGGCATCGTGCACACGGTGGCGCGGACCACGGCGAGCGCACTCGGCTCGCAGGCGCGGCCACGTATACGCATCATCGGCGAACAGGCGCACATCGCGGTGCGCGGACTGCGGGACGCCGAGGAGGCGACGGCAGCGGCGGTGACCGCTGCCGTCGAGCGGCGCCTCGCGGAGCTGCCCGCCGTACGGTGGGCAGCGGTCAACGCCGTGCTCGGGCACGCGGTGGTCGCCCTGGACGGCTCACCGGAGCTCGTCGAGACGGCGCAGGCGCTGACCGAAGCGGTCGAGGCGGTGGAGGAGGAGCACGGGCTGACCGGCCCGCTGCCCGAACACCCCCTCGCGCCCAGCGACATCCGGCGCGCCGCGCTCTCCCTCGCCCTGCAGGCGGCGGCCGTCCCGGTCGCCACCGCCGTCCGACTCTCCCGGCGCACCCCGCTGCCGGTCGCCCTCTCCGCGGTGGCCACCATCGTCGACACCCAGCCGGCGCTGCGCCGCAGGGCGACGGCCGTGCTGGGCGCCGCCAACGTGGACGTGGCGCTCGCCGGCCTGAGCGCGCTCGCCCACGCCGGCACCGGCGGTCTCCCCGGCCTCGGCGTGGACGCCGTCCGGCACGCCCTGCGGCTGGCCGAGACCGTCGCCCACCGCGACGCCTGGGAAACCGCGGCGCCGCGCGTCGCCGAGAGCGAGGAGCACGCCCGCGCCGCCGCGGTGACCGGCACGGAGCGCGAGGTGCCGCTGCGCGAGGGCCCGGTCGAGCGGTACGCGCGCCGGGCCGGGTGGGTGGCCGGTACTGTCTTCGCCGGCACCCTCGCGGTCACCCGCAGGCCGGTACCCGCGGCGAGCGCGGCCCTGGCCACCGTGCCCAAACCGCCCTGGGCGGCCCGCGAGGCGTTCGCCGGCATCCTGGGCCGCGGCCTGTCCCTGCGCGGCACCCTCGTCGCCGACCCCGGCGCGCTGCGCCGGCTGGACCGCGTCGGCACCGTCGTACTGGACACCGAGGCCCTGCTGACCGGCAATCACCTGCTGGCCGACCTGGCCGCGCTGGACCCGGAGCGCTCCTCCGGCGAGCTCGCCGCGACCGCGCACCGGCTCTTCGACGGGCGGCACCCCAGGGCGACGCACGAGGAGGACGGCTGGACACTGGCGCCGCTGGAGGAGCCGAGGAGCGGGGCGGAGGCGGACGCGGCGGCCCGGCTGCGCGACGACGTGCTGGTGCTGACCCGCGAGGGGCAGACCTGCGCGCTGGCCGCCGTGGTGCCCGAACTGCACGAAATCGCCGAGGGGCTGGTCGCCGCGGGCCGCAGGTCCGGGCTCACCGTCCTGGTGGCGGGCGCCCACGCGGACCACGTCGCCCTCTCCGACGCGCACGGCACGGTGCCCGGCGGCGACGAGCTGGCCGCCGCCGTCCGCGACGCGCAACGCGACGGCAGGGGAGTGCTGCTGATCTCCCGGAACCGGGCCGCGCTCGCCGCCGCCGACGTCGGCGCGGGCGTCATCGGCCCGGACGGCGTCCTGCCCTGGGGAGCCGACCTGTACCTGGGCGACGACCTCGCGCAGGCGACGGTGCTGGTCGCGGCGTGCGGCGCCGCCCGGCCCGTCTCGCAGCGCGGCGTACGGCTCGCCCAGGCGGCGGCCGTGGTCGGCGCGGTGGCGACGCTGGCGGGCCGCCGCAGGCGCGGCCAGGCCGCGCGCAGCCTGCTCGCCGTCAACGTGGCCGCCACGCTGGGCATGGCACAGGGCGTGTGGGCGGCGGCACAGACGCTGCGCGTCAACGGCGCCCCGATACCGGCGCGCCGCCCCTGGCACGCGATGACCCCGGACACCGTGCTGGAGCTGACCGGCGGCACCGAAAGCGGCCTGAGTACCCGTCAGGCCCGCAGCCGCACCAGGACGGTCGGGGACGGAGTCCAGCAGCCCTCGCTGATCCGGGCGGTCGCCACCGAGACCGCCAACCCGCTCACCCCCGTGCTCCTCGGCGGCGCCGCGCTGTCGGCCGGCGTCGGCGCCCTGCTGGACGCCTACATCATCATCGGCGTCACCCTGCTCTCCGGCTGCATCGGCGGCGTCCAGCGCCACCTGGCCGACCGGGCCGTGGCCGAGCTCCACCGCCGCTCCGCCGTCATGGCCAACGCGGTGCGCGACGGCGAGGAGCGCCGGCTGCCCTCCGAAGAGCTCGTCGCGGGCGACGTGGTCGCGCTGGCCGCCGGCGACGTCGTACCGGCCGACTGCCGGCTGCTCACCGCCCGCGGCCTGGAGGCGGACGAGTCGGCGCTGACCGGCGAGTCGCTGCCGGTGGCCAAGGACGTCGCGCCCGTGCTCGCCTCGGAGGTGGCCGACCGTACGTCCATGGCGTACGAGGGGACCACCGTGGCGGCCGGGCGGGCGCGCGCCGTGGTCGTCGCGACCGGCGCCGCCACCGAAGCGGGCCGCGGCGCGCAGGCCGGGCGGGGCGCGGCCGCCCCGGTCGGCGTGGAACGCCGCCTCGCGCAGATCACCCGCACCACGCTGCCCGTGGCGCTCGGCGCGGCCGGCACCCTGATGGCCGTCGGCCTGCTGCGCGGCCGCCCCGCCCGGGAGACGGTCGGCGCGGGCGTCGGCCTCGCGGTGGCCAGCGTCCCCGAAGGGCTGCCCTTCCTGGTGTCGGCCGCCCAACTCGCCGCGGCGCGAAGGCTGTCGGCGCAGGGCGTGCTCGTCCGCGACCCCCGGACCATCGAGGCGGTCGGCCGCACCGACGTGCTCTGCTTCGACAAGACCGGCACCCTCACCCATGGGCGGATGGCCCTCACCGCCGTGTCGGCGGCCGGCCGCAGCCTCACGCTGGAACGCCTGGGCGCCGAGCAGCAGGACGTACTGGCGGCCGGGCTGCGCGCCACGCCCCGGCGGCGCCGCAAGCAGCCGCTCGCCCATGTCACCGACAACGCGGTGGTCACCGGCGCCGAGGAGGCCGGCGTGCACCGCACCCGCTCGGCCCCCGGCTGGAAGCGCACCGCGTACCTGCCGTTCGAGCCCAGCCGCGGCTTCCACGCCGCGGTCGGCCGCAGCGGCAAGGAGTGGGTGCTGTCGGTCAAGGGCGCGCCGGAGGAGGTGATCCAGCGCTGCACCACCCAGGAGGGGCGGCAGCTGGACCGCGCCGACCTCGAGGAGATCCTCGCCGAGGGCGAGAAGCTGGCCGCCGAGGGACACCGCGTCCTCGCGGTCGCCGAGCGCCGCACCCGCAAGGACCCGACCACCGAGAGCAAGCTCGCCGACGAAGCCGTCGGCAAGCTCGGCTTCCTCGGCTTCCTCGCCTTCTCCGACCAGGTGCGGAGCACCGCCGGCGACTCCGTGCGGGAACTCTCGGACGCGGGCGTGCACATCGTCATGATCACCGGCGACCACCCGCAGACCGCCGAGTCCATCGCCAAGGAACTGGGACTCATCAACGGCCACCGCGTCGTCACCGGTGCCGAACTGGACTCGATGGACGACGCGGCCCTGGACAAGGCGCTGCCCAACGTCGGAGTCGTCGCCCGCGGCACGCCGGTGCACAAGGTACGCGTCGTCCAGGCGTTCCAACGGCTGGGCCGTACGGTCGCCATGACCGGCGACGGCGCCAATGACGCGCCCGCCATCCGGATCGCCGACGTCGGCATCGCGCTCGGCGGCCGGGGCACCCCCGCGGCACGCGCGGCCGCCGACCTGGTGGTCACCGACGACCGGCTGGAGACCATCCTCGCCGTGCTCATCGAGGGCCGCGCCATGTGGGCCTCGGTGCGCCAGGCGCTCGCCATGCTGGTCGGCGGCAACCTCGGCGAGATCGCCTTCACCGTCCTCGGCGCCACCGTCTCCGGCACCTCGCCCCTGACGGCACGTCAACTCCTGCTGGTCAACCTCTTCACCGACCTGCTCCCGGCCATCGCGCTCGCCGTCCGCCCGCCGCACCCCGACGCCGCCGACCGGCTGCTCCGCGAGGGCCCGGAGGCGTCACTGGGTACCGCGCTGACCGACGAGACCGCCCAGCGGGCGCTCGCCACGGCGGCCGGCGCCGCCGCCGGCTGGCTCGCGGCGCGCCTCACCGGCCGCCCGGCCCGCGCCCGTACGGTCGCGCTCGCCGCGCTGGTCGCCACCCAGCTCGGCCAGACCCTGCTGATCGGCGGCCAGGACCGGTCCGTCGTGGCCTCTGCCGTCGGCTCGATGGCGGCCCTCGCGGCCGTCGTCCAGACGCCGGGCCTCAGCCACTTCTTCGGCTGCACCCCGCTCGGGCCGGTCGCCTGGACGATCGCCCTGGGCGCGGCCGGCGCGGCGACGGCGGGCTCGCCGTTCCTGCCTCCGCTGATCAACCGCATGGAGGCGCTGGCGACGCGGAAGAAGGGAGAACCGGCCGTGGCTACGGCTCCGTGAGTCACGGCTCGGTGAGTCACGGCTCCGTGAGTTCGGTCGCCACCTCGATGACGGCGGGCCGGCCGCTGGCGAGTGCGTCCTTGAAGGCGCGCACGAAGTCCTCGCCGGTCCGCACGGCGCTCGCCGCGACCCCGTACCCCCTGGCGAGCTGGACGAAGTCGATGCCGGGCACGTCCATGCCCGGCGTCTCCCCGGAGTCCAGCACCGTGGAGAACCAGCGCAGCGCACCGTACGTACCGTTGTTGAGGATCACGATGATCACCGGGATGCCGTACCGGGCGGCCGTCCACAGCGCCGTGATGCCGTAGTTCGCCGACCCGTCACCGATCAGCCCGATCACCTGCCGTTCGGCGTGCGCCAGTTGCGCGCCGACGGCGGCGGGCAGCCCGAAGCCCAGCCCGCCGGAGGCCGGGAAGAAGTAACTGCCCGGCAGCGACAGGTCCAGCTGCGCCCAGAACGCGCCGGTCGTGGAGGTGGACTCCTTCACGTACACCGCGTCCCGGGGCGCGGTCGTGCGCAGCAGCGCGAACAGCTCCTCGGGATGCAGCCGGTCGCCGGACGCGGCGGCGGGCGCGCGCCGGAAGTCCGGCAGCGGCGGCAGGGCCGGGCGCCGCCCGCCGGTCACCGCGTCCGCCACCCGCGCCAGCGCGTCCCGCACCCCGCCGACCAGCGCCTCGCCCACCGGCGCCCGCGCGGCCTCGCCCGGGTCACTGGTGAGCTGGATCAGCCGCGCGCCCTCGGGCAGATACGCGCCGGGCACGAACTGGTGGTACCGGAATACCGGGGCCCCGGCGACCAGGATCACGTCGTGCCCGGCCAGCGCGTCGCTCACGCCCTGTACGGCGGCGGGCAGCACTCCACGGAAGGCGGGGTGCCGGGTGGGGAACGGGCAGCGGGACGCCGAGGGCGCGATCCACACCGGCGCGCTCAGCTTCTCCGCCAGCCGTACGGCGTCGGCGTTGGCCTCCTCGGCGTCGACCTCCGGGCCCAGCACCAGTACGGGATTCTCGGCCCCGTCCAGGGTCGCCACGAGCTCGTCGAGCTGCGCCCCGCTCAGCGAGCCGGCCGCCGCCGTCCGACGCACCGTCAGATGCCGGGCGCCCTCCGGCGCTTCTTGCGCCCAGTCGTCGTACGGCACCGACACGTACACCGGCCCCTTGGCGGGCAGGTTGGCCAGGTGGATCGCCTGGCTGAGCGCGCGCGGCACGTCCGCCGCGCAGGCCGGCTCGCAGGCCCACTTGACCAGCGGCTTCGGCAGCGCCGGCGCGTCCACGTTCGCCAGCATGACTTCCTGGCCGATCGTCGAGCGCACCTGCTGGCCCGCGGTGACCACCAACGGGCTGTGCGCGTACACGGAGTTGGCGAGCATGCCCATCGCATTGCCGGTACCGGCGGCCGCGTGCAGATTCACGAACGCGGCGCCGCCGCGCGCCTGCGCGTACCCGTCGGCCATCGCCAGCACGGCTCCCTCGTGCAGCCCGAGGACGTAACGGAAGTCGCTCGGCAGTCCGGCGAGGAACGGCAGCTCGTTCGAGCCCGGGTTGCCGAAGACCGTCGTCAGGCCGTGCGCCCGGAGCAGCTCGTATGTCGTGTCCCGCACGGTGGCCATCGGTTCTCCCTCTCCCAGGCTGGTGACCCGCCACACCGTAGGGAGGCGCCGGTCATCCGTCCAATGACCGCCTGACCATTGACAGTCGTCGGGTGCGGCCCGACACTCATGCCACTCGCTCGGTGAATGGGATTTCACCAGGCGAACAAAAGTAAGCAAGAGCCGAGTGTCGACCCGCCGCACAGACTCCAGGGACACCCATGACGCACACCTTCCGCACGGTCTTCCCGGTCCTGGCCCTGTGCTGGCTGGCCGTCTTCTTCGACGGCATGGACGTCAACATCTACGGCGCCGTCATGCCGCACATGCTCGACGACCCCGGCCTCGGCCTCACCCCCGCGAGCGCCGGCTCGATCGGCAGCTGGACCGCCTTCGGCATGTTCTTCGGCGCGCTCGCCGCCGGCAACGTCACCGACTGGCTCGGCCGCCGCCCCACCCTCGTGGCCAGCGTCGTGCTCTTCTCCCTCGGCTCCGCCGTCTGCGCCCTCGCCGGCGATCCGACGCTCTTCGGCGCGGGCCGGTTCCTCGCCGGCATCGGCCTCGGCGGCCTCACCCCGCTGGCCCTCGCCATGGTGCTGGAGTTCGCGCCGCCCGGCCGGGCCGCGCTCACCACCGGCCTGCTGATGTCCTCGTACCACGCGGGCGGCATGGCGGCGACCGGCATCGGGCTGGGCCTCGCGCCCGCGGCGGGCTGGCGCGCCGTGTTCTGGGCGGGCGTGCTGCCCGCCCTCATCGCCGTACCGCTGCTCCTGAAGTACCTGCCCGAGTCGCCCGGCGTGCTCCTCGCGCGCGGCGACCGCACCCGCGCCGACGCCGTCGCCGACCGGTACGGCCTGCCCCGGCCCACCCCCGTCCAGGCTCCGGCCGCCGGCGCCAAGGGCCGCCTCGCCGCCGTCCGCGCCCTCTTCGGCGCCGGGTCCCGCTGGGCCACCCTCCTGCTCTGGCTGGCCTCCTTCTGCGGCCTGGTGCTGGTGTACGGCATCTCCACCTGGCTGCCGCAGATGATGCGCGCCTCCGGCTACGGCCTCAGCTCCTCGGTGACCTTCCTGATGGTCATCAACGCGGGCGGCATCGCCGGCATGTTCGTCGCGGGCCGCGCCGCCGACCGCTTCGGCGCAGTGAGGATCTCCGCGCTCTGGTTCGCCCTCACCGCGGCCGGCGCGCTGCTCCTCAAGTCGCACCTGCCGCTCGGCGTCACCTACGCCGTCATCGCCCTCACCGGCGTCGTGCTCTTCAGCGCGCAGGTCATGGTCTACGCCGTCACCGACACCGTCTACCGGGACAGCGAACGCGCCGCGGGGCTCGGCATGGTCACCGGCGTCGGCCGGATGGGCGCCGCCTTCGGCCCCTGGCTGATCGGCGTCCTCGCCGCCACCGGCAGCCAGAGCATGGGCTTCACCGCCTTCGCCCTGGCCGGCCTCCTCGGCGCCACCGTCATCGCCCTCGTACCCCTGGCGCGCCGCATGGGCGCGCCAGGGGCGACGGAACGTCAGACACCCGTGCGGGCGCCTCAGAACGGGTAGTGCGCCTGCTGTGTCGCGACCGTCAGCCACCGGGTGCTGGAGAACGCCTCGATGCCCCAGCGGCCGCCGAACCGCCCGTACCCGGAGTCCTTGATGCCGCCGAACGGGGCCTGCGGCTCGTCGCCGACGGACTGGTCGTTGACGTGCACGATGCCGGTACGGATCCGGCGCGCGACGGCCAGCCCGTGCGTGGCGTTCTCGGTGAGGACGCCGCAGGTCAGGCCGTTCTCCGTGTCGTTGGCCAGGGCGATGGCCGCGTCGTCGTCGGCGAACGTCTCGATGACGCAGACCGGCCCGAACGCCTCGCCGTAGTAGAGGTCCATGTCCTTGGTGACGCCGGTCAGCACGGTCGCCGGGTGCACCGCGCCCTCCGGCGCACCGCCCCCGGTCAGTACCGTGGCGCCCTTGTCCACCGCGTCCCGCACCAGCGCCGCGACGCGCTCCGCGGCGGCCGTGCTGACCAGCGGCCCGACGACGGTGTCCGGCTCGCGCGGGTCGCCGGCCGGCAGCGCCGCGACCTTCGCGGTGAACTTCCGCGTGAACTCCTCCGCCAGGCTCTCGTGCACCAGGATCCGGTCGCCCGACATGCAGATCTGACCCGCGTTCATGAACACCCCAAAGGTGACCGCGTCGACCGCGTAGTCCACGTCCGCGTCGTCCAGCACAAGGATCGCGTTCTTGCCGCCCAGCTCCAGCACGGCGGGCTTGAGGTGCCTGGCCGCGTGGGTGCCGATGATCCGGCCGACGCCGGTCGAGCCGGTGAAGTTGACGGCCCGTACGCGCGCGTCGGCGATCAGCGTCTCGGCGACGGCGGCCGCGTCCTCGGGGGCGTTGGTGACCACGTTCAGTACGCCGTCCGGGAGCCCCGCCTCGCGCAGTACGTCGGCGACGAACAGCCCGCAGGCCAGCGGCGCGTCCTCGCTCGGCTTGACCACGACGGTGTTGCCCGCGGCGAGCGGCGCGGCGACGGCGCGCACCCCGAGGATCAGCGGCGCGTTCCAGGGCGCGAACGCCCCGACGACACCCAGCGGTTCGCGTACCGCCATGCCCAGCGCGCCGCTCTCCTGCGTGCTGAGCACCTCGCCGCGCGGCGCGGTGATCGCGGCGGCCGCCTCGCGCAGCACGTTGGCGGCGAGCGCGACGTTGAAGTGCGCCCACGGCGCCGTACCGCCGACCTCATGGGCCATCAGCTCGACGGCCTGCTCGCCCTTGGCGTCGAGCAGGTCGGCGGCCTTGAGGAAGATGGCCCGGCGGGCGAACGGGGCGAGCGCGGCCCACGCGGGGAAGGCCGCGTCCGCGGCGTCCACGGCCCGCGTGATGTCCTCGGGCCCGCCGGCGGCGACGGTCGCGTACACCTCACCGGTGAAGGGGCTGATGTCCTCGGTGGTACGTCCGGAGGCGGCGGGCACGTCCTTGCCGCCGATGAAAAGTTCGCGGGTGGTGGCCATGGGGCCCATGATGCCAGGGCGCCTCGGGGGAGCCGTCGGGGGTGGCGTGCGGGTGAAGCCCCCGCCGTTCCCCGCGGACCCACGTCACGCCCGGGTACAGAAGTCCATGCGCGCCCTCGTGATCAATGGCGCCCTGGGACTCCTTTCTGACCCCTGACCTCTGAGACCCCGAAGCTCAAGGAGTAGTCGACCGTGACATCACAGCGTCCCCGGGGCCCGCGTGCCCTGGCCGCCGCGCTGGCGGCACTTTCGGGCGTACTGGCCCTCGCGTCCTGCGGCTCGGACGATTCCCCGGAGTCCGGCGGATCGTCCAGCGCGACGTCCGCGTCCGCTTCCGGCTCCGGCAGCGCGGCCCCGGGCGGCGCGGTGAAGTGCGGCAAGGCGGCCACGCTGCGGGCCTCCGGCTCGACCGCGCAGCAGAACGCCATGCGGTTCTGGATCAGGAACTATCAGAAAGCCTGCGACGGCACCCGGATCCAGTACGAGGGGTCCGGCTCCGGCGCGGGTCAGAAGGACTTCCTGGCGGGCCGTACCGCCTTCGCAGGTTCCGACTCCGCGCTGTCGAAGTCACAGCGGGAGGGGGCAGGGAAGGCGTGTGCGGACGGCGGCCGCCCCGTCCACCTGCCCATGCTCGGTGGCCCGATCGCCCTCGCCTACAACCTGCCGGGCGTCAAGAAGCTGGTACTGGACGCCCCCACCGTCGCCCGGATCTTCGACGGCAAGATCACCAAGTGGAACGATCCGGCGATCACGAAGCTGAACCCCAAGGCGAAGCTGCCCGCGACCGCCGTCAAGGCGGTGCACCGCTCCGACGACTCCGGCACGACCGACAACTTCACCGCGTACCTGCACGCCGCCACCCCGGACGACTGGCCGCACCCGCACAGCCAGAAGTGGCCCGCCAAGGGCGGTGACTCCGCCACCGGCTCCGACGGCCTGGCCGGCAAGGTGAAGCAGGCCGAGGGCGCCATCGGCTACGTCGAGCTCGCCCACGCGATCGGCAAGAACCTCCCCACGGCCTCGCTCGACACCGGCGCCTCGGCCCCGGTCGACCCCACCGTCGTCAACGCCTCGAAGGCGCTGTCCGGCGCGAAGGCCGCCGGCTCGGACGGCGACCTGGTCCTCGACCTCGACTACCGGCACAAGACCGCCGGCGCCTACCCGATCGGCATGGTCACGTACGAGATCGTCTGCGACAAGGGCAACAAGGCGAAGACCTGGCCCGCCACCAAGTCGTTCCTTCTCTACGCCGCCGGCATGCAGGGCCAGCAGGACCTCTCCTTCCAGGGCTACGCCACGCTCCCGGCGAAGGTGATGGACAAGGTGCGGAGCAAGATCAACAACATCTCCTGACCCGCCCGTCATGGTTGTCCCCGGGAGATGCCCCTGACCTGCGGAATTCCTCACAGCGGCCGCTCTGCGGTTCCCGTAGTACGCAGTCGACAGTTGTGCACTCCCTGGCTGAAGCCGCCGTTGACCTGTGCATCACAGGCGCGGCGGCTTTCGATGTCTCCCTTTCCAAGGTCCTAGTGCGACCGCAGCAGTGACAGCTGAAGAGCGGCTCTCGTGTCGATGCTGCGGAAAACGGCACCTGTTGACCCTTCAGGCGACGAATTCCGCACCCATGCATGCCTTGACGCTCCGGATCTCGTCGGGCTTCTATATGCGCCGGGAGCAGATCAAGCTCGCCGGCCGCCCCGTCACCCCGGACGGGGACCCGCCGGTCAGCTCGCAAGCACGACCCAGCCGTCCACGGAGGCGATAAGGCTCCCGCCAGTACATGTCACACCCAGTCGATCGGAACCGCTCCATGACCGACATCCTCAGCCAGCCACCCACCGGTGACCGCACCGCGGTGACCACCGACGCCGCCGAAGCGCCGGGCCCGGACAGCCCGAAGACGCTGAAGCGCTCGATCGGCGTCGTCGGCGGCACCCTGCTGACCCTGTCCTGCGTCACCCCCGCCTCCACGCTCTTCGTAGTGGTGCCCGACCTCTTCGCCGACCTCGGGACCTTCACCGCCCTGACCATCGCGATCGGTTCCGTCCTCTGCATCGCGGTGGCGTTCTGCTATTCGGAGCTGGGCACCCTGATCCCCAGCGCCGGCGGCGAGTACGCCATGGTCTCGACGCTGACCGGGCGGCTGGCCGGCTGGCTGGTCTTCGTCCTCTCCTTGTTGGTTGTCATGATCGTGCCGCCCGTGATCGCCATGGGCACAGCGGACTACCTCGCCCCCGTGGTCCACATACCGGCCCCGATCGCCGGCGCCGCCGTGATGCTCCTGGCCACCCTCGCCGGCCTGCTGGACCTGCGCGCCAACGCCTGGATCACCGGCATCTTCCTGGTCCTCGAGGTCGTCGCCGCGGGCGTCGTGGCGGTACTGGGCTTCGCGCACGCCGAGCGGGGCGGCGCCGCCCTCCTGCACGGCACCGTCGCCGGCCCCACCGGCACCCCCGGCCCGGTCACCGCGCTGCTCATCGTCTCCGGCCTGGCCATCGCCCTCTTCGTCACCCAGGGCTTCTCCACCGCGGTCTACCTCTCCGAGGAGCTGGAGGACCCGCGCCGCAACGTCGCCCGCACCGTGCTGGCCACGCTGGCGATCTCCACCGCCGTCATCCTCGTCCCGGTCATCGCGATCACCCTCGGCGCCCCCAGCATCGAGGCCCTGACCTCGGGCGACATCAGCACCATGGTCACCGCGTGGAGCAATTCGGCGGTCGGCACCTTCGTCAGCCTCTGTGTCGCGCTGGCCATCATCAACGCCGGAATTGTCATGGTCATCCAGAATTCCCGCGTGCTCTTCGCCTCCGCCCGCGACAAGGCATGGCCCCGGCCGGTCAACGAGGGGCTGTCCCGCCTCGGCCGCTTCGGCTCCCCGTGGGTGGCGACCCTGGTCGTCGGCCTCCCCGGCGCGGCCCTGTGCTTCGTCAACCTCGACACGCTCTACGGCGTGACCGGCGTCTCCGTCACCGGCATGTACCTCCTCGTCGCCATCGCGGCGCTGGCGGCCCGGCGCGGCGCGCACAAGAAGATGGCCGCCTGGCGGATGCCGCTGTGGCCCGCGGTTCCGCTGCTGCTGATCGTGGTCCTCGTCTACATCCTCAGCCAGCAGGAGATGCAGTACCTGCTGTGGACCGGCGGCATCACGGCCGTGGCCACCGTCTACTGGGCTCTGTACCTCCGCCCCCGCCAGGACACCCACTGGCTGGTGACGCTGCCGGAGGACACGCTCCTGCCGGTGACCGGGGCCGAGGCCGAGGTTGAGATCGACGCCAAGGCCGACGTCGAGGTCAAGGTCGAGGTACAGGTCGACGCCGAGCCGGCCGGCATCCCCGCCCAGGCGACCGGAGAGAACCGCTGACGGCCGCCGGGACCCGCTGATGGTCGCCGGTACCCGCTGACGGTCGCCACCTCCTCCGTTTCCGATCGCGACTGCGTGGAACGCGTCTGGGAGTACTGCAGTCGTGGACGAGGAGGTGGCACCGTGCCCAGCTTGAGCAGCCGAGTCCTGTTGCTCGTCGCGTCGGCGCTGGGGCACCGGATGGGGTACCGCGACCTGGTGGAGGTGCGGCGGAAGGTCGAGCGGCAGCAGCGGCGGCCCGCCGCGTTCGGGCCGCCCAAGCGGCTGGACCGGCACTGCCGGGTGACCGCGCACTTCCGCCACGGGTGGCCCTGCTACGAGGTCGTCCCGCGGGACGGCGCCGTGCGCAGGCAGGTGCTGTACCTGCACGGCGGTGCCTACATCGAAGAGGTCGGCGACAACCACTGGAACCTGGTCGAGAAGCTGGCGACCAGTGGCGGCGCGCGAGTGGTCGTACCGGTCCACCCGCTGGCGCCGCGCGGCACGGCCTCCACCGTCGTCCCCGACCTCACCGCGCTGGCGGGCCGGCTCACCGCCGACGACACGCTCCCCACGGTGTTCATGGGCGACTCGGCCGGCGGCGGACTGTCCGTGACGCTGGCGCAGCGGCTGCGGGACACCGGCGGCACCCCGCCGGCCGAGCTGGTGCTGATCTCGCCCTGGCTCGACGCCGTACTGGACAACGCGAACATCGCGGACCTGCAGCCGCACGACCCCATGCTGGGGGTGGAGGCACTGCGCTACTGCGGCTCCCTGTGGGCCGGCGACCTGGACCTCGCCCACCCCTGGGTGAGCCCGGTCCGCGGCAGCCTGGCCGGTCTGCCGCGTACGACGGTGTTCGCCGGCACCCGTGACATCCTCACCGCCGACGCCCGCCGCTTCCGCGACCTGGCGACGGCCGAGGGCGTCGACGTGGACTTCAACGAGGCGCCGGGCCAGATCCACGTCTACCCGCTGTGGCCCACCACCGAGGGCCACCAGGCATGCCGCCACCTGCTCGCCTCGCTGCCCGATCCCGCCTTGTCACCGCTCGCCAAGCAGTGACGAGGCGGGGTGGGCGGGGGATTAGCTCAGCGTGCGCAGCATCGAGGCGTCGAACGGTACGAGCTCGTCGGTGCGGCCCTCGAAGATCTTCGCGGCCCACTCCGGGTCGCCGAGCAGCGCCCGGCCCACGGCGACCAGGTCGAACTCGTCGCGCTCCATCCGGTCCAGCAGCCGGTCGATGCCGGCCACACCGGCCTGCTTGCCCTGGAACGCCTGGAGGAACTCGTTGTCGAGGCCGACGGAGCCGACGGTGACGGTCGGCAGCCCGGAGAGCTTCTTGACCCAGCCGGCCAGGTTCAGGTCCGAGTCCTCGAACTCCGGCAGCCAGTAGCGGCGCGTCGAGGCGTGGAAGGCGCTCACGCCCGCGACGGTGAGCGGCGCCACGATCGCGTCCAGCTCCTCCGGGGTGTCGGCGAGGCGGGCCTCGTAGTTGCCCATCTTCCACTGGGACATCCGGAAGAGGATCGGGAAGTCGGGGGAGACCGCCGCGCGGCAGGCCGCCGCGATCTCGGCGGCGAAGCGGGTGCGGGCCACGGGGTCGCCGCCGTACGCGTCGGTGCGCCGGTTGGTGCCCGACCAGAGGAACTGGTCGATGAGGTAACCGTGCGCGCCGTGCAGCTCGATGCCGTCGAAGCCGATGCGCTCGGCCGCGCGGGCCGCTTCCGCGAAGGCCGCGATGACGTCGTCGAGGTCCTGCTGCGTCATGGCGTGCCCGGAGGGCGTGCCGTCGAGCGCGAGGCCGGACGGGCCGGACGGCGGGGCGTCCGGGAAGGGCGGCGCGCCTGCTTCCCGGGCCATGCCCACGTGCCACAGCTGCGGCATGATCGTGCCGCCCGCCGCGTGCACCGCCTCGACGACCTGCTGCCAGCCGCCGAGCGCGTTCTCGCCGTGGAAGCGGGGGACGGCGCCGCTGGTGCCGGCGGCCGGGTGGTCGACGTACGTGCCCTCGGTGATGATCAGGCCGACGCGACCGGCGGCACGGCGCGCGTAGTACTCCGCGACATCGGCGCCCGGGACGCCGCCCGGCGAGAACTCGCGGGTCATCGGCGCCATGGCGATGCGGTTGGGCACGGTCAGCCCGCCCAGGGAGAAGGGACGGGAGAGTACCTGCGCCGCGCGGGCGGCGGGGTCGCTGGAGGTCACGGGTGGTTCTCCTCAAGTCGTCATACGAGGGAGAACGCCGCCGGGAGGCGGACGTTCCGACTGTTCGGAACGCCCGCCACCAGCATGGTCATCCGTAATTCACTGTCGCCTGCGCCACAGTGTGCTGTGTACACCTGGCTGTCACGGCTATGGATCAGGCGTGTCAGGCGCTCAGGAACCGACGGTGAGGTGCTCCGCCGCCCAGACGGCGAGCTCGCGGCCGCACTCCGCCACCGACTCCTGCCACGTCCGGGCCGCGCCGTCGCCCGCCTCGTCACTGACGTGCTTGACCAGGCGCACCGGCACGCCGGCCTGCTGCGCGGCGGCCGCGACCGCGTAGCCCTCCATGTCCACCAGCGCGGCCCGCGCCGCCAGGCGGTCCCGGGCGGCGTCGTCGGCGATGAAGGAGTCGCCGGTCGCCAGTACGGGCCCGCCCTCGTCCGCCAGGTCCAGCGGCGCGCCGTACATCTCGCCCGTCAGCGCGGCCAGCATCGCGCTGTCCAGGTCGTGCTGGATGACCGAGCCGATCACATGCGTACCCCGCAGGCCCGGGCGCAGCGCGCCCGCGGTGCCCAGGTTGACGATGCCCGAGGGGCGGGGGCCGCGCGCCAGCACGGTGGCGAGCGCGGTCGCCGCGTTGACCTTGCCGATGCCCGTCAGCAGGACCGGGAAGCCGGCGCCGAGGAACTGCGCCTCCTCCTTGACGGCGACCACGAGCAGCGGCCGGTCGGCGGTTATCTCTCCCAGGAGTTCCATGGAGGTCACGCTAACCTCACATGTTCCGGCGCCGGCTGTCGGGTCAGGGGGCCGACGTCGCCTGGGGGTAGCGGACGAACAGGATGGCGTGCACGTCGCCGTCCGGGGCGCTGTAGACGTGCGGGGCGTCGGCACGCCAGTGTGCGTACTCGCCCGGGCCCGCCGTCTGCGGTTCCGCCGGGTCGCCCACCACGGCCGTACCCGCCAGGACCATCAGGCTCTCGGTGGTGTCCGCGATGTGCGCGGCGGATTCCTGGACGCTGCCGGCGGCGATGCGGATGCGGAAGATGTCGGTGACGGCCGGCGGCTCCTCGAAGCGCTCGATGAGCACCGCGGTGACGGCGCTGCCCGAGACGCCGTCGGGCCGTGCCTCGAAAGCATGCCGCGGATGGTCGGAGAGCACCGCG
The DNA here is from genome assembly GCF_044544685.1 of Streptomyces sp. NPDC053542. Lineage (NCBI taxonomy): Bacteria > Bacillati > Actinomycetota > Actinomycetes > Kitasatosporales > Streptomycetaceae > Streptomyces > Streptomyces sp. NPDC053542. Next base: position 81,944 of record NZ_JBITXL010000013.1, read on the forward strand.
CTGAGCGGACTGTTGAGCGCGGTGGTCAGCGCGTACAGCGTCTCCAGCGTGGGATTGCGCTGTCCGCCCTCCAGCTCCGAGAGCGTTCCCTTGCCCACGCCGGAGCGCCGGGCCAGCTCGGACAGGGACAGGCGTTGCTGCTGGCGGAGCTCCCGGAGCCGGCGCCCCACCTCGTCGTTCAGGCCCATGCCGCGCGCGTCCGTTCCCGTCTCTTGACCGTCATTGACGAGCGACCAGCCTACTCTCTACTGTTCCGCAAACGGAACGTTCCATAAACAGAACAAGCCGAGAACGGTTCCGGACCGGACAGAAGCAGAAACAGAACCTGGAAACGATGTCCCTGATGCTCGCTCGCATACGCGCCGCCGCCCCGCCCTCCGCGGTCGTCGCCGGACTGATCGCGGTGACCGTGGGCGTCACCAGCTCGGCCGCCCTCATCTTCACCGCCGCCAAGGCGGCCGGCGCGGACTCCCGCGAGATCTCCTCCTGGATGCTCGCCCTCAGCGTGGGCATGGTGTGCACCACCATCGGCCTGTCCGTGCGCTACAAGGCACCCGTGGTGACCGCCTGGTCGACGCCGGGCGCGGCCCTGCTGACCACGAGCCTGAGCGGCGTGTCGATGGCGCAGGCCGTGGGCGCTTTCCTGTTCTCCGCGCTGCTCATCCTCGCCAGCGGCGTGACGGGCTGGTTCGCCCGCGCCATGAGCCGCATCCCCGTGCCCATGGCGGCCGCGCTGCTCGCGGGGGTCCTGCTCCAGTTCGGTACCGGCCTCTTCACCACCATGCACAGCAGCTTCGCCGTGGCCTTCCCGATGTTCGTCGCATACCTGCTCGGCCGCCGGCTGCTGCCCCGTTACGCCGTCCTGCTCGCCCTCGCCGCCGGCATCGTCGCCACGGTGTTCACCGGCGGCTGGCACGCGGAGCGCGTGCGGCTCTCCGTGGCCACGCCCGTGTGGGTCACCCCGGACGTCGACTGGAAGGTCCTGATCAGCGTCGGCGTCCCGCTCTTCGTGGTCACCATGGCCTCGCAGAACCTCCCCGGCGTCGCGGTGCTCCGGGGCGCGGGCTACGACGTACCGGTCTCGCCCCTGATGACCTGGACCGGCGCGGCGAACCTGCTGCTGGCGCCGTTCGGCGCGTACGGCCTCAACCTCGCGGCGATCACCGCGGCCATCTGCGCCGGCGAGGAGGCCCACCCCGACCGCCGCAAGCGCTACCTCGCCGCCGTCTGGGCCGGCATCTTCTACCTGTGCGTCGGCATCCTCGGCGCGACGGTGGCGTCCCTGCTCGACGCCATGCCGCACGCCCTCGTCCTCGGCATCGCCGGCATCGGCCTGCTCGCCACCATCACCAGCTCGCTGGCCACCGCACTCGCCGATACCGCGTCCCGCGAACCGGCCGTGGTCACCTTCCTCGCCACGGCCTCCGGCGTGACCCTGCTCGGCATCGGCTCCGCCTTCTGGGGCCTGCTGGCAGGCGCCCTCACGAGCCTGCTCCTCTCGGCGGGCCGCAAGCGCCGCAAGCCGGAAGCCCCCGCACCCGACGCCACCTCCACGTCCCGCCCGCCCCAGCTCAGTACCCGAACCTGAGCACACGCGTACTGAGCCCTGCCTGCGCACGCACGCGCGCTCAGGCACCGCCCCCGTTGGCAGCGGCCTTGTCCGAGTTGACCTGCTTGTGCACCGCCTGCGCGTACCACTGCTCGCGGACGAGCGGTTTCAGTTCGCGGCGCACCCGCCAGGGGACGCCGAGACGCGTCGCCAGATCCGTCGCCAGGGCGAGCCCCACCAGGACGCGGGAGCGGCGGTCGGGAACGCCGCGCTCCAGCGCGGCGTGGAAGGAGCCGAGCACCTGGCCGTGCAACCCGTGATCGCGGACGGGGTAACGCCGGTACGGGAAGAGGCCCAGGGCGCGCTGCTCGTCCAGCCGGATCGCGCCGCGGTCGACGAGGGCGTCCACGGCGAGCCGCTCCACCCGCTCCCCGTTCCGGCGGAGCCACCGCTGCAGGTGCTCGCCCCTGCCCTTCCCCGCGGAGCCGGGCGAGCCCGGGGAGCCGGCGGCGAGACCGTCGAGGAACTGATCGAGCAAGGGCTGCCCTGTTCGCAACGGGCGCGGAACGACGATTCTGCCCCGCTCCTCGGCCACGCTGCCGTACCCCTCCAGCTCGGCCAGAACCGCGGCCGCCAGGCCGTAACGGAGGTAACGGGGCTGGACGCGGAACCTGGAGCGCTCGGGGTGCAGCCCGAGGAGCAGCAGTTCTTCGGCCATCGTCAGCCCGGTGGCGGGAGGCGTCGTCATGGAGGGGAGGACGCGGTACCGACGATCACGGTTGCGGCGACAACGGTGATCAGGGGGCCTCGGAGCGGACGAGGACGACGGCGTAACGGCACTCTTCCGCGGTGTTGTTGGCGAAGGCGCGCGGGGCCGGGGCACCGAGCTCGATCGTGTCGCCCGCCGCCAGCTCGTGCGTCTCGTCCTCGTCGTGGAAGGTGAGCCGGCCGTCCAGTACCCAGACGATCTGCTGTACGAAGGCGAACGCCGCGGCCGGATACGGCACGTGCGCACCGGCGGGCAGCCGGATCTCGGCGATCTCCGCGGGGAACCGCGGCGAGGAGATCTGCCGGCGGCGGTACCCGGTGGCCGGGTCCCGCCACTCCGCGGGGTGAACGATCCCGCCGTGAGGGTTGTCGCCGTCCGTGGCCCCCTCCGCCATCGCGAGCAGCGACGAGACGCTGATCCGGAAGGCGCCGGACAGCTTGCCGAGGACGACGGCGGTCGGGCTGCTCTCGCCGCGCTCGATCCGGTGGATCATCGCGCGGGAGACGCCGGAGGCATCGGCCAGCTGCGCCAGGGTCCACCGGCGGCGTTCCCGCTCGGCACGGACCCGTGCCCCGATGCGCGCCACCAGAGGATCTACCATATTGGACATGGATCCAATATATGAGAAGGAGTCGGGGGCCGCGGTCGCTGTCGCGGAAGCCGCGACGGTGCGTCCGGCGTGCGCCGGTGACCTGGACGCCATTCTCGCCATTCGCAACGACGCGATCGAGAACTCGACCGCATTGTGGACGGACACGCTCCAGACGCCCGCCGAGGGCGCCGCCTGGCTCGCCGCCTTCCTGGACAAGGGCGCGGCATTCGTCGCCGAGCACGAGGGCGAGATCGTCGGCTTCGGGGTCTACGCGCCCTGGCGGCCGCTGGAGGGCTTCCGGTACTCGGCGGAGAACTCCGTCTACGTACGTACCGACCGGCACGGTCTGGGCGTCGGCTCCGCGCTCCTCGACGCACTCATCACCTCGGCGCGGGCGGCCGGCTACCACCTCATGATCGCCGACATCGAGTCCCGCAACACCGCCTCGATCCGCCTGCACGAACGGTTCGGCTTCCAGGACGTCGGCACCGTGCGCGAGGTCGGCATCAAGTTCGGCCGCTGGCTGGACCTGACGATCATGCGCCTCGCCCTCTGACGACCCCTCGGCCGCGGCGCAGTCCCCCCACCGCGGCGACGGCGAGACAGCCGCTGATCACGGCGATGGCGAGGCCGGCACGGTGCAGCCCGCCGTCGGTGGAGTGGCTGCCGATGAGCAGGGCGAGCATCGCGGCGGCGAGGTTGGCGCCGACGTACTGCGCGGTGCGGTACAGCCCGCCCGCCGCGCCCGCCTGGGCGGCCGGCGCCGCCTGGTAGACGGCGTTCTGGTTGGCCATCGAGTTGTAGCCGTTGGGGATGCCGAGCACCAGGCACAGCAGGACCAGCAGCCATACCGGGGAGGAGCCGGTGGGCAGGGTCAGCAGCAGCCCGCCCGCCGCGAGCACCACCGAACCGATCAGCAGCAGCGGGCCGGGCCCGCGCCGCTTCTGCACCCGGGTGGCGGTGAGCGTGGAGACGATGCCCATCAGGGCCAGCGGCAGCATCACCAGCCCGGCCCCCGAGGCGCCCAGGTCCCGGGACTCCTCCAGCCACTGCGGCAGGCCGTAGAAGATGCCGTAATACGCGGTGTACGTCGCGATCGTCCGTACGTACGTGAAGGACAGCGCGCGGTTCGAGAGCAGCCGCAAATCCAGGAACGGCACCGGGGCCCGCAGCGAGCGCCACACCGTGCACAGCCCGGCGGCCGCCGCGCCGCCCAGCGCCCACCAGTACGGCGTCCGCGCGAGCGACAGCAGCCAGTACATCAGCAGGCCCATGGCCGCCACGAAGAGCAGCATCCCGGGGAGGTCCAGCTCCGCGACGGTCCGGCGCAGCGCACTGCCCTCGCGTGCGGGGTCGGTGGGGGCCCACAGCAGGATGGCGGCCGCGCCGATCACCGTCAGCGGCACATTGGCCCAGAAGATGCCGGACCAGCCGAAGCCGCCGACCAGTACGCCGCCCAGCGTCGGGCCGAGGGCGACCATGACCTGGGAGCAGACGGTGAGCGCCGCCAGCGCGTTGTGCGAGTCGGCCCGCATCCGGTCGGCGGCGCGGCGCACCATGGCGAGCCCGCACGGGTACTGCGCGGCGGTGCCGATGCCGATGACGACGCGGCAGGCGACCAGCGCGCCGACGGACGGGGCGAAGGGGGCGGCGAGCGAGGCCAGCGCGACCAGGGCCAGCCCGGCGAGCGACACCTTGCGCGGGCCGAGCGTGTCGGCCAGCCGCCCGGCGGCGGGCGCGGCCACGGCGGTGGCGAGATAGAGGCCGGAGACCAGCCAGGCGGTGGCGGGGCCGGCACCGAAGTGCTCCTGGATGCCGACCAGGGCGACCGCGATCATCGAGGAGTTCAGCGGCTGCAGGATCGTGCCGAAGGCGATAGGGCCGACCATGCGCTGCGGCAGCTGGGGCCGGGCCCGATGAGGCGGTGCGGCACTCGGCTTGTCTTCAGCCTTGCTGTCTATTTGGGCGGTAGGAGTGTCCGGGTGGGGGGTTTCGCGGGAGGTCGGCACGGGACGGTCCATCAGTGTTCGGTGGGGGCGTCGGGAACATCGGGAGTGTTGGCGGCATCGGGCACGTCGGGGGCGGCGGCCAGGCGGTCCAGCAGGCGGGTGGTGAGCAGCAGCAGATCGCGCTCCACGTCGTTGAGGTGGGTCGCCATCGCGCGGGCCAGCCAGACGTCCTTGCGCGCGCGGTCGGCCCGGATCAACTCCCGCCCCTCGTCCGTGGGATGCAGCAGGGTCTGCCGTCCGTCGGCCGGGTCGGGGCGGCGCTCGACCAGGCCCAGCTCCACCAGCCTGGCCACCGGGCGCGCCATCGACTGCGGCGTGACGCGCTCCGCCGCGGCCAGTTCGCTCGCGGTCGCCGGGCCGTCGCGCTCCAGCCGTCCCAGTACGGCCATGGCGCCGAGCGCCAGCTCACCGGGCGGACGCTGGGCCCGTAGCCGCCGCGCCACCCGCATCAGGCTGTTGCGCAGTTCCACGGCCGCGTGATCGAGCTCTTCGCCGGAGGACATTTCTTCAGCATAGTTCAATAAATCAGCGGACGGCTTCCGCGCACCGGCCGGGCTGTGAAGATCAGCTAGGCTGACCGCTTCCGGAGCGACCGCAGGGGGAGACGTGCTCACCAAGCAGCGACTGATACAGGCCGGGCTGACCGCACTTCTCGTGGCGGGGCTCAGCGCCTGCGGAGCGGGAGCGGACGGCAACCGGGGGAGCGACGGCGGCGGCCACGGCACGGGGAAGAGCGCCCAGGACGCGCGGCCGCACTCGGACGAGGTCACGGGGCTCCGGGCCGGCGTCCGCCATGTCACGAAGAAGACGGTCAAGGCCACCCGGCCGCACAAGGTGAAGAAGTGCGCGCCCGCCACGAAGCGCGTCAAGCACACCAAGCGCAGCGGCGGCAAGAAGCGGACGTGGTACACCACCGAGCGGTACGAGAAGTGCCGGAAGGTCCGGCAGGGCACGGAGACGTACCGGCGGGTCGTCCGGCCGGAACGCTGGTGCGTGCGGCTCGACGACGTCAACGGCCGGCCCGGCAAGGACGACGTCTGGTACCGCGTCACGCACGCGACCTACACCACCGCGCTCGGCAAGGACGAGCACGACCGACTGCGCTTTACCCCGACCCGGACCGGCTGCTGACCACGGCTGATGCTGGCTGATGGTGGCTGGCCCCGGCTGATGCTGGCTGACCCCGGATGATGGCTGACCTGGCTGATGGTGGCTGACCCGGCTGACGCCGGCTGATCCTTGCCGCCGTCCGCCGTACCGTTTCCCCCGCTCTTCTTCCCCCATGGGAGATGCGAGGTCCCCTTCTCAACACAGTAGCGGCAGGGTCTGACAACACCCGCCGCCCACCCCGCTCCACTCCCTTCGCCCCGCCCCCGCCCCGCCCCTCACCCCCCCGCCTTGTCCTCTCTCCTCGGATCAGGCGGAGAAGTTCTTGATGGCTTCTTCATAGGTTCTTCATCGGTGCGGTTCTAGATTCGGCGCGTCCGGCCTCGGTGGGCCGGGCGGTGGCCGAGGGATGAGGAGCGCAGCGATGGGTTCGCGTCGGTGGTTCGGGGGACGGTTGCTGGTCGGGGCGGTGTCGGTGGTGGCGCTGACGGTGACCGGCTGCGGGAGCGACGACGGCGGGGACGACATCGCGTCCGCCGGTAACGGCAAGCCCGGTGCGAGCGCCACCAAGGGCAGCGCCGGCGAGCTGGCCGAGTATGTCGAGGGGCAGCGCAAGTGGGTCAAGTGCCTGCGGGACGCGGGGCTCGACGTCCCCGACCCGGACGCCAAGGGCCGGGTCGACTTCGGCGACAACGCCAAGTGGAAGCGCGACCAGAAGGCCCTCCAGGCCCAGGAGAAGTGCGCCGACCTCAGCCTGCCCGTCCCCGACAGTGTCCAGAAGGAGCAGCAGCCCGAGCTCTCCAAGGAGGAGATCGGGAAGAACCGCGAGTACGCGAAGTGCATGCAGGAGAACGGCGCTCCCGACTTCCCCGACACCGGTGAGGACGGCCACTTCCGGGACGTCCAGTGGGACTCCACGTCGGCGGGTGCGAAGCGGGCCGCGCGCGAGTGCGCCTCGATCATCGGCATCCCGAAGAACGCGCCCACGCCCAAGGGCTGACGGGCAGGGCAGGGACAGGATCTGACGGGCGGGGGCAGGAAGCCATGGACACGGGACGGGAATCGGAGAGCCGCGCCGACGGCCGGAGAGCCGGGCGGCGCAGGCGCGGCCCCGTGCTCGTGGGGACCGGGATACTCCTGGTCGCCGGGGTCAGTACGGTCGGCGCCCTCGGACTGGGCGGAGGCGGCGACGACGCCGGTCAGGCGGGGGAGGGCAGGAGCAGCCAGGCAGTAGCGGTCACCCGTGGCACGCTGACCGACCAGACCGAGATCGACGGCCGGCTCGGCCACGGCCCCGAGGTCCCGTTCCCCGTCAAGGCGAAGGGAACGGTGACCTGGCTGCCCGAGACGGACCGGACGATCCGGCGCGGCGGGACCGTGCTGCGCGTCGACGACCGGCCGGTGGTGCTGCTGTACGGCAGCCTGCCCATGTACCGCGATCTGGGCATGGTGGAGCCGGAAACGGCGAGCACGGGCGAGGACCCCGAGGGGACCAAGGGCGCCGACGGGACCAGCGGCGCCGACGGGACCAAGGACAGTGACGGAGTCGAGGACATCGACGGCGGCACCCCGCCGCAGCAGCAGCCCGCGCCACCCGCCTCTCCAACCCCCCTGCGCGGCATGGACGTCAAGCAGTTCGAGACCAACCTCCAGGCCCTCGGCTACTCCGGCTTCACCGTGGACGACACGTACACCACGCTGACCGCCGACGCCGTCAAGCGCTGGCAGAAGGACCTCGGTGTGCCGGGGACCGGCAGGGTCGACGCGGGTGACATCGTCTACGCGTCCGGTCCGGTACGAATTGCCGGCACCAGCGTGCGCGTCGGGGCCGAGGCCGCCGGCAGTCCGGTGAGCTACACCCGTACCTCCCGCATGGTCACCGTGGCCGCGCCCGCCGCCGACACGGACTGGGCGCGACGGGGCAGCGAGGTCACCGTGGAACTCCCGGACGGGCGTTCGGTGAAAGGCAAGGTCGCCAGCGTGGGCAAGGACGCCTCCGCCGCCGAGGGCGAGGGGAACGCCGAAGGCGGAGGCGGCGAGGACGGTGGCGGCGACGCGGGGACGAAGGCGGCCACCGTCTCCGTGGTGATCACCTTCGACGACCAGGAAGCGCTGGGCAGGATGGAGAGCGGCCCGGTCACCGTGCGCTATGTGGTCGAGCAGCGCAAGGGCGTGCTGACCGTACCGGTGGCCGCGCTGGTGGCCCTGGCCGAAGGCGGCCACGGCCTGGAACTGGCCGATGGCAGCGGCAAGGACACCGACGGGGCAAGCCGTTTCGTGCCCGTGAAGACCGGGCTGTTCGCCAACGGCCGGGTCGAGGTGAGCGGACCCGAGGTCCACGAGGGCATGAAGGTGAGGATCCCCAAGTGACCTCAGCGACCCGCTCGCCGGGCCCGCCGGTGCCGCGACCGGGCACTCCCGTCGTCCGGTTCGAGGCCGTGTCGAAGACCTACCCCGGCCATGTCACCGCGGTCGACGGCGTGGACCTGGTCATCGAGTACGGCGAACTGACCTGCGTCGTCGGCCACTCCGGCTCCGGCAAGTCGACCATGCTGCATCTGATGGGCACGCTTGACCGGCCGTCCAGCGGCCGCGTCACCGTCGACGGCCACCCGATCGCCGAGCTGTCCGACCGGGAGGTCTCCGCACTGCGCGCGCAGCGCATCGGCTTCGTCTTCCAGCAGTTCCACCTGGCCGTGGGCGTACCGGTACTGGACACCGTCGCCGACGGGCTGCTGTACGCGGGCGTGCCGCTGCGGGAGCGCCGGCGCCGGGCCGCGGAAGCGCTGACCCGGGTGGGGCTCGACCACCGCATCGACCACCTGCCGCACCAGCTCTCCGGCGGCGAGCGGCAGCGAGTCGCGGTCGCCCGTGCCGTCATCGGCGAGCCGGCCCTGCTGCTCGCCGACGAGCCCACCGGCAACCTCGACTCGGCCTCCGGCGCCGCGGTACTGGAGCTGCTGCGCGACCTGCACAGGGCCGGCACCACGGTGGTGGTCATCACCCACGACCGGGAGATGGCCACGGTCTTCGACCGGCGGGTGGAGATGCGCGACGGCCGGATCATCGCCGATAGCGGACGCACCGATACCGTCTTCACCGCCTCCGGGGAGGAGCGATGAGCCGCCGAGGGCGAGCGCGAGGCAGCGCGCGAGGGCGTACGACTTCGCTGCGTCCCGCCCGGCTGAGCCCCGCCGACCTCGTCCGGCTCGGCGGGACCGGGCTGCGCACCCGGCCGCTGCGGGTCTTCCTGTCCGCGCTGGGCATCGCGATCGGGGTCGCCGCGATGGTCGCCGTCGTCGGCATCTCCAGCTCCAGCCGGGCCGAGGTCGACCGCCGGCTCGACGCGCTGGGCACCAACATGCTGCGCGTCGCCCCCGGTCAGACCCCCGACGGCCGCAAGACCCGGCTCCCCGAAGAGGCGGTGCCCATGATCCGGCGGATCGGGCCCGTGCAGCAGGTGGCGGCCATCGGCGTGCTCGACGGCGCCGCCGTCTACCGCAACGCACACGTGCCCGTGGGGCGGACCAGCAGCGTCCAGGTGGCGGCGGCCGAGCCGCGGCTGCTGCCGGCCATCGGCGGCAGTGTCCGCACGGGCCGGTGGCTCGCCTCGGCGACCGAGGAGTACCCGGCGGTGGTACTCGGCGCCGAGGCGGCCCGGCGGCTGGACGCGTACACCCCGGGCATGCGGCTGTGGCTGGGCGGCAAGTGGTTCTCGCTCGTGGGCGTGCTCGAACCGGCGCCGCTCGCCCCGGAGATCGACAGTTCGGCGCTGATCGGCTGGCAGGCGGCGCGGACGTATCTGCGCTTCGACGGCCACCCGTCGACCGTGTACGTACGGGCCCGGAACGACCGCGTGACGGCGGTACGCGACGTCCTCGCGGCCACGGCGAACCCGGCGCAGCCGAACGAGGTGCTGGTCTCCCGGCCCTCCGACGCGCTGGCCGCACGGGAGGCCACCGAGTCCGCGCTGACCGGGCTGCTGCTCGGCCTCGGCGGGGTCGCGCTGCTGGTGGGCGGGGTCGGGGTGGGCAACACCATGGTCATCTCGGTGCTCGAACGCCGCCCGGAAATCGGGCTGCGCCGCGCGCTGGGTGCCACCAGCGGCCAGATCCGCGGCCAGTTCGTCGCCGAGTCGCTGCTGCTGTCCGCACTGGGCGGCCTCGGCGGGACGGTACTCGGTACGGCGATCACCGCCGCGTACGCATACGTACGGGACTGGCCCACCGAGGTACCGGTATGGGCCGCCGGCGCGGGCATCGCCGTCACGCTGCTGATCGGCGCGACGGCGGGCCTCTACCCGGCGGTCCGGGCCGGGCGCCTGTCGCCGACCGAGGCACTCGCGGGGTCGTGACGGCGAGGGCACTCAGGCGAGGGCACTCAGCCGGTGCCGGCCACGCCCCCTGAACCGAGCGGCAGCGTCACCGTGAAGACCGTCCCCACCCCCACCGTGCTCTCCACCTCGATCGTCCCCCGGTGGTCGCGCACGATCTGCCGGGCGATGGACAGGCCCAGGCCGCTGCCGCCGGTGGCGCGGCCGCGGGCCGCGTCCGCGCGCCAGAAGCGGTCGAAGAGGTGCGGCAGGTCCTTCTCCGGTATGCCGGTGCCGGTGTCGCGGACCTGGAGGACCGCCAGGCCGTCGTGGGAGGACAGCGCCAGCGTGACCGTGCCGCCCGGCGCCGTGGCCCGTATCGCGTTGCCGACCAGATTGCCGACGACCTGGCGCAGCCGGTCGGCGTCGGCGACCGTGTACGTCCGCTCCGGCGCCGCCACTTCCAGCGTGACACCGGCGCTCTCGGCCTGGGCGCGGTGGGCGGTGCGGCAGGTCTCCAGCAGCTCGCGCAGTTCGACGTCGGCGCGGTGGTAGGTGAGCGCCCCGGCCTCGGCCAGCGCCAGGTCCTGGAGGTCGTCCACGATCCGCTGCTGCAGCATCGCCTCCTCGTGGAGGGAGGCGAGGAGTTCGGGCGTCGGCTCCACGACTCCGTCCTGCAGCGCCTCCAGGTAGCCGCGGAGGTTGGCCAGGGGAGTGCGCAGTTCGTGCGCGATGTCGCCGGTGAGGCGGCGCTGGCGTTCCTCGCCGGCCTGGAGGGAGTCGGCCATCCGGTTGAAGGCCCGGCCGAGTTCGGCGATCTCGTCCCGTCCGGAGACCGGCACCCGCTGCCCGAGCTCGCCGGCCCCCAGCCCCCGGGCGGCCAGCGTCAGGGCGCGGATCGGGCGCAGTACGGCCCGGCTCAGCAGCAGTGCGCCGAGGATGGCCGCGAGGGCGACGCCGACCGCGACGGCCACCGTGGGGGCGGCGGCCAGGGTGGGCGGGGATTCGTCGCGTACACCCAGGCGTACTTGGAGCCGCGGTGGCGCGGCCGCGCCGATCCGCTCGTCGAAGGTCCGCTGCAGGCACGTGGCGAAGCGCCGTTCGCCCGCGCACTTCTGGACCGCCGCGTGGTCCCGTGCCGCCTTCGGGTCGGAGGCCGCCGCCGGCTGCTCGCACTGCGCGGGTGCCTTGCCTTCCGTACTGACGCGGGGCACGCCGATGCTGTTCGGCCGGGCCGTCACCTCGGCCCCGGCCCGGGTGAGGCACGCCGCGTAGGCCGCGGCCGCCCGGTACTCGCCGATCGCGGTGACCGTGCGTTTGACCGAGGCCAGCGGTACCTGGTCCGTCGGCAGCCGCAGCGTGGGGCGCGGGTCGACCAGGACCGGGGGCTGCCGGCTCACCGCGCGCGGCTCGCGGCCGGTGAGCGCGTCGGAGTCGGCGAGCAGCTCGTCGGCCTCCGTGGCGACCCAGATCCGCTGGCCGGTGTCCTTCGCCAGCCGGCTCACCGTGGGGGAGATGCCCTCCCAGGTGCCGTGCGCGAAGCCGTAGGCGTACAGCTCGCCGGTGATCCGGGAGACCACCTGCCGCCCGGCGGTGACGGAATCGGCGGCCTGCCGCGTCGCCTGACGCCACGTCAGCCAGGCGGTCGCCGCCGTCGCGGCCATCGCGACGAGCATCAGCAGGGCGAGCGCCCGCAGCCGGAAGCTCACCGCTCCTCACCCTGCCCCGCCGCCAGCCGGTACCCCCGGCCGTACACCGTCTCCACGTACCGCGGGCCGTCGGGGCCGACCCCCTTCTCCAGCTTCCGCCGGAGGTTCATCACGTGCGCGTCGACCGTGCGCTCCAGGACGTTCTGATCGAACCCGAAGACCCGGTCGATGATCTGGGCCCGGGTGAACGCCCGGCCGGGCTCGCCCGCGAGCACGGTCAGAATGGCGAACTCCTTGCCGGTCAGCACGACCGGCTCCCCGGCCACCCGCACCTCGAAGCGCGCGGTGTCGACCTCCAGGTCCCCGACCGTGAGCACCGTGGGCTCCGTACGTCCCGCCGCCTTCGCGCGCCGTAACAACGCCCGGACCCGCGCGGTCAGTTCCCGCGGGCTGTAGGGCTTCGTCATGTAGTCGTCGGCCCCGAGGTCCAGTCCCAGCAGCATGTCCTCCTCGGTGGTGCGCGCGGTGAGCAGCAGGATCGGCACCTGGGACTCGGCGCGCAGGATGCGGCACACGTCGAGCCCGTCGACGTTCGGCATCATCACGTCGAGCACGATGAGGTCGGGCCGCGAGGACCGGGCGCGGTCCACGGCGGCGCGGCCGTCGCCGACGACCTGGACCTCGTTCCCCTCCCGTTCCAGATAGAGCCGGATCAGGCGGGCCTGTTTCACGTCGTCCTCGGCGACCAGTATGCGCGCGCTCAACGTGCCTCTCCTCACGTGATGTGCCAATTTGTGCGCCCGTAGCGGCTTTTCAGCCGCTGGGGCACCCGAAATCGGTCACTCCGGGGCGGAATGCTTTCTTCGCCATGTTCAGAACAGGATCGTACTAACGCCACGCACATCACACGCGATGCAGTGGTCACTGCTCTTGTCTCACGCCACCCGGCAAGCAGGAGCGGTGCCAACGAGGAACGGCGCCAACAAGCGGTGTCCACAAAAGAATGCAACTGGGGGATTTCATGAAGCGTCGACTCGCAGCCGTTCTGCCCGCCGTCGCGGCGGTGGCCGTCTGCCTTCCGTTCACCGTCTCCACTCCGGCGGTGGCCGCCGCGTCCTGCGGCAAGACCGCCGCCGACAAGGACGGAAGCGCCTGGAACGCCACGGCGAGCGGTGCCAACGAGCGCAGCGGGTCCAGCACCAGCTGTGCGAGCAACGGCATCGCTTACTCGGGTCACCGGCTCGACTACCACTGCTACACGGTGGCCGGCGACTACACCTGGACGTACCTCAGAAACGACAGCACGGGCGTCTCGGGCTGGGTCCGTGACGACCTGCTGAGCGACTACGGCTCCAGCGTGTACTGCGGCTTCTGATCGCACCGCACCATGCAGACAGGGGCGGCCCCGCCGGGGCCGCCCCTCCCTGTTCGGACCAGCTTTGTTCGGGGGGAGCTGTTTCAGGACAGCGCGCGCACCGCCCGGCGGACCTCCGTCGCGACGGGGCCGGGGAGCGGGGCGTAGTTCAGTGCCGCGAGGTGCTTCTGGCCCTCGGGGCCCGCCGTGTAGGTCAGGAACGACTTGAGGACCGGCAGGGAAGCGGCCTGGTTCCCCTTGTCGCAGACGAGCTCGTACGTCATCAGGACGATCGGGTACGCACCGGGCTTCGGGTCGGCGTAGTCGAACGCCAGGGTCTTGTCCTTGCCCTCACCGACGATCTCCGCGGCGCCGATGCCGGCCGACGCCGTCTTCGTCGTGGGCGCCACCGGCTCGCCGGCGCCCGTGTCGATGCTGACCGTAGTGATCTTGTGGGCGGCCGCGAAGGACAGCTCGAAGTAGCCGATGGCCCCGTTCGAGGCGGACACCTGGGACGCGACGCGGGAGGAGCCGGTCGCGGCGCCACCGCCCTTGCCCTGCCACGCCTTCCCGGCGGAGTGCGGCCAGTCCTCGGGCGCGGCACCGGCCAGGTACTCCTGGAAGTTCTGCGTCGTGCCCGAGTCGTCCGAGCGGTGCATCGGCCGGATGGGCAGGGACGGCAGCTTCGTGCCGGGGTTCAGCTTCCGGATGGCCGGCGCGTCCCAGGTGGTGATGCGCGAATCGAAGATCTTCGCCAGGGTCGGCGCGTCCAGCACCAGATGGTCCACGCCCGGCAGGTGGAAACCGATGGCGACGGGGCCGCCGGCCATCGGCAGATGGATCGCCCGGCCGCCGTGGCAGACTTCCCGGGACCACTCGATCTCCTGCTTGCTCAGCACCCCGTCGGTGGCGCCGAACGCGGTCGCGCCCCGCTGGAACTGTGCGACACCGGCACCCGACCCCAGCGGGTTGTAGGCGATCTGCGCGTCCGGGCAGGCCCGCTGGTACGCGTCGATCCAGTGCTCCATGGCGCTCTGCTGCGCCGTCGAGCCGGAGCCGCGTGCCTTGCCCTGGCCTGCGCAGTGGATCCCGGTGGGCGCCGGCTCGGGGGACCGGCGGCTTTCGTCCGCCGCATCGGTGGCCTGTGCTCCGCACCCGGCGAGCAGCAGGGCGCCCGCGCTGGTCACGGTGAGCAGAGTGCTCCATCGGCTCCTGCGACTCATCCGGACCCGACGTCGGCTTTGCACTCTTTTTCCCCTCACGCGACACTCATCTCGACACAACGAACTGCACGTGAATGCTCGCTGATCTTTCGTGCGAGGTGAGTGTCGCGAGGGCGAACAGAAGGTGATGTCTAGGTCACGGTCAGGTGAACAGGCCCGTCCGGGCCGCCGCTACGGCAGCCCGTGGACGTGCGGCCCGACCGCGCTGGACCAGGCGTTGCCCGCGGTCGCGTCCCAGTTCGTCGACCAGGTCATGGCGCCGCGCAGCCCCGGGTAGGTCTTCGCGGGCTTGAAGGTGCCGCAGCCCGTGCCCCTGGTGAGGCAGTCCAGGGCGGCGTTGACGACGCTCGGCGCGACGTACCCGCTGCCCGCGCCCCGCGTGGAGGCGGGCACGCCGATCCCCACCTGGGAGGGGTCGAGACCGCCTTCGAGCTGGATGCAGGCCAGTGCGGTCAGGAAGTCCACCGTCCCCTGGGAGTACACCTTGCCGTCGCAGCCGAGCATCGAGCCGCTGTTGTAATACTGCATGTTGACGACGGTCAGGATGTCCTTGACGTTCAGCGCCGTCTTGAAGTAGCTCCCCGACGTCGACTGCATGTCGATGGTCTGCGGGGCCATCGTGAGGACGAGCCCACTGCCCGCCTTCTGCGACAGCGCGCGCAGCGCCTGCGTCATGTAGGTGGGGTTGAGGCCGTTCTCCAGGTCGATGTCGACGCCGTTGAAGCCGTACTCCCGCATCAGCGCGTACACGCTGTTCGCGAAGTTCGCCGCCGACGCCGCGTCGTTGACGGAGACGGTGCCCTTCTCGCCGCCGATCGAGAGGATCACCGACTTGCCGGCCGCCTGCTTGGCCCTGATGTCCGCCTTGAACTGGTCGACGGTGTAGCCGTTCAGGCCCGCGGTATTGAGGTTGAAGGTCACCGCGCCGGGTGTGCTGGTGGCATCGGCGAAGGAGACCGCGATGATGTCGTACTGGCCCGGCACGTCGCTGATCTTCTGGACGGCCGCGCCGTTGTTGAAGTTCTGCCAGTAGCCGGTGACCGCGTGCTTGGGCACCGCCGGGTCGCCGCCGGGGCCGTCGGCCGACGTGGTGCCGGTGACCTGGGCCGACTTGGCGGATTCACCGGCCGCGTTGGTCGCCGCGACCTGGAAGCGGTACGCGGTGGACGGGCTCAGGCCGGTCACGGTCGCGGAGGTGCCGCTGACGGACTGCGCCTTGGCGCCGTCGCGGTAGACGGTGTACCCGGTGGCGTCCTTGGCGGCGTTCCAGGTCAGGGCGACGGAGGACGGCGTCACGGAGGCGACGGTGAGGCCGGTCGGGGTCGCGGGTATGCCCGGTACCGGATCGGTGCCGCCACCGCCGTCGGGCCCGAAGACACTGAGGTCGTCGGTGAAGTAGGCGGGCTGGCCGTACCAGCCGTGGGTGTAGACGGTCACGGACGTGGTGTTGGGTCCGGTGGTGAAGCTGGTCCCGATCTGCTGCCAGGACGTGCCGCCGGTGGTCCAGGTGGAGACGTCGGTGGTGCCGGTGCCGGATGCGCCCAGGTATACGTACGAGCCCTGGACGTACGCGCTGAGCCGGTACGTCGAGCCGGGCCTGACCGCGACGGTCTGCGCGCACTTGGCGTGGTCGGAGCCGGTCGGGGTGGCCTTCAGGGCGCTCGTACCGCTGTGCACGGGGCTCGCGACGGTCGTGCCGCTGCCGTTCGTACATGTCCAATTGCTCAGTCCGGACTCGTAGCCGGCGTTCTTGGCGACGTTGACGTCGGCCTGCGGGGCGGCGACGGTCTGGGCGCCGCTCGCCGCGCACACGACGGTCGCCACAGCGGCGAGGAGGGTGATGAGCCGGCGTCTGTGCCGGCCGGGTCTGCTGTCTGCGGTACGGGGCATGGCTGTCTCCGGTACGGAAGAGGCGGAACCTACGGCACGTACGGGACGGTGGCCACCGTGTCTGCGTTCTGCGCTAAAAATGGTTCAGACCAATGCCGTTGTCAAGGGTCACGGCGACGGCCGCACGCTCTTCCGCGGCTTGGGCGCCACGTCCTGCGGGAAGGTCAGCTCGCCGCCCATCCACCGCATCGCGGGCGTGATCTCCTGTCGCCAGGTCGTGAAGTGGTGGCTGCCCCGGGGCAGGATGATCGAGTCGACGGTCATCGGCGGTTTCGCCGCGCGCACGAACCGCATCGTGTCGGCGTAGTCCGGCTCGCCCTGCCGGCTGCTGGCCACCAGCACGGAGATCCGCGGCGCCGGGAGGTGCTTCAGCCGCCAGAGCAGGTCGTGTTCGCGCCGGCGCTGTGCGGCCTTGGGCCCGGAGCCGAAGAGGCTGCCGGTGGTCAGGTCGTCCTCGATGCGGTAGTCGGCGGACAGCGCGGCCGCCGAGGTGTACACACCGGGGTTGCGCAGGGCGAGTTCGAGGGCGCAGGTGCCGCCGGAGGAGTACCCGAGCGCTCCCCAGGCGCTGGGGTCGTGGCCGACGCGGTAGGCCGACTTCAGGGCGTCCGGCAGGTCCCTGGTGAAGAACGTCTCGGCCTGCGGCCCGCCGGGCACGTCCACGCACTGGGTGTCCCGCGGCGGCGCGACGGTCGGCCGGATCATCACCACGACGGTCGGCGGCATCTTGTGCCGGGCGATCAGCCGCCCCGCGGTCTGCGGCACGCGGAGGTACTGCGCGAGGTTCATGATGCCGCCGGGATAGCCGCTGATCGTGACGATGACGGGGAACCGCTGGCGGCGGAACTGGCGTTGGAAGTACTGCGGCGGCAGATAGACGAAGGCCGGATTCACCACCCTGGTGCGGCGCCCCATGATCCGTACGGACTCCACCCTGCCGGCCTTCTCCGGCGGCCCGGCGGGCAGCCCCGTCACCCGGTCCAGCCCCTGCGGCCCGGCCGCCTGCACCAGCCCGCCCCGCACGCCGGCGGCCACGTCCCGGCCGCCGTGCCGGATGACCGAAACCGGCGCCTGCTCGTTGCGTCCGAGCAGCTCGTCCCACGAACCGTAGAACTCGAAGGCCGAGTTGACGCCCAGGGCCAGCGCGCAGACGAGCGCGAGCTGGGTGACGGCGATGGCGGCGAGCCGGCCCAGCACGGCCCGGAGACCGCGCCCGGCCAGCCGGGGCCAGCCCCACACCGTGAGGACCACACAGAGCACGGCGGCCACCACCACCGCGTATTCGAGCGCCTGGCTGGTCAGCCCCATGCACCCATCACTCCCACACATTGAGACGTCCGGGGCCGGGCCGCCCGGCGGCGCCTGCGCGGCGGGCGGCCCGCTCCCCGCTCATCGATGAGGAGGCGAGCGAAGCACGGTGCGTTCCGGCTGGGGCCGGTTCTCGCCAAGGGCGCCCGGCCGGGGTTCAGGCGGGCTCTCAGGCCCCGAGCCACTCCGGCCGGGACGAGCCGCGCGCGACGAGGGTGAAGGGGTAACGGCCCGGAGTACCGGACATCCGTACCTGATCGGTGACGCCCTGGTAGGTACCGAGCGGGGTCTCGGCCGTGAAGGTCTCCGGGTCGAGGTAGGCGTGCGCCTCACCGGTGCCGGCGACCTCGGCCGCATACGCCTTGTCGAAGACACCGAGGCTGAGGATCCACAGCGCGGCGCGGGTCAGCGAGACATGCACCCGGTAACTGCCGCCCTCGCGCGCCCGTCGGGCCAGCGCCTCGCTGACACCGGCGGCCATCAGCCAGGAGACGATGTAGTCGTTGACCACCAGGATCGGCGGCAGGCCCGGCCGCTCCCCGTCGCCCTCCAGGTGCATCATGCCGACCAGGCTGCCCGCCGTCTGGTCGAAGCCGACCCGGTCCGCCCAGGGGCCGGTGGGGCCGTTGAGGGTGGCCGTCGCGTGGATGATGCCGGGGCGCGCCTCGGCGGCCTGCTCCGGACCCAGCCCGATGCTCTCCAGGTAGCCGGGGCGGCGATTGGCGTAGAACACGTCGGCTCCGCGCAGTAGTTCGCGCAGCCGCGCCGAGCCGTCGGGGGAGCGCGGGTCGACGGTGGCGGAGCGGACGCCGACGTTGGCCGTGGTGTACGTCGCGTCGTGCTCGTGCTCGCCCGGCCGCCAGATGTTGAGTACGTCGGCACCGTGCAGCGCCAGCGCGCGGCCCGCGCCCGCACCGGCGATCACATGTCCCATGCCCAGTGCCCGGATGCCCGACAGGGGCTGCTCGCCGCCCTCCGGCAGGGGCTCGGCCGGGCTGTCACCGATCTTCTCGATCTGGACCAGCGGCATGTGCGCGAGGTGATCGCGGTACTGCGGCTCGTCGAGCATCTCCAGCGGGGAACGGAGTACGGGCAGCACGACCCCGGCCTCGACGGCGGCCTGCTCCAGGTCGGCGGCGTTCCACTTGGCGATCGCCCGGGCCACGGCCTCCGGGTCGTCCGGCACGTCCAGCAGCTTCTGTGCGGCCACCTTGATGCCGGGGTAGGGGTTCAGCGGCATCACCCAGCGCCCGTCGGCGGTCGGGTAGAAGGAGAAGCCGAGCGCCTGGTTCACATTGGACGAGGAGGCCGGCGGATAGCCGTTCAGCAGCTCCCACTTGCGGTCGTAGAACGGGCACAGCCGATGCGGCGCGCTCCGCAGGTCCACGGTGATGTCCTGCCCGGCGCCGCCGCGCAGCCGCCACAGCTTGGCGATGGCGGCGGACTTGGCGGCGAGCGCGATGGCGGCCGCCCCGCCCAGCCGCAGGGTGCTCGGCACGACCGGGTCGGCGCCGAGGAAGGTGACCTCGCCCCCGGTGTCCTCCGGGCGCATGCCGATGCCTGCCAGCACCTCGGCGAAGGCCGCCTGCACGTCAAAGACGTCATCGGTCGCCGGGGTGGCGACGGCTGCCTCGATGCGCTGGGTGAGCCGCTGGGCGTGCTCGGTGGTCGCGGTCATGGATGGGTCAACTCCCTTGAGTATGGGCGGTGTTGGCGTACGGCATCCGGGCTCATGGTCGCGTACGACATCAGGGCTCATGGCCGCGTACGGCGTCCTACCGGCTCGCTGCGGGGACCCGCGCCCCGGCCGCTCGACCGGTCTCCGCGTCGGCTGCCGTGTCGGCCTCCGCAGTGCTCTTCGGCCCGGAGGCCAGCCGGGAGACCAGCTCTTCGACGGCCGTCACGGTGTGCAGGCAGAGCGTGAGGGCACGGCCACGGGCGTGCGCGACGCCGTCGGGCGCGGTGCGGTCGACCAGGTCGGCGAGCCCGCTGCGGGCGGCCGTCGCGTCGAAGGCGGCGCGCAGGACGCCGGGGTACGGCCGGCCCTTCGCGGCCACGACCTCGGCCAGCTCGGCCAGGTGCTGGTCGAGGACCGCGGCGAACTCGGCGGTCTCCGGCACGGCGTCCGCCGGCCCGCCCGGCAGCCCGTCGTACAGCAGCGCGGCGCACTGGGTGATCTCGTACACCGACCGCTGGATGCCGGCCAGTTCCCCGGTGGTCCACCGGGCGCGGTGCCGGCGCGGCTCGTGATCCAGGCTGGCGATCGCGCCGTCCAGCCGCTCCCTGGCCTGCCGGGACTGCCGGCGCAGCACATCGATCCCGGCCGGGTCCACGGCGCCGGCCTCGGCGTACCCGGTGACCAGCATCGGCAGCAGCCGCCGCTGCACCCGCAGCCAGTCGGCCAGCAGCTCGTGCGTGCGGTGGTGGTGGTACGTGGGGATCACCACGAAGACGACCAGGCCGAGCAGCGCGCCCACCAGGGTGTCCGCGGGGCGGCCCCACTCGATCAGGTCGGGGGCCGAGCCGAGCCGGCTGATGAGGAAGACGATCCAGGCGGTGATGAAGAAGTTCAGTACGAGCTGGCCGACGCGGAGCGTCAGGAAGACGCAGGCCGCGAGGACCGAAGCGCCGATCACCAGGCCCCCGGCGGTCCACCCGCCGGGCAGCAGCACCACCCACGCCACGATCCCGCCGAGGATCGAGCCGATCGGCCGGCTCCAGCCGCGCGCGAAGGTGTGCCCGTAGTCGGGGAACAGTACGAGCATCGTGGTGAGCGCCGCCCAGAAGCCGTGGTCGGGCAGGGCGTGGCCCCAGAAGTCGCCGAACGCGCGGCCCGCCGCCTCACCGGCCGCGGTGCCGACCGCGATGCGGATGGCGTGCCGGAAGAGTGGGGCGCCCGGGCGCATCTCGGCGGAGAGCCGGCGCCATCCGGAGCGCAGCGCGCTCTCGGTGGGGAAGGCGTCCAGTACCTGGTCCAGCCCCTCGGGGCCGCGAGCCTGGAGCCAGTGGTCGGCCAGCCGCGCCGCCTCCCGGAGGCGGGGGAGCAGCGCGTCGGCCTCGGGGCCGCGCCAGGAGTCGAGCAGTCGCAGCGCCTCGGGGTCGGTGTCCTGGCGCCGGGCGGTCAGTACCGTACCGGCGACCGCGTCGAGCGCCTCGGCGATCGCGTTGCGCGGCACGCGCGCCGTCCGGGGCAGGAAGTGGAGCGCCCGCCGGATGCCCTCCGCCTCCGAGAGCAGCCCGAAGAGCGGGGCCGCGGCGGGGCGGGCGAACGCCGGCAGCAGATCGAGGGCCGAGCGGGCCGCCGTGAAGGGCGCGGAGGAGAGGTACCCGGCGGGCTCGGCGGCCCGCGCGGTGCTCGCCAGACTCCGGTACAGCGCGGCCACCGCCTTGCGCTGCGCGGGGTGGCGACGGCCGTACGGGGGCAGCAGCTGGGCGACGAAGACCATCCCGGAACCGGCCGCGATCCACTGGACCATGGTCAGCCCGGCCGGGATGCCGGGGGAGAGGTCCGCGGTGATCATGAGGCCGATCGTGACCAGGCAGGCGCGGATGCCGGGGGCCACGCCCAGCGCGCGCCACAGCCCGGCGACGTAGGACGCGACGGCCAGCACGATCAGGAACCACCAGCCCATCGGGTTGAGGTACACGCCGATCAGCGTGGCGAGGCTGAAGCCCACGCCGAGGACGAGCGCGTTCACCGCCCGGTGCCGGACCGGCGCCAGCAGCGTGCCGATCCCGCAGATGAAGGCCCCGACCGTCATCATGGCCCAGGCCAGCGGGTCGTCGAGCAGCCATCCGACGACGGAGGCTGCGACGACGGCGAGTACGGCCCGGCCGATCGCCCAGGGATCCGAAAGTACGCGTTCCATCTTCAGCCCCGCCCGAAAGCTGTGCTGGATGGCGGAGCACCATGCCTTGACCTCACTCATATAGATGCATGTTACACCTAACAGTCTGTACGGGGCGAGTGACCGGGGCCCGGCGGGGGAGTGAGTCGGCTCACCCCCGCCGGAGCGCGGTGAGGCCGACCGGTGAGGTCACCGGGCCGTTCTCAGCTTCCGGACGTCTCGTCGATGGCGGGCATGGGCTTCCCGCCCGGATGCCAGCCATTGAGGAAGCCGGCCTGCCTGCCGACGTCAACGAGTTCGATCCGGGCGCCGATGCTGTCCATCTGGTGATAGGCGAACGGTCGGCCATAGGGACAGCCGGAGAAGTCCACGGGCATGCCCTCTTCTTCCAGACGCCGGGAACCGTGCCGCACGTCGCTGGTCCAGAAGCCGATGTGATCGAACCTGGCTCCCTCGGATGCGTCCCAGGGGCTGTCCGGCGGCCCTTCGATGAGCTCGATGAAGGGCGGCCCGCCTGCGGTGAAGACGATGCGGTAGTCCCACTCACCGAGCCGGTCGGACAGAGGATCACTCCACTTGACCCCGGCCGCACGCTGAAAATCCTGCATCGCCTGCTCGATGTCCGGGACCACGAAGCACACATGGTAGAAGGCAGTCATTCACTCATGATCGAGCACGTCACCCCAGAGACCCAAAGGTTTAAAAGACTTGGTGTGCCGAGTAGTTCGGAGTGTGGTCGGGTCACAATGGACCTATATCGCCGCCGCGTTCCCGGCCGGCGTCGGCCGCGCGCTCTGGGCGGCCTGCCCGGGCTGCGTCGGCGGCGCGGCCTGAAGGCCAGGTGGGGTTCGTAACCGCGGGCGGCCAGCAGCTCCATGGCCTCTTCGAGGCCGCCGCAGGGCGCCGCCGAGCCGCGCAGGGCCTCGCCCCGGCGGCGCGCGGCCGCGCAGAGCCCGGCGTCCAGCCCGGGCTGCTCGGCGGCCTCGGCGAGCAGTTCGGCGGCGGTGCGGTAGCCGCGCGGCGGCAGCGACACCGACCGCTCGGCCCGCGCCCGCGTGTACACCTTGGCGGGCCGGCCGGCGCCCGGCCCCGAGCGGCCCGTCAGACGGCGGCTGCCGCTCTCCAGCAGCCCGGCCTCGGCCAGCTTGTCCAGATGATGCGCGGCGAGCGTGCGCGCCACACCGGCCGCCTCGGCGGCCTCGTTGCGCCCGACCTCACGGCCCTGCCCCGCCACGTACTCGTACAGGCGGCGCCGCACCGGGTCCTGCAACACTGCCATCGCGTCGATGTCCTCCACCTGGCCAGTCTAGGAACAACACAGGTGAGAGGCAGAAAGACGGGACCCGGGCGGGACTGGTGCGCCTTCAGGAACGGTCACCAGGCGTTGCGGTGGATGACCTCGGAGACGGGGCGGCGCCGTACCGGGCCGAAGGTGCCGACGGGCCACCCCACCGGAATCGCGGCGAAGGTGCGCATGTCGTCCGGGATGCCCAGCGTCTGCTTCCACTCCGCCTCCAGCATCAGGTGCCAGATGGTGATGTTGGCGGCCAGGCCGAGCCCGCGCGCGGCGAGCAGCAGGTTCTGTACGCCCGGATAGACGCACGAGCCTTCCGCGAGAGCGGTGAAGCGCGGCTGGATCCGCGCCAGTTCCTGCACCGCGTCCGCGCCCAGCGCCTGCGCGGAAGCCCGCAGCCCCGCCTCGTCCGGCTGCTGCTCGGGCATCCGGTAACAGGGGATCATCAGGGCGGGAGTCTCCGCGAAGTGGTCGCGCTGGTACTCGATGGCCGCGACCATGCGGCCGTACGCGGCCTCGTCCATCCCCTCGGGCGCGTGCTTCCCCGTGGTGGCCAGATAGGCGTCCACGCACCGCTGCCACAGCGGCGCCAGCCGCGCCATGACGTCGGGGTCGGTGACGAGGACGTACTCGTACCGCTGCATGTTGCCGCCGCTGGGGCCCCAGACGGCGGCCTGTATGAGCCGTTCCAACAGCTCGTCCGGTACGGGATCGGGCTTCAGGCGGCGCATGGCCCGCATGGTCGACATGGTGTCGAAGAGCGGGGGATGGGCGTCTCCGGCGGACGGTGTCGCGGTGGTAGAGGTGGTGATCATGACCGCAGAGTGTAGGTCGCATCGTGTGCTGCGTCGCCGGTGATCGGTGGTACCTCGGCCGCCGAAGCGCGGACGAACCGGGGCCCGTCCGGCCCGTACACCGCACGCGGTTCGGGGAAGGCGGCGAGCAGGAGGAGATAGCTCACCGCGGCCAGTACGAGGCCGACGGGCAGCGAGATGTCGGCACCGCCCGCGAGGCCGCCGAGCGGGCCGACGAACTGGCCGGGCAGGTTGGTGAAAAGCAGCCCCACGGCGGCGGAGAGCAGCCAGGCGGCCATGGCGCGCCAGTTCCAGCCGTGCGTGAACCAGTAACGGCCGCCCCGCTGACGGCGGTTGAAGACCTGAATGGCATCGGCGTCGTACCAGCCGCGACGGGTCACATAACCGAGGATCATCACGACCATCCAGGGTGCGGTGCAGGTGATGATCAGCGTCGCGAACGTGGAGATGGACTGGGTCAGATTCAGCGCGAAGCGGCCGGCGAAGATGAACGCGATCGACAGCACCCCGATGAACAGCGTGGCCTGCACCCGGCTGAAGCGCGGGAAGACGCTGGAGAAGTCCAGCCCCGTCCCGTACAGCGCCGTCGTGCCGGTCGACAGCCCGCCGATCAGGGCGATCAGGCAGAGCGGCAGGAAGTACCAGCCGGGCGAGACGGCGAGGAGACCGCCGACGTAGTTGGGTGCCGCCGGGTCGACGTACCGTGCGGCCTTCTCCGCGATGACCGACGCGGTGGCCAGGCCGAAGACGAACGGCAGCAGCGTGGCCAGCTGGGCGAGGAACGCGGCGCCCATCACCCGGCGGCGCGGGGTCCCGGCGGGGATGTAGCGGGACCAGTCGCCGAGGAACGCACCGAAGGAGACCGGGTTGGACAGCACGATCAGCGCGGCACCGACGAACGAGGGCCAGAACAACGGGTCACCGGTCGAGGCGAAGGAGCCCGCGTAACCGGGGTCGAAGTCACCGGCGAACGCGAACGCACCGAGGACGAACATCGCCGAAGCCGCCACCACCGCCACCTTGTTGACCAGCAGCATGAAGCGGAAGCCGTAGAGGCAGACGATGAGCACGAGGCCACCGAAGAGCGCGTACGCGAGGCCGTACGCCGGCCCCGACTCGGGGACCCCGGCGAGCCGGTGCGCGCCGCCGACGAGCGCGTCGCCCGACGACCACACCGAAATCGAGAAGAACGCGACGGCGGTGAGAAGCGAGAGAAAGGACCCGACGATCCGCCCGTGCACCCCCAGGTGCGCGGACGAGGACACGGCGTTGTTCGTGCCGTTGACCGGCCCGAACAGCGCCATGGGAGCGAGCAGCAGCGCCCCGGCGACCAGCCCGAGCACGGTCGCCGCGAGCCCCTGCAGAAAGGACAGCCCGAAGAGTACGGGAAAGGCCCCGAGCACACAGGTCGCGAAGGTATTGGCACCGCAGAACGCCAGCCGGAAGAGATCCAGCGGACGCGCGTCCCGGTCCTCATCCGGTATGCGTTCGACGCCGTAGGTCTCGATTTCAGTAATCGCCGTAGTCACGTGCCGCTCCACTCCCTGTCACTGCCACTGTCACTGCCACTGCCCGGGGACGGCCTCACAGTGTGTCAGCGGCCCCTGGCGCGTACTGCGCCACCCCGTGCCCGAAGGACCAGTCGACCGACTCGTTCTCGGTCAAGGTGATGAAGACGTTCCGCGGCTCGGTCCCCGCGTAGGCGTGGGCGAGTTCGGCGATCCGCCGGTACAGCGCCCGCTTCTGCTCCGGGGCGCGCCCGGAACGCATCGTGATCGCGACGTACACGATCCCGTCGTCGCGCCGGATGCCGAGGTAACCGCCGTAGCGCAGTGTGCTGTTGACGCCGTCATGACCGGTCAGGACCTGGAACAGGTCGTCGGGCGGGAAGCCGATGGTCTCGACCAGCGCGTCGTGCACGGCGCGGCCGAGCGCGTCGAGCCGCTCGCTGTCGGTCCCCAACGCGTCGATGCGTACGAATGGCATGTGAAGCTCCCCTGTCCGATGGAGCGTACATACTAGTAGTTACAGTTACGCGTGAGGCAACCTCGCCCGTAGACTCGACGACTGTGGCGGATACCCAGTACGAAGACCTGTTGCGGCTGGTGCTCGGCTCCGGGGCGGCGAAGGCCGACCGGACGGGCACCGGCACCCGAAGTGTCTTCGGGCACCAGCTGCGGTATGACCTCGCGCAGGGGTTTCCGCTGGTCACCACCAAAAAGGTGCATCTGAAGTCCATCGTGTACGAGCTGCTGTGGTTCCTGCGCGGCGACTCGAACGTCGGCTGGCTGCGGGAGCACGGTGTCACCATCTGGGACGAGTGGGCCGACGCGAACGGCGACCTCGGCCCGGTCTACGGCGTGCAGTGGCGCTCCTGGCCCACCCCGGACGGCCGGCACATCGACCAGCTCAGCGAGGTCCTCGACACCCTGCGCCGCGACCCGGACTCCCGCCGCATGATCGTCTCCGCCTGGAACGTCGGCGAGCTGGACAAGATGGCGCTCGCGCCCTGCCACGCCTTCTTCCAGTTCTACGTCGCCGACGGCAGGCTCTCCTGCCAGCTGTACCAACGCAGCGCGGACCTGTTCCTCGGCGTCCCGTTCAACATCGCCAGTTATGCCCTGCTCACGCACATGGTGGCGCAGCAGGCCGGCCTCGAGCCGGGCGACTTCATCTGGACCGGCGGCGACTGTCACATCTACGACAATCACGTCGAGCAGGTCACCGAACAGCTCTCCCGTACCCCGTTCGAGTTTCCCTCGCTGCGCCTGCGCCGGGCCGACTCGCTTTTCGACTACGCCTACGGTGACGTGGAGGTGCTGGACTACCAGCACCATCCGGCCATCAAGGCCCCGGTCGCGGTGTGACCGTCGGCCAGTGTTCCGGGGTCAGTGCACCGGATCGCACAGACCACCGATCTGATCACTCTGTTACGGGCAGGCATTCGGCGAGCAGATCGACGATGTCGCGCCAGGCCCGCTGTGCGTGTCGTGGGTGGTAGCCGACGCCCGGGGGTGTGGGGTGGTCGACCGGTGGGTGGTGGAAGGCGTGCAGGGCCCCGCCGTAGACCACGCACCGCCAGTCGACACCCGCGTCCTGCATCTCGGCGGTGAACGCGTCCCGTTGCGCGGGCGGCATGATCGGGTCTTCCGATCCGACCCCGGCCCACACGGGGCAGCGAATGCGTGCCGCCTCGCCCGGTCGGCCCGTGGTCAGTGCGTTGACCGTACCGATCGCGCGCAAGTCGACGCCGTCACGCCCGAGTTCCAGCGCAATCGCGCCGCCGGTGCCGTAGCCGATGGCGGCGATCCGGTCGCGGTCGGTCCGCGGTTCGGCGCGCAGCACCTCCAGTGCCGCGTGGCCGATCCCGCGCATCCGGTCGGGGTCTGCGAGCAGCGGCATGCAACGGGCCAGCATGTCCTCGGGGTCGTCCAAGTAGCGCCCGCCGTGGAGGTCAAAGGCCAGCGCCACGTATCCCAGCTCAGCCAGGGCACCGGCGCGGCGGCGCTCGACGTCGCTGAGCCCCATCCCCTCGGGCCCGATCAGGACTGCGGGCCGGTGGTCGTCACCGGCGGGGAGCGCGAGGTGCCCGATCATCGTGAGGGCATCGGCCGGGTATTCGACCGTACGTGTGGTGATGGTCATGAGGCTGGACGGTAGTGACCGTCCAGCCAGGCCGGGCCGGTGTTCACCGTCGGCAGAAGGGGGTCCGTCGCGGCTGCACGAGAATGCACGGCCACTCACCCGTGTTCCACAGTCGTTGTCGTTGTGAAAGTGATCCGGGTGACCGAGTCGTCGGTGGTCCAGCGGATGCGGACCTCCTCGGTGTTCGCCGAGAGCACGGTGGCGACATCGGTCAGGGGCGTCGCCTCCGCCGTGGCGGTGAGGGAGGCGAGGGCCGCCACGAGCACCGTTGCGTCGGCGTCCTCGACGGGGGCGGTGCTGAGGCGGGGGAGTACCGCCCAGGGGGTGAAGGCCGTGCCCTGCGGGGCGCGTACCTCGTCGTGCTCCGTCCAGCCGTGCAGGCCGTGGAGCTGGGAGTGCGGGGCCCCGTCCGGGGGCGTCGCCCAGCCCGTCAGGTGTATGCGGGCGCCGTGCGGGACGCCCACGACCTGATGCACTCTCAGTTCGTACCGGCCGCGGGCCACCGTCACGCTCCGCACCTCCAGGCCCGGCACCATCGGCGGGCCCGCGGTGAACACCGGGCGGTGCCAGGAGGCCGCCCAGGCCACGTCGTTGTCGCCGCCGGCGCCCAGGGGGTGGATACGGCAGCGTACCGAGGAGCGGCCGGCGAGCTCGATCGCGAGATGGTTGTCGGGGGCGTTGGCGGAGGAGGTCGGACCCGTGCCCGTCGAATAGGCGAAGCGGCCGTAGAGCACGTCGTGCGCGGCGGCGTTGTCGCCCTCGTGCGGGCGGACGTGGTCGCTGCCGTGGTTGTGCAGCCGGGCGAGGCCGTCGGCCGCGGTGGTCTGGACGAGCAGGCCGGGCGCGGGGAGCGCCAGCACCCGGTCGGCGGCCTCGACGGGGGCCGCCTCCTCGGTGGCCGTCCACAGCGGATCGTCGACGGGGGCGAGGAGCGCGACGAACGCCTTGGAGGCCCAGTACGGGGAGCCGGGCCCGGAGTACGTCTGGCAGGTGGGCTCGTGCGGTCCGTGCCAGCCCAGGCTGAGCAGTCCGTCGGCGGCGCCCACCCCGCCGCGGGTGACGAAGTAGCGCAGGGCGCCGCTGAGCAGCCGCCGGGAGACGCCCGGCGCGAGGGGAGTGCGGCCGGTGAGCGCACCGAGTCCCACTGCCGCCGACGCGGCGAAACGGTAGGTCAGCGAGCGGCCGAAGTGGAGCGGAGCGCCGTCGCCGCCGAAGAAGAGTGCGTAGCTCTCCAAGTGCTCGCTCAGCCGGGGCCCGTACAGGTCCAGCAGACCCTTGTCGCCCGCCAGGTGGGCATGGAGTACCGGGTAGAGGTGCAGGGCCCAGCCGTTGTAGTGGTCAAAGGCGCGGCCGTCGCCGTCCGCGTACCAGCCGTCGCCGCGGTACCACGTCTCCAGCAGCCGCAGTCCGCGGTCGATGGCCCGGCGGGTCTCCGCGTCGCCGCGGCCGACCGACTCCAGGAAGCCGGCGACGGTGACGGCGAAGAGGTACCAGTTGTTGGGTGCGGGGGTGTGCCGCAGTGCGCCGCGCAGCCACTCCTCGGTGCGGTCCTGTACGCCGGTGTCGAGGCGGTCCCACAGCCACGGGCGGGTCAGCCGCAGGCCGAGCGCGACCGAGGCGGACTCCACCATCGGCTGGCCCTGGATGTGGTGGTCGAGGATCAGCGGCCAGGACTCGGTGTCCGCGCGGCCCGGCGTGCGGGTGCCGGCGGCGAGCCCGTCGGCGTACCGGGGCAGGAAGCCGTGCGGGTCGGCACCGCCCGCGCCCGCGACGCGGAACGCCGCGGCGAGGAACGTGCGCGCGTACCCCTCCAGGCCGTCGGAGCGCACGCCGGACCGGGAGGGCCGCCCGGGGAGGTCCAGCAGCGCCCCGCCGGGCGTGGCCCAGCGCAGGGCGGCGCGTACCAGCCCGTCGGCGGCGGCCTCCCAGTGCGCACGGGTGTAGCCGGTGTGCGGGCTCAACACACGGTCGTCCGACGGGAGTTGAAGGGCCAGCTGAGAGTCGGTCAGCTCGGTCATGCCAGGAATGCCAGCCTTTCGCGGTGTACGGGATGGGCGAAGCCGTCGCCGGCGGCCCACCGGGCCACCTCACTCACCGTCAGATCGGCGAGCCGGCGCCATTCGTTGCCCTGGGAGCCCGCCAGATGCGGGGTCAGCAGGGCGTTGTCGCAGTCCCACAGCGGGTGGTCGGGGGGCAGCAGCTCGGGTTCGGTGACGTCCAGGACGGCGTGGATGCGGCCCGAGGTCACCGCGTCGGTGAGCGCGTCCTGGTCCACGACGGCACCGCGGGAGGTGTTGAGCAGGGTGGCGCCGGGGCGCAGCCGGCCGATCAGCTCGCGGCTGACCAGCCCGCGGGTGGCGGGCAGCAGCGGCGTGTGCACGCTGACCACATCGCTCGCGGCGAACAACTGCTCAAGACCGACGCCCGTCACCCCCAGCGCCGCGGCCTCCGCCTCGGACACGTACGGGTCGTAGAGCAGGACCTGGAGGTCGTACGGGCGCAGCAGCTCGATCACCCGGCGCCCGATCAGCGAGGCCGAGCAAATGCCCACGGTATTCCGGTAGTTGCCCACCGAGCGGTCGGTGCGCAGCCAGGCGTCGCGGCTGCGGGTGGCGCGGTAGTCGCGGGCGCGCTCCAGGACGCGTTTGTTCGCCAGCAGGATCATCGCGACGGTGTACTCGGCCACCGGCAGTGCGTTGGCCGCGGCCGCCGAGGAGACCTCGATGCCGCGGTCCCAGCAGGCATCGGTGAGGTGGTGGCGGACGCTGCCCGCGGAGTGCGCGATGGCGCGCAGACGGGGCGCCGCCGCCAGGACCGCGGCGTCGACGGGCGGGCAGCCCCAGCCGGTGACCAGCACCTCCGTCTCCGCGAGGACCGCGCGGGCCCGGTCGGTGGTCAGGTCGTCAAGTACGGGGGGTGGTGCCAGGTCGCACAGGGCGGCGAGGGCGGCCGTCTCGTCCGGGCCGAAGACGGCCGCGGCGGCGTCCTGGCTCATGGCGAGCGCGGCGCGCGGCCGGTGTCGCGCCTCGGTCATGGAACTCCTTCGACTTGTCGTACGCGTGTCACTTCTCGTACGAGTGGTTACTTCCCCGCTGCGCTGTACGAGTGGCTACTTCACCGCCCCCGCCGTCAGCCCCGAGCGCCAGAAGCGCTGCAGCAGCATGAAGGCGAGGATGAGGGGCAGCACCGCGAGCAGCGAGCCCATGACGACGACGGGGTAGTACTCGGGCGAGACGGTCGCCGAGCTGTTCCACGTGTACAGCCCCAGGCTCACGGGGTACAGCTCCTGGTCGGACAGCATCACCATCGGCAGGAAGAAGTTGTTCCAGATCGCGGTGAGCTGGAAGAGGAAGACGGTCACCAGCCCCGGCCCGAGCATCCGCAACGCGACCCGGAAGTACGTGGCCAGTTCGCCCGCGCCGTCGATGCGGGCCGCCTCCAGCACCTCGTCGGGTACATAACCCTGGCTGAAGATCCGGCCGAGGTAGACGCCGAAGGGGTTGAAGAGGACGGGCAGGAAGACCGCCCAGAAGGTGTTGACCAGCCCGACCCCGGACGCCATCAGGTACAGGGGCAGCGCGAGCACCGTCTGCGGCACCATCACCGCGGCCAGCACCACGCCGAAGAGCTTCTCCTTGTGCCGGAAGGCGTACTTGTCGAAGGCGTAACCGCAGGCGACGCTGATGAGCGCGCCGAGCGCCGCGCCCACCACCGCGTACAGCAGGCTGTTGCCGTACCACCGGCCGAACAGCCCGCCGTCCATCGAGAACAGCTCGCCCAGATTGGCGAAGAAGGAGAAGTCGCCGAGCGACAGCAGATCGCTGCTGAAGAGCGCGTCGCGGTTCTTGGTGGCGGCCAGCACCAGCCACAGGACGGGCAGCAGGGTGTACAGCACGCACACGCCGACGACGGCGTTGACGGCGGTCCGGCCGAGCAGCCGGGGGCGCAGGGCCGTGGAGGTGGTACTCATCGGGCGGCCTCCGTTTTCTCGTCGGACCGGTTCGTCCAGCGGGTCACGCCGTAGGACAGGGCGATGGTGAAGAGGAGCAGGATCACCGAGGCGGCCGCCGCCAGGCTGTAGTTGTTGCGGTTGAAGGCGGCGTCGTAGATGTACATGCTCGGGGTGAAGCGCGAGTTGATCATCGGGGTCTGCTGGCCGAGCAGCATCGGCTCCGTGAACAGCTGCAGACCCCAGATCAGTGTGAACATCGCGACCATCACTACCGAGGAACGCACCAGCGGCGTCTTGACCTGCAACGCGGTGCGCACCGGCCCCGCGCCGTCGACCACCGAGGCTTCGATCACCTCGCGCGGGACGGCCTGCAGCGCGGCGTAGAAGATGATGGTGTTGTAGCCGAGGTTGCTCCACACCGCGATGTTCACGATCGAGGGCAGGACCGTGTGGACGCCCAGGAAGTCGACGGTGATGTCCGCCTGGCCCAGCAGCTCGATCACGGGGCTGATGCCGGGCGTGTAGAGGTACAGCCAGATGATCGCGGCGATGATGCCGGGCACGGCGTGCGGCAGGAACAGCGCCAGCTGCGCCCAGGCCCGCAGCCGCACCACGCCCGAGTCCAGCAGCAGGGCGAGCGCCAGGGCGCACACCACCATCAGCGGGATGTAGACCAGGCAGTACGCGGCGACCGTGCCGAGGCCGCCGAGGAAGGTCGGGTCGGTGAGGACCGCCGCGTAACTGCGCAGTCCGACGAAGACGGTCCGCTCCGGGCCGAACCCGAGTCCCGGCTGGTCGGCGCCGAAGAAGCTCAGCCACACGGCGGTACCGACGGGGATGAGGAAGACCGTCACGAGCAGGACGAAGAACGGCGTCATCAGCACGCCGCACGCGCCGAGCCGGCGCCTGCGGGCCCCGTGCCGCTGCGCGGCGGACGAGCGGGGAGCGGTCCGGGTCGGGAGCGCGACGGTGTCCGTGCCGGTTGTGGTCGTGGTCATGGTGTCACCTGCCTCTCTGAATGACTCTCCGATACCTCTCGGACACGACTCTGACGGTCACTCAGCTGCTGCGTTCGGTGGTGGACAGGCCGAGGGCCTTCAGGTCGGGCAGGGTGCCGCGCTGCGCCTCGCGTACGGCGTCGATGATCGTGCCCTGGCCGCCGGCGGCACGGGCGAACCCGTCCTGCATGACTTTCTGCGTCGCCGTCATCCGCGGCCCCCACGTCCACCGGTCGTCTATGAGCTCGGCCTGCTCGCGGAAGAGCGCGTAGATGTCCTGGCCCGAGTAGTAGCGGCGGTCGAATGCCTTGCGGCCCACCTCGATGAGGCCGGGCGCGGCGGGGAACTGGCTGCTGGTACCGCTGGCCAGCCGGGCGCGCAGCGCGTCGGGATGGCTGACCTGCCAGCTGATGAACTCCATCGCGGCTTCGGGGTGGCGGCAGTCCTTGGTGACGGCGAACGTGGACCCGCCGTGGGTGGCGCTCACCGGCCGCCGGGTGTCCCACTGGGGGAGCGGTGCGACCGCCCACTTGCCCGCCTGCCCAGGATGGGCGTTCATCTGCGCGCCCGCGTCCCAGGCGCCGTGCAGCCGGCTGAGGATCGTGCCCTGCCCGATCGCGGCGGGGAAGCGATTGCCGTCGGTGGCGAACCTGGCGACCAGGTCCTGGTCCGCCAGCCGCTGCCAGTAGCGTGCCACCCGCCGGGTCGGCGCGTCGGCCATCGAGACGTTCCAGGCGCCCTTGGAGGTGTCGAACCAGCGGGCGCCCGCCTGCCAGGAGAACGCGGCGAACTGCGTCATGCCGTCGGTGGGGAACAGCGACAGATGGCGGTCCGGTGCGCGCTTCCGCACCACCAGCGCGGCCTCCTCGAACTCGTCCCAGGTGGCCGGGACGTCGATGCCGTACTCCCGGAAGAGGTCCTTGCGGTAATGCAGCACCATCGGCTCGATGTCCAGCGGGACGCTGAAGACCCGGCGGTCGAAGGTGGTCAGTTCGAGGGCCTGCGGCAGCAGCCTGCCGCGCAGGCCGTCGTCGACGAGATCGGTGATGTCGCGGGCGACGCCGTCGATGGCGAAGCCGGGGACCTGGGGGTACTCGATGGTGGCGACGTCCGGCGCGTTGCCGGCGCGGGCGGCGTTGCTCAGCTTGGCGTAGCCGCCCAGCGCGCCGGACGGCACCTGCTGGAAGTCCACCTGGATGTGGTCGTGCGTGCGGTTGAACTCCGTCACCACCTCCTGGCTGCCGCGCAGGGCGGACCAGAAGGTGATGCGGGTGGTGCCCTTGCCGATGTTCTTGCCGGTGTTCTTACCGGTGTTCGTACCGGTGGTGCGCGGCTGTCTGCCGCCGCTGCTGCCGGTGCAGGCGCTCACACCGGGCAGGGACAGGGCGGCGAGCGCAGCGAGCACGGAGCGACGACTGTGTCGACCGGGCATGCAAGCCTCCCGCGGCTCGTTCGGGACACGGGAATAGTGATCGGTCCCACATAACCCGGTCAATAGACCGATCAGAAGAAAATGAAACGATCAAACGCTCACGAGGTGCGGGCGGGACGGCCCCTGACGGTCACTCACCAGCGCGGCTCTCCGGCCCGCTCTCCGGCCCGTTCACCGGTCCGGTCGAACCGCGGACCTGCAGATCCGGCAGCAGCTCGATACGCCGTACGGGTGCGGCGCGCTCCCCGGCGGGCCGCCGCAGCCGGTGCAGCAGCAGCTCGGCCGCCGCCCGTCCCACCTCCGTCTTGGGCGGCGCCACCGCGGTCAGCGGAGTGCTGCCCAGCGCCGCGACGACATCGTCGTACGCCACCACGGAGAAGTCCTCCGGCACCCGTATCCCGGCCTCCTGGAACCGCTGGACCAGCATCAACGCGTCCACGTCACCGTGCAGCACGGCGGCGGTGGCACCTCGGGAGCGGATGAGGTCCAGGACGTCGGGCTTCGGCTCCTCCGCGGACTCCGACGCGGACTCCGAGGCGGACGGCGAGGCGGACTCCGCTCGGGACCGTTCCGCGGGCTCCGGCACGGCCGTCGGCGAACTCAGCGTCACGGCCCAGTCCTCGACCTCCGGCCGCTCCGCCGCGATCGCGGCGAACGCCGCGCGTACCGCCCGCGCCGTGGGGCTGTCGTCCCGGGCGCCCAGGACGATCCGCCGGTGCCCCAGCGAGATCAGGTGCTCGACGGCCAGATGGACGCCGTACCAGTGGTCGGAACAGACCGAGTCGAGCGCGTGCAGCGCGCTGCCGGGCCGCGGGCGGCGCTCCATCAGTACGGTCGGTACGCCGAGCGAGGCGAGCCAGCCGTAGTCCGCCTCCTCGGCGCCCAGCCCGCGCCAGCGCGGCGCGATCAGCAGGCCCTGCACGCCGCTCGCCAACGCCTGCTCCACCATGGGGCGTTCGCCACCGGACACGGCGGGCGCGATGTGCAGCGCGATCCGCATCCCGGCCTCCTCCAGCACCGTACGCGCGCCGTGCAGGGTCTCGAAGAGGTACGAGTGCCGCTCGGGCACCACCAGCCCTATCGGGGCGCCGTCCTCGCCCGGCCGCGCACCCGGCGCTCCGGCCGCGGCCCCCGCCGCCCCCGCCTCTTCGACCGGCACGATCGAACGCACCACTCCGTGCCCGCGCCGCAGCTGCCCCGCGCGGGCCAGCTCCTCGACGTCCCGGCGCACGGTGACCACCGAAACCTCCAGCTCGGAGGCGAGATCGCCGACGCGGACCGCACCGCGCGACCGCACCACACCCAAGATCCGCTGCCGCCTGCGATCGACCGGTTCCCGCATGTCGCTGAGCCCCCCTGTGTGCGTTTGAGCGTTCGCGGCGCAGCATAACGATCAGCCCGCCCCCGCACGAGACCCCATCGGCGTCGCCATGCTCCCCCATGGGTATCGCCGCCACCCGTTCCGAAGTGCGTTCCTGCACGCGCTGATCGGCGTGATCGCCGCCGCCGGGCTGTTGCCCGCGGCACGTAAAGGGGGCACCTCGGTGTACTGAGGTATACCGATATCGGCCCATGACCGATGCCTACTCAGGGCCCCTTGCTGCACATTGGTCGCGCTCGCGGATCGGACGCGTACGGCTGGAGGCAGCTCATGCAGGGGGAGAGGGACCGCGGGCCCGCCGGCCTGGTCGGCCGGGACCGGGCGTTGTCGGAGGTGGCGGAGGTGCTGCGGGCCGAACGGCTGGTCACCGTGAGCGGGCCCGGGGGAGTGGGCAAGACCGCGCTCGTCGCGGAGCTGGCCCACCGCCTGCTGCCCGGACAGTGGCAGGCCGTGGGGCGGGTGGACCTGGCCCGGCTGGACGGTCCCGAGCAGCTGCCGCAGCGGCTGGCCCGCGCCCTGGGCCGGGAGGGCCTCCCGGACCGGGGCACCGCCGAGGCGCTGGCCGACGCGCTCGGCGGCGCCCCGGCGCTGCTGGTGGTGGACACCTGTGAGTACGTGGCCGATGCCTGCGCCGAGATCCTGACCGGGCTGGTGGCCGCGTGCCCCGGCCTGCGCGTACTGGCCACCAGCCGTACCCCCATGGACACCGCCGGCCACTACCGGCTGCACCCGCTCCCGCTGGAGGAAGCCGCCCGCCTGTTCGAGGCGAGCGGCCGGCAGTGGGAACTCGCCGACGCACCGGCCCCCGAGACGGTCGAGTACATCTGCTCGTACCTGGACGGTCTGCCGCTCGCCGTCCACATCGCGGCGGGCCAGCTCGCCCGCCACTCGCCCAACGAGATCCTCACCCTGGTCTCCCGGGCGGACACCCTCCTCGACCTGACCATCCCCGGCCTGCCCGCGCGCCAGCGCACACTCCGCGACTCGCTTCTCAGCACACATCAGTTGTGCACGCCCGCGGAGCAGTTGCTCTGGGCGCGCTGCACCGTATTTCCCGGTCCCTTCGGGCTGCGGGACGCGCTGGAGGTGTGCGCCGACGAGCGGCTGCCTTCGGAGGGGTTGGTATCGGCCTTCGCCGGCCTGGACCGGCGGGCGCTGATCCTGCCGCAGGAGCCGCACGGCACCACGTACAGCACGTACAGGATGCCGTGGTCCACTCGGGCGCACGGCCGGCAGTGGCTGAACCGGCTCGGAGAGGAAAGGGAGTTCCTGCAGCGCTGTCTGACCTGGCTGCTCGGCGACTCGTGACCGGACACGAACTGCGCAGAACCGCATCGCGGGCCGTGCTGTCCCGCGTAGCGTAGGAGTCCCCACTCTCGGGCGCACGGCAGGCGGAGGGGCGTACTCCATATGACCTTGGGTTATGTCAAGGAGCAGGCATGCGGACTGCCCCTGGAAGTCACGGGGTTCGTCGGGCGTGACCAGGAACTGCGGGAGATCGGCGCGCTGTTCGACAAGGCCCGGCTGGTGTCGCTCATCGGCCCGGGGGGAGTCGGCAAGACGCGGCTCGCGCTGCGCACCGCCCGTACCGCGCTGCCGTCCTTCCCCGACCGCGCCTGCTTCGTCGAGCTGTCGTCCCTGCGCGACCCGGTGCTGCTGCCGCACACCGTAGCGGCCGCGCTGGGCCTGTCCGAGCAGGGGGACCGTGACCCGGTGGGCCTCCTCGTCTCCTACCTCGCCGCCAAGCGGCTGCTGCTCGTCCTGGACACGTGCGAGCACTTGCTGGACGCCTGTGCGATGCTCGCCGATCTGATGCTGCGGATGGCGCCCGGTGTCACGGTGCTGGCCACCAGCCGCCAACCACTGGACGTGCCGGGCGAGTTCGTCTACCCGATCACGCCGCTGCCCACCGACCGCGAGGCGGTGCAGCTGTTCGCCGAGCGGGCCGCCGCCGTCGTACCGGGCTTCGCCGTCACCGACGCCAACCGCAAGGACGTCACCTCCGTCTGCCGCCGGCTGGACGGAATGCCGCTGGCGATCGAACTGGCCGTCGTACGGCTGCGGGTGCTCCCGCTCAACGACCTGGCCGCCCGCCTGGAACACCGGTTCCAGGCGCTGACCGGCGGCCGTCGCGGTGCGGTGCCCCGGCACCGGACCCTGCGGGACGCCATCGACTGGAGCCACGATCTGTGCACCCCGCAGGAACAGGTGCTGTGGCGGCGGCTGTCGGTGTTCGCCGGGGAATTCGACGCGGAGGCCGCCGAGGCGGTGTGCGGTGGCGGTGAGCTGCCCGCCGAGGACGTGCTGGAGCAGCTGATCGGGCTGGTCGACAAGTCGGTGGTACTGCGCATCGAAGCGGAGCACGCGTGCTACCGGCTGCTGGACACCCTGCGCGAGTACGGTGCCGAGCGGCTGACCCAGATTGGCGAGGAGGAAGCGTACCGCCGGGCGCATTTCGATTACTTCGCGGCGTGCGCCGAGCGCGCCGACCGCCCGTTCCACAGTGACCGGCAGGCGGAGCACCTACGGGCCCTGGCGCGCTGGCTGCAGAACTTCCGTATCGCCATGGAGTACGGCACCAGCACCGACGACCCCGAACTGGCGTTGCGCGGCCTGGACCTGGCCACCCGGCTCTGGACACACTGGATCATGACGGGCCGGATGCAGGAGGGCGCCCGCTGGCTCGAGCGCGCCCTCGCCAACGTGAAGCACGACTGCCCCGAGCGCGTCGAGGCACTGCACCGCCTCGCTTGGATCCTGATGGTCCTCGGGCAGCGCGACGCCTCCGAGCCGTACGTCCTGGAATCGCTGGCCATGGCCGAACGGATCGACGACCGGCGCGGTGCGGCGTACGCGATCGAGTTCCGCGGCTGTCTGGCGCTGTTCCGCGCGCGGCCGGCCGAGGCGCACCGCGACCTCGACGAGGCCCGCCGCGCCTTCCGCGCGCTGCGCGACCACGACGGGCTGGCCATCACCTGTTTCATCCAGACCTTCGGCGCGGCACTCGTCGGCGACGTCGAGCGCGCCTGGGAGGTGTCCGGGGAGGGGCTGCGGGCGCTGGAGTCGGCCCCCGGCGAGTGCTGGACCCGCAGTTACTGCCTGCTGTACCGGCAGCTGGCGCTGTGGATGGCGCGCGAGGACTCCCGGGCCGAGGAACGCGACCGGCTGGGCCGCGAGGCACTGACCCTGAAGCTGGCCGTGAACGACGGCCTGGGCGCGGCGATCACCATGGAACTGCTGGCCTGGTCCGCCGCCCGGTCGCAACGCTTCGAACGCGCGGCGTGGCTGCTGGGTGCCGCCGAGTCGTTCTGGACCAGGATCGGCGGCGCGCGGCTGTTCAACGTACCGATCCTCAACGCGGAACACGACACCGCCGTCACCGCGGTGCGCACAGCACTGGGCGACGCCGCCTACGCCGAACATCACGCCCGCGGCGGGGCACTCGAACTCTCCGAGTCCGTCACGTACGCGGTGCAGGACACCGACGCCCTCCCCAAGCCCGCGCCCGGCATCCCGACGGCCTGCAACACGGCGGCTCCGGCCGGCACGCTTCCGGCCCCGCCCACGCCGCAGTCCGCACCCGGCACCGCCGCGGCCCTGCCGGCCCCGGACCGCACCACCGCCCGCCCGCCCGGCCTCACCAACCGCGAACGCCAGGTGGCCGCGCTGGTCGCCGAGGGCCTGACCAACCGGCAGATCGCGGAACGCCTCGTCGTCTCCAAACGCACGGCCGACGCCCACGTGGAACACATCCTGAACAAACTCGGCCTCACCTCGCGCACCCAGATCACGGGGCTGGAGTGAGAACGAGGCCGTTGCGATGGGGACGAGTGTTGCCGCGGCTGTGATGTGGCAGGCCGGCAGCGCTGGAGCGAGTCGGGACCGGGGCCACCGCCCCGCTCCATGCGCTGCTCGTCGGCCCGTACGGTCGATCAGGCGGTGGCAGCCTGGTACAGGCCGCGGCCGGCCCGCTGGGCCCGGGAGGAGGCGACCAGCCGGTCCAGGGTGCTGCGCACGGTGTTGATACCGGCCGTGCTCTCGGCGCGGCCCACGGCCTCGGCGACATCCCGCGCCCGGACAGGGGCGCTGCCGATCTCCGTGAGTGCCTTGAGGACCTGGTCGGTGAGTCCGCTGCTGTCCTTGGCCGTTGCGGCGGGGGTGGTCTCCTTCGCCGCCTTGCCCTGAGCGGCCTTGCCCTCGGCCACCGTGCTCTTCGCCGACGCGGTCTTCGCCGTGGTGCTCTTCGCGGCCGTGCTCTTCGCCGCGGTGTTCTTCTCGGTCTTGTCGGCCTTGGCCTTGTCCGTCTTCACCTTGCCGTTCTTGGCCGCGGCAGTGGACTTGCCGGCGGTGCGGCTCTTCCGCTCCGCCGCGGCGGTCGACTTCGCCGCGCTCTTGCGGGTGGCACCGGCGGGCGCCTTGCGGGGCTTGGGCACAACGGGAGCCGGGGCGGCGTCCGCCTCGGGCGCCCGCACCGCTTCGGGAGTTGCTTCGCTCGTCGGCTCAACGGCCGCGGGAGCGGCCTCGGATACGGCCGCACCGGAGGCCGGTGCGGGGGCGGCGTCCGCCTCGGGAGCCTGCTCAGCGGGCTGCTCCGCGGTCTGCGTGGTGGACAGCGCCTGCAGTGCGTTCAGGGC
Source organism: Streptomyces sp. NPDC053542 (assembly GCF_044544685.1). NCBI lineage: Bacteria > Bacillati > Actinomycetota > Actinomycetes > Kitasatosporales > Streptomycetaceae > Streptomyces > Streptomyces sp. NPDC053542. The sequence goes on from NZ_JBITXL010000013.1 coordinate 121,705, forward strand.
GGTGCGCACGGAATCCAGCCGGGTGGTGACGGCGGCCAGCTCCTTTTCCAGGGTCTGCTGCTGCGCCTCCAGCCGGGGAAGTTCGGCCTGCAGCAGGTCCGTTGTGGCGGCGATGCTGCCCGGTGCGCTGACGGTAGTGGTCATGTGATGCCTTTCTGCTTCGGCCGGCCAGTTATCGGTTTCTCTGCCGGACGCTCGATGTACTTGTGTGGTTCTGGGCTCGCTGGCCCTCCACGGCAATGCCGGTCAGGAGCTTCGCCGGAAGCAGTTCCGCGGCGACGGCGTTTCACCATGTTGTCGAAGGCGTTGAGTATAAGGTCCCACTTGCCCTGAGCAAGACCGTTGCCAACCGCGTACCCACACTCCGGAATTGTGATGACAGCCGCGATCGAGTTCGTTGCGGCCCGCCATGCCCTGACCGCAAGCGGCCCGCGGTCATGATGTCATCCGTCGCGCGCAAAGCCCCCGCCACCCTCGACAAACCCGAAAAGCACCTCGTCGGCACCCGCGGGGCCACCCCGAATGTGTCCGCCCTCAGCCTGCCGAACAGCGGGCAGGCCGCACCCCCCCGCCTCCGAACACACTCGTACGGAGTAATCCACCGAGAGATGCGTGGCCTTTCCGCGGCGGAATTATGGCCGGACGATGTTGGCACCTACGGCCGTTGCCGCGTCGCCCTGCCGGGCTTTACGTGCCCGGTGGCGGGAGTTCCGGGGTGTTGCCGGGCTCTTCCGGAGGCGGGCTGGGGGAGTCGGGCGTTGAGGTGTCCGGCGGCGCGGAGGGAGTCGGCGGCTCGCTGGGCGTGGAGGGGGACGTCGACGACGGGGAGGTGGACGTCGATTCGGAGGACGGGCACACCGAGGACGGGGGCTCGCTGGGAGGGCAGGTCGAGGACGGGGAGTCGGAGGGCGTTCGGGAGGACGGCGCAGTGGTCGGGGTGTCCGTCCGGCCCGTCTCATCGCCCGCGGCGCGCTTGAACCAGGCTCCCGTGTCCAGGTCGACGAGGATGAAGACGTTGACCGTGGTGGCCGACTGCTGCACCGCCACCACGTCCGAGTGCCGGTACGCGGGCCAGGGCTTGCCGACCGGCTTCGGTGTCTCCTTGACGGCCACCGGCGGCAGCAGTGGGTTTCCGCAGGCGCAGCGCACCCGCGGCACGCCGTGCGAGTCGACCAGTACGGCCGTGCCCGCCTGGAGGACCGACTGGTAGGCGGTGGCCTTGCCGTCCTTGAAGCCGTGGTTGGTGACGCGGGTGTCCTTGCGCAGCTGTACGGGGGTCAACGACCGCAAGTAGGACGGTACTTGGCGCTGTGCGATGCCCTCCGTGTCGGCGAACGCCTTGGCCTTGGCGGGCTCTCGCCGCAGGAAGCCGATCTGTTTCTCGACATCACAGCTCGGTGTGGAGCGGCTGCCGCCGTACAGGCCCGGCGCCGAGCCCGCGACGCCGGCCGTGCCGCCCGTGTCACCGGACGGCGCGGTCGGTGTCGCGCTCGGCGAGGCGGGCGCGGTGGAGTCCTTGGCGCTCGACTCGGTGAAGGGGTCCTTGCCCTCGGCGGCTGCGGGCTGGAGGAAGACCTCACCCGAGCCGGTACCGCTGTCCGGACGGGTGAGGAAGACGGTCAGGGCCACGGCCGCGACGAGCACGGCCGTGATGAGCGCGACGCGTGACGAGGACCGCCACCAGGGCTTGCCGCGGCCTGGCCCCGGGGCGGCGGCACCGCCCGCACCACGGCCGGCGCCATCGCCGGGGCCTTCGCCGGAGCCACCACCGGAGCCCTCGCCGGAGCCACCGCCACCGGGCCCGCCCGGCCCCTGCCCGGTGCCGGTGCCGGTGCCGGAGCCGGAGCCGGCGCCGGAGTCGACCCGTGTCGGCTCGTGATCGGGCCCCGAAGGCGTACCCGCGGACGGTCCTGACGACGGTCCGGGGGAGGGGCCGGACGCCGGCCCCGACGCCGGTTCTGACGACGGCCCGGAGAGCGGACCTGACGGCGGACCCGAGGGCGGACCCGACGGCGGGCCGGTCGGGCGGCCTTCGGGCGGTGGTTGCGATGTCACGGGTCGGCCTTCTTCCCCTGCATGTCGGGCGCATGTCCGGCGTCGGCCGCGTGGACCATCCGGCGATCCGAATTCACCCGTTTATTCCCTCTTTACGCCATTGTGTGCTCGTGCCCGGCGCCGTCCGCAAGCGGGGCGGCGCGCCCGTACATACCGTGGTGAACGCGGTAGCCGAGGGTGAGGGCCGACGAGTGCGGGGCGAGGAGTGAGGAGACAGCGTGAGCCGGATGCGAGAGGCGCTCGCCGCGGCGGGCGCGGGCATCGTGGCCATGATCGTGGTCGCCGCGCTCGGACTGTGGGCGGCGGGCGCGGCGGACCTGCCCGGCGGGGCGTTCCCCCGAGTGGTCGCGGCCGTCGTCGTCATCGCGGCCGGCGGCTCGGTCGAGCTCTCCGGCGACTCCGGCGTCCTCGCGCAGGCGGCCGCCGCCATCGATGCCGTACCGCTGTCGGTGACGCTGGCCGGCGCGCTGGTGACGGCCGCCGTCTTCCTGCTCCCACTGCGCCACCGTGCGGTGGCCACCACCGGCGAACTGCTCGACCGCATCGCCCGTACGGCCGCGTGCTGGCTGCTGTTCCTGCTGATCCTCGCCCTGCTCGCGCGGCACAGCTTCCGGATCTCCACCGGCAACGACCTCGCCGAGGAGATCGGAGCCGAGCTCGGCGCGCTCCCCACCGTCGAATTCCGGGCCGACGTACCCGCGACGCTCGGCTTCGGGCTGCTGTGGGTGCTGGCCGTCCTCGCCCTCACCTTCATCGTGTCGCGCAAGGCCCCGCTCTCCTCGCGGCTGCTGCACTTCCAGCGCTCCGTACGGCCGCCCGCGTTCGCGATGCTGCTGGTGCTGCTCGCGTACGCGGCGATCGGGCTGGTCGTCGGCGTGATCGTGCTCTGCACCCGCGGACATCCCGCCGAGACCGTCGCCGTCCTGTTCCTCGGGCTGCCGAACCTCGTCTGGACGGCGCTGGGCGTGGGCATCGGCGGCGCTTGGGTGGGGCATGTCGACAAAGCGATCGGACTGCCGATGCCGCGGGTACTCGACGAGGTACTGCGCACCCGCGGCGGGCAACGGACCCTGGACCTCGGCGCGGTCGCGGAGCACGACGGGCGCGCCTGGCTGCTCGTCGCCGTGGCGGCCGTGGTGCTGCTCGCCGCCGCCTTCACCGCGGCGGTACGGTCCCCGGCCCGGCTGCCGGCCTGGCGGCACGCGCTGGAGATGGCCGCGGCCCTGGCGCTCACCATGCTCGTCGTCGGACTGCTCACCCGGATCTCCGCGCACTACGGGATCTCCCTCCTGGGCATGGGGGATCTGGGTGGCGGGCTCGGCGGTGAGGTCACCCTGCGGCCGGTGCTCCTCCGGCTGGTCGCCGCCGGCGCCGTCTGGGGCCTGGTCACCGGCTTCCTCGGCAGCCTGCTGGCGCGGTACGTACAACATCCCGGCGACGCACGCGACGCACGCCCACGCGACCAGGCCGCGTCCCCGCCCCCGTAAGGCCGAACTCAGCCCCCGCGCCCCGGAAACACCGGTGCGGCCCAGTCCGGTGGCGGGGGCGGAGCCGTGTATCGCGGCAGCCGGCCGTACGCCTCCGCGCGCGAGTCCACCCGCGTCGCGGCGTGGTCCTGAGCCGAGGGCGCGGCAGGTGCCGCGGTCCGGCCAGCCGTGCGCAGTGCCGTCACGAAACCGCGGCAGGTGTCGTAGCGGTCGCCGGGCGCCTTGGCCAGGGCGGCGGCCAGTACCGCGTCGACGGCCGGCGGAAGGTCGGGCCGCAGGCTCGTCAGCGGCGGCGCGGCATCGTACTGATGTGCCCAGAGCAGCGCCATGTCGTCATCGCGCCGGAACGGCGGTGCCCCGGTCAGCATCTCGAAGACGACGCAGGCCAGGCTGTACACATCGCAGCGGCCGTCCACCGGGCGGCCCGAGATCTGCTCGGGCGCCACATAGTCCAGGGTGCCCACGAACTGCCCGACGCGGGTGAAGCCCGTGAGCGACAGCGACTTCTTCGTCAGCCCGAAGTCGGTGAGATACACATGCTCCGGGTGGTCGCTGTCGGTGCCGTCGGCCACCAGGATGTTGCCCGGCTTGACGTCCCGGTGCACCAGATCGTGCGCATGGGCGGCGTCCAGCGCGGAGGCCACCTGAAGGGCGATGCGGCAGGCGGTCTCCAGTGGCAGCCTGCCGTCGCGGTCGAGCAGGGCCCGCAGGTCGCGCCCCTCGACGTACCGCATGGCGATGTAGAGCATCCCGTCGGTCTCGCCCGCCTCGAAGACCGGCACGATGTGCGGGTGGTCGATCGCCGCGGCCACCCTCGACTCGTGCGCGAAGCGCTGCCGGAAGGTGTCGTTGCGCGCCAGCTCGGGCGCCAGCAGCTTCACCGCGACCGTACGGCCGAGCCGCAGGTCCTGCGCCCGGTAGACGACCGCCATGCCGCCCCGGCCGAGCTCGTCCTCCAGCAGATACCCGGCGACACGGCGCCCGCGCAGCCCGGTCCCGGCCCCGGAAACGCTCACGGCTCAACCTCCCCGTACGCCGACGCCCCCTCCGACGGCCCCCGCTCCACCGCGTACGTCTCCAGCGTCCCCCCGTCGCAGTAACACCACCGCTCGTGCCGCGCGTCGTACAGCCACATCGCCTCGCCGTCCACGACCATCCCCATCCGCATCCCCCGGGTCCGCTCCGCGAACGACTCACCGTCCAGCCGGCCGGCGCTCAGCTCCTCCACCAGCTCCCGGTAACGGCTCAGGTCACCGGCGACCGCGCCCAGCAACGGCCGGGGATCCGCTGTCCTGGCGGCGGCCTGCCCGGCGGCCGGCGGGCCGTGCGGTACCGGCAGCAGCAGCCGCCCGTCCACCCACGCCGACCAGCCGTTGGAACACAACGCCAGCGCCCAGTCGCCCCGCCGTTCGACGACCTGGACGGGCAGCAGGGGATCGAGCCGCACACCCGGCCACGCGGCGTCCGGCGCCGACCAGGTCGTCATGCCGTCGGGCGGGACGACGTGGCTGGGGTGGAAGTCGGGGACGGTCACAGGCGGCTCCTCGGCGCTCCGTACGGGACAGGGCTGCTCCCGTACGGGCTACTTGCGCATGATCTCGGGCTCGCGCCGCCGCAGCAGCTTGGCCACCAGGAATCCGAGGACGAGCGAGAGCACGATCATCATGCCCATGTCGAGCAGCCAGATCCCCGCCTGGTGCCGGAACAGCGGATCGTCGGTGATGCCCTGCGGCACGATCCGGTGCAGATCGATGGTGCCCGCCATGGCGCCCAGCGCCCACCGCGACGGCACCAGCCACGCCAGCTGCTCCAGCACCGCCACGCCCTGCAGTTTGAGCAGCGCACCGCAGAAGACGACCTGCACGATCGCGAGGAGGACCAGCAGCGGCATGGTGACCTCCTCCTTCCGCACGAGCGCCGACACGAACAGGCCGAGCATCATCGCGGTGAAGGCCAACAGGGCGACAGCCAGAGTGATTTCGGCGAGTGGTGGCAGCAACACCCCATTTCCGTCCGGTGCGTTCAGCTCGACGCCGAACAGTGCCACCATGGTCAGCACCACCGCCTGGACGACCGTGATGGTCCCCAGCACCAGCACCTTGGACATCAGATACGCCGATCTGGACAGGCCGACGGCTCTCTCCCGCTGGTAGATCGTGCGTTCCTTGACCAGTTCGCGCACCGCGTTGGCGGCGCCCGTCAGCACCGCGCCGACACACAGGATCAGCAGTGCGTTGAGCGCCGAGTCCCGGGTGAGCGCGGAGCCCGCCAGGGCGTGCGCCATCGCCCCCATGATGAACGGCAGCGCGACCATGATGACCAGGAACGTACGGTCGGCCGTCAGCGCCGCCGTGTAACGCCGTACGAGCGTCCGCAGCTGCGCGCCCCAGCTCTGCGACTTGGGCGCGTCGACCGGGCCGCGCGGCGCCTCGGGGACGCGCCGGGGCTGTTGGGTTTCCGCCGCCACATAACGCCGGTGGACCGGCGAGGCGGCGAACTGCCCCGCCCAGTCCCGGTCCGTGTCGTTCTCGAATGCCTCGAACGCCTCCGGCCACTGCGCGAATCCGAAGAAGGGCAGGGCGTCCTCCGGCGGCCCGTAGTACGCGATCGTGCCGCCCGGCGCGAGCACCAGCAGCCGGTCGCAGACGTCCAGGCTGAGCACGCTGTGGGTGACGACGATGACCGTACGGCCGTCGTCCGCCAGCCCGCGCAGCATGTGCATCACCGAGCGGTCCATGCCCGGATCCAGGCCCGAGGTCGGCTCGTCGAGGAACAGCAGCGACGGCTTGGTCAGCAGCTCCAGGGCCACGCTCACCCGTTTCCGCTGGCCGCCCGAGAGCGAGTGGATCGGCTGGTTCCGCCGCTGGTCCAGCCCCAGTTCATGGATGACCTCGTCCACCCGGGCCTGCCGCTCGGCCTTCGCGGTGTCCTCGGGAAAGCGCAGCCGCGCGGCGTAGCCGAGGGCGCGGCGCACGGTCAGCTGGGAGTGCAGGATGTCGTCCTGCGGTACGAGTCCGATGCGCTGCCGCAGCTCGGCGTAGTCCCGGTACAGATCACGGCCGTCGTACAGCACCGTGCCCTCGTCGGCGGGCCGCAGCCCGGTCAGCGCGTTGAGCAGTGTTGACTTTCCCGCACCGCTCGGCCCGACCACCGCCAGCAGTGTCTTCTCACCCACCGGGAAGGACACCTGCCCGAGCAGTGTCTTCCGCCCCTTGTCGACCCGTACGGCCAGCTCCTGCACGTCCAGCGACACCTCACCGGTGTCGATGAATTCCTGCAGCTCCTCGCCCACCAGCACGAACGCGGAGTGACCGATGCCGATGATGTCGCCGGGGACGACCGGGGCGCGGGTCACCGGCCGGCCGTTGAGATACGTACCGTTGTGACTGTCGAGATCGACGATCTCGTACCCCTCCGGGCCCGCCCGCAACTCCGCGTGCCGACGCGAAACGATGAGGTCCTCGACGACCAGGTCGCTGTCGGGCGCCCGGCCGATGCGGGTGATCCGCGCCGAGGGCAGGGGGCGTACGGCGCTGGGCTGCCGGAAGGTACGGGTGGCGGCGGGGTACGGGACGGCGGTGACGGCGGACGGCCGCTCGGCGGTCCGCGGTGGTCGCGGTATGCCGGTGAGCACCGCGCACGGGCCATCGGCCGGATTGCCGAACCGGATCACACTGCCGGGCCCCACGTCAGACTGGTGCACCCGGCGCCCCTCGGTGTACGTACCGTTGGTGCTCTCCTCGTCCTCCACCACCCAGTGGCCGTCCGTGGTCCGCAGCACCGCGTGATGCCAGGAGACCCTGACATCGTCCAGCACCAGCTCGCTCGCGGGATCGCGCCCGACGTGGTACGTCCGGAGCGGGCTCAGTACCTGGGTGCCGCCCCCGGCTTCGACGAGGAGCTCAGGCGCGGCAGCAGCATCCGACCGCTCAGCCATACCAGAAATTTTACGACCGCGACCGGGCCCCCGCCTGTCCGGGAAAGCCACGGCTATAGTGCCGCGCATGCTCAGAGCGCACCCCTGCCGCACTGCCGTCCGCCCAGGTACCGGGCGGGTCACGCCATGACGTTGAATCAGCTGAAGGCGTTCGTCGAGGCCGAGCGGTTGGGTTCGTTCACCGCCGCGGCCGCCGCCATGGAGATCGCGCAGGCTTCCGTATCGGAGTTGGTGCGGCGGCTGGAAGAGGAACTGGACGCCGTACTGTTCGTCCGTGGCAGCCGCCGGCTCGCCCTCACCGCGGCCGGGCGGGAGCTGTTGCCGTACGCGCAGGAGACGTTGCGGGCGGCGGACGGCGGAGTGAAGGCGGTGCGGTCCCTCGGGTCGCTGGGCGGCGGCACGGCCACGTTCGGTGTGCTGCGCAATGCCGACTACTACCTGCTCGCCAACCTCGCGCAGACCTTCCACGCCCGGTATCCCGCCGTGCAGGTACGCCTCGTCGGACAGAACTCCGCGGAGACAGCACACGCCGTCGCCGCCGGAAAGATCGAGGCCGGGCTGGTGGTACTGCCGATCGACGACGAGGGACTGGTCGTGCGGCCGCTCATGCGGGACGAGGTCTTCTACGTCACCGCGGACCCGGAACGCGCCGCAGCGCCCGTGACCATCGAAGCCTTCGCCGCGGCGCCGCTCGTGCTGTACGACGCCCACTACGGCTGGCAGGACCCGACCCGGCGGCAGCTCGCCGAGCGTGCCCAGCTGGCCGGTGTGCGGGTGGAACCGCTGATGGAGCTGGAGTGGGTCGAGGCCGCGCTCAAGCTCGCGGCCGCCGGGGTGGGCGACACGATCGCCAGCCGCGCGGTGATCGACAGCCCGGGCTTCCCGGCCGGGCTGCACACCGTGCCCTTCGCCGAGCCGCTGTACGACACCATCGCCCTGGTCCGGCGCCAGGGGCACCCGCTGTCCCGGGCCACCCGGGAGCTCGCCCGCCTCGCCGAGGACACGATCCGCGAGCTGAACGCCGAGGTCCACGGCTGAGGCACAGGACAACGAGGCGTAGGGCGCCCCTCTGAGAGGGGCATAGGGAAACCCTGTAGGAAGCCCAGGAATCACTCATCTAGTCCTGTGGCCGGCGCACGCCTACGGTCCCTGGCATGCAGATCACGCAGCACGAAGCACAAGCCCTCGCCCCGTTCCAGTGGCTCAAGAAGCCGGCCGTCGACGGCCCTCCCGCGCAGCGCGACCCCAAGGTCGTCGAGCGCGTCTCGGAGATGCTCTCCACCATCGAGCGCAAGGGCCTCGACGCCGTCCGCGCGTACGCCGAAGAGCTCGACGGCTGGTCCGGCGACCTGGAGATCGGCGCCGAGGAGCTGAAGAAGTCCGGCGACGCACTGCCGCCCGACGTCCGCACCGCCCTCGAAATGGGTTACGAGCGGACGCACCGCTTCGCCTCCGCCCAGCGCGAGCACCTCACCGACTTCGAGATCGAGCTCGCGCCCGGAGTGAAGGGCGGACAGCGCTACGTCCCGGTCACCCGCGTCGGCGCCTACCTCCCGGCCGGCCGCTTCCCCCTGCTGGCCAGCGCTTTCATGACCGTCGGCGTCGCCAAGGCGGCCGGTGTGCCCGCGGTCCTGGCCTGCACGCCGCCGTCCGGTGAGCACGGTGCCCACCCGGCCGTGCTGTACGGCGCGTACCTGTCCCGGGCCGACCGGGTCTTCGCGGTCGGCGGCGTGCAGGCGCTCGGCGCGCTGGCCTTCGGGCTGCTCGGCGAGGCCCCCGTCGACATGCTGGTCGGCGCCGGCAACGCCTTCGTCACCGAGGCCAAGCGGCAGCTGTTCGGCCGCGTCGGCATCGACCTGCTGGCCGGGCCGTCCGAGGTGGCCGTCATCGCGGATGACACCGCCGACCCGGCCTGGGTCGCCGCCGACCTGCTCGGCCAGGCCGAGCACGGACCCAACTCCCCGGCCGCGCTGATCACCACCTCCGAGGAGCTGGGCCGCAAGGTCATCGCCGAGGTCGACCGGCAGCTCGAAACGCTCACGACCCGGGAGATCGCCGGCGCCGCCTGGCGCGACTACGGCTCCGTCATCGTCGTACGCAACGCCGATGAGGCCGTCGCGGTGGCGGACGTCCTCGGCCCCGAGCACCTGGAGATCCAGACCGATGACGACGACTTCTACCTCCAGAACCTGACCAACTACGGATCGCTGTTCCTGGGCCCCTGGAGCACGGTGGCCTACTCCGACAAGGGCATCGCCGGTACCAACCACGTACTGCCGACGGGCAAGACCTCCCGTTACAACGCGGGACTCTCGGTCTCCCGCTTCCTCAAGCCCCTGACCTACCAGCGGGCCGCCAAGGACGGCACGGCCGCGCTGGCCCCCGCCGTCGAGCGGATCTCCGCATTCGAGGGCCTGGCAGCGCACGGAGCCACCGCCACCCTGCGCATTGACAGGATCGGCCGGCGCTCGGAAGCTTTCGACTCCGTCCCCGCGGCCCTGCGCGACCAGCTCTGACCTCGCCGCCCCGCCTCCACGGCAACCACGGAGGCGGGGCCCGCACAACCTCCCGAGGACCACCCATGCCACACGAGTCACCCGTCCCCCCGACGTCCGGCGGCCCCGGCAGCGGTCTCACCCAGGGGCTCAAAGGCCGCCAGATCACGATGATCTCCATCGGCGGAGTGATCGGAGCCGGACTGTTCGTCGGTTCGTCCACCGCCGTCGCCACCGCGGGCCCGGCCGTACTCCTCTCCTTCCTGGCCGCCGCCGCACTGGTGGTCCTGGTCATGCAGATGCTCGGCGAGATGGCCGTCGCCCACCCCGACACCGGCTCCTTCTCCACCTACGCCGACCGGGCCCTCGGGCGCTGGGCGGGCTTCTCCATCGGCTGGCTCTACTGGTGGTTCTACGTCCTCGTCATCCCCATCGAAGCCATCGCCGCGGGCGAGGTCCTCGGCGGGATGACCGGAGTGCCGAGCTGGCTTCCCGCCTTCGCGGTCATCGCCGTACTGGCCGGCACCAATCTGCTCGCCGTCCGCAACTACGGCGAGTTCGAGTACTGGTTCGCCCTGCTGAAGGTCATCGCGATCGTGGGCTTCCTCGTCCTCGGCGTCCTCGCGATGTGCGGTCTGCTGCCCGGCTCGGGCACCAGCGGGGTGTCGCACCTCTGGAGCAACGGCGGCTTCGCGCCCAACGGCGGGATCGCGGTCCTCGCCGCCCTGCTCACCGCGATGTTCAGTTTCCAGGGCAGCGAGATCGTCACCATCGCCGCCGCGGAGTCGGAGGATCCGAAGAAGAACATCAAGAAGGCCATCAAGGCCGTCGTCTGGCGCCTCGGCCTCTTCTACCTCGGTTCGATCCTCATCGTGGTCAGCCTGGTGCCCTGGAACGCCGACGGCCTGGCCGCCGGCTCGTACCAGGCCGTCCTGGAGCGCATGAACATCCCGGGCGCGCGCCAGATCATGGACGTGGTGGTCGTCATCGCGGTCTGCAGCTGCCTGAACTCGGCGATCTACACCGCCTCCCGCATGGCGTTCTCCCTGGCCCGGCGCGGGGACGCCCCGGCGGCCTTCGCCGCCGTCTCGCGCGGCGGCGTGCCCCGCAACGCGGTCGCCGCGTCCACCGTCGTCGGCATCGTCGCGGTGGCCGCCAACTATCTCCTGCCGAGGATCTTCACGTATCTGCTGGCGTCCAGCGGGGCGATCGCACTGATGATGTACCTGGTCATCGCGGTCACGCAGTACGCCACCCGGCGCCGGCAACACGGGACGACCGAAGTGCGGATGTGGCTGTTCCCCTACCTCACGGTGGCGACGATCGTCTTCATCGCGGCAGTGTTGCTGCTCATGGCCATCCTTCCCGGCCATCGCCTCGAACTGTGGCTCTCGTTCGGCCTCGCCGCGGTGCTGGTCACGGTGGGATTCCGGTTGCAGCGCACACAAGACGGCGGGCGGGGGCGCGAGGAATGCGCGCCCGAGGTGCCCGCGGTCAAGTAAGGCGCGCGTGCGTGGCCCGGGGGACGAACTCCGTCGGCAGGACGATGCGTTCCCCGGCGGCGTCGGCCTCGCCGGTGATCCGGCGCACCAGCAGCCGGGCCGCCTGGCGGGCCAGTTCCCGCAGGTCGTGGCGGACCGTGGTCAGCCGGAACACCTCCCAGTCCGCCATCGGGAGGTCGTCGAAGCCGATCACCGTCAGGTCGTCCGGCACCCGCAGCCCGGCCGCGATGGCCGCGTTCAGCACGCCGATGGCCACCACGTCGTTGCCGCAGAACACCGCCGTGGGCGGCTCGTCGGCGGCCAGCAGCCGGGGGAGTGCCTCGTACCCCGTGCCGTACTCGAAAGCGCCGCGGACGACACGGCTGTCCGGCAGGCCGATCCCCGCCTCGGCCAGCGCCAGCCGGAAGCCGAGCTCGCGGTCCCGGCCGGTGGTCGTATTGGGCGAGCCGAAGATGCCGGCGATGCGGCGGTGTCCCAGCTCCGCGAGGACGCCGGCCACCAGCCGGCCGCCGCCTTCGTTGTCCACGACGGACGCGTAGTCGCCCGGCTGTCCGGTGTCGCGGTTGAGAAATACATACGGGACGCCGCGGCGGTCCAGCTGGGCCGGCAGCCGTGACTCGGTGGTCGCGGTGGCCAGTACCACCCCGTCCAGGGACTGGTCCAGGAGATTCTCGCCCGCCACCGCCTCGTCGGACCGCTCGGTGATCAGCATCATCCGGTAGCCGAGGGCCTGGAGCTCGTCGTGCAGCGGGGCGACGACGTGCGGGTAGAACGGGTTCGTCAGATCGGTGACGATCACACCGATGCGCCGCGTCGAGCGGGTGGACAGGGTCCGTCCGGCCTCGCTGGGAACGTAGTTCAGCGCCTGCGCGGCCCGCCGCACCTTCTCCCGGGTGGCCGCCGACACCCGGTGGTCGTCACGGAGCGCGCGCGACACCGTGGCCTGCGATACGCCCGCCAGTCTCGCCACGTCGTGACTCGTGATCGTCATCGGTTGCCCTCGTCCCCTCGCCCGGTACGCCGTACTGCCCCGTAACGCTGTGAGTATACGTATGTACCCCTTCGGGCGGGCGGACGCCCCTGTACTCAGCTCCCCGAATCATACGTCTGCAAGCCATCCCGACCGACCTCTTGACAGTGCCGGAGCCGTGCCTGTCAGATCAATGCATACGTATTCCAGGCATGTGAGGAGTCACCGTGTCCGATGTCGTCGTGTCCACCGCGGAACTGGATCGCCGCACGATCCGCCGCAGCGATTTCGTCTCCTGCAACCAGGCGTTCATCGACTGCCGTACTCCGGGCTCGGACCGGAAGGAGAACTACGCGATGATCGGCCCCGGCGTCTCGCAGTCCTCCGGCCAGCACGTCAACCTCCGCCTGCCGCACGGCTTCCAGATCGGTGCGGCGGCCATGCCGCACGGCATCACGAACAATCTCCATCTGCACTACACCGCCGAGGTGTTCGTCTGCACCGAGGGCGAGTACCTGCTGCGCTGGGGCGCCGACGGCACCGAGGGCGAACTGCCGCTCCGGGCGGGCGATGTGGTCTCCGTACCCACCTGGATCTTCCGCGGCTTCACCAACACCGGCCCGGACGACGGCTGGCTGTTCACCCTGCTCGGCATGGACAACACCGGCGGCATCATCTGGGGCCCTTCGGTGCTGCGCGAGGCGGAGGGCCACGGCCTGTACCTCACTGCCGACAACAAACTCATCGACACGGTCGCCGGCGACGAGATCCCCGAGGGCACCGAGCTCACCGAGCCGATGGCGCAGGAGTACATCGACCAGCTGCGCCGCTACACCCCCGAGCAGATGAAGCGGCGCATCGCCGCCGCGGACGAACTGGTCTGGTCCGACCGCCCCTTCCTCGACAGCACGCTGCCGGGCGGCGGGGCGCGCCTGAGCTGCGTCATCGGGTACGGCATGACCGAGGACCCGCACCAGGAGCCCCGGATCTTCAACCCGCACGGACACAACGCCGCCTGGCTGCGTGCCGAGCCCGGCCAGGGCGTCTCGCCGCACCGCCAGCGCGAGACCCAGGCGCTGATCGTCAAGGACGGGCTCTGGGAAGTCACACTGAACCGCACCGACCCGGTCTCGGTGCGCCTCGGCCCGCGCGACATCCTCTCCGTTCCCCAGGACGCCTGGCGCGCCCTGCGGAACGTGGGTGACACCGAGGGCGACCTCCTGATCGTCAACGGTGGCGACGGCCGGGTACGCCTGGAGTGGGACGAGGAGGTGGTCAAGGCCGCGGCCGACGCCGGGCTGGGCATCGACCACAACGGCTACCTCGCCCCGTACGCACTGCTGCCCCGCTCCGCGCGACGCTGATGGCCGCCATACCAACGGACGGCGCGACCGGCCCGCTGCCACTCGTGCTGGTCCCGGGGATGCTGTGCGACCAGGACCTGTGGTCGGACGTCGCGTTCCCCGTGCGCCACCCGGTCCACCACGTCGCGCTGACACGGGCGGACATCGGCGAGCAGGCGCGGGACGTGCTGTCCGCCGTTCGCGGCCCGTTCGTCCTGGTGGGGCTCAGCCTCGGCGCGATCGTCGGCTTCGAGGTACTGCGCCGGGCGCCGGAACGGGTCGCGGGATTCTGCGCGATGTCGACCAACGCGGGCGCCCCTCGCCCCGAGCAGTACGCGGCCTGGCGCGCGATGGGGGAGCTGATCGCCGAGGGCCGGTTCGCGGAGGTCGTCGAGCGGACGCTGCCCGGCATGTACGACGTGCCCGCACCGCCCGCCGACCTGGCCGACCGCTACCGGAGCATGGCCCGCAGGACCGGCCCGGACGCCGCCCGCGCCCAGCTCGCGGCCCAGGCGACGCGCACGGACGCGCACGGAGCGCTCCGCACCGCCCGCTGTCCCACGACCGTCCTGTACGGCACCCGGGACGCGCTGTGCCCGCCGGACTTCCACCGCGCGATCGCCGAGGCCGCGCCGGGCGCCCGGCTGAGCGCGGTACCCGACGCCGGCCACCTGCTGCCGATCCAGCAGCCGGGTCCCGTCTCCGCCGCGGTACGCGACCTGCTCGCGGCGGCGCAACGCACCCGACCACCGCAGCCCACACCCTCCGAGGAGAACCCTCCATGCCCCGTCCCCTGAAGTTTCCCAGGCCCCCTGGTGAGGTGGCCGCACCACTGGGAGGACGTACCGCACTCGTCACCGGCGGCGGCAGCGGACTCGGGGCCGCCATCACACGTGCCCTGCTCGCCGATGGCGCCCGGGTGGTGATCACCGGCCGCAACGAGCGCACCCTTAAGGAAACCGCAACGCGACTCGGTCCGGACGTCACCCACCGGGTATGCGACGTGTCCGACCCCTCCGACGTGGCGGCGCTCGCCGAAAGCCTCGCCGACGAGGAGATCTCGATCCTCGTCAACAACGCCGGCATCGCCGGGCCGGTGGCCCCGCTGACCGACATCTCGGCGGACGACTGGGACGAGGTCTTCGGCATCAACGTCCGCGGTGTGTTCCTGATGTGCCGTGCCTTCCTGCCCGCCATGACGGAGCGGGGCGCGGGCGACGTCATCAACATCGCCTCGGTGTCGGGGAAGCGGCCACTGCTGCGGCGCACCCCCTACTGCGCGTCCAAGATGGCGGTCATCGGCCTCACCACCACACTGGCGGGCGAAGTGGGCCCGCTGGGCGTCACGGTGAACTCCCTCTCTCCCGGCCCCGTTTCGGGCCCGCGGATGGAGCGCAACTTCCGCCTGGAGGCGGCGCGGACCGGCAGCAGTTACCAGGAGGCCGAGGCCGCCTTCGTATCACGCTCGGCCCTCGGCCGGATGGTCACCGAGGACGAGGTGGGCGCGGCCGTGACGGCGATGCTGCGGATGCCGGGCCTGTGCGGGGCCGACATCGACCTCTCCGCGGGGATGGTGGCACGGTGACGGCCACAACGACGGGCCGCCGCTCCCTCAAACGGCGACTGGCAGCGGGCGAACGCCTCTACGGCGCACTGCTCCGCCTCCCATCGGAGACGCTGGTGGAGATGGCGGGGGTCGCCGGCCTCGACTACGTAGTCATCGACTGCGAGCACGGCCCGGCCGATATGACGGTGCTTCAGCACCACCTCACCGCGGCTGCCGCCCAGGGCATCGACGTACTCGTCCGCGTGGGCACCGCCGAGCCCGCACTCGCCCTGCGCTGCCTGGATCTGGGTGCCGCCGGCATCATCCATCCGCACATCGACAGTGCCGCGGACGCTCGGCGGGCGGTGGCGGCGGACCGCTATCCGCCGCTGGGGGAGCGGGGCTTCGCCACGTACAGCAGGGCGGGCCGCTTCGGTACGGTGACGGCCGCCGAGCACCTCGCCGCCGCGGAGGAGACCCTGGTCGTGGCGATGATCGAGACGGCGCGGGCCTGCGCCGCGGCCGCCGGGATCGCCGCGACCGAAGGCGTCGACGCGATCCTGGTCGGCCCGGCCGACCTGGCCGTGGACTGCGGATTCCCCGGAAAGGACGCCCTCGACAGGCTCATCGCCGCGGCTCACGGGGCAGCGCACGACGCGGGCCGCGCGGTCGTGTCCATCGTCCCCGACACGGCCGGTGCCAGGGCCGCCGAGCAGGCGGGCGCGCAGTTGGTGCTCTACAACATGGCGCAGGTCCTGATGGACACCTTCCGGACCCTCGCCACACCTCGCACCGAGGCCGCGCAGCACCACAGCTGACCCGCCTCTTATTACATACGTATGCACACGTTTCATGCGTATGTAAGCACCGCCCCCCCTGCCACCCCCCTGCCCCCCTGCCACCCCCCTGCCTCCCTCCCACCGCGCGAACGGAGAAGCCATGTCCGCTGTAGCGCCACCCACAGCCACCGGCGACAGAAACGCCACCACCCCTGAGAAGCGGAAGGAGATACGCCGGGCCATCGGCGCGGGAAGTATCGGCAACTTCGTCGAACAGTTCGACTACGGGCTCTACGGCTACCTGGCCCCGGTCCTCGCCCCCGCCTTCTTCCCGGGCAGCGACCCGGCGGTCGCGGTGCTGAGCACCTACGCACTCATCGCCATCGCGTGTCTCTTCCGCCCCCTGGGCGGCACCCTCGTCGGCCGCTGGGGAGACCGGGTGGGCCGCAAGAAGGCACTGCTGTGGACGATCGTCGTCATGGGCGTGACCACCGCCATGATCGGCGCACTGCCGACGTACCAGCAGATCGGCATCGCCGCACCGCTCCTCCTCCTGGTGATCCGCATCGTCCAGGGCATGGTCTCCGGCGGTGAGTACGTCGGAGCGGTGGCCTTCATCGTGGAGTGGGCCGAGCCCAGGAGACGCGCCTACTACGCCTCGTACGCCTCGAACAGCTGCTTCTTCGGCATCCTCGCGGGAGCCGGCACCGCCGCCCTGACCAGCGCGGTGTTCGAGGGACCGGCCCTGAACTCCTACGGCTGGCGCATCCCCTTCCTCCTCGCACTGCCACTGAGCGCGGTCGGGGTCTGGCTGCGCAAGCGCATCGAGGAGACGCCCGAGTTCGTCCGCGCCACGGAGGACGGCACCCAGGTCGTCAAGGCACCCATCCGCGAGGCGCTCCGCTCCCAGCTGCGGCCGATGCTGGTCTTCTGCGGCGTCTCGGTGATGCTGGCGATCCTCTCCTACAGCTGGGTCACCTTCTACCCGGAGTACCTGACGGGGACGCTGGGCCTGCCGCGCTGGATGGCGCTGACATCCAACGCGATCTCCGTCGCGGTCCTCATCCCACTGCTGCCGCTCGCCGGCATGCTCTCGGACCGGATCGGCCGCAAGCCGATGCTGATCATGGGTGCCCTCGCCTGTATCACCCTGGTCCCCCTGGCCTTCTTCGTCGGCGAACAGGGCACGTTCGGCGCCGCGATCGCCAGCCAGCTCATCTACATCATTCCGGAGTTCTTCCTGACCGGCATCGTCACGGTCTGCGCCGCAGAGCTCTTCGCGACTCGCACCCGGTTCAGTGCCAGTGCCATCGCGTACAACAGCTCGTTCTCCGTCTTCATGGGCATCACCCCGTTCGTCGCGGCCCTGCTGGTCACCAGCTTCGGCACGATCTATGCCGTGTGGGTCTACCTCGCCGCGGCGGCGGTACTGGCCCTGGTCGTGGTCAGTGCCTTCATGACGGAGACGTACCGAAGCCACCTCGGCGAGGACAAGTTCGCCCGTTGACCGACCGCACCGATCGCACTGACCGCTGTCCCTCACCTCATTCAAAGGAAAAGGAATCTCTCATGCCGCTGGACCCCGTCGCGTACCTCCCCTACCAGGACCCGGACGACTTCATCCGTGAGGTCACCGACCGCATCTGGGTCGACCGGGACGTGTCGTACATCGTCGACAACTACGAGCCGGACTCCATCGTCCACGCGAGCCTCGGCACCGTCGTGGGCCGCGACGGTGTGATCGAGGGCAGCACGATGCGGATGGGCAGCACACCGCAGCACATCGGCCAGGCCGAGGACGTGGTGTGGGAGGCGCGTGGCAACGACGCCTTCCTCAGCTCGCACCTGGTCTTCTCCGCCGACGAACACCTCGTGGACGGCAAGAACGTCCGCATCCGCAAGCGCACGGTCGCCAACTGCCTCTACCGCAGGGGACGGATGGTCGAGGAGTGGGTCGTCCGCGACGAGCTCGCCGACTGCCTGCAGCGCGGCGCCGACCCGGACGAGGCGGCCCGCGCCCTGCGCTTCCAGGGCTACACCGGTTCGATGCTGGAGGCGCCGCCGAAGGACGTACTCCTCGAAGGCGTCAGCGGCCCCCGCCCCGACGACTTCCGGCCCGAGTGCGAAATGGTCCTCGAATTCATCGACGAGGTGTGGACCCGGCGCCGGCTGCAGAAGGTCAACGACTTCATGGTGCGGGACTTCTTCCTGCACACGATCGGCGACCGCACCGTCATCCGCCCCGACCGCTACCAGGCCGACCTGCTGTCGACCGTCGCGCCGTTCCCCGACGCGCGGTTCGAAGTGCGGGACATACAGACCAACTACGCCGAGCGTTACGCCGGGCTCCGGGTGGCCGTGCTGTGGACCATGCACGGCACCTACCGCGGCACCCCCACGTTCGGCCCCCTGACGGACCAGCCGGTCACCGTGCTCGGAGTGTCCCAGTTCCTGATCCAGAACGGCCGCATCGTACGGGAGTTCCGCGTCTACGACGAGATAGCCCTGCGGGCCCAGATCAACAGCACCCGCGGTGACGGCCCCGCAGTCGAAGCCAACATCTACTGACCCGGCCTTGCTGCCGACCGGGAGGGGTTCCCGACGCCCGGGAGCCCCTCCCATGCCCGCGGCGGAACGGCCCTTGTCGCTGTGCGGGACGACAGGCCCTCCTGGAGTTCGCAGGTCACCGCCTCGGGATTGTGCCGACTCGGTTGACACCTCTCATCGATCCCTCCGGCTCGGGCACAGGGTGCGCCTTCGGCCTGCTCCTCGCGCTCATCGCCGGGTTCGCCTTCGGGCCCGCCGACGGTGTTCGCTCGTCTCTGAATGCGTCACGGTACGTCCGCCGGCGCGTATCCATGACGCCTTCGAGTTCGCCCGCGTGTGCGATTCCACGTGCACGTGCTGGAGTCGCGCGTCGCTGGGTGCGTACCGGCGCGAAGCGCGGAGCGGTGGCGCGCGACTTCGTGCCGTGCGCCGGTTGCATCTGTGACGCATGAGGCTCCTGTGGCTCTCAACGAGCACTATGGATAACGGATGTGCATGTTCCGAAAGATTTTGCAGATGCGCGTGAACATTCGGCTGCTCTTTCCGATTGGCTGAGGAGCGAGGGCTACAACGGCCTTGGGTGCCAACGGGGGTGGGCACTCTCCAGCGTCCTGGAGGGACACCAAACGTGGATCTTGAAATGGCCGCCCACGTGATGACGTGGGCAGTCACGGCAAGGGTGATCGCGGCCGACGCGTGCACGGCAGGACGGCGCCTGCTGGGAGCCAGTGTGCGCATCGGAGCCGCCCACATCGCCGCCCAGCAGCAGGACCGCGCCCGCAGGGTGGCGCAGCGGCAGCCGGGGGAGGGCTCCAAGTGACCGACCGGCCCGATCCCTGGGGCGGCTCCGCCGCCAACGGCGACCGCTTCTCCGCCGTACTCCCGCTGGACTTCACGGCATTCTTCCTGCTGCACCACAAGGCGTTCCTGCGCTTCGCCCACCTGCAGCTGGACAGCCGCACGGCGGCCGAGGACGTCGTCGAGGAGGCGTTCGCCGAGCTCGCCGACACCTGGCACGAGGTACTGCGCCAGCCCAGCGTGGAGGCGTACGCGATGGCCACCCTCAAGGAGGTCATCGACCGGCGCCTGGCCGCCAAAGGGCGCGAAGTGCCCTTCGTCGCCACCGCGGCCTTCGCCGCGGTCCGCGACGCCTCCCGAGTCCGCCTGAACGCACTCGAGTCGAACCTGGGCCTGTACACGGCGATCGCCCGACTGCCCGAACGCCACTACGACGTCATCGTGCTGCGCTTCGTACTCGGCTACCCGCCCAAGGAGGTCGCCCAGATCATGGGCATCTCTCCCGCCACCGTCCGTTCGCACATCCACGGAGCGCGCCGCCGCCTCGCCCGCTACCTGGGATTCGACTGGGAACCGACCGAGGAGGAAAAGGTATGAGCCGGAAGAACAACCTCCCGGCCATCGACCGGGCCCTCGCACAGGCCGAGGTCTTGGCCGGAGAATACGACGACTACGACGCGCAGGCCGCGCTGAACCGTATCGCCCGCCGCGTGGTCTGGCGCAAGGCCGCCGCCATGGAGCACCGCGCCCACCGGGCCCGGCACTCCAACGGCCGCCCGGAGGACCGCGAAGCGCCCAGTACCGCGATGGCCGCCCTGCACGCCCGCGCCGCCGCCCACCTCGGCTCGCTCTCCTCCCGTGTGGTCCGCGACCCGGCGGCCATCGCCGCGATGGCGCTGCTCGTCGACGACCCGGCCCGCATCGAACCGGCCGGTGCCCTCGCCTTCGCCTGCCTGCTCTACCTCGCCGACCGGCACGAAGCCGCCCAGTTCTGGTGGCAGTTCGCCGCCGGCGCCGACTCCGCCACCGCCGCCCGCTGCCTGTACCTGCACCACTTGCAGCTCGCCGAGCCCGAATCCGCCCTGTACTGGCACCACCAGGCCCAAGCCCTGTACGACAAAGAGACCGACCCGATGCTCACCGAGCGCCCCACCCTGCTCGCCCCCGCCCCGGACCTGCTGATCACCGCAGGGCAGCTCGACGTCCTCGTCGAAGTCAAGCGCTGCACCCGGCAGCACCGCGCCTACGAAGCCCGATGGTGGGTCTTCACCACCTCCCTCACCGACGCGGTGCTCCGCCTGGAGACCGACTCCGACGAGGACTTCGGCGCCATCCCCAAGCCCGACCCGGACCTGGCCGCCGAACTCGAGGACGCCACCACATCGTAGGAACGACCGTCCGGCGACTGTCCGGGCGACCGTCCGGGGCCGGGCACGTACTCTGCCGGCCCCGGACGGACCCTTCGATGTTCCTGTTCCCGCCCGGCGGGATCTGTTCTTGCCCAAGACGGGTTTCCTGGCGGCGGCCGGGGCGTAGGCTGCCGGAACGGAATGGTCGTCTTGGGGAATCGGTCCGCGCTTGGTGCGGCAGGCTCACTCGGTGGGGCAGATGTCTGTTCAGGAACTGCTCGACGGCCTGGAGTGGGCCGTCGTCAAGGGGAAGCACCGCGGGTGGGCGGTGCAGTGCGCGCACGCGCTGGGGCTGGGCGGGATCGCGGTCTCCATACGACGCGGCGCGGAGCTGGTGTGGTTCAGCGATGACATCAGCGCACAGCTGGAGGACGCCCAGTTCACCTTGGGTCAGGGACCCGGGCTGACGGCGGACTTCACAGCGGGGCCCTGCCAGGTCACGGACCTGGAGGCGGGCGGCCGGTGGCCGCATTTCGCCGCCGAAGCCCAGGCATTGGGTGTGCGGGCGGTGTTCGTGTGGCCGGTACGGTCCGGAGCGGCCCGGTTCGGGACCCTGACCGGATACCGCACGGCACCGGGGCCGCTGACCGCCAAGCAGGCGTCGGACGGGCTGCGGGTGGCCGACGCACTGGCCGGCCGACTGCTGGCCTGGCGGCCGGATACCGATGGCTCGCCCCACGGGCCGAGGATCGCCGGCGCGATCGACCTGCACCGGGCCGAGGTGCACCAGGCCACCGGCGTACTCAGCTACCGGCTCGGGATTCCGATGGAGGAGGCCCTGGTCCGGCTGCGCGCCCGGGCGTTCGCCACCGGTCGGCCCCTGACCGACACAGCCCGCGAGATCCTTCGGGAGCTGCCCTCGTGAATGGCTGCACCGTACGGCCGGGCCGCCGCGGCCCGCACCTGAGCATCCAGGAGTAAGGCCATGACCAGGGAAGAAAAGATCGCCCGGACTTTCGTGGAACTCGCCGACACCCTTGTCGCGGACTTCGACGTCATCGACTTCCTGCAGCAGCTCACCGTCCGCTGCCGCGACATCTTCGCCGTCACCGACGCCGCGGTCGTGCTGGCCTACCCCGGACCGCAGCTGTACAGTCCGGCGCCCTGCGATCCCAGCCCCGCCCTGACCCGCGTACTGGACCTGGCCCTGCGGGAAGGCCCTGCCCTGGACGCCTACCGCACCGCCACCACCATCACCCCCGGCGAGCTCGCCACCGCCCCCACCGCCTGGGACGACTTCACCGCCCAAGCCCGCGAAGCCGGCTATGCCTACGCCTGCGCCGTACCGCTGCGGCTGCGCAAGGAGGTGCTCGGCAGCCTGCTGCTCCTGCGCACCACCGACAGCCCCCTGCCTGCTGAGGACCTCTCCGTGGCGCAGGCGTTCGCCGACGCGGCCACCATCGGCCTGCTCCACGCCCGCACCCTCCAGCACGCCGACGCCGTCAACGAACAGCTCCACACCGCCCTGCACAGCCGCATCCTCATCGAGCAGGCCAAAGGCTTCCTCGCGGCCCACCGCAACATCTCCCTCCAGGACGCCTTCAACGCCATGCGCCGCTACGCCCGCCACCACTGCCTCCTGCTGACCGCCGTCGCCCAACACGTCATCACCACCGGCGAACTCTCCGGGCCGCCGTCCGCTCCGCGCCACCCGGCCGAGGGCGCCTCCTCCGAGTGAGTGCCGGCGTGCGGTGCGTACAGGTTCCGGTGCTGTCGGTGCAGTTTTCCAGTGCCGGTCACTGACAGAAATCGGCATCACTCGATTGCAGGAAATCTGTCATGGCGAGGGTAGACATGGGCCGGGCGCCGGGGTTACCGTTTTGCCTGTAGCCACGAGGTCGAATGAAGCGCGGCAGCGGACGAACTGCCGCGCACGCAGGTCAGAAGAACAACGGCACGGCAGCGGAGCGAGGGAGCCGGAAGGCAAGCAGGGTTCCGTCGCTGGCTGCCGGGCCGGCGGCCCATCAGGGGCCGCGAAGCAGTACCGCATGTTCCAGCAGTACGAACAAGCGGGAGGAACCAGCAGTACGTACCAGAAGTCAGGAAAGAAGGAGGCAGACGCCATCAGGATCGCCCGGGCGAGGAAGCTTTACCGCCTGGGTACCGCAAGACCCCGGATTGGAAGGTGGTCCCCGGTCACGCATCCGCGATCCCCGCGCCTCCGGCCTCCCAGGCGGAGCCGCGGAATGAGAAGGCCGGCGCAGCTGTAAGCCGGCAGATGGTGTTCAAATCCCTCGGGGCCCTGGTGCCGTACGGCACCAGGGCCCCTCGACGTATGACGGCACAGAGACGTATGACCGCATGAGGTGCAGATGACAGCAGACAACCCGCTCGACCGTCTCGATGACGACGATTACCCCGCCTACACCATGGGACGGGCCGCCGAACTCCTCGGCACCACGCCCGCCTTCCTGCGGGCGATAGGCGAAGCACGGCTGATCACCCCGCTCCGTTCCGAGGGCGGCCACCGCCGCTACTCCCGCTACCAGCTGCGCATCGCCGCGCGCGCCCGCGAACTGGTCGACCAGGGCACCCCCATCGAGGCGGCCTGCCGCATCGTCGTCCTCGAAGACCAGCTCGAAGAAGCCCAGCGCATGAACGAGGAACTGCGCCACTCCGCCGCACAGTCGCACCGCTCCGCCGACGCCTGACACTGACTCCGGGACGCGAGCTGAGCGGGTAAGACCCTGGTGACGCGGCCACGCCGCCACGCCACTACGCCACTACGCCGCCACGCCGCCGCGCCGGCGGCCGGGCCGGCGGCCGGCCCGGCTCAGAGGGTGGGGCGCCGCTGATCGTTGCTCGTCTGCCGCAGGTCGTCGGTGTGGCGGGTGAGGGCGTCCACGCGGGCGGCGAGGCCGGGGTGGCCGGCGGTGAGGTGGTCGCGGGCGTCGGTCAGTGGGCCGAGGAGCGCGGCGACGTCGTGGTGGGCGAGGGCCCGGATGAGGGGCGTGCGGGCTTCGGCGGGCAGGTCGGTCAGGGCGGTGATCTCCCCGGCCAGCCGGCGCAGGTCGGCGGCGTTGCCGCGGGCCCAGGTGGTGACGGTGCGGTCGGCGGCGCGCTGATCGCGCGTGGCCTGGATCCGCTCTTCGCCGGTGGTGCCCGGCGCTCCCGGACGCAGGCGCAGGTAGCGACGTTCCGCGGACTGCCGGTTGGCGACCCCGAGGGGCTGGGCGAGGTCGGCCCAGCTGGCGCCGGCCTCCCGAGCGGTCTCGATCAGCCCAGTCTCCCAGCCGGCCAGCTGGTCCCGCAGCCGGCGCAGCTGCAGCAACGCGGCCAGCGCCTGTTCCGCACTCACCTCAGGGGCGGGCTGTCCGCCCGGCTGCGGTGCCTGGGCGGTGCGTACGGCTTCCTCGATCGCCTCCAGCGCCGCTTTGGCGGCGGCGAAGGAGGTGGGTGGCGACGCCGGTCCCTGGTCGTCTGCGGTCACGTCTGCTTTCGCGTCTCCGGTCACGTCTGCGTTCACCTCTGCGCTCGCCTCTGCGTTCATGAGTCACCTCCGCTCAAGGGCGTCACCCTTTCGGTGACATTCTCACTTGTCATCGTTTGGATGACATGCTACAAGAGAAGCAGGTAACAGCGCATGGGCATGAACAGCCCGAGCGAAAACGGAGGTGTTTTCCCGATGCTGATGCGCACCGATCCCTTCCGTGAGCTGGACCGGCTCACCCAGCAGCTCCTCGGCAACAACCTGTCCGGCACCTGGTCACGGCCCTCGGCGATGCCGATGGACGCCTACCGCGAAGGCGACGAGTACGTGATCGCCCTCGACCTGCCCGGCGTCGACCCCGAGGCGATCGACATCGATGTCGAGCGGAACATGCTCACCGTCAAGGCCGAGCGCCGCCCCGTCACCAAGAGTGACGAAGTCCAGATGGAGCTCTCGGAGCGTCCCCTGGGCGTCTTCTCCCGCCAGGTGATGCTGGCCGACACGCTGGACACCGAGCACATCAACGCCGACTACGACGCGGGCGTCCTCACCGTGCGTATCCCGATCGCCGAGCGCGCCAAGCCGCGCAAGATCTCCATCGGCAGAGGCTCGGGACACAAGGAGCTCCGCGGCTGACGCCGATCCTCGACGGCACAGAGGAAGTCCACAGAGGACGGTCACAAAGGAAGATCACAGAGGACGGTCACTGAGGACGGTCACTGAGGAAGGAGGTGTGCGGCCTGGAGGACACCTCACCTCGCGGTGGCGGAGGGCGGGCTGATCTCCCCCTCGAACCCCGACCCTCCCGGCCCTCCGCCGCCTCACGACCCACGCACGTACGACGTACGGACCGATGAACGGAAGAGGGGATCGCGGTGGTCATGCAGCGGGAAGCGTTCCTGGACCAGGTACAGGAACGTGGTGAGTACCCGACCCGTACGGAAGCCGACCGAGCGGCGCGCATCGTCCTGGCGCTGCTGGGCGCGCACTTGGTGGGAGAGGTGCGGGCCGAGCTGGCCGCCCGGCTCCCGGAGACCTTCGCCCTGATCCTGCTGAACCCACTGCAGGCCGCCGAGCCCCTCTCCGCGGAGCGGTTCGTACGCGCCACCGCGGCGTGGATCGAAGGGGCCACCGAGCAGACCGCGACCTGGGACATCGGCGCCGTACTCAGCGTCGCCGCGGATGCGGCCGGCGAGGAGCTCACCCAGCGCATACTGCTCCAGCTCCCCCCGGGCTACGACCTCCTCTTCGGCCGCCCCCAGGAGACCACCGCCGCCGAACACAGCCCACCCAACCGGTGAGCCGCCCTGTCCGCCGTCGGCGATCCGTCCGTCGCCGGCGATCCATCGGCCCTCGGCGATCCGTCGCTCACTGGAGACCTGTCCGTCATCGGCGACCTGTCCGTCATCGCCCGACCGCCACCAGAGCAGCCCCCTTACCGAGAAAGGCACCTATCCACCGATGCACTCCCCCTCGCAGCAGACCGCGAGCACGCCGGCCCTGTCCTACACGCAGATGCTGGAGCGCGTCCGCTACGACGGCGCCTACCCCACCCGCGAACGAGCCGAAGAAGTCACCTCGGCCGTCCTGGCCGCACTCGGCCGCCGGCTCACCGGTGAGGAACGCGTCGAACTCGCCGCCCGCCTGCCCCGCCAGGCCGCGCAGATCTTCACCGCGCAGATACCCGAAACCGACTCCCTGACCGGCTGGCATTTCATCAAGGACCTCGCCGCCCACACGGGCGGCACCCTGGCCACCACGCGCTGGGACGCCGGTTCCGTCCTCGGCGTCGTCGCCCACCTGGCCGGTCCCGACCTGCTCGACCGCATCCTCGCCCAGCTGCCCTCCGGCTACGCCATCCTCTTCGGCCGCGCCGAACTGGTTCAGGCCGCCTGACAGACGCGCGGAAGCTCCCTTCGCCCCCGGTGGTGGACCGGGGGCGAACAGCGGGTCTCCCATAGCGGGCCCAGCGTGCTGTGCCGGGCCGGCGGTCCTACAGCTTGCTCATCTTGGCGTACGGACTCATGATCCGTTCTTGCGCCGAAGCGAAATCCACAAGCACCGCGATTCCGTCCTCGATGCCGATCACACGGCCGAGGCCGTACACGTCGTGTGTGACCCGGTCGCCCACGTCGAACTGCTTGAGAGGCTGCACCACCGGGGCCTTGAAGGGGCTCGTGGGCAAATGTCGCTTCACTGCGGCTGGCTTTGTCATTGCCACCAGTATGCGCCTGATCCGCCCGGTGAACAGCTTTCCGGGCCTGCTGCTCCTCGTCCGGGTGCGGCACGTCCCGGCGATGAGGCCCCCGACCACAGGTCGGGGGCCTCTCGCGTGCCACATGCAACCGGCTGGAGCCGGCGCCGAATTGAGGACAGTGACGAATCGCGGACAGCTAGCAATCGGGCTGGACGCTGAGCGGTTCCGGCGCGGCGTCCTGCAGGTCGTCCGGTGGTCCGGGCTGCGGGGGCGGCGCTACGGGTGCTCTCCTGGCCTTGGCGACGGCGGCCGTGAGCTGTTCCTGAATGGCCGGGGGCAAGGCGGCGCCCTGAACCGTATTCACCAGGTCTCCGGCCAGGCGGTACAGCTTGGTATTGGTGTTCTGTGAGGTCGTGACCAGCACCTCCCAGGCCGCCTCGGGGCTCAGGTTGAAGGAGGCCATCAGCATGCCGCGGGCCATGTCGATGGTCGGCCGGGTCCGCATGGCCCGCCGCAGTTGAGCGACCAGGGCATGCAGGTCCTGGTCGGTTTCCTTGGGCGGGCCCGGGTCGTGGGCGGTAGAGGATGTCATGTGCTTGTCGTCCGGGTTCGGGGGCGTGAACAGGTTCTGGGTGCTGGTCAGATCGAGCAGCCGCTCGACCGCGGGGCTGCTGCAGCGGAGAATGACGGTCTTCCCCTGTTCCAGGGCTCTCTGGCGCAGGATGAGCAGGAGGTTGAGACCGGAACAGTCGCAGAATTCGACTTTGTGCAGGTCCAGATCGACACCGCGGGCCGATCTGCTGAGGGCTTGACGCAGGTAGGACCGGAGCCAGTGGGCGGCGTCGAGGTCGAGGTCTCCCTGGATCGTTGCGATCACCCGATCGCCGTCCGGCAGCACGTCGATCGCCGCCAGGAACGGCGGGGCCGCCGCCATCGGAAGGCAGCTCTGCTCGCGCCCGGAGCCCTGTCCGATGGGGGACTGCTCAGAGTACGCAGGCTCCGGCATGGTCTCTCCCTCGTCTCTGCCTACGGACCGGTCCCAGGCTGTCGCCCTGGCCCACACACGTCAACTAATACCTGAAAAAGAGTACGTGTTTTTGAAAGCGTGCATGTCCGGTCGCTAAAGTGGAGAGATGGATGGAGTGCCCGAGCCCTACACCGGATGGACGTTCATCACCAACCATGCGCGAGTGCTGGCGGCCATCGCCGACAACCACAGCGCCCGCATCCGTGACATCGCGGCGTACTGCCGCCTCACCGAACGCGCCGTCCAGAAGATCATCGCCGACCTGGAGCGGGACGGTTATCTCTCTCACACCCGGGAGGGACGTACCAACCTGTATCGCATCGATCCCAGCAGGGTGCTGCGCCACCCGGCCGAAGCCGGTCTGACAGTGGCCTCCCTGCTCTCCCTGCTCATCCAGGATGAAGCCGACCGCACCACGCCCGTCGCCTCCGACAACAGTAGCCGGACGCACGCCAGGGCTTGAGTCCCCCTTCCCAAGGACGCTATGTGGAGCAGGAGTTGCATGAGCGGCAACTCCTCACTCGCTCCCGGGACGGCGACTCCTCCGCCGTTCCGGTCGCAGCGGCAACGGTGCCCTGACCCCGCACCGCAGCGTCTCTGACTCACATCCCTGTGTCGACTCGCATCCCCGTGCCTCCGGATCGGATCACTGGGTGGCGACCTTCTGGACGGTCTTCTGGACGGTGGTGTCGTCGGGGTCCAGCCGCCGACCGTCCGCAGACAGCACTTCCAGTGCGCGGAGGCGTTGTCCCGCTCGGCGGTCGACCAGCTCCGAGTGCGGTTCATCGGAGGCGAAGAAGTGCTGTTCGCCCCACTGCCGCAGCGCCACGATGACGGGGAAGAGCGCCTTGCCCTTCGGAGTCAGCACGTACTCGCGGTAGGCGCTGCCGTCCGAGGCGGGGACGGATTCGAGGACGCCACCGGCGACGAGGGTGCGCAGCCGCGCGGTGAGGATGTTCTTCGCCACGCCGAGGCTGCGCTGGAACTCCCCGAAGCGCCGGCTTCCGTCGAAGGCGTCCCGCACGATCAGCAGGGACCACCAGTCGCCGATCGCGTCCACCGACCGGGCGACGGGACATTCGCTGTCGTCGAAGCGCGTTCTGGTCACCATGGCGTCCTCACTCTCACACTGGTTGCAACATGCTACCAACCAAGGCTACCGTCGCCCTCATTATTGGTGGCAAGATGAAACCAGATGTACGGGGGAGTGGGAGTGCCCATGTCCGGCAACGGCGAGGCTGCGGCATCACATACCGAGGCACCACATACCGAGACGCCGCATACCGATGCGCCACGGGGGGAGACGCCGGGGACCGAGTCGCCACAGACCAACGCCCGCAGCAGCAGTGAAGGTTCCGCGTTCATCCTCACCCGTGGCATCGTCATACTCTTCGCCGTCGCCTGCGGGGCCGCGGTGGCCAACGTCTACTTCTCCCAGCCGCTTCTGGTGACCATGGGCCACGACCTCGGCATGAGCCCGGCACTTGTCGGCAGCGTGGTCACCCTCACGCATGTCGGCTACGGCCTGGGACTCTTCTTCCTCGTGCCGTTGGGCGACGTGGCCGACCGCCGACGACTCATCGTGGCCCAACTGCTGCTACTGGTAATGGCGTTGGGTGTCGTGGCCGCCGCCCGCACGGCGGCGATGCTGCTCGCGGGCATGGCCGCGACGGGGCTACTCGCGGTCGTCACGCAGACGCTGGTGGCCTTCGCGGCATCGCTGGCCCCGAGTGCCGGGCGCGGACGGGTCGTCGGCCTGGTCACCAGCGGCGTGGTCATCGGCATCCTGCTCGCCCGCACCGCATCCGGCCTCCTGGCCGATCTCGCCGGCTGGCGTTCCGTCTACCTCGCCTCGGCATCGCTCACCGCACTGCTCGCCCTGATCCTGTACCGAGTACTGCCGCGCCACTGCGCCGCACCACCGACGACGACCCTGCGCTACGGACAACTCCTGCGCTCCACGATCGCCCTGTTCGCACGGGAACGACTGCTGCGGCTCCGGGCCCTGTTCGGACTGCTGATCTTCGCCGCGTTCAGCACCCTCTGGAGCAGCGTCGCGCTGCCGCTCAGCGCGGCCCCGTACTTCCTGCCCCACAGCGCGATCGGGGCGCTGGGACTGATCGGTGTCGCCGGCGCCCTGGCCGCGACCGCGGCGGGTCGTCTGAACGACCGCGGGCTCTCCCGGCGGACCACCGGCATCGCCCTGGCACTGCTCGCCGCCTCGTGGCTGCCCTTGGCCTTCACCCGCAGCTCGCTCTGGGCCCTGGTCGTCGGGGTGATCCTCCTCGACCTCGCCGTACAGGCGGTCCACGTCACCAACCAGACCCTGATCTACGCACTGCACCCGGACGCGGGCAGCCGGCTGATCGGCGGATACATGGTCTTCTACTCGATCGGCAGCGCCACCGGCGCCATCGCCGCGACCTCCCTCTACACACTGGCCGGCTGGGGCGCCGTATGCGCACTGGGCGCCGCGTTCAGCTGCGTTGGGCTCGCACTGTGGGCGTGCACTCGCCACAACACCCCGGACCCCACCGCGAAGGCGCCCGCGCGCAATGAAACGTGAGCGCTGCCTGTACTCGAGTATTTGAGTACTTGGGTACTCGAAGGGAGCCCCGCCGGCAGGACCGGCGGGGCTGGTTGTGAGACGTCAGCTCAGCGGGGCTGGTTACGCCACGTCAGATCATCAGCAGCAACCGCGTGTTCGGTACCAGCTTCCGATTCACGCTGGTGCTCTGCACGAAGATCGTGAAGTCGTCGTTGTGGTCCGGCTTGACGCGGACTTCCGCATCCGGCAGGCCGAGCAGAGCTCGGGCCTGCGGCCCCGTGTACACCCGGTCCGTCTTCTTCTCCAGCACCGCGATCTGCTTCCGTGCCTGGACCTTCTCCGACTTGCTCAGCTGGTAGAACGCACAACCGGTGCGGTAAGTGTGCCCGCATTCGATGACCCACTCGCGTATCGCCGCCGCGCGGGCCACCGGGATCAGCTGGTACTCCGACGGCTTCACCGGAGTGAGGCCGGCTGCCTTGATGGTGTCCTTGTTGACCGCGTCCGCACCCGTGGAGAACACCGCTCGCGATCCGCGGATGCCCTGGGCGCGACCCACCATGAAGTTCTCGGTGGCCTGCTGGATGACCTGCCCGGCCTCCTCCAGGCCCTGGGTGCTCGTGGCGTCCCAGATGGCGATGTTGTCCTTCGGGAAACCGCACTGCATGGCCTCGCGCTTGCCCATCTGGTCGGGCACGAGGACGGCCAGCGTCCAGTTGTCCTCCTGCGTCTGGCTCATCGTGGCCACGGCCTGCACCAGCTCCCGCGGATTGGTGGCAGGGGCGTCCGGGCAGCGGTGGCTTGCGTTCTCCTGGCCGTCGGTCAGCACGAACGTCAGGAAGCTGTGGTCTCCGTACAGTTGAGCCGTCTGCGCCAGCTCCCGCTGCGACTTCAGCGTGGCCGCCAGCAGAGCCGTCATCCCACCGACCCGGTACAACTGCTTCAGCGACGGCATCCGCAGCACGTCCTTGTCGTAGATGACGCACTCCACCTTGTCGGCGAAGACGTACACCGTGACGCGGGTCTCCTGGTCCAACTCCTTCGAACGCCGGGCCAGATAGGCAATCTGCTGGTCAGCGACCTCGACGACCTTGCGGCTCAGGTGTGACATGGACGAACTGGCATCCAAGACCAGAGCAACGTGGTTGATGTAGTTCTGGGTACCGGACATGACTGCTCCCCCTCTTCCCACTGGATGCTCCTAGCCTCTCACCCACCACTGACAATCGATCTTGAACGAGGCGCGCCGGGGCAGCACCGGGAGCGCGACGCATCAGGGCCCCTCCACCCAATTCGGTTGGCCGGCGTCGCCCGAGGTCTTCCTGCTGCCGCGGCCAGGCCGAGATCGGCGGCGAAGCCGAATCCGGCGTCCACGGCTTCGTCTTCTTCCCCACTCCGTTGCCGTCACGGCCGGGGGCGATGCCGCCCGCTGAACAGCACCGCACAGGCCGTGGTGGTGAGCAGCCCGCCGGCGAGGAAAGCGGCCCGTACGTCGACTAGTGCGAGGAGCAGTCCCCCGAGCGCGGCGCCGGCTGCGATACCAGCGTTGTAGGAGGCGGAGTTCGCCGCGAGGGCGATGTCCGTACGGCCTGGTGCACAGTGCAGCATCTCGTTCTGGGTGGCCATGAACACCGGTCCGAGTGCGCCGCCCATCAGCACCAGGAACACCACCGCTGCCACCGGGTCGGTGCCGGCCGCGTACAGGCCGAGCAGGCTCCCAGCCTGCGCAGCCACGGCTGTGGCCAGGGTCGCGTGCGGAAAGCGGTCGAGCAGTGCCCCGGTGAGGGCCACTCCGGCCAGACAGGGGAGTCCGAAAGCCACGAGCAGGGCGTTGACCGTGTCCGGGGAGAACCCGCTCACGTCGCCCAGAAACTTCACGAGGTAGGTGAATCCTGTGAATGCCCCGGTGGCGGACAGGGCACCGGCCACGAGCACGGTGGCGAACCGGCGAGCGTCGGGAGCGGTCCCGTAGGCGGCGCGTGCCTCTTCCGGGCGTGTGGTCGGCAGGAGAGCGGCGATCGTCACGAGGGAGACGATCCCCAGGCCCGCCAGCAGGGCGATAGGTACCTGCCAGGCGCTCTGCCGGCCCAGCCAGGTCCCGGCGGGCACACCGAGCACGAGGGCGAGCGACCCGGCGACGGACAGTGCCCCCACCACACGCCCCCGGACCTCGGGTGCGAACAGTCCGACCGCCACCGGACCCATCACGGCCCAGAACAGAGCCTGCGCCAGCGCGGTCAGCAGCCGCGCCCCAAGAAGCAGGGGATAAGAGGGAGACAGTGCCGCGACGAGACTGGAGACGACGAGTGCGGCCAGCAGGCCGGTGAGCACATGACGCCGGGGCAGCGACTGTGTGACGCGGGCGAGCGGCAGAGATGCCACGGCCACCGTCACGCCGTAACCGGTGACCAGAAGACCGACCGCGGACACGGACACCGCTATGTCCTCGGAGATCAGTTCTAGGAGGCCGACCGGCAGGTTCTCTGCGGTGTTGAAGGTGAAGGCGGCCAGCATCAGAGCCAGGAGCACCGCCCATCGGCGCCATGGAGCCGACGGTCCAGTGCTCCTACGGTCCTGACCCGCCCCCACCCGTTGCTCTCGCTTCGTGGCACCGCTCATGGCGGTACCCCACCGGGACCGCCGGCATCGCCGCAACCGGATTCATACCGGGTTCGGATTCGCCCACGCGTAACGGTTCGCCACTGATGAGTGGTTCTGACACGGCTACTTATGGGTTCGCGATGACCTGTGCCTGCCGGGCGGTCGCTGGGCTGCGCCGACCGGCGCGAGTCAAGTCCCGACGCTCCCACCGCGTGCCTGTGGTGGTCCGTGAGGGTCGCCGCCGGCCCGGACCGTCTGAGCGCGCAAGGGAGCACTCCGCACCACCGGTTGTCCGCGTACTCGTTGAAGTGCTCGGGCAGGTATGGCTGGCCGCGCTCCTGCTCACCGATGAGCACGGCGTCCGTCTCGCCGTACAGGAGCCCCGTCTGGGCGCCGATACCTCCATCGACAAGGCGATAGCGCGAGCCGTGCCGTAGCCCTCAAGCGGCGTCCGCGTACCCCGCGGGGCCAGGAAGCGCCTGCGGCCGGAGGAGTACCTCCTCGGCTCCTGCCTCGGGATGGCAGCCAAGACCCTGTTCTGGACGGTCCTGGTGCTCGCCGTCGGGATCGGTACGGGGATCGCGCTGCTCCTGCTCAGCTTCTCGCCGGCAGGGGTGAACTGACGGCCCCGGGACGACCCTGCCTGCCCGCTTGCCCGGCTCCACTGGTGCATCCCCGGGGCGACTCGCGTCGCCCCTGAGCGGATCGGGCTGGGGTGAGCCTGGGCGGCAGTGTGCTTGTCGCCGGGAAATGACGGACAGTTCGCCCCTCGGAGCCCGGGCGGGCGAACCGGTGAGGGAGACTGCTACTTGATCATCTGTAGGACAGCGTTGGCGAGGCCACCGGATCTCGTGCCTCACGTAGGGGGAATGACCGTGGTGTGGATACCACCGAGCATGCTGAGCGAAGGGCAAGTACGGGCGATGATGTTTTGGGGCGCGCTCATGTGCCTCCCATCCGGTGTCGGCCTCATGATCAGTCAGCCGCTCAGTGGCTTCACTGCCCTCGGCGCGGCCTTCGCCGCGTGCGGAGTGTGGTTCGTCCGGATGTGGTGGCCACCGCTGTCGCCGCTGGCAGACAAGTCCACCGGGCGCAGCCGCCGACTGCAGCTCATCGGTGCGGTGCTGGCCGCCGCAAGCGCTGTGCTGTGGGAGCTGGCGCTGTGGCTCTATTTCAACACTGAGCCCAATGAAAACCCCTCCGCCCTCGCCTGGACCATCGCCGTGGGCAGTGCGGGGGCCGCCTGCCTGATCTGCCGCTGCGTGGTCGGCATACAGCGGCACCTGCTGCACCGGCGCCGAGCTGGGAGGGCGGTGCGCGCATGACGCCGGGCAAGGGCGGAGACGGACGAGCGGCAAGAGCCGACCGGACGGCCCGGACGGCCAAGAGTGCTCCTGCTCGATTCCGTACGGACCTGCTCTGGCTGCTGTTCAATGGCGCGTGCGTGGCGGTGTCGGTGAGCCTGATGTGGTTCGCGCCGGTGGTGCCGCTGCCGGGCGCGCTGAGCGTAGTGGCCTCTCTCACCGGTCTGCTCGTGCCCCTGGCGCTCATTCTGGTGCCGTTGCTCGTGCCCCGCCGCAGCTTCTCCCACAAGACGCCGCCACTGACTGTCCTCGCGCTCGCCGCTGTTTTCCTCTCCGCCGTCGGGCTGGCGGGCATCACCCACGCAGCCGGCGAGGAGCGGGCGCTGGAGATGCGGGGCCGGTGGACCGAGGCCGTCGTGGATGACGTCGCTGACCGCAAGACCGACAAGTGCACGCTCGTCGCCAGCGACGGCTGGGAAATTTCTCCGCGGCTGTCGCAGGGAGACGGCTGCGACGCGGACTGGGTGGAACCAGGCGACAAAATGCGCGTGCTGTACGACCCCGAGGAGGTAGCCGATCCGGTGGAGAAGAGCGAAGCGGACCTGGACTCCGACTCGTACCGGGGGGGGGGTGATCGCCGGCCTGACCGCGCTGACCGTCATGATAGGCACGTGGAGCTGTGCACGGCTGCATCGCCACGTTGTCGGGAAACGGTGATACCACTGACGGGCGAAGAGTCGCGCTTGCCTCAGACCGCGGGCGTCGCTCAGCGGCGCGGGTGCCCGTCGGCCGGCGCCAGGCACGGATGACCATGCGCGGCGGCAGGCGCTGCGGCAAGGGCTCCAACTCCTGGTACACCAGGGCAGAGAGATCGACGTGTCGGGCAGCCCGTCGCCCCCGCCGCCAGGACCGGGCGCCAGCCGTCGGTCGCTGCACCACCGTACGTTCTTCTTCTCCAGGCGGCGCTCGCGCGTGAGACGGCGTGCACGCTGAGGGACTGCGGCAGGCCGTGGTGGGGATGCGCCGCCTGCTCTCGCCGTACCGCGTCGCAGCGGTGTCACGTTCATCAACGACCTGGGCGCGCGGGCCGGCTCGTATTTCGCCCCAGTAGATTGATCGCCGCATCGACGAGGGATGAGGGGATACGCATGGCACAGTCGCTGGAGATCAAACCCATCGGCGTCGTCGTGGGCGGCCGCAGTGAGGTCACTGACGACAGCTGGAACGAGACTGCGATCATCCGCCTGAACAGTGACTTCCCGCCGGAGGTCGTCCAAGGACTCGAAGAGTTCTCCCATCTTGTGGTCGTCTGGCATTTCAGCGAGGCGTCCCCGGACGACGTCGCCCTGCACGCCCGCAGCCCACGAAACAACGCCGCTTGGCCTGCCACCGGTACCTTCGTGCACCGCAACCACCGCCGCCCCAACCAACTCGCGCAGTCCTTCCCCCGCCTCCTCAAGGTTGACGGCCTGGACCTGCACGTGCGCGACCTTGACGCTGTCGACGGCACTCCCGTCTACGACCTCTCGCCCTACTTCAAGGAGATGGGCCCACGCGGCGCGATCCGTGAGCCCGCCTGGCCGAGCGAAATGCTCAAGGACTACTGGGCTGACTGACAATGCCGGTGGGCCGTCGTCGGGCTCGGCGACGGCCCACCCGCACAGCGCGCCCTCAACGTGTCGGATCGCGTTCCGGCCGCACGCCTGCGCTGCACCGCCCGGGACCGGCTGCGCCACCTGGATACGACGTGACGGCCAGGCCGGCGGCCGGAGTCACCGACCTGCACGACCGCCTGCAGGCGCCTCTCCAGCCATCGACGTCCGAGGCAACGCGGCAAGCTGCCCCTGCCCGGCTGCCGTCATCGCCGATCCGTAGGGCAGGCGAGCGTCGCGGTGGGGCTGAGGCACGGTGATCCGGCCTGGCGCGTTGGCCTCCTGCCGAGCGATTAACCTCTGAGCTTCGACCGTATCGACGAACGGTTGCCGTCCGGCCCGGAAGGCGCGGCGAACGCGTCGGTGTGCCTGCGGTGTTCATCGGCCGTGTCGGCGTGCCGGCGTTCCGGTGACTGGTGGGCGGTCCGTCTTCGGGGTGGCCGACAGTGGGCGGCACGGGCGCGGCGTATACGCAGCAACACATGAAGGAGTACCGCATGACCATCGCGGACAGCCGCACCGACCTCGCGGCGGCCCGCCAACGGCGGGGCGAGCCGTATCCGGGGCCGGACCCCGTCCAGGCGTATCCCGACCGGGCCGCCCTGTTGCGGGAACGGGCACAGGCCCTCAACTCGCTGGTTCGCGAGGACTTTTCCCGGCTGCGCGCACTGTACTTTCTGGGCTGCGCGGGGCTGTTGGTGGCCGCCGTCGCGCTCGCCGCGGGCAGTGCGACGGACGCGGTGCAGGCGGGCGCCGACGGCCATGGCGGCGAGCGCATGAGCACCGACTTGATCACCTTCGCCGCGACGGTCGTGGCCGCGGGCGCCGCGCTGCTGGGGTTGCGGTCCATCCGGTCGCGGGACCGGCTGCGGTGGCAGCGCATCCGGGCCTGGTACGTGCTGGAGCGCACCCGCGCAGCTCGTGCGCTGCCGCCCGGCGACATCCCGGCCGAGCTCGAACCGGCGGATCAACACCCTCCGGTTCGCGACCGCTATGTCCGGAACCAGGGCCTGCACCTGCGTGGCAACCTCGGCGGCATCGCGGTCCTCGTCTGCGCGATCTGCCTGCTGGTCGTCCTGACGAACGCGGACGCGGTCTCCGTAATCCCGGTCACGGGGGCTGCTGCTCTGTTCACCACTGGAGCGCTGGCCTGGCAGGTCGCGGCGAAGTACGGCCGGCGCTACCGCTGGGCCGGCGAGCGGCAGTCCGTACAGGCCACGGAACGCAACCGCAGGATCTTCCGCGAGCGTCTCACCGCCCCGCCGACCGACACGGGGGCTGTGACTAAGCCCTACCGCGTCCTCATCGCGGCGTGCATGGTCGCCCCGACCGTCGTCATCCTCGGCGGGATCTGCATCGCCCGCCCGCGCACCGCGGCCAATCTCGGCGTCATCGTCGCCGGGGCGCTGGGCGTCTTCCTCCTGCTGCTGCCGTTCTTCCTGGTGGGGCGCCTGCGCGAACGCCGAGCCCTGCACGCGGCGTTCCACACCGCAGCGGCTGCCCTCCCTGCCGGATCCGTCCCCTGCGCAGTGCACTTCGGCCTCAACGAGGACGATTCCCATGACACGGAACCGGCCACCTGGGACCGCGGTCCCGCCCGCGCCGGCGCCGCAGCGCTCACTGCCTCGGCCATGCACCTGCGCGGCCCGGCAGGTGAAGCCCTGGACATTGCCCTGACCGACATCCTCGGCGCGGTGTACTCCACGCAGGCGCCCTGGCTCGGCGACGGCTCACTGGACCTGCATCTGCACGCGGGGGAGACCATCGAGCTCCGCACGCCCCGGCACAAGCAGCTGGCGACCGACCTGACCTCGGCAGGCGTGCGGGTGCTGCGGGCGTAGCTCCGGGGGAGTGGTTCGCTTAGGTCAGCGACCGTTCTGGCCACGGGGCGCGTCCAGTGCCGTGGGAAAGTCCGGGCGTGGTCCGTCAGTGGCGCCGGCGGGCGTTGAGGCGGGCGGCCTGGCGGGTCAGGTGGTCGCGTTCGGCGAGGTTGGGGGCCTTGTGGGCCGCCTCGGCGTAGAGCTGTGCCGCCGTGGACAGGTCGCCGTCGCGTTCGTGGAGGTAGGCCGCCACCGCGGTATGGCGGGGGAGGGAGTCGTCCACCGTCGCGAGCGCTGCCAGGCCGGCGCGCGGGCCGTCGGCCTCGCCGACGGCCACCGCGCGGTTGAGCCGGACGACGGGGCTGTCGGTCAGGCGCGTGAGTTCGTCGTACCACTCGACGATCTGCACCCAGTCGGTCTCCTCGGCGGTGGGTGCGTCCGCGTGGAGTGCCGCGATGGCGGCCTGGGCCTGGAATTCGCCCAGCCGGTCGCGGGCGAGGGCCGCCTGGAGGATGCCGACGCCCTCGGCGATCAACGCCGTGTCCCACCGGCCCCGGTCCTGCTCGGCGAGCGGTACCAGGCTGCCGTCGGGCGCGGTCCGGGCGGCGCGCCGGGCGTGGTGGAGCAGCATGAGGGCGAGCAGCCCCGCCACCTCGGGGTGGTCGATCGCGGCCGCGAGCTGCCGGGTGAGCCGGATGGCCTCGGCGGCGAGGTCGACGTCACCGGAGTACCCCTCGTTGAAGACCAGGTAGAGGACGCGCAGCACGGTGGCGACGTCGCCGGGCTGATCGAAGCGGACGCCGGAGACGGTGCGCTTGGCACGGCTGATGCGCTGCGCCATGGTCGCCTCGGGCACCAGGTATGCCTGGGCGATCTGGCGGGTGGTGAGCCCGCCGACGGCGCGCAGGGTGAGCGCGACGGCGGACGCCGGGGTCAGCGATGGGTGGGCGCACAGGAAGTACAGCTGGAGCGTGTCGTCCACCGCGGGCGCGGGCCCGGGCGCCGGTTCCTCCTCGAGGAGGTCCTCGCGCCGTCGGCGGGCGGCTTCCGAGCGGGCCTGGTCGAGGAACTTGCGCCAGGCGACGGTGATCAGCCAGCCCTTCGCGTCGCGCGGAGGGTCGGCCGGCCAGACGCGCAGCGCCTCGACCAGCGCGTCCTGCACGGCGTCCTCGGCCGCCGCGAAGTCGGCTCCGCGGCGGACGAGGACGGTGAGCACACTGGGCGTGAGGCTCCTGAGCAGGGCTTCATCCATCGGAGCCGCCTCGGGCGAGTGAGACACCTGAGAGGTCACTCCGTGATGGTGGGCGGGGCGGTCAGGAACGGGCGGACCTCCAGCCACTCGTGGATCGGCTTGCCGCCGGCCCCGGGGGCGGCGGAGAGTTCCCCGGCCAGTTCGACGGCGCGGTCGTAGCTGTCGACGTCGATGATCATCCAGCCGGCGATGAGGTCCTTGGTCTCGGCGAAGGGGCCGTCGGTGACCGGCGGGCGCCCCTCACCGCCGTACTGGACCCACGCTCCCTCGGGGGCCAGCGCCTGGCCGTCGACGAATTCGCCGGTCTTCTCCAGCCGGGCCGCGAAGTCGTTCATGTACTGGATGTGGGCCGAGATCTCTTCCGGCGTCCACTTGTCCATCGGCACGTCGTTGACCGGAGCCGGGGCGCCGCGGTAGTGCTTCAGCAGCAGGTACTTGGCCATCGTGTTCTCCTCGATGCTCGTGCGGCCCATTGTGGTCGCTTTCACCTCGGGGACGGAGCCGGACGCGGGATCTCGACATCGCCGCCCGACTTTTTTCTGGATTTCTTGGAGGGCACCGGGGCCGGGATCGGGAGCGGTACGGGGGCCGGGATCGGGAGCGGTACTGGGACCGGGTGAACCGTCTCGCGGCGTGTGGGTCACGGAAGGGACGCCGGGCCGTGGCCGGGTCGCGGCGGACGGGATTGACCTTGCCCCTGCGTCAGGGTTGGAGCCTTGCCGCATGACGACGGACAACAGCACTTCCTCGGTTCGGCTCGTGCCGCCGGTCGGCGGGTTCGAGGAGATCGACGGCCGCCGCGTTTTCGTGCATCGGTCGGGCAGCGGCGGGCCGGCCGTGGTGTTCCTGCCGGGCGCCGGCGCGGTCGGCCTGGATTATTTTGGTGTCCAGCAGAAGGTTTCGCAGTTCACCACCGCCGTGGTGTACGACCGCGGGGGTACGGGCTACAGCGACGCCCTCCCGCTGCCGCGCACTGCCGCGGCGGTCGCCACGGAGCTGCGCGAGCTGCTGCGCGCCCAGGACATCGCCGCACCGTACGTCCTGGTGCCGCACTCGCTCGGCGGCTTCTACGCCCATCGGTTCGCGCAGCTGTACCCGCAGGACGTCGCCGGCCTGGTCTGGCTGGACGCCTTCCACCGCGACTGGGACCACTTCATGCCGCCCGCGATGTCTCTGACCGCGGTGGAGCAGATGGCACCCGATCGGGAGCAGCTGGAACAGCTGCGTCCGGCCCTGCGCGAGATGTACGCCGAGCTGCTCGCGGACTACCCGGCGCCCATGCGGCAGGCGCTGCTCGAGGCCAAGACGAGTGACGAATGGACCGACGCCGGCATCGCCGAGCGCACCGAGCTGGCCGCACTGGCCACCGAACTGCGCGCCGGGCCGGACATCCCCGACGTACCGCTGGTTGCTCTCACCGTGGTGGGCACCGCCCCGGCCCAGCAGGCGATGACGTCGGAGCGGACGTTGCGAGAGATGTCTGACGGCCATAGGAGGATGGACGCGGCTCTGGTGAGCGCGGTCTCGTACGGGGAACAACGCGTCCTCTCCGACACGGTGCACCACCGGCTCTGCTTCGACCGCCCCGATGCCGTGGTCCAGGCGGTCCGTGATGTCGTCGACCGAACGCGCCCCTGATCAGCCGTCCCGCTGATCAGCCGTGGCCCGGATCAGCCGTGCCCCGGATCAGCCGTGCCCCGGATCAGACGCGCCCCTGACCAGCCGTCCCCCGGACCAGACGCGCCCCCGATTAGACTCGACTTGGTGAGACCACGTTGTACGAAGACCCTAGGGGACCGGTGCTCACGATCAGCCAGCTCGCGGCAACCGCCGGCGTGACCGTGCGCACCGTTCGCCACTATCACCACGTCGGCCTGTTGCCCGAGCCCGCGCGCGATGCCTCCGGCTACCGCCGCTACGGCGCGCAAGCGGCGGTGGACCTCATCCGGATCAGGACCCTCGCCGATGCCGGGGTGCCACTGGCCCGTATCGACGCGCTGCTGCATGCACAGCCGACCGAATTCGCCGCGGCCATCACCGACATCGACGCCGCATTGCAGCGCAAGATCGACCAACTCACCGAGTACCGCCGCCGGATCGCCGAACTGGCCGGCGGCGAACGGCTCGTCCTGCCGCCCGAGGTGGTCGCCATCCTGGACCGGATGCGCGGTCTCGGCGTCAGCGAACGCAGGGTACGGCTCGAGCGCGACGCGTGGATCCTGATGCAGGCACTGGACCCGCAGGCCATGCCGCAGCGGATACGGGACAAGAACGCCGGCTTCGACGACCCCGAGACGACGCGTCTGTATCTCGCGTGTGATGAAGCAGTCGACTGGGATCCGCACGATC
Source organism: Streptomyces sp. NPDC053542 (assembly GCF_044544685.1). Taxonomy (NCBI): domain Bacteria; kingdom Bacillati; phylum Actinomycetota; class Actinomycetes; order Kitasatosporales; family Streptomycetaceae; genus Streptomyces; species Streptomyces sp. NPDC053542. The sequence goes on from NZ_JBITXL010000013.1 coordinate 162,753, forward strand.
CACGCCTGGACCGGCTCATCGACGACCTGGACGCGTGGGAGGTCGCGCACGAACGCGACGGTGGGCAGCCGGGGTTGCTGAAACTGGTCTCTGCCCAGATCTCCGAGGCATCGCCGGCGTGGCAACGCATCCTCGATGCGCTCGCCCACCGCGCCAAGCAACGCCGACCCGCTGGGCACGACAACTGAACCCTGCCATCACCTGCTGGAGAGAAGTGAACCCTGCCATCACCCGCTGGAGGCAAGTGAATCCTGACCTCACCCGCTGGAGACAAGTTCGGCCAGATGGCGCAGTGAGTTGGTGAGATGCTCGGGGCCGAACGGTGGGAACCGGAGGTACTCGCGGATGTACTGCGGCACCGCCGACCAGTCGTAGGTGAGCGTGACCTCGGTCTCGGACGGCCCGAGCGGAGTCAGGTCGTAACGCCAGAGCCAGCCCCCGAAATCCAGCTGACCGTCCTCCTTCTCCTGCCCCGTCAGCCAGCCGATCGCGCGCGGTGGGTCGAGTACGTGGACCTTGTTGGCCACCTGGTAGTCACCGTTGGGATGGTCGGGGTGGTACATGTTCATCCGGAAGACCTGCCCCACCTCGGTCAGCGGCGCCCGGTCGGCGGCTTCCTGTACCCAGCCGGTGCCATCGATCGCGGCATGGACCGTCGGGTCCGCCAGCACCGCGAAGACCCTCGCGGCGGGCACGGCGACCTTCAGGGTGGCGCTCACGTACTCATGATCCACGGTGTGGACGCTCCTTCCGCCTGTGCCCTCGGACGACCATGCGCGGTTTCGTATGCCTTGCCTTGACGCGGGACCGGCCCGCTGCGAGCCTGTCGCCATCATGAGGAGCCGTTGGCTCGGCCTGGTGACGCGGGCTGCGCCCACACGGTCCAGGAGGAGCACATGAGCGATGTGCGAGTCTCGGCCGCCGGCGATTTCCCGCCCGCAGCCTTCATCGAGGCCCTCACCGACTTCGGCCCGGGCAGGGCAAGGATCTGGGGCAACAGTAGCGCCGGACAGCTGGTGGTGCACGACCAGGGCGAGGGCTGGGCCGATGTCACGGAGGGGACCAACGCGGGGGGAATCTGGCAGCGCTACCGCTACGCCTGGTCGCCCAGTGAAGTGCGTTTGGATGTGGTGGACAGCAACGCCTTCGGCACCGGAAGTTACTGGCTGTACCGGCTGACCGGCGAGGCAGGCGATCAGCGCACACGGATCGACCTGCACATTCATCGCGTTCCCACGACGACCAAGGGCAAGCTCTTCGACCCGCTGCTGCGCCTCATCGGCGGCGTGTATTTCGGCCGGGACCTGCGCCGCTCCGTCCGACGCATCGAACGTCTCTTCGCGGAGAAAGGCGTGCGCGGCTCGCCGTGACAGGCGGTCGGTCCTGACCTCGGCCGCCGGGGGATGCCCCGGCGGCCGGCCCGTGTGATGACTGCATATCGACTGCATGTTGACTGCATGTCGACTGCGTGCTGTCTCGCGGACCTCGAGCGCGGCGCCGCTCGCCTTGTACAGGGCGAGAACGGGTCCTGATGGCTTCCCAGGCTTCCGATGGCTTCCCATGGCTTCCAACGGGCGGCGATGGTCGGCCCACCGCCGCCCACCGGGCGGATCGGCCGGCCTCAGTAGCCGTCCAGCGCCGCCAGCGCCCGCCTCCGCTCCTCCTCCAGCTCGGCGGCGAGCCGGTTGGCGCGTGCGGTGTGTCCGCAGGCCGTGAGCACGGTGACGAGCAGCCGGCCGGTGGTGCGGTGCGGGCGGGCGCGGTGGTCGTCCTCGGCCAGCCGCAGTGCCTCTCCCAGGTCGGCCGGGGTGCCCGCGGTGAGCTGCAGCTCCGCCTGATGGTGCAGGTAGCGCCAGGGCCAGCGCCGGCCGGCCGCCGCATAGCCGCGCAGCGCGGCGTCGCGGTGCCGGGCGGCGCTCGTGCGGTCTCCCATGGCGGCGTGGACGTCGGCCAGCAGGTGCTCGTGGTCGGGCCGGCCCGTGTGGGAGACGAGCGCCTCGGCGAGCGCCGCGGCGCCGGAAAGGTCACCTTCCTCCAGGCGGTACCGCGCGGACTCGGCCGCGACCCGCCAGTCGAACCAGGCGTCCTGTGCACGACGGAGGTACGCGCGGGCGCCTGCCGAGTCGCCCGCGCGCCGCGCCAGCCGTGCCCGGCGCACCTCCACCCAGGCCAGCGCCGAGAGCTGCTTGGCGTCCAGCTCGTGCGCGGCGCTCTGGTACAGCTTCTCGGCGGCCCGCAGGTCATCGAGCTCGTCGTGGACGGCGGCCAGCCCGGCGAGGTGCTCCCAGGAGGGCTCGTCGGTGAGGAGTGTGCGCAGGAGCCGCGCGGCGGCCACGGCGTCGCCCTGTTGCAGCAGTACGGCGGCGCGCATGCCCTGCACGGTCGCCGAGGCAGCCCCGTAACGGCACCGGTCCAGTAGCTCAGTAGTGGTTTTGAGATCGTGGTTGTCGAGGTGGATGCGGGCCAGGGCGGTGAGCAGGTTGTCGCTGACCAGCCCTTGGCGCAGCGCCTCCTCTGCGGCGTCCTGGGCCGCCCGGAGATCGGTGTCCCGGCCGGACAGGTTCGCCCGCTGGTAGCGCAGTGTCACCGTCCGCACGGCGGCCTCGGTGGGCGTGAGGCCGGCGCCTTGGCCGTCGTGCAGTGTGTCCAGCAGCGTGTCGAGGCGTGCGATGCGGTCCCGGTCCACCGTTGCCAGGTCGGCGACGCCGGTCACCACGGGGGAGCCAGGTACGGGAAGTCGGCGAGGAACTCCTTGTCGTTGGCAAGCGGGTTCGGCGGTGTCTTGGGGACCACCGGTGCGGAGTCCCACAGCGCCTGGATGTTGAGGCTCTCGACGTGGCAACGACGGCCGGCGATGTCGGCGTCCATGTCGAGGAACATCGACAGGAACCGGGTCGCCACCTGGTCTTCGAGCCGACGGCCGAACGGCCAGGTCCCGGTGGTGTCCATGTCGATGGCGCACACGTTCGGGATGAAGATTTCCACCGGCCGCCGCAACGGGATGTCCAGCCCCTTGGGGTTCCAGTTGTCGTCCGGCATGCGCAGTTCCTGGAAGAGCACCTTGCGGGCTCGCGGAAACGCGCTGGCCACACTGCGGTACACCTTGTGCACCGAGACCGGTGCGTCGTCGTGGTCGAAGGCGGAGGGCAGGCCGAGCGCCGTGATGGACGGGCCGAACCCCCAGCCGAGATGGGCCAGGCGCTTGATGAAGTGCGGGGCCAGCATGAAGTTCTTGCCGCCGACCTGGCGGCTGTCCTCCCGCTCGTTGAGCGCGGCATCGGCGAAGGGCTGCGCCGTGGTGTCCACCCGCTTGTACTCGCGCAACTGCGGGTCCTGCTCCGCCTCCTTGAGGAATGCCCAGGGCTGCTCGCTCATCAGCGGTTCCTCGGGCAGGAGCGGAACCTTGCCCACCGCCCTGCGCACCCAGCTTTCCGCCCACACGTCCACCACGCGGTCTGCGTCCGGATCGCGGGTCAGATAGCCGAGGGGGATCTCCAGAACCACGCAGTTGACGTTCTGGCCGGCCTGCGCGTCCTGCCCGCTGTAGACCAGACGGTAGTTGCCGTCGGCGTCCTTGGCGAAGCGGTCACCGGTCCAGATCATCGGTTCGGCGGGCAGGTCGCGCTTCTCGCCGCGGCCCCAATTCGGCTGCGCCGGATCGTAGTTGAAGTAGTGATTGCCCTCCAGCTCCAGCAGCGTTTTGGGAATCGGCACCTCGCGCAGCTCGGCGGGCGAGTCGTGCGGGACGTGGTAGTACTGCGGCGCGTAGTTGATGGAGCGGAAGAAACCGGGGAGGTCGTTGAAGAACGCGTCGTCCCGGCCGCCGACGAAGACCCGGATGTGTTCCCCGCCCGGCGTGCGAATCGAGGTGACCGTGTTGGTGGGGACGGTTTCGGAGATGTCTCCGCCGACGAACCCGGTCAGCGTCAGATGCGCCGTCTGCCGGTCATCCACCCAGGCGCGGATGTCGCCGTTCTGTTGTGGGCTGGTGAGGCGCTCGCGTACGCCGTCGACGTAGCGGACCATGCCCTCGAGGTCGAACCCATTGGGCCAGCCGCCCGCCCGCCGGCGCGGGTGGACGAGCATCCGGTACAGCATGTCGGGGTCGAGCTCGCCGGCCTGCGGCACGCTGGCGAAGGTCGATGCCAACACGACTGTCTCGTGTGCGAGATCGGGTCCCGGGAAGCCGAACATGTCGTAGAGGTCGGCCGGACTGGGATCGATGTCCGCGAAGATTGAGTTCACGCAGTTGGGATCGTTGTGGTCGGCCATGCCGTTCAGCGTTGCAGGCCGCCCTGCGGGGCCGCGCCACCATTTTTGGACTATTCATCCTTCTTGATCTGTTTGTGGTGTTTCGCGATTGCGTGGGGTTGTGCGGGCAACGCTGGACTGGCCTGGTGGGCAGGGCGGTGAGGCGGGGAGCCGAGGCGTTGTGAAGCGCACCGGCGCCCCACGCCGACCTCGACTGCCCCTGTCTCCCTCACGCCGGCTCCCTCACGCCGGCTACCTCACGTCACCTACCTCGCATCTCCTACCTCACGTCGCCGAACTCGCTCAGTACGCCGGGCGGGGCCAGGCGCGAGATGTAGTGGGTCGGCATATGGTCGTCGAAGGAGAAGGTGAAGGGCAGCGTACGGGTCAGGTTGAGCCGCACGGCGAAGAACGCCACCGGCGCCACCAGGGCCAGACCGGAGAGATTCTGCGCCGAGTGCGATCGCTCCGCGCCCATCCGTTCCTTCCACCCCTGCTCCTGCGGCCGCAACGGGTTCATCGCCCGGGTCGGCGCCGCGGTGATCAGCCTGCGGGCCTGCTGCGGCAGGCCGGTCACCAGGTCGTTGACCATCGTGGCCGTCCGCCGGGGCAGTGCTGCCGCCAGATCGCGGAGCTGCCCGCGTGCCGCCGAGGCCGGGACGTCGAACGCCAACTGAGTCGTCCGGGTGCCCCATGGCGGCTCGCCCGGCGGTGTGCCAGGCGGGGGCACCGGCGGGGCCTGCAACTGCGCCAGCAGCCGGCCCAGCCGCTCGGTCATGTCGCTCGGCACCGAGGCCAGGTCCTCCAGGGCCTGCCCGAACCGCGAGAAGGCGAGGTCCAGCGGGCGCAGGGCCCGGTCGTAACGGAACTCACGGCCGAAGGGCGCGTACTCACCGACCGGCCGGGGCGGGAGATGCGGTACGACATCGCGGAAGTAGACGTACCGCAGCAGTCGGTCGCGCAGGAAGCGCCGGCCCCGGACATCGACCGTGCGCTCGCAGGCCAGGGCGAAGCCCCGGTCGCCGAGCAGCGGTTGCCCGAAGGTGTAGACCGCCTCCAGCTTCTCGGCGATCTTCTCGTAGTCCGGTTCGTTGACCAGGACGACGGCCATCAGCGCCGCCATGGCACCGCCCAGGCTGTGCCCGGTGATGTACAGACGCTCCAGCGGATTGCCGCGGTCGTCGCCGTCCTCGGGGAGGATGGACTGCCCTTCCACGGCCCGGTTCAGGGCGGTGATGACCGCATGCCGGGTCGCCCGCATATTGCGGTAGAAGCCGGCGTGGACCATGTGAGTGGCACCGCCGATCTCGACGGAGAGCCTCTCCGGCGCGACATCGGCGTCGGTCAGGACACTGATCATGTCCTCCGGCTGGGTGCCCCGGTAGCACAGGATCGCCACCCGGCGGTCCTGGCTCTGCACCAGATACGCCGCGGAGGCGATGAACATCGCGTCCACCCGCTGCGCGAACGCCCTGCAGCGGTTCTGCTCCAGCCCCATCCGCTCCATGATCATGGCGACGGTCGTGGCGTCGGCCTGCAGCCCGTACCCGGCGTAGGAGTACGCGGCGCAGGTGGCCATCACATGCGGGATGATGCCGGGAGCGTCAGGGTGCTCCTTGGCCGTGGCCAGATGCTCCGCCAGGCCGGGATAGACGGGAAAACTCCCTCGCGCCTGCACCTCCGCGCGGCCGGGCTTGAGCGGACGGAGTTGGTCGTACGAGGGCGCCTTCGCCTTGTCCTGATACATGGTCCCCCCTCGCCGTAATCGGGCCAGGGCCGCGGTGTTGCGACTGGACTGCGAGCACACCACCGCCCCGACCCGCCGTCAACGGCGGCAGTGGCGGCGCCGACGGCCGGTGTTCCGGCTCGAGGGAAGTTCTCGTGTTCTTGCCCAACTCCCTTGCCTCAGCCGTGCGTTGGCTGTGCGTTGGCTGTGCGTTGGCCGTGCCTTGGCGGCACTCTGTGGCGCATCCGTGGCGTTCAGCCCTGTTCTTTCCAGCGGCCTGGGGGATGGCCGGGAAGCGTCAGGTCGGCGACCAGGCCGTAGTGGTCACTCGCCTGTACGCCGTTCGCCGGCTGCACCAGGACCCGTCGGCAGGAGGTGATACGCAGGGTGGGGCCGTACGCGCCGCAGCGGAGCATGATGTAGTCGATGCGGCGATCCGACGCCTCGGGCATGTCACCTTGCCGTACGAGCGGGTTGTCGGGACTGAAAGTGGGACCCGGGTCGTCGGGATGCACGGTCGACCAGGCGTCTTCAAAGCAGGTACTCAGACCATCCGCCGACTGCAGTCCTTGCAGGAACCGCAGGCTGGCCGCTTGAGGCGTTGCGTCGAGGTCGCCGAGCAGGACGGTGTGGCGTACGGGGCGCTCGGCGGCGGCCCGGTCGGCGAGGCGGGCGGCGGCGAGGGCCTGTAGTTCCCGTTCATGCTCGTAGTCATAGGGCCAACTCGGCTTGTGATGGACGACGAGAACGGTTCCGAGGGGTTCGGGGAGCCGAAGCTCAGCGGCAACGACTCCGCACCAGTCGGTACGCGCCGTCCGCTCGGTCACCTCGAGCGTGTCCGTTGCGGTGTGCCCGAAAGGGCGGCGAGCAGCCAGTACGGCTCCCACACCGTCGGCAGACCACCGCGGATGCGGAACCACATGCCAGCCCTCTTCGCGGAGGGCTTCCACGTCCCCGCGAGTCACTTCTTGGAGCGCGAGCACATCCGGGCCCAGGCGCCGCAGCTCCTGCGCCAGGACCGCCCGCCGACTCGGTCCGTCGGCGTACTGCGGTGCCAGCACATTCATGGTCATCAGCCGCATGCCGCGGGCTGCTTCACCGCGGACTTCTTCACCACGGACTGCTTCACTTCCCGCTTTCCTCACCGCTTCCTTCACCGCTCGATTTACCACTTCAGCGTGGCACACGGAGTCTGGGGCGGGGCGCTCCCGCGCTCTGGGGACGCCCCTGATTCCACCGCCCCCACCACTCCGTACCGACCGAGAGCAGCCGATACGCGGAGGCCATGTAAGCGAAGGCAACGTGAGGGCCGTCGGGGCGGGACCGGGGCGGGAGGCGCTGCACGCGGCAAAAAACAAAGGCAAGGAGAACTCTCTCCTTGCCACTCTCAACTTATAGCGCACTGGGGGGCTTGCCGCAAGGCCCTGGTCAGGGCGCAGAATCGTCGGCCGAGGTCACAATCTGCGGAAACGGGGGGCACGAGTGCGTGTGTATGAGGTGCGTGTGTTGTCGACGTATGGAGGGCCGCCGCCCGGCTGGGCGGTACGGTCGGCTGACTCGTCAGGGGGAAGATCACCGGAGATGCGGCCGTACCCGGCAGCGGTTCGACAGGGTGGGAGGCGGCGCCGGTGATTCGATCGGCCACCGCAATGCAACGCAGCACGGCTGCCTTGGGGGTATCGGGAGGTATCGCAATGACTGAGCAGTACGTGTTGGGTCTTGAAGAGATTGACGAGGGGCAGGTCGCGGCCGTTGGCGGCAAGGGCGCGCACCTGGGCGAGCTGTCGGGGATCGAAGGCATCCGCGTGCCGGATGGCTTTTGCGTGACGACGGACGCCTTCCGTCGAATCATGGCGGAAGTGCCGTCGCTCGACGACCGGCTCGATGAACTGTCGCGCGTGAATCCTGACGACCGGGAGGGCCGGGAGGGCCGGGAGGACCGGGAGTCGATCCGCACGCTCAGCGCGCGGATCCGCCGGTCCATCGAAGAGGTTGTCATCCCTGATGATCTGGCGGCGGCGATCACCGGCGCGCTGGCCCGGCTCGGCGAGGAAGCCGCGTACGCCGTCCGATCCAGTGCGACGGCAGAGGACCTGCCGACGGCCTCCTTCGCCGGCCAGCAGGACACGTACCTGAACGTCGTGGGACCGACGGCGATCCTCCAGCACGTCAGCCAGTGCTGGGCCTCGCTGTTCACCGAGCGGGCCGTGACCTACCGCCAGCGCAACGGCATCGACCACCGTACGGTCCACATGGCCGTGGTCGTGCAGCGGATGGTCTTCCCGCACGCGTCCGGCATCCTGTTCACGGCCGACCCGATCACGGGCAATCGCAAGGTCGCCACCGTGGACGCCGGCTTCGGCCTCGGTGAAGCCCTGGTCTCGGGTCTGGTGAACCCGGACGTCTTCAAGGTGCGAGACGGCGAAGTCGTCGCCAAGACGATCGCCGCCAAACAGCGTGCCGTTCGCGCCCTGCCGGCCGGCGGTACGCAGGAGGTGGCGATCGATGCGCAGCGGCAGGAGCAGCCGGCGCTGACGGATGCGCAGGTCGTGGAGCTCGTACAGCTCGGGCGACGGATCGAAGCACACTTCGGCCGCCCGCAGGACATCGAATGGTGCCTGACCGACGACGATGGTGATGACGGCTTCGGTGCCTTCCGGATCGTCCAGAGCCGGCCGATCACCACACTCTTCCCCATCCCCGAGGCCGACAACGAGGCGAACCACGTCTACGTCTCCGTCGGTCATCAGCAGATGATGACCGATCCCATGAAGCCGCTGGGGCTGTCCCTGTGGCAGCTCACGGCGATGGTGCCGATGCACGAGGCCGGTGGCAGGCTCTTCGTCGAGGTCACCGAGCGACTGGCCTCGCCCGCGAGCCGCGCCGCCCTCCTCGACGTCATCGGGAAGGGCGATCCGCTGACCAGAGACGCGCTGGAGACCGTCCTCGACCGCGGCGACTTCGTCCCTTCGCTCCCGGACGCGGCACCCAGCGGACCCCCGCCGGGCGGCGCGCCCGCCCCGATCGAGACCGATCCCGCCATCGTCACCGAGCTGATCGAGCGCAGCCAGGAGTCCCTCGCCGCCCTGGAGCGCGACATCGCCACGAAGAGCGGACCGGCACTGTTCGACTTCCTGCTGGATGCCTTCGAGGAGCACAAGCGCGTCCTCGGTGATCCGTTGAGCATGAAGGTGATCATGGCGGGGATGGAGGCCACGTGGTGGCTCAACGACAAGCTGCAGGAGTGGCTGGGAGAGAAGAACGCGGCCGACACGCTCACCCTGTCCGCCCCTGACAACATCACCTCGGAGATGGGGCTGGCGCTGCTGGACGTCGCGGATGTGATCCGCCCGCACCCGGAGGTGGTGGCCTTCCTGCGGGGAGTCGAGGGCGCCGAGGGAGTCGGGGGAGTTGACGGCGCCGAGAGTGCTGAGGGCTTCGAGGGCGTTGAGGACGGGGACTTCCTGGACGAGCTGGCGAAGGTCGCGGGCGGGACGGAAGCGCGCGACGCCATCGAGGCATACCTCGACCTGTACGGCATGCGCTGCGTCGCCGAGATCGACATCACGAGACCGCGCTGGCGCGAGCGCCCCACCACGCTCGTACCCGTGATCCTCGACAACGTCAGGAACTTCGAGCCGGGCGCCGCCGAGCGACGCTTCGAGCAAGGCCGCCAGAAAGCGCTGAAGAAGGAGCAGGACGTGCTCTCACGCCTGCGGGCCCTGCCGGACGGGGACCGCAAGGCCGACGAGACCAAGCGGATGATCGACCGCGTCCGGACCTTCATCGGGTACCGGGAGTACCCGAAGTACAACATCATCAGCCGCTACTTCGTCTACAAGCAGGCGTTGCTGGGCGAGGCCGAACGCCTCGCGCAGGCAGGCGTGCTTTCCGACCCGGAGGACATCTTCTACCTCACCTTCCAGGAACTCCACGACGTCGTGCGCTCGCACCACTCGGACCACTTGACCCCTTTGAACCCCTCGAACCAGGTGGATGAGCAGCTCATCCAGCAGCGCAAGGACGCGTTCCGCTCGTACCACGCGCTCACACCGCCCCGGGTGCTCACCTCGGACGGCGAGGCCCTCGCCGGGGCGTACCGGCGCGACGACGCGCCTGCCGGCGCACTGGTCGGCCTACCGGTTTCCGCCGGGACCATCGAGGGACGGGCCCGCGTCATCCTCGACATGGCGGACGCCGATCTCGAAGCGGGCGACATCCTGGTCACGACCTTCACGGACCCCAGCTGGTCGCCGCTGTTCGTCGGGATCGCGGGTCTGGTGACGGAGGTGGGCGGTCTGATGACCCATGGCGCGGTGATTGCCCGCGAGTACGGCTTGCCGGCCGTGGTGGGTGTGGACCAGGCCACCCGCCTGATCCGGGACGGCCAGCGGATCCGCGTACACGGAACCGACGGCTACGTCGAGATCCTGCCTTGACCGACCACCGAATGATCTCCTCGGAGGTGCCATGCCGCTGCAGATGAAGGCGTGCGCGATAACTCTCGACTGCCCTGATCCGCTGGCTCTGGCGGCGTTCTATCAGCAGGCCACCGGCCTCGAACTGCATCCGAAGTCGGACGCCGAGTTCGCCGGCTTGAACTGTGCGGACGGGTTCTTCATCGGCTTCCAACGGGTCGATGACTACCGGGCTCCCCGCTGGCCCGATCAGAGTGGTCCCCAGCAGTTGCACATCGACTTCGAGGTCGATGACTTGGCGGAAGCCGAGACCCGGCTGCTCGAGCTGGGAGCGAGCAAGCCGGGCCACCAGCCGGATGAGGCCAGGTTTCGCGTTCTCATCGACCCGGCCGGGCACCCTTTCTGCCTGGTCAGGAGCCGGTAGACGCTGACGTCGAGGGAATGGTGAAGCTGGGGGAGTCGGGCAGAGTCGGGCGCTCATGATGGGTGAGGGCTCGGTCGTCTTCCCAGTGGCTGTTATGGCCTGTCGGTAGACCGACCGCCCGAAGACAACGAGACAACAACATGTTGTTTCATTGTCCCCGTAGCGTAGAGTGACCGTATGGCATGCGACGCTCGGGACGAGGCCCGCGAACGGTTGTCCGCCCTGGCAGGCGATCCCACCCTCCAGGAGACCGAGGCACGCCGCCTGGAGCGGGATGCCGCCCTGCTCCATCGGCTGCTCACCGCCGCCGGTCACGGGGACGGTGACCGGCCGGTTCCCGACGTGGCTCCCGACGATCTCGGCGCGGCGCTCAGCCTGTTCGAGGACATGCGCAGTCAGCTGGACCGGTTGGAGACCCAGGTAATCATCGAGGCCCGGCGCCGCGGCCTGGACTGGCGGCAGATCGCCCGGTACCAGGGTATGAAGTCCTCCCAGGCCGCCTCGCAGCGCTATCAGCGGCTGATGACCCGGCTCGAAGAGATCCGCCAGGGCGTCCGGTAGAAAAGGGAGTACCGATGAACCATCAGCCCGAGGAACTCTTCGACGCCATCGACTCCCTGCTGGCCGCCGTCGACGAAGGCACCGTGTTGCCCGCGCCGGCGGAGCGGGTGCGGTTGCGGGAGGCGGCCGGGCTCACCCAGGCCGCCGTCGCCCAGGCGCTTGGGGCGCGTGTGCACAGTATTCAGGCGTGGGAGGCCGGCCGCGCCGAGCCCAAGGCGGAACGTCTGGAGGCATACCGCAGGCTGCTCGAGGGCCTCGCCGAGCGCTACCCAGCCCCTGCCCCTGCCCCAGCCGCGCCTCCCACCCCCCAGTCGACGGCCCCGCCTGAGCCGTCGACCGCGTCGGCTTCCGCGCCGCCTGTGGCTCCCGCGCCCCAGGCGGCCTCCGTCCCGGCGGACGCCGACGCCTACCCGCAGCACCTCGCGGCCACCGGTACGAACAGGGCCCCGGCACCGCGGCGTCCGGTAGCGAAGAAGACAGCAACAAAGAAGCCGGCCGCCGATGCACGCTTCCCCCACGGGCCACTCGCCGTCCTGGACGGTGACGGCACTGCCTACTGCGCTGACGGCTTGATGCTGGAGTGCCCGGCGAAGACCGTGCCGGCCCTGGTCGAGTGGACCCTCAAGGAGTCGGGTCTCGGGGCACCGCGACTGCACCGGCACGGCAAGGACGCCGACCCGCTGATCGCACTGACCGCGTCGGCCGCCGTCCGCCTCGGCCTGCCCGAGCGCCTGGAGGGCCCCGAAGCCCGCCGCTCCCTGCGCCTGCCCGACGACCATCCGGTCCTCAAACAGATCACCCGCGCGAAGTGGAAGCTGACCCAGCGCGGTTTCGGCCCGTGGCCGCGGATCTACCGCCCGGCCAAGGCCGGTCAGCGGCAGTGTGTCCAGCTGGCGATCCTGCCCTGGGACGCCCTGGACACACGTGCCTGGCCCGGCGCCGCCGACCTCCCACCGGCCGAACTCGCCCGCGTCCTGGGGACTTACGCCACCCGGGTGCTGACCCCGCGTGGCTCCACCGCTGTATCCGGCCTGGAGTTGATGACCGCCCTGCGGCCGCCGACCCGCCCGGTCAAGGACGCCACGACCGGCGCTTGGGTGTCGGGTCCGAATCCCGGCGCGCTGACCGCCCCGGTCGACCCGGCCCCGCCGGAGGCCACCCCCGAGCACCCTGTCGCCCAGGGCTGGGACGGCGGTTTCCTGGACGAAGAGGCGTACCAGTGGGTGCGCGAGGTGGCACTGCTCTCCGACGAGGAGTGCCTGCTGCCCCACGCGATCGGTCTCGACATCAACACCGCCTTCCTCGCAGCCGCCGCGCGCCTGAGCGTCGGCCTGGGGGAGCCGGAGTACGTGCGGCGCCCGGTGTTCGACAAGAAGATCCCCGGCTCCTGGCTGGTGGACCTCTCCCATATCGAGCTGGACCCGCGCCTCCCCTCGCCTTTCACGCCGTCGGGTCGGCGTCCGGAGGGCCCGGCCTGGTACGCCACCCCCACCGTCGCGTACGCGGCCGAGCTCGGCTACGACATCACCCCCATCGAGGCGTACCTGCGCCGGGAGACCGGCCCGTACCTGGACCCCTGGCACGACCGCCTCAAGACCGCCTACGTCGACACCCTCGCCGACCTCGGCGTCACAAGCGACCTCGACGAGCGCGCTTTCCTCGCCGCGATGGAACACCACAAGCAGACCGACCCCGGCCTGGCGGCCGTCCTGGCGGCGATCAAGTCCACCGTCAAGGGCGGCATCGGCAAGCTGCGCGAGCGCCCGCAGGGCCGCCACTACCGTGACGGGGAGCGCTGGCCGGCCCTGGAACGCCCCACCTGGCGCCCGGACATCCGGGCGGCGGTGATTTCCAAGGCGCGGGTGAACATGCACCGCAAGATGCGCAAGACCGCCGAGGCGGTCGGCCTGTACCCCCTGGCTGTCCTCTCCGACTGCGTGGTCTACCCCAGCCCCGGCCCGTCCCCGCTGGATTTCCTGCCGCGCGACGCCGACGGCAAGCCCTACCCCGGCTCCTTCCGCCTGGGCCCCACCCCGGGCCTGGCGAAGGTCGAGGGCGTGCAGACCATGGCCTGGGCGGTGGATGTGATGGAGCAGCACTACAACCCGGCCCGCCACATCAAGGGCGGCGACGCCGTCCTGGACGAAGGAGAGTGAGGTAGGCCGTGGGGGACATCGAGGACGCCCTGGACCGCGCCGAACGCGAGGCATTCACCCGCCAGCCACCCAAGACCCCGCTCGCCCAGATCCGCCTCCTGGTCCGCGCGGAGAAGGGCTCCACGCGCGCGGTAGCCGCTCGCCTGGGCGTCTCCCAACGCACCATCGAGCGCTACCTCGCCGGGCAGCGCAAGACCCCGCAAAAGCGCCTCGCCGACGCACTGCGTCGCGAAGTGCCCAAGGTATGGCAGCCGCGCGTACGCCAGCGCCGCCGCAAGCAGGCCGCCACCACCGCGGGCATCACCATCGAAACCCGCGCCCGCTTCGGCTACACCGCGCCCATCGGCACGACCGACGACGGCCGGGTCCGCCGCCTGACCGTCCACCTCCCACCCGCCTACGCCGCCCGCCTCTTCGACGCCCAGCAACAGGGCGCCGGCGACCAGCAGTTGCGCGGCATCGTCGCCGAAGGGCTCCAGGAAATCTATTTCAAGGACGGCGGCCGCCGCGCCGATGACCTGGAAGTGGAATTCACCGACATCGACTACATCGACGTTTCCTTCTGACCCAGCCGGGGCGCGTGTTCCGCCCCGATGACTGTGGCCCAGTGTCCCAGAGGGGTACTGAGCAGGGTGGTATCTGGCCGCAGGAGCCAGTTGCGGCCCGATCCCACCTCTCCACCGTCCTGGTGACCGCGCCGGGCCCGCTTTCCGAGGTTCTTTACTTCCCGGGCGTCGGCGTGGGCTGCGGCCAGCAGCGCATCGCGTGGTCGATGACGATGTTCAGCGCGGCGAGCGAGGCTCCGTCGCGGGCCTGGAAGGAGAGCCCGTTGAGGACGGTGGTGTAGAAGGCGGCCAGTCCCGCGGCGTCGGTGCCGGTGGGGAGGTCGCCGTCCGCGATGCCGCGCTCGATACGGCTCTGGACGGCCTGGCGAGTCCTGGCGCGCAGACCGGCGAGCAAGTCGGCGACGTCAGCGTTGTCCGGAGTGGCGAGGGGCGCGGCCAGGACGACGAGGCAGCCGCGCGGGGTGGCGGGATCGGCGTATGCGGCGGCGTTGTCGCGGAGCACGGCGTCGACCGCCCGGCGGGCGGTGGGCTGTTCGTCCAGGGCGCGTTGGGTGTAGGAGCCCTCGGTGGCCGCGTACAGGGCGAGGGCCTCGCGGAAGAGTTCCTCCTTGGAGCCGTACGCGGCGTACAGGCTGGGGGATTTGATGCCCATGGCGGTGGTCAGCGCGGTCATCGAGGCGCCTTGGTAGCCGTGTTCCCAAAAGACGCGCAGCGCCTGTTCAAGGGCCTGGTCGCGGTCGAAGCCGCGGGGGCGCCCTCTGCTCGCCATCGCTTCCCTCCCGCTGCCGCCGGGCTGCCGGGGCGGGCCGGCAACAATTTCTGTAACGCTCGGCAAATATAACGCTTGACCACCGGGGGTGCGGCACGCATGATTTCTGTGCCGGTCGACACAGAAATGGGATCGGCGCCGACGACACTTCTAGGGGTCCCGTATGTCTACGTCCAGCAGCCCGCGCTTCGACGGCAGTCCGCGCTTCGACGGCAAGGTCGTCCTGGTCACCGGGGCGGGCTCCGGCATCGGCCGGGCCAGCGCACTTGCCTTCGCCGCACGCGGCGCCACCGTCGTGGCCGCCGGCCGCAACACCGACGCGCTCGCCGAGACCGTGCGGCTCGTCGAGAAGGACGGTGGGACGGCGGACGCGGTCCGCGCGGATGTGACCGACTCCGCCTCGGTCCAGGGGCTGGTGTCGACCGTCGTCGCCCGGCACGGCGGCCTGCACGTCGCCCACAACAACGCCGGTGTCCTCACCGCACTCGGCCCGGTCGCCGAGGTCGATGAGGCGGAGTGGGACACGCAACTGGCCGTGAACGTCACCGGCGTACTGCTCTGCATGAAGCACGAGATCCGGCACATGCGCGCGCACGGCGGCGGCGCCATCGTCAATACGGCCTCGAACATCGGCGCCCACCTGCGTTACCGGGGCATGGGCGCCTACGCGGCCTCCAAGGCCGCCGTCTCCGCGCTGACCCGGGCCGCCGCCCGGGACCACATCGAGGACGGCGTACGCATCAACGCCGTCAGCCCGGGCGCCTCCCGGACGTCCATGTCGATGCGGCCCGGCGAGACCGAGGCCGACCGCGATCAGCGCCTGGGGGCCACCATCCCGCTCGGCCGCCCCGCCGATCTTGACGAGATCACCGCCACCGTCCTGTGGCTGGCCTCCGACGCGGCGAGCTTCGTCGTCGGCCATGACCTGGTCGCCGACGGCGGCGCCAGCGCCTGACGCCGAACCCGCTGGACAGGGCCGGCTGTGATTCCTGCCCGGTGTGCGCGCATGACCGTGCGCCGGGTGGTGCGGGTTTCAGTGTGCCCCAGCCACTCGTGGCCCGACGCACGGACAACAGAGTTGCGCCTCGATACGGTAGCCAGTCCGCTCTCCAGCAGCGCCGACTCGAGCTCGGGAGCGACCTCGCCTCGATGGAGGCCGGCCAGCGGCCGTCCCTCCGGCGACGGCACCGGGCGGGTGCCGGGGGCCAGGGGCTCCGTGTTCACCCTGCGAGAGCGCACGGCCCGGTGAGGCAGGTAGTCCTCGTGCTCGATCCGGTAGCGACGCTGTAGTTCCTCGCCGTCGTCGGCGACCACCTTCAGCAGCTCCCGCGCGACCGACGCGGCAGCCTCGCCAGGATCGACGTTCACGGTCTCTCCGGGCACGGAGGGAGCAACGCGCTTACTGCACCGTGGGATGGCCGGCTCCTTGGGCGGTGGGCTGCGGCGGCCCGGACCTGCCGTCCGATGTCCTCCGGTGTGTCCTGGCTGCCGTACCGGCACTGGCCTGGCCGGTCCCGTACTGCTGCTCTGGCGGGCGCCGCCAACGGGCACGCCATAGTCAGGCGGGCATCGGGCACGGGCACCGCCCACGGGCACGCCGTAGTCAGTCGCGGGGCGGGGCCGTGCTCTGTCTGACGACGAGGCTGGTGGCCAGTTCGAGTCTGGTGGTGACCGGTGCCTGCGCCCGTATGCGCAGCAGCATCTGGGTCGCCTCCTCGGCCATCCGCCGCAGTGGCTGGTGCACGGTGGTCAGCGCAGGGCTGGACCAGCGGGCGACCGGCACGTCGTCGTAGCCGACCACGGACAGGTCGTGCGGGACGCGCAGGCCACTGACGCGTGCGGCTTCCAGCGCGCCGAGGGCCTGCAGGTCGCTGCCCGAGAAGATGGCGGTCGGTGGCCGGGGGAGCGATAGCAGTTTCTTGGTCCCCTCGTAACCGCCTTCGACGTGGAAGTCGCCGTACAGGACGAGATCGGGGTCGATCTCCAGGCCCGCCATGCTCATTGCCGAGCGGTAACCGTCCAGGCGTGCCAGCGAGCAGAGCATGTCCTCGGGGCCGGTGATGATGCCGATGCGGCGGTGCCCGGAGTCGATGAGATGGCGCGTGGCCGCGAGCCCGCCGCTCCAGTTGGCCGAGCCCACCGACGGGACGTCGGGGTCGGGATCGCCGGCGGGGTCGATGATGACGAAGGGGATGGCGCGCGAGCGCAGTTGCTGCTTGACCTCCGCCGGCAGGGCGGAGAAGACCAGGACCACGCCGAGCGGCCGGCGTTGCAGCACCCCTTCGATCCAGTCGGGACCGGGAGCCTGCCGGGTTCCGCTCTCGGTGAGGACGACGCTGGCCCGGTGGGCCTTGGCCACGTTCTCCACTCCGCGGATCAGCTCCATCGCCCAGATGCTGTCCAGCTCGTGGAAGACCAGCTCGATGAGTGGTGCCTCCTGAGCCGAGCGGGTCGTGCGCCGGTAGGCGTGTGCCTCCAGCAGGCGTTCCACCTTGAGCCTGGTCGGTGCGGCGACGTCCTGCCGCCCGTTGAGGACTTTCGAAACTGTCGAGAGGGAAACCCCGGCCTGCTTCGCCACCTGGGCCAGGGTGACACGGCTCGACTCCTCGTCATCGCGCATGGTGAGGAGCATAGAGCACCGCCAACTGCGGGCGCAGCGTCACAAGTTGATAACTCGCCGACCGAGGGTTGACCCGCCCAAGCGGGGAGTCCTAGCGTCCCGACGCGTGAAGTTTCGGAAATAGCTTCGAAAAAGTTTCGAAAGGTGGGGGCGATGAGACGACGCGCACGGTTCCTGCGGAACGCCGCTGTCGGCGGTGCCGTACTGAGCCTGACGCTCACCCTGTCGGCGTGCGGCGGGGGCGCCGCATCGGCGGGCAGGGACGACGGAAAGATCCACGTCCTGGTCTACGGCGACAGCGCGAACAAGGTGGAGAAGCGGATCATCGCCACCTTCAACAGGACATCGAAGGTGAAGGCCGTCCTGGACACCATCCCGGGCGCCGACTACCAGGCCAAGCTGCAGACCGTCATCAACAGCAAGCAGGCCCCCGACGTCTTCTTCAACTGGGGCGGCGGCAGCATCAAACCGTTCGTCGATGCCGGACTCCTCATGCCGCTGGATCAGTTCATCACGAAGGATCCCGACCTCAAGGACAAGTTCCTGCCCTCAGTGTTCCGGAGCGCGGAGGTGAACGGGAAGCCGTACGGCGTCCCCATGCGCGGCACCCAGCCCGTGCTGCTGTTCCACAACAAGAAGGTGCTGAAGGAGGCCGGTGTCGAGCCGCCGAAGACCTGGGACGACCTGCTGGCGGCGGTCGGGAAGCTGAAGGCAAAGGGCGTCACGCCGATCGCCCTGGGCGGCGGCGACAAGTGGCCCACGCTCATGTGGTTCGAGTACCTCTACGACCGGGTGGCCGGCCCCGGCCTGTTCCAGAAGGCGCTGGGCGGGGACAAGGATGCCTGGGCGAGCGCCGACAGCAAGAAGGCCCTCGGCATGCTCAAGGACCTGGTGGACGCCGGAGCCTTCGGCACGAACTACGACTCGGTGAAATTCACCGACCAGGGCTCGCCCACCCTCCTGGCCACGGGGAAGGCCGGATTCGAGCTGATGGGCTCGTGGGAGTACTCCACCCAGCAGGACAGCCACCCCGACTTCGCCGCACACGACCTCGGTTACGGCACCTTCCCGTCGGTCGACGGCGGCAAGGGCGACCCGGACAACCTCGTCGGAAATACCAACAACTTCTACTCGGTGCTGAAGAAGACCAAGCACCCGGAGGCGGTCGCGGAGTTCCTGAAGCTCCAGTACTCGGACGAGTTCGTCAAGGCCCAGCTCGGCATCGGCAACCTGCCCACCACCACGACCACCGACAAGTTCCTCGACACCGCCGCCGACCCGGACTTCGCCCGCTACCAGTACGACAAGGTCGAGAAGGCACCCGCCTTCCAGCTCTCCTGGGACCAGGCGTACCCGCAGACGGCGACGGTCGGCATGCACCAGGCCGTTCAGCAGTTCCTCAACGGTGGGCTCGACGAGGACGGGTTCATCAAGGCCATGCAGGCCCTGCCCACGTCCTGACCGCGCCGACCACCCGACTTGGACCCCTCTCATGACCCCCACCGCCACCGGCGTCAGCCGGCCGGGCTTCGCCTGGGCGGCACCCGCCGCCGTCTTCTTCGGCCTCTTCGCGCTCCTCCCGCTCGTCCTGGTCGCCGTGCTCTCCTTCGCCCACTGGGACGGGCTGAGCGCTCCGCGGTTCACCGGGCTCGACAACTGGAGCAAGCTGTTCGACGACCCCGTCATGCTCAAGAGCCTCGGGCTGAGTGTCCTGCTCACCGGCCTCGGCGTCGCCGTCCAGACGCCGCTGAGCATCCTGCTCGGCGTCTGGGCGGCGGGCCCCCAGCGCAACCGGGCCGTCCTCTCCGCCATCTACTTCGTTCCGCTGCTGCTGTCGGCGGCGGCCGTGTCCGTGCTGTGGCGCGCCGTCCTGGACCCCAACTTCGGGGTACCCGCACACGCCGAGTGGCTTTTCGGCGACGGCAACCTCTTCGGTGCGCAGAGCAGCGCCATCGGCGTCCTCGTCTTCGTGAGCGCCTGGCAGTTCACACCGCTGCACACGCTCATCTACCAAGGAGCGGCCCGCGCGGTACCCCGAGTCCTCTACCAGGCGGCCCAGATCGACGGCGCGGGCAGGGTCCGGCAGTTCTTCCACATCACCCTGCCGCAGCTGCGCAACAGCATCATCACGTCCACGATCCTGATGGTGGTGGGCGGCCTGACGACCTTCGACACTGTCCTCATCCTCACGCAGGGCGGCCCCGGCACGGACACCACCATCAGCGCCTACTACATGTACCAGAAGGCGTTCAAGAACTTCGACTACGGGACGGCCTCGGCGATCGGCGTGCTGCTCGTCCTGGTCGCCACGGTCATCTCGCTGATCGTGGTGCGTCTCTCGGGCTACGACAGGATGCGCAGCACGATGGAGGGCCTGTGAGCAAGCGCCGCCCCAACCACCTCGCCGGCTTCGGCTCGCTGATCTGGCTCTTCCTGGTCGCACTGCCGCTGTACGCGATGCTCGTCGCCACGTTCCAGTCGCGGGCCGACTACGGGGCGAACGGGCCGCTGGCCCTGCCGAAGACCTTCACGCTCGACAACTACATCAAGGACTTCCAGAGCGGCTTCGGGCACTACTTCCTCAACACCGCCCTCGTCACCGTGTGCGTCGTGGGCATCGTCGTGCTCCTCGTGCCGCCGCTGTCGTACGCCATCGTGCGCAGCCGCAGCAGGGTGACGCACACGGTCTTCCGGCTGTTCCTGCTCGGCCTCGCCATCCCCTCCCAGGCCGTCATCGTGCCCATGTTCTACGTCATGAGCGAGGCCGGGCTCTACGACAACCTCATCGGCGTCATCCTGCCGACCGCCGCCTTCGCCATGCCGGTGTGCGCCCTGATCCTCAGCGGCGTGATGCGTGACATCACACCGGAGCTGTACGAGGCGATGACGATGGACGGCGCGTCCTCCCGGCGCGTCTTCTTCCAACTGGTCCTGCCGCTCTCCCGCAGCGGCCTCTCCACGATCATCGTCTTCTCCGCCCTGCAGGCATGGAACGGATTCCTCTTCCCGCTGGTGCTCACACAGTCCGCCGACACCAAGGTCATCACCATGGGCCTCTACGACTTCCAGACCGAGCACGGGGTCGACATCCCCGGTCTGCTCGCCGCGGTCGTCCTGTCCATGCTCCCCATCCTGCTCGTTTATCTGTTCGCCCGCCGCGCCCTGGTCCAGGGCCTGATGGGCGTCGGAGGAAAGTGACCGGCCACATGCCCGCACAGACCGAACGAACCGAAGAGACCCGGGTCCCGTTGTGGCAGGACGCGGCCCGCGATCCGGCGGAGCGGGCCGACGCGCTGCTCGCCGAGATGACACTGGAGGAGAAGACGGCCCAGCTCTTCGGGGTCTGGGTCGGCGCCTCCGCCGAGGGAGCCGAAGTCGCCCCGCACCAGCACGACATGGAAGAGCCGGTACTCCTTGAAGACCTGCTTCCCTACGGTCTTGGCCAGCTGACCCGGCCCTTCGGCACCACCCCCGTCGACCCCGCACTCGGCGCGCTGTCGCTGCTGCGCACCCAGCGCCGCATCGCCGCAGCGAACCGCTTCGGCATCCCCGCACTCGCGCACGAGGAATGCCTCGCGGGCTTCGCCGCCTGGGGCGCGACCGCCTACCCGGTACCCCTCTCCTGGGGCGCCACCTTCAATCCCGTACTCATCGAGGAGATGGCGCAGGCGATCGGCCGTGACCTGCGAGCGGTCGGCGTCCACCAGGGCCTCGCCCCCGTCCTGGACGTCGTGCGCGACGCCCGTTGGGGGCGGGTCGAGGAAACCATCGGAGAGGATCCCTACCTCGTCGGCACCATTGGCACCGCCTACGTACGCGGCCTGGAGTCCGCCGGCGTCGTCGCCACCCTCAAGCACTTCGCCGGATACTCCGCCTCCCGCGCGGGACGCAACCTGGCGCCCGTCGGCATGGGCTCCAGAGAACGCGCCGACGTCATCCTGCCGCCGTTCGAGATGGCCGTACGGGAGAGCGGTGTCCGCTCGGTGATGCACGCCTACACCGACACCGACGGCATTCCCTCCGCGGCCGATGAACGGCTGCTCACCGGCCTGCTCCGGGACACCTGGGGCTTCGAGGGAACGGTCGTCGCCGACTACTTCGGCATCGCCTTCCTCCAGACTCTGCACGGGGTTGCCGGCAGTCTCGGCGAAGCCGCCGCCGCGGCACTCACCGCGGGCGTCGACGTCGAACTGCCCACCGTGAAGGCGTTCGGAGCGCCACTGCGCGAAGCGCTCGCCCGGGGACTGGTGCCCGAGGCGGCCGTGGACCGCGCCGTGCGCCGCGTCCTGATCCAGAAAGCCCAGCTGGGACTGCTGGACGCCGGCTGGGACCCGACACCGGCGGCCCTCGCCGGAACGGATGCGGACACGGACGCGGCGGACCTGCGCGGCACGGTCGACCTCGACACGGCGGACAACCGCGCCCTGGCCCGCCGCGTCGCGGAGCAGGCCGTCGTCCTGCTCCGCAACGACGGCACACTGCCCCTCGGACCCGGCCGGGCCCCGGCGCGCATCGCGCTGATCGGTCCCAACGCCGACACGCCGACGGCGGTCCTCGGCTGCTACTCCTTCCCCGTGCACGTGGGCAGCCAGCACCCGGAGGTGCCCGCCGGCATCGAACTGCCCACCCTGCGCGAAGTACTGGCCGCCGAGTTCCCGGACAGCGAGATCGTCACCGCGTCCGGTACCACCGTCGACGGCAGCGGCACCGACGGCTTCGCCGCGGCCGCCGAGCTGGCCCGCGGCGCCGACCTGGTGATCGCCGCACTCGGCGACCGGGCCGGTCTCTTCGGCCGCGGCAGCAGCGGCGAGGGCTGCGACGCCGGCTCCCTGGCCCTGCCCGGAGTACAGCAGCAGCTGCTCGACACGCTGCTGGACACCGGCACCCCGCTCGTCGTCACCCTGCTCGCCGGCCGGCCGTACGCCCTGGGCCGTGCGGCGACCGAGGCCGCCGTCGTCGTCCAGACGTTCTTCCCCGGCGAGGAGGGGACGACGGCCCTCGCCTCCGTCCTCAGCGGACGCGTTGCCCCGACGGGCCGGCTCCCCGTCAGCGTGCCCCGGCTCCCGGGTGCGCAGCCCTCCACCTACCTCGCACCCCGCCTCGGCCACTCCACCGAGGTCTCCAGCATCGACCCCACCCCCGCCTTCGGCTTCGGCCACGGACTGACGTACACCACCTTCGACTGGTCCGGACTCGTCATCGCGCACGAAGAGGCCGATACCGAGGGCGAGTTCGAGGCGGCCTGCACCGTGCGCAACACCGGGAAGCGGCCGGGCACCGAGGTCGTCCAGCTGTACCTGCACGATCCCGTCGCCTCCGTCGTCCAGCCCCTCCAGCGCCTCATCGGGTACGTACGCCTCGACCTCGCGCCGGGCGAGGCGGCGGAGGTACGCGCCACCGTCCCCGCCGACCTGGCGTCCTTCACCGGCCGCGACGGACACCGCATCGTCGAACCGGGCGACCTGGAACTGCGGTTCGGCGCCTCCAGCACGGACGCCCGCCTGACGGCCCGGGTCCGGCTCACCGGCCCGGTGCGCACGGTGGACCACCGGCGCCGGCTGCACCCGGACTTGCGCGTGACGCCACGTCAGGCACGGTGAGGACCCACCCAACGCAACGTCAGGCACGGCGAGGACCTACCCACGCAACGTCAGGTGCCCGGCTGCCGGACCGACCGGCGGCCGGGCACATGCCCATGCCACCGAGGAGACGACCGTGCACCACGACCTTCCCGAGCCGGAACTCCGGACCTACCGCAGCCGCCAGCGCAACCCCACCGACTTCGAAACGTTCTGGCAGGACACCCTGAGCGAGGCCGGAACACGTCCCGCCGAGGCGGCACTGAACCCGGTCGACACGGGCCTGACCGCCATCGACACCTACGACGTCACCTTCCCCGGTCACGGCGGCGAGCCCGTCAAGGCGTGGCTGCGCCTGCCGCACGGGGCGAGCGGGCCGCTGCCCACCGTCGTCGAGTACGTCGGGTACGGCGGCGGGCGCGGCCACGCCCTGGAGAACCTGCTGTGGGCCGGCGCCGGGTTCGCCCACTTCCACATGGACACCCGCGGCCAGGGCTCCGGCTGGTCCCGCGGCGACACCCCGGACAGCTGCGCCGCGGGTCCGCAGGTGCCCGGGATGATGACGCGCGGTATCGAGGACCCGCACACCTATTACTACCGGCGCCTGTTCACCGACGCGGTCCGTGCCGTGGACGCCGCGCGGGGCCTGCGCGCGGTCGATCCCGGACGCGTCGCCGTGCTCGGGCGGAGCCAGGGCGGGGGAGTGGCACTGGCTGTCGCGGCCCTCGTCCCCGACCTCGCCGCGGTCGTCGCCCATGTGCCGTTCCTGTGCGACTTCCCGCGCGCCGTCACCGTCACCGATGCCGCCCCGTTCCGCGAGATAGCCGACTACCTGGCCGTCCATCGCGACCGCGAGGACCAGGTGCACCGGACGCTTGCCTATTTCGACGGGGTCAACTTCGCCCGCCGGGCCCGCGTGCCGGCCCGCTTCTCGGTGGCCTTGATGGACGACATCGTGCCGCCCTCGACGGTGTTCGCCGCCTACCACGAGTACGGCGGCCCCAAGGAGATCGACGTCTGGCGGTACAACGGCCACGAAGGCGGTGCTGCCGATGACGACGAGGCGGCGCTGCGGTTCCTGCGCGCACGCCTGCGGGTGGTGCGGCGCGCGTCATGAAGCGGTGCACGCGCCGACAGTGGGCGGCGCGGTGTTGCCGTTGGTCATGACGGTGAACCCGAAGCTGGTCGACGCACCGGCCGCGAGACTGCCGTTGCCCTTCGGCGCCATCGTCATGACGTTGCCGGTGCTGTCCCAGCTCGGCGTGCCGTTCCAGGTGGCGGAGACCTTCTGCCCGGAGGCGACCGTCACCGGCACGCTCCAGCCGCTGATCCCGGACGGGCCGGCCGTCACGGTCACCTTGCCGTTGTAGCGGTCACCCCACTCCTCCTGCTTCGCGTAGGAGACGGTGCAGGTACGGGTGCCCCCGCCGCCGCTCGTGCCGCCGAGCGCGGACAGCACGGCGTAGTACGCCGGCTTCTTGCCGTAGTTGTCGTCGAAGAGCAGCGGTGTACCACTGCTGCGCCAGGAGTACTTGTCCGTGATGCCCCACGTGGTGATGCCGGTGCAGCGGGACACCGCCAGGCATGCCTTCACCACATTGCCGTAGCTGGTGGCCTGTGCGGAGCCGGAGCCCTCGATGTCCAGCTCGGTGATCTGCACGTCGACCCCGAGGTCGGCGAAGCGCTGTAGGTTCTGCCGGTAGTCCGCCGGCACGGGGGAATCGCTGTTGAAGTGGCTCTGGAACCCGACGCAGTCGAGGGGGACGCCGCGCTGCTTGAAGTCCTTGACCATGGCGTAGACGGCATTGGACTTCGCGTTCACGCCGTCGGTGTTGTAGTCGTTGTAGCAGAGCTTGGCGTTGGGATCGGCGGCCCGTGCGGTACGGAACGCCTCCTCGATGTAGCCGTTGCCCAGCTTGTCCTGGAAGGGAGAACTGCGCCGCGCCCCGCTGCTGCCGTCCTGGAACGCCTCGTTGACGACGTCCCAGGAGTGGATCGTGCCCTTGTAGTGCTGCATGACCTCGGTGATGTGGTTGTTCATGGCGCTACGCAGGTCAGTGGCGGACAGGCCGCCCACCCAGCCGGGCAGCTGGGAGTGCCAGACCAGGGCGTGGCCGCGGACCTTCATGCCCTTGCCCTGGGCGTGCGAGACGATCCTGTCCGCGGCGTCGAAGGTGAAGGTGCCGCGAGAGCTCTCGACGGCGTCCCACTTCATCTCGTTCTCCGGTGTCACGGACGTGAACTCGGCGTCCAGCGTGCTGACATACGGTGATTCCCCGAGGTGGTTCGCGGCCACCGCCGTGCCGAAGTAGCGGCCCTGGGCGGCAGCCGCCGTACCGAGGGTGCTCGCGGCCTGCGCCGAGCCGGAGAGTGCGACGACGCCCGTCGCGGCGAGCATCCCCGTCGTACTGAGCGCCAGGACCCGGCGGGCGATGCCGGAGGCTCTGCTGTTCATGACTGACCTCTTTCTACAGTGAGGGGTCGAGAACTTTCGGTGAGGAGCGGGGGCCTGCCTCCTGCCGGATGGCATGCACCTGCCAATGCAGCCAGTACAGAAACCGAACGTGAGCATGGTGGGGCATGCCCAGTGGCTGCCAGTGCGGAGCTTCAAGCAGGGGGCCAGGAGCCTGCACAGATCCTGGGGCACAATATGCCTTCGAAACAATCCCGATGAACAGTCGAAAGTTTTCGAATCCGTTCTCCCCGGGGCCGGTGCCGACCAAGGAGGAGCGCACCCACAAGCGCTTGTTCGAAGCCCTCGGCATGGCCCGCCGCTCCGGCCGCATCCCTCGGGGACCCTGCGGGATGACACCGAGTCCGTCGCCGCACCGATCGCCGACCACGGCCCGGAGGAGTTCCGCACCGCCCAGCGGCAGGCGGCCGAAGCCTTCCGGCTGGACCGGCAGGCCGGACAGCCGGCCTGTCCTGACGCGTGGCCGGAGACGGCCGGGATGGTGCCGCAGCCGGCCGCGGCCGCCGACCCCTACGGCATACCGGTCTACTCACACTCCGGCTTCAACAGCGTCACCGGCAACGCGCCGCCGCCCAGCGCGCAGCCGCCGCCGACCACCGCACCGTGCACATCTTCGTGATCTCCGACTGGGACCCCAGCGGAGTCCACCTCTTCTCCGCCCTCGCCCAGTACGTCACCGCCTGCGCCGCCCTCGACGCCCCCAGCACTCACACCCTCTTCGAGCGCCCGGCTGTCACCGAACGGCAGATGCCGACCACCAGCTGCCCACCGCCCCACCGAAGACCACCGACCGCCGCTTTTTCGCCGGCACCGCCACCCCCCCCAGGGCGATGCACTCCCGCCCGATGTCTTGGCTGCCGCCCTATGCACCGCGATCGAAACCCACCGCGACATGGCTCTCCTTGCCACCCAGCAGTTCGACTTCGGGGGAGGTGAGCCAGAAGCGCCACAGAACGGCAGAAGCCGTGGCACCCAGCCCCACAAAACCGGTACCTGAGTTGAGGACCTCCACCGCGGTCTGAGAATGACGTGTTCGGCGGTCACTCACACGAGTACCGAACGAGACGAACGCACTGTGCGGGCAGCTGTGGAAGAGCATGCATGGGGGGTGCGGAGGTTGCCGCCCGCAGCAGCGACGTCAAGGCGCCTGGGAACAGACGACGGCCGGCGCATCGGACCCGCTGGCCTCATCGAAGACCGGCAGCACAGCCGGCGGGGTTTCTCAGCCGATCCTGAGCAGGGTGGTCGTGTAGATGCCGGGGAGGCCGTCACCGCTGCCGCTCAGACAATCACGGATGCCGCCGGCGGCTCCGGTGTTGGCCTGCGTGAACGTACTGCCGTTGAACAGGCCGCCGGTGACGGTCCCGGTCAGGAGGACGACGAAGGTCGTACCCTCCACGAGGCTGGACTGCACGTTGGCGCGGACGGTTGAGGTCTGGCCGGTATTCCAGGTGATGGTGAAGGCGACTGTCGTGGGGGCGAGCAGCGCCTGGCAGGAGAGCTGGCCGGTGACCGTAGCGGTGCGGGTGCCCGAGGTCACGTTGGGCTGGCTGGACAGGAGGCAGGGACCATAGGAGGTGTTGGTCTGGACGGTCGTGGTCCGGGGCTTGCTTTTCAGTGGTGGGCTGTAGCGGACGACGGTGCTGCCGGAACAAGTGATCCCACCGGCCCTGGTGCCGGCGCTGGGAAACTCATTCCCCTGACCTGGGGAGAAAACCTCGTGTCTGTCCGTGCGTCCACATCCGTGACCACCCGTCACCTCCCTCCGTGTCCTGGCCCTGCTGGCGGCCACGTCCGCCGCGTGCCTGTCGGCACCTGCCGCGGAGGCCGCCGCACCAGGAGCAGCTGCTGCCGCAGGTGTGTCGTGCCAGGCCGGCGGACAGGCATCCTTCTCCCCGGGACTGCTCCCGCTCCCCGTCCCGCGCGACACCAACGTGCAGTACGCCGGGCAGGACCGCACCTGCACCGGGATGAGCCCGGGCGGCAGTGAAATCGCCACGGCCAAGTTCAACGGCTCCTTCAACGCCCCCATGTCCTGCGTGGTGGGCGGCGACGTCCCCACCCCCGCACCGGCACCATCGAGTGGAAGACCAAGAAAGGCAAGACCCTGCGCAGCACCCTGTCGGTGACTATCTCCGGCCAGATGTTCAACAGCGCCACCATCGACGGCACCGTCACCGACGGCGCCTACACGGGCGCCCATCTGCACGGCCAGTTCCGCGTCGACCTGGTCAAGGAAGGCATCAACTGCGGCGCGCAGTCGTTCTTCGGCGGCTTGAAGTCCGCGCCGTTCGACGGCTCGTTCACCATCAACGGCTGATGCCGCTGGCGGCGTCGGCCGCCTGATTCGCTCCGTGTGGCGGGCCGCCAATGGGCCGGCTCGCCACGCGGCATTCATGCGTACACGCCACCTCAAGGGAGGGCTCATGTCGGACGACGACTACACCGGGGAAGACGGCGGCGGTTTCGATGGCGGCGACGGTGATGGCGGTGGTGGGTTCGACGGGGACAGCGGAGGAGATGCTGGGAACGGGTTCGACGGTGGTGATGCGGACGGTGACGCCGGTGACGGTTCCGACGCGGACGGCGACGGCTCCGACGGCGATGGCTCCGACGGTAGGGGCTGGACAACGCGGGCTGGGCTGCTCTAGCCGCAACCAACAAGGCACTCGGCAGGGAGAAGGGGAAAAGTGACTATTTTTCGAGGTGCCTCCCCTCTGGGTGCAGCCATGAACAGGCAGAGAAAATCCAGAGTCACCTGGTCAGCATGGGCCTAGTTGGCTCTTCGATTAATCAGATCACGGCCTGCCACGGCCCAAGGGAGCTGTCCGATCTGATTCGCCGAGAAAACACGACGACCGCCGAAAGAAGGAAGTGGTTGCTTAATCAGTGGGGGGAGTCGAACGTGAGAATGTGAAACCCAACGTGAAACACACCGGCGGAAGCGGGGTCGAGGATCCGGGGGACGGCAATGCATCCTCGGACACGACTAAATACAACAAGTACATGTTCAACAGGAACAAGGACAACAGGGGGTGACGCGCTGCCGGGGACCGCGGTAGCCGCTCCCCGCCCGCGCTGTCGCCGCTACCCGAAGACAGCGAGGCGTACAGGCACGACCGCGGGGCTGCCGGGAAGCGGGTTGCCGGCGGGCTTTCCTGATCCGGCTCTTCCCGGCGAGAGCTCGGGCCGGGTCTGCGGAGCTCACCTGGGGCCGTTGCTGGGGCTGCCGAGGGCGCCCCAGCAACGGCTTACCGCGATGTTGGCGTCGCGGGCGAGGAGCCAGGCGACGACCGCCTGCCGGTCGCACACGGGATGCACCTCGGTGCCGCCGGCGACCAGGGGAAGGTCGGGGTGCCGGCGACGCCAGTTCACCACCGCCGCCCGCCCCGCCCCCGCGATCCGGCCGACTCCACCAGCAGGACGCGGCCCTGGCGGGGTCGAGGGCAGCGAGCGGCTGCCCGGACGGGCGGCCGCTCCGGCCGCGGCCGGAGCTGACCGGTTCAACCCATGCGGCTACGAGACCATCGACACCGTGAACCTTTCGCCGACGCGCTTGCGGGTCTTGGCGTGGTGGGCGGCGTCGAAGCGTTCGGGCCGCAGGGCCCCTCCGGATGCGCGGCCGAGGGGGGCGTCCGGGCTGTCGGCCAGGGCGGGGAGGTCGATGACGCACCAGGCGTCGCGTTCGGTGGCGAGGAAGCGTCCGGCGAGGTCGTCTTCGTGCCAGCGGGTCTGGATCAGGCATAGGGCGCCGGTCGGTTCGAGGCGGGTCTGGATGACGGAGGTCCACCAGTCCCAGGCTCGCTGGCGCATGGTGGGGGAGTCGGCATCCGCCATGTCCTTGACGGGGTCGTCGACGATGGCGATGTGTGCGCCACCTCTGGTCAGGCCGCCGACGAGGCCGGCCGCGAGGAGTCCACCTTCGCCGCCGACGATGTCGAAGCGGTTGGCAGGCCGCAATGTCGGGCCCTCACCAGCTGCGCTGCAGGCCGGCGCTGCACACGGGCAGTACAGGCGTACAGCCGAGGGAGTACCGCTTGGTTCGAATGATGATCCGGCCAGCCGTGGCCGGGCCGGATCACCAAAGTCGATGCCTCCGCCGATTCCGCCCGTACCGCCTCCACCCGCCCGGCCGGCCAGCGCCGCGACAGCAGCGGATCGGTCAACGCCAGGTAATCGTCCGGGAGCAGCGGGGTGGTCAGCTGCCCGGCTGCCCCCAGCACCAGGCGCACGAGGCGGTCGGGGAACACTGCGCGAGGTAAGAGATGGGCCATGCTCCAGGCGTCCTCTCCTCATCTACGAGAGCCCCGATCACTGACCGGTGCGCGCGGTAGGTGACCAGAGCCGCCCACTTTTACGGGCCCGCGGACGGGAGGCAAAACGGCAGGACGGTAATCCGCCGCGGCATGCTGCAGCCGGGCCGCATGCCTGACGCCATCCTTCTTGGGTGGTCCCGGTAGACCGGCCGGCCCGCGGGTGGCGGCTGCAGGCGAGCGTTTTGACCGGAACCACTGCACGCCGACGCCTTACGCATGCCGCCGTCTGGGCAGCCCTCTCGGCGACGGGAGTACCACGGCTTTCCTCAGCAGGCCCTGGCCGCTCTCACACCGGCGGCAGCGACTCAAAGGCCCTGCGAGAACTGCTGGATCACGCGCTGCGGCTGCTGCTCTTCCTGACGCGGGAGGCGCGCTCACGAGCCAGACGCCGCAGCCCGAAATGGAAAGCTGAACGCTCCTCACTCGTGCGGCTGTTGGATACCCGCAAGCTGTAACCGGACTACCAAGCCGATCGCCGGCCAGCTCCGAGAGGTCAGCCTCCTGATTCGGAGTACGGACACATGACCACCCTCTCCGTCTCGCCTCACTCACCGAGGTACGGACCGGGGAGGTGCGGTGGACGTGCGATGCGGCCAAGCGGCAGATGGGCTGGCAGGTGGACACCCGCAGACCGTGCAGGAAAAAATCGAGGCGATCCACGACCTGGCGGTGGATGATCAGGTCGCCGCGCAGGTGGCGACCGACCTCCTGCGCCGCCCCGGGGTCGCCTTCCACGCCGCCCACGACGACCGAGCCCGCGAACTGTTCCACCGAGCCCACCTCCAGGCAGAGGCGTGGCCGGATGACGCAAGCGACGACGTCCCCTGCAATCCCCTGACGAACTCCCCTGTCGCCCCGGCGCTCCGGTCCACGAACAAGGTGCTGCTGTTCCTGGGCTGGAAGAAGGCCCGCCACCAGCTCCTGACTGCCACGCACGACCTGGTGCCGGCCCTGCGCGATGAGCAGCTGGCCGAGGACGTCCAGGAGGTGACCGCGCAGGACGTGGCCCCGGCTCCGCGCCGCCTGCGACTGGGTTGAGCACACCACGGTCACAGACGAGATCGACATGGACGAAGAACTCGCCCGCCTGCTGCACGACAACCATGGGAGCGGAGCGAGCGAGGACGGGGACGGCGAGAACGGGGACGATGAGGGCGGCGCCGGCACGGCCGCGTAAGCCTCACCGGCTCGTTGCGGGGAGTCGCCGAGTGCGGTGGCGGATCGCGTGGCCGAAGAGGGAGGCTGCGTTCCGGACGCGGCTGGGGCAGATTGGTCTGTCCTGCTGATGGAGTAAATCTGTGATGGTGACAGTAGACATGGGCGGGTGGCGGAGGTAGCGTTTTCGTCGTACTCAGCAAGTCGAAGAGGGCGCGGCAGAGATGACCTGCCGCGCACCGGAACGGCAGCGGAGTGGCGGGGCCGGAAGTGGTGGGTTCCGTGGCTGGCTGCCGGGCCGAGCGGCTCACCAGGGGCCGCATGCACGACCCGCAAGAACGAGCAGTGCAACTTGTCACCGAATGAGGTAAGGAGCAGACACCATCAGGATCGCCCGGGCGAGGAAGCGTCCGCCCGGGTACCGCAGGCCCCGGAACGGAAGGTGGTCCCCGGTCAAGAATCCGCGATCCCCGCAGCTCCGCCCTCCCAGGCGGACAAGCGGAAAACGAACGCCGGCATGAAGCAGGCCGGCAGATGGTGTTGAACGCTCGGGGCCCGGGTGCCGTACGGCACCCGGGCCCCTCGGACGTATCCCCGGAAGAAGAGGTCTATGCCCCCTCGCAGCACCCACCCCGTCGACAAGCTCGACGACGATGATTACCCCGCCTACACCATGGGCCGGGCCGCCGAAATGCTCGGCACCACCCCCGCCTTCCTCCGCACACTCGGCGAGCACCGCCTGATCACCCCGCTGCGCTCCGAAGGCGGCCACCGCCGCTACTCCCGCTACCAGCTGCGCATTGCCGCCCGCGCCCGGGAGCTCGTCGACGCCGGCACCCAGATCGAAGCCGCCTGCCGCATCATCATCCTCGAAGACCAGCTCGAAGAAGCCCAGCGCATCAACGAGGAACTGCGTACCCGCACGGCCGTTCCGCAGCCGGAGGCCCCGGCCTGAATGCAGAACCCCTCCGGTCGGAGGATCTTCTCGTGCAGTGGCTCCGCGGGGCAACGAACCGCCAGCCGGCTGACCCACCTGACGTCTCACTGCACCAGCGCAACTGACCGTCGCTGCGCCTCGCCGTTCCGGCCTGCGCTTCGGCGAAGGTGCCGTAGTTGGTGGAGTGGTTGGACAGGGTGAAGTCCATATCGCCGAGGGTGAATCGGCTGGTGTAGTAGTGCTCGGCGGTAGCTCGGGGAGTGAGTCTCTGGTGAAGATGCGGCAGGCTTCTTCCTGCCGGGGGCTGCGGGGCTGCGGGGTTGGTGCTTCATACGCGGAGTGTTCTCGTACAGGAACCTGATCTCGGCGGGGAGGAGGTTTCTTCGGTGCGGAGTGTGGCGTGCAGGCTTGAGAAGGTCTGCTCGATCGCCGTATACGCGGTGATGGGGCCCCGGCTTCCCCCTCGGGTATGCGACTGTCCGGGCTCGGGAGGGGCACCACGCGCCACCGGCCGGCATCCCAGGGGTGACCGGTGAAGCGATGAATGACGGGCCGGCGCCAGGCCCACTTGTCGAACACGACCACGCCGTGTCCGACAGCGGCCGGGATGTGGGCGAACAGGACGGCTGGTGACGCTGACCGGGGTGGGCAAGACACGCCTGGTCGAGCGCGCTGGGGCCGAGGAGGGGGGTGGCTTCCCCGACGGGTGTGGCTGCTTGCGCCTGTCCGTGGGTCAGCCGGACAGGGGGGTGCCGAGCATCGCGGAAGCGCGCTGGAGGGGACTGAGGGTGTGCGTGGGGGCCGCCGGCTGGGGGAGGCCGACGCAGGTGAAGCCGAGTCGGGTCATAGCCCGGACGACTTCGCCGGCGCTGAAGTCACGGCGGTCCTGCCCGGTGATCACCCCACCCACCTGCTTGGCGGGGTAGGTGCGCCGCCCGATGATCACGGACTCGCCGGTGACCGGCTCGGGCACGGCGCCCTCCATCGATTGCAGCACGTCACTCTTGGTGAGGTCGAAGGGGAAGCGGGCGATGACACAGCGCATGATGCCTCACAGAGGAGAAGGGGCGGTCCGACCGGGCGGGATGGTTCAGCGGGAGCAGGCCAGGACGCCCGGAGCGCTGCCGTGCTCGGCGGTCACGGGAGATGCCGTAAGCCGACGACCGGGCGTCGCATGCACGTCGGTCATCGTGGTGAAAGGAGGGGCGCCGAGGATGTCGCGCAGGCGGACGCGGTCCGTGTACGCGCAGCCGTCGCGGACGGCGGTGAGCTGGGCCTGGATGACCAGGCCGGTGCATTGGCCGTCCGCGTCGCAGACGAGCAGATGCCCCGTATGGGCGGCGGCCATGACGGACAGGGCCACCTCGACGGTCATGTCGTCACAGACCTGCGGTCCGACCTCGTTCATGGCCTCGACCACCATAGGGGTGGGTGCCGTCGGGCGGTGCTGCACCTGAACCGGTATCAAAAGGTGTCTCCTACAGCGATGGGTCGGCTTCCCGAGCATGAAGGTTCTAGGCCGCCGCGCTGGTGGCGGAAAACGTCGCGGGCTTGCGCCGGGGCGCCGAAGCAGGCCGGCGTCGGCCGCGGGAGGCAGCTTTGCGCTTGGGGCGTTCGGCCACCGGTGCGGTGATGACGACCGGGACGCCGGAGGGGGCCTGGGCGCCGGTGATGCGGCTCAGCGCCTCTTCGCCGGAGTGGACCTGGGTGGTCTGCGGGGTGATGCCCGCGGCCGCCATGAGGCGGGTCATGCCGCGGCGCTGGTTCGGGGTGACCAGTGTGACCACGCTGCCGGACTCGCCGGCGCGGGCGGTGCGCCCGCCGCGGTGCAGGTAATCCTTGTGGTCGGTCGGCGGGTCGACGTTCACGACGAGGTCGAGGTTGTCGACGTGGATGCCGCGCGCCGCGACGTTCGTGGCGACGAGCACGGTCACGTGGCCGGTCTTGAACTGCGCCAGCGTGCGCGTGCGCTGGGACTGCGACTTTCCGCCGTGCAGAGCGGCGGCGCGTACACCGCTGTCCAGCAGGTGCCCGGTGAGGCGGTCGACGGCGTGCTTGGTGTCCAGGAACATGATCACCCGGCCGTCGCGTGCGGCGATCTCCGTGGTGGCCGTGTGCTTGTCAGCACCGTGGACGTGCAGGACGTGGTGCTCCATGGTCGTGACGGCACCGGCGGACGGGTCGACGGAGTGGACCACGGGGTCGGCCAGGTAACGGCGGACCAGCAGGTCGACGTTGCAGTCCAGGGTCGCGGAGAACAGCATCCGCTGGCCCTCGGGGCGGACCTGGTCGAGCAGCGCGGTGACCTGCGGCATGAAGCCCATGTCGGCCATCTGGTCGGCCTCGTCCAGCACCGTGATGCCCACCTGATCCAGCCGGCAGTCACCGCGCTCGATGAGATCCTTCAGCCGCCCTGGAGTCGCGACGACGACCTCCGCGCCGCCGCGAAGGGCACCGGCCTGCCTGCCGATCGACATCCCACCGACGACCGTGGCCATCCGCAGCTTCAGCGCACGGGCGTACGGAGCCAGCGCGTCCGTCACCTGCTGCGCCAGCTCACGCGTCGGCACGAGGACCAGGCCCAGCGGCTGGCGGGGCTCGGCGCGCCGGCCGGCCGTGCGGGCCAGCAGCGCCAGCCCGAAGGCGAGAGTTTTACCCGAACCCGTACGCCCACGACCCAGTACGTCACGGCCGGCAAGGGAGTTCGGCAGTGTCGCACCCTGGATCGGGAACGGCGTGGTCACGCCCTCCGAGCCGAGCGCGGCCAGCAGCTGCTCGGGCATGTCGAGATCGGCGAAGTGCTCCGCGGCCGGCAGCGCCGGCGTGATCGTCCTGGGGAGAGCGAACTCACCCTGGGGAGCGACAGGCCGACTGCGGGGACCACCGGAACGGCGCGGAGCTGATGAGTCGAATCGGCTCCTGCCCCTACCGGATTCGGCACTGCCGTTACGGGTGCGCGCGAATCGGTCGTTCATACGTGTGCGGTTCATGCGGAACCTTCCTCGATACGACACATATCAAGGAATTCCCGCAGAAATGAGCAGCATGGAGAATCGCAAGAATGAGCCGAATGGAATGCGAAATGCGAATGAGCCTGACAGGAGCGCCGTGCGGCGCAGATGTCGGCTTGGGGACCCGCGGGGGCCGAGGCATTGACTGCGCGCAACCCTGAACGGGTACGCCTGCAGCCCGCCAGGAGGATCCGTGCGCGGCGGGAGTGCGAATCTCGATGAGGCACCCCGCCGGTGAACCCGGCGCGGGAGACGCTTGCAGCTGGGGCCCGCACCCCGAAAGATGCGGGCCCCAGCTGCGAAGTCGCATTCAGCGTCAGGCGGGAACGATGTTCTCGGCCATCGGGCCCTTCTGGCCCTGTGCGATCTCGAAGTTTACCTTCTGGCCTTCGAGCAGCTCGCGGAAACCCTGGGCGGCGATGTTCGAGTAGTGGGCGAACACGTCAGCGCCGCCGCCCTCCTGCTCGATGAAGCCGAAGCCCTTTTCCGCATTGAACCACTTCACAGTACCAGCAGCCATGTCATCTCTCCTTTGGGGCAGTACACCGGGATCCGCGCTGCGCGGACCCCGTGTCGCCGCGATGATTGCCCCGACCGGAAAAGACCGGAATACAAAAGCCCTCCCGACGGCACAGAATCCGACCAGGGGGGCTTGAAGTTTGGGAACCACAACTGCAACCGAGACCGACAGTAGCACGCCGCAACGGCCTGTGTACGTCGAATAATTTCATCCCGACCATCGGGATAAAAACCCTCTCCACGCGGCCCGCCAAACCCTCATCCCGCGGGCACAGATATTGATTATCTGAAGCGCAACGTTTCGGGAAGAGCGGCGAGCGCGTTCAGAGCGGATAATCACCTCCGCACGCAACCCTCCGAGGCCCTGACCAGGACTTTGCTGCTGGGTGGGGCGAGTACGGGCATTTGCGTAAGTCGGTCCAGGCGGGCCACGAGGCAGGACGAATCCGAGCGCGCGCAGTTTCCGGGCACAACCGGACAACAGACGAGGCCGCCGCTCGAACGGAGCCGAGAGCTTGGGAAGAAGCCACGGCAACCGACGACAACGCGGCGAGGTGCGGTGCCCGGGCCCGCGAGCCCGGCGTGATCCGAACGAGAGGCCCTAGTAGTGCTTCGTTAGGTTCTGGATCCGGTCAGGGGGCGGCCGCAGGTGGTGCAGGTTCCGGTCCAGCACCGCAGGAGGCCCTGCAGGGCGTCTCCGGGGAGGACGGCTCCGCGCTGGTGGAAGACCACGGTGCCGGCTGCCTGGGCGATGGTCTTCTTCTGCGCTTCGATGACGTGGATGAGTTCCTCGTCATCGTCCGAGGCCAGGGTGAGCACGCCGTGGAGGGTGTGCACTCCGTCGCCGGCGCCGTAGGACCAGCGTTCCGGAGCGCTGCCATCGACATCGCCGTTGCTCTCGGCGCGGGCGGCGGCGCCCTGCCGGTAGACGCCCAGCGTGGTTTCGGCCGGGGCGTCCTCGAAGATCTCTTCCTTGCCGGTGAGCATCTGCAGGCCGGGGTAGGTCACGCTGAAGTTCAGCCAGGTGACCTTCAGATGCTTTGGGTCGACGCCCCGCCGGCCCGGCGGTGGGTGCTGAACTCCTCGTTGAAGTGGGTGACCTGGGCAGTGGTGGCGATTTTGGGAATGAGGTCCTTCAGCCAGCCGCGGGCCTTGGCCGCGTCGGTGAAGTGCAGGAACAAAACGGTGGTGTGGTCCTTCTTGAACCCGGCGAGGATGTCGCCCTGGATCTGGGGCTGTAGCGCAGCGGCAGCGCCGTGCCGTGCTCAGATCTCGGGTGTGAGGAGGGCGCGCCGGCCGGATTGCAGCGTGTACGTGCTGACGCATCGAGCAGGCCATCTCCTGGGGCGTATCGCCTGCCCTTACCTCCCCCAAGTCCCGTTCGCACCTCGACTCCGCCGACCGGGCCGGCCTTCGGAGGCTGGGGCAACTGCCAGACCGCCGGAGAGGCATACAGCGCCGGCACGCCTCTGCCAGGGGACAAAAGCAGCGCGTGCGAGCTTTGGACGGGTGGCTGTGCACCCAGGAACGAGCTCTGGTCCACTGGTCCATACGGGCTCTAGTCCACTACGGGCTCTGGTCCCCTTCTTGTGGTGTGGTCACATGCTGTACTCACTCGGCTCGACTGCTGAGACGACCGCGCCTACTTCAAGTTGGCGGGAGCTGGGGTGGTCGGTCATGAGCGAATGGTCGCCGGAGGTGCTTGAGGTCCTGGAGGCTTCGGGATGGATGCCTGGCAGACGGGTCGGCACGGCTGGCTGGCGGTCCATGTTCGAAGATGTCGGCATCGTTGTGCACGATGCTGCGGAGGCATTCCTCCAGGAGATCGGAGGGCTGACCGTCAGCATCGGGGGCCCGGGAATCAGCCGCGCCCGCGAGCCGTTCGAACTCGACCCGGAGCTGGCGCGGGGAGAGGAGGACCGGTTCTCGGAGTGGAGCGCCGTGCTGGGCAGAGAGCTCTTTCCGCTCGGTGAGCTCGATCATGGCCGATTCTTTCTCGGCATCGATGAGGGTAGTGAGATCTATCTTGTCGAGACCTGGGTCGCCAGCTTCGGGGCAATGCCGCACGCCCTCGAGAATCTGATCCTCGGCGTGCTGCCCCGCAGGATCGACGAGGGTCACGGGTAGCCGGAACATGTCTGGTGACAGGGTTACTTGGCGAGTAGGACGCGCTTGTGGAGGAGCTTGAATCCCGACGTCCCCCTCGTCGCCGCCCCGAGTTGGTCGCCGGGATCAGCGCCGACGTTGCGCTGGACGGGGCCGGCCGATGGCGGCGCCCGCTCCGGCTGCTCCGCCCTCGTAGTGATCTCGCCCCGGCCGACGTCCCTCGGTTCGGACGGGGCAACGAGCCGGCGGCCGGGTGACCGAGGTTGTGGTGATGCGCGTCGATGCGCCGTATCCCGGCGCGCGTGGCGCGCGGCCGCCGGTGCGCGCACGGCCCGACGATCCGCCGTGGGACAGACCCCGGCACATCATTAACGCTGCCGAAGCGGCCTGCGGGCAGCAGCGGAAGAAGCGGCCCGGCAAGGCGCAGCGCGAGGCGATCAAGCGGGCGCAAGCAGCGAAGAAGACCGGCGGCGGGAAACCGGCCGGCAAGAAGACCGCGGCGAAGAAGACCGCGGCGAAGAAGACCGCGGCGAAGAAGACCGCGGCGAAGAAGACGGTGCCGCTGCCGCGGGGCTCGATTCGGGCCGCGTGCCCGGGTACCCGCCCGGGCCCGCTTCAAGGACTACGGCGGCAAGGGCGAGGTCATCAGGAAGATGACCGATGGCCGGGGATGCCCCGGGTGCGCGCCCCGAAGGCCGTCGGAGGCCGAGCGGGAGGTCGCCAGGAACAAGCCCGAGGTGTGTGCGGGTCCGGGCGGGTTCCGCTGGAGCGGGGAGTCGAGCGAAGCTCAAGACTCCATTTGGAGCTTCCCGAGCAGCTCCGCGACAAGGCCACGGACGTACGCCTCATCCGTACCGGGGATCGAGAAGACCACCCGGAAGTAGAGCGGCGCAACGATCCGGTCCAGAATCTGCTCCAGGGACGGGGGCGCGTCGCCGCGCTCCCGCGCCGCGTCGAGGACGGGGCGGAAGCGCTCACTGACCCTGTGCAGGCATTCACGCAGTCCGTCGCGCCTCTCGTCGATGTCGGGCGCGACCTCGGCGCGGAAGAACGCGATGCCGCCGGGCCGGGAGAGCTCCGTCAGTGTCCAGAGCGTCTGGTTCTCAAGGTCGGTGCGCAGGTCGCCGACGAGCGGGGGCGCGTCGGCGTCGCCGTGGTGCTTGGCGACGTCGGCCAGGAGCGCGGCGAGCGTACCCCAGCGACGGTAGAGAGTACTGGAGTTGACCCCCGCGCGCTTGGCCACGGCGGGGAGGGTCACCTGGTCGGCGCCGCGCTCGCTCACCAGCGCAACCACGGCGCTGTACACGGCGGCACGGACGTGGCTGCTGCGGCCGCCGGGCCGCTTCGTCGGTGCGTCAGCGTTCACGTTCACCCCTCCACCTTAAAGCAAAGAGTTGCGCTTTAGCGGGCAGGGGCTTACGGTCGCGTTAAAGCAGAGATCACTGCTTTTAGCATTGCGAAGGGAATGTCATGTCCACCAACGAAGCCTCCTCCCTCGCCCTCGGGCGCACCTTCCACCAGGCCCTTGTCTCGGGTGACTGGGACGGCATCCGGGCCCTGCTGCACGACGACGCCACCTGGACCCTGCCCGGCGACAACACCATCTCCGGCACAGCCGACGGCGCCGACGCAGTGGTGGAGCGCGCTCAGCGGATTGCCGCATACGGCCTCAACTTCGAGCTGCTGCATCTCCTGGTCAGCAGGGAGAACATGGCGCTCTCCCTGCACAACACCGCGCACCGGGAGGACGCTGTGCTGGACGAATACCTGGCCACGGTCTGCCGGCTCCGCGACGGAAAGATCGCGAGTATCGAGACCTACCTCTCCGACGTGCCCGGGATGAACGCCTTCTTCGTCTGACGACTCCCAGCTGGACGGGGCAAGCAAGTCGCCTGAGGGGCACTACGGCACTACGACGACTGCCTTGCTCTCGACTCCTCCTTGGAGCAGTGCCGCTGCGAAGGCATCACGGCAGAGGCAGAGGCAGAGGCAGAGGCTGAGGCTGAGGCGTACGACGCCGAAGAGGACGACGCGTTTGCCCAGGAGCCGAGTTGGCGGCAGTCGTTCTGAGACTGAGTCGTTGGGCCCACACACTGCAGCCCTCGGCAGATCAGGGTTATGACATAGCTTCTGACCCGGCGCCAGGAAGTGTGGCTCCTGCCACGGACAACCCGCCCGGTCCAGGCCCGGTCCAGAGAAAACGGGCACCCGTCGGCGGTGACCGTCAGACCGCGGACAAGGGGTGCTTCCTCGCGGTGGTCCCGGCCCGTACGCCTCGCGCGGGCGGGCCGGACCTGTCACCGATCCGGCCGCGTTCGGCCGGAGAAACCGAGGATGCGATGACCACCGCCCCCCCCACTGACGCCGGCGGACGCCACGGCCGCAGCGAGCCCCGCAGCGAGCCCTGCGGCGAGCCACGCGCCCAGCCCCGCAGCCCCGATCCGCCGTCTGTCGGTTGCCGCTGAACAGGCCCCCTCTTCGGCCGTCCCGGCCCCGTACAAGGACCGTGGGGAGACGGCACCGTACTGGTTCTCTGCCCTGCGCGACCGCGACGCGCTCGCCGCGTGGCGCCCCGGCGCGCCGCCGGCGGTGGTGGTGCCGGCCTGCCATGTCACCAACTGTCACCAACCCGGTCACGGCGCTGGTGCAGCTCGCCGCGGATGAGCCGGACGGCTCACCGGCCGCTGAACTGTGCTGGCACCTCTCACGGCATGTCCGTCACCGCGACCATGCTTCGATGACCCGCCATATCGCCGAGCTGCGCAAGAACGCGAACCGACGGGGGTGACGGTGCTCATCTGGTGCTTGGTGCTTGGTGCTTGGTGCTTGGTGCTTGGCGCTTGGTGCGGTGCCGGCCGAGCTGCGCCGTGCGGAGCCGACCGCGCCGTCGGAGATGGTGCGCCGGGCGGGGTGGCTGTCTCTCACCGAGCGTCGCGCCGTCCTGGCGCACCGCGTCGTCGATTTCGCTATGCGGTGGGACGGCGGCGAGGGTTGGCACACCGGCGCGGCTGTGAGCGTACGGCCCGCCTCCTGCGCCACCGCCCGGCAATGGGCCGAACGCCTGGTGCCGGCCGACCGTGAACAGGCTCCGACCGTTCTGGAGCACCAGTTGCTGGACAACGCCCGCGACGCCGAAACCGACGTCCTGATGCGCGCCCCGGTCACCGGCGTTCCGGCGTTCCGGCGCTGCGCCGCTCGCCGGAAACCGAGGACGAAGACATCTTCACCTTCGCACTGCAGCGTCTGCCCACCACGTCGCCGCTCGCGTCCCTGACTGTCAGTGGCGATACGTGCTGGATCCGCACCGAGGACGGTCAGCTGCGGTTCGCACCCGAGCGCGAAGGCTGCGGGGGGGCTGGGGCTACCTCGGCACCGGCTGCCACAACCTCGCCCAGCTCCTGGACATCCTGCTCCAAGACATCCTGCTCCAGGACATCTCCGCCCCAGCGGCGGGCCCCGGAGCGCCGGAGCCGCCGCGCGGGCTGTTCGAGCTGCTGTGCACCACGCCGCAAGACGGCTCGACCACCTGCACCCGCGCCCAGCTGCCGGCCGCCCGGGCCGCGGACGCCTGATCGCCCCCGGGTCTCCAGCCCCGGTCCACCTGCCAACGCGTACCGCCCTGCGCCTGCACAGGGCGGCACGAGCGGCGAGCGGGGTTACCGCTCCGGGGCCGCCCGCGCCGGCCTTCGCTGTCCGTCGCGCCGTGTGGAAGAGGCTGGGTCAAGAGTCCGACGTCAGGTAGCCGGTGCGCCGGAGATCTGTGCGTCGTCTGTGCGTCGGTGAGGGAGGGAAGGATCCAATCGGGTGCCTGCGGTCGGGGCCGTGCGGCCGATGAGGTTTCTCGGTCCTCGGTCCTCGGTCCTCGGTCCTTGGGCCTTGGTCGGATGGGTGGTTCAGCGCAGTCCGGCGAAGAGGTCGTTTTCGGGTACGGGCGCGCCGGTGGTGTCCTTGACGCGTACGAAGGTCTCCATGCCCATCAGCTCGCCGAACCGCTCCTTGCCCATCTTGAGGAAGAAGATGTTCTCGCCCTGGCTGGCGTGCGCGGCCAGGGCGTCGAACTTCT
Organism: Streptomyces sp. NPDC053542; assembly: GCF_044544685.1. Taxonomy (NCBI): domain Bacteria; kingdom Bacillati; phylum Actinomycetota; class Actinomycetes; order Kitasatosporales; family Streptomycetaceae; genus Streptomyces; species Streptomyces sp. NPDC053542. The sequence continues at coordinate 204,403 of NZ_JBITXL010000013.1, forward strand.
GGCCGCTGAATGCGGTGGTGTCCACCCACGTGGTGACCTCGTCGTCGGGGAGGCCGATCTCGGCCATCGCGGCGGTCTCGGCAGGATCCGGCTCGGGCATGTCGGGATGAAACTCGCGCAGGATCTCGCCGAACCGCTGCATGCCCGAGCGGGGAATCGTCGTCCAGTACACCTTCGGTGTCAGCGCGGTCATCTCCAGCGCCGCCATCGTGATGCGGTGGGCCTGGATGTGGTCGGGGTGGCCGTAGAAGCCGTTCTCGTCGTAGGTGACGACCACATCGGGCTGGTAATGGCGCATGAGTTCCGCGAGTCGGGCGGCGCCTTCTGCCACGGGGGTCTGCCAGAAGGATCCGGGGGCCTCGTTGCTCGGCCAGCCGATCATCCCGGAATCGGCGTAGTCCAGCATTTCCAGGTCGCTGATCTTCAGGACGTCACAGCTCTCCCGAAGTTCTTGGCGGCGCATCAGGGCGACGGCCGCGGGATCGTGCTCGGGGTCGCCCGGCTTGACGCCTCCCGGTCCGTCACCGCAGCCGCCGTCGGTACATGTCACGAGAACCGTGCGGATGCCTTCCGCCGCGTACCGCGCGAGGATCCCTCCGGTCGAGGTGGCCTCGTCGTCGGGGTGGGCGTGCACGGCCATGAGCGTCAAGGGCCGGTCGGTCATGAAACAGTCCTCCTGCAGAAATCCGTCGTGGCCCGAGTGTGCGGCGGGCGTTCCGCGATCCCGAGGCCCGGTTCCTGGCGGGGCGGACGACCTTGCGGTCTCCGTGTTCCCCGTCCGTGCGGTGTCGGTGCCTCGGCTGATGCAACAGTGCCGATCGGGCCGGCTGTTCCCGGCGCGCCCGTGGCCTGCCTTCCGGGTGTCGGCGTTTCCACGCGAACGAGGTACAGGCGACCTTCACGTCTGAGCGCCACGTCGGATCCGACTTCCCGTCCGGCGCCAGCGATCAGTGCGCCTCAGCGACAGCCGGCGCCCCGTCATGTCCTCGAACAGCACGCCGATACAGCAGGCCGATACAGCAGGCCGTGCCGACCGTTACCTGGAAGATGAACGGCCATGCGGCGCCTTCCACTCGATGACGGCCGAACCGCCGACGCCAGGACGCCGACGCGCCTGGTCAACCGCGGCTCACTCGACCCTTGGGCTGCGAAGAGGACCGCAGACAGCAGCGACCGGGCAAAATCTTCCGCCTGGCCACTGCTACGCCTGCCACCGTCGCCCAGAACTGTGACCCAGGGGTACAGACACCCCGGCGACTCCTACGCCCAGTCCAGCCCGAGGCCGGCGAGTTGGGCGAGTTAGTCGCCGGTGACTTCGTGCGCCGGCCCTTGGCGTTGGACAGCCACACCCCCAGCCGGACCTCGACCGCTGCGCTGCCGTCTCCGTCCCAGTGCCCCCCAACGCCTCTACGTGGGCCTGGGGACAATCACAGAGCCCGTACGAAGCCGAGCAGCCCTGCACCGACGCGGTACAGGCGGCCGACGCCCGGCGCCGTGAGGCGGACCAGGCGAAAACGCTCTCCTCATCCATCGACGCCACCAGCTCCTCCGGCAACGGACCCGCCACCGACTCCCTGGCAGGCGCACCGGCGCACCGGCGCAGCACAGCATCACACGTGCTGCCCGGAGGGAAACCGATCGCCGAGGTCGTGCTGACGGTGCTGCACACCGGCGGCAAGCTCGGTGGGATGAGCAGCAGGGGCCGAACGAACCCATGCTTGTCCGCCGTTGCGGGCAAGCAGGCAGGCAGGCAGGCAGCACTTTCCCACTCCCGGGGCGGGACCGCGGCGAAACGGCCGAAGCCCTGCGGAGGGGCCCGGCCCTCTGCTACCACCGAGACCCGCAGACCCCAAGACCGCAGGGGATCGGAAGGGAGGTGGTCGCGATGGCAGCAGAGCGCCGGGTGGGCAACCTGCCCGACGAAACCAGCCGGCTGGTCGGGCGGCGGGCGGAGCTGGCCGAGGTGACCCGGCTGTGCGGACGGTCGCGGCTGGTGACCGTGACCGGGGCCGGGGGCGTGGGCAAGACCCGACTGGCGCAGCGGGCGGCAACCGAGCTGCAGCCGGGCTTCACGGACGGGGCATGGTGGGTGGAACTGTCCCCACTGCGCGACGGCAGCACGCTGCCGTACGCGATCGCCGAGGCGCTGCCGCTGGCCGACCAGACCACCCGGCCGATGATCGAAGTGATCGCCGAATACCTCGCGGCCCGGCAGTTGCTACTGGTGTGGGACACCTGCGAACACCTCCTCCAGGACTGCCGGGAGACGGCGGCGACGCTGCTGACCGTCGCGCCGGGCCTGCGGATCCTGACCACCAGCCGCCGCCCGCTCGGCCTGCACCTCGAGGAGATGCTCAGCCTCGACCCGCTCCCGCTCCCCGAGACCGACACCGACGAGGCGGCGGACGCGGTGGTGCTGCTGGCCGACCGAGCCGCGCAGACCGTGCCCGGCTTCGCCATCACCGACGCCAACCGCACCGAACTGGCCACCCTGTGCCGCCGCCTGGAAGGACTGCCCCTCGCCCTGGAACTGGCCGCGGCCCGCCTGCGCGAGATGCCCCCGGCCGAGCTGAACAAGCAGCTGGACGACCGCTACGCCATCCTCGGCAACACCAACGGCGAGGACTTGGGCGCCACCCCGCCCCCAAGCTCTCGGCTCCGCTCGAGCGGGGAGGGACCCCCCTGGCACCAGGCGCTGCGCACCGCGATCGGCTGGAGTCACGAGCTGTGCACCCCGGCCGAACGCCTGGCCTGGGCGCGGCTGTCGGTCTTCGCCGGCACCATCGGCACCGCCGCGGCGCGCCAGGTGCTGGCCGACGAGCACCTGCCCGCCCACCAGGTCCCGCACCTGCTGACCGCCCTGGCGGAGAAGTCGATCCTGACCTGGGTGCCCACCGGGGCCGAGGAGCGGTACCGGATGCTGGACACCCTGCGCGAATACGGCGCCCACTGGCTGCGCGGCCTGGGCGAGGAACGGGCAGTGCGACGCCGACACCTCACCCACTACCTGCACCTGGCCCACCAGGCGGAGGACGCCTGGATGGGACCCGACCAGATCACCTGGTACGAACGGATGGTCGCCGAACACGCCAACCTCCGTGCCGCATTCGACCACTGCCTCGCCGAGGAAGACCCACCGGCCGCGCTGGAGCTCGGCGGGACGCTGTGGTTCTTCTGGCACGCCTGCGGCTTCGGCAAGGAAGGGCAGCACTACCTGCAGCGGGCACTGGCGCGGGAAACGACGCCCGGACCGGTCCACGCCAAGGCCCTGTGGGCCTGCGGAATGGCCGCCTACGGCCAAGGCGACACCGAAACCAGCCTCCACTACGCCAAAGCCTTCCGCACGGCCGTGGCAACGGAGGCCGACCAGACCGCACCGGTCGCCGCCGCCTTCCTGACGGCCGCCAGCCTCGCACTGAGCGGCCGACCCGCCCCGGCCGTGGAGATGCTCGACGCGACACTGCACACCCGGCCGACAGCCGGACGGTACGACGCCGCCTGGATCCTGGCCTGGATGACCCGCGCCTACGCCTTCATCCACCTCGGCCGGTTCGCCGACGCCGCGGCGGCTGCCGCCGCCGGACGCGACGAGTGCGCCGGACACGGCGAGACCTGGGTACGCACCTACGGCGACTACATCTGCGCCCTGGCCGCCCAGGGACGACAACGGCCCGAGGAAGCCGCCACCCACGCCCGCAGCGCCATCGCCGGAAAACACCGCCTGCACGACAGCACCGGCATCGCCATCACCCTCGACCTACTCGCCTCCGCCACCATCGCCTCCGGGCACGCCGAGCAAGGCGCCCGCATCCTCGGCCTGGCCCACCAGATCTGGCAGACCGTCGGCACCCCCCAACTGGGCTCACCAGAACTCATCGCAGCCCGCACCGCGTGCGAAAAAACGGCCCGCCGCCTCATCGGCGATGACGCCTACCAGGCCGCCTTCCACACCGGCTGCACCACCGCCCCCGACACCGGCATCGCCGAAGCCCTCACCCCGCCCGGCCCCCCATCACACACCCCCGCACAGCCCGACCCCACCGGCTGACCCCGCCCCCCCAAGCCCCATCCACCGATCCCTCCCCACGCCACCGAAGAACCCACCCCAGCGCTCCCCAAAGACGACCCCGCCGCGATGCGCCACTGCATCGAAGGCGCTCCAGCCCACCGCAGCATCTCGATGACCGGGACACAATCCTCGGCAACGCCTACGCCCACTCCAACCCGAGGTCGGCCAGCTGCGCGAGCTGGTCGGCGGCGAGCTTGGCACGCCGGCTCCTGGTGTTCGACAACCAGATGCCGAGCTTCACCTCCCTACCGTCCCCCAGCACCTCCACATGAGCCCTGGGAACGGTCACAGAGCCCGTACGGGCCTTGTACTGCGCCAGGGCCGCCACCCCCCGCTCGAACGCCCCAGAACCGCCCTTACGGCCCTTCCCGACCGCCTTGGGCGCGGGGAGCGGTTCGATGCCGAGCTGCTCCAGGCGCTCGCGCTGCCCGGCCGACAGCTTGCTCCAAGTGGTGTGCTCGCGCTGCCGGGCCAGCCACCGCCCGATGTCAGCGCCGCTGACGGTGACACCGGGCAGCAGATCCTCCACCCGGGCCCCGCCGGCCAGGCACTCCCGCACGGCGGCGTAGTGCCGCTGCCAGTCGACCGGCCACGCCGGGTTCCACTCCGGATCGATCGCCGCCAAGGCGGCGGCCCGCTCGGGATGCCCGTCCAGTGCACCCGGGCGGCGCATGTTCGACAGCCACTGCCCCACCGGACGGTCCAGCGCGGTGGCCGGCCGCGGCGCGGCGAGCGTGCGATGCTGCTCGAAGTACACCCTCGCCGCGGCAAGGTTCTCCTCGAACGCCGCATCCGCCGCGTCCCACACCATCCCGAGCTTCTCCAACCGCTCCGCCCGCGCACCCGACATGGTCCCGGCCCCGTACGCGCGTCGCTGCTCCGCCGTCCACTGTCCCAGCGGATACGGCCCGGGCGGCTCCTTGTGGTCATACGGCACCCGCGCGTGTCCCTTCCGCTCCACGAACCGCCTCAGCGCGGCGTAGCCCCGCGCCCAGTCCTGCCGCTCGGTGTCGATGACGTTGAAGGAGACCCATTCCGCGACCATCACCGGGTCCCGCGGCGCGGCAAATCGCAGCAGAAGACGGGATTCCTCTTCCCCTTCCTCCGGCGCCGGCCCGATACTCACAGACGGATCCACGACCCGCTTCTGATTTTCCTGGGGAATGGCAAGAAGCTCGATGACCTCTTCATCATGAGCACGCAGCCCTTGCAATACCTTGATCAACGGGTGATAACTGCCGGAGGTGAACATGTCCTCCGGCCGCTCCCCGGGCGCCAGGAACACCGGGACGATGAGCGAGGCGAGCTTCCCCTCACCCGGCTGCTGCCGCAGCGCCCGGCCGATGGCCTGCACGATGTCGTGCGGCGCGCCTCTGGGATCTAGGAGGGCAACGCTGTCTACCGCTCGAATGTCAACACCTTCCCCCAAAACGCGACAATTCGAAAGGAACGCCCGTCCGGCCCGGGTCGCGAACTCACCCAGCACACGCCGCCGGTGCTCGGCCTCGTGCTCGCCACACAGCCAGTCCGCCCAGATCCGCCGCGGGTACTTCTGCGGATCATCCGCATGCAGCTTCGCCGCCACCGCCGGCAACCCCTCGGCGTACGCCTGCGCCTCGATCGTCCGGTGATGGAACGTGATCATCGTCTGCAGCTGATGCTCCGCCGCAGTCCGCAACATCGCCGCCTGCAACGCACCGAGCCGCTCCCCGCGCACCTCCTCCTCATACCGCTGCTCACCCCACAACCGCTCCGGCGTGACCACCGGGTCCTGGAGCTCGACCACGATGATCTGGTATCGCGCCAGTAGGCCGCGGGACACCGCCTGGGCCAGGGTGAGCCGGTACAGCACGGGCCCGAAGATGCTCTCGTCGTCCATGGAGGCCGCCAGCTCCTCGGGCAGCGGATCCCGCCGCAACCCCTCCCGCTGCTCCTCGGACGGCCCTCGCTCTTGCCAGATCCGCGGTGTCGCCGTCAGGTACAGCCGGCGCACCGCGGGGATGACGTCCTGGTGGTGGATGTCCGCCCACGCCTTCCCCAGCGAGCCACTTGTCCGGTGGGCTTCGTCGACACAGGCGAGGTCCACGGGCGCGAGCTGCTGCCCGTAGGTGCCCTCGAAGGCTTCGGCGAGGACACCGAGGGAGGCGTAGGTGGCGTAGATGGTCACCGGCCCCTGGCCGTGCCACAGGGCAAGCTGAACGGGGCTGGTGGTGACGCGTACGCCCATGCTCCACAGCGCACCGTCGTCCTGGAGGGAGCACACCGCGACCGCCGGCCCGGTGTGCCCGACCTCGCGCCAGGCCCGCACCGTCTGGGTCAGCAGATCCAGCGTCGGCACCAGCACCAGAACCCGGCCGTGCGGCACCAGACGCCGCGCCGTGGAGGCAGCGATGATGGTCTTGCCCGTCCCGCACGCAGCGATGACCTGCCCGCGCAGGCCATCGCGGGGAATCCTCTTGCCCGGCGGAATGTCGAGGCCGCGCACGATGGCATCTACGGCCTCGACCTGATGGTCACGCAGTTTCACGGGCATTTCCCGTACTCCTTAGAGGGAATGAGAAGCGCATTCAGCGAAGGGTTCCCGGGGTGTGATGCGGGCTCGGGGTGGTGATGCAGTGTGGTACCAAACTCTACACACTGCATCAGCTATGGTGAATCCGATTCGGCGAGATTGGATCGTTGGGGTGACGCACTACCAGTTCACGCGCGTCGATGGGACGTTGAGGTGCATACTGTTGGGTGTCTCAGGGTCTCGAGTGGGGTACGCGCCTCAGAGGCGGAGCGCAGCGGAGCCGGTTCTCTTCGGGTGGGTGCCGGCACCGGTCCGGGCCCCGAGGCTCGATGGGGGTGTGGCCCGGAATTCCAGGGTTTACACGGGTACGGACGCGATGCATCCTCCCTCGCAGCCAGCCGTCAGGATCCCCGCTTGCGGGGATCCATCAATTCGCGCTTGCGCGAATTGATTCCTTTCAGAATTCCGCTTGCGGAATTCAATTCCCGCGCTTGCGCGGGAATTTGACGGAGCGTTAGCGGAGTCGTTTCACTGCCCAGCGCGCCAGCGCTGGGGTACCCGCTCCGCGGG
>NZ_JBITXL010000014.1:0-198407 GCF_044544685.1 Streptomyces sp. NPDC053542
CCCCCCCCCCCCCCCCCCCCCCCCCCCCCCCCCCCCCCCCCCCCCCCCCCCCCCCCCCCCCCCCCCCCCCCCCCCCCCCCCCCCCCCCCCCCCCCGCCGGTTCGGCGGGTGTTTCCGGTACGCGGGACACGGCGGGGCCCGATGGGCGTACGGTGGTGGACCGTGGCGCGAGGTGGTCGCGCGAGGAGGCCGGCCATGGAGGCGACGTTGAAGACGGTGATCGGCGGAGAGCTGGTCGAGCTGCCGGGCACCATCGCCGGTATCCGCGCCGTTCTCGACGAGGAGCAGGCGCGCGCGTTCGACCAGGAGATCCCGCACGTCCCGGCCGGCGAGCTGCCCGCCAGACTGGCCCGGTGGGCCCTGGGCGGCACGGCCGCCGACCTCGAGGACCAGGAGCTCTTCGAGCGACTGGAGCGCGGCGAGGACATCGGTGCCGTACCTGTCGAGGACAGCCGGCCGGAGGTGGCGTGACCCGCCGTCGCCTCCAGTACGCGCCCCCTGCCGACCAAGCCCGCGACTCCATGGAGCCCGCCCTGCGCACCCGCTTCGACGCGGCCATGCGCCGCCTGGCCGACGACCCGTACGGCCACGGCTCCACGGCGATAAAGAAGGAACGCGAACGCCGCGAAGCAACCGTCGCCGGCGTCGTCATCCGCTACTACGTCAGCGAGAGCGTCCTCACGGTCACGGTCGTGCGCATCGTGTACTTCTGAGCGGCGCCCGGCGACCGCGCTCGCAGGTGCGGTTCATGCCCGGTACGCGCAAGGCCCCCCGCCCTCCAGGAGGCGTTCCACCTCGTTGTGGGCCTCGTTGACGAGGCGGGCGACGGCCTGGGCGGCTTCGGCCGGGAGGCTTGCCTCTACTGCGGCGGCTACTTCCTGGTGACGGTGGACGGCTGACATGTCGATGTCGGGGGGCATCAGGGCCAGGTCCCGGCGGGCCGTGAGGAGTTCCTCCGTGACCTCGGCGAGCTGCGCGAACATGCCGTTGCCGGACGCCGTGAGCAGCGCGCGGTGGAAGGCCGCGTCCGCGGTGACGAAGCGCGCGCGGTCATTGGCCCGGGCGGCGCCCGCCATGGCGCGGGCGTGCTCGGTGAGCGCGGCGCGGGCGTCGGGCGCCGCGCCGGACGCGGCGAGCGCGGCGGCGGACGGTTCGACGGCGGCCCGCAGCTCGGCCAGTTCGCGCAGCTGGGCCTCGCGCCGGGGCGAGGCGAGCCGCCAGCGGATGATCTGCGGGTCGTAGAGGTTCCACTCGGCGAGCGGGCGTACGGTGATGCCGACGCGGGGGCGGCTGGTGACGACCCGCTTGGACTCCAGGACGCGGACGGCCTCGCGGGCCACCGTGCGCGAGACGCCGTACCGTTCCTGTACGTCCTCCAGGCGCAGCACCTCGCCCGCCCGGATCTCGTCCGCGGCGAGCGACCGGCCGATGCGGTCGACCACCTGCCCGTGCAGGCCCTGAAGTTCCACGCCGCTCCCCCGGTCTCCTCGTATCCGCCGGTGCTTCGTGTGCGCCGGTGCGGGGCGGCCGGCCGGCGGCCGCCCCGCTGATTGTCACACCTCCGGCGGCCCCTGGCGGTACGGGGTCAGAACGCCTGCCTCGGCGGTGTGGAGTCGGTCGCGCCGCGCAGGAAGTCCAGGTCGACGCCGGTGTCGGCCTGGGTGACGTGCCGGTCGTAGAGGTAGCTCCAGCCGCGTTCCGCGGGCGCGCGGGGCGGCTGCCAGGCCGCACGGCGGCGCTCCAGCTCGTCGTCGCCGACCAGGACGTCGAGGCGGCGGGCCGGCACGTCCAGGCGTACCGAGTCGCCGGTGCGGACGAGGGCGAGCGGGCCGCCGACCGCCGCTTCCGGAGCGACGTGCAGGACGCAGGTGCCGTACGCGGTGCCGGACATCCGGGCGTCGGAGATGCGGACCAGGTCGCGGACGCCCGCGTCGAGGAGCTTCTTGGGGAGCTGGACGTTGCCGACCTCGGGCATCCCGGGGTAGCCCTTCGGGCCGGTGTTGCGGACGACGAGGACGGTGTCGGCGGTGACGTCCAGGTCCGGGTCCTCGGCGACCGCGAGGTAGTCGTCGAGGGAGTCGAAGACGAGCGCGGGCCCGGTGTGGCTGAGCAGCTTGGGGTCGGCCGCCGACTGCTTGATGACCGCGCCGTCGGGGGCGAGGTTGCCGCGGAGTACGGCCGTGCCGGTGCCGGCGGGCTGGACGGGGCGGTCCAGCGGGCGGATGACCTCGCGGTCGTGGACCTCGGCGCCCGCGCAGTTGTCGACCAGGCTGCGCCCGGTGACGGTGACGGTGTCGTGGTGCAGGTGGTCGCGGAGGTCGTTGATCAGGGCCGGGAGCCCGCCCGCGTACGCGAATTCCTCCATCAGGAAGCGGCCGGACGGCATCAGGTCGATGAGCAGCGGGAGTTCGGCGCCGAGGCGGTCGAAGTCGTCCAGTTCGAGTGGCACGCCGAGGCGGCCCGCGAGGGCGAGGAGGTGCAGTACGGCGTTGGTGGAACCGCCGATCGCGGCGTTGACGCGGATGGCGTTCTCGAAGGCGGCGCGGGTCATGATGCGCTGCGGGGTGAGGTCGGAGCCGGCCAGTTCGACGGCTCGGATGCCGGTCTCCTCGGCGAGGGTGCCGCGGCGGGAGTCGACGGCGGGCAGCCCGGAGCCGCCGGGGACCATCATGCCGAGCGCTTCGGTGAGGCAGGCCATGGTGGAGGCGGTGCCCATGGTCATGCAGTGGCCGGCGCTGCGGGTCAGCGCGGTCTCGAACTCGGTGAACTCCTCCTGGGTGACGGTGCCCGCGCGCAGTTCCTCGGTCATCCGCCAGACGTCCGTGCCGGAGCCGACGTGCCGGCCCCGGAAGCGGCCGTTGAGCGTGGGCCCGCCGGTGAAGACGAGCGCGGGGACGCCGGCGCTGGCGGCGCCCATGAGGGCCGCGGGGGTGGTCTTGTCGCAGCCGGTGAGGAGGACGACGGCGTCCAGGGGGTTGGCGCGGATCTGCTCCTCGATCTCCATGGCGGCGAGGTTGCGGTACAGCATCGTGGTCGGCCGCATGATCGGCTCGCCCAGCGACATCGCGGGGAACTCCAGCGGGAAGCCGCCGGCCTGCAGTACGCCGCGCTTCACGGCGTCCGCGAGGATCTGCAAGTGGCCGTTGCAGGGCGTGAGTTCGGAGTAGGTGTTACAGATGCCGATGACCGGGCGGCCGTCGAAGTTGTGGCCGCCGCGGCCCATGGCGCGCAGGGAGTGCCGGGCGATGAAGCCGTTCTTGCCGCCGTCGCCGAACCAGGCGCGGGAACGGAGCGGGCCGGCTCCGTCGGGCTGCCGGTCGTTCACTGCCATGTGAAGTCCTTCCGACGCGGTGCGGGGTGGCCGTGTCCAAGCCGTGTCCTGCCGCCCCCTTCAATGGTGCTATCAAAGCACGATACGGTCCCGCCGCGTCCAGAGTTCAACGACGAAGAAGTCGACGAAGTGGAGAGCCGCGTGGAGAAGCAAGCGATGAAGGCGGTCACCTGGCGGCTGATGCCGTTCCTTGTCCTGCTCTATCTCGTGGCCTATGTCGACCGCTCGAACGTCGGCTTCGCCAAACTGACGCTCCAGCACGAACTGGGCCTGTCCAACGCCGCGTTCACCCTCGGCCAGGTCGCGTTCTTCGTCGCGTACGCGGTGTTCGAGATACCGAGCAACATCTACCTGGAACGGTTCGGCGCGCGCCGCTGGTTCACCCGCATCATGCTCAGCTGGGGCCTGGTCACGGTCCTCACCGCGGCGGTCGGCACCACCTGGCAGTTCTACCTGGCCCGCTTCCTGCTCGGCCTCGCCGAGGCCGGCTTCTATCCGGGCGTGCTGTACTTCCTCACCAAGTGGTACCCGTACCGCTACCGCGCCCGGATGGTCGGCTGGTTCATGATGTCCCAGCCGCTCGCCTTCATCCTCGGCAATCCGTACATGGGCGCGCTCGGCGGGCTGCAAGGCACGTTCGGGCTGGACGGCTGGCAGTGGATCTTCATCGCGACGGGCGCCCCGGCCGTCGTGCTGGCCTTCGTCACCCTGCGCCTGCTGCCCGACGGGCCGGAGGGCGTGCGCTGGCTGAGCACGGAGGAGCGGGGGTGGCTCGCAGCCGAACTCGCCGCCGAGGCCGCGGCCGTGGGCACCGCGCACGGCAGTCCGCTGCGGGCACTGCGGGACCGGCGGGTGGTCGCCCTGGCCCTGTACTTCCTCTGCTTCCCGCTGGGCTGTTACGGGCTGAGCTTCTGGCTGCCGACGATCGTCGACGGCTTCGGCGGACTCTCCACGACGGCCACCGGCTTCATCACCGCGGTCCCGTACGTCTTCGTGGCCCTCGGCCTGTACGTGGTCCCCAGGCTCGCCGACCGCAGCGGGGCGCGCTATCCGTGGCTCGCCGGGTGCGCGGCGCTCGGCGCGGCCGGCCTCGCGGGCAGTGCGCTGACCGGCAACCACGTGGTGCAGGTGGCCCTGATGAGCCTCGCCGCGGTCGGCCTCTACGCGGCCCAGCCCGTCCTGTGGACGCTGCCCTCCCGCTTCCTGACGGGCGTACAGGCCGCGTCCGGCATCGCGATGATCAACGCGGTCGGCAACCTGGGCGGCGGCTTCGGACCGATGGGCATCGGCGTCATCACCGACCGCACCGGTTCCGCCGTGACGGGCCTGTGGTTCCTGGTCGCCGCGATGGCCGTCGCCACCGTCGCCACCTTCGGCATCCGCCGGCTGGTCGAGGGCGGCGTCAGCTCCGCGGAGCGGCGTCCGGCCCCGGCACCAGGCCGTCTGTGACCAGCCCTTCGTACACCGCGGCACCGAGCGCTGCCACCGCGGACTGCGGCCGGACCATGACCGTGAACTCCTTGATCAGTCCGGCCTCGTCGAAGTGCAGCAGGTCGATGCCGTGGATCTCCTTCCCGCGCACGGTCGTACGGAAGACGAGCACGCTCGCGTCCACCGCTCCGCCGCCGTCACCGGCCGCCGCCGGCGCGCTCGTCTCCGCCGCTCCCTCGAACCGCCCGAGGTACCGGAAGTCCTCGAAAGTGCGCAGCAGCACCCCGAAGAGCCCCATCACCATCGGACGCCCCTCGAAAGGGGTGAACTTCACCGGGCTGTAGAACCGCACGTCGGGAGCGAACAGCTCCTCGATCGCCCCGAGATCGCCCTTCTCCACTGCCGCCCGGAACCGGTCCGCCGTCCGCTGCACCATTCCCCGCTCCTTCTCCCGAGAGCTCGTACGCCATCGGTCCTCAGTCGGAACCGTGACTAGTCAGAATCATGAATAGTCAGATTGATGACTATGATGATGCACAAGCATTTCGGAAAGGGAAAGGGGTCGGGTGCGATGGCACTCCGCCACGCGGTGCTCGCCGCGCTGCTCGACGGCGAGTACAGCGGCTACGAACTGGCCAAGGCGTTCGACGTCGGCGTCGCCAACTTCTGGCACGCGCAGCCGCAGCAGCTGTACGCCGAGCTGACCAGGCTGGAGAAGGACGGGCTGGTCACCGGGCGGCAGGTGCGGCAGGAGACCCGGCCCACCAAGCGCCTCTTCACGGTCACCGACGAGGGCCTCGCCGAGCTGCAGCGGTTCGCGGCGGCCACCGCCAAACCGTCCTTCATCCGGGACGACCTGCTGGTGAAGGTGCAGGCCGTGGACCGGGTCGACGCCGCGCCGGTGATCGCGCAGCTGGAGGAGCGGATGGCGGTCGCCGCCGCGAAGACCGAACTCTTCACCAAGATCCTCCGGCACCTCCGCGGCGATCTGGACGAGGCGGAGTTCCTGCGCACCGGCGACCGCATCGGCCCGTACCTCACCTGTCTGCGCGGCCTCGGTTTCGAGCGGGAGCATCACGACTGGTGCCGCAGCACCATCGCCGTACTCCGGGCCCGCGAGCCCCGGCGGCTGGCCTGAAACACCCGGGCCCCCGGCGTACGCCATACCCCGTCGGCGCCGCCCGTCACCCCCGCCACCAGGCACGATGCATACCGGCCGTTCGGGGGGCAGGTTCGCGACACGCTTGCGCGAAAACTCATAGAGTATCAATTCACGTCATATTCTCCGGTTCTGTGCAGAAGCGTGACGACGTGGTCGTGTCAGGCATGGTCCGGGAAGCGGCGGCGTGTCCTCCGCCCCCTGTGTGGGCAGCACGCCGCCTCAAGGTGTGCTTCCTCCTCTTCAACCTCTACGGCATCGGCGGCACCATCCGCTCGACCGTCAACCTCTCCGGCGCGCTGGCGGAGGCGGGGCACGACGTCGAGATCGTCTCGATAATCAGAAGCCGGGAAACGCCGCCGCTGTCCGTCCACCCCCGCGTACGGACCGTGCCGCTGGTCGAGGCCCGCAGGGACCGGCCCGGTTTTGATCCGGCGCACGACCCGAAGGGCAACCCCTCACGCGTCTACCCCGCCTCCGACGGCCCGTACAAGCACTGCAGCGCACTGGTCGACGAGCGGATCGAGAAGTACCTCCGCGACACCGACGCGGACGTGATCATCGGGACCCGGCCCGGCGTCAACGTCTACCTGGCACGCTTCGGGCCCGCCCGCGCGCTCCTGGTCGGGCAGGAACACCTCACCTACGACATGCACCGGCCGGAACAGCGGGCGGCGCAGAACGCGGCGGTGGGCCGGCTGGACGCCTTCGTCACGGTCTCCCGGCAGGACGCCAGGATCTACCGCGAGGCGCTCCCGGACGTCAGCACGGAGATCCGCTGCATCCCCAACGCGGTACCGCAGCCGGACGTGTCGCCCTCCTCCGGGCGCAACAAGCTGGTGGTCGCGGCCGGCCGGCTGATCCGCATCAAGAACTACCGGCTGCTGATCGACGCGTTCGCGCGCGTGGTGGAGCAGCGGCCGGACTGGAAGCTGCGGCTGTACGGGCGCGGGCCCGAGGCGCGGGCGCTGCGGTCCCGCATCCATGAGCTGGGACTGTGCGAGCAGGTGACGATGATGGGCGCGCACGCGCCGATCGAGCCGGAGTGGGCCAAGGGGTCGATCGCGGCGGTCTCCTCGGACGGCGAGTCCTTCGGGATGACGATCGTGGAGGCGATGCACGCCGGGCTGCCGGTGGTCGCCACGGACTGCCCGTTCGGGCCCGGCGAGATCATCTCCGACGGGGTGGACGGGCTGCTCGTCCAGCCGGGGAACGCCGAGGAGTTCGCCGCGGCGCTGCTGGAGCTGATCGCGGACGACGAGCGGCGGGCCGCGATGGCCGCGGCGGCGCGCGCCAAGGCGCTGGACTACGCGCCCGCGGCCATCGCCCACGCCTACGTCAAGCTCTTCGAGGACCTCGTCGCGAAGACCGGCAAGTGCTGCGCTCCTCCGGAGGCGCGGAAGAAGCCTGCCGGGGCGCATGCGCTGGGCGGGTACGCCGGTACCGCTGGGCAGGGCAGGGCGCTGCGCGCGGGCAGGGCGCTCGCCCGGCGCGTGGCACGCCCCCTGCTCCAGCAGCCGGTGACCGCGGTGCCGCTGCTCGGGGTCCTGCGGAAGGTCGCACCCGCCGCTGCCGCGCGGGCCGACGGCACGGCACGCAAGCTGCGCCCCGAGGCGCGCTGCGCGGTGGCCGAGGACGGCGCGCTGGTCCTGACGTTCCCCGCCGCGGGCCTGACCGGCCCCGCCGACCTGGTACTGCGCCGCCGCAACTCCGCCGAGGAGCTGCGGGTGCCGCTGCCGCCGCCCGCCCGGGAGGGCCGCGGCGGCCCGTACCGGGTCCGGCTGCGGCTGGCGCGGGTGCCGCTCGCCGAGGGGCACTGGGAGGCGTGGGTACGGCGGCGCGCGGACGGGGCGCTGCGGCCCGTGCGGACCTCTATGGTCGAGCGGGCCGCGCTGGTCGGCCGGCTCCCGGAGGTGGCCGACGGAGCCGTGCGCTCCTGGATCCCGTACGCCACCGACCGCGGGCGGCTGGCGCTGCGCACCTGGCAGCGCGCCGCGCACGCGGAGGCGGTGTGGGTCGCGGTCGGGCCCTCGGTCACCTACGTCGAGGCCGAACTGCTGGGCGCGGAGCCGTCGGCGGAGGCGGTGGTGACGGCGACGCGCCGCGGCGCGCGGCCGACGGTGCTGCGGCTGCCCGCGACGGAGCTGGGCGCCCGCCGGTTCTGCGTGCTGCTGCCGCACGAGGACTTCACGGGCCGGGTGGCCGGGTCGGCGCCGGTGGACCGGGAGTTCTGGGACCTGCGGCTGGTGCTGCCGGGCGGCATGGCCGTACCGATCGGGCGGATCGGCGGGGACATCGTCGCCCGCAAGGACATCGACACCCATCCGTCGGCGTTCCGCGGCGAGGGCGCGGCCCGCGCGCGGGTCCGCCCGTACTTCACCGACGCCAACGACCTGGCCCTGGTGGCCGCGCCGGCTCCGGCACCGGACACCGCGGCCGTCCACGCGGCCGCACCCCGGTGCGCGCATCTGCGGAACGGCTGAGCGACCGCCTGTTCGTTGGACGGAACGGCTGAGCCACCGGAACCGGCTGAGCGACCGGGAACGGCTGAGCGACCGTCTCCCGCCCGCCGGCGGGTGCGGCCCGCCGGCGCGCCCCGGTTCACACCGACTTCGTCGTACCGGCGAAGACCGACCAGGTCACCGGGCGGCCCAGGAAGGGGCTGAAGGATCGGGCGCGCGGGCTGGGGGCGTTGCGCCGGCGGGTCGCGCGGTGTCCGGGGCCGCCGGCCGCCTCGGCGCGGCGGGCGTCGGCCGCGGTCGGGAAGGGCGCCCCGAACACGTCGTGCCAGATCCCGGTCGCGCCCGTGTGGTCGCCGGACTGCTCCCGGCGGCGGGCCTCGGCGGCCTGGGCGGCCAGCGCGGCCAGTACCTCGGCGCGGGCCGCGCGCTGTGCCTCGGACCAGTCGGCGGTGAGGTCCTCGGAGCCGGTGGGGTCCAGGACGGGGCCGGTGACGGCCTGCGCGGCGTGCGCCAGGGTGGCGGCGATCGCGTCGGTGTGCTGCCGCGGTCCGGAGACCGCTTCGTAGGCCAGCGCCTCCCACAGGAGACCGCTGGTCTCACGCAGTACGGGGTGGCTGCCCCTTAACGCCTTGAGCATGCGCACCTGGTGGACGAAGCGGCCGTCGGTGGCGTGGTCGTGCCGGCCGATCACGCGGTTGAGCGTACGGACGGTGGAGCGCTCCCAGGAGTCCCGCTCCCAGTTGGCGGTGAGCAGGTCGGTGCAGCGCGGGTCGGCGAGGGCCGGGGTCAGGCCGAAGGTCACGTCCAGGTCGGCGAAGGTGACCTGGAGGGCGCGGGAGGTGCGGTCCTCGTCGCCGAACCGGGAGCCGGGGAACGCCTCGGTGACCGTGTCGCAGAGCATCGCCATGGCGTCGGCCGCGCCGCCGGGGCGCTTGACGAGGCGGGCGAAGCGCCGGTGGAAGACCATGACCATCCCGATGTCGTCCAGCGGGGCGATGCGGGTCTTGCGCGCGAAGCTGCCCTGGAGGCAGGAGCTTTCGATCAGGCCCACGTTCTTCAGCGCCGCGGTGATCTGGCGGTGCCGGCGACGGGCCCTCTCGTAACGGCCGGGTTCCAGGGCGAGAGCCTGGTCGAAGTCGCCGAATGCGGTCCTGGTGGTGTACGTCATCGCGAGGGGCTCGTTTCTCTCGACATCAGCGGGACGAGGGGGCGTGCCGGGTGTTCCGGTTGAGCGCCGGCGGCCGGGCCGGATGCTTCCGCGGAGGAGCGAGCGTAGCGGGGAATCGTTTCAGCGGAAGGGGTCGAACGTGTCACATCATGCATGGGAAAAATCGTTCCTCTCCGACACCGGCCGACGGCCGGACAAGCCGCTCGAGTTGTCTCGTGCCACTCCGTGCCACTCCCGCACGACGGGTTCCGTTTCCCTCCGTGCGCACACCGGGCCCAGCCGGGCGGCCGCAGCTCCCGAGGAGCGCGCCGCGCCCCATTCAACTACGCATATATCTGTCATGGAGCACCGTGGAACAGCTCGTCCTGATCGATGATGAACTTAATTCCCCCTTCTTCGTCCACCGCCGACAACGCTTGTTTCACGCCCTGTTGCCATCGCGACCGCATCCGACAGCGGCAGCGACCGTCTGGCATATGCCAGAAGCGTGTCGGCGACATACCCCTCCGACGGGCCGCCGACACCGCTCAGTTCGTGAGATCCGCCGCCAGAAGGTCCATCAGAAGCGCGTCGTGCCAGGTGCCGTCGGGTCCGCGCTCGTACTGGCGCATGATCCCGACCGGGCGGAAGCCGACCTTCCGATAGCTGCGGATCGCCGCTTCGTTGTCCGCCGCCGGGTCGATCGTGATCCGGTGATGACCACGCTCCGTCAGCAGGTGCCGCGCCAGCGTGCGCACGGCGTCGGTGCCGAGCCCCCGGCCGTGCAGCGCCGACGTCAGATAGATGTCGATATTCGCGTGCCGATAGTCCGGATCCGATTCCTGGGACCACTGGATCGCGCCAATGATCCGGCCCGTGTACTCGATCGCGTACGTGAACTCGCCGGGCGAAGCGAGATCATCGGCGACCGCGGCCTCCAGGTCCTTGCCGCCGCGCCAGCGCGCGTACACCTCGGGTTCGCCCCGGATCGCGGCCAGGACGGGGATGTCGTCCGCCGTGGCGGGGCGCAGTACCACGTCGGCGCCGTACAGAGTCGTCTGCATACGCCATGACGCTAGCGGCCGGGCCCCGCCACCGCACCGGTGCCGCGGCCGCCGTGATCTTCCGCTCGCGGGCTACTCCGCCGCCCGCGCCGCGTGCCGCTCGCGCAGCGCGGTCTTGAGCACCTTGCCCGCCGCCGAGACCGGCAGCGCGTCCGTGAAGTGCACCTCGCGCACCCGCTGATACGGGGCGACGCGCTCGGCGACGTACGCCAGCAGCTCGTCCGCCGTGGCCGCCGCGCCGTTCCGCAGGACCACGTAGGCGGCGGGTATCTCGCCCGCGTCCGCGGCGGGTGCGCCGATCACCGCGGCCGCCGCCACCGCCGGATGCCCGGCGAGGATGTCCTCCAGGTGCAGCGGATAGACGTTGTATCCCTTGTAGATGAGCATGTCCTTGGCGCGCCCCGACAGGAAGAGGTGGCCCCGCTCGTCCAGTCGCCCGATGTCGCCGGTGCGCAGCCAGCCGCCGGCGTACTGCTCGGCGGTGAGTTCCGGGTGCCCCTGGTACCCGTCGGTGATCTGCGGGCCGCGCGCCCACAGCTCGCCGGTCTCCCCCGCCGGCAGTGCGCGCTCCGGGTCGAGCAGGTCGCGGATGGACACGCCGACCATGGCCACCTGGTGGGCCTCGATGTCGTCGAGGTAGCGGGCGGGGTCGAAGCGGGTGTGCAGCACGGCGGTGGTGCCGATGACGGTGTGCGCGGCCATGCCGACCAGGCCCATCGCGTGGAAGAGCGGGGCCACGGAGATCGTCGACTCGGTGCCGGGGACGGACTGGTGGGGCGTCGCGGCCGTCTCGTCGCGGACCAGGCCGAGCGCGCCGTCCGCGTCGTACAGCCGCCCGGCGGCACGTACCCAGACGGTCTGGGCGACGTTGGCGATCACGTTGCGGTGCAGCACGCGGACCGCCTTGGACCGGCCGGTGGTGCCGCCGGTGAACGCCAGGTGCGCCACGTCCTCCGGGCGCCGCCGCGCGGGCTCGGCTCTGCCGTGCGTCAGCAGCTCCTCGGCGGGCAGAACGGTACGGCCTGCCGGGGGCTCGGGGAGGGGCCCTGCGCCGCTGCCCGGTCCCGGTACGACGGCGGTGAAGCGCACGCCGGGCGCGTCGGCGGCGTACACGGACGGCAGCGCGCCCGCGTACGCGATCACCGCGCGGGCGTCCGCATCGGCGAGCTGCGCCGCCAGCGGGGCCGCGGGCTGCGCGGGGTTGGTGGGGCTGACGACCCCGCCGGCCAGCAGCGTGCCCCAGTACGCGACCGGGAACCACGGGCAGTTGGGGATCATCAGCAGCACGGTCTCGCCGGGCACGATGCCGTGCTCGTGCAGGCCGCGCGCGAACCGCAGCGCCCGGTCGTACAGCTCGGCGTACGTCAGGCTCTCCTGCCCGTCGGTCAGCGCGAGCCGGTCGGGATAGCGCCGCGCGGCCCCGGCGAGCACGGCGCCGACGGGCAGTTGCGGATAGTCCAGTGCGGTACGCGGCATGGGGCGACTCCTCGGAAGGCACGGAGGGCACAGAGAGCCGAACGATCGATAAGTTATGGCGGCGGCGCAGACCCTGTCCAGGGGCGGGACCGCCTTCGAGCGCCGCGTTTACCACGTCGGCGCGCGTTCCCGCGGAGACGGCCCACCCGGCACAGGAGTTGCACGCCCGTCACGGGCCTCACGCGCGTAACCGCGCCGCGCTGCGGCACCTGAGCCGACCAGCCCCGACCAGCGCCGATCAGCGGTGGCCCGCCCTCGCCGGCCGCGACGACGGCAGACCACCGTCCAGGAACTCGACGCAAAGAGATCGGTAAAGGTCCGAGACCCATCGGCGACGCGTCACCAGAGCCATCTCTCCAGGAACTCCACCCAGATGTAGCCGACGAATCCGTCGAAGGCCGGCGGGTCAATGGCCTTCAGCTGCACCGCCAGCCGCCCCAGCTCGGCCACCGCGGCGCCCTCGTCGCCGTTCGGGTCGTTCAGGACCGCCGACCGGCTGACGTGCAGCCCGTAGTGGTGCAGCGTGCGCAGCCACAGCTCGATCGAGGAGTTGGCGAACCACGCCTCGCCGTCGGGCAGGACGTAGTACACCGCCCCGGAGTCCGGATCGACGCCGAACGCCCAGGTCAGCGCGGACGAACGGCTGCCGTGCGCGTTCTGCGTCAGCCGGTACAGGAGCCGGCCGTCACGGGTGCGCAGCTGCGGTTCGGGCTCGTGCTGGAAGCACGCCGTGCCGATGAGGTTGTCCACCACCGGTATCCCGGTGGTCACCAGTAACGCCTTCTGACGGTCCGGTATCCGCCACTTCGCCACGGCGTCCGGATCGGCCCGGACGACCTGTCCGGCACCGGCCCACGCCACCAGCTCTTCATATTTCGGCACAGGAGCCCCTCCCCCCACGGCTGACCGCACGCGGCGGGACTCTACCGGGAACAACCGTCCGGCGAGTCGGACATCTGACCACGCGGCGCGGCGCGAAGGAGCAGACCGGGGCAGAAAAGAGTATTGAACGGTCGTTAAAAGCCGCTGCCCGAAAACCGGCGCGGGAGGCTGCCGGCCGGCCGGTACTCGACCAGTACGAGCGCCAACTCGACGTACCGCTCGGCCAGTTCGCCGACACCGACATCGCCGCCCGCGCGGTACCACTGCGCCACCGCGTTGCACATCGCGATCACGCCGCGCCGGGCGTCCTCCGGGTGCGGCGTACGGAACACGCCCTGCGCCACGCCCGCGTCGACCACTTCGTGGAACAGCCGCGAGCCGTCGTACTGCCGCTGCCGCGTTTCCTTCAGCCGGCCCTCGGAGAGGTGGCGCCACTCGGTCAGCAGCAGGCTGCTCTCCAGCCGGTGCTCGGCGCGGTACCGGACGGTGGCCCGCACCAGGGCGGCCAGCCGCTCCCCCGCGTCCGCGCCGGCCCGCGCGAGCTCCGCCTCGCAGGAGGCGAAGTACTGGGCGCTGCTCTCGTCCAGCAGGGCGTGCAGCAGCTCCTGCTTGCCGGCGTAGTAGTGGTACATCGCGGAGAGGCTGACCCGGGCCCGCCGCGCGATGCCGCGGATGGACGCCGCGCCGTAGCCGCGCTCGGCGAACTCGTGCCGGGCGGCATCGAGGACGGCCGTCTGCCCCGCGG
Organism: Streptomyces sp. NPDC053542; assembly: GCF_044544685.1. Lineage (NCBI taxonomy): Bacteria > Bacillati > Actinomycetota > Actinomycetes > Kitasatosporales > Streptomycetaceae > Streptomyces > Streptomyces sp. NPDC053542. The sequence goes on from NZ_JBITXL010000014.1 coordinate 13,698, forward strand.
GCCGCTCCGCAGTCACCTGGATCCTCTCGCCTACTGAACGAACGTTGGCTAAGTCTACGCGGCCGCACACACGAAAGAACGCCGCCCAGACGGATCCGGGCGGCGTTCTTTCGTTGGCTGCGCCCCTTAAGGGGCGCGGGGAACTGCGCGAACGGCCACGACGGCGGGATGGTCGACCACCGGCGCGAGCCACCCACGGCGGGGCGGCCGGTCAGTCCTTTACGGGCTGGCCCGACAGGCGCTCGACGCCGCGCAGCAGCGCCGAGTGGTCCAGGCCGCCGTCGCCCTGGGCGCGGAGCGAGGCCACGAGGTTCGCGACGACGGAGCCGACGGGCAGCGCGGCACCGACGGTACGGGCGGCGTCGGTGACGATGCCCATGTCCTTGTGGTGCAGGTCGATGCGGAAGCCGGGCTTGAAGTCGCGGTTCTTGAAGTTGTCCTTCTTGCGGGTCAGCACGGTGGAGCCGGCCAGACCGCCGTTGAGGACGTCCAGGGCCGCGGCGAGGTCGACGCCGGACTTCTCCAGGAAGACCACGGCCTCGGCGCACGCCTGGATGTTGACGGCGACGATCAGCTGGTTGGCGGCCTTGACGGTCTGGCCGGAGCCGTGCGGACCGCAGAGCACGATGGTCTTGCCCAGCGCGTCGAACAGCGGCTTGGCCTCGTCGAAGTCGGCCTGCTCACCGCCGACCATGATGGACAGCACGGCCTCGATGGCGCCGGCCTCGCCGCCGGAGACCGGGGCGTCCAGGACGCGGATGCCCTTCTCGGCGGCGTTCTTGGCCAGGTCGATGGAGGTCTGCGGGGTGATCGAGGACATGTCGATCAGCAGCGCGCCGGACTTGGCGTTCTCCAGGATGCCGTCGGGGCCGTACGCGATGGCCTCGACCTGCGGGGAGGCCGGGACCATGGTGAGCACGACATCGGCGTCGCGGACGGCCTCGGCGATGCTCGCGGCGGCGGTGCCGCCGGCCTTGGCGAGCCGGTCGAGCTTGTCCTGCTCAAGGGTGTAGCCGGTGACGGAGTAGCCGGCCTTGATCAGGTTCTCCGCCATCGGGGAGCCCATGATGCCCAGGCCGATCCACGCGATCTTGGGGAGGTTGCTGCTCATGGAGAGTGTGATCCTTTCCAGGGGAAAAATGGGGACGGTCGGGAGGCGGGACGGTCAGGCGCTGTAGAGCCAGCCGAACGCCTGCGAGCTGGGGCGGTCGCCGGGCTTGTACTCCAGGCCGACCCAGCCGTCGTAACCGGCCTTGTTCAGGCGACCGAGCAGGTCCGCCAGCGGCAGGTCGCCGGTGCCGGGCGCGCCGCGTCCGGGGTTGTCGGCGATCTGTACGTGCCCGGTCTTGTCCGCGTAGGCGTCGATGACCTGGTTGAGGTCCTCGCCGTTCATGGACAGGTGGTACAGGTCCATCAGGAACTTGGCGTTGCCCAGGCCGGTGGCCGCGTTGACCTTGTCGACGATCTCGATGGCCTTCGGGGCCGACACGATCGGGCACAGCGGCGACTCGGGCTTGTTCAGCGCCTCGATCAGCAGCGTCGCGCCGACGCGGTCGGCCGCGCGGGCGGCGAGTACGAGGTTCTCCAGCGCCAGGGTGTCCTGGACCTGGGGGTCCACGCCGTCGACGCGGTTGCCGTAGAGCGCGTTGAGGGCCTTGCAGCCGAGCGACTGGGCGAAGTCGGCGGCGACGTCGATGTTGGCGCGGAACTTGTCGGACTCCTCGCCGGGGACGGAGAGGGCGCCGCGGTCGGGGCCCGGCAGCTGCCCGGCGTAGAAGTTCAGGCCGACCAGCTGGGTGCCGGCGTCCTGCAGCGCGTGCCGCAGCGCGTCCAGTTCGGACTGCTCGGGGACCGGCGCGTCGACCCACGGCCACCACAGCTCGACCTCGGTGAAGCCGGCGGCGGCCGCCGCCGCGGGCCGCTCCAGCAGCGGCAGTTCGGTGAAGAGGATCGACAGGTTGACGTCGAAACGGGAGTCGGTGAAGCCCATGAGGGGTGGGTTCCTTCCGGTGTGGGCGGTACGGGGGCGCGCGGATGCGGGAGGCCCGCACCCGGGTACGGGCCTCCCGCACGCGAGTGCGGACGGGAGGCCCGGCACCGTCAGCTCTTCAGCGGCGAGATCGCGCTCGGCGCGTGCCACGGCTCGGTGGCGATCTCCTCGAACTCCGTGACATCGCTGATGTCCGCGGTCTTGCTCATCGAGATGTTGGTGATCCGCTCCAGGATCGCCTCGACGACGACCGGCACCCGGTGCTCGGCGGCGAGCTTCTTGGCCTGCTCGAAGGCGGCGCCCAGCTCGGCCGGGTCGGTGACGCGGATCGCCTTGCAGCCCAGGCCCTCGGCGACCTTGACGTGGTCGACGCCGTAGACGCCCAGCTCCGGGGAGTTGATGTTCTCGAACTCCAGGTTGACCTGGAAGTTGATGTCCAGGCCGATCTGCGCCTGGCGGATCAGGCCCAGGTAGGAGTTGTTCACGAGGACGTGGACGTACGGGATGCGGTGCTGCGCGCCGACGGCCAGCTCCTCCAGCATGAACTGGAAGTCGTAGTCGCCGGAGAGCGCGACGACCTGCGCGTCCGGGTCGGCGGTGGCGACGCCGAGCGCGGCCGGGATGGTCCAGCCGAGCGGGCCGGCCTGGCCGCAGTTGATCCAGTGGCGCGGCTTGTAGACGTGCAGCATCTGCGCGCCGGCGATCTGGGAGAGGCCGATGGTGGTGACGTAGCGGGTCTCGGGCCCGAACGCCTTGTTCATCTCCTCGTACACGCGCTGCGGCTTCATCGGGATGTTGTCGAAGTGCGTACGGCGCTGCAGCGTGGCCTTGCGCTCCTGGGTGGCGGCGGCCCACTCGCCGCGGTCGGGCAGCTTGCCCGCGGCCTTCATCTCCTTCGCCACCTCGACGAAGAGCGCCAGCGCGGCCTTGGCGTCGGAGGCGATGCCGTAGTCGGGGGCGAAGATCTTGCCGATCTGGGTGGGCTCGACGTCGACGTGGATGAACTTCCGGCCCTTGCGGTACACGTCCATCTTGTAGCCGGTGTGGCGGTTGGCCCAGCGGTTGCCGATGCCGAGGACGAAGTCGGACGCGAGGAAGTTCTCGTTGCCGTAGCGGTGCGAGGTCTGCAGGCCGACCATGCCGGCGTTGAGCTCGTGGTCGTCGGGGAGGACGCCCCAGCCCATCAGCGTCGGGATGACCGGGATGCCGGTCAGCTCGGCGAACTCCACGAAAAGGTCGGAGGCGTCGGCGTTGATGACACCGCCACCGGCGATCAGCACCGGGCGCTCGGCCTCGTTCAGCATCGAGAGGGCCTTCTCGATCTGGGCGCGGGTCGCGGCGGGCTTGTAAACGGGCAGCGGCTCGTACGTCTCGGGGTCGAACTCGATCTCCGTCTGCTGGACGTCGATCGGCAGGTCGATCAGGACCGGGCCCGGGCGGCCCGACCGCATCAGGTGGAACGCCTCCTGGAAAACGCCGGGGACCTGCGCGGCCTCCAGCACGGTCGTCGCCTTCTTGGTGACCGGCTTGGCGATCGAGGCGATGTCGACGGCCTGGAAGTCCTCCTTGTGGAGCACCGAGGTGGGCGCCTGGCCGGTGATGCACAGGATCGGGATGGAGTCACCGATCGCGGAGTACAGGCCGGTGATCATGTCGGTGCCGGCGGGGCCGGACGTACCGATGCAGACACCGATGTTGCCGGGATTGGTACGGGTGTACCCCTCGGCCATGTGCGACGCGCCCTCGACGTGGCGGGCGAGCGTGTGGTCGATCCCGCCGCCCTCCTTGAGTGCCTTGTAGAAGGGGTTGATCGCCGCACCCGGCACGCCGAAGGCGTTGGTCACGCCCTCGCGCTTGAGGATCTCCACTGCCGCACGAGCGGCGGTCATACGAGGCATCGAGTACTCCTGCGTCGTCGGCCGGCCAGACGCGTCTCCGGTACCTCCGGAGCGCGCTCTTTCCGTATCTCGGAATAACTGTTTTGCTTTATGGAAGATGAAAGTAGAGGCGACGACGCCGCTCGTCAAGGGGGGTGTCAGCGGACCGAGACGCACGCAGACAGCACGACGCCCTCCCCGGAGGGGCCGGGGAGGGCGTGGAATGTGCCGAAAGTCGGGAGCTGGGCGGCTCTGGAGGATCAGCCGCGCTTGATGCGGCCGCGAACGGCGAGCACGGCGAGGCCGAGCAGGGCCGGCTCGGAGAGGCGGGACGCCATCTCGATGTACGTACCGGCGGTGGTCAGGCCCTGGCCGGTGGCGCGGAAGACCACGGAGTGGAGGACCACGTCGGCGGCCTTCTCGGCGCGCTCCCCCGTGAACCGCTCCAGGAAGGGCCGCTGGAGCCGCGGGTGCTGCTTCCCGAGGACACCGGCGCTCGCGGGGTACGGGCGCGCGGGCGTGTCCGGCAGCCCGAACGCCATCATCAGCAGGACCGTGGCCGCCATCGCGAGAACGAGCCCGAGGAGGGCGCGGGAGGCGCGCAACCCGTACCCGGAGAGCAGCCAGTACGCCTGCAGCAGCCAGCGTTCCGCCTTGCGCCACCCGAAGCTGTACCGGCGCATCTCCATTTCGCCGTAATAGAAATCTGCGGCGCCCGGCTCGTCCTTCGCGTCCTCGCGGGCTTTGCGGAGCTGGCGGTAGGTCGTGGTGAGCGTGGCAAGCCCCGGTACGCTGTCCGGCGATTCCGGCGGATCACCCCAGGCGTGCCGCGCCGGATGGCGGCGACGGGGCAGCGTACGCCATTGCCGCTCTTCCTCGATGATCTGGCGCTTGGTGCACCAGCGGGGAATTCCCCGGCTCCACCGGACGCCTTTGGGAGCGGCGGAGAGCCGCCATTTCCCCTCGAATCTCAGCTGGTCGAGGTGGTGCGCGCCGGAGAAACGGCAGCGGGTCAGGTCCACGTCGCTGAGCAACAGCATCGAGGCGTCGACCCCGCGAATCGAGGCGATCGACACGTCGATTTCATGAGCGGCCGAGAGCGCTTCCTCGGCGGGGTGGCGGGGCGTGGACAGGTCGGTCGCCACGGAACTCGGGAACATTAGGACGGCATTGGTGAGATCGACCGTTGCCCATCGCGCGCGCAGTGCCACGGCACCCTCTAAACGCGCGGAACGGGCATCGATTCGCGCCGCCATGACGGATATCCGCAGGGTGTTACGGAATTCCGCCTCGTACAGTACGAGCGTTCCATGACAGATGAGCGGGCCCATCCAGCCACCGGCGAAAACCGCTTGGAAGAATTCCGCGTCACCGTGGAAAACCGTCTCCGCGAACCACGCCCGACCGTCGAAATGGGCGCCACCGAACCATGCCTGATCGCGAAATTCCGCGCCCTCGAATCCGGCGTTTTCTGCGAACCGTACGCCACCGAATACCGCAAGCCCCGCGAACGACGCGCCGCCGAACCAGCCACCCCGCTCGAAACGCACGCCGTCGAAGACCACCGACGCCTCGAAACGCGCCCCCTCGAAGACGCCCTCGCCGTCGAACCGTACGCGCGAGAAATCCGTATCCTCCGTGAACCGCGCGTGCGAGAACAGCGCCTCCCCGCACACCGGACGGCCATCGTCACCGCGCAGCCGCGCCAGCAGGTCCCTGACCAGCTCCGCGTCGAGCGTCACCCCACGGCAGTCGAGATCCGCGCCGGGCCGCAGCCCCGCCAAGTACGCCTCACGATCGGCGGGTTCGAGGTGTGCCAGGCACCGGCCCGCATCGGCCCGTACGCCCCTGCATCCGAGCGGATCGTCCGAAGTCGCCCCGATCCCGCAGTGGTCCCAGTCCGGTGGAGTCGTGTCCATGCGGGTGATCCGATCAGGGTGGCCCGCGCAGCGCAACGGGCCGGAACACACTGTGTGTTCCGGCCCGTTGCGAGCTGCGAGCAGCGTCAGCGGATCGGCATCCCCGCCAGCGTCCGCGCGATCACCAGTCGCTGGATCTCGCTCGTGCCCTCGAAGATCGTGTAGATCGCGGCGTCGCGGTGCATGCGCTCCACCGGGTACTCGCGGGTGAAGCCGTTGCCGCCGAGGATCTGGATGGCCTGGCCCGTGACCTTCTTCGCGGTCTCACTCGCGAAGAGCTTGGACTGCGAGCCCTCGGCCGCGGTGAACGGCTTGCCGTTCACGGCCATCCAGGACGCGCGCCAGACCAGCAGCCGGGCCGCGTCGATCGACGTACGCATGTCAGCGAGCTGGAAGGCCACGCCCTGGTTATCGATGATCGGGCGGCCGAACTGCTCGCGGGTCTTGGCGTACTCGAGGGCCTCCTCGTACGCGGCGCGTGCGGTGCCGACCGCCATCGCGCCGACCGCCGGGCGGGACGCCTCGAAGGTGGCCATCGCGGCGTTCTTCACGCGCTCGCCGCCGCCGGCCTTGGCGCGCTCACGGGCGCGGGCCAGCCGCTCGTCCAGCTTCTCCTTGCCGCCGAGCAGGCAGCTGCCGGGGACGCGGACGTTGTCGAGGACGACCTCGGCGGTGTGCGAGGCGCGGATGCCGTGCTTCTGGAACTTCTGGCCCTGGGAGAGGCCAGGGGTATCCGGCGGGATGATGAAGGAGGCGTGGCCCTTGGAGCCCAGCTCCGGGTCGACGACCGCGACGACGACATGGACGTTGGCGATGCCGCCGTTGGTCGCCCAGGTCTTGGTGCCGTTCAGCACCCACTCGTCCTTGGCCTCGTCGTACACGGCACGCGTGCGCATCGAGGCGACGTCGGAGCCGGCGTCGGGCTCGGAGGAGCAGAAGGCGGCGACCTTGACGTCGTTCACGTCGCCGTACATCTGCGGGATCCAGGTGCCGATCTGCTCCTCGGTGCCGTTGGCGAGGACGCCGACCGCGGCGAGGCCGGTGCCGACGATCGAGAGGGCGATGCCCGCGTCGCCCCAGAAGAGCTCCTCCATGGCCATGGGGATGCCGAGGCCCGTGGGGTCGAAGTACTGCTGCGCGTAGAAGTCGAGCGAGTAGATCCCGATCTTGGCCGCTTCCTGGATCACCGGCCAGGGGGTCTCCTCGCGCTCGTCCCACTCGGCGGCGGCGGGGCGCATGACGTCCGCGGCGAATCCATGGATCCAGTCCCGGACTTCCTTCTGCTCGTCGTTGAGTTCCATGATGAACTCGGCCATGACCCCTCCAGCAGTGCGTTACTTGCGGTAACAGCAGTCTGTTACTCACGAGTAAGCATGTCAACCTCAGCGACCGATATCTCCCCTCCCTTGGACAGGGTGTTACGTTGCGCGAACAGCACGAAGTCACACAGGGCGGGGAGCCGGACGATGGAAATGACACAGGAGAGCCGCCGTACGGCCAGTGAGCGCCGACGACGCGAGCTGCTGGAGGCCGCGGACCGCGTGGTGCTCCGCGACGGCCCCGAGGCGTCGATGAACGCGATCGCGGCCGAGGCCGGGATCACCAAGCCGATCCTGTACCGGCACTTCGGCGACAAGGGCGGCCTGTACCGCGCACTCGCCGTACGCCACACCGACGCCCTCCTCGCCGGCCTGCGGGCCGCGCTGGACTCCCCCGTACCGCGCCGGGACCGGGTCGAGGCGACGCTCGACACCTACCTCGCGGCCATCGAGGCCCGGCCGCAGGTCTACCGCTTCCTGATGCATCCGTCGGACGAGGGGCAGACGCCGGACAGCGGCTTCGACGTCGGGCGGCACTCCGCTCCCCTGCTGCGGCGGATGGGCGAGGAGCTGGCGCAGGTCATCGCCGAGCGGGTGGACCTGGGACCGGTCGGCGACGAGCTGGCGCGGGTGTGGGGCCACGGCATCGTCGGGATGATGCACGCGGCCGGCGACTGGTGGCTGCGCGAGCAGCCGTGTTCGCGGGCGCAATTGGTACAGCATCTCGCGGACCTGCTGTGGGGCCGCCTCGCGGCAGCGGGCGACCGCCCGGGCGGACCGGGGTTCTAGGGACGGGGCTCCAGGGACGGGGCTCCAGGGACGGGGTCCCAGGGGCTGGGCCGAGCCCTGGGGCTGGAGGTGACGTTTCGCCTCCTGGGCCCCCCTTGTACCGGGGAACGCTCCAGTGGCAGCTGTGGTGCCCGATCCGCCCGCGATTCCCGCTTTCCCGCTACGCGCGCCCCGCCGCCCACGGCGCCCTGGCCGCCGCCCGCAGTGCGCGGCGGCGGCGCAGGCCGGTGAGGTGGTCGACGTACAGGCCGCCGTCCAGGTGGTCGCACTCGTGCTGCAGGCAGCGGGCGAAGAAGCCGGTACCGGAGATCCGGCACGGCTCCCCGTCCAGCGTGACGCCCTCGACCACCGCCTCGTCGTGGCGCGGCGTACCGGACTCGATCCCCGGCAGCGACAGGCACCCCTCGGGGCCGCGCAAGACCTCGCCGTCCACCGCCACGAGCCGGGGGTTGACCACGTGCCCGAGGTGGCGGACGTCCTCGTCGTCCGGGCAGTCGTACACGAACACCCGCCGCGCGACGCCGATCTGATTCGCGGCGAGGCCGACACCCCGCGCCGCGTACATCGTCGCGAACATGTCCTCCACCAGCCGGGCCAGCTCCGGCCCGAAGTCGGTGATCTCCTCGCACGGCGCGTGCAGGACGGGATCGCCGAGCAGCCGCATGGGGCGGACGCGGCCGGAACTGCCGGGGATGGTGCGGTGTCGCATGGGGGCAAGAGTACGTTCCGGCCGCTGAGCAGCACCGTTCCGGCCCCCGCGACCGATGGCCGCCGACCCGTCCGGTACGTCGCTTGTGCGGGACCCGGGTGCCCTCTCACGGGTGGTCTGGTTCGGGCCCCGGCGCGGAAATCGATAGGCTGATCCCCAACCACAGCCTCCCGGCCGGCCGGGCCGGTACGGAGGGGCGTTCCACCGGCGGCCTCGGGGGCAGGAGGGCGCCGGATGCAAGGAGGATCTAGGACGATGGCAGGCAACACGGACCCGCTGTCGCCGCGGGCCAAGCTGGCCGTGACGGCGGGCAGGGCCGCGGCGGCGGCGTCGCGCGCGGTGGGCCGCGGCAGCGGATCGGTGATCGGTGGCAAGGTCGCGCTCCGGCTCGACCCCGACCTGCTGGCCCGGCTCGCCCAGCACCTGGACGTGGTCCTGGTGTCCGCGACCAACGGCAAGACCACCACGACGCGGCTGATCGCGGAGGCGCTGCGGGCCAGCGGCCCGGTGGTCTCCAACGCGCTCGGCGCGAACATGCCGGCCGGCATCACCTCGGCGCTGGCCGGGGGTTCGGACGCGAAGTACGGCGTCATCGAGGTCGACGAGAAGTACCTCGCGGGCGTTGCCCGGGACGTCACCCCCAAGGCCATCGCGCTGCTCAACCTTTCGCGTGACCAGCTCGACCGCGCCGCCGAGACCCGCATGCTGGCGGAGAAGTGGCGCGAGGGGCTGGCCGGTTCCAAGGCGCTCGTCGTCGCCAACGCCGACGACCCGCTGATCGTCTGGGCGGCCTCCTCGTCCGCCAACGTCGTATGGGTCGCGGCGGGCCAGGAGTGGAAGGACGACGCCTGGTCGTGCCCGTCCTGCGGCGGTGTCATGCAGCGTCCGGGCGACGACTGGTTCTGCGGCGAGTGCGGCTTCCGCCGCCCGACGCCGAGCTGGGCGCTCTCCGGCGACCACGTACTGGACCCGCACGGTTCGGCCTGGCCGATCAAGCTGCAGCTGCCCGGCCGCGCGAACAAGGCGAACGCCACGACCTCGGCCGCGGTGGCCGCGGCCTTCGGCGTGCCCCCGCAGGTGGCCCTGGAGCGGATGTACGAGGTCCAGGCGGTCGCGGGCCGGTACGACGTGGTCTCCTTCATGGACCGCGAGCTGCGGCTGCTGCTGGCGAAGAACCCGGCCGGCTGGCTGGAGACGTTCTCGCTGATCGACCCGCCGCCGACGCCGGTGATCCTGTCCGTCAACGCGCGCGGCGCCGACGGTACGGACACCTCCTGGCTCTGGGACGTCGACTACACCCGGCTCGCCGGCCACCCGATCTTCGTGATCGGCGACCGCAAGCTGGACCTCGCGGTCCGGCTGGAGGTCGCGGGCCTGGACTTCCAGGTGTGCGAGAACGTCGACGAGGCCGTACGGAAGGCACCGCCCGGCCGTATCGAGGTCATCGCCAACTACACCGCCTTCCAGGACCTGCGCCGCCGCGTGGGCAACTGACCCGATCCGCAACGGACAAGGACGAGCGAGCATGAGTGACAACAGCCTGCGTCTGGTGTGGATCTACCCGGACCTGCTGAGCACGTACGGGGACCAGGGCAACGCACTGGTGGTGGAGCGCCGGGCGCGGCAGCGTCGGCTGGACGTCCAGCGCCTGGACGTCCGCTCCGACCAGCAGATCCCCACCTCGGGCGACATCTACCTGATCGGCGGCGGCGAGGACCGGCCGCAGCGGCTGGCCGCCGAGCGGCTGCGCCGGGACGGCGGCCTGAATCGGGCGGTCGCCAACGGCGCGATCGTCTTCTCGGTCTGCGCCGGGTACCAGATCCTCGGCCATGAGTTCATCAACGACCTGGGCGAGCGCGAGCAGGGGCTCGGGCTGCTGGACGTGGTGAGCACCCGCGGCGAGGGCGAGCGGTGCGTCGGTGACGTACTCGCCGACATCGACCCGGAGCTGAACCTCCCGCCGCTGACCGGCTTCGAGAACCACCAGGGCGTCACCCACCTCGGGCAGACCGCCCGCCCGTTCGCGAAGGTACGGTTCGGCAACGGCAACGGCGTGGGCGACGGCTACGAGGGCGCGTGGAACGACACCGTCTTCGGTACGTACATGCACGGCCCGGTGATGGCCCGTAACCCGCACATCGCCGACCTGCTGATCAAGCTGGCGCTGGACGTCAACGCGCTGCCGCCGGTGAGCGACCACTGGTACGAGGCGCTGCGCCAGGAGCGGATCGCGGCGGCTACGCAGCCGGCGTGAGGCGCGAGACGCAAAGCGAGACGTAGAGCGAGCCGTAAAGCAACGTTTCGGCGCGAGGCCCCCCTTGCCGTGTCAACGGGCGAGGGGGGCTTTGCGTGCCCGGGGTGGGGCGTGGGGCGTGTGGAAAGAGGGATCCCGGAGGAGCTCCAGATAAAGAGGGCCCGTGAGAGGCCCGAGGTGACGTTTCGTCTTCTGGGCCCCCCTTGTATTGGGGAACGATTCAGGGGGCGAAGTGGTGCCCGGAACGGGAGAGGTGTCCAGGACCGGGAGGGGTGTCCGAGGGGCTTGTCCGGGCCAGTTCGGTGCGCTCAAGTGTGGCCGGGATTGGCGCATGTGAGGGGGCGGATTCCCGTAGTGCGGGCAGGCGCCGCGGAGGGGCGCGCCGCGCTTGTAGGGTGTGCGCATCCAACCGGACGACGGGGTCCGGTCATCCGGTTGAGCTGCAGAGGTTTCTACGAGTAATGCGTATTGGTGTACTCACCTCCGGAGGCGACTGCCCCGGTCTGAACGCCGTCATCCGCTCCGTCGTCCACCGTGCCGTCGCCGACCACGGCGATGACGTCATCGGCTTCGTCGACGGCTGGCGCGGCCTGCTGGAGTGCGACTACCGCAAGCTCGACCTGGACGCGGTGGGCGGCATCCTGGCCCGTGGCGGCACCATCCTCGGCTCCTCCCGCGTACAGCCGGCCCACCTGCGGGACGGCGTCGAGCGGGCCCGCGGGCACGTCGCCGACCTCGGTCTGGACGCGATCATCCCGATCGGCGGCGAGGGCACGCTCAAGGCGGCCCGGCTGCTGTCGGACGCCGGCCTGCCGATCGTCGGCGTGCCGAAGACCATCGACAACGACATCGCGTCGACCGATCTGACCTTCGGGTTCGATACGGCGGTCGGCGTGGCCACCGAGGCGCTGGACCGGCTCAAGACGACCGCCGAGTCGCACCAGCGGGTGCTGATCGTCGAGGTCATGGGCCGGCACACCGGCTGGATCGCGCTGCACTCGGGCATGGCGGCCGGTGCGCACGCCATCGTCGTCCCCGAGCGCCCCTTCGACATCGACGAGCTGAGCGAGCGGGTCGCGGCCCGGTTCGACGCGGGCAAGAAGTTCGCCATCGTCGTGGTGGCGGAGGGCGCGAAGCCGCGCGCGGGCTCGATGGACTTCGAGGTCGGCGGCAAGGACATGTACGGGCACGAGCGGTTCGCCGGCGTCGCCCGGCAGCTGGCCGTCGAGCTGGAGGGCCGGCTCGGCAAGGAGGCCCGTGCGGTGATCCTGGGCCACGTCCAGCGCGGCGGGACCCCGACCGCGTACGACCGCGTGCTCGCGACCCGCTTCGGGTGGCACGCGGTGGAGGCGGCGCACCGCGGCGACTTCGGGATGATGACCGCGCTGCACGGTACGGACATCACGCTGGTGCCGCTGGCGGAGGCCGTCGAGACGCTGAAGACCGTACCGGGCGACCGGTACGCGGAGGTGGAGACCGTCCTCTAACCCGCTCGCCCACTCGTACAGGTAGTTGCCCCTCGTACGAGCCGCCCCCGGTCACCGTGCGTGCCGGGGGCGGCTCTAGGCTGGTCGCGGAGCATTGGTGCGAATCAGGAGCGAGCGGATGGATCACAGCGGGCACGGCATGATGATGGATCTGCCGCCGTTCACGCTGGGGCGCGGGCTGGAGTTCGGCGGCGACGCGTTCTTCCTCGTCGGATGCCTGCTGGGGCTGGCGCTGTACGGCTGGGCCGTGCTGCGGCTGCGGCGGCGCGGTGACAGCTGGCCGGTGAGCCGGATCGTGGCCTGGGTCGTGGGTGTGCTGACGGTCGCCCTGGTGATGTGCACGAAGCTGAACGATTACGGCATGGCCATGTTCAGCGTGCACATGGTGCAGCACATGGTGATCAGCATGCTGTCGCCGATCCTGCTGCTGCTCGGCGCGCCGGTGACGCTGACGCTGCGGGCGCTGCCGACCGCGGGCCGCGGCCGCAAGGGCCCGCGTGAGCTGCTGGTGGCGCTGCTGCACAGCCGGTACATGCGGATCATCACGCACCCGGCGTTCACGATTCCGCTCTTCATCGCGAGCCTGTACGCGCTGTACTTCACGCCGCTCTTCGACTTCCTGATGGAGTCGCGGACCGGGCACATCGCGATGATGGTGCACTTCCTGGCCGTGGGTCTGGTGTTCTTCTGGCCGATCATGGGTGTGGACCCGGGTCCGCACCGGCCCGGCTATGTGATGCGGATGCTGGAGCTGTTCGCGGGGATGCCGTTCCACGCGTTCTTCGGCATCGCGCTGATGATGGCGTCGGAGACGATGATCAAGACGTTCCAGCACCCGCCGGCCTCGCTGGGGGTGGACGCGCTCGCGGACCAGCAGGCGGCGGGCGGCATCGCCTGGGCGTTCAGTGAGATCCCGTCGGTGCTGGTGCTGATCGCGCTGGTCTTCCAGTGGTACACGACGGAGAAGCGGCAGTCGGTACGTAAGGACCGGCAGGCGGACCGGGACGGCGACAAGGAGCTGGCGGCGTACAACGCCTACCTCGCGTCGCTGAACGCGCGCGGTCAGGGCTGAGGCCCCGGCTCCGTCCGTTGGCCGGACGGACGGCGCGGAATCCGACGAAAGCTGGCGGTGCGGGCCGCGGCCGGGGAACATGTCCCCAAGGCCGCGGCCCGTGGCATATCCCGGTACGGGCCGCCGTGAGGAGGGTGCCAGGATGCCCGGATCGGCTAAGGCGATGGCAGGGTGCACGGTGGGCGGGCTGATCCTGGCCACGGCGTACACGGTGGCGGTCGGCAGCAGTGGCTGGCTCTGGTTCGCGTGGGTGGTTCTGGCCCTCGTGACGGTCGGGGTGGTGGCCGGGAAGCGGTGGTGAGCCCTTTTCCCGGCCTTCCCGAGCTCTTTCCCCCGGCCTTCCCGGGCTTTCTCGGCCTGTCCGAGCGCTTCGCGGCCGTCCCGAACGCTATGCGTACCGCACGGTCGCGTGCAGGGGCTCCGGCGGCTGGAGGAGCAGGCCGACGCGGGGGTCCGGGCCTGCGGGGGTGACGTCGAGGTGGCAGTGCTGGGCGAGGGTGGCGAGCAGGAGCGCGGCCTCGACCTGTGCGAAGCGGGCGCCGAGGCAGGTGCGCGGGCCGCCGCCGAAGGGGTACCACGCGTGGTCCGGTACGGGGTCGGGTGCTTCGGGGTCCCAGCGTTCGGGGCGGAAGCGGGCGGGTTCGGGGAACCACCGCGGGTCGCGGTGGGTGGTCCACTGGCTGCACCACACGACGGTGCCGGCGGGGATGCGGGTGCCGGCGAGGGTGGCGCCGTCGCGGGCGACGGCGGGGATGAGCCAGGCGGGCGGGTAGAGGCGGAGGGCCTCCTTGATGATCTGCCGGGTCCACGGCAGCCGGTCGTAGTCGTCGATGGTGGGCGGGCGCCCGGCGAGGACCTCGTCGAGTTCGGCGGTGAGCCGTTCGCGGGCCTCCGGTGAGCGCGACAGCAGGTACCAGGTCCAGGTCAGGGCCGTGGACGTGGTCTCGTGTCCGGCGGCCCAGAGGGTGGCGGCCTCGTCGCGCACCTCCTGGGCGGTCAGCGGCCGGCCTTCTTCGTCGCGGGCCGCCAGGAGTCTGCTGAGCAGGTCGTCGCGGTCCTCGGTGTCGCCGTGCTGCTGCCGCGCACGGATCAGCCGGTGCACTTCGGCGTCGATGGTGGCGATGGCCCGGAGCAGGCGGCGCCGGCCCCGGGTGCGGATCCAGCCCGGCAGGAAGAGGGTCCCGTTCCGCAGTTCGGCGCCGATGCCGTGTTCGGCGACGGCCATGGCCTCGCCGAGCGCCCGGGTGCGGTCGCCGAGGTCGTTGCCGAACAGGGTGCGCAGGACGATGCGCTGGGTGAGCAGCGCCATCTCGTGGCGTACGTCGATGCGGTCGCCGTTCTGCCACTGTCCGGCCGCGGCCTGGGCGCACTCGACCATGGCGGCGGCGTAGCCGCGGACCTGGCGCGGGCGGACGGTGGGCTGGACCAGGGACCGTTTGCGGCGCCAGTCGCTGCCCTTGCTGAGGATGAGGCTCTGCCCGGTGAGCTGCTTGAACGCCCAGCCGATCTCGAGGAGCTCGAAGGTGCGCTCTCGGGCGGCGAGGAATTCGGCGATGTGCGTGGGGTGGAAGAGGAACAGGCTGCGCCGCGGCCCGAGGGACCAGGTCACCGCGTCGCCGTACTCGTCACGCAGCCGTACGAGGAAGCCCAGCGGGTCCCTGCCGAAGGCGGGGAGGTTGCCGAGGAGGGGCAGGCCGCGGGGGCCGGGGACGGGCTTCAGAGGGACGGGTGTCGGGGAGGCGGAGGGCGGGTGCACGGGTTTCAGCTCGTCCCGCGCAGTACGCGCTGCTCGAAGCGGTGGAAGGCACTCTCCAGCCGCCACTGCAGGCGCGCCTTGAGGCCGGTGGCCGGGGAGCCGGCGGCGCGGTCGTGGCGGCCGGGGCCGGGCAGGAAGGCTTCCTCGAGGGAGGTGCGGGCGAGGTCCTTCAGCTCGGGGTAGCTGAGGTGGTACGTGGTCGCGGCGCGCTGGTATTCGTGGCTGATGTCGGTGCGGGAGATACCGGGGTCGTCGGTGGCGAGCGTGACCGGTACGCCGGCCCGGCGGTAGCGCGGGAAGGGGTGGTCGGCCCCGCTGACGCCGAGGATCTGGGCGTTGCTCGTCAGCGGCGATTCGAGGGCGATGCCGTGCTGGGCCATGGTGCGCAGCAGCTCGTCGGCGCCGTCCTCGTGTGCCAGGTCGACTCCGTGGCCGATGCGTTCGGCGTGGCCGGTGTGTACGGCTTCGCGGATGTGGAAGCGCAGGTCGGCGGGTTTGACCAGGCCGGGGGTGAGTTCGCCGGCGTGCAGGGTGATGTGGGCGCGGGGGTAGACGCCGTGCAGGTGGTCGAGCATCCGCATGTGGAGCCGGTAGTCGCGCAGGGCGACTTCGCCGTCCTCCGGTGCGACGAGGTTCACGGCGACGAACCGCCGGTCGCGTTCGGCCAGCCGCATGCCGAGCGCGAGCTGGGCGAAGACCTGCTGGGGAGCCTCGGCCCGGATGGCCTGGGAGATGAAGCGGACGGTCACGCGGCAGCCGGGCGCCGGGGTGCGGGTGCCGCAGTGGGCCGTGCGGCGGAAGACGGCCGTGGTCCGGTCGGCCTCCCGCCGGGCGTCGCGCACGACTCGGTCCAGCTTGCCGTCGGCCAGCAGCGCGCGGTGCATCCGGGCCGGGTCGGTGTCGTACCGGACGCCGGCGGCCAGGCGGTGCACGGCGGCCGAGGCCGGGCTGATCATGGTCTCCAGGTACGACTGGTGGTTCTCGGCGGTCGTGCCGGCCACGTCGGCCAGCAGCTCGCCGGGGTGCCGCTTGACGACCGCGTCGAATTTGTCGAAGGCGGCGAAGAAGTGATCGTGGCCGGATGTGCCGGGCGGCAGGTCCTGCATCGACCAGGCGCGGATGAGCCGCTGCCGGAAGGCGGGGTCGGTGCGGGTGTCGGCGGCGGGCCGGGTGCCGGGGCGGCAGGGGGGCGGCTGGGCCGTGTCGGTCCGGTCGATGCACAGGCCGTCCTGCGCGGCGAGCCGGACGAGCAGTTCGGTGGAGGCCGCGCCGGTGAGGTGGTGGTGCAGGTCGCCGCCCTTGGGCAGGGCCCGCATGAAGGCCCGGAGTTCCCGCGGGTGGTGCCGGATGGCGTCCAGGTGTGCGTCGACGCGCTGCTCGGCGGGGGTGGCGGGTCGGCCGGGCGGTGGTGGTGTCGCGGCGGCGTCCGGTACGGCGGGCAGGGCTGCCGCGCCCAGGGAGGCGGCGGCCAGGAGGGCCAGTGCGGTGCGGAGGCCGGGCCTGGGGCGGGGTGTGGGAGCGCTCCTGCGGAGCCGGTTGCCGAAGATCACGGTGCATCTTCGGCACGCCGGGTGGCCGGGTGCGACCTGACAGGCCGCGGGCGCGGCAAGGCCACCCGGTCGGCACAGCCACGGGGACGGCGGGCTGCTCGGCACAGCCACGGCACAGTGGCCTGCTCGGCACAGCCACGGGCAGGGCGGCCCGGTGGCTGTACCGGTTTTCAGCGGCCGGGTTCCTATGCCCCCGAGGCGGTCAGCTCGCGCTCGCGCTCCTCCGCCGGCTCCCGCTCGGTGTCCATGGCGGCTTCCCGGCCGGCCTCGCGGGCGGCGAAGGGGCACTGCCAGTCGGCGGGCTTGGGGCGGCCGGAGTAGCGGCGGGCCTCGGAGAGCTGCTCGTACTCGTACAGGTTGGGGTTGATGTCCCCCTGCAGCTTGATGTCCTGCTTGCGTATTTTGTCCGCCAGCCGGTCCCACATGCCGGCGCCCTTTATCAGGTCGAACTGCTTGTGGGAGTTGAAGGCCAGCATCGGGAAGGGAGGCCGACGGCCCCAGCGGCGGTGCGTCTCGTGCAGACCTATGACGAAGAAGGGATGGCCGGCCACGCTGAACGCGAACTGTCCGGACTGCGGATCGGAGGAATAGCCCTCGGCCCAGCGATGGGATTCCGCGTCCTGCTCGTGGAGCAGCTGCAGCTGCTCCCAGAGAAGCTCTTCGAACCGCAGCTCATCGACGCCGCGAGGTTCCTCGAAGGTCGCGATGAAGCTGGTGAACGTCTTGGGGCTCCAGTCCGCCGAACCGACGAATTCCGCGAGGTCGAGCGCCATCAGCCGGGCGGCTTCCGTACTCCCCATCCGGTCGTAGTGCCGGTGGGTGATACCGCCCCGGCGCCAGGCCGATCGGCCCGCCAGACAGGCGAACCGCTCCCCCAGGATGAACTCCTCGACCTTGCCACGCGCATCCGCCGTCATGGCCAGCCTTCCTTCCAATTACGTGCCTCCTCAAAGGGAGATCGTTCCGCCGTGTGTACGTGCCGCGCCCACCCCGAAGTGGCGGCGCCCGGACCCACGGCGGCCGTGACAGCTGCGCCGCGTGGGCAGGACCGAGTCCGCTGGGAAATCAGGGAAAGGTCGCTCGGTGATTGTGACGGGCAAAGGCCGATCAAAGAAAATCCGCCGGGAAACGGGCGGCGACGAATCGCCCCATCCCCCTGCAATCGGGTGGTTGTGCGCCTCCGGGTGCCGTCACGGGGCAGGCGTTCCGTGGAAGCTTTCGGACCGGTCTCCGGACCGATCGACACCGGTCCGGACCGATCGGGGCCCGGTCCGGATCGCTTCGGACCGAGGAGAGGTGTGGCATGAGTGAGTACGAGCGTTCCCGCACGATGCCGGCGCTGCCCGAGCACGTCTTCGACCAGGCGAGCGATGTGTCGCGGCTCGATTCGTGGATGCCGGCGGAGCTGCACGTACGGGAGGAGCAGCTGCCGGCCGTGACGGTGCACGAGGACCGTACGGGCGAGGACGCGTCCGCCCTTTTCCGTGCCGAGCCGGATCAGCAGCGCCTGGAATGGGGCACCCGGGAGAACGGCAGCTACGCGGGCTGGCTCCAGGTGGCCGGCATCGGGAGCGGGGCGAGCGAGGTGACCATTCACCTGTCCTTCTTCGAGGCGTCCCACGACCCGGGCGGCGAGGCCGTGAACGCCGCGCTGGACCGGAGCCTGGAGCGGCTGGCCGAGCAGGTAAGGCTGCGTGTCGACGGCACGGAAGGATGAATGATCATGCATCACGACGAGTTCCTGCGGCTGGTGCAGGCAGGGGCCGCGCTCCCCGACCGCGGGACGGCGGAGCGCGCGGTACGGGCCACCCTGGAGACGCTGGCGGAGCGCGTCCCCGACGGCCTCGCCGAGCACCTCGCGGCCCAGCTGCCGCGGGAGATCGGCGAGCACCTCCGCCGGGTGGTCGCCGCGCACGAGGGCGGACCGGAGGAGTACCACACGGCGGAGCGGTTCGATCTGACGACCTTCGCCGCGCGGATCGCCTGGCGCGGCGGGGTCTCGGAGGACGCCGCACTGCAGGAGGCGAGCGCGGTCTTCGAGACGCTGGACGCGGCGCTCGCGCCCGAGCTCAGCGAGAAGCTCGGCAGCGTCCTCCCGCCCGACATCCGTGAGCTGCTGCCCGTCTCCCGTGCGGAGGACCGTTGACCGTGAACCCGACACCGGATCCGCGTACCGCCGTGATCACCGGCGCCGACTCCGGCATCGGCCGGGCCACCGCCGCACGCCTCGCCGAGCAGGGTCTGGACATCGGCATCACCTGGCACAGCGACCGGGAGGGCGCCGAAGCGACGGCCGCGGAAGTCCGCGGCAAGGGCCGGAACGCAGTGATCGAGCGGATGGACCTCGCGGACCTCCCCGCGGCCGCCGGCGCCGTCGACCGGCTCGCCGAACAGCTGGGCCGGATCGACGTCCTGGTCAACAACGCCGGCACCGGCACCGCGACGCCCTTCCTGGACATCGACCACGCGACGTTCCAGCACGTGCTCGACGTCGACCTCGCAGGGCCGTTCCTCTGCTCGCAGCTGGCCGCCCGGCGCATGATCGGCCAGGGGGACGGCGGCCGGATCGTCAACGTCACCAGCGTGCACGAGCACCAGCCCCGGGTCGGCGCGGCGCCGTACTGCGCGGCCAAGGGCGGGCTGGGCCTGCTGACGCAGGTCATGGCGCTGGAACTGGCCGAGCACGGCATCAACGTGAACGCGGTCGCGCCCGGCGAGATCGCCACGCCGATGACCGGGCAGGAGGACGAGGACGTGACCCTCAAGGACCGGCCGGGCGTCCCGCTGGGCAGGCCGGGCGACGCCCGTGAGGTGGCCGCCGTCATCGCCTTCCTCGCCGGGCCGGACGCGGCGTATGTGACGGGGGCGTCGTGGGCCGTCGACGGCGGGATGCTGCGGATGGGCCCGCAGGCCGGGTCCCACCTGCCGGACCACAGCTGGCGCCGCCCCTGAAACCGGGCCGACGCCGCCTTATGTGGCGCTGCGCTCGCTCTCGTCCCGCAGCTCGCGTTCCACTGCGCGGTTGCGGGCGTCGTCCGGCCGGCCGGCCGCGCTGCCGGGCCGGCCCGCTCTGAGCAGCTCGCGCCACCGCTCCGGGCTCCAGTCGGCCGGCCGGGTCGTGGCGAGGAAGTGCCGCACCGCGGCGAGGAAGCGGTCCGGGTCGGCGGTGAAGGGGAAGTGTCCGGCGCCCTCGAAGATCTCCAGGCGGCTGCCGGGCATCGCTTCGTGCGCGCGGTACGCGTGCCGTACCGGTATCACGCCGTCCCGGGACCCCCACAGCAGCAGGGTCGGCATGCCCTCGGCCAGGTAACACCGGTCCAGCATCGTGATGACCTGGCCGCGCCAGTCGACCACGGCGCGCAGGCTCCGGACGAAGGCGCTCCGGGACCCCGCGTCCGGGAGCGAGTCGACCAGCCGGAGCAGGGCCGGCGCGTCCTGCCCGAGGTCCGTGCCGAGGCCCTTGAGCAGCCCGACGACCAGCCGGGTCTGGCAGCGCATCCCCGGCAGGCCGAGCGCCGCGAGCAGCGCGGCGGCCACCGGCAGGGACACGGCCCGCAGGACGGGGGTGACCTCCCGGCCCACGCCGCCCGCGCTGACCAGCACCAGGCGCTCGGTGCGCTCGGGGAACTGGTACGCGAACTGCATGGCCACCCCGCCGCCGAGCGAGTGCCCGATCAGGGTCGCGCGGTCGATGCCGAGGACGCCGAGCAGGTCGCGGACGCCGTTGGCGTAGGCGGCGACCGAGTAGTCGGCGCGCGGCTTGTCGGAGGCGCCGTGGCCGAGCAGGTCGGGGGCGATCACGGTGTGGTTCCTGGCCAGCGCGGGGAGGATGCCCGCCCAGGTCGCGGAGGAGTCCCCGATGCCGTGCAGGAACACCAGCGCCGGTCCGCGGCCCGCGAGCCGGAAGGCGCGGCGGTAGCCGTGCACCACGTGGTAGCGCAGCTCCACGTCGTCCTGCACGCCGACGCCCCCTCCCCGGCCCGCTCCCCGCTTCTCCCTACGAGCGTAGAAGGTGTAGCGCCCCGGCACCGTTACCGGTGGATTTCGAACCCGCTACGGTCGCGGGGACACGCGGTGCCGGACCCAGACGTTGGGTTCGACGTAGACCGCGTGATCATGGGCGGTGTCGCAGTGCACGGGGACCAGGGCGCCGGGCACCTCGACGGCGCCGTCGCGGTCGAAGGGCAGGCCGGTCCACCGGCGCCACTGGGCCAGGGAGCCGCTGACCGTCATCGACGCGGGGGCGATCTTCTCGATGGTGCCGCCGGCCTTGACGTGCACCCGTAGCCACGGGTCGGCGGGCAGTCCGTCCGCGCGCCGCCGGCGGAGGTAGTCGGCCATCGGGACGCGCGGCTCGAGATGCTTGGCCGTCGGGCGGACCGGGGCCAGCAGCGCGTCGTGGCCCTGCCGGCCGACGGCGTTCCGCAGCGCCTCCAGCATCCGGTAGGACAGTCCGCGGCCGAGGTACTCGGTGTCCACCGTGATCTCCAGGGCGCTGGCCGTCGTCGGCGCGCGCCCGTCCCGCCGGTCGTGGAAGGACCAGCCCAGCACCCGGTCCCAGCCCCGGTCCGGGGTCTCCTCGCGGCCGTCGTGCCCGGCGTCGAAGGGCACGCTCAGCCCGCGCGCCACGACGCGGTCGCCGTCCGTCGCCACGACGCAGTACTCGGGGAACTCCGCGGCCACCCGGCCCAACAGGGCGTCCGCCACCGGGTCGTGGGGCACGAAAGCCGGCCAGGTGTCGGCGAACTCGTAGAGCCGGGGCAGCAGCGCCGGACGCTCGGCGACGGGGGTGATCCGGATGCGGTCGGTGTCTGTCGCGGCGCGGTGGCCGGCACGGCGGTCGGTGTCTGTCACAGCGCGGACGCTGCCACAAGGCCACCGCTCCGGCCAGCGGTTTTCGCCGGTCCTGCGTGGCCGGCCGACAAGCGGCTACACGTCCTCGTGGGTACCTGGCGGGCAACGCGTCAGGTACCCGCGAACAGGGAGGAGTTGGCATGATCTTCTTCCGGCGGTCCCGCCTGAAGGCACGCGCCGTGAAGCAGCAGACGAGGCAGGCCGCCGGCCGCACCGCGGAGGGGCTGGACGCCCGGCTGCCGGTCTCCGAGGCCGGCGGGCTGCTGCGCAAGCCGTTCCCCGACCACTGGTCGTTCCTCCTGGGCGAACTGGCCCTGTACAGCCTGATCGTGCTGGTGCTGACGGGGGTGTACCTCACACTCTTCTTCAAACCCGGCATGCACGAGGTGGTGTACCACGGCTCGTACACGCCGCTCTCCGGCGTCCGGATGTCCGAGGCGTTCGACTCCACCCTGCGCATCAGCTTCGACGTGCGCGGCGGGCTGCTGATCCGGCAGATGCACCACTGGGCCGCGCTCGTCTTCCTCGCCGCGATCGGCGTCCACCTGCTGCGGATCTTCTTCACCGGCGCGTTCCGCAAGCCCCGCGAGGTGAACTGGATGATCGGGGTGACGCTCTTCCTGCTGGCGCTCGCGGAGGGCTTCGCCGGCTACTCGCTCCCCGACGACCTGCTGTCGGGCACCGGGCTGCGGATCGCGCAGGGCATCATGCTGTCGCTGCCGCTCGTCGGGTCGTACATCAGCATGTTCGTCTTCGGTGCGGAGTTCCCCGGCCACGACGTGATCCCGCGGCTGTACGGGGCGCACATCCTGCTGCTGCCGGGGCTGATCCTGGCGCTGGTCACCGTCCATCTGATCCTGGTCTTCTACCTCAAGCACACCCAGTGGGCGGCCCCGGGCCGCACCAACCGCAATGTGGTCGGCAAGCCCCTCTTCCCCCAGTTCATGGCCACCTCGGGCGGCCTGTCCCTGATGGTCTTCGGGGTGACGGCGTTCCTCGGCGGGGTCGCGCAGATCAACCCGGTCTGGGTCTACGGCCCTTACCGGCCGGACCAGGCGTCCACCGGAGCCCAGCCGGACTGGTACGTCGGCTTCCTGGAGGGTGCGCTGCGGCTCGTGCCGCCGTGGGAGACGACAGTCGCCGGTCACACCTTGATGTGGAACGTGCTGCTCCCGGCGGTGGTGCTGCCGCTCGCGATGTTCGCGCTGCTGTACGCCTATCCGTTCGTCGAGGCGTGGGTGACCGGTGACCGGCGCGAGCACCACCTGTGCGACCGGCCGCGGGACCGGCCCGTGCGCACGGGGCTCGGCGCGGCGGCCGTCAGCGCTTACGCGGTACTGCTGCTGGCCGGCGGGAACGACGTGGCGGCCGCCACCTTCGGCATCGACCTCAACGCGCTGACCCGGGTGCTGCGGACGGCGCTGATCGTGCTGCCCGTCGTCGTGTTCGTGGTGGTCAAGCGGGTGTGCCTGGCGCTGCGCGAGGCCGAGCTGGAGCGGCTGGCCGAGGGCGAGGAGACCGGGCGGATGCGCCAGACGGTCGAGGGCGGTTACGAGGAGGAGCACCGGCCGGTGAGCGACGAGGAGCGGTACGTGGTGCTGCACGGCAGCATGCCGGCGCCTCCCCCGCTGCCGGCGGCCGGGCGGGACGGGACCGGTGACGGGTCCGCGGAGGACGGCGGAGGCGGCGAGGCCGGACGGCTGCGGTCCGCGCTCAGCCACTGGTTCGCGGGCAAGGGCCCTGACGGGCCCTAGGTCGTGTCCGCAAAGTCCCGTCGTCCGCCCGGAGGGCGGGACACGGCCTAGCGGTCCTGCCGGTCCTCGCGTCCCACGTACTGGAACACCATCTCGAAGACGCCGAGGGCCAGCACCCCGGCGCCGAGCAGCGCCAGCCACAGCCCGAAGACGACCCCGAGCGCGACGACCGTGAAGCCGGCGGCGACGACGAGGGGCCAGGGGCTGGCGGGCGGGAAGAATTCCAGCGGCCCGGCGGTGTCGGCGACCTCGGCGTCGCGACGGTCCTGCGGCCGCCGTCCGCGCCGCCGGTACTGCACGGCCAGGAAGAAGGCGACCAGCGCGGCCATCAGGCAGGCGACGATCAGCACGCTGGTGCCCGCGGGGTCGTGCCCGTACTTGCCGTAGACGCCCGCGGTGACTCCGAAGAAGGCCGCCACACCGGCGAAGAGAACGGCTTCGGTCTTCATCTGCCCCTCCCCTCCTCCTGCGACTTCTGCGAGGTCACGTGTGCCACTCCTTCTCCGGGTGGTGCAGGTCAAAGGCGGGCGACTCGGAGCGGATGCGCGGCAGGGCGACGAAGTTGTGCCGCGGCGGCGGGCAGGAGGTGGCCCATTCCAGGGACCGGCCGTAGCCCCACGGGTCGTCGGTGCCGACGCGCGTGCCGTACTTCGCGGTCTTCCACACGTTGTAGAGGAACGGCAGGGTCGAGGCGCCCAGCAGGAACGCGCCGATGGACGAGACGGTGTTCAGGACCGTGAAGCCGTCGGCTGCGAGGTAGTCGGCGTACCGCCGCGGCATGCCGTTCTCGCCGAGCCAGTGCTGGACGAGGAAGGTGGTCTGGAAGCCCACGAACAGCGTCCAGAAGTGGATCCTGCCGAGCCGCTCGTCCAGCATCTTCCCCGTCAGCTTGGGCCACCAGAAGTAGAAGCCGCCGAACATCGCGAACACGACCGTCCCGAACAGCACATAGTGCAGATGCGCCACGATGAAGTACGAGTCGGTGAGGTGGAAGTCCAGCGGCGGCGAGGCGATCAGTACGCCGCTGAGCCCGCCGAGCAGGAACGTCACGAGGAAGCCGACGGCCCACATCATCGGCGGTTCGAAGGAGAGGGACCCGCGGTACATGGTCCCGATCCAGTTGAAGAACTTCACCCCGGTGGGCACCGCGATGAGGAACGACATCAGGGAGAAGAACGGCAGCAGCACCGCGCCGGTGGCGAACATGTGGTGTGCCCAGACCACGGCCGACAGCATCGTGATCGCGACGGTCGCGCCGATCAGCCCGACGTACCCGAAGACCGGCTTGCGGGAGAAGACGGGCAGGATCTCCGTCACGATGCCGAAGAACGGCAGCGCGACGATGTACACCTCGGGATGGCCGAAGAACCAGAAGAGGTGCTGCCACAGGATCGCCCCGCCGTTGGCCGCGTCGAAGACGTGCGCGCCGAACTTCCGGTCCGCCTCCAGCGCCAGCAGCGCCGCCGTCAGCACGGGGAAGGCGGGGAGCACGAGGATCGAGGTGAAGAGCACGTTCCAGGTGAAGATCGGCATCCGGAACATGGTCATGCCGGGCGCGCGCAGGCACATGATGGTGGTGATGAAGTTGACCGCGCCGAGCGTGGTCGACACGCCCGCCACGACCAGGCCCATCGTCCACAGGTCGCCGCCGGTGCCCGGCGAGCGGACGGCGGAGTTCAGCGGCGCGTACGCGAACCAGCCGAAGGCCGCGGCCCCGCCGGGCACCAGGAATCCGCTCACCACCATCAGGCCGCCGAAGAGGTACATCCAGTACGACAGCGCGTTCAGGCGGGGGAAGGCGACGTCCGGCGCACCGATCTGGAGCGGCATGACGGCGTTCGCGAAGCCCGCGAAGAGCGGGGTGGCGAAGAGCAGCATCATGACCGTGCCGTGGATCGTGAACAGCTGGTTGTAGATCTGCTCATTGATGATCTGCAGCCCCGGCCGCGCCAGTTCCGCCCGCATCAGCAGCGCGAGGACGCCGCCGAAGAGGAAGAAGCAGAAGGACGTCACCAGGTACAGATTGCCGATCACCTTGTGATCGGTGGTCTTCGTCAGCCGGACCAGTCGCCTGCCCAGCGACGGGGCCGGTCGGTACACCGGCCGTACCGCGCCGTCCGCCAGTTCGGTCACAGCCTCGCCTCCCGGGAACACGCCGAATCGACCGTGCCCGAGTGCCCCGCGCCGCGGGGAAAATCCGCCCGGTCGGCGGGACAATTCCGGTGTGAGCGGAGATCGGGAGGTACCAGGAGTACGCGGCGCCCGGCTGCTGGTGCCGGGGGCGGTGAGCGGGCTGCTCGCCGGGTACGCGGCGCTGGCCGTCGCGGAGCTGGCGTCGGCGGCGGTGGGGCCGGAGGCCGGCCCGGTCGTGGCGGTGGGCGGCACGGCGATCGACCTGACCCCGGCGCCGGTGAAGGAGTGGGCGATCCGGGCCTTCGGGACGGCGGACAAGCTCGTCCTCCAGCTCGGCATCCTGGCCGTACTGGCGCTGCTCGCGCTCGCCCTGGGCGTCCTCGCGCTGCGCCATCGGCGGCTCGGCGCGGCGGGCATTCTGCTGTTCGGCGTGGTCGGCGCGGTGGCCGCGGTGAGCCGGCCGGACGCGGGCGCCCTGGACGCGCTGCCGTCGCTGGTCGGGGCGGTGGCGGGCAGCGGCCTGCTGTACTGGTTCGCCGGACGGCTGCGCGTGCGTACGGCACCGGGACCGGCACCGGGACCGGCACCGGGTCCGGGTCCGGGGCCGGCACCGGAGGCGACGGCCGGGGAAACACCCGCTGCGGGCACGGCCGGGGAAACGCCCGTGGCGGGCAAGGGCTGGGACCGCCGCGGCTTCCTCCTCGCGGCCTCGGCCGCGGCGGCGGCCTCCACCGGCGCCGGCGTGCTGGGCCGTACGCTCAACGGCTCGGGCAGAGACGCGCTCGCCTCCCGAGGCCGCGTCGTCCTGCCCCCGCCGGCCTCCCCCGCCCCGCCCGTCCCGCGAGGAGCCCAGCTGCGTGTCGCGGGCCTCGGCCCGTTCCGCACCCCGTCCAAGGACTTCTACCGGGTCGACACCGCGCTCCTGGTCCCCAAGGTCGACGCCACGACCTGGCGGCTGCGCATCCACGGCAAGGGTGTCACCGCGCCGCGGACGCTGACCTTCGACGATCTCCTCCAACGCGACCTGATCGAACGCGACATCACCCTCGCCTGCGTGTCCAACGAGGTCGGCGGCCCGTACGTGGGCAACGCGCGGTGGATCGGCGTCCCGCTGGCGGAGCTGCTGCGGGAGTGCGGCGTCCGGCAGCCGTCCCGGGGCGGACCGGCCGACCAGCTGGTGGCGCGGTCGGTGGACGGCATGACGATCGGCAGTCCGGTCGAGGACGTCATGGACGGCCGGGACGCGCTGCTGGCGGTGGGCATGAACGGCGGGCCGCTGCCGTTCGAGCACGGCTTCCCGGTACGGATGGTCGTCCCCGGCCTGTACGGCTATGTCTCGGCCTGCAAGTGGATCGAGGACATCGAACTCACCACCTTCGACGCCTACGACGCGTACTGGGTCGAGCGCGCGTGGGCGCGCGAGGCGCCCGTGAAGACGCAGTCGCGCATCGACACGCCCAGGCCCGGCGCCCGGCCGCGGGCCGGCACGGTCATGATCGCGGGCGTCGCGTGGGCGCAGCACCGGGGCATCGAGCGGGTCGAGGTGCGGATCGACGACGGGCCGTGGCGACGGGCCGACCTCGCCGCCGAGGACACCCGCGACACCTGGCGCCAGTGGTCCTTCCCGTGGCGGGCGTCCCCCGGTACCCACACCCTCACGGTCCGCGCCACGGACCGCACCGGAAAAACGCAGACCGCGCACCCTGCGCCGCCCATTCCCGACGGTGCGACGGGCCATCACTCGGTGGACGTCACCGTCGAGTGACGTGCCCGGCCGCCGTGCTCAGGCGTCGAGTACCCGGTCGGTGTCCAGGCGGGTGAGGAGTTCGGGGTGGTGGAGCTCCGCCAGGGGCGCCAGCAGGTCGGGGTGGCGCAGGAGGGCGGCGGCTCGCCGGTCGTCGGTGCCGGGCGCGACCAGGCGGCGGAATTCGACCGGGGTCCCGGACGCGTGCCAGGTGCCGGCGAGGGCGGTCACCGCGGTTTCGGCCAGGGCCGGGGTGCTGAGCAGGGCCGCGGCCCAGCTTGCGACGACCTCGTCCACCCACGACCGCCACGCGCTCTCCGCCTCGTCGTCCGGCCCGGGGACGTCCGCGCCGGTGAGCCAGTCGAGCCGCCCCGATCCGCCCGGGCCGGTGACCGCGACCAGCGCGGCGTCCATCGGCGTCGGGTAGCGCAGCCACGCCGCGACGGTCACGGCCTGCCGGGCCTGCGCTTCGGTGAGCGCGGCGCTCATGGCGCCGCCGCTCGACGGATACGCGCAGGTCAGCCACTGGGTCGTCGCCGATATCAGCGAGGAGAGGTCCGTGGGCACCGAGGAGCCCTCCGAGTCGGTGAGGGGGCAGGCCGCACAGAACGTAACCCAGCGGCACTCTCCGGATAAATGAGGCAGGTCACCACGGAGGCGTGGCGTTCGTCTCCGCTTGGTCGGCCAAAGGCGCGCCGCCCGGCCGGCCCCGGTCCTACACAGGGTCAGTGGTCGGCTGGGGGCGGACGGTGAGGATCTGCTGTGCGTGGCCGACGGGGCCGTTGATGTCGTGCAGGACCGTGCTGGTGATGCCCTGGCCGGTACCGCCGAAGGTGACCGTGGTGTCCAGTCCGGTCCAGCGGCCTTCGGGCTGCCGGTGGAGGTGCACGGTGAGGTCGACGTTGGGGAACATCCAGGCGGTGGGCGATTCGCGCACGGCGATGCCGTTGGCGGTGTCGACCAGCGCGAGGTAGGAGGCCAGCGGGCTGCTGGGCTGTCCGGCGACGAGGTCGAGAGGCGTCGACACCCAGGCCGTCGTACGGCCCGGCTGCGGTGGTGCGACCGGCCGGACGTCCAGGGAGGCGATGTACCCGCCGGGCCATACGGAGGCCAGCGGCCAGGTGGGCAGCGACTCGGGCGGCGCGAGCCGGTCGCCGGCGCCGCCGGCCACGGCCGCGGTGTCCACGGCGGCGAGCAGCCAGGCGCGCGCCCGGACCACGGGGCGGTCGGCGATCCGCACGACGGCCTCGAGCAGCTCGATCGTACGGCCCGGCCGCAGCGTCTCCACGCGGATCTCGCACTCGTCGAGCGCGAGCCGCCCGAGGATGTCGAAGCTGATCCGCCCGAGGACGAGACCGCTGTCCGGACGCGCGGCCAGGTGGCGCTCCATGGCGTGCACGATGAGACCGCCGAGCGGGCTGAAGTGCTGCTCGTTGGCGTCCCAGGCACCGCCCACATGCGGGGTGGGCTTGTAACGGTGCTCGTCCATGGGCTCGTAGAAGCTGTCGTGGTGCGACGCGCCGGTGCTCAACGGAATGTTCTCCCGAGTGTCCTGACTGAGTGCGCTGCTGACGAAGAGTGCCAGGTCAGGATGGCACGCAGGAGACAGGCGGGGAAGATCGCCAGGAGGCGGGCGGGGAAGATCGTCAGGCCGGGCCCTGGGCCGCGGGCCGGCGGCGGGCCGTGTCGGGCGGCCAGACGGGGCGGTGCCCCTCTGGGAGGGTGGCGAGGGCCTGGGTGACGGTGGTGAACACCGGGAGCAGCTCGCCGCTTCCGGTCTGGTCCAGGAGCTGCCGTACGCGGCGGCCCACGCACGCCAGCAGGAGGCGGCCCTGGCGGCGCCGCAGGAGCCAGTGCACGCCCAGCAGGCAGTTCAGGCCGCGGGAGTCGCAGAAGGTGAGCGCTGAGCAGTCGAGGGTCAGATAGCGGTAACCGGCGCCGACGCAGGCACCCACCGTGACCCGGAAGACGCTTTCGCTGCCGTGGTCCAGTTCGCCGCTGACGCGCAGCACGGCCCCGTCCTCGCAGGAGGCGAGCGTGGTGATCGCCAGTCCGTCGGCGTACGGCATGCAGCACCTCCGGCGCTCTCCGTGCCACTTCCATGTTGCTGCGGATCGTACGGGCCGTGCGCGCGGAAACAAGGTGATTTCCCCGAGTTTCTGCTTGCTCCGCCCTCCTTGCACCGTGTTCGTCGCGCCTTGTTCCCTGCGCCTCTCCTCTGCCGCCTTTCTCCGGTGGGGAGTTGACGCGGTCCGTGCGGTACGGTCCGTTCAGGCAGCACCCGGTGAGAGGAGGTGGGCACAGTGGCCGGACCCGTGGCTCACGCCGTCCTGGAGGACCAGGCCCAGCTCCGTACGGTGCTCGACTTCGCCCGCCGGCACTTGGCGAGCAACGCGGCCGAGGCCGAGGCGTTCGCGCCCGGTGACCACAGCGGCCAGATGCGCCACCGCCTCGCCGGCCTCACGAAGACGATCGAACTGCTCCTGGAGGCCGCCGAACCGCTGGCCGCCCCGCCTCGGAGCGACGCGCCCCGTCCGGACGGCACGGCCGAGTAACCGCGGCGATCGCCCCCGCCCCGACCGGGCACGGAGAGAAATCCCGGCCGGACACTGAGACAAATATCGCGTTGATTGATAGGAATACCGTACGGACTGATAAGGCATCACCTATCAATGGTTGCTGTCACGCCTGCACCCTCGCCTGTTCAGGGTCCGCGCCGCACTCCTCGCGCATCGAACCGGAAGCATGGCATCCGCCAAGGCCACGGCATTGACGGTGCGTATCCCGCTTGCTCCGCTGAGCGACCGTTGCCAGGATGCGGGTGCACTTGAGATATGACCGAGCAGCATGCCAACGTCAGATTCGAGCCAGGATCATCGGGCGTTCGGTCCACAGGAGACGACTACGCATGTGCGACGAATCGATCCACCAGCCACCGATCCCCCAGCAGTTGACGCCACTTCTCCTCGACCTCGCCGACGCCGCCCCGCGTGACCTGGACAACGGTGGCGTACTGCGGCGGCTGACCGATCACAGCCGGAAACTGCCGGGTGTCGAGGCGACGGCGGTCATCTCCGT
Organism: Streptomyces sp. NPDC053542; assembly: GCF_044544685.1. Classification (NCBI taxonomy): domain Bacteria; kingdom Bacillati; phylum Actinomycetota; class Actinomycetes; order Kitasatosporales; family Streptomycetaceae; genus Streptomyces; species Streptomyces sp. NPDC053542. The sequence continues at coordinate 43,983 of NZ_JBITXL010000014.1, forward strand.
GGACGAGCGGCGCACGAACACCGCGAAGGTGGTGGCCGCATCGGACGACGCGTCCGGTCAACTCGCGCAGGCGCAGCTGGAATTCGACGAAGGCCCGGGGCTCGAAGCCCTCCGCACCGGACGCCGGCTCGCCGATCTCCCCCTCGGCCTCCCGAGCTTCCGTTCCCGATGGCCGCGTTACGTCCCCCGGTCGCTGTCCGAGGGATTCACCGGCATCACCGTCATCCCCCTGTGCCACGAGGACCGGGCGATCGCCGCACTCCACCTCCACCACCAGCACTGCCGCCACCACGCGTTACCCGGCGAATCCGTCCGGGCAGCACAGGCCCTGAGCGACGCGGCGGTCATCGGCGTGGCTCATGAGCGGCAACTCCGGTACGTCGACCAGCTGCAAGCGGCCCTGACCTCGCGGATCGCCATCGAGCAGGCGAAGGGAATGCTCGCGGAACGCTTCGAGTGGACCACTCACAAGGCGTTCGAACTGCTCCGCTCGTACGCGCGCAGTCACAACACCCGCCTGAACGACCTCGTCCGCTCGGTCATCGACGGCCCACCCACCGAGGGCCCGTTCCGGCGCCCGTCACCTCGCTAGCCCACCTCGCCGGTCGGCCTGCCGGGCCTGCCCTCAAGGGGAGCGGCGCGGGGGTACAGGATCGAGGGCGGCGGCAAGTCCGGGCGGCTTCGGAGGCTTCCACTGAACTCCCGTGCAGGGGCCCCGTTTTCGGGCGTGCGGGGTCCCGCATGGTCAACCGGATGGGCGGTACTGCACACGTATCAGCGAGTTTGGTACCCCGTTCGGGTTAAGGGCGTTTTCCGCACATCGGACCGGAGATGATCCGTGCGGGCATTCCCTCACATCAGGAGACAATCATGAGCATCCGCCGCGCAGTCGCCGCCACGGCCCTCGCCGCCGCCGCTGTCCTCGGAGGAGCGGGCGTCGCAGCAGCCGACTCCGGCGCGCAGGGCGCCGCCTTGAACTCGCCCGGCGTCATCTCCGGTAACAACGTCCAGATCCCCATCCACATCCCGGTCAACGCCTGCGGCAACACCATCAACATCATCGGGCTGCTCAACCCCGCCTTCGGCAACACCTGCGTGAACAGCTGACCCATCGGGTCCCGTCACGCCTGACCGGTTCAACGCTTCAACGGTCGACTCCGACCGGCCGGACGCCCCGCCATCTCCCCCTTGCGGCGGGGCGTTCCGCATGCCCGCGCGCGAACGCGGCGCACCATCGAGGTCCGCGCCGTCATCCCGCCCGGCGTCGAGGCCGACGTACTGCTCCCGGACGGCTCAAGACCACGGTCGCGGCGGGCGAACACGTCTTCCGACGGTAGAACGTCCTCCCCCGGCCGAAGCCGCCGCGGCGCCGCTCCCCCCGCTCGGCAGGCCCTCTTCACACCGCGGTCGCCGTGCGGTGGAGGTGTTCCAGGGCGTCGAGGACGATGGTGCGGTGGTGCCAGGCGAGCCAGCGGCCGGCCTGGTCGCCGATCCGGTCCAGGGCGTGGGCCTGGGCCGGGGCGAGGAGTTGCTGGGGGCGGTCGTGGTGGGTGGAGACCATGCCGAGGCAGACGCCGTTCGCGGTGGTCAGCGGCGTGCTGTGCGCGGCGCGGCTGCCGGCCTGGAGGATCTTGCGGCGGGCCTCTTCGGTGAAGACCGGGTCGGTGGCGACGTCGGTCACGGTGACCCGCGTGACGTTGCGCGCGGCCAGCGCGCAGGACGTGCCTTCCTTGCCCACGACGTCGAAGTACTCGACGAACTCCTCGTTCAGGCCGTGGTGATCCTCGATGCGCAGACCGCCGGCCTGGCGGTCGGCGAGCTGTACGTTGCCCATCGAGGTGTCCGAGAGCGTCATGGACTGGTGCAGGACGGCGGAGATCACCGCGCTGCGGTTGGTGTCGTCCCCGTTCACCTGCGGCAGTGCGGGGAGCTTCGGCGGGCGGGTCCGGATGCGGTCGGGGAACCAGCGGGCGGTGCCGCTCTTGGGCCGGGGTGCGTTGAGTACCGCGGAGGCCAGGGACCGGAGCTTGACGTTGTGCTGCTGCGAGGCGTTGCGCAGCAGGGCGAACGCGGCCTGTCCGTCGCGCAGCCCGTAGCGCTCCTGCAGTACCCCTTGCGCCTGCGCGATCATGGGGTGCGTACGGACCTTCCCCCTGAGGTCCCGGACCTTGGCGTGCAGGCGCTCGATCTCCTGCTCCAGCTCCAGCGCCTGCTCCTGCTCGGGCTTCTCGTCGGGCGTCGTGGGGGAGGCGGCGGGGGCGGTGGTCGCCCGTACGGTCTCCGGCGGGGCCGGGACGCAGGCGGTGATGAGGTCTTGCGCGGTCGGCAGCACGGTGAGGCGGCCGCCGGCGGTCCCGTTGCCCGCTCCGTTGCCGGCGGCGGCGGTCGCGTTGGCGGCGTCCAGGACCCGGGTGACCTCCTCGGACGGGGCGGCCAGCAGCAGCCGGAGGCCGCGGCGGTCCAGTTCCGCCGCGCACGCGGCCAGGCCGCGCGCCGCGGCGACGGACATCTCCCGTACCGCCGACAGGTCGACCGCGACCGCCTCCGGCTGCCCGGTGGTGTCGCGGATCGCCGCGAGGAGCGGGTGGTCGGCGGAGTCCAGGGCACCCTCTACGCCGAGCATCCGCAGCCACCCGGCCGCAGCAGGCAACCGCACCATGTCGGTCCGGACTTCCCGTGCTGCTTCACTGCTCATACCGTCTCCGTATCTGTATGCCGTCATGTCGTCGTGCCGCTGTGTCGCTTTGTCGCCACGCCGTCCTCGGCGTCACCGGCGTGTCACCGACTGTCGTCGGTATGGCCTGAATCGCCGAGGTGCCAGGCGTACCTACGTCACACTACGGCTGTCGCGCAGGAGGTTCGCGCAGTAGACCTGCCAAGACACCGTCGTCGAGCCGGTCCAGCAGAATGAGGAGAACCGCGTGTTCTACCAGGTGCTCAAGTACGTCGTCCTGGGACCGCTGTTGCGAGCGGTCTTCCGGCCGCGGGTGGAGGGGCTGGAGCACATCCCCGAGGAGGGTGCGGCGATCATCGCCGGCAACCACCTCTCCATCGCCGACCACTTCGTCATGCCCGCGATGGTGCCGCGCAGAGTCACCTTTCTGGCCAAGGCCGAGTACTTCACGGGGCCCGGCCTCAAGGGCCGGCTGACCGCGGCGTTCTTCCGCGGGATCGGGCAGATCCCGGTGGACCGGTCCGGCGGGAAGGCGTCGCGGAGCGCGATCAGGTCGGGGGTGAACGTGCTCCGCCGGGGCCGGCTGCTGGGGATCTATCCGGAGGGCACCCGCTCGCACGACGGGCGGCTCTACAAGGGCCGTACGGGCGTCGCCGCGATGGCGCTGGAGGCCGGGGCGCCGGTGATTCCGTGTGCGGTGATCGGCACGTTCGAGGCCCAGCCGGCCGGGCGGCGGCTGCCGCGCGCGACGCGGGTCACGATCCGCTTCGGGGAGCCGATGGACTTCTCCCGGTACGCGAACATGACCTCCGAGCACGCCGCGCTGCGGGCCGTCACGGACGAGATCATGTACGAGATCATGAAGCTGTCGGGGCAGGAGTACGTCGACATGTACGCGACCGACGCCAAGGCCGCCGCGCAGCAGGCCGGCAAGCAGCACTGAGGCGAGCCCCTGCGTAAGCGAGCGGGGCGCCCGGGAAACCCCGGGCGCCCCGCCTTGTCCGCGCTGTCGTGACCCGCTACGGCGTCACGGCTTCGGCGTGGCGTGCGGCGCGCACGTCACGTCCTTGGCGTCCGTCTTGCCGTCGACGAAGTAGGCGTCGACGCGGTCGTTGACGCACGGGTTGGTCAGGCCGGTGACACCGTGCGAGCCCGCGTCCTTCTCGGTGATCAGGCGCGAGCCGGACAGCCGGCGGTGCAGCTCGACGGCGCCCTCGTACGGGGTCGCGGCATCCCGCTCGCTCTGCACGATCAGCACGCTGGGCAGGCCCTTGCCGGTCTTGACGTCCACCGGGGTCTGCTGCTTCTCCGGCCACGTGGCACAGGGCAGGTTCATCCAGGCGTTGGCCCACGTCATGAACGGGGCCTTCTCGTGGATGCGGGTGTTGTCACGGTTCCAGCGCTGCCAGCTGGTGGGCCACTTGGCGTCGTTGCACTCCACCGCCGTGTAGACCGCGTTGCCGTTCTCCGAGGAGATGTTGCCGGCCTTGTCGCTCATGTCGGGCGCGGCGTTCTCGATGAGCGGCTTCTCGTCACCGGCGACGTACGCGCTCCACGCCTTGGCGACCGGGGCCCACATCGAGTCGTAGTACGGCGCGTTCTGGAAGAAGCCGGTGAGCTCGGCCGGGCCGACCTGGCCGCCGAGCGGGGACTTCTTCGCGGCCGCGCGCAGCTTCTCCCACTGCGCCTGGACCTTCTCGGGGGTGTCACCGATGTGGTACGTCGCGTCGTTCTTCGCGACCCACTTCTTCCAGTCGCCCCAGCGGCCCTCGAAAGCGATGTCCTGGTCGAGGTTGGCCTCGTACCAGATCTTCTCGCGCGAGGGGTTCACGACGGAGTCGACGAGCATCCGGCGCACGTGGTCGGGGAAGAGCGTGGCGTAGACGGCGCCGAGGTAGGTGCCGTAGGAGACGCCGAGGTAGTTGAGCTTCTTGTCGCCCAGGGCCGCGCGGACGACGTCCAGGTCACGGGCGGTGTTGGGCGTCGTCATGTGCGCGAGCAGGGAGCCGCTGCGCTCCTTGCAGCCGTCCGCGTACTCCTTGGCGAGCTTGCGCTGGGCGAGCTTGTCGGCCTCGTCGTCGGGCACCGGGTCGGCCTTGGGCGCCTTGACGAACTCCTGCGGGTCCATGCAGGAGATCGCGGCGGAGTGGCCGACGCCCCGGGGGTCGAAGCCCACGAAGTCGTACGCCTTGGAGGTCTTGGCCCACAGGGGGTTCTTGCTGGTCACCCGGGCGGGGAAGCGGAGGCCCGAGCCGCCGGGGCCGCCGGGGTTGTAGATCAGCGAGCCCTGGCGCTCGTCCTTGGTGCCGGTGCTCTTGGCCCGGTCCACGGCGATCTTGATCTTCTTGCCGTCCGGCTCGGCGTAGTCGACCGGCACGGTCACGAACCCGCACTGGATCGGGGCGTCCAGGCCCCAGTCCTTGGGACAGGTCTGCCAGTCGATGCCCGCCTTCGCGGCGCGCGCCGCGGCGGTCCGCACGCCGCGGTCCTCGGCTGCGCCCCGCTGGTGGTTCACGCCCGCGCTGGCGGGCGTGGCGGCGATGGCGCCGGCTATGAGTGCGCCGGCCACCACGGTCCCGGCGGCGCCGAGCGCTGCTGTTCGTCTCACGTAGGTGTTCCCCCTGCATGGTGCGCCACTTGTGGCGGCGATGATCACAGAGCTGCACAGGGATCCTGTCTCGTACACCCGTCCGACGGAAAGACCGGACGGGTGTTTCTTTACCAACCCGTAGGAATCGCCGCCGCGTCGAGGAGCCGCCGGACGGCCAGTGCGTCGGGTGCGACGGCGGTGACGAGCGCCGCGGGCCCGGCGAGCGGCGTGAGCACGGCCTGGCCGGGGCCGTCGGCCGCCTCCAGGGTCCGTACCGGCACGGGCCGCTCCGCGAACGCCGGGTCGACGACGAGCAGTTGGCCGACGGCGCGGTGTCCGGCGAGCACCGCGGAGGAGTCCCAGCCGGGCACGCCCGGCCCGTACGCCGTCTCCTGGTCCAGCAGGACGCGGCCCGCGCGCCGGACCGTCAGCCGGGCGGCGAGCCGGCCGGTGGCCTCGCCGGTCCGGCCGAGCACCTGCTCCTCGCGGAGCACCAGCCGGGCGGTGGGCGCGAGGTCGACGGTGGTGGTCTGGATCAGGTCGCTGCCGGCCGCGGAGATCAGCGGCTCGGGCAGCCAGTCCAGGCGGGCCCCGTCGGCCACGTCCAGCGCCACGTCGTAGCGGGCGGTCCCCGGGTGGTGGCCGGGCAGCGCGAGGGTCGCGGCGGCCGCGGTGATCCGCAGGTCGCTGCCCTCCCCCGCGCGTGCCTCGATGCGCAGCCGGTCGCCGCCCACCGGGGCGCTCATCGCGCCGACCACGCAGACCCGGGCGGCAGCGTCGTGCGAGCGCAGCCGGCGCAGCGCGAGCGGCCCGTCGCCGTCCAGTACGGGCAGCCGGGAGACGCCGTACGGGTCGGCGGCCGCGGCGATGCGGGCGGTGGCGCGCAGTTGGCGGGCGGCGGGTGCCCCGGGGGCGTCCGGAAGTACGGCAGCGGGCGCCGTGGGCGCGGGCGGGGGCGGCGCGAGCGTCATGCCGGGCCCGCGGTCCACTCGGCGAGGCGCTCGCGGACCCAGTCCGCGACCGGCGCGACGCCGTTCTCGCCCTTTATGGAGGTGAAGGCGACGGGCAGGTCACCGCGCTGCGCCTTGGCGTCGCGGGCCATGGACTCCAGGTCGGAGCCGACGTACGGGGCGAGGTCGGTCTTGTTGACGACGAGCAGGTCGGCGGTGGTGACGCCGGGGCCGCCCTTGCGCGGGATGTCGTCGCCGCCGGCCACGTCGATCACGAAGATCTGGAAGTCGACCAGGCCCTTGGAGAAGGTGGCGGTGAGGTTGTCGCCGCCGGACTCGACGAGTACGAGGTCGAGCGGGCCGCCCTCCGCGGTGGAAAACGTGTCTTCCAGGTCCTCGACGGCCTCCAGGTTGGCGGAGATGTCGTCGCGGATGGCGGTGTGCGGGCAGGCGCCGGTCTCGACGGCGGTGATCCGCTCGGGCGGCAGTACCGCCTCGCGGAGCAGGAATTCGGCGTCCTCGCGGGTGTAGATGTCGTTGGTCACCACGGCGATGGACAGTTCGTCGCGCAGCCGGCGGCACAGGGCCGCGACGGTCGCGGTCTTGCCGGAGCCGACCGGGCCGCCGAGCCCGATGCGCAGCGCGCGGCGGGTGCCGTCGGCGCGCTTCGGCTCGGCCGCACTGTAGGTGTGGCGGTGCGGGAACTGCTCGTCGAGATCGTGGTCGAGGTGCATACGGACTCCGTGGGGGTGCGGAAGAGCGGGTGGGTCAGGACGCGAACAGCCGTACCGGCCAGGCCGCGTGCTGCTCGGCGGTGATGTCCAGCAGCGGTGCGGAGCGGGCGGGCAGCGCGCCGGTCCCGTCCTGCGGTACGCGCGCCGCGGCCGCGACGGCCTCGGCCACGACCGCGTCCAGGTCGGGGGCGAGGCGCGCGAGGACCGCGGTCGCGTCGAAGGGGTCCAGGCTCAGCAGCCGTACGGCAGCGGTGGCCGGGCCGCTGACGGTCTCGTACCCGACGGCGTACGCGGCGTCCTCCGGGTCCAGGCCCGCCGAGCGCGCGGCGAGGCCGAGGACGACGGGCTGGTGGGCGCCGCGCGGCCGGGCCGCGGCGAGCGCGTCCAGCTCGGCCGAGGGCCAGGTCGCGCGGGCCGCGCGCATCATCTGGCGGCCGAGCTTGCGTGCGGTGGTCCGCAGGGCCGGTACGGGTGTACGGGCGTCCGCCGCCTCGTCCAGGGCCAGCGGGTCGACGCCCGCGGCGGCCGCGGCGGCGAGGCCCGCCGCGACCAGCCCGGCCGTGTGCAGCCGGCCGCGGCAGAACTCCTCCAGCGAGCCGCCGTCCCGGACGCGGCCGGCGGCGACGGCCGGTTCGGCGCCGCCGGAGTGGGCGTGCCCGCCGGCGGGGAAGCGGCCGTCGGCCAGGACCAGCAGCGCGGCGCGGCTCATCGGTGCCCGCCCTTCGGCAGTGGTGCGTCAGCGGTGGTCATCAGAACAGGAAGTACCGCTGGGCCATGGGCAGTTCGGCCGCGGGCGCCGGCTCGACCACCGCGTCGTCGATGGTCACCGTGAAGGTGTCGGGGTCGACGACGACCTTCGGCAGCGCGTCGTTGTTGCGCATGGACGCCTTGGTGACCCGGCGGGTGGAGCGGATGGCCGTCAGCTCCTTGGCGACGCCCAGCCGCTCGCCCAGCCCGTCCGCGACGGCCTGCTCGGAGACGAAGTTGAGCGAGTTGGACCCGGGGGCCTTGCCGATCGCGCCGAACATCGGGCGCGGCAGGACCGGCTGCGGGGTGGGGATGGATGCGTTGGCGTCGCCCACCTGCGCGTACGCGATCTGGCCGCCCTTGATGACCAGCCGCGGCTTGACGCCGAAGAACGCCGGGTCCCACAGCACGAGGTCGGCGAGCTTGCCGGTCTCGACGGAGCCGACGACGTGGTCGATGCCCTGGGCGATCGCCGGGTTGATGGTGTACTTCGCGACGTACCGGCGTACGCGGTTGTTGTCGGCCGCGAAGTCCCCTTCCAGCGCGCCGCGGCGCTTCTTCATGACGTGCGCGGTCTGCCAGGTGCGCATGACGACCTCGCCGATGCGGCCCATGGCCTGCGCGTCGGAGGACATCATCGAGATGGCGCCCATGTCGTGCAGGAAGTCCTCGGCGGCGATGGTCGAGGGGCGGATGCGGGACTCGGCGAAGGCCAGGTCCTCGGGGACCGCGGGGTTGAGGTGGTGGCAGACCATCAGCATGTCGAGGTGTTCCTCGACGGTGTTGACGGTGTGCGGCCGGGTCGGGTTGGTCGACGCGGGCAGCACGTTGGGCTCCGACACCATGGCGATCATGTCGGGGGCGTGGCCGCCGCCCGCGCCCTCGACGTGGAAGGCGTGGATCCCGCGGCCGGCGATCGCGGCGAGGGTGTCACCGAGGAAGCCGGCCTCGTTCAGGGTGTCGGTGTGGATCGCGAGCTGGGCGCCGCTCTCCTCGCAGACGTTCAGGCAGGCGTCGATGACGGCCGGGGTGGCGCCCCAGTCCTCGTGGATCTTGAAGCCGAGGATGCCGGCGCGCAGCTGGTCGCGCATGGAGGCGAGGGAGGTGGTGTTGCCCTTGCCGAGCAGGCCGACGTTGACGGGGAAGGCGTCCATCGCCTCGAAGAGGCGGGCGACGTGCCAGGCGCCGGGGGTGATGGTGGTGGCCTTGCTGCCCTCGGCCGGGCCGGTACCGCCGCCGATCATCGTCGTCACACCGGAGGCCAGCGCCTCGGTCGCCTGCTCGGGGCAGATGAAGTGCACGTGGGTGTCGATGGCACCGGCGGTGAGGATCTTGCCCTGTCCGGCGATGATCTCGGTCTCCGGGCCGATGACCAGGTCCGGGTGGACGCCGTCCATGGTGTCCGGGTTGCCGGCCTTGCCGAGCGCCACGATGCGGCCGTCGCGGATGCCGACGTCGGCCTTGACGATGCCCCAGTGGTCGATCACGATCACGCCGGTGATCACGGTGTCCGGGGCGCCGTCGGCGCGGGAGAGCCGGGACTGGCCCATCGACTCGCGGATGACCTTGCCGCCGCCGAAGACGGCCTCGTCGCCGCTGCGCCCGGGGCCGCCCGCCCAGTCCTCGGTGATCTCGATCAGCAGGTCGGTGTCGGCGAGGCGCACCAGGTCGCCCGCCGTCGGGCCGAAGAGGTCGGCGTACGCGGCACGGGAAAGTTCAGCCATCGAGGGTGCCTCCGGTCTCGCCACGCAGGCCCGCGACGATCCGCTTGCCCCCGAGGGGCACGAGTTCGACCTCGGTGGGGATACCGGGCTCGAAGCGCACGGCCGATCCGGCGGCGACGTTCAGGCGCTTGCCGTGCGCGGCCGCACGGTCGAAGTCGAGACCGGGGTTGGCCTCGGCGAAGTGGTAGTGGGAGCCGACCTGCACGGGGCGGTCGGCGACGTTGAGGACGGTCATGCGCGTGACGGGAAGCCCCTCGTTGAGGCGTACCGGCTCATCGGCGTGCAGGATCTGTCCCGGGATCATCTGCGGCTCTCCCTGGGTCAGCTGATGGGGTCGTGAACGGTGACGAGCTTGGTGCCGTCCGGGAAGGTGGCCTCGACCTGGACGTCGTGGATCATCTCGGGGATGCCTTCCATCACGTCGTCGCGGGTGAGGACCTGGCGCCCGGAGGACATGAGCTCGGCGACCGTACGGCCGTCGCGCGCGCCTTCCAGGATGTGCACGGTCAAGAGGGCAATGGCTTCGGGGTGGTTGAGCCGTACGCCGCGGGCCCGGCGCTTTTCGGCAACGTCCGCCGCGACATGAATCATCAGCCGTTCTTGTTCATGCGGGGTCAGTTGCATATTCCACCTCACAATCATGCGCCCGGACCGCATCGGCCCAGGTCACGGGCGTGGACACACCCGCTAAGTAGATGTATCACACATTCAACAAAGGAAAAGCAAACTGATCTCCAGGTAAGTTCCATGAAATGGCGAGGACTTCGCAGGCTAGCTCCGCTCGATGTCGGCCGCGTTAACCCGGTGAATCCCTTGTTAAATCTGGGGAGCGGGCCCTTTGGTCGCGATTTCCGCCCATCCCGCACTTCGCTCGAAAGAGACAAAGCGCACCGGCGTCCCGCTCCCCGGAGCAACGTGTTCGCTATCCGCCCTTGACTGGCCACAGACAAGTCACGATGCTCATCTGCGCGCGCCCGCACGCCCCACGCGTCGCGGAAGCGCTCGCACGACACAACAACAAGCTCCGCACCAACCCCCCACACAGCATCGGAGCCACATCGTGACCCGTTCCGCACGCATACGCCGGGCGGCCCTGGCCGCCGGCGCCTGCACCGCCATCGCCGCCACGCTCTTCACGGCGGCCGGCGCCCAGGCCGACCCCGCCCCGCTCGCCGCGCCGGACATCCCGGTCTCCGCCGTCACGGCGGACCTGGACCAGCTGCAGTCCATCGCCGACGCCAACGGCGGCAACCGCGCCCACGGACAGCCCGGTTACAAGGCGTCCATCGACTACCTCAAGGACAAGCTGGACAAGGCCGGGTTCACCACCCAGGTCCAGGAGTTCGACCACAACGGCAGCAAGGGCTACAACCTCGTCGCCGACTGGCCCGGCGGCGACGAGAGCAAGACGGTCATGGCCGGCGCCCACCTGGACTCGGTCGACGAGGGGCCGGGCATCAACGACAACGGCTCCGGCTCGGCCGGCATCCTCGAAGTCGCCCTCGCGGTCGCCAAGGCGGACCTCAAGCCCGCCAAGCACCTGCGGTTCGGCTGGTGGGGCGCCGAGGAGTACGGCATGGTCGGCTCGCAGCACTACGTGTCGAGCCTCGCCGACGCGGACCGCGCGAAGTTCGACTCGTACCTCAACTTCGACATGATCGGCTCGCCCAACCCGGGCTACTTCGTCTACGACGACGACCCGCGCCTGGAGAAGGTCTTCAAGGACTGGTACGCCACGAAGGACATCGCCACCGAGATCGAGACCGAGGGCGACGGCCGCTCCGACCACGCCTCGTTCAAGGACGCGGGCATCCCCGTCGGCGGCCTCTTCTCCGGCGCCGACTACAAGAAGACCGCGGAACAGGCGAAGAACTGGGGCGGCACGGCGGGCAAGCCGTTCGACGCCTGCTACCACCAGTCCTGCGACACGACCAAGAACATCGACGAGAAGGCGCTGGACACGAACACGGACGCCATCGCCCACGCGGTCTGGGAGCTCAGCTCGTAAGACTCAGCTGAGTAAAACTCAGCTCGTGAAACTCAGCTCTCCAGGGGGCAGCTCCTGACGCCCCCTCATCCGAGAGTTCAGCCTGCGGGCTGAGCCCGCATCAGCTCATCAGCTCTCGTGGCCCGGTCGCCGATCCCCGGCGGCCGGGCCGCGGTGCTCGGCGGCGATACCGAACCGGCGGCGTTCGCCCGCAGCGGACTGCGGCAGCTGCCGTACCGAGGAGACCGTACTGATGACCTCCTCCTCGGCGGCCGCCTCCGCCCGGTCCAGCTCTTCGAGCCGTCGCAGGTCAGCAGCGGACACCAGGGCCACCAACGGCTTGCCGTGGCGCGTGACGACCACCCGCTCGGAGCCGTAGACAACGCGGTTGATCAGATCCGCCAGCTCCGCCCGGGCTTGCGTCACCGGAATCTCGTAGGTCATGCTCCCCATTCTAACGGGATGTACGTCCTGTACATTTTTTACAACGGAACAGAGGAGCAGCCTCATGCGCGAAGCCACGGCCCGCTATGTCCTCCCGGAGTTCACCGAGCGCACGACAGAAGGCACCCGGACGCTCGATCCGTACTCCAAGCTGCTCGCCGAGCGCATCGTCTTCCTCGGCACCCCGATCGACGACACCGCGGCCAACGACGTCATGGCCCAGCTGATCCACCTCGAACACGCGTCGCCCGAGCAGGCCATCTCGCTCTACATCAACTCCCCCGGCGGCTCGTTCACCGCGATGACCGCGATCTACGACACGATGCAGTTCGTCACCAGCCCCATCGAGACGGTCTGCCTCGGCCAGGCCGCCTCCGCCGCGGCCGTGCTGCTCGCCGCCGGCCACCCCGGGCGCCGGCTCGCGCTGCCCGGCGCCCGCGTCCTCATCCACCAGCCGTCCTTCAGCGATCCGGTCGAGGGCCAGATCTCCGACCTCGCCCTGCAGGCCCAGGAGATGCTGCGCACCCGCGACCTGCTGGAGGAGCTGCTCGCCCGGCACACCGGGCAGCCCCGCGAACGGATCAGCGCCGACATCGAGCGCGACAAGATCCTCAACGCCGAGGAGGCACTGGCGTACGGGCTGATCGACGGGCTCACCCGCGGCCGCAAGACGTCCTCCTCCGCGGCTCCCGGCGCGAGGTGAGGTGATGGCCCTGCCTCCCGAACTGCCGCCGCTGCCCGCGCTGACCCGGGCCGAGGGCGCGGTCATCGACAGTTACCTCCAGGTCCTGGACCTATTGGGACGGATCAATCCGGCCCGCGGCGAGGGCACGTACCGGGGCCTGCGCGCCGCGCAGGCGCTGGTCGGCCAGGCGGTGGCGCTGCGGGACGCGCTGGCGCTGATGCACGAGCGCGGCGAGACCGAGCTGCACGCCCAGACGCTCAGCCGCGCGCTGCGGGTCCTGGACGGTGAGCGGAGGGCCGGTCTCGTCGCCGTGCCGCCGCCTGATGAGGAATGACGGGACGATTCCGTTCCCCGGGGGCACGGGGTCCGATCGGGCTACCGCCGATGGGGTACTCCTGGGCCCGCTTGCGGTGGCGTACGACTTGCGCACTCCGTCGACGTGTCGCGTTGCGGGCGGTACGACGGTGCCGGTGCGGGGGTGCGTACGAGGTGCGGGCCGCTCGACGGACCGCGCCTGTCCACCCGAACGGATCAGCCGTGACCACCCTCACACAAGGCATGTTCCGCAACTGAACCGCCCCGGCGCTGCGTCACGATCCCTCCGACGACAAGCCCCCGCCGCAGCGGCGGGGCGGTCCGGGCGGACGCCGAATCCTGCCGCCGTGCCCGGGCGCCTGGTCGATACGCGTGGACCGGCAGGAGCGGAGGACCCGAGCACGACGGGGCCGCGGCCGTGGTACTGGCCGGGCGGTCCCTTGGGGTGAAGCCATTGCCGCCCTTGGGTGGCGGTACATCCGGCCGGGCATCTTCGCCTGCCCGAACCCGACAGGTCTTCCTTCGCAGGCGGCTGACGAAGGAGTGCGCATGACTGCGCGCGTTGATCTTCCTGTTCGTGGTGTTGCCGCGCCGGGCCTCCTGGCCCGTGCCGGGGTGGTGTCGGCCCTCGGGCTGGCGCTGCTTGTTCCCGGCAGCGCGGGGGACGCCTCGGCGGCGTCCGCCTCCGGTACGACCTCCGCCGTGACGGCGGCGGCCTCGGGCTCCGGCAAGACGGCCCTGCGGGTCGCGGCGTCGAAGAAGGGGGCGCCGTACGCGTGGGGGGCCGAGGGGCCACACCGGTTCGACTGCTCAGGGCTCACGCAGTACGCGTTCAAGCGCGCGGGGAAGCGGCTGCCGCGCACGGCGGATTCCCAGTACCGCCACGTGCGGCACATCAAGGCGTCCTCGCGCAAACGCGGTGACCTGGTCTTCTTCCACTCGGGGCGGTACGTGTACCACGTCGGCATCTACGCCGGGAAGGGCCGCATGTGGCACGCGCCCAAGCCGGGTGCCTCGGTACGCAAGGAACGGATCTGGACCAAGCGCGTCTGGTACGGACGGGCGTGATGCGGAGCTGACGCAGAGGTGAGAGTCGAGGGGGCGGGGCCGGCGGCCCCGCCCCTCGTTCGGCCCGCGCCCGCGCCACGGCCGGACGATCAGCCGCTAACTTACGGGCGTGATCGAAGACTTGGCCAAGACCCTGACCGCCGCCGCCCGCGGCGACTTCCCGCCCGCCGACGGGTCGGTGAGCGTGCTGCCTCCGGTCTCGGAGCGCGACTGGGGCGTCCTCTCCTTCTCCGGGTGCGCCGTCGTGTTCGCCGACGTCACGGCCGCGTGGGTACACGCCCGGATCGCCCCGGGCGATCTCGCCGGGCCGCTCAGTCCCTCGTTCCTCGGCGCGCTCGCCGCCCGGACGGGCCGGGAGATCGAGAACGTCGATCTGCTCACGGTCGCCGGGCCGCTGCCGGGTCCGCCCCCGGTGGCGCTGCGTGAGACGCGGGACCCGGCGCATCCCCGTATCGCGCGGGCGCTGTGCCACCGCGACGACGTGCGGGCGTGGACGGCCGACGAGGAAGGCTCCGCCGTCGTGATCGGCCGCGGTGTCGCCGGCCGGTGGGAGGTGGCCTTCGAAGTGGCGGAGGCGGCGCGCGGGCGGGGGCTCGGGCGGCGTCTTGCCGCGGCGGGCCGGCATCTCGTGCCGCCGGGCGAGCCGGTGTGGGCGCAGGTGGCGCCGGCGAACGCGGCGAGTGTGCGGGCGCTGCTCGCCGCCGGGTTCGTCCCTGTGGGGGCCGAGGCGCTGCTGAGGCGGGGCCAGTAGGGAGAGATCGGGGGCGGCCCGCAACCGCGGCATGTGCCGGGCGAATGGTCTCGGCCGCGTTCGGGGCCGGGCGGGAGCGGGCGGTCCGCTTCCGCGGGCGGTCAGGTGCCGGCCTCCGCGGTCCGGCGGGCGGTCAGGTGCCGGCCGTCCGGGGTGTCGCGGGTGGTACCGGGACCGGCCACGGGAGGGCGATCCAGACGGTCTTGCCGCCGCTCTCGGTCGGTTCGACGGTGATCTTTCCGCCGGATTCCGCCGCGAGGGAGCGGATGATGACCATGCCGCGGCCGTTGTCCTGCTGGACCGCGGCCGGCAGCCGGCGCGGCATCCGGGGATGGCCGTCCGTGACGCCGATGCGCAGGACTTCGTGACGGTCGAGGTGGACGTCGACCGTGAAGGTCGGGGACTGCCCCGAGGTGTGCACCACGGCGTTGGTGGCCAGCTCGGAGACGATGAGCCGGACGGAGTCGAGCAGTTCGGCGCGCCCCGTGCCGGCCGGCGCGCCGTCCCATTCCGTGAGAACTCCCGTAACGTATCTGCGCGCCGTGGGTACGGACTCGGGCGCGCTCGGCAGGGTCAGTGATGCTTCCTGGTGATCCGCCATCGCCACGCCGTCCCTTTCCCACCCGAGGCCGTCTCCTCGCTGGACAGCGACATGATCGGGTCCGAAAATCGGTCCCTTGCCGCTGCTTTGCGCCAGACTGCCACTCATGCTGCCCCTGCCGTGAGCCATCCACCAAGATATGCATATATCTGTCGCCCGAAGCGGTGAACTCTGCTACGCGAGACCGTATTTGGGCGGCACACTGACGCATCGGTGTCAGTTATGACGAATCGCGGTACGTCCGTGAGGAGGGTTCATGCACCACGGTCCCGCAGTGCGCCGCCGCAAGCTCGGTGCGGAGTTGAGGCGACGTCGGAATCTGGCCGGGCTCACGAGCGGCGAGGCCGCCCGTCTTGTGGGCTGGCATCAGTCGAAGGTGAGCCGGATAGAGACCGGCCGGAGCGGAGTGCGTCCGGCCGACGTGGAACGGCTGCTGGACGCCTATGACGTGCGCGACGAGGAGTCCCGTGCGCTGCTGGCCGCGCTGTGCGGCCAGGACGCGGGCGGCGGCAGCGGCGGGGACGCCGGGCGCGGCTGGTGGCACACCTACCGCGACCTGCTGCCGCCCCAGTACCGGGACTTCATCAGCCTGGAGGCCGGCGCTTCGCACGCGCGAACGCTGGAGACGACTGTCGTGCCGGGGCTGCTGCAGACCCCGGACTACGCGCGGGCCGTCACGCGGGCCGCGCTGGCGGACCTGCCGCAGAGCAGAATCGATGCGCTTGTCGATGTGCGCATAGCGCGGCAGAGCGTTCTGGAGGGAGACCCTCCGCTGAAACTTTCAGCCGTGTTGGACGAGGCGGTACTACGCCGTCCGGCGGGTGGTCCAGAGGTGATGAAAGCCCAATTGCGGCATCTCCTGAAGGTCATGGAACTGCCGCATGTGCGGCTGCAGGTGCTGCCGTTCACTGCCGGGGTCCACATCGGCATCACCGGCCCTTTCGTTATCTTCTCCTTTCCGCTCATTGCTGACTTGGATGTGGTGGTTCTCGACCATTTGACGAGTAGCCTCTATCTCGAACGCAAAGAGGACCTCAGGGCGTACAGCGATGCATTCGACACGCTGCGGGGGCACGCCCTCTCATGCGAGGAATCATCGGCTTTGATTGCCCGGGCCGCAGACGGCTGACAGCCTGGCCCGGGCGCGTTGAGGAGGCTCCAACATGACGGCATCGCCGCGGTACGTACCCGCCAGCACGGCCCTTGCGGGCGCGCGCTGGGTGCGCAGCACGCGCAGCACGGGAATGAACAACTGCGTCGAGACCGCCCGGGTCAACGGTGAAACTCTCGCCGTGCGCGACTCGAAGGACATTTCGGGACCCGCGTTGCTGTTCGCGGTCCCCGCATGGCGGGCTTTTGTCGACGCCCTGCACACCGGTCGGCCCGTAAAGGAGGGCTGATCCAGCCTTTCCCGGGAGCGGTTCAAGAATAAAATTCCGAGCCCGTTCCCGGGAATTCGGTCAAGCGGTCGGTGCGGTCGAAAGAATCGCGCCGACCGCTTCGTCGATCTGCCGGTCGGTCAGATCCCCGCGGGCGGTGAGCCGGAGCCGCGAAATACCGTCGGGAACGGACGGCGGACGGAAACAGCCGACCCGCAGACCCGCCGTACGGCAGTCGGCCGCCCACTGCACGGCCGCCTCGGGCGAGGGCGCCCGTACGGAGACCACCGCGGCGTCCGGAAGGACGGCGGACAGGCCCCCCGCCGTCAGGCGGCGGTGGAGTTCGCGGGCCACGGCACGGGCCCGGTCCGCGCGCCGCGGCTCGCGGCGCAGCAGCCGGAGCGCGGCGAGCGCGCCCCCGGCGGCGGCCGGCGCCAGCCCGGTGTCGAAGATGAACGTACGGGCCGTGTTGACCAGGTGCTCGATGACCTTCGCCGGGCCCAGTACCGCACCGCCCTGACTGCCCAGGGACTTGGAGAGCGTCATGGTGGCGACCACGTCCCGGTCCCCCGCCAGGCCCGCCGCGTGCAGCGCGCCGCGGCCGCCCTCACCCAGTACGCCCAGTCCGTGCGCGTCGTCCACCAGCAGCGCGGCGCCGTGCGCGCGGCAGGCGGTGGCGTACCCGGCCAGCGGCGCCGCGTCGCCGTCCACCGAGAAGACCGAGTCGGAGACGACCACGGCCCGCCCCTCGTAGTCGGGTTCGGCGTGGGCCGCGTCCAGGGCCTTGTGCACGGCTTCGGGGTCGCCGTGCGGGACGACGGCCGTACGGGCGCGGGAGAGACGGCAGCCGTCGATGAGCGAGGCGTGGTTGCCGGCGTCGGAGACGACCAGGGAGCCGTGCCCGGTGAGCGCGGTGACGGCGGCGAGGTTGGCCGCGTAGCCCGAAGAGAGGACGAGTGCGGCCTCGAAACCACAGTATTCGGCCAGTTCGGTTTCGAGCTGCGCGTGCAGTTCGGTGGTGCCGGTGACCAGCCGGGAGCCGGTCGCCCCCGCACCCCAGCGGTGCGCGGCGGCCGCGGCGGCCCGGGTGACCTCGGGGTGCCGGGCGAGACCCAGGTAGTCGTTGCTCGCCAGGTCCAGGAGGTCGGAGTCGGCCGGGCGCGGGTTCAGCGTCCGTACGAGCCCGGCCGCGCGGCGCCGTTCGCGCGCCGCGTCGATCCAGGCGAAGGGGTCGTTACCGGACAGGTCGGCGGCGGGCTCGGCAGGCATCGGCTTCCTCGGGTTTGTCGGCTGTCGATAGACGTTAGCGGTCGTTACGCCCGCCCACGGTGTGGCGATACACACACCCCCAACCAGCGGCGTTGTGGGAATCCTCCTTGGCCCCGGGCGGTGCCGTAGGACAGGATCTTCGCCATGGACCTGCTGAACGCTCTGGTGGAGAAGGGTCTGCGGCGCGAGTCGCCGACCCGCGAAGAGGCACTCGCCGTACTGGCGACATCCGATGACGAGCTGCTCGACGTCGTAGCGGCGGCGGGCAAGGTCCGCCGCCAGTGGTTCGGGCGGCGGGTGAAGCTGAACTATCTGGTCAACCTCAAGTCGGGCCTGTGCCCGGAGGACTGCTCCTACTGCTCCCAGCGGCTCGGCTCCAAGGCCGAGATCCTCAAGTACACCTGGCTCAAGCCCGACGAGGCGTCCAAGGCGGCCGCCGCCGGCGTCGCGGGCGGCGCCAAGCGGGTGTGCCTGGTGGCCAGCGGCCGCGGCCCCACGGACAAGGACGTGGACCGCGTCTCGCAGACGATTTCGGCCATCAAGGAGCAGAACGAGGGCGTGGAGGTGTGCGCCTGTCTGGGGCTGCTCTCCGACGGCCAGGCGTCCCGGCTGAAGGACGCGGGCGCCGACGCCTACAACCACAACCTCAACACGTCCGAGGCGACGTACGGCAAGATCACCACGACGCACACCTACGAGGACCGCGTCTCCACCGTCCAGCAGGCCCAGGCGGCCGGCATGTCCGCCTGCTCCGGCCTGATCGCGGGCATGGGCGAGACGGATGAGGACCTGGTGGACGTGGTCTTCTCGCTGCGCGAGCTGGACCCCGACTCCGTACCGGTCAACTTCCTGATCCCCTTCGAGGGCACCCCGCTGGCCAAGGAGTGGAACCTCACCCCGCAGCGCGCCCTGCGCATCCTGGCCATGGTCCGCTTCGTCTGCCCCGACGTCGAGGTCCGCCTCGCCGGCGGCCGCGAAGTACACCTGCGCACGCTCCAGCCCCTCGCGCTGCACCTGGCCAACTCCATCTTCCTCGGCGACTACCTGACCAGCGAGGGCCAGGCCGGCAAGGACGACCTCGCGATGATCGCGGACGCCGGGTTCGAGGTGGAGGGCGCGGGCACCACGACGCTGCCCGCGCACCGCGCCGACGCGCTGGCCGCCGCGGCCGGCGGCTGCGGCAGCCACGCCGAGGAGACCGCGGGCGGCGGCTGCGGCGGCCACGGTGACGGTGGCGGCTGCGGGCCGTGCGGTGACGGCGGTGCCGAGGCCGAGCCGGCCGCCGAGCCCGAGCCGGTCGCCGCCGGTGCGGTGGCCGAGGCGCCGGATGCCGACGGTGTCCGTACGGACCTGGTCGCGGTGCGCCGCCGCGGCGCCGGCACCGACCTGCCGCCCAATGCCTGAGTCCGAGCCCATGCACGTGCACGACCTGCTGGCCCTGGACCGCCAGCATGTGTGGCACCCGTACGGCCCGATGCCCGGCAAGGACGACCCGCTGGTCATCGAGTCGGCGGCCGGGGTCCGGCTGCGGACCGCCGAGCCCGTCCAGGGCCACACCGAGCTGGTCGACGGCATGTCGTCCTGGTGGTCGGCGATCCACGGCTACAACCACCCGGTACTGAACGAGGCCGCGCGCGGCCAGCTGGACCGGATGAGCCATGTGATGTTCGGCGGGCTCACCCATGAGCCCGCCGTCCGGCTGGCCCAGCGGCTCGCCGGCATCGCGCCGGGCGACCTGGAGCACGTCTTCCTGTGCGACTCCGGGTCCGTCTCGGTCGAGGTCGCGGCCAAGATGTGCCTGCAGTACTGGCGGTCGCTCGGCCGCCCGGCCAAGCAGCGGCTGCTGACCTGGCGCGGCGGGTACCACGGCGACACCTGGCAGCCGATGTCGGTGTGCGACCCGGACGGCGGCATGCACGAGCTGTGGTCCGGGGTGCTGACCCGGCAGGTGTTCGCCGACGCGCCGCCCGGCGGGTTCGACGCACCGGTGGACGAGGCGTACGCGGACCACCTGC
This sequence comes from Streptomyces sp. NPDC053542, assembly GCF_044544685.1. Lineage (NCBI taxonomy): Bacteria > Bacillati > Actinomycetota > Actinomycetes > Kitasatosporales > Streptomycetaceae > Streptomyces > Streptomyces sp. NPDC053542. The sequence goes on from NZ_JBITXL010000014.1 coordinate 63,916, forward strand.
GGGACATGATCGGCCGGCACGCCGACGAACTGGCCGCGGTCATCGTGGAGCCGGTCGTCCAGGGCGCGGGCGGCATGCGCTTCCACTCCCCCGCGTACCTGCGGGTACTGCGCGAGGCGTGCGACGCGCACGACGTGCTGCTCGTCTTCGACGAGATCGCCACCGGCTTCGGCCGGACCGGCGAACTCTTCGCGGCCGGACACGCGGGCGTCGTGCCGGACGTGATGTGCGTCGGCAAGGCGCTGACCGGCGGCTATCTGACCATGGCGGCGACGCTGTGCACGCCGCGGGTGGCGGACGGGATCTCCCGGGGCGAGGTGCCGGTGCTCGCGCACGGGCCGACCTTCATGGCCAACCCGCTGGCCGCCGCGGTGGCGAACGCCTCGCTGGAGGTACTGCTGACGCAGGACTGGCGCCAGGAGATCAAGCGGATCGAATCCGGCCTGCGGGACGGACTGGAACAAGCTCGCACGATCCCGGCCGTTCAGGACGTACGCGTACTGGGCGCCATCGGCGTCGTCCAGCTCGACCACCCGATCGACATGACGGCCGCGACCCGGGCCGCGGTCGGCGAGGGCGTGTGGCTGCGCCCGTTCCGCGACCTGATCTACACGATGCCGCCGTACATCACCGGCGACGAGGACATCGCCCGTATCTGCGCCGCGGTGTGCGCCGCCGCGCGCGAGGGCTGAGGAGGAGCGCGTAGGTATGTCGGTGCTGTTCATCACGGGCACGGGCACGGAGATCGGCAAGACGGTCACCACCGCCGCGATCGCCGCCGCCGAGCTGACCGCCGGCCGGTCGGTCGCGGTGCTCAAGCCCGCGCAGACCGGTGTGGCGGCGGACGAGCCGGGGGACGTCGCGGAGGTCGCGCGGCTCGCCGGCTCCGGCGTCACCACCGCCGAACTCGCCCGGTACCCCGAGCCGCTGGCACCCGCGACCGCGGCGCGGCGGGCCGGGCTGCCGCCGGTACGCCCGTACGAGATCGCCGAGGCGGCGGGCAAGCTGGCCACCGAGCACGACGTGGTGCTGGTGGAGGGCGCGGGCGGGCTGCTGGTCCGCTTCGACGAGACCGGCGCGACGCTGGCCGACGCGGCGAAGGCGCTCGGCGCGCCGATGCTGATGGTCGCGCAGGCGGGGCTCGGCACGCTCAACGCCACGGCGCTGACGGCGCTGGCGCTGCGTACGGCGGGGATCGAGACGCCCGGCGTCGTCATCGGCAGCTGGCCCGCCGAGCCGGATCTGGCGTCGCGCTGCAACATCGAGGATCTGCCGGAGGCGGCGGGGGCGCCGCTGTTGGGGCTCGTACCGGCCGGGTCCGGGGCGTTGCCACCGGCCCGTTTCCGGGCGCAGGCGCGGTCTTGGCTGGCGCCGCGGCTCGGGGGTACGTGGGGCCTGTGACGGCCGCGCCGGGGTGTTCGGGGGCGCTGCCCCCCGGACCCCCGGTCCTCAATCTCCCCCAGCTACCGCTGGGAGGTGCCCCCAGGACGGGCTGGATTTTGCGCAGCCCTCAGTCCAGCTCCGCACCCTTCCGCTCCGGAATCAGCAGCATCGCGGCCATGTCGAGCACATAGACGACGGCGAGCAGACCGATCGCCTTCTGGAAGCCGTACGAGGTGGCGACCAGGGCAACCACCAGCGGGGCCAGGCCGCCGATGCCGCGGCCGACGTTGAAGAGGACGTTCTGCGCGGTGGCGCGCGCGTGCGTCGGGTACAGCTCGGCGATGAGCGCGCCGTAGCCGCCGGTCATGCCGTTCACGAACGCGCCCATGACCGCGCCGCCGATGAGGAGTGCGGTGGGCGTTTCGAGCGTGGCGTAGGCGAGGACCGTGAGGAGTGTGGTGGAGGTGGGGGTGGGGGCCTCGATCACCGGGCTCTCCCGGATGGGGAGAGGGAGGGGCCCTGCCAGAAACCACGAACTACGCTCTCCCTGGCCGAGTCGCCATTCTAAGACACCGTTCCCTTCGCGCCGGTGATGGCTGGGGCCGCACCCCGGGCCGGGGTGCGGCGCTCGGCGCATGTGTTTACGAGGGCCGGCCGCCGTACGGCACGGTGATCAGCTCCATGGCGTGGCCCGCCGGGTCCATGAAGTACACCCCGCGGCCGCCGTCGTTGTGGTTGATCGCGCCGGGCTGCTGCCGGTGCGGGTCGGCATAGTGCTCGATGCCGCGCTCGCTGATCCGCGCGTACGCCGCGTCGAACTCCTCCTCGGAGATCAGGAAGGCGTAGTGTTGCATGGCGATGTGGTCCGCGGGGATCGTGGCGAAGTCCAGCGTGACGCCGTTGCTCAGGCCGACCGCGATGAACGGGCCCCACTCCGCGGTGATCTCAAGGCCCAGCAGGTCCGCGAAGAACTGGGCGGACTCCCGGTTGTCCCGGGCGTGGACGATCGTGTGGTTCAACTCGACTGACAAGGAATGCCTCCGAAGGCACCTCCCGACACCTCCATGCCTCACCCGGCCGGTGACCGACACGCGATGTCCCGGCAGATCCTAGTCGCTGCCGGGCCAGGAGACCGTCCTGTACCGACCCGGCGACGAGTGGGCCGCTCGGCGGCACAATCGGAGGCGGGAGTTGCCGTCGGGTCGTACGGGAAGGCGAGACATGTCGCTGCGCAACAGAGGACACCGGACCGTCGTGCACCATCCGCTCTTCGCCCGGGCCTATGCGCGGCTCGGGCCGCTCGCCGACGAGCGCGCCGGTGTGCGGCCGTTGCGGCGCGAGCTGCTGGCGGGGCTGTCCGGGCGGGTCATCGAGATCGGGGCGGGCGGCGGGCTGAACTTCGCACACTATCCGGGGGCGGTCTCGGAGGTGGTGGCGATCGAGCCGGAGGCGGTGCTGCGGCAGGCGGCGCGTACGGAGGCGGTGCGGGCCGAGGTGCCGGTGGACGTGGTGCCGGGGGTCGCCGAGGCGCTGCCGGTGAAGAGTGAGGCGTTCGACGCGGCGGTGGTGGCGCTGGTGTTGTGTTCGGTACGCGATGTGGCGCGGGCGCTGGCGGAGTTGCGTCGGGTGCTGCGGCCGGGTGCCGAGCTGCGGTTCCTGGAGCATGTACGGGCCGAGGGGCGTGGGCTGCGCGCGGTGCAGCGGGCGGCGGACCGTACGGTGTGGCCGCTGCTGAACGGGGGCTGTCACACGGGGCGGGACACGGTGGCGGCGCTGCACGCCGCTGGGTTCGCGGTCGAGTCGTACCGGCGGCTGCGGGTGCCGCCGCGCGGTGTCACCCTGCCGACCTCGCCGATGGTGCTGGGCACGGCGCGGGGGGGGGGGGGGGGGGGGGGGGGGGGGGGGGGGGGGCGGGCGCGCGCGCCCGCGGCCGCCCCCCGGGGGGGGGGGGGGGGGGGGGGGGGGGGGCCCCGGGGCGCCCCCCCCCCGCCCCGGGGGGGGGGGGGGGGGGGCGGGGGCCGGCCCGGGGGGGGCGGGGGGGGCGCCCCCCCCCCCCCCCCCCCCCCCCGGCCGCGTCCGCGGTCTGCTGTCTCCGGGCGCCGGCCGCGTCCGCAGTGTGCTGTTCCCGGGCGCCGGCCGCGTCCGCCGAGGGGTCAGCGGTGCTCGCCCGCCACGCCGGTGCTCCGCGCCGGGACGCTTCGTACGCTCGCGCACGGCACCTGTGACCGCAGGTGCTTGCTGCCGCGCTGTACTGCCAGTGCGTCGGTGGCACGGACTCTCGCGACCGAGCCGCGCTGGAAGACCAGCACGACGGCCGGCGCCCCCACCGCCCGCACATCCGCTCTAACGGACTGGACTTGCCGCCAACGGCCCTGAATGAGCACCAGGTCGCCCTGCCTCACCTGCAGCGCCCTCACCGCACCATCACAGCCCACATTTCTCTGCCCACCCCATCTGTCGTGGCGGGACCACTCGGTGCGCCCCCTCCCCAGGGGCGGACTTCGGTCCTGCCGTGATTGGTCCGGTAACTCTGGCGGCTCGTTCGCTTCTGCGCATACTCCGATCCGGTCACATTGCCGACCCTTGGGTATACGCGCGTTGCGTGACCATATGCGTTTGCTCATGCGGGGTGGGCGGCCGGTTGACGGGGCCTCAGGTGGCACTGGGTGTCACACACCCTCCGAGCAGCGGCTGCGCTCCGTCCGGCCAGCGAAAAGTGCAATATTGCATCCGAACGAGGGGGTGCATGGATGCATGTGTACGCGGGCGCGCGCCCCTGTGATGGCAGTGCGTGCCACCCTGATCACAACCCGCTACGAGCCGGTCACCGGCCTGCTGACCTCGGCCGGTGCGCAGCCGCCGCGGAACCCTCGCGAACCGCTCCGCGCGCGGCACTTGGGCTGATCACGGGCCGTACGGGCGCATACGGCCGTCGGAGGCGGAAGGCACCGGGTGACGGCCGGATAAGGGCGGTACGTGGCGCACGACACTGTCTCCGACCGGCCGTTACTCGTCCGTACCGGGGGTTCCGGGGCCGGGCAACTCCCCTGGCCAGTGACGCAGTTCACGCAGAAGAGTGAGGAAGGCACGTTCCGCCGGGGAGAGCAGGCGGTCCCTGCGGTGCACGAGGCTGACCGGCCGGGGCTCCGGCGCGGGCACGACGGGCAGTACGGCGAGCCGGCCGGCCCGTACGTCCTCCCCCACCGCGTGCTCGGAGATCAGCGCGAGGCCCAGCCCGGCGGCCACGCACTGCTTCACCGCCTCCGGCCCCCAGATGTCCGCGCGCGGCACGTCCTCCAGCGCCCAGTCGGCCAGCACCTGTTCCTGCAGGCTGCGGGTCTGCGAGCCCGGCTCGCGGAGCAGGAACCGCGCCCCGGCCAGTTCGGCGGGCGTCACCTCGGCGGCGCCCGCGAGCCGGTGGCCGGGGGCCGCGACCAGTACCAGCCGCTCGTCCAGCACGGTTTCCACGACGAGCCGGTCGCCGTGCGGGCTGCCGGCCACCACGGCGATGCCGATGGCGCCGCCCAGCAGCTGTTCCTGCACCGCCTCGCCGTTGCCCACGAAGATGTCGCACTCGATGGCGGGGTGCCGCTCCCGGTACCGGGCCAGCAGCGCGGGCAGCAGGTAGGTGCCGACGGTGGTCGAGCCGCCGACCAGCAGCCGGCCGGTGGCCAGCCCGCTGACCTGCTGCACGGCCGCGACCGCCTCCTCGGCGAGCAGGAAGACCCGCTTGCCGTACTCGGCGAGCACCTCGCCCTCGGCGGTCGGCCGGGCGCGAGTCCCGGAGCGGTCCACGAGCGTGACGCGCAGCGACTGTTCGAGCTTGCGCACCTGGTTGGAGACCGAGGGCTGGCTCATGTAGAGCTTCTGCGCGGCGGCGGAGAAGCCCTGGTGCTCGACGACCTGCATGAAGATCCACAGCCGGTGGAGGTTGAGTTCCATGGCACCCCAAGGGCTTCCGCGTACCGAAGATCACCTGGCCGCGCGCAGCCTAGCTCTCCGGCTGCCCGCCGGACAGGGCCACGACCGAACCGTCCGTACCGGCCGGGTCCGCGGCCCTCTCCCCCGCGCCCTGCCGCGCGCGGGCCCACAGGTAGTAGAGCGGTGCGGTGACGGCCAGGCCGACCAGCCAGGAGAGGTCGGCGCCGCCGAGGTGCGCGGCGAGCGGGCCGGTGTAGAGGTCGGTGGCGAGGAAGGGGATCTGGACGACGATGCCGAGGGCGTACGAGCCGAGCGCGACCGGGTTGAAGCGCCCGTAGCGGCCGCCGTCCGGGGCGAAGAGGGCGTCGAAGTCGTAGCGGCCGCGGTGCAGCAGATAGAAGTCGATGAGGTTGATCGCGGTCCAGGGGACGAGGACGACCAGCAGGACGAGGACGAGATTGACGAAGTGGGCGACGAAGTCGCGGGAGAGGCCGAGGGCGATGAGCAGGGACGTGGCCAGGACGAGTGCGGAGACCGCGCCGCGGGCCGCGACGCGCGGCTGCCAGCGGGCCCGGAAGGTCTGCCCGATGGTGATCATCGAGAGGACCGCGCCGTAGAGGTTGAGCGCGTTGTGGTTGATGACGCTGAAGAGGAAGAGCAGGAGGAGTACGGGGCCGAAGGCGCCGGCCGCGTCGTGGAATCCGGCGACCGCGTCCGGGTCGGGGCTGACCAGCGCGACGACCGTACCGGCGAGGAAGGGCAGCGCGGAGCCGAGGCAGGAGCCCCAGTAGGTGGCCCAGAAGGTGCTCGCGGTGCGGACCGTGCGCGGCAGGTAGCGCGAGTAGTCCGAGACGTACGGGGCGAACGCCAGCTGCCACAGGGCGCTGAGCGAGACGGTGGCGAGCCAGCCGGCGAAGGTGAAGGAGCCGCGGGTGAGGAAGTCGCCGGGCAGGCCGCGGGCGACGACCATCGCGAGGCCGGCGAGGATGCCGAGGCCGAGGACGACGGTGGCGATCTTGTTGAGGTGGTGGATCAGGCGGTAGCCGATCAGGCAGATGGCCGCCGAGCCGGCCGCGCCCAGCAGGATTCCCGCGTCGACCGGGACGGCGGGCGCGAGGCCGTGCAGGGACTTGCCCGCCAGGACGATGTTGGAGGCGAAGAACCCCACGTACATCGCGGCGGCCACGACCACGATGAGCAGCGCGCCCACCGAGCCGAACTGGGCCCGGCTCTGGATCATCTGCGGCACGCCGAGCTGCGGCCCCTGCGCCGAGTGCAGCGCCATGAAGACGCCGCCGACGAGCTGGCCGACGACGATGGCGAGGACCGCGGAGACGAAGGACTGGTGGAACACCTGGACCCCCATCGCGCCGGTGACCAGCGGCAACGGCGCGATGTTGGTCCCGAACCACATGGTGAACAGGTCGCGGACCCGGCCGTGCCGTTCGGTTTCGGGGACGTGGTCGATGGTGTGCTGTTCGAGCGCTTCCGATGGTTCGGGCACGGGCGTCTCCTCGCCTCACGTGTGGTGGCAGGGAGTCTCGGCGAGCCCTGTTGATCCGGTCAATCAGAGAAATCCGCGCTCCTGCATCTGATGAACCGATGCAGCGGGGATGGCAGGATCCCGTCATCACGACGCACAGGAGCTGCCCCATGCCCAAGGACGCGAACTTCACCCTCGTACAGCTGCGGTACTTCCTGGCCGCGGCGGAGCTCGGCAGCATGACCGCGGCCGCCCAGCGGATCAATGTCTCGCAGTCGGCGATCTCGACCGCGGTGACCCACCTGGAGCGGGAGCTGGGGGTGCAGCTGCTGATCCGGCGGCATGCGAAGGGCCTGTCGCTGACCCGGGCCGGCGAGCGCTTCCTGCACGAGCTGCGCGGCTTCCTCACGCACGCCGAGGACCTGACGGAGACGGCCCGCAGTTTGGGGACGGAGCTGGTGGGCGAGCTGGCGGTGGGCTGCTTCCAGACGCTGGCGCCGTTCTGTCTGCCGCGGCTGCTGCGGGAGTTCGGGCAGGCGCACCCGGCGGTGCGGGTGCAGGTCACCGAGGGCGACATCCGGGCGGTGCAGGACGACCTGCGCGGCGGTGCCTGCGAGCTGGCGCTCCTGTACGACCTGGGGCTGGACCCGGACATCGAGCGGGAGGTGCTGGCGGTGGCGCCGCCGTACGCGCTGGTGCCGCCGGACCATCCGCTGGCGGGAGCGGGTGCGGTTCGGCTGGCGGAGCTGGCGGCGGAGCCGATGATCCTGCTGGATCTGCCGCTGAGCCGGGACTACTTCCGCTCGCTGTTCCTGAAGGCGGGCGTGGAACCGAGGGTGCGGCATCGCAGTACGAGTTACGAGACGGTGCGCGCGATGGTGGCGGCCGGGCACGGCTTCGCGATCCTCAACCAGCGGCCGGTGCACGACGCGACGTACGACGGCGGGCGGGCGGTGGCGCTGCGGCTGACCGATCCGCTGCCCGCCCTGCCGGTGGTACTGGCCCGGCTCGCGGGCATCCGCCCGACGGCGCGCGCCCAGGCGTTCGCGGCCGTCTGCCGGACGGCGCTGGGGGCTTGACCTGCCCACCCTTCCTGCCCGCTTGACCTGCCCACTTGGCCTGCCGGAGTCCCTGCATCTGTAAAACCGATGCAGTAGGTCGAAAACCTCTGCTTTACGGATGCAGAGCGGCGCGCCCATAGTCATGTCTCAGCAGAGCCCGCACGCCTCGGGAGGCTGATGATGACCCTCACTCTGGACGACGCGGTGGATCCCCGGACGGCCCGCGCGGACTTCGTCGCCGCGATGGGCAATGCCGCCACCGGCGTGACCGTGGTCGCCACCGACGGAGCGGCCGGACGCTTCGCGCAGACGGTCAGCGCGATGAGCTCGGTGTCCGCCGACCCGCCGTCGCTGCTGGTGTGCGTGAACCGCCGCAGCCCGCTCGCCGACGCGGCCGTACGCAACGCCGTCTTCTCCGTGAACGTGCTCGCCGTGGACCAGGCCCAGGTCTCGGACGTGTTCGCGGGCCGACCCGCCGGTGGCGGACCCCCCTACGAGCCGTACGACTTCGGCTGTGCGCGCTGGCTGTCCCTGCACACCGGCGCGCCCACCCTGGCCGGTGCGGCCGCCGTCTTCGACTGCAGGCTCGCCGACGCGTACGAGCACGGTACGCACCGCATCCTGATCGGCGAGGTGCTCGCCTCGTCCGTCACGGATGCCGCGCCGCTCGTGCATCACGCCCGCGCCTACGGGGCGCCCCGCCCGCTCTAGTCCCCCTCTTCGTTAGGAGCACCCGCATGATCCGTACCGGGGAGCAGTACCGGGAGTCGGTCCGCGACGGCCGGGAGGTGTGGATCAACGGCGAGAAGGTCGCCGATGTCACCGCACACCCCGCCTTCAAGCCGCTGGTCGACATCCGGGCCCGCATCTACGACATGGCCCACGAGCCGGACACCCGTGAGGTCATGACGTACACCGCCCCGGACACCGGCGAGGTCAACGCGGTCCAGCAGAAGCCGCCGCGGACGCGAGAGGACTGGGACGCCAAGCGGGCGGCAACGGACGCCGTGCTGACGGACGTCGGCGGTGTGGTCACCCGCGTCGGTGACGAGACGATCGGCGAGGTGTGGTCGCTGATCGACGGGCAGGACGTGCTGGATGCGATCAACCCGGCGTACAGCGACAACGTCAAGCGCCACATCGACAAGGCGTGCTTCGGCGACCCGTTCCACGTGTCGGCCAACACCGACCCCAAGGGCGACCGCTCCAAGCGCCCGCAGGACCAGGACCCGGACATGCTGCTGCATGTCGTGAAGGAGACGGACCGCGGGATCGTGGTGCGCGGTGCGAAGTACGAGACCGCGGCGGCCTACTCCAACCAGGCGTTCACCAAGCCCACGATCGCGAATTGGGGCGACTCCGAACTCTCGGACTACGCCCTGGGGTTCATGCTCGACATGGGCTCGCCGGGGCTGAAGTACATCTGCCGCACCGGCTTCGCGGGCCGGGCGCCCGCCGAGGACTATCCGCTCGCCAACCGCTTCGACGAGGTGGACACCCTCGTCGTCTTCGATGACGTCGAGATTCCCTGGGAGAACGTGCTGTTCTACCGGGACACCAAGGCGGCCACCTTCATTCGGGCCACCCTGCACCGCTACAGCGCGTACGCCTTCACGCAGCGCAATCTGCGGCTCGCGGACCTGATGATCGGCGCCGCGCTGTGGAACGTGAAGCAGACCGGGCTGGAGAAGCAGCAGGCCGTGCAGGAGAAGCTGGCGACGCTGGCCTGCTACCGGGAGGGCATCAACGCGCATCTGACGGCGGCGGTGGCGATGGCGGAGCCGAGCCCGGGCGGGCTGCTGATGCCCAATCAGTCCCTGCTCTATACCGGCCGCGTGCTGGCATGTTCGCAGCTGCACGAGATGATGCACATCGCGCGGGAGCTGTGCGGCGGGCAGATCTGCATCACGCCCGACAAGGCGTCCTTCGACCACCCGGACACCGCGCCGTGGCTGGAGAAGTTCTACTCGGTCAATGAGCACTGGGTCGCGGAGGACCGCCGCAAGCTCCTCGCCTACGCCCGTGACCTGCTGAACTCCGACTACGCCGGGCACCGGCTCACCTTCCAGCTGTTCGCGCAGTCGCCGCCGTTCGCGCACCTCGGCGCGGTGTACCGGAACTTCGACTGGGACGGCCCGCTGGACCTGGTGAAGGACGCGGCGGGACTGTCGGACAACGTACTCGGCACGCTGGGAAGGAAGGCCAAGTGACCACGCACGACCGCATCCGCTGTTTCCACACGGCGGACACCTATCCCGAGCAGGACCTCTCCAACGACCTGGCGCAGGCGGTGGTCGCCGAGGGCACCGTGTATCTGCGCGGCCAGATCGGGCAGGACCTGGACACCCGCGAGAACGTCGGGGTGGGCGATGTCGCCGCGCAGGCCGAGCGGGCGATGGCCAACATCGACATGCTGCTGCGGGAGTGCGGCAGCCGGCTCGACGAGATCGTGAAGATCACCGTCTATCTGACGGACATCCGGTACCGCGAGCCCGTCTACCGTGTCATGGGCCGCTGGCTGAAGGGCGTGCACTACGTCTCGACCGGGCTCGTCGTCTCGGCGCTGGCCCGGCCCGAGTGGCTGGTGGAGATCGACGCGACGGCGGTGATCCCGCAGGAGCGGCGGGCCGCGGCCGCGGCGCTCAGGGCGGAGGCGGGCCGATGACGTTCTCGCTGGCCGCACGCTGTCCCCGTACCGGGGAGTTCGGCGTCGTGGTGTCCTCGTCCTCCCCCGCCGTCGCCGCGCGTTGTGCCTATGTACGGGCCGGCGTCGGCGCCGCCTGCTCGCAGAACGTGACGGATCCGCGGCTGGGTCCCGAACTGCTGGACGCGCTGGCGGGCGGCACGGACGCACAGACCGCGGTGGCGCGGCTCACCCAGGCCGTACGGCACGTGGACTGGCGGCAGTTGACGGCCGTCGGGGCGGCCGGCGAGCCCGCCGCGTACTCCGGTGACCGCACGCTCGGGGTGCACGCGCAAGCCGTCGGCCCGGACGCGGTCGCGGCGGGCAATCTGCTCGCCGATCCGGGAGTGCCGGCCGCGATGCTGGCCGCCTTCGCCGCCGAGCCCGCGGCTCCGCTGGCGCAGCGGCTGGTTGACGCACTGTCAGCGGGGGCCGCGGCGGGCGGCGAAGCGGGCCCGGTGCATTCGGCCGGGCTGCTGGTCAGCGGGCAGGTGCCGTGGCCGGTGACCGATCTGCGGGTGGACTGGACGGACGGCGATCCGGTCGCGGAGCTGGCGGCGCTGTGGAAACGGTGGGAGCCGCAGGCGGCGGACTACGTGCGGCGCGCGCTGGACCCGGCGGCGGCTCCTGGGTACGGCGTGCCGGGTGATCCGGCATGAGCGGTGCCGAGGCGGCCGTACGGGATGCCGTCGCCGGTTCCTCCGGGGCCCTGCTCGCCCTCAGCCACCGTATCCACGCCCACCCCGAGGTCGCCTGGGAGGAGGAGCGGGCCGCGGACTGGACCGCGTCCGCCCTCGACGGCCTGGGCTACCGGGTCACGCCCGGGATCTGCGACCTGCCCACCGCCTTCTCCGCGACGATCGGCTCCGGGCCGCTGCACCTCGCGCTCTGTGCGGAGTACGACGCGCTGCCGGGCCTGGGCCACGCCTGCGGGCACAACATCATCGCGGCCTCGGCAGTGGGGGCCGCAGCCGGGCTGGCCCGGGTCGCCGACGACCTCGGGCTGACGGTGACGGTGCTGGGCACGCCGGCCGAGGAGGGCGGCGGCGGGAAGATCCTGATGCTGGAGCGCGGTGCGTTCGACGGGATGCACGCGGCGATGATGGTGCATCCGGGCCCGGTGGACGTCGCGGAGGCAGAGCCGTACGCGGTGGCGCATCTGCGGATCGACTACGAGGGCAAGGCGGCGCACGCCGCGGCCTATCCGGAGCAGGGCCGCAACGCCGCGGACGCGTTCACCGTCGCGCAGGTCGCGATCGGCCTGCTCCGTCAGCAACTCCCGCACTCCGTAAGGGTGCACGGGATGCTGACACGCGGCGGCGAGGCACCCAACGCGATCCCCGAGCGCACCAGTGGGCGGTGGTACGTACGGGCCGGTTCGCTGGAGGAGCTGGCGGCCGTGCGGCCGCGCATCGAGCGGTGTTTCGAGGCGGGGGCGCTGGCGGCCGGCTGCGAGCTGTCGGTGGCGCACGAGAGCCCGCCGTACGCGGAGTTCCGTACGGACACCGAAATGCTCGGGCTGTACCGGGCGCACGCGGAGTCGGTAGGGCGGAAGTTCACCCCGCCGTCCGCGCCCGAGGCGCGGATGAACCGTGCCTCGACCGACATGGGCAACGTCTCGCGGGTGCTGCCCGCGATCCATCCCTACATCGGCATCGGGTCGCTGCCCGCGGTCAATCACCAGAAGGAGTTCGCGGCGCACTGCGTCACGCCGGAGGCCGACCGCGCCGTGCTGGACGGCGCGACGGCGCTGGCGCTGACGGCGGTGTCGCTGGCGTCGGACCCCCGGCAGCGGGAGCGGCTCACAGCCGGTCGCACCCCGTGACCGTACGGGCGTAGCGGAGGACCGCGTCGCGCGCCGCGGCGTGGTCCACCGCGGGGTTGCGGCTGATGATGTGCAGGCCGTAGCCGTCCTCCAGGGCGACCAGGTCGCGGGCGACGACGGCGGCCGGCTGGTCGAGGGTGAAGTCGCCGCTGGCGGCGCCCAGTTCGAGGAGGGTGGTGTAGAGCGCGGCCTCGCGGGCGTAGAGCGAGGCCATCAGTGTGGCGTGCTGGCGGCTGCGGTCGGCGAGGCCGTGCAGTTCGTACAGCAGCCGGTGGGTGGCGTCGTCACTGTCGCGCGGCAGGCCGCTCGCCGCTGCCGCGCGCAGCCGCTCGACCGGGTCGCCGGCGTCGTCCGTGGCGGCGTGACGGTTGGTCAGATAACGTTCCACCGCGCTCTGGTGGACCTCGAAGACGAGGTCGTCGAGCTCGGGGTAGTAGTAGAGCACCGAGCCCGCGGAGACTCCCGCCTCGGCCGCGATGTCCTTGATCCGCAGGCCGGCCAGCCCGCGCCCGGTGATCGCCCGGCCCGCCGCCTCGATGAGCGCTTCCCGGCGGGCGCCTTGGTTCTTGGTCCTTGCCATGCCGTAAATTCCCCGTTTCTCACTTCAGCGAATGCGACTTTCTCCCCCGCGATGCATTGACAGAGTACCGTCCCATAGTTTGAATCTCAGTTCAAAGAATCACCGCAGAGAAGCTCTCCCCCGGATCCCTCCCCCTCACTAGGAGGCGGTGTGGCACGCGAAGCGAACGCCACCGTGGAGCGGCACACCATCGACGTCATCCCCGACGACGAGCGGCACGGCCGCACGCGTGACCTGTTCACCATCTGGTTCTCCTCCAACCTCGGCCCGCTCACGATGGTCACCGGCGCCCTCGCGCCCACCGTCTTCGGACTGTCCTTCGCATGGAGCGTGCTCGCGCTGCTCGTCGGCCACCTCGGCGGCGGCTTCCTGATGGCGCTGCACTCGGCGCAGGGGCCGCAGCTGGGCGTGCCGCAGATGATCCAGAGCCGCGGCCAGTTCGGCAGCGTCGGCGCGCTCGCCGTGGTCCTCGTCGTGGTCGTGATGTACCAGGGGTTCTTCGCCTCCAACCTGGTGCTCGGCGCGCAGTCGCTGGAGCAGGCGCTGCCGGCCGTCCCCGTGGACGCCGGGATCGCGCTCGGCACCGCCGTCAGCCTCGTCGTCACCGTCGTCGGCTACCGCCTGATGCACGGCATCGGCCGGCTGACCACCTGGCTCTTCGGCACGGTCCAGCTCATCGGCGCCGCCTGGATCGCCTTCGGCGGGCTGCCCGCCGGGTTCCTGACCCGCGGCGGCTTCTCGCTCGGCGGCTTCCTCGGCATGGTCTCCGTCGGCGTGCTCTGGCAGATCGCCTACGCGCCCTACGTCTCGGACTACTCCCGCTACATGCCCGCCGACCGCGCCCAGGTCCGCTCCACGCTGTGGTGCACGTACTGGGGCAGTGTGCTCGGCAGCGTCCTGCCGATGCTGGTCGGCGTCGCCGTGGGCCTCGCGGTGGGCGGCGACGATCCCGTGGCCGCGCAGTCGCAGCTGCTCGGCAGCCCGCTCGCGCAGATCGCCCTGTGGTCCTTCGCCGCGGTCACCATGCTCACCAACTCGATGAACCTCTACGGCGCGACGCTGTGCGTGGTCACCGCCGTGCAGACCTTCGCGCACCGCTGGCTGCCGGGCCCGGCCGTCCGCGCGCTGCTCTCGCTCGCCCTCGGCGTCCTCTCCTTCGTACTGGCCGCCGCGTTCGCCGACTCCTTCATGGCGAGCTATCTGAACCTGATCTACCTCCTGCAGTACGTCCTGATCCCCTGGACCGCGATCAACCTCGTCGACTTCTACCTCGTCCGGCACGGTGCGTACGACGTGCCGTCCTTCTTCGCGCGGGACGGCGGGGTCTACGGCCGCTGGAACGGCACCGCGCTCGGCGTCTACGCCCTCGGGATCCTGATCGAGGTCCCGTTCATGTCCCAGACGCTCTACACCGGGCCCCTCGCCCACGCCCTCGGCGACACCGACCTCGGCTGGCTGGCCGGACTGCTCTTCACCACGCCCGCGTACCTGTACGCGGCGCGGCGGCGCGTGCGCCGTACCGCGCCGCCCGCCCCCGCCGCCCCGCTCACCTGGAGCCGCATCCCATGACCGATCTCACCCACAACGACTGGCGCCACCGGGCCGCCGAACTGGCCCCGGAGACCCGGGCGTTCATCGACGGCCGCTACACCCGTGCCGCCGACGGCCGGACCTTCTCCGACGTCGATCCCGCCACCGGCAAGACCACCACCGAGGTCGCCCGCTGCGACGCGGCGGACGTGGACGCGGCCGTGCGCGCGGCCCGTACCGCCTTCGAGGACGGCCGCTGGTCGCGGCTCGCGCCCGCGGAGCGCAAGCGCCGGCTGCTGCGGCTCGCCGAGCTGATCACGGAGCACGGCGAGGAGCTGGCACTGCTGGACACCCTCGACATGGGCAAGCCCATCACCGAGACGCTGACCGTGGACGTGCCGGGCGCGGCCGGGTGTTTCGCGTGGCACGCGGAGGCCGTCGACAAGCTGTACGACGAGGTGGCGCCGACCGCGCCGGGCTCTCTCGCGACGGTCCGGCGGGTGCCCCTGGGCGTGGTGGGCGCGGTGGTGCCGTGGAACTTCCCGCTGGACATGGCGAGCTGGAAGCTCGCGCCCGCGCTCGCCGCCGGCAACAGCGTCGTGCTCAAGCCCGCCGAGCAGTCACCGCTCTCCGCGCTGCGGCTCGCCCGGCTCGCGACGGAGGCCGGCATCCCCGACGGTGTACTGAACGTCGTCCCGGGCTTCGGCGAGGAGGCGGGGCAGGCGCTGGGCCGCCACCCGGACGTGGACGTACTCGCCTTCACCGGCTCCACGGCCGTCGGCAAGCTCTTCCTCTCCTACGCCGCCGAGTCCAACCTCAAGCAGGTCTGGCCCGAGTGCGGCGGCAAGAGCCCCAACCTGGTCTTCGCCGACGCCGACCTGGAGGCCGCCGCGGAGAAGGCCGCCTGGGGCTTCCTGTACAACTCCGGGCAGGTGTGCTCCGCCAACACCCGCCTGCTCGTGGAGAGTTCGATCGCCGAGGAGTTCACTGCCCGGGTCGTCGAACATGTACGGCAGTGGTGGCCCGGCGACCCGCTCGACCCGGCGACCGCGCTCGGCCCGCTGGTGGACGAGGCGCAGGCCAACCGCGTGCTGGGCGCGGTGCGGACCGCGCGTGCCGCGGGTGCGACGGTGGCCTGCGGCGGCACCCGCCCCGACCGCCCCGGCGCCTACCTCGACCCGACCGTGGTGACCGGCCTGGCCCCGGACGCGCCGCTGGCCCGCGAGGAGCTGTTCGGCCCGGTGCTGGCCGTGCTGCCGTTCGCGGACGAGACGGCGGCGGTGCGGATCGCCAATGACTCGCCGTACGGGCTGGCCGCCTCGGTGTGGACCCGGGACATCGGCCGGGCGCACCGGGTGAGCGACGCGCTGCACGCCGGGACGGTGTCGGTGAACACCGTGGACGCGCTCGACCCGGTGACGCCGTTCGGCGGCTTCAAGCAGTCCGGCTTCGGCCGGGACCTCTCGCTGCACTCCTTCGCGAAGTACACGGGGCTGAAGACGACATGGATCCAGTACGCATGACGCAACGTCAGGACGTCGAGCAGAGAGTTCAGGAGGAGATCGCGCGGCGGGCGGACGACCTGGTCGCGCTCACCACCGCCCTCGTCGGCTTCGACACGACCGTACGGGGGTCGGCCGGCGAGCCGGCGCGGGACGAGGCGGAGCTGCAGGAGTTCCTGGCCGGGCGGCTGCGGGCCGCGGGCGCCACGGTGGACGTGTGGACGCCGAAGCCGGGTGACCTGCCGGAGTCGCCGCAGACCCCGCCGGGGCTGGGCTTCGACGGGCGGCCGCAGCTCGTGGCGCGCTTCCCCGGTACCGGCGGCGGCCGCAGCCTGCTGTTCAACGGGCACATCGACGTCGTCTCGGCAGAGCCGCGCGGCGACTGGACCTCGGACCCGTTCCGGGCCGAGGTGCGGGACGGGCGGCTGTACGGGCGCGGCACGTGCGACATGAAGGGCGGCATCGCGGCCGCGGTGGTCGCGGCGGAGGCGCTCGCCGCGCTCGGCATCCGGCTGCCCGGCGATCTGCTCATCAACACGGCGACCGACGAGGAGTGGAACGGCGCGGGCACGCTCGCCTCGGTCGGGTACGGGGTGCGCGCCGACGCCGCCGTCGTGCCCGAGCCCACCGATCTGAACGTCGTGACCGCCCAGCGCGGCATCCTCGGCGGGACGGTCACCGTGGCGGGGCGGCCGGGGCACGCCGAGTTCCCGCCCGGCGACTGGCGGTCGGGCGGCGCGGTGAACGCCATCGAGAAGACGCTCCCGGTCCTCGACGCGCTGCGGGAGCTGCGCGAACGCTGGGCGGCCGACCCCGCGCACCGCCACCCGCTCCTCCCGCCGCCGTCGATCGTGCCCACGATGATCAAGGGCGGCGAGTGGTGGGTCACCTACCCGGCCTCCTGCGAGGTCTGCCTGGACGTCACGTATCTGCCGGTGCAGGCGGACGGCGGCGGCTGGGCGAGCCGGGTCCGTACGGAGATCGAGGACACCGTACGCAAGGCCACCGGGTCGGATGGCTGGCTCGCCGCGCATCCGCCCGTCTTCGCGTGGGACACCGAGCTTGCGCCCGCTGAGGTACCGGCTGAGCACGCCCTGGTCGGGGCGCTCAGCGGGGCCGCCGCCGGGCTCGGCCGCGCGCCGCGCGTCGTCGGCGAGCCGTCCTGGACCGATGCCGCCACCCTCACCCGCTTCGGCGGTACCCCGGCCGTCTGCCTGGGACCCACCGCCACCCGCCCCGACGGTTCGCCGACCCTGCACACCGTCGACGAGTACATCGAGGTCAACGACCTGATCGCGACCGCGCAGACGCTCGCGCTGACCGCCCTGACCATGACCACGAAGACCGCCTGAAGGGAACACCATGAACCATACCGAACTCGCCGCCGCCGACCGCGCCCGGATCATCCACCCGTACCTCCCCGGCACCGTCGAGGAGCGGGTCGTGATGACCGAGGGCTCCGGCTGCCGGCTCACCGACGCCGAGGGGCGCTCGTACCTGGACGCCACCGGCGGGCTCTGGCTCGCGCAGATCGGGCACGGCCGCGAAGAGGTGGCGCGGGCGGCCGCCGAGCAGATGGAGAAGCTGGAGTACTTCACCAGCTTCTGGGAGTTCTCCAACGACCGGGCGATCGAGCTGGCCACCCGGCTGACCTCGCTCGCGCCCGAGGGCCTGGGCCACGTGTACTTCACCTCCGGCGGTTCGGAGGGCAACGAGGCCGCGATCAAGATGGCGCGCTACTACCACCACCGGCGCGGTGAGTCCTCGCGCACCTGGATCCTCGCGCGGGACAAGGCGTACCACGGCATCGGCTACGGCGGCGGCTCGGCGACCGGCTTCCCGCTGTACCACGAGGGCTTCGCGCCGATGATGCCGCACGTCAGCCACCTGACGCCGCCGTGGCCGTACCGCACCGAGCTGTACGGCGGCGAGGACCCGTGCGATTTCCTGATCCGCGAGCTGGAGGAGCGGATCGCGGAGATCGGGCCCGGCAACATCGCGGCGATGATCGGTGAGCCGATCATGGGCGTGGGCGGGATGCTCGTACCGCCGGCGGACTACTGGCCGCGGGTGCGGGAGGTGCTGGACCGGCACGGCATCCTGCTGATCTTCGACGAGGTCGTGACGGCGTACGGGCGGGTCGGCGAGTGGTTCGCGGCGCAGCACTTCGGTGTCACCCCCGACATCATCGTCACCGCCAAGGGCATCACCTCCGGGTACACGCCGCTGGGCGCGCTGCTGGTCGGGGACCGGGTGGCCGAGCAGCTGCTGCGCGAGCACGGCTTCCCGATGGGCTACACCTACAACGGTCACCCGGTCGCCGCCGCGGTGGCGCTGGCCAATCTCGACATCATCGAGCGGGAGGGACTGCTGGCCCGCGCGGTGGAGATCGGCGGTGCGCTGCACGACGAACTCCAGGCGCAGCTGGGCGACTTGCCGGTGGTCGGCGAGGTGCGGTCGGTGGGCATGATGCTCGCCGTCGAGCTGGTCGCGGACAAGGCGACGCGCGTGCCGCTGCCGGTGCGGCCGGAGCGGATGCCGCACGATGTGATCCGGCGCGAGACGGGCGTGATCGTACGGGACTCCGCGCACAGCATCGTGCTGTCCCCGCCGCTGGTCATGACGGAGGCGGAGGTGAAGGAGACGGTGACCGCGATGCGGTCGGTGCTGGAACGCACCACGCCCGCCGGAGAGATCCGGGACTGAGCCACTCCTCCGCAACCGGCCGCAAGGCAACCCGCCATGAGGCAACCGGCCACGACGCAACCGGCCACGACTGGAAGGGCGCACTGCCGTGTCCGTACCACCCACCAGATCCGCACCCGCACCACCGCCCCCTCCCCCTGAGACCGTTCCCCACCTGCACCGCAGCCTGCGCCGGTTCGACATCATGGCGATGGGCGTGGCGGCCGTCATCTCCTTCGACGTGCTGGGGCAGATCGCCGCCGGCGGGGGCGAGGCGGTCACCTGGATCGCCGCGATCGCGGTGGGCTTCCTGCTGCCGTACGCGCTGGTCTTCGCCGAGACGGGGGCTGCCTTCCCGCAGGAGGGCGGCCCGTACGTCTGGGTGAAGCTGGCCTTCGGGCGCACCGCCGCGGCGCTCACCACGCTGTTCTACTGGGTCACCAATCCGGTGTGGCTCGGCGGTTCGCTGGTGTTCATCGCGGCGGAGTCCTGGGACGGCTTCGTCTTCCCGCTCGGCTCCGGGACGGTGGCCGACTACACGTTCAAGCTGCTGTTCATCTGGGCGGCGATCCTCACCGCGATCGTGTCGCTGCGCCGCGGCAAGTGGATCACCACGGCGGGCGCCGCGGCCAAGGTGCTGGCGCTCGCCGTCTTCTCCGGCACGGCCGTGGCGTACGGCGTCGAGCACGGCTTCCGCGGCCTGGACCACGCCTCCTTCGCCCCCACCACGGTCGGCTTCCTGGGCCTGGTGCCGGTGCTGCTCTTCGCGTACGTCGGCTTCGAGGCGCCGAACGCGGCGGGCGACGAGATGCACGACCCGCAGCGGGACGTCCCGGTCTCCATCGGGATCTCCGGGCTGATCGCGACGTGCTGCTACCTGCTCCCCGTGCTGGCGATCCTCTCGGCGGCACCGGCCGGGCAGGTGACCGGCATCGGCGGGTTCATGGACGCGGCGCGGCTGGTCTTCGCCGTGTACGGGGACTGGAGCGGGCCGCTGCTGACCACGGCCGCCGTGCTGTTCGTCTTCGCACTGCTCACCCAGGGCAGCGCGTGGATGATCGTCAGCGACCGGATGCAGGCGATGACGGCGGCCGACGGCGGGTTCTTCAGCCGCGGGCTGGGCGCCTTCCACGCACGGCTCGGCACCCCGGTACGGATGAACCTGCTCTCCGGGATCACCGCGACGCTCTTCATGGTCGCCGCGATGCACCTGGCGTCCGGGGACGCCGCCGCGGTCTTCGGCGTCGTCCTGACGGTGGCGATCACCACGCTGCTGCTGTCGTACCTCGCGATAGTGCCGGCCCTGATCCGGCTGCGGCTGCGGCACGCGGAGGTGCCCCGCCCGTACGAGGTGCCGTTCGGCACGCGCGGCTTCGTGGTGTGCGCGTCGCTGGTGTACGCGTGGATCGTGCTGGGCTCCTGGGTGGCGCTGTTCCCCGGCACCCTGGAGCACCTCGTCGGCCTGCGGTACGACTTCGCCGACACCTGGGGCGTCTCCCGGGCCACCTTCGAGACCTTCACCCTGGGCACGGTCGCCCTCCTGCTGGCCGTCGGCGCTCTCGGGCTGCGGGGCCGCCGGCGCACGGGCTAACAGGCGTCGTTGCGCCACAGCTCGTCCGGGTCGTCGCCCACGCTGTCGAGGATGAGCTGTGCGTCCCGCTGCCCCAGCCGGATGGCCTCGTCGATGAACTCCGGCCGGAAGAGGAGGTAGCTGAGCAGTTCGCCCCGGCTGTGCCCCGGCCCGAGCAGGAAGGACAGCACGGCCAGGTCGAGGTCGGCCAGTTGGCGGAGGCCGCGGAAGTACGTGTCCAGGACATAGGCGGCGCGCTCGCCGAGCCGGTCGCCCTGGCCGGGTGGCGGGCCGCCGAAGAGGTACTCGATCACTTCGTACGGCCGTCCGCCCGGGCTGCGGCCCCGGCCCCCGGACCTCAGCAGCTCGTCGACCTTGCCGAGCGTCCGGGTGTCCTCGATCATCCGGTCGGACAGCACGCCGTTCAGGATCTGCGCGACGACGTCCGCCACCGCGGGCGCGGGCCCTCCCCCGCCAGGGGTGCGGGGCAGGTACCGCAGCGGGGTGGTGGCGATGATCACGACGCGGCGGGCGCCGAGCGCGATGGCCGGCTTGATGGGCGCGTTGAGCCGTATGCCGCCGTCCATGTACCAGCCCTCGGCCTCCTCGATGTACACGGGCGGGAAGGCCACCGGGATGGCGGCGGACGCGAGGACGTGTTCCTCGGTGAGCACGGTCCGGGAGTAGTCCACCGCCCGGTCGGCGTCGCTACCGGGCAGTTCGGCGGCCCGCTGCCCCTCGACGAAGATCTCGGTCCGGCCGCTGGAGCAGGCCGTGGTGGCCACCGCGACGGCCTGCACCGTGCCGCTCAGCATGTTGGCGTGCAACTGGTGCCAGTCCAGCTTCGCGCGCAGGGTCTCCCGCAGCGGGCGGGTGTCGAGGAGGCCGGACACCGGCGGCCGGGCCGGGTCGATCAGTGCGCCGAGGTACTGCCACGACAGGGCCGGCACGGCGGGCAGGAAGGGCGTGAAGACCTGGCGCCTCGTCAGTCCCCGCCAGGCCCGCAGCGCCTGGTCGGCGGCCTGCTGCGCGGGCAGGTGGGCCAGCGAGGCGAAGAGCACCGCGTTGAGCGCCCCGGCGCTGGTGCCGATGAACACATCGGGCCGCTGCCGGAACTCCGCGAGCTTCGGCAGCAGCGTCGCCAGCATGCCGGCCTCGTACGCGCCCCGGGCACCGCCGCCCGCCAGGACGACGCCCACCGCGGCGTCGTCCGGCGGATTCCCCGGTTCCTGGTCGGTCATCACCACTCCCCCTCGTGCGGACGGCCGGCAGGTCGATCGCACACCGGCGCGGGACGCCGCACAACGGGGGAACCGGCCATGCGCGCCGAGGCTATGAGCGGTATAGGGATTCCGGTGGTTCTGCCGGGGGCCCGGGCGGTGTTCCCTGGTGGGGCAGGGCGGCGCGACCGGCCGCCGACTTCGACCACAGGGGTGGATCCGCACATGAAGGAAGCTGGTGCCGAGCGGCAGAGCGGGCCGCGGACCGAGCGGCTGACCGTCAACGGACGCGGCTACGCCTGGCCCGCCCGGCCCGTCGTCGTGGTGTGCATCGACGGCAGCGAGGACGCCTATCACGAGCGGGCCATCGCCGACGGCCGGATGCCGTTCCTGGAGCGGATGCTGCGGGACGGCAGCGATCTGCGCGCGGACTGCACGATGCCGTCCTTCACCAATCCCAACAACCTCTCGATCGCGACCGGGGTGCCGCCGTCGGTGCACGGCATCTGCGGGAACTACTTCTACGACCCGGCCGCCGACGCCGAGGTCATGATGAACGATCCCGAGCTGCTGCGGGCGCCGACGCTGTTCGCGGAGTTCTCGCGGGCCGGCGCCAAGGTCGCGGTGATCACCGCCAAGGACAAGCTGCGCCGGCTGCTGGGCAAGGACCTGAAGGACGGCATCTGTTTCTCCGCCGAGAAGGCCGACCAGGTCACCCAGCAGGACAACGGCATCGAGAAGGTGCTGGAGCGGGTCGGCATGGAGCTGCCGTCGGTCTACAGCGCCGAGCTGAGCGAGCTGGTGATGGCGGCGGGCGTGGACGTGCTGGAGCGGGACCGCCCGGAGCTGATGTATCTGTCGCTGACGGACTACATCCAGCACAAGCACGCGCCCGGCTCCCCCGTCGCGAACGACTTCTACGCCATGCTGGACGGCTACTTCGCGCGGATCGACGCGCTGGGCGCCGTGCTGGTCGTCACCGCCGACCACGGGATGAACGCCAAGAGCGATGGCGGCGGGGACGCTCAAGTGGTGTTCCTCCAGGACGAGTTGGATGCCCGGCTGGGCGCGGGCGCCGCCCGTGTCGTGCTGCCGATCACCGACCCGTACACCGTGCACCACGGGGCGCTCGGCTCGTACGCGACGGTGCACCTGCCGCAGGGCGCCGACACGGACACGCTCCGCGCCGGACTGGCCCGCCTAGACGGCGTGTCCGAGGTGCTGGGCCGGGAGCGGGCCTGCGTCCGCTTCGAGCTGCCGGGCGACCGGATCGGCGAACTGGTCGTCATCGCCGAGCGCAACACGGTACTGGGCACCACGCCCGCGCGGCACGACATCTCCGGGTTCAAGGAGCCGCTGCGCTCGCACGGCGGGCTCACCGAGCAGCGGGTGCCGTTCCTGGTGAACGCGCACGTCGGACCGGTCCCGCAGGGCCACCGGCTGCGCAACTTCGACAGCTACTGGGTGGGCACGTCGGTGGCCGCGGGGGTGCCGCTCACCGACTGACCCACCGTCACACCGAAACCGGCTGACCCACCGTCACACCAACCCCCCGCATACGGACGCACCACCCGGCCCCGGCGTGCCGCCGAGGCGCGCGCCGGGGCCCCGTCACGCCCGAATCCAGGCCGAGGGACAGGACTCCGCCATGGCCGACCTCGCACCGCAGTCCGTACCGTCACCACCACCCGGACCCGCGCTCTCCACGCGGGAGGCGCTGAAGGGGATGACCCGCTGGCGCCGGCAGATCTTCGCCGTCACCTGGCTCGCGTACGCGGGCTTCTACTTCGTCCGCCAGGCGTTCTCGGTCGCCAAGCTCGGCATCCTGGACGACCCCCTGGTCAACGGGGTGCTGACCGAGCAGGTGCTCGGCGTGCTGGACGCGGTGTACCTCGCGGCGTACGCGGCCGGGCAGTTCCTGTGGGGCATGTGGGCCGACCGCTTCGGGCCGCGGGTGGTGGTCGCCGGCGGCATGGTCGGCGCGGTCCTCGCCGCGTGCGCGATGGGCGTCAGCAGCGCCGTGCTGGTCTTCGGCGGCGCGATGGTGCTCCAGGGGCTGGCGCAGTCGACGGGCTGGGCGCCGCTGTGCAAGAACATGGGCAGCTTCTTCACGGTGCGCGAGCGGGGCCGGGTGCTCGGCATCTGGAGCAGCAACTACGCGTTCGGCGGGCTCGCCGCGCCGCCGTTCCTGGGCTGGTGGGCGTACGAGGTCTTCGACAGCTGGCACGCGGCGTTCCTCGCGGGCGCGGCGACACTGGCCGTCGTGCTGGTGTTGTTCCTGGTCTTCCAGCGGAACACGCCGCAGGACGTGGGGCTGCCCGATCCGAACCGTACGGAGGATCCGGGCCATACGGAGGAGGCGCCGGAGGCAGCGGCAACCCCGCCCCGGCAGCGTGCCCTGGTGCTCTACAAGGAGGCGCTGCGCGACCGCATGGTGCTGACGCTGGGCGCCGCGTACTTCCTGCTCAAGCCCGCCCGGTACGCGATCCTGCTGTGGGGTCCCGTCATCGTGAGCCGTCGCCTCCCGGAGGTCGGCAAGGTCGGTGCCACGCTCATCCCCATCGCGTTCGGTGTCGCCGGCGTGCTCGCCCCGATCGTCATCGGCTGGGTCTCCGACACCGTCTTCCGCTCCCGCCGCGTCCCGCCGTGCGTCCTGGCACTGGCCCTGCTGACCGCCGCGCTGGCGCTGTTCATGCCGCTGACGGCGACCGGCAGCGCGGCGGTGATGATCGCGGTGCTGGCGGTGATCGGGCTGGCCGTGTACGCGGCGGACGCGATGATCAGTTGTGTCGCGGCGGTGGACTTCGGCAGCGCCGGCGGCGCGGGCACGGCCGCCGGACTGGTCAACGGCTGCGGTTCGGTGGGCGCGATCCTCGGCGGCCTGCTGCCCGGCTTCCTCTCCGGCACCGCCCTCTTCTACGGTTTCGCCGCCGCGGCGCTCCTCGCCGGGCTGCTGATGCTCCCGCAGTGGAACCGCGTGCCCGCAACGGCCGCGTGAGTCACGGCGAATTGCGCACTGATCCATCCACGGTGCACCACCACTCAAGAGGGGATCACCCATGGCGACTCATCGTTGTGACACCGCCGTCGTCGGCGGCGGCATCGTCGGACTGGCGCACGCCCTGGCGGCCGCCAAGCGCGGCGACCGCGTCGTCGTCTTCGAGCGCGACGACCACTCGGTCGGCGCGTCCATCCGTAACTTCGGCATGATCTGGACGGTGGGCCAGCAGCGCGGCGCGGTGTACGAGCGTGCCCTGCGCAGCCGTGAGATCTGGCTGGAGGTGGCGGCGAAGACCGGCCTGTGGGCGGCCCCCACCGGCTCGTTGCATCTGGCGCACCATCCCGACGAGGCCGCGGTGCTGGAGGAGTTCGTCGCGACCACGCCCGCCGCGAGAGAGCGCGGTACGGAGATGCTCTCCGCGAAGGAGGCGGTGGCGCGCAGCCATGCGGCGCGTCCGGACGGGCTGCTGGCCGCGATGTGGAGCCCGACGGAGCTGAACGTCGACCCGCGGCACGCGATCCCGGCGGTCGCGGCGCACCTGGCCGAGGAGTACGGCGTGGACGTGCGCTTCGGCACGACCGTGCGCGGCATCGGCATGCCGACGGTCTCGACCACGGCCGGCGACTGGCGCGCCGACCGGGTCTTCGTCTGCAGTGGGAACGACTTCGAGACGCTGTACCCGGAGGTGTTCGCGGCGAGCGGGCTGGTCCGCTGCAAGCTGCAGATGCTGCGGACGGGCGTGCAGCCCGGTGGGTGGCAGCTGGGGCCGATGCTGTGCGGCGGGCTGACGCTGCTGCACTACGCGGCGTTCGAGGACATGTCAGCGCGGGCCGCACTGGACGCGCGGATGCGGGACGCGCTGCCGTTCCACCGGGACAACGGCATCCACGTCCTGCTGTCGCAGACGGCGGACGGGCGGCTGACGATCGGCGACAGCCATGCGTACGCCACGACCCACGACCCGTTCGAGAGCGAGGAGATCAACGCGGCGATCATGGACTACCTGGCGGGCTTCGCCCGGCTCCCGGACACCACCATCACCGAGCGCTGGTCCGGCTTCTACCCGTCCCTGCGCGACGGCCGCACGGAGCTGGTGGTGGACCCGGAGCCGGGGGTGACCGTGGTCAACGGGGTCGGCGGGGCCGGGATGACGCTGTCGTTCGGGCTCGCGGAGGAGACCGTCGCGGCGCGCTGACAGCGCAGTACACGGGCGAGTACGCAGGTGAGTACGCGGGCGGGCCCGGCGGATGTCCTCCGCCGGGCCCGCTCCGTACGCGTGTCGCGTCGTTTGGCGATCAGACCGCCGGGGCCGGGTAGGTCGGGTACTCCACCCCGGAGACGTGCTGGACGACGCGGATGACCTGGCTGGAGTAGCCGAACTCGTTGTCGTACCAGAGGTAGAGGATCGCGTTGTCGCCCTCGACCTTGGTGGCGCCGGCGTCGACGATCGAGGCGTGGCGCGAGCCGATGAAGTCGTTGGAGACCGCGTCGGGGGCGCTGGTGAAGTCGATCTGACGGCGCAGCGGCGAGGTCAGCGACACCTCGCGGAGGTGGTCGAGGACCTCCTCGCGGGTGGTCTCGCGGGCGAGCTGCAGGTTGAGGATCGCGATCGAGACGTCCGGGACCGGGACGCGGATCGAGCTGCCGGTGATCTTCGCCTTGAGGTCGGGCAGCGCCTTGGCGACGGCGGAGGCGGCGCCGGTCTCGGTGATGACCATGTTGAGCGGCGCGGAGCGGCCGCGGCGCTCGGACTTGTGGTAGTTGTCCAGCAGGTTCTGGTCGTTGGTGAACGAGTGGACGGTCTCCACGTGGCCGCGCACGACGCCGTACTCGTCCTCCATCGCCTTCAGCGGCGGGACGATCGCGTTGGTGGTGCAGGAGGCGCAGGAGAGGATCTGCTCGTCCGGCTTGACGGTGTCGTGGTTGACGCCGTGGACGATGTTCGGGACGTCGCCCTTGCCCGGGGCGGTGAGGACGACCTTCTCGACGCCGGGGCGCAGGTGCTGGGACAGGCCCTCGCGGTCGCGCCACTTGCCGGTGTTGTCGATGAGGATGGCGTCCTTGATGCCGTACGCCGTGTAGTCGACCTCGGAGGGGTCGTTGGCGTAGATCACCTTGATCTCGTTGCCGTTGGCGATGATCGTGCTGTTCGCCTCGTCAACGGTGATCGTGCCCTGGAACTGGCCGTGGATCGAGTCGCGGCGCAGCAGCGAGGCGCGCTTGACGATGTCCTGATCGCCGCCGCCGCGGACCACGATGGCGCGCAGCCGCAGGCCGTTGCCCGAGCCGGCCTTCTCGATGAGGAGGCGGGCGACGAGGCGGCCGATGCGGCCGAAGCCGTAGAGGACGACGTCGCGTCCCTCACGGCTCTCGATCTTGTTGGCGCCCGTCGCGCCGGCGACGGCCTCGGCGGTGAACTCCGCCACCGAGAGGCCGCGGTCGTCGGCGCTGTACGTCTCGGCGAGCCGGCCGATGTCGATCTGCGAGGGGCCGAGGTCGAGCGTGGCGAGGGCCTGCAGGAACGGGAACGTCTCGGTGACCGAGAGCTCCACGCCGGCGATCTGCCGGGCGAATCGGTGGGTCTTGAGGATGCTCACCACCGACTTGTTCACCAGGGAGCGGCTGTGGAGCAGGACGGTGACGTCCCGCTCCCGGTGCAGCTTCCCGATGATCGGGATCATCGACTCCGCGATCTCCTCGCGGTTCTTCCAGTTGGTGAACGAGTCGTCGTTGACAGTCACAGGCTTATCTCTCGATCGAGCTGAGCGGTGCTCACATGATAACCCCCTCTTCTTTTGATCCTTCCATCGGTCCCCCTGTGCGCTCCCGCCCCAGAGCTGCCTGCGATCGCCTAGTAGCTGATGCAGGCCGAGTGCCACTCCGTGTAGAAGTCCCAGACCTGCGGCGAGCACTCCGGCGGGCCGTACTGGGACGCCTTGGCGCCGACGTGCGGGAGGTGCGCGTACGCACCCACGCCCGGGCGGTTGACGTGCAGCATTCCGGCCTCGAAGCGCTCGATGGCCTCGAAGGCGCGGGACTGCGAGGCGGTGAAGATCGTGCCGGACATGCCGTATTTGACCGAGTTGGAGATCCGCATGGCGTCGTCGAACCCGTCCGCGTCGACGACGGCGAGCACCGGCCCGAAGACCTCCTCCTGGGCCAGCTCGCTGTCCCAGGGCACGTCGCGGATGACGGTGGGCTGGACGTAGCAGCCGTCCGGGAGGCCGTCCCCGGTCGCCCGGCCGCCGCCGCACAGCACCTTCCCGCCGTCGCGCTGCGCCCCGGCGACGGCCGCCAGCGCCGCGTCCAGGCGCGCGGTGTTCACCACGGGGCAGATCTGCGAGGCGGGGTCGTCGCCCGGGCCGACCTTCATGCCCGCCACCCGGGCCACCAGCCGGTCCAGGAAGGCGTCGCGCACCCGGACGTCGACGACGGCCCGGCTGGTGGCGCTGCACCGCTGTCCGGCCTGCCCGAAGGCGCCGTGCACGACCGCCTCGACCGCCCCGTCCAGATCCGCGTCGTCCAGCACGATCACCGCGTTCTTGCCGCCGAGCTCCAGCTGGGTACGGAGCAGCCGGTGGGCGCCGCCCGTGTGGATGGCGGTGCCGACGGGCAGCGAGCCGGTGAAGCTGATGCCGGCGACGGACGGGTTCGCGACCAGCGCCTCGCCGGCCGCGACGTCACCCTGGACGAGGTTGAGTACGCCGTCGGGCAGCCCGGCCTCCTGGAAGACCTCGGTGAGCAGGGCCGCGGTGAGCGGGGTGAGGGGCGAGGGCTTGAAGACGGCCGTGCAGCCGGAGAGCAGGGCCGGGGCGACCTTCCACATCGGGATGGCCAGCGGGAAGTTCCACGGCGAGACCAGGCCGACGACGCCGATGGGGCGCCGGAAGGTGTACGCGAACGTACGGTCCTCCTCGGCGGGCGCGGTGACGCCGCCGAGCAGCCGCGCCTGACCCACGGTGAAGTCCAGGACCGCGCGGGACCGGGCCACCTCGCCGCGGGCCTCCTTGAGGAGCTTGCCCTGCTCGCGGGTGATGGCGCGGGCGAATTCCTCGGCGCGCTCGGTGAGGAGGCGGCCGGCCTCGGCGAGGATCGCGGCGCGCCGGATGGGGCCCATGGCGCGCCAGGCGGGCAGGGCCGCGGTCGCGGCGTCCGCGGCGCGGTCCACGTCGACGCCACCGGACTCGGCGAACTCGCCGAGGTGATCGCTCAGATCGGCCGGGTTGACGTTCGTACGGGCCTGCCCCGATTCGGCCGGGCTCCACCGGCCGTCGATGAAGTTCAGCAGGTGGTGCGCCGCGAGGGGCTGCCGCCCCGATACGTCTGCCATGCCTGGTCCCTTCGCTGGACATTGACTGACAACTGTCGCCAGGCTGTCTCAGCGAACGCCCGGGCACTATCCGGGAATTGCCAATGGCCCCGATAGCGCTCCCCTATCTGGCACCGTGACGGCGGGCGCGCCTGGCACCCCCTCGCGCGCCGCGCGGCGCCCGTACGTACGGACAGGACAGCTCGCTGATCTCAGGAGGCCCGATGACCCGGCCGTTCCGTTTTGGTGTCAATACGCTCGCGATTTCTTCGGGCGGTGAGTGGCGCGACCGGTGCCGCAGGGCGGAGGCGGCCGGTTACGACGTACTGCTGGTACCGGATCACCTGGGGATGCCGGCGCCCTTCCCGGCGCTGATCGCCGCGGCCGAGGCCACCGAGCGGCCGCGGGTGGGCACCTTCGTGCTGAACACCGGCTTCTGGAACCCGGCGCTGCTGGCCCGCGAGGTGGCCACCACGGACGCGCTCACGGGCGGCCGCCTCGAACTGGGCCTGGGCACCGGGTACGTACGTGCCGAGCACGAGTCGGCGGGGCTGCCGTGGGGCACGCCGGGCGAGCGGGTCGATCACCTCGCCCGCACGATCGAGGAGCTGGACCGGCTGCTGGGCGATCCCGAGCACGTCCCGCAGACCGTGCAGAAGCCCCGGCCGCCGCTGCTGATCGGCGGGAACGGCCCGCGGATGATGCGGCTGACGGCGCGGCACGCCGGGATCGCGGCGTTCCAGGGCGGCCGGCAGGCGCCCGGGAAGCCGGAGGGCGTCCTGGAGCTGGCCTCGGCGGAGCAGCTGGACGAGACGGTCGCCCGCTACGCGAAGGCGGCGGCGGACCGCGCGGAGCCGGCCGAGCGGAACATCCTCGTACAGCGCGTGGTGATCACCAACGACCGGAGGGCGGCGGCCCGCGAATTCGCCGCCCACGACATCGGCCTGGACGAGGAGCAGTTGCTGGACGCGCCGACGCTGCTGTTCGGCACGGTCCGGCAGATCGCCGACCAGCTCCGCGAGCGCCGGGAGCGGTACGGCTTCTCCTACATCACGGTGCTGGACGCGGCCCTGGAGACCTTCGCCCCGGTCATCGAGGAGCTGCGGGGCAGCTGAGCCCGGGCGCCCCTGGGGCCGGGCCGGGCGTCATGGCGCCCGGCCCGGTACCGGAGCCGGTACCGCTTCGAGCACCAGGACGGCGAGGTCGTCGTCGATGGGATCGGGGCTGAAGTCGTGGGCGGCCTGACGGACCCGCTCCGCGACGGCCTTGGCGCCCAGGCCCGCGCAGCCGCGCAGGACCTCGGCCAGGCCGTCGTTGTCGTCCAACTGCCGGTTGCCCCGGCGCCGTTCGGTCACGCCGTCGGTCACGCACAGCAGCGTCTCGCCCGGCGCGAGGTGGAAGGAGTTCGCGCGGAACTCCGCGTTCTCGTCGATCCCGAGCAGCATCTGTGGTTCGGCGGCCGCCGTCACCGTGCCGTCGGCCGCCAGCCGCAGCGGCAGGGGGTGCCCGGCGCTGGCCACGGTGACGCGCGCGCCGCCGGAGACCGGGTCGGGCTCCAGCTCCCCGTACAGCAGGCTCAGGAACCGGGAGCCGACCTGCTCGCCGCCGACCACCACCGCCTCGGCGCCCTCCTCCGCCATGGCGAGGTTGAGCCGGCCGAGCAGGGCCTCCACGCCGTGGCCCTCGCGTGCCAGCAGGCGTACCAGGTGGCGGGCCAGGCCGGTGACGGACATCGCCTCCAGGTCGTGCCCGCACACGTCGCCGAGGAGGAAGCACCAGCGCCGGTCGCCCATGGGGAACAGGTCGTAGAAGTCGCCGCCGACGCTCTGGCCCTCGCCGCAGGGCTCGTAGACGAGCGCCGTGTCGACGCCCGGGATGGCCGCGAGGGCCGTGGGCAGCTGTCTGCGCTGGAGCGAATGGCTGATGTCCGCCTGCCGGGTGTAGTGCCGGGCGGTGACCACCCCCTGGGCCACCCGCCGCGCCACGTCCTGCGCGAGGCGCACCACGTCACCGGTCAGCCGCGGCAGCCCCGCCCGGCCGATCAGCAGCGCACCGTGGCACCGGCCGGCCGCGACCAGCGGGAACATCAGCGCCGAGCCGCCCGGCCCGGCGTCGTCCGCGACCTCGGGCCAGGGCCAGGGGATGCCGGTGGTGCTCAGCGTGGCGGGCGGCGGGCGGTCCTCCTCCAGGGCCTGACGGAGGGCGCGGATGCGCTCCTCGTCGCGGTGCCAGACGCGGGAGAGCCGCATCCGGCCATGGGTGGTGGTCAGCCATACGCCGCACCAGTCGGCGATCCTGGGGACCAGCAGCTGCCCGGTGAGCGCCGCGATCATGTCCTCGTCGAGCTGCCCGGCGAGCAGCTCGCTGACCTCCGCGAGGAAGGACTGCCCCGCGGAGTCGATCCCGTCGGCGGCCGGTCCGCGGCGGTCGGGCGGCAGTACGGCCTCGGGCAGCCCCGCCGCGAAGGGATCGCCGGGGGCGGCGGGGGCCTCCATGGGGGTGTCCAGCCGGAACCACACGGCCCTCTCGGTGTGCCGGCAGGTCACCCCCCAGGATTCGGCCAGCGTGCGCAGCAGCTGCAGGCCGTGGCCGCGCAGGCTGTCCCGCAGCTCCTGGCCCTCGTGACCGGCGCCGGAGGGGTAGCGGTCCACCACGTCGACCACGACGCCCACGTACCGTGTCCCGCCCGGGAAGGCCGGTGCGGGGAAGCCCTCCCCGGCGTCGAGGCGGCAGCCGACCTCGACCTCGAATCCGCCCTGCGCGGTGGCGGCGGTGGTCAGCTCGCTGACGAGGAGGACGGCGTCGTCGACGATTCCGTCGTTGATCGCCGGTGCGCCGCTGATCGCCACTGTTCCGGGCAGGGCCGGCTCGGCCAGTCCGGTGAGGGCGACGCGCAGGAACCTGCGGGCCGCGGAGGGCGCCAGCGTGTTGGCGGGCAGCCTGATCCGCGGCATGGAATCCCGCAGGTCGGAGGAGGTCCCCACAGGCGTCTCCCGGCTCGGTTCCGGTGCTCAGCTCAATGAATGTAGCCTAAACCGCACCAAAGAGGTACATATGTCTTTATTGCCCTATTTAGGACCTTCCACTATGGAACGCGCTTCGGAACCCACGCCGGACACCCCGTCCGGGGCCACCGAGCCCGCCGAGCCCGCCGGGCCCGTCGAGCCCGTCGGCCGGCCCGGCCCCGCCCGGAACGAGCAGGTGCTGCGCGCGGCCGAACTGCGACCGCTGCTCACGGCGATGAACGCGGTCCGTGACGGCGATTTCACCGTCCGCGCGGAGGGCGCGTACGAGGGCGTCGCCGCGGAGCTGGCGGAGGCGTTCAACCAGATCGTCATGCGCAACGCCCACCTGGCCTCGGAGCTGCAGCGGGTACGCCAGGAGGTGATCCGCGAGGGCAGGCTGGACGAGCGGCTCGCGGCCAGCCCCGGGCACGGGGCCTGGACCACGAGCGTGGACGCGGCCAATACGCTCCTGGAAGCGCTGGTCGTACCGGTCGGGAACGCCACGCGCGTACTGGACGCGGTCGCGGACGGCGATCTGACCCGGCGGGTCGAGCTGCACGACGGAAAGCGGCAGCTCCGCGGCGATCTGGCCCGCCTCGGGCACGGCGTGAACCGCATGGTGGACCAGCTCTCGCTGTTCACCGGCGAGGTGACCCGGGTGGCCCGCGAGGTCGGCACCGAGGGCCGGCTCGGCGGGCGGGCGAAGGTACAGGGTCTGTCGGGCGACTGGCGTCATGTGACCGAGGCCGTCAACGCCATGGCCGCGCGGCTGACCGCGCAGGTCCGCGACATCGCGGTGGTCACCACCGCCGTCGCCCGCGGCGATCTGACCCAGCAGGTCACCGTCGAGGCGACCGGTGAGCTGCTGGAGCTGAAGCTCACCGTGAACACGATGGTCGACCAGCTGCGCGCGTTCGCCGACGAGGTCACGCGGGTGGCCCGCGAGGTCGGCACCGAAGGACAGCTGGGCGGCCGGGCCCATGTGGCGGGCGTCTCCGGCGTGTGGAAGAAGCTCACCGACAACGTCAACTTCATGGCCTCGAACCTGACCTGGCAGGTGCGCAACATCGCCCAGGTGACCACGGCCGTCGCCAACGGCGACCTGAGCCAGAAGATCACGGTGGACGCCCGGGGCGAGATCCTGGAGCTCAAGTCGACGATCAACACCATGGTCGACCAGCTCTCCGCGTTCGCCGACGAGGTCACCCGGGTCGCCCGCGAGGTCGGCACCGAAGGACAGCTGGGCGGCCGGGCCCAGGTCCGCGGCGTCTCCGGCGTCTGGAAGGACCTGACGCAGAACGTCAACTCCATGGCGGACAACCTGACTTCGCAGGTGCGCAACATCGCGCAGGTCGCCACCGCCGTCGCCGAGGGCGACCTCGGCAAGACGATCACGGTGGAGGCGAAGGGCGAGATCCTGGAGCTGAAGTCGACGATCAACACGATGGTGTACCAGCTCTCCGCGTTCGCCGACGAGGTCACACGGGTGGCCCGCGAGGTCGGCACCGAGGGGAACCTCGGCGGGCAGGCGCAGGTCCGCGGCGTCTCCGGGGTGTGGAAGGAGCTGACGGACAACGTCAACTTCATGGCGCTGAACCTGACGTCGCAGGTGCGCAACATCGCCCAGGTGACCACGGCGGTCGCCGACGGCGACCTGTCGAAGAAGATCACGGTGGACGCGCGGGGCGAGATCCTGCAGCTGAAGGACACCGTGAACACGATGGTCGAGCAGCTGCGCGCGTTCGCCGACGAGGTCACCCGGGTGGCCCGGGAAGTCGGTACGGAGGGCAGGCTCGGCGGCCGGGCCCAGGTCCGCGGCGTCTCCGGGGTCTGGGAAGACCTCACCGAGAACGTCAACTTCATGGCGGACAACCTGACGTCACAGGTACGCAACATCGCGCAGGTCGCCACCGCCGTCGCCCAGGGCGATCTGTCGAAGAAGATCGACGTGGACGCGCGCGGCGAGATCCTGGAGCTCAAGACGACCATCAACACGATGGTCGACACGCTCTCCGCGTTCTCCTCCGAGGTGACCCGGGTGGCCCGCGAGGTCGGCAGCGAGGGCGAGCTGGGCGGCCAGGCGCGGGTCGAGGGCGTCTACGGCACCTGGAAGCGGCTGACCACCGGCGTCAACGAGCTGGCCTCGAACCTCACCACCCAGGTACGCGCCATCGCCGAGGTGGCGAGCGCGGTCACCCAGGGCGACATGTCGCGCTCCATCGCGGTCGAGGCGAAGGGGGAGGTCGCCGAGCTGAAGAACAACATCAACCTGATGGTCTCCAACCTCCGCGAGACCACCCGCGCGAAGGACTGGCTGGAGTCCAACCTCACCCGGATGGCGGCCCTCATGCAGGGCCACCGCGACCTGGTGGAGGTCGCCGGACTGATCCTCAGCGAGCTGACCCCGCTGGTCAACGCGCAGTTCGGCGCGTTCTTCCTGGCCGAGTCCGGCGCCCGCCCCGGCGAGGGCCTCCAGTTCATCGCCGGGTACGGCACCGACCAGGCCGGCGGCGAGAGCCCGCTCCCCGGCTCCGGCACCCCGGGCCGCGGCCTGATCGCCCAGGCCGCCAAGGAGAAGAAGCGCATCCTGATCCTGGACGCCCCGCCGGACTACATCACCATCAACTCCGGGCTCGGCGCGGCGGTCCCGGCCAGCATCGTCATCGTGCCCATCCTCTTCGAGGACGAGCTGCTCGGCGTGATCGAGCTGGCGTCGCTCAGCAGGTTCAGCGATGTGCACCTGGCCTTCATCGACCAGTTCGCCAATACCATCGCCGTCTCGTTCAACACCATCATCGCCAACTCGCGTACCGAGTCGCTGCTTTCCCAGTCCCAGCGGCTCACCGCCGAGCTGCGCGAACGCTCCGACGAGCTGCAGCGCTCCAACGCCGCGCTGGAGGAGAAGGCGGCGCTGCTGGCGACCGCCTCGCAGTACAAGTCGGAGTTCCTGGCGAACATGTCGCACGAGCTGCGCACGCCGCTCAACTCGCTGCTGATCCTCTCCCGGCTGCTCGCCGACAACCCGGACGGCCATCTCTCCGAGCAGGACGTGCAGTTCGCCGCCACGATTCACCGCTCGGGTGCCGATCTGCTCCAGCTGATCAGCGACATCCTCGACCTGTCGAAGATCGAGGCGGGCCGGATGGACGTCCACCCGAAGGAGCTGTCCCTCGACAAGCTGCTCGGCTATGTGCACGCGACCTTCCGGCCGTTGGCCGCCGACCGCGGGCTCGGCTTCGAGATCACCGTCGGCGACGACGTACCGCACGAGCTGTACTCCGACGAGCAGCGCCTCCAGCAGGTGCTGCGCAATCTGCTGTCCAACGCGGTGAAGTTCACCCACTCCGGCGGTGTGGAGCTGCGCGTCGAGCGGGTGCCGGGCGAGGAGTTCACGGAGGAGACGCTGCGGAACGCGGAGGCCGTCGTCGCGTTCCGCGTGAAGGACACCGGCATCGGCATCTCGCCGGACAAACTCCCGGTGGTCTTCGAGGCGTTCAAGCAGGCCGACGGCACCACCAACCGCAAGTACGGCGGCACCGGCCTCGGCCTGTCCATCAGCCGGGAGATCGCCGGGATGCTCGGCGGCCGGATCACCGCCGAGAGCGAGGTCGGCGTCGGCTCCCTGTTCACCCTGTACATCCCCGCGCACCACCCCGGCGCGGTGGAGATCCCGGCGCCGGAGAGCGGACCGCGCCCGGCGGAGGCGCCGCAGCCGGTGGCGGATCTCGGACCGGTGCCGGAGCTGAGCCCGGAGCAGCTGGTCCCCGCCACGCTCGACTGGCCGGACGACGTGGCCGCCCCACCGGGCGACGTGGCCGCCGCGGGAACCGCCGGGGGCCACGAAGCCCGCGAGGACGCCTGGCCGCAGACGACGCGGCTCAAGGAGTGGCTGAGCGGGCGCCCCGGGCGGGTGCTGGCCGGGCGCCGGATTCTCATCGTGGACGACGACATCCGCAACGTCTTCGCCCTCACGCACGTACTGGGCCGGGTCGGCATCACCGTGAAGTACGCGGAGAACGGCCGCGAGGGACTGGAGGTCCTGCAGCGCACCCCCGACGTCTCCCTGATCCTGATGGACATCATGATGCCCGAGATGGATGGTTACGAGACGATCCGCGCCATCCGCAGCACACCCCGGCTCGCCGGTCTGCCGATCATCGCGCTCACCGCGAAGGCCATGCCCGGGGACCGCGAGAAGGCGATCGACAGCGGCGCCTCCGACTACGTCCCCAAGCCCGTGGACATCGATCACCTGCTGTCGGTGATCTGCGCGCTGCTCGACCCGCAGAACGGCACGGCGTCGCCGCCGAACGGCGACGGACCGGCGCAGGACGATGCCGGTGACGCTCCGAAGGGCAGGCCATGACCACCGTCGCACCCGACCAGTGCCCCATCCTCCTCGTCGACGACATGGAGGAGAACCTCGTCGCGCTCGAGGCCGTACTCGGCCCCCTCCACCAGAAGCTGGTCCGCGCCCGCTCGGGGGAGGAAGCCCTCAAGGCGATGCTGCGCCAGGATTTCGCGGTGGTCCTGCTGGACGTCGTGATGCCCGGCATGGACGGCTTCGAGACCGCCGCCACCATCAAGCGGCTCGACCAGACCAAGGACGTGCCCATCATCCTGGTGACCGGCGTCAACCCCGAAGCGGACTACGCCTACCGCGGGTACTCGGTGGGCGCCGCGGACTTCCTGACCAAGCCCGTCGACCCGTGGATGCTGCGGACCAAGGTCGGCATCTTCCTCGACCTGTACCGCAAGACCCGACGGCTGGCGGCGGCCGCCGAGGAACGGGTCAGCGGAGAACGGCTCACGGACATCGCCCAGAAGCTCGCCGGCATCGAACTCCTCCTCCGCGACACCCCGCCCCCCGACCCCGCCGTCGTCGCCGACCGCGTCGCGGAGGTGACCCGCTCGGTGGAGAGCCTGCGGGGGGACGGGGAGTGACCCGCGGGAATCCCCGGCGTTCTCGCTGCGCGGAAACCGTTCGCCGTACCGGCCGGTGATCTGCTTGGCTCGCCGCATGAGTGATCTTCTGAGCGGTCTTCACATCCGCCCGGCCGGCCCCTCGGACATCGACGCCGTGCTGCGGTTCTGGCGCGACGCCGCGGAGGGGACGAGCATCAGCGACGACCACGACGGGGTGGCCCGGCTGGTCGCCCGGGACCCGGAGGCGCTGCTGCTGGCAGAACGGGACGGCGAGCTGGCCGGCACGGTGATCGCCGGTTTCGACGGCTGGCGCTGCCACTTGTACCGGCTGGCGGTCCACCCCGAGCGGCGGCGGCAGGGCATCGGCCGGGCGCTGCTGGCGGCCGCGGAGGAGCGGTTCGCCGCGCTGGGCGGGCGGCGCGCGGACGCCATGGTCCTCGACCGCAACGAGCTCGCGCACCACGCGTGGCACGCCGCCGGCTACGCCCCCGAGCCCCAATGGAGCCGCTGGGTCCGCCACTTGACGGACTGAGGCCGGTCCGTCGCCGGTCAGTACGCCGTCGGCCAACCGCCGCTCCAGTTCAGCAGGTTGACGCCCAGCTTGGGCGTGCCGCCGTCGTTGCCGTCGTAGTAGTGGTAGACGAGCAGGTCACCGTCGGCGTCGGGCATGATGTCCTGCCCGCCGGGGCCGATCACGGAGCCCTGTGAGGCCATGACCACGGTGCCGCCGTTGTTGGTCATCGCCACGCCGTTGCGGTCGTAGTACGGGCCGGTGGGCTTGGTGGCCCGGCCGACTTTGATCCTGTACGTGGAGCCGGTGCCGTTGCAGCACGTGTCGTACGAGGCGAAGAGGTAGTAGTAGCCGTTGCGCTTGACCACGGTCGGGCCCTCGACCGCCTTGGTGCCGGTCGGGCGCGCGGCCAGCGAGTGGCGGGTTGTGTCGCCCGCGTACTGCTTGCCGGTCGCCGGATCGAGGCGGATCATCTTGATCCCGCTCCACCAGGACCCGAAGGCCAGCCACCACTTGCCGTCGCCGTCGACGAACAGGTCCGGGTCGATGGCGTTGTAGTCGCTGTCGGCGGTCGAGGAGTGGACGATGCCCTGGTCGCTCCAACTGCCCGGCAGCCCGGTCGGGGAGGTGGCGAGCCCGATGGCGGAGGTGTTCGAGCCGAAGCGCGAGACCGCGTAGTACATGAGGTACCGGCCGCCCTGGTACGAGATGTCGGGCGCCCACGGGTCGTTGGTGGCCGAGTACCGCGACCACCAACTCGGGGGCGAGGAGAAGGCGTTGCCGCTGCGGCTGAAGGCGGTGCGGTCGGTGGAGGTGCGGGCCTCCAGGTAGCCGTGGGTGGAGTAGAGCAGGTACCGGCCGTCCGGCGCGCGGAGCATGGTCGGGTCGTGGACGACGACGTCACCGGTGACATGGCCCGGGCCGGGGTAGGCGGTGGCGCTCGCCGGCAGCAGGGCGAGCAGGACGGCGGCGGGCAGGGCGAGGAGGGAAGATCTCAGGCGGGGGTGGCGCACGCGGTTCTCCTTTGCTCGGAGATTCGCACGACATGACGTTCGGGATACCGAACCATGCCCGCGACTTCGAACCGGAAGCTAGGGAATCAGCGCGGACACGTCAACGCTTCGCGCAGAGTTCGCGGAGTTTCGCGCTGTCGCGGCGGGAGCCGGAATACCCCGCGGGCCGCGGCGGGTTGTCGTCTGCATGACTTCTTCAGACCGGTCCACTCACGCACTCCTCGGCCGCATCGGCATCTGGAGCCCCGGCCTGCGGGCCCAGGACGCCGAGGGGCTCGCCCGGATCAGCGACGCGGTGGCAGAGCTCGACGAGCTCGGGTTCGGCACCGTGTGGCTGGGCGCCAGCCCGTCCGTGGCCGATGCACGCAAGGTCGTGCAGGCCACCCGGCGCATCACGGTGGCCACCGGAATCCTCAGCCTCTGGGACCACGACGCGTCCACCGTGGCAGCGGAGACCGCCCAGCTGGAGAAGGAAGCGCCGGGAAGGTTCGTCCTCGGGATCGGCGTCAGCCACAGCGCCCTCGCGCCGCAGTACGCCAAGCCGTACTCCGCGATGGTCGCGTACCTGGACGCGCTGGACGCGGCACCGGAGCCGGTGCCGGCCCCGCGGCGGGTACTGGCCGCGCTCGGGCCCAAGATGCTGCGGCTCGCCGCCGACCGTGCCGCGGGAGCCCATCCGTACCTGGTGACCGCGGAGCACACCGCCCAGGCACGTGCGGCGCTCGGCAGTGACGCGCTGCTCGCGCCGGAGCTGAAGGTGGTGCTCGACACCGATCCGGAGCGAGCCCGCGGCACGGCCCGCGAGGCCCTCGCCATGTACCTCCGGCTGCCCAACTACACCGACAACCTGCTGCGGCTCGGCTTCACCGAGGAGGACTTCGCGGACGGCGGCAGCAACCGCCTCCTCGACGCCCTCTTCGCGTTGGGCGACGCGGAGACCGTCAAGGCCCGTCTGGACGACTACTACGCCGCGGGCGCCGACCACGTCGCCCTCCAGGCCCTCAACGGGGGCGGGCGAGCCGATCTGCCGCGCGCCCAGTGGCGCGAGCTGGCCGACGCGCTCGGGCTGAGCACCGCCTGACACCCGGAGACACGACACGCCTCGCGGCGGCCCGGGACCGATCCGGTCACCGGGCCGTTGCTTTGCCGGTCCTTTACTATGGATAGTCCCCCTGCTGCCGGATACACGGTCCGCAGCGCATTTCCCGAGGAAAGGTGTGAGCGTCCAGCCATGGGCGACCCTCCCAGTTGCAGTCGACATAGCGCGAACCTCCCGGTCCTGTTCGATCATGGGACGGAGGTGACCCGATGACCGAGCTGCTCCTGTTGGCCGTGGCGTTCCTGCTGACCCTGGCCTGTGGTGTCTTCGTCGCGGCCGAGTTCTCGCTGACGACCGTCGAGCGCAGCGACCTCGAGCGCGCCGCGGAGCGCGGCGAGCGCGGCGCGGACAGCGCGCTGAAGGCCGTACGCGGCCTGACCTTCCAGCTCTCCGGCGCGCAGCTGGGCATCACGGTGACCGGCCTGGTCATCGGCATGCTCGCCAAGTCCTCCATCGCCGCGCTGCTCACCGGCCCCCTGGAGGCCATGGGGCTGCCGCCGTCCGCGGGCGAGAGCGCCGCGCTGATCCTCGGTACGGCCCTCTCCACGGTCGTCCTGATGGTCGTCGGCGAGCTGGTCCCGAAGAACTGGGCGATCTCCAGCCCGCTGCCCATCGCCAAGCGGGTGGCCACGCTGCAGCGCGGCTTCAGCGCCACGTTCAAGCCGCTGATCGGCCATCTGAACAACACCGCCAACCGTGTGGTGCGCCGGATGGGCCTGGAGCCGGCCGAGGAGCTGGCCTCCGCGCGCGGCCCGCAGGAGCTGATGGCGCTGGCCCGGCACTCCGCGAAGGAGGGCGCGCTGGAGGCGGACACGGCCGAGCTGTTCGTCCGTACGCTGAACCTCGCCGACCTCACGGCGGAGAACGTCATGACCCCGCGCGTGCAGGTCACGGCCCTGGAGGTGCAGTGCACCGCCGAGGACGTGGCCAACGCCACCCGCGCCACGGGGCTGTCCCGCTTCCCGGTCTACCGCGGCAGCCTGGACAGCGTCGTCGGGGTGGCGCACATCAAGGACGTGCTGGCCATACCGGCCGCGCGGCGGCGCCGGCACCCCATCGCGGAGATGCTCCGCGAACCGCTGCTGGTACCGGAGACGCTGCCGGTCAATGAGCTGCTGGACCGGCTGTCGGGCAAGCGGACGATGGCCGTGGTGATCGACGAGTACGGCGGCACGGCCGGCGTCGCGACGCTGGAGGACATCGTCGAGGAGGTCGTCGGCGAGGTCGTCGACGAGCACGACCCGCAGGAGACCCCCGACCTGGCCCCGGCCGGCGTGGACGAGGACGGCCGCACCCTGTACGACGCGGACGGCGCGGCCCGCTCCGACCAGCTGGAGCGGATCGGCCTGCGGATGCCGGAGGGCCCGTACGAGACGCTGGCCGGGCTGATCGCCACGGAGCTGGGCCGCATCCCGCAGGACGGCGACGCGCTGTCGGTCGCCGGCTGGCGGATGGAGGTCCTGGACGCGTCCGGGCACCGGGCGGCGCGCGTGCTGCTGCACGCCCCCGCGGCCGGTGACGAGGGCGCCGCCCGTACGCACGAGGAGGCCGCCCGATGACCGCGCTGCAGCTCTTCATCGGCCTGCTCACGCTGGTCGTCAACGCGTTCTTCGTGGGCGCCGAGTTCGCGCTGATCTCGGTGCGCCGCAGCCAGATCGAGCCGTACGCCGAGCAGGGCGACCGCCGGGCCCGCAGCGTCATCTGGGGCCTGCAGCACGTCTCCGCGCTGATGGCGGCGGCCCAGCTGGGCATCACGCTGTGCACGCTGGTGCTGGGCGCGGTCGCCGAGCCGGCCATCGCCCACCTCCTGGAGCCGCTCTTCCACGTCACCGGCGTACCGGAGTCCCTGGTCCACCCGGTGTCCTTCGTGATCGCGCTGGCCCTGGCGACGTATCTGCACATGCTCTTCGGCGAGATGGTGCCGAAGAACATCGCGCTGGCCGCTCCGGTGCGCAGCGCGCTGCTGCTGGGGCCGCCGCTGGTGGCGATGGCGCGGGCGCTGCGCCCGGTGATCTTCGCGGTCAACTCGTTCGCGAACGGGCTGCTGAAGCTGTTGCGGGTGGAGGTCAAGAACGAGGTCGCGGCGACCTTCTCCGACGCCCAGCTGGTCAAGATGGTGGAGGACTCCTCCGACGCGGGCCTGCTGGACGACCGGGGCGCCGAGCGGCTGCGGGACGCGCTGGAGCTGGGCCGCCGCCCGGTCCGGGACGTGGTCCTGCCGGTGGACAAGGTGGTCTCCGCCCGGCTGGGCGTCACGCCCGAGGGCCTGGAGGACCTGGCCGCGCGGTCGGGCTTCTCCCGCTTCCCCGTGGTCGACGGCTCCCGCCGGATCCTGGGCTATCTGCACGTCAAGGACGCACTGGACGCCATGCCGCGGGACCTGCCGTTCCAGGTGTCCTCGATGCGGCCGATCGCGCGGGTGCGCGCGGCGACGCCGCTGGACGACGTCCTGACGGCGATGCGCGGCTCGCGCACCCACCTGGCCGCCGTGATCGGCGACGACGGGCGGCTGGCCGGGCTGGTCACGATGGAGGACGTGCTGCGGGAGCTGGTGCTCCAGCAGCGGCCGGCGGCGTAACGGCGGCGGCCGCGGCCCTGTCCGGCAGCCGCGGCGTGGGCGATCCTGTACTGCGTATAGGATCGCCCACGCCATGGAGATGAGTGCTCAGTACACCAGTTTTGTCGCGGTCGGGGATTCCTTCACCGAGGGGATGTCGGACGCGCTGCCGGACGGCTCGTACCGCGGCTGGGCCGACCTGCTCGCCGCCCGCCTCGCCGCCCGGGCACCCGGCTTCCGGTACGCGAACCTCGCCGTGCGCGGCAAGCTCATCGGCCAGATCGCCGCGGACCAGGCGCCCGCGGCCGCGGCCATGGGCGCCGACCTGGTCACGCTGGTGGGCGGCCTGAACGACGTACTGCGCCCCAAGTGCGACGTGCCGCGGGTGTGCGCGCTCCTGGAGGAGGCGGCGGCGCGGCTGGCGCCGAGCTGCAAGCAGCTGGTGCTGATGCGCAGCCCGGGCCGGCAGGGTCCGGTACTGGAGCGGTTCCGGCCGCGCATGGAAGCACTCTTCGGCCACATCGACGACGTGGCGCGGCGGCACGGCGCGCTCGTGGTCGACCTCTACGGCTCGGCGTCGCTCGGCGACCCGCGGCTGTGGGCGGACGACCGGCTGCATCTGACGGCCGAGGGCCACGAGCGGGTCGCCGAGGCCGTCTGGCAGGCGCTGGGCCTCCCGCCGGAGGCGGAGTGGGACGCGCCGCTGCCGCCGCCGGTGCCGCCGGGCTGGGTGGCCCGGCGCGCGGCGGACGCGCGGTTCGCCCGGACGCACCTGGTGCCGTGGATAGGCCGTCGGCTGACGGGCCGGTCGAGCGGCGACGGCCGGCCGCCGAAGCGCCCGGATCTCCTTCCGTACGGGGAGGACTGACCACACGCAGGACCGAAGGGGCCGCGCACGACCACGTGCGCGGCCCCTTTCGCATGCCTCGAACGGTATGGCCAGCACGGTATGACGGGCCAAGACTTCACGCAAGATGTGTTAACAACGCGGAACTCTTCTGCTAGAACTGCTGCCCGTCCCTGTTGGCGCACCCCTGTCCCCGAGGTGGCCCCTTCATGCCTGCATCCCTGCCCGCCCGCTCCCCCGTCGGCAGACGCGCC
Organism: Streptomyces sp. NPDC053542; assembly: GCF_044544685.1. Lineage (NCBI taxonomy): Bacteria > Bacillati > Actinomycetota > Actinomycetes > Kitasatosporales > Streptomycetaceae > Streptomyces > Streptomyces sp. NPDC053542. The sequence goes on from NZ_JBITXL010000014.1 coordinate 106,881, forward strand.
CTCCTCCGAGGCGCCGCCGCCGTCGGGGCCGCCGGGCTGCTCACCGCCTGCGGCCGCGCCGCCGGCGCGTCCTTCGACGCGGGCGCCGCACCCTGGCGCCGGTACGCCGGTACCACGCTGAACTTCATCTCCGAGAACACCGCGCCCACCGCCGCCATCGCCGCGAACCTCGCGCCCTTCACGGAGCTGACCGGCATCCACGTCAACATCGTCACGCTGGAGCTCTCCGCGCTCGCCCAGAAGGTCGCGCTGGACCTGGCCTCCGGCAACGGCGAGTACGACGTGGTGTATGCCGACCCGTACCAGGTCCTCGCGCCGTACGCGGCCGCCTTCGCCGACCTGCGGGAGTTCCAGGAGAACCCGGACCTGCCCCGGCTGCCCGGCGGATTCGGCGACTTCGTCGCGACGCATCTGGACGCGGCCGGGCGCTTCGAGGACAGGGAGAAGGTGCTGGCGCTGCCGTACGACTCGGCGACCATGATCTGGCAGTACCGGGCCGATCTGTTCGACAAGTACCGCGACCGGATGGCCGCCGACCTCGGGTTCGACCCGATGCCGTCGGACGACACCACGTGGGAGCAGTACTACGCGATCGCCCGCTGGTTCAACGAGCACGCCGACGAGGTGAAGTACGGGACCGGGCACCAGGCGAAGCAGCACGACTCGCTGATGTGCGACTTCTCGAACGTGCTGTGGGCGTACGGCGGGGACTACTTCGACGACGGCGCGCGGGTCGGGAGCCTGGGGGCCACCGATCCCGGGCGGTGCCGGCTGGGGTCCGAACGGGCCGTGGCCGCGGCCGAGTTCTACCAGCGGCTGCTGAGGATCGCCGACCCCGGGTCGCGGACCTGGGACTGGGACGGGCTGGGCGCCGCGTTCCGGGCCGGGCGGATCGCGATGTGCCCCAACTTCCACGAGTACGCGGCGTCCAACGAGGCCGTCATGCCGGGGAAGGTCGGGTACGCGCGGCTGCCGAAGGGGCCCGCGCGGGCCGCCGGCATGTACGGCGGGACCGGCATCGCGATCTCCGGCGTCGCCCCGAAGCGGCGCCGCGAGGCCGCCTGGCTCTTCGCCAACTGGGCGACGGCACCGAAGACGCAGCTCGCCGGGCTGGCCAGCAAGGTCGGCGGCGGCACCCCGACCCGTACGTCGGTGTACGCGGAGCGCGCGGTGCTCCGCGCCGAGCACCGGCCGACGAAGCTGCCCAACATGCTGACCGCGAAGGCCGTACGGGAGACCTGGCGGCCGGCCAACATCGGGCTGCGGCCCAAGATCCCGATGTGGGGCGAGTGCGACACGGCCGTCTACACGCAGCTGTCGGGACTGATCGCCGGGGACGCGTCCCCGCGCGCGACGATGCGCGCCACCGCCGAGCGCATCGACCGGATCACGGCACGAGGGTGGGTGGCCTGACCATGACCACGTCTTCCGTACGGGCGAAGGCGCCGGACACCGCCGCCCCCGCGCCCGGCCCCGGGCGGCCGCGCCGCCGCCGGCCGCTCCCCGGCTTCCACGGCCGGATGATGGCCCCCGGCGTCCTCGTCCTCGCCGCCGTCTCCGTGCTGCCGTTCGTGGCCGTGGTGGCGATGAGCTTCTCCCGCGTCCATCTGCTCGGCGGACTCGGCCTGGAGGGCGTCGGCCTGGACAACTGGGCGCGGCTCTTCACCGACCCGGACATGGCCTGGGCCTGGGCCCGTACCGCCGCGTACTTCGTGCTCACCGTCGGCGGCGAGATGGTGCTCGGCACGCTGCTCGCCGTCTGCCTGTGGCGGCTGCGGCGCGGCCGCAACGCGGCGCTGAGCCTGGTACTGCTCCCGATGTTCGTCGCGCCCGTGATCGTCGGACTGCTCGGCCGCTTCCTCACCGACTCGACGTTCGGCCTCTACACGTGGCTGCTGCGGCAGGTCGGGTACCACGGCGACATCATGGGCGACCGGACCAGCGCGTTCGCCGCGGTGACGCTGATGGACATCTGGGAGTGGACGCCGCTGATCGCGCTCATCGCGCTGGCCGGGCTGACGTCCGTACCGGCGAGCGTCCTGGAGGCGGCGGCGCTGGACGGCGCGGGCATGCTCCGCACTCTCCGGTACATCGTCCTGCCCTCCATCACCCCCGTACTGCTCGTGGCGCTGCTGATCCGCTCCATGGACGCGCTGCGCTACTTCGACATCATCTGGAACACCACTGGCGGCGGCCCGGCCGACGCCACCAAGGTCGCCTCCGTACGGCTCTACGAAACGGCCTTCCGCTTCTTCGACTTCGGGTACGCCGCCGTGACCGGCCTGCTGATGCTCGCCGTGACCACCGTCGTCGCCCGCTTCTTCGTCCGCCTCCTCGAACGGAAGGAGCTGCCGCGATGACCACCGCCGCTCTCGAACGCGGTACCCGTACCGCCCGCTGGACCGTCCGCGTCCTCGTGCTCGTCGCTCTGATCTGGACCCTCGTACCGTTGGGCTGGATGCTGCTGTCATCCCTGAAGGCCACCGGGGAGGTCACCGCGCCGACCCCGAGCCTGTCGTTCGCGCCGACGCTGGAGAACTACCGGCGCCTGTTCAGCGGCGGCAACTCGCTCTGGCCGTACCTGCGCAACAGCGTGGTCGCGGCGGGCGCTTCGGCGCTGCTGGCCACCGCGCTGGGCGCGCTCGCCGGGTACGGCCTGGCCCGCAGCCGGATGCGCGGCAAGCACCACCTGTCGTTCTGGATCATCTCCACCCGGATGGCGCCGATCGCGGCCGTGGTGCTGCCGATCTTCCTGATCTTCCGCTACCTCGGGCTGATCGACACCCTCCCCGGCCTCGTCCTGGCCTATCTCTCCTTCAATCTGCCGTTCGCGATCTGGCTGCTCAGCGCCTTCTTCGCGGAGGTACCGCCGTCCCTGGAGGAGTCCGCGCTGGTGGCCGGGTGCGGCAACTGGCAGGCGTTCCGGCACGTCATCCTGCCGCTGACGCGCCCGGGCCTGGTGACCACCTTCGTGCTGTGCCTGGTGTTCTCCTGGAACGACTACGCCTTCGCGCTGGTCCTCAGCGGACCGCACACCCAGACCCTGCCCATCGCCGCCAGCCAGCTGGTCACCCAGACCGGCATCGACTGGGGGCAGCTGACCGCCATCGGGACCGTCGTGGTGATCCCGATGATGCTGGTCGGCCTCGCTGTACGCCGGTGGCTGGTCACCGGCCTGACCATGGGAGCCGTGACCGGAGAATGACCTCTTACGCCACTGTGGCCTCTGACGACGCCCTGCCCGAGACGATGCGGGCCGCCGTGCTCGTCGCGCCGAAGCAGCTGGAGATCCAGGAGCGCCCGGTGCCCCGGCCGGGGCATGGGCAGGTGCTCGTACGCGTCGAAGCCGTCGGCGTGTGCGGCTCCGACGTGCACTACTACGAGCACGGGCGGATCGGCGACTTCGTCGTCCGCTCCCCCATGGTCCTGGGGCACGAGCCGGGCGGCACGGTCGTCGCGCTCGGGCCCGGCGCGGCCCGGCACACCATCGGACAGCCGGTCTCCATCGAGCCGGGCGTGCCCTGCGGCCGCTGCGCCCAGTGCCGGCAGGGCCGGTACAACCTCTGCCCGGACGTGTCCTTCTACGCGACGCCGCCGGTGGACGGGGCGCTGTGCGAGTACGTCGCCGTGGACGAGGACTTCGCGCATCCGGTGCCCGAGTCGCTGGGCACGGAGGGCGCGGCGCTGCTCGAACCGCTGTCGGTGGGCGTCTGGGCCGCGCGGAAGGCGCGGATCGCGCCGGGGTCGCGGGTGCTGGTGACGGGGGCCGGGCCGATCGGGCTGGTCGCGCTGCAGAGCGCGCGGGCCTTCGGGGCGAGCGAGGTGGTGGTCACCGATGTCGCGCCGCAGCGGCTCGCCGTGGCCCGCGAGCTGGGCGCCACCGCGACCGTGGACGCGCGGGCGACGCCGCTCGCCGACACCGGGTACGAGCCGGACGTCCTCCTGGAGTGTTCGGGCGCGCCGGCCGCCGCCGAGGAAGGGCTGCGCGCGCTGGGCCGGGCGGGGCGTGCGGTGCTGGTCGGGATGGGCGGGGACACCATCCCGCTGCCGCTGGCGCATGTGCAAAACTTCGAGATCGAGGTCACCGGTACGTTCCGGTACGCCAACACCTGGCCGACCGCCATCTCGCTGGCCGCTTCCGGCGAGGTGGATCTGGCCCGGCTGGTCACGCACCGGTACGGCCTGGAGGAGAGCGGGGTGGCGCTCACCGCGGGCGCCGCCGATCCGGCCGCGATCAAGGCCGTGGTGCGCCCGCGGACCGGCTGACCGGCACGACGGGCGGCCGGGGTCGAGCCGGGCCGGGCCGGGTCGCACGACGCTCCGGGCCGCACGGCGCTCCGGGGCGCACGAGAGGGACCGCACGAGGGAAGGAGGGCCGGGTGCCCGCCAAGGCGCGGCTGTCGCAGGCAGCCGTCGAGGACCGCCGGCAGGACGTGCTCAAGTACGTCGTCGAGCGGGGCGAGATCCGCATCGACGACCTCGCCGCGCACTTCGGCCTCAGCCTGATGACCATGCACCGCGATCTCGACGACCTCGCGGGGCGTGATCTGCTGCGCAAGGAGCGCGGGCGCGCGGTCGCCTTCCCGGCCCTGACCATGGAGACCGCCACCCGCTTCCGGGAGGGCGCGCACCGCGACGTGAAGAGCGCGCTGTGCGCCGCGGCGGCCCGGCGGATCCGGCCCGGCAGCACGCTGCTCATCGACGACTCGACCACGCTGTACCCGCTGGCCGGCGCGCTCGGGGAGATCGAGGGACTCACGGTCGTCACCAATTCGGTGGGGCTCGCGCAGCGGCTGACCTCGGCGTCCGGGGCGTCCGGCGGGGCGGCGCGGCCGGGTCCGGAGGTGACGCTGCTCGGCGGGCAGTACCAGGGCGACTTCAACTCCTGCACCGGACGCGAGGTGACGCGGGGGCTGTCGCGGATCCACGCGGACCTGGCGCTGATGTCGGCGACGGCGGTGCACGGTGGCCGCCTCTTCCACCCGCTGCCGGAGTTCGTCGAGGTCAAGGAGGCGATGCTGGGCGCCGCCACGGGCAGCCTGCTGCTCGCCGACCACTCCAAATTCGGCAAGACCGCCACGTACTGCTACGGGGACGCCACCCTGTACGAGGCGGTGCTCACCGACACCGGCACGGACGCCCGCGAGGTCGCCGCCGTACGCGAGCTGGGCGTCGAGGTGGAAACGGTACCGACGGAGCCGTGCGGCCCGTAACGCGGAGTCGTGCGGCTTGTAGCAAGCCACAATCCGGACCGTGGCGCCGGCCTGCGCAAACGAACAGTAGAATCGGCTCACGTGACTGCAAAGCCCCGCATCCCCAATGTCCTGGCCGGCCGCTACGCCTCCACCGAGCTGGCCGTCCTGTGGTCCCCCGAGTACAAGGTCAAGCTGGAGCGGAAGCTGTGGCTCGCCGTACTCCGCGCCCAGAAGGACCTCGGCGTTGAGGTGCCCGAGCAGGCCCTCGCCGACTACGAGCGAGTCCTGGACGACGTCGACCTGGCCTCCATCGCCGAGCGCGAGAAGGTCACCCGGCACGACGTGAAGGCCCGGATCGAGGAGTTCAACGCCCTCGCCGGTCACGAGCAGGTCCACAAGGGCATGACCTCCCGCGACCTGACCGAGAACGTCGAGCAGCTCCAGGTCCGCCTCTCCCTCGAACTGATGCGGGACCGCACCGTCGCCGTCCTCGCCCGGCTCGGCAAGCTGGCCGGCGAGCACGCCGAGCTGGTCATGGCCGGCCGCTCGCACAACGTCGCGGCCCAGGCCACCACCCTCGGCAAGCGCTTCGCCACCGCCGCCGACGAGCTGCTCGTCGCCTACGCCCGCCTCGAGGACCTCCTCTCCCGCTACCCGCTGCGCGGCATCAAGGGCCCGGTCGGCACCGCGCAGGACATGCTCGACCTGCTCGGCGGCGACGCCGGCAAGCTCGCCGAGCTGGAGCAGCGCATCGCGGGCCACCTCGGCTTCGCGCAGAACTTCACCTCGGTCGGCCAGGTCTACCCCCGCTCCCTCGACTACGACGTGGTCACCTCCCTGGTGCAGCTGGCCGCCGCGCCCTCCTCGCTCGCCAAGACCATCCGCCTGATGGCCGGCAACGAGCTGGTCACCGAGGGCTTCAAGCCCGGCCAGGTCGGCTCCTCGGCGATGCCGCACAAGATGAACACCCGCTCCTGCGAGCGCGTCAACGGCCTGATGGTCATCCTGCGGGGCTACGCCTCGATGGCCGGCGAGCTCTCCGGCGACCAGTGGAACGAGGGCGACGTGTCCTGCTCCGTGGTCCGCCGCGTCGCACTGCCGGACGCCTTCTTCGCGCTGGACGGCCTGCTGGAGACGTTCCTGACCGTCCTGGACGAGTTCGGCGCCTTCCCCGCCGTCATCGCCCGCGAGCTGGACCGCTACCTCCCCTTCCTCGCCACGACGAAGGTCCTCATGGGTGCCGTGCGCGCCGGTGTGGGCCGCGAGGTCGCGCACGAGGCGATCAAGGAGAACGCCGTCGCCGCCGCGCTCGCCATGCGCGAGCAGGGCGCCGAGCGCAACGAGCTGCTCGACAAGCTCGCCGCCGACGACCGCATCCCGCTGGACCGCGACCAGCTGGCCGAGGCGATGGCCGACAAGCTGTCCTTCACCGGCGCGGCCGCCGACCAGGTGGCGGCCGTGGTCGCGCGCATCGAGGAGATCGCCAAGGCGCACCCCGAGGCCGCGGCCTACACCCCCGGCTCCATCCTCTGACGCCGGTCCTCCCATGCCGCGCTTCACCCCCGAAGAGCTGGAAGCCGCTCGTGACCGCCGCGTCCCGGACGTGGCCGCGAGCGGCCTCCGGGTGCTCTTCTGCGGCATCAACCCGGGCCTGATGTCGGCCGCGACCGGCCACCACTTCGCCCGGCCCGGCAACCGCTTCTGGCCCACGCTGCACGCCGCCGGCTTCACCCCCCGGCGGCTGCGGCCCGACGAGGAGCAGGAGCTGCTGCGGTACGGCGTCGGCATCACCAACGTCGTGCAGCGGGCGACGGCCCGCGCGGACGAACTGACGCCGGAGGAATTCGCGGAGGGCGGCCGCCAGCTGGAGGAGAAGGTGCGCCGGCTGCGCCCCGCGTGGCTGGCGGTCGCCGGGGTCACCGCCTACCGCGCGGCCTTCGGCGACAAGCTCGCCAAGGTCGGGCCGCAGGAGCGGACCATCGGCGACGCCCGTATCTGGGTGCTCCCCAACCCCAGCGGTCTGAACGCTCACTGGAACCCCACCACCCTGGCGGAGGAGTACGGCCGGCTCCGCGAAGCGGCGTTCGCCGAGGAGTGAGTGCCCTGCCGGGGCAGCGGCGGTCGCTCGCCGCGGTCCGGCCACACCGCCGCGACCAGCTCGTACGGCTGGAGCTCCGCGGCTCTTCCCACGCCGGTCGCCACCCGGCACTCCCCCACCGACCAGACATGCGCCGTCGTGGTCAGGGCCGACAGGCCGGCCAGCGGCGGCCACACCGGCAGCCCCATCGCCGACCGCTCCAGATGCGGCGTCAGGTCCAGCACTCCGGGCGGGCCCCAGCGTAAGGACAGCACGCCGTCCAGCGCCTCCCGTTCCGCTTCGAACTCCTCCGCCGCGGCCCGCTCGTCCGCCGGATCGGCGTCCCAGAACTCCTCGCTCACGCGGAGCCGGAGCATCCGCCCGGCATCACCGGACGCGTCGGCCGCGGTGCCGCCGGGCGCAGCGAGCACGGCGTCGATCGCCGCGTCGACCGCGGACAGGTGACCGTAAAACTGTTGCCTCGTCATGTCACCAGTAAAGACCCGGGGTCTGACAATCGGTCCGTCACAGGCCGTGACCAGCACACTTCGGGGCTCGCCGCAGGCCCTCCGACCGGCTACGATCCCGCAAACACGCGAGGCGAGGGAGACGGACGTTGGGGCGGCTCACCGGAGGGGACCCCTCCCTGCTGCGACGGATCAACTCCGCGGTGGTCCTGCACACGCTGCGCGCCGCCGACTCCCCCACCCTCACCCAGCTGGTACAGCTCACCGGGCTGTCCCGGCCCACTGTCGAGGGGGTCGTGGAGGGCCTGATCGAGACCGGGCTGGTCGTGGAGGCGCCGGCGGAGGAGGGCGCGCGGCGGCAGGGCCGGCCCGCCCGCCGGTTCCGTTTCCGCGCCGAGGCCGGACATCTGCTGGGCATCGAGATCGGCGCGCACCGGGTCTCGGCGCTGCTGTCCGACCTGAACGGCCGCGTGCTGGGTTCGGTCCAGCACGACGTGGACGAATCCGCCCCGGCCGACCGGCGGTTGGCGTGCGCCCGGGACACGGTCGCCGACCTGCTGCGGCAGGCGGGCGTGGCCCGCGACTCGCTGCGCGCGGTGGGCGTCGCGGGCCCCGGGATCGTGGAGGCGGACGGCACGGTACGGCTGGGTACCGCGCTGCCGGGGTGGACGGGGCTGGCGCTGGGCGAGCGGCTGCGCAAGTCCTTCCGCTGCCCGGTCCTGGTGGAGAACGACGCCAACGCGGCCGCGGTCGCCGAGCACTGGAAGGGCGCGGCGGCCGGCTCGGACGACGTGGTGTTCGTCCTGGCCGGGCTGAGTCCGGGCGCGGGTTCGCTGATCGGCGGGCGGCTGCACCGCGGCTTCGGCGGGGCGGCCGGCGAGATCGGGGCGCTGCATCTGCTGGGGCGCGGGGAGACGCCGGAGACCCTGTTGTCGACGACCGGCGAACCGTTGCACCCGCTCGACGAGGCGCAGGTCGCACGGGTGTTCACGCTGGCGCGCGAGGGGGACGCGCGCGCCCGGGACGCGATGCGGCGCTTCATCCAGCGGCTGGTGCACGACGTCGCCGCGCTGGTCCTCGCGCTGGACCCGGAGATCGTCGTGATCGGCGGCTGGGCGGCCGGCCTGGACGGCGTACTGGATCCCCTGCGCGAGGAGCTGGCGCGTTATTGTCTGCGGCCGCCGCAGGTCGCCCTGTCGACCCTGGGCGAGGCGGCGGTGGCGACCGGCGCCCTGCGCCTCGCCCTCGACCACGTCGAGGAGCAGCTGTTCGCGGTGGAGGGCACGGTGACGGCCCGGCGATGACAGCCGCCCGGCGCCGGGCCCAGTCCTCGTCTCAGCCCGTCAGTACCGCCACGTCCTCGCGGTCCCCGAAGGTCAGGCGGCAGGTGTCGGCGCGGTAGGTGGAGACGGAGACCGCGGTGATGCGGCCGCCGGTCACATAGCGCGTGGTGACCACCAGTACCGGCGCGCCGGGGAGCCGGTCCAGCTGCTTGGCGTCCTCGGCGCGCGCCGAGCCCAGTTCCACGGCGCGCTCCTCGCCGTCCAGTTCGAGCCGCTGGAGTTCCTGGAGGACGGCGCGGGCGCGGGCCACCGGGCCGGTGGCGGCGGCCGTCGCCAGTCCGGGCACGGACTCGGCCGGTACGTAGAGCAGTTCGGCCGCGACCGGCTGGCCGTTGTCGACCCTGGTGCGCCGCACGACGTGCACGGTGTCGCCCGCGCCCACTCCCAGCGGCTCGGCGACGGCCGACGGGACCGACGCGCCGTCCACCGCCGCCGCGTCGGCCGGCTGCCAGGCGTCGCCGGGCGCGCCGGGCCAGCTGTGTCCGGAGCGGTCCACGGGCACGCCCATCCGGGGCGGCGCGACCGTGGTGCCCACGCCGCGGCGGCGCTGCAGCCTGCCTTCGAGTTCGAGCTGTTCGAGCGCCTGCCGGAGCGTGGCGCGGGCGACCCCGAAGCGCGCCGCGAGGTCCCGCTCGTTCGGCAGGACCTCGCCGACCGCGAACTCCGAGTCGAGCGCCTCGCTGAGCACGGTCTTGAGATGCCAGTACTTCGGTTCCTGCACCGTGTCGAGCTGCGTGGTCCCCACCCTGTCCTCCGCATTCGCCGTGTCCCGGGTCCGCCCCCGGGGGTGCCCCCCGGCGCCGGCCAGGGGTTTTGAGCGCTTCTTTATTAAAGGTTGTTGAAGTATCCCTGCGACGATATGAGCGGCCCCACCCTTGGTCAAGACCAATCGGCGATCCGATGCCGTAGCGTGACCGACTCAACACGGTTCGAGACGGCCGAGGGGCGCGCGCATGCGGTGGCGGACGTACGCGGGCATGCAAAAGCCGGCGGCCCGCCGGCCGCCGGCTTCGCAAAGGGGTGGGTATCAGGCCACCGCGGACACCGCCGCCAGCTTTTCCGGGTTGCGGACGACGTAGACCGTCTGGATGCGGCCGTCGGCCACGTCGAGCTGGAACACCGTGTCGACCCGGTCGCCGACCCGCCCCACCAGCGCGATCCCGCCGTTGAGCTCGGTGAAGCCGAACCGCAGGTCCACGGCCGGGGCCCTGGAGACGCCGACCAGGAACCTCCCGACCTTGTCCGCCGTCTCGATGACGCGCAGCGGCGCCTTGGCCTTGCCGCCGCTGTCGCCGACCAGCCGCACGTCCTCGGCGAGCAGGCCGATCAGCCCCTGGAGGTCGTCGCCGGCCGCGGCGGCCAGGAAGCGTTCGGTCAGGTCGCGTTGGCGTTCGGCGTTCACCTCGAAGCGCGGCTTGCGCTCCTCCACGTGGCGCCGGGCCCGGCCCGCCAGCTGGCGCACCGCGGCCTCGCCCCGCTCCAGTACGGACGCGATCTCCGCGTACGAGTAACCGAACGCCTCGCGCAGCACGAAGACGGCGCGCTCCAGCGGCGAGAGGGACTCCATGACGACGAGGACCGCGAGCGTGACGGACTCGGTGAAGACGGCGCGGTCGGCGCTGTCCGGGACGGCGCCGCCGAAGTCGGTGGCGACGGGCTCGGGGAGCCACGGCCCCACGTACGCCTCGCGCCGGGCCTGTACTTGGCGCAGCCGGTCGATGGCGAGCCGGGTGGTGACCCGCACCAGGTAGGCGCGCGGCTCCCGTACCGTGTCGTGGTCGGCGGCCGACCAGCGGAGCCACGCCTCCTGGACGACGTCCTCGGCGTCGGCCACCCGGCCGAGCATGCGGTAGGCCACGCCCTGGAGGACGGGGCGGTGTTCTTCGAAGACATCGGTCGCGGTGTCGGTCAGCACGCCCTCATCCCACCCGCACCTCTCGTTGTTGTCCAGCGGATTGCGCGTGGTCCAGCGGTTTCGGTGCGACCGGTCAATTCACGTCCGCCCGCTACCCACCGGTAATGATTGCTGACATGGTGTCTCATGGGCGTGCCTCTTGGGCCGCCCCCACGCACGGCCCTCCCCCTCGAAGGAGCCCCCATGACAACTGCCACGGCCTCCTCCCTCCTCGTCTCCCCCGACGGCCGGCCGCCGTTCTCCGTCGCGTACGAGCGCAAGGGCGCCGGCGAGCCGGTGGTGCTGCTGCACGGCATCGGCCACCACTACCAGGCGTGGGAGCCGGTGTTCAGCGTCCTGGCCGCGTCGCACGACGTGATCGCGCTGGACCTGCCGGGCTTCGGCGCCTCCCCCGCGCTCCCCGACGGCGTGGAGTACGGCCTGGCGTCGGTGGTCCCGCTGCTGACGGACACCTTCGCGGCGCTGGGCGTCGAGCGGCCGCACGTGGTGGGCAACTCGCTCGGCGGGCTGCTGGCGCTGGAGCTGGGCCTCACGGGGGCCGTGCGGTCGGTGACGGCGCTGTCGCCGGCCGGCTTCTGGACGGAGGCCGAACGCCGGTACGCCTTCGGTGTCCTGACGGGCATGCGGGCCGGGGCCCGGGCCCTGCCGCCGCAGGTGGTCGAGGTGCTGGCCCGCACGGCGGCCGGCCGCGCGGCGCTGACCGGCTCGATCTACGCGCGCCCCGGACGCCGCTCGCCGGCCGCCGTGGCGGCCGAGACCCGCGCGCTGCGGGAGGCGCCCGGCTTCGCCGCCACGCTCGCCGCGGGGCGCGGCCCCGGTGTGCTGTTCCAGCGCGACATACCGGACGTGCCCGTGACCATCGGCTGGGGCACCCGCGACCGGCTGCTCCTGCCCCGCCAGGGCGTACGGGCCAAGCGCGTGATCCCGGGCGCCCGCCTCGTCCGCCTCCCCGGCTGCGGCCACGTCCCCATGAACGACGACCCGGCCCTGGTCGCCCGGGTCATCCTCGACACGGTGGCGTCCACGGGGGCGTGACCCGGGGCGCCGCCTACTGGACGGCCTCCACCCGCGCCGGCCGCGCCGCACCGGCAGTGCCCGCGTCCGCGTCCCTCGCAGGCGCCGGCACCGCGCGCCGCACCAGGTCGGGTACGAGCGTCGCGATACCGGCCGCCGCGAGCGCCGCACCCAGCCACAGCGGCGCGCGCAGCCCGAAGGAGCCGATCGCGAGGCCGCCGAGGGACGAGCCGAGGATGACGCCGCAGGTGATGAAGGAGGAGTGCACGGTGTTCACCAGCGGGCGGGCGTTGCCGGCCCGCTGGACGCGGATGACCAGTGCCGGGTTCATGGTCACCCCGACCAGCCCGATACCCAGCAGGCACAGCACGGCCGGCACCCTGAAGCCGGCCAGCACGGCGAAGCCGGTGAGGAAGAGCAGGTTCAGGGCCAGGCCGCTCAGCAGGACCGGCAGCGTGTACCGGTCGGCGAGGCGGCCGACCACCAGGTTGCCGAGGACGGTGGCCGCGCCGTACGCGATGAGCAGCAGGGGGACCGTGCCGGTGGCGAACCCGGTGATGCCGGTGAGTACGGGGTTGAGGTAGCTGAAGGCGGAGAAGGTGGCGCCGATGACGAACGTGCTGGTGGAGAGCGTCAGCCAGAGCCGGGGACGCCGGAAGACGGCCAGTTCGGCGCGGAAGTCCGCGTTCCCCTCGGTGTGTTCGAGGCGCGGCACGCCGGCCGCGGTGGCCAGCGCGACGAGCACGGTGAGCCCGGCGACGGCCCAGAACGCCGCGCGCCAGCCGAAGTGCTCGCCGGCCAGGGTGGACAGGGGCATCCCGAGGAGCGTGCCGAGCATCAGGCCGTTGAGGGCCACGGAGACGGCCCGGCCGCGGACCTCCGGGCGGGTCAGCCGGGCGCACATCGAGAGGGCGACGCCGAAGAACGCCTGGGAGGCGATGCCGGTGATGATCCGGGCGGCCATCATGACGGCGTAGCCGGAGGCGGTGGCGGCCAGTACGTTGCCCGCCAGGAAGACGGCGAACAGTACGGTGAGCGCGCGCTTCGGGGGCACTTTCAGCAGGGCCACGGTGAGGAACGGGCCGCCAAGAGCCATGGCCGCGGCGAAGGCCGTGATGAGGTAGCCGATCTGCGGAATGGTCGCGTCCAGTCCCGCCGCCATCTGCGGCATCAGCCCGGCGACCAGGAATTCGCTGGTCACCATGGTGAAGATGCCGAGGGCCAGGACGTATATGGCACGTGGCACTGCCGGTACTCCTTCGTGTTCGTCGTGTTCGTCGTGTTCGTCGTGTTCGTCGTGTTCGTTTCAGGTGTCGCCGCTGTTTTGTATCGATCAGTTCAAAACTTGGGCAGCATGAAATGCCCCACCGCACCCGCGCGTTTCAGGGCAGCAGCGCCTCGACGGCCGTCTCCGCGATGGACTCCAGGACCGCGCGGTCCGCGCCGCCCTGGCCGGAGACCCGCATGCCGCCGATCACCGCGTTGATGAAGCGGGCGAGCGCCTCCGCGCTCCGGCCGGCGGCGATCTCGCCAGTGGCCTGCCCGGCCTCCAGTACGGCGCGCAGGGCGGCGAGCCGTCGCTCCGTGTCGCGCTCCAGCATCGCCGCGGCCTCGGCGTCCCGGCCGGCCAGCTCGACCGTGGTGTTGACGGTGAGACAGCCGGGGCTGCGCCCGTCGGCACGGTTGCCGAGCTCGTCGTCGATCACCGCACCGAACAGCGCACGGACGCGGTCCAGCGGGGCGCGCTCCGGATCCTCCAGGATGCCCAGCTGACGGGTGGTCATGGCGTCCATGTAGCGGGCCAGCGCACGCGTGAACAGATCGTGCTTGCTGCGGAACGTGTTGTAGATGCTGCTGCGGCCCAGGCCCGTGGCGGCGCACAGATCCTGGGTCGAGGTGGCCTCGTAGCCGTTCGCCCAGAACGTACGCATCGCGGCGTCCAGGGCCCGCTCCTCGTCGAACAACCTCGGTCGGGCCATGCGCGCACCGTACCGGTTTTGGAACGACCGATGCAATACGCTGGGCGCGCTGCGCGAATGATGCCGACTTCCTGGCCAACGCACCGTCCGCTTGCGACCATGGGCCGGTTCCGGGCTTCCGTGCCGTTGTCAGCGGGTTGTTCACTGTGCGTTCGGTTTCGGGGCACCGGGGACCGGTACGAACGGGACCGTACGCAGAGCGATCGAGCAACGGAGGATCACATGGCGCAGGGAGCGGCAGGCGGCGGCAGAGCCTTCGGGCGGCGTTCGGTGCTGCACGGAGCGGCGGCCGCGTCCGCGGCGCTCGCGCTGCCGGCGATCGGCGGCGCGGCCCCCGCGCAGGCGCGCACCGGCCGGCCCAGCGCCGACTGGGGCGTGCAGGTGGGCGACGTGACGACCGGCTCCGGGCTGGTGTGGGTGCGCTCCGACCGGCCCGCGCGGATGACGGTGGAGACCGCGGCGACCGAGTCGTTCCGCAACGCGCGCACCTGGCACGGGCCGGTGATCGGCGCGGACACCGACTTCACGGGGCTGACCTCGCTGCGCGGCCTGCCGCCCGGCGAGCAGATCCACTACCGGGTCACGCTCGCCGATCCCGACGATCCCCGGCGTACCGGGGAACCGGTGACCGGGACGTTCCGTACCGCGCCCGTGAAGCGCGGCGAAGGAGTGCGGTTCCACTGGTCCGGGGACCTCGCGGGGCAGGGCTGGGGCATCAACCCCGACCGCGGCGGCTACCGGATCTATGAGGAGATGCGGCGCCGGAACCCCGACTTCTTCCTGTGCAGCGGGGACAACATCTACGCCGACGGCCCCATCACGGCCAGTGTGAAGCTGCCCGACGGGCGGACCTGGCGGAACATCACCACCGAGGAGAAGTCCAAGGTCGCGGAGACCCTCGCCGAGTTCCGCGGCGCCTTCCGGTACAACCTCCTGGACGACAACCTGCGGCGGTTCAACGCGCAGGTGCCCACCATCACGCAGTGGGACGACCACGAGGTGCACAACAACTGGTACCCGGGGCAGATCCTGGACGACGCCCGGTACACGGTGAAGGACGTGGACGTGCTGTCCGCGCGCTCGCTGCGGGCGTTCAGCGAGTACTTCCCGATCCGCACGCTGCGCCCGGACGGGCAGGGGCGGGTGTACCGGGTGGTCAACCACGGGCCGCTGCTGGACGTGTTCGTGCTGGACATGCGGACGTACCGGAACGCCAACTCCGACGGGCGGCAGACGGAGGACGCGCAGGGCATCCTGGGCGCCGAGCAGCTGCGGTGGCTCAAGCGGGAGCTGTCGCGGTCGCGCGCGGTGTGGAAGGTGATCGCGTCCGACATGCCGCTGGGGCTGGTCGTGCCGGACGGCAAGACCCGCTTCGAGGCGGTGGCGCAGGGCGATCCGGGGCAGCCGCTGGGGCGCGAGCTGCAGCTCGCCGAGCTGCTGCGGCACATCAAGCACCGGCGGATCACGGGCACGGTGTGGGTGACGACGGACGTGCACTACACCTCGGCGCAGCACTACGACCCGTCGCGCGCGGCGTTCAAGGACTTCGAGCCGTTCTGGGAGTTCGTCTCCGGACCGCTGAACGCGGGCGGATTCCCGGCACTCAAGCTGGACGGTACGTTCGGGCCCGAGCAGCGGTTCCTGAAGGCGCCGGACCGTGCGAACACCTCGCCCGCCGAGACGCCGCAGTACTTCGGCGAGATCGACATCGACGGCGGGAGCGGGGAGCTGACGGTGCGGCTGCGGCAGGACAACGGTGAGGTGCTGTTCAGCCAGACCCTGCAACCGGGGCGAGTCGGACAGTAACGGCGTTCGGTTCGTTTGGTTCGAAGGCACCGGTAGAGGCAATTGTGTCCTTTACCTGGCGGACACAAGTCGTTTGTGATCATGCAACACCGGTCGGTGATGCTGGAGTGCATGACTGAGAAGTACTCGTCCGAGAAGACGCCGAACCGCAGTGCCCGCCGCCATCACTGGCGGCGGGACGTCGTCGAACTGGCCGCCCTCTTCACCGCCGTCGCGGTGGCCGACTCCGTCGCCAACGCCGTCGCACACGGTCCGTCGGGCCCGGTGTTCCTGTGCGCCTCGGCCATCGCGCTGCTCGCCACGGCGGGCTTCCACGTGTGGTGGGCACGGCGCCACGAACACGCGCCGCCGCCGGGCGATACCGGCGCCGCGGCGTCGTCGGCCCCCGCCCTCGCCGAGGGCACGGAGCTCCCCGAGACGACGCTGTGGCGCATGCGGACGACCGTACGGGACGAGCCGGGCAGCCTGGCCGCGCTGTGCCAGGCGCTGGCCGCGCACCGGGTGGACATCCTGAGTCTGCAGACCCACCCGCTGTCGGACGGCACGGTGGACGAGTTCCTGCTGCGGGTGCCGGGCACCCCGGAGCGGGGCGTGCTGGCAGGCGCGGTGACCGCGGCGGGCGGCCGGGACACCTGGCTGGAACGCGCCGATGCCCATGATCTGGTCGACGCGCCGGCCCGTATGCTGTCCCTGGCCACCCGAACGGCCCTGGACTCCGCGGAACTGCCTCTGGCGCTGCGGCAGTTGCTGGGCCGTTGCACCATCCACTCGGTACCCGCGCACACGCTCAAGGGCGAGCCGCTGGCCGAACGAGTGCCGGACGACGGCGTACTTGAGGACCACACCATGAAGTTCCGCGATCCGTCCGGCGGTTCGCTCACCATCGAGCGGCCGCAGCTGCCCTTCACCCCGACCGAGTTCGCCCGGGTCCGGGCGCTGGTGGAGCTGGACTCCCGGCTCGGCCAGCGGGTCCCGGAGCGCCGGGACACCCTCACCCTCTCCGAGGGCAGCCCCATCACGGTACGCCGCGCCGACCCCTCCGACCTGGCGGCCGCGCGCGAGATGCACGACCGCTGCTCGGAGCGGACGCTGTCGCTGCGCTACCACGGCCCTGTGCAGGACGCCGCGCGCTACCTCAACCACCTGCTGAGCCCGCGGCACGGCCGCACGCTGGCCGTGGAGACCGCCTCCGGGCGGCTGGTGGCCCTCGGCCACCTGCTGTGGGACGGCGACGAGACCGAGGTGGCACTGCTGGTGGAGGACGCGTGGCAGCGCCGCGGCATCGGCGCCGAACTGCTGGAGCGGCTGGTCGCGATGGCCGCCGAGACGGGCAGCGAGAGCGTGTACGCGATCACGCAGGCGTCCAACACCGGGATGGTGGCGGCCATGCGCGGCCTGGGGCTGCCGCTGGACTACCAGGTCGAGGAGGGCACGCTGGTGATCACGGCCCGGCCTGCGGGGCTGCGGCGCCGGCCGGAGCCGCGTACCGCTGTCCGGCCGCTGCCGGCTCCCGCCGCGCGGGAGACCGCCGCCCGGCGCTGAGACCGCTTCGGGCGCGGGGGCCGCTCCGGTCACCGGAGCCGCTTCGGTCACCGGGGCCGCTGAGCGCCGCGTCCAGGTCCTGCCACAGGTCCTCGACGTCCTCCAGGCCCACCGACAGCCGCAGCAGCTGCTCGGAGATGCCGCCGGCCGTACGGTCGGCGGCATCGACGACACGGTGGCTGATCGAGGCCGGGTGCTGGATGAGGGTGTCCACACTGCCGAGACTGACCGCCGGGGTGATCAGACGCACCCCGGCGGTCACGTCGTGCGGGTCCCCGCACACCTCGAACGCGACCATCGCGCCGCCGAGCTCCGGGTAGTGCACCCGCGACACCCGCGGGTGGCCGGCGAGCCGCCGGGACAGCTCCGCCGCGGTGGCGGACGCCGCCCGCATCCGTACGGGAAGGGTGGCCAGCCCGCGCAGCAGCAGGTAGCCGGCGAGCGGGTGCAGTACGCCGCCCGTGGTGAACCGGATCTGCCGCAGCCGCCGCGCGAACTCCTCGTCGCAGGCCACCACGCCGCCCAGCACGTCGCCGTGGCCGCCGAGGTACTTGGTCGCGCTGTGCAGCACCAGCCGCGCGCCGGCCTCGGCGGGACGCTGCAGTACAGGGGTGGCGAAGGTGTTGTCGGCCAGCAGCGGCACGGAGCCGCAGGCGTGCGCGACGGCCGCGAGGTCGGTCTCGGCGAGCGTGGGATTGGCCGGGCTCTCGACCATGACCAGGCCGGTGTCGGCGCGCAGCGCGTCGGCGATGCCGGCCGGGTCGGTCCAGGTCACCTCGGTACCGAGCAGCCCGCCGGACAGCAGGTGGTCGCTGCAGCCGTACAGCGGACGGACGGCGACGACGTGCCGCAGTCCCTCGGCGTGCCGGACGAGGAGGCAGGCGGTGAGGGCCGCCATGCCGCTGGCGAAGGCGACGGCGGACTCGGTGCCTTCGAGGCGGGCGAGCGCGGTCTCGAAGCGGGCGACGGTGGGGTTGCCGAGCCGCCCGTAGACGGGCGGGCCCTCGAACTCGGCGCCGGTGGCGGCGAACGCGTCGAGCCGCGCCGCCTCGCCGCGGCTGTCCGCCGAGGGATACGTGGTCGAGAAGTCCAGCGGCGCCGCGTGCAGGCCCTGCGCGGCGAGGTCCTCGCGGCCCGCGTGCACGGCCTCGGTGGCCAGGGCGCGGTACGGGGTGTCGGGGGTGGTGACGGCGGTGGTGGCGCGGTCCGGCCGCGCGGCTGGTCGGGTCATGCTCCGATGCTGGTCGGGGGCGCTGACCGGATGGTCAACTTCCGTGTTACGTTCGGTACATGGCCGACTCTGTGCGTCTCGATCCGGTGGACCTGGAGATATTACGCCTGCTGCAGAACGATGCCCGGACCACATACCGCGACCTGGCCGCGGCGGTCGGCGTCGCGCCGTCGACCTGCCTGGACCGGGTGACCCGACTGCGCCGCAGCGGCGTGATCCTGGGACACGAACTCCGCCTGGACCCCGCGAAACTGGGCCGCGGGCTGCAGGCGTTGCTGTCCGTGCAGGTACGGCCGCACCGCCGCGAGCTGGTCGGCCCCTTCGTCGAGCGCATCCGCTCGCTGCCCGAGGCGCTCTCCCTCTTCCACCTCACCGGTCCTGAGGACTACCTCGTCCATGTCGCCGTGCCGGACGCGGCCGCCCTGCAGCGGCTGGTCCTGGACGAGTTCACCGCCCGGCGCGAGGTGGCCAGGGTCGAGACCCGGCTGGTCTTCCAGCGCTGGACGTGCGGGCCGCTGCTGCCGCCGGCGGACGCGGTCGGCTGAGCGGACTGCGTCCAGGCCCCCGCAGGGTCGTTACATCACCGAGCCGGGCGGCGCGATGACCAGCCGCAGGTGCAGGCGGGCGGCCCTGAGGCCCGTGTGGACGGGGAGGCTGGGGCGGAGCAGTACCAGGCCGCCGCCCATGGCGCGCAGCGCGCTCTGCACGCCGAGGAGGGTGTAGAGGCCGGCGGTGTCGCAGGAGGTGACGCCGGAGAGGTCCAGCCGGAGATGCCGCTTGCCGCCCGCCATGACCGACGCGGTGGCGTCGCACAGACCTGACACACTGTCACCGTCGAGGACGCCCACCACGGCGAGCTTCGCGAGGGTGGGCGAGCCGGCGGGGACCGGCCACCGCTCGATCCGTACGCGCCTGTCGGTCGGGGCTTTCACGAGCATCCCGGCCGCCTCCCTTCAGCCGATCCACCGGTCGCACCGGCTCACGGCCCCCATGATGGCGCGGTGAGGTCCGTGTCACGGCCCGTCGATCGAAACCGACCGAAGAATTCCGTCACGGACCGTGACCGTGGCACGGGCATGTGCCCGGGCCACAGGCCCGCGGCCCTCACTCCAGCGCGTCCCGGGTGGCCTCGATGAGCTGCCGGGCCTCCTCCTCCCGCGCGTCGTAACGCTCCGGGTAGGCGGACACCTGAACCTTCTGGGCGAGCTGACCCGCTGTGAGGTCCGGGTCGTCCGCGTCCTCCTCGATGGCCCGCTCGAAGAACCGGTGCGCCGCGTAGTTGACGTTCATGCACTGCTCGGCGGTGCCCCAGTCCATGCTGGGGCGCTGCTGGAAGACGCCGACCGAGTCGAGGTCGCCGTGGTCGAGGTTCTCCATGCCCGACTCGACGAGGGCGGCCTCGAAGGCGGCGAGCAGGGCCTTGTCCGATGCGTTCAGTTCCGCCCCGACGAGGTAGACCACCTCGGCCACCTCGGGATCGGGGCTCCCCGTGGCGGGGCCGGGCGGCGGTCCTTGCGGTGCCGGCTGTGGCACGTTCCCCTCCTGCCGTCGCTGTACTGCGGTCCCTGTCCTGCCGTTGCTGTATTGCCGTCGCTGTATTGCCTTCTCTGTACTGCCGTGTCGCCGGCGCCTCGGCACCGGGCGTTCCGTTCAGCGTCGGGCCGGGACGGGCCCGGGGCAAGACCGCCTCGGAAATCCGTAGGTCACACACTCTTGCAAAAACATCACGGAAACTGTGTGATGTTCCGCGGAGGTCAGCCGTGACGCAAAGCCGTGGTTCCGAAGCAGAGGTCGAGCAGCGCCGCCGCCGGGTGCTGCGGCAGGTCATCGAGGAAGGCGCCGTACGGATCGCCGAACTCGCCGAGAAACTCCAGGTCAGCGCCATGACCGTGCATCGCGACCTGGCGAACCTGGAGTCCCGGAAGCTGCTGGAGAAGCGCCGCGGCATGGCCGTCGCACTGCCCGAGGTCACCATGGAGACCGCGACCCGCTTCCGCGAGTACCAGCAGACCGAGGCGAAGGAGGCGTTCGCCGAGCTGCTGGTACGGGAGGTCAGCCCGGGCGACACGGTGCTGATGGACTGCGGCTCGACGCTCTTCCCGCTCGCCCGCAGGCTCGCCCGCATCGAGGGACTGACCGTCGTCACCAACTCCCTGCGCGTCGCCTCCCTGATCGGCGCCGCGGGCACGCCCCGTACGCAAGTCATCCTGCTCGGCGGCCGCTACCGGCCCGACTTCGAGGCGTGCGCCGGTACGGACACCCTCCGCCATCTCTCGCGCATCCGCGCCACCCTCACCTTCTCCTCCCCCACCGCCGTCGACCGCGGCCGCCTCTTCCACCCGGTCCAGGAGTGGGCCGACCTGAAGGAGGCCATGCGGGAGGCGGCCGAGCGCAGCGCGCTGGCCGTGGACCACACCAAGTTCGGGCGGACCGCCACCCATGGGTACGGCGACGCCTCCGGCTACGACCTGGTGGTCACCGACACCGCGACGCCGGAGGAGCAGATCGCGGCCATCGAGCAGCTGGGCGTACCGGTCCACGTGGTCGCACCGTCGCATCCCACCAGTACCGACTGACGCCCCGTCAACGTCCGTTCACAGAAAGGCAGTCCGTCATGCGCGCCGTCGTCATCCGGACCCCCGGCTCCTTCTCCGTCGAGACGGTCGCCGATCCGACGCCGGGCCCCGGCGAGGTCGTCGTCGAGGTCGCCGCGGTCGGCATCTGCGGTACCGATCTGCACATCGTGCAGGGTGAGTTCGCGCCGACGCCGTATCCGATCGTGCCCGGGCACGAGTTCACCGGCGAGGTCGTGGCGCTCGGCGCCGAGGTGAGCGGGGTGCGCGCGGGCGACCGGGTCGCGGTCGACCCGTCGCTGTTCTGCGGGTCCTGTCACTTCTGCAGCATCGGCCGGGGCAATCTCTGCGAGCGCTGGGGCGCGATCGGCGACACCGTGGACGGCGCGATGGCACAGTACGTGAAGGTGCCGGCGGCCAACTGTTACCGCCTGCCGGAGAGCGTGGACCTCGCGCAGGGCACGCTGATCGAGCCGCTGTCCTGCGCGGTGCACGCCTTCGACGTACTGCCGCGGGACCTGGGCGCGCACTACCTGATCTACGGCGCGGGCACGATGGGCCTGATGATGCTGCAGCTCGCGGGGCGGGCCGGGGCGGCTTCCGTGTCGGTCGTGGACATCAACACCGAGCGGCTGAAGGTGGCCGAACAGCTGGGCGCCGACGCGGTGGCCACCGGCGCGGACGCGCTGGACCGGCCGCAGGGCTGGGAGATCGTCATCGACTGCACGGGCGTGGTGCCGGTGATCGAGGACGCGCTCACGCGGGTACGGCGCGGCGGCACGTTCCAGCAGTTCGGCGTGGCGCCCTCGGATGCGATGGCGAAGATCTCGCCGTTCCGCATCTACAACGACGAGATCACGGTGGTCGGCTCGATGGCGGTCGTGCACAGCTTCGGGCGGGCCGTGGAGCTGATGGGCAAGGGCGCACTGGACGCCGCGACGATGCTCACGCACTCGTACGGCCTGGACGACTTCGGTACGGCGCTGGAGACGTTCCGGCGGGGGGCGGGGCGCAAGATCCAGCTTCGGCCGGGGGCCTGAGGGCGGTGGCCCTGCCCTCTGGCCCTGCCATTGTCCTGGGCAGGGCCCCTCCCTCTCCCCAACCAAGTGAGTGGGACCCCCTCCCCCGCCACCACCGCACCCCCAAAACGCTAGCCCCCTCCCACCCCCTCCCCCGGTTATCCACAGCCCCCGCCCAAATTGACCGCCCCGCTTATCCACACCCCCTCCCATGTGACCGACCCCGCTTATGCAACATGTTGCAAAAGGAGTCCCGCTGGACTACAAACGAAGCTCGTCGGCACTGTGCGCGCGAGGAGACTTCGGATGAGCCCGTACCCCCACCTGCTGAGCCCGCTCGACCTGGGGTTCACCACCCTGCCCAACCGAGTCCTGATGGGCTCGATGCACCTCGGTCTGGAGGAGGCGCCGGGCGGCTTCGAGCGGATGGCCGCCTTCTACGCCGAGCGGGCGCGCGGCGGTGTCGGCCTCATCGTCACCGGCGGCGTCTCCCCCAATGAGGCGGGCTGCACCATGGACGGCGGCGCCAAGCTCACCACCGCGGCGGAGGTCGCCGAGCACGCGCAGGTGACCGAGGCGGTGCATCGCGAGGGCGGGAAGATCGCGATGCAGATCCTGCACACCGGGCGGTACGCCTTCAGCGAGAAGCTGGTGGCGCCCAGCGCGATCCAGGCGCCCATCAACCCCTTCACCCCGCACGAGCTCACCGACGACGAGGTCGAGCAGACCATCGAGGACTACGTGCGGGCCGCGGAGCTGGCACAGCAGGCCGGGTACGACGGCGTGGAGATCATGGGCTCCGAGGGGTACCTGATCAACGAGTTCATCGCCGCGCCCACCAACCAGCGCACCGACCGCTGGGGCGGCAGTTACGAGAACCGCATCCGCTTCCCCGTCGAGATCGTGCGGCGTACGCGCGAGCGGGTCGGCCCGGACTTCATCCTGATCTACCGGCTGTCGATGCTGGACCTGGTGCCCGGCGGCTCGACCTACGACGAGGTCGTACAGCTCGCCCTGGAGGTCGAGGCGGCCGGGGCGACGATCATCAACACCGGCATCGGCTGGCACGAGGCACGGATCCCCACCATCGCGACCTCGGTACCGCGTGGCGCGTTCTCCTGGGTGACCGAGAAGGTCATGGGCGCGGTGAAGATCCCGCTGATCACCACCAACCGGATCAACACCCCGGAGGTGGCCGAGCGGCTGCTCGCCGAGGGCCGCGCCGACATGGTGTCGATGGCCCGCCCGTTCCTGGCCGACCCCGCCTTCGTCGCCAAGGCCCGCGAGGGCCGCGCCGACGCGATCAACACCTGCATCGGCTGCAACCAGGCGTGCCTGGACCACATCTTCTCCGGGCAGCTCACCTCCTGCCTGGTCAACCCGCGGGCCTGCCACGAGACCGAGCTGAGCCTCTCCCCCACCCGGCGCCGCAAGGAGCTGGCCGTGGTCGGCGCGGGCCCGGCGGGTCTGGCGTTCGCGGTCTCCGCGGCCGAGCGCGGGCACGGCGTGACGCTCTTCGACGCCGCCGGTGAGATCGGCGGGCAGCTGAACGTCGCCCGCCGCATCCCGGGCAAGGAGGAGTTCAACGAGACGCTGCGGTACTTCCGTACGCGGCTGGCAGAGCTGAAGATCGACGTGCGGCTGGGTGCGGCCGTGACCGCCGAGGAGCTGGGCGCGGGCGGGTACGACGAGATCGTGGTCGCGGCCGGCGTCACCCCGCGCACCCCGGACATCCCCGGCATCGATCACCCGAGCGTCGTCAGCTACCTCGACGTGCTCAGCGGCCGGGTCGAGGCCGGGCGGACGGTGGCGATCGTCGGTGCCGGCGGCATCGGCTTCGACGTGGCGGAGTTCCTGACGGACGGCGGGGAGCAGGCGAGCCTGGATCCGGCGGCGTTCTTCGCGCAGTGGGGCGTGGACACCTCGTACGAGGGCCGCGGCGGGCTCAAGGCGCCGGTGCGGGCGCCCGCGGCGCGCACGGTCCACCTCCTGCAGCGCAAGACCGGCAAGGTCGGCGCGGGGCTGGGCAAGACGACCGGCTGGATCCACCGTACGGAGCTGCGGCACCGGGGCGTGACGACGACGGCGGGCGCCACGTACGAGCGCATCGACGACGAGGGCCTGCACCTCACCGTCGACGGTGAGAAGTCCGTCGTCGCGGCCGACACGATCGTGCTGTGCGCGGGCCAGGAGCCGCGCCGCGAGCTGTATGACGCGCTGGTGGCGGCCGGGCAGACCGCGCATGTCATCGGCGGCGCCGACGTGGCCGCGGAGCTGGACGCCAAGCGCGCGATTCTGCAGGGCACGCGACTGGCGGCGGACATCTGAGAGCGGCCTAGGATGCGTGGGTACTGGTGGCGGCGCACGTCACCAGTACCCACGCATCCGCCGCACACCACAGCACACGGAAAGGCCGCCATGTCCCTCCCCCACGCGATCCTCACGGCCCTGCTGGAGAAGCCGTCGTCGGGGCTGGAGCTGACGCGGCGGTTCGACCGGTCCATCCGGTACTTCTGGTCCGCCACCCACCAGCAGATCTACCGGGAGCTGCGCAAGCTGGAGGAGTCGGGCCTGATCCACGCCCTGCCGCAGGCGCAGCCCTCGCGCGGCCAGAAGCGGGAGTACGAGGTGCTGCCGGCCGGCCGGGAGGCGCTCACCGCGTGGGTGGCGGAGCGGCAGGATCCCCGGGCCATGCGCGATCCGCTGCTGCTGCGGCTGCGGGCCGCCGCGGTCGTCGGCGCGACCGGTCTGGTGGCGGAGTTCCGCCGTCACCTCGCGCTGCACGAGCGGCAGTTGGCGGAGTATCACGAGATCGAGGCGCGTGATTTTCCGCCGGAGAAGACGGCGGAGGCGGACCGGCTGCAGCATCTCGTGCTGCGCGCCGGCATCGCCCAGGAGAGTTTCTGGGTGCAGTGGCTGACCGAGTCCCTCGCCGAGCTGGAGGCGCTGGAGAGCCGGCGCGAGGCGCGCTGATCAGTCCAGTCCGCCGCGCTTGACGAGCTGTGCGGCGATGACATTGCGCTGGATTTCGTTGGTGCCCTCGCCGACGATCATCAGTGGTGCGTCGCGGAAGTACCGTTCCACGTCGTACTCCGTCGAATAGCCGTAACCGCCGTGGATGCGGACGGCGTTGAGGGCGATCTCCATCGCGGTCTCGGAGGCGAAGAGCTTGGCCATGCCGGCTTCCATGTCGACCCGGCGGTCGGCGTCCGCCTCGCGTGCGGCGTGCAGGGTGAGCTGGCGGGCGGCGGTGAGCTTGGTGGCCATGTCGGCGAGGTAGTTGCCGACGGACTGGTGCTTCCAGATCGGCTTGCCGAAGGATTCGCGCTCCTGGGCGTAGGCGAGGGAGTCCTCCAGGGCGGCCCGTCCGACGCCCAGCGCACGCGCGGCGACCTGGAGACGGCCGGTCTCCAGGCCCTTCATCATCTGGGCGAAGCCCTTGCCCTCGACGCCGCCGAGGAGGGCGTCGGGCGCGGCCCGGTAGTTGTCGAAGGAGAGTTCGCAGCTCTCGACGCCCTTGTAGCCGAGCTTGGGCAGGTCGCGGGAGACGGTGAGGCCGGGGCCGTGCTCGATGAGGAGGATGGAGATGCCCTGGTGGGCGGGGGTGGCGTCGGGGTCGGTCTTGCAGAGCAGGGCGATCAGGCCGGAGCGGCGGGCGTTGGTGATCCAGGTCTTGGACCCGTTGACGAGGTAGCCCTGGTCGTCCTTGCGGGCGTGGGTGTGCATGGCCTGGAGGTCGGAGCCGCCGCCCGGTTCGGTGAGTGCCATGGTCGCGCGGATCTCGCCGGTGGCGAGTTTCGGCAGGTACAGCTGCTTCTGTTCCTCGGTGCCGAAGTGCAGCAGCAGTTTGGCGACGACGGTGTGGCCGCCCATGGCGCCGGCCAGGCTCATCCAGCCGCGCGCCAGTTCCTCGGTGACCAGGACGTAGCAGGGCGTGGAGACCTTGGTGCCGCCGTACTCCTCGGGGACGGCGAGCCCGTAGATGCCGAGCTCCTTCATCTTCTCGATGAGTGCTTCGGGGTAGGTGTTGGTGTGTTCCAGTTCCTGGACGACGGGCTTGACGTCCTTGTTCACGAAGTCGTGGACGGTTTCGACCACGAAGCGTTCGTCGTCGGGGAGGGTGTCCAGGGTGCTCATGCGGGTTCCTTCGGGGGATCCGGGGTCAGATGACGGCGTCGGCGCGGAGGGCCGCGAGGTCGTCGGGGGTGCGGCCGAGTGCGGTGAGGATGGCGTCGGTGTGTTCGCCGACGGCCGGTACGGGGTCCATGCGGGCGGTGAGTCCGGCGAGGTCGGCGGGCGGGAGGAGGGCCTGTACGGTGGCGCCGGGGACGGCGACCTCGCGCCAGCGGTCGCGGCCTTCGAGGACGGGGTGGTCCAGGAATTCGGCGACGGAGTTGACTCCGGCGTTGGCGACGCCGATGTCTTCCAGGACCTTCATGATGTCCGCGGCGGTGGAGCGGGCGAAGCGTTCGGCGACGATGGCGTTGAGTTCGTCGCGGTGGGCGACGCGGTCGGAGCCGGTGGCGAACCGCGGGTCGTCGGTCAGTTCGGGCCGGCCGAGGAACTCGCGGCACAGCGCGGCCCATTCGCGTTCGTTCTGGATGGAGAAGAGCACGTCCTTGCCGTCGGCGGCGGTGTAGGCGCCGTAGGGGGCGATGGTGGCGTGCTGGGTGCCGACGCGCGGCGGCTGGCTGCCGCTGTGCCGGGTGTAGTACGCGGGCTGGCTCATCCACTCCGCGAGCGCTTCGAAGAGGGAGACCTCGACGGGGCGGGCGACGCCGGTGGTGGCGCGGGTGAAGAGGGCGGTGAGGATGCCGCTGTAGGCGTACATTCCGGCCGAGATGTCGGCGACGGATACTCCGACCCGGGCGGCTTCGTCGGCGGTGCCGGTGAGGGAGACCAGTCCGGTCTGGCACTGGACGAGCAGGTCGTACGCCTTGCGGTCGGCCCAGGGGCCGCTGGTGCCGTAGCCGGAGACGGTGCAGGGGATCAGCTTCGGGTAGCGGGCGGTGAGGGCGTCGGGGCCGAGGCCGAGGCGGTCGGCGGCGCCGGGTGCGAGGTTCTGGACGAAGACATCGGCTTCTGCGAGGAGTTGGTGCAGTATGTCGCGGCCGCGTGGGTCCTTGAGGTCGAGGGTGAGGCTTTCCTTGGAGCGGTTGAGCCAGACGAAATAGCTGGAGTGGCCGTGCACGGTGGTGTCGTAGCGGCGGGCGAAGTCGCCGTCGCCGGGGCGTTCGATCTTGATGACGCGGGCGCCGAGGTCGGCGAGCTGGCGGGTGGCGAAGGGGGCCGCCACGGCCTGCTCGATACTGACGACGGTGATGCCTTCGAGCGGGCGTTGCTGCTGATGCTGCATCAGTTCTCCTTCTGCGTACGGCCGGTGGTGGCGGGGAACGCCGTCCGCATCAGCTCGGCCGCTCCCTCCCACGTGATGCCCGCGAGCAGGTCCGGTACGTCGGGTCCGCAGGCGGCGAACTTGGCGCGGAGTTCGTCGTGCGTGGGCGGGCGCTGCGGGGAGCCGGGCGGCAGGGCCAGTGCGGAGTGCAGGGCCGTGCCGTCGGCGAGGTCGAGGCGGAGGGCGACCTCGCCGTCGAGGAGGGTGGTGGTCTCGCCGGGCAGCCGGTCGACGGTGACCTGTCCGATGAGTTTCTGGGCTTCGGGGCGGGTCACGGCGGCGTCGGTGAAGCTGTCGAAGCCGGGGTAGTCGTCGAGGAGTGCGGTGGCGACGGCGTACGGCATGGAGAACTTGCCCTCCAGGCCGGTGGCGGGCCGGTCGTGGAGGAGGGGGTGGACGGTGCCCGCGGGGGTGGTGACGGTGATGCCGGTGATCTCACCGTGCGCCCGGGAGCGGATGTCGCGGAGCGCGGCGATCGGCCGTTGCATGGCGTAGCAGCAGGGGTACATCTTGATCGCGAGGCCGCCGGGGACGGCGGGCGCCGCGGGGACGTCGGTGGCCGGGGTGCCGCCGACGCGCTTCAGCCAGGCGTCGAGGGCGCGCGGGTCGGCGGTGGCGCCTGCCTGTGCGAGCCGTGCGGCCCGTACGCCGGCGTCCGCGGCGAAGCCCACCTGCAGGGACTTGCTGTGCGTACCGAATGCCTCCTGGACGCCGCCGGCCGCGGGCACGGCGAGCGCCATGGCGGTGGCGAGCTGCTCGGGGCCGAGTCCGAGGGCGACGCCGGCCGCGACGGCGGCGGCCGGGGCGCCCGCGGTGCAGGTGGCGTGCCAGCCGTTCGCGTAGTGGTGCCAGCCGAGCATCGCGCCGAGCCGGGCCATGACGCCGGCGCCGGCGAGGTAGGCGCGCGCGTCGCCGCCGGCGGCGAGCACGGCCGGGACGGTGACGACGGAGATGTGGGTGGTGCTCTCGATGTGCAGGTCGTCAAAGTCCAGTACGTGGGCCATGGCCGCCCAGCGGGCCGCGTCCGGGAGTGGCGCGGCGATCGGCCGCAGCGGGTGGGCGCGGGCGGCGAGGGCGACGGCGACGGTGTCGGCCAGGGCGCGGCCGGCGAGCGCCAGGTCGTCGGGGTCTGCCCGGTGGTCGTGGGCCCACTGGGCGAGGGCTCGGGCGGCGGTCATGGGGTCCCCTCCGTGGTGCGGCGGCCGGCGGCGGTCCGGCCGGCGACTCCTCTGCCGCAGATTTGTACGGCCAAATGATCGCCGTGTCAACGGTGCCGTGCGTGCGGCACTCTTCCCCTGTCCACCCCTCGAAACCCTGGACAGCAAGCCCTTGACGCCGCCGTGAGCCGGGCCACAGAATGCCGACGCCATACGTGGAGCCACTTTGTACGTAGCGATGCCGTACATGCCCGCGCTAAATGGCCGCCCGTTTCTGGGACCCCTTTGGAGGCAGGTCAGTGACGACCCCATCCCCCGCCCTCGCCGCGCTGAGCGGGGCACCGATCGGCCGGACGCACCGCAGAGTGCTGCTGATCATCAGCGCGATGTTCCTGTTCGACCTCGCCGATCTGAACACCTTCGCCTTCGCGGCCCCCGCGATCCGCGCCGTGCACGGCTTCACCGTCCAGGACGTGGCCCTGGTGACCGCCATGAGCTTCGCCGGCATGGCGGTGGGCGCCGTCCTGGGCGGCCGCGCCGCCGACCTGCTCGGCCGCCGGCTCGGCATGTCCGCCGCCGTCGCCGTCTTCTCGGCCGCCTCGCTCTTCAACGCCGTCGTCTCCACGCCCGGCCCGATGGCCGCCGCCCGCGCGCTCACCGGCTTCGGCCTCGGCGCGATGACCGCCATCGCGATCTCCTACCTCTCCGAGGTCACCCCGGCCACCCACCGGGGCCGCTTCCAGGCCGTCGCCCTCGGTGTCGGCCTCGTCGGCATCCCGCTGGTCGCCTTCACCGCCCGCGGGATCACCGTCTCCCACCCGGCGGCCTGGCGCTGGCTGTTCGTCGCCGGGGCACTCGGCTTCCTGCTGCTCCCGCTGGTCCTGCGGCTGCCGGAGTCGCCGCGCTGGCTGCTCTCCCGGGGCCGGGCCGCGGAGGCCGCCGAGATGGTGCGCCGCTTCGTACCGGATTTCCGCGGCGGTACGGAGGAGCAGCCGCCCGAGGCGGGGACCGAGGCCCGCTTCCGTGACCTCTTCGCGCCGGGACAGCGCCGCAACTCGTTCGTCATGATGGTCGTCTGGGCCTTCGCGCTCACCGGTTTCTACGGGTTCCAGTCCTGGGTGCCGACCCTGCTGGCCGACCGCGGCCAGGACTTCGCCCAGTCGATGACCATGTCGGCGATCACCACCATCGGCGCGGTGCCCGGCGCGTTCCTCGCCACCCCGTTCATCGACCGCTTCTCGCGCAAGTACCTCGCCGTGGCGCTCGGCCTGATCGTCGCCGCCGTCGGCATCGGTTACGGGCTGAGCACCGGCACCGGGGCCGTCATGGTCTTCGGCGTACTGGTCGCCGCGCTCAGCCAGGCGTACATCGCCGTCCTGTACTCCTACACACCCGAGCACTTCCCCACCGCGCTGCGCACCGCCGGGTCCGGCCTCGGCAACGGCGCGGGCCGCGCCGCCAACATCGTCGCGCCGCTGGTCATCGCCGCCGTCTACACCGCACCGCACCTCGGTTACGTGGGCGTCTTCGCCTTCGTCGCCGGTGCCTGGCTGATCGCCACCCTCACCGTCGCGTTCTTCGGCATCGACACGCGGGACCGGGCACTGGAGGAGCTGCACGCCCGGCCCGCGCAGGAGGATCCGGTACGCCCCGGCTCCCCCAGCCGGGCCGCCACCCACTGACCCGCTCCGCCCCCACCGCACCCCGCACTCCGCACAGACAGGAGCCCTCATGCCCGGCGCCCCCGCCGACCTCGGCGTTCTGGAAGAGACCGCCCGCAGCTGGCACCCGGCCGACACCCGCGCGACCGACCCGCTGGCCGCCGCCCCGGTCGCCGCGCTCTCCGCCGTACTGGACCTGCCCGGGCCGGTGGCCGCCGCCGGGCAGCCGCTGCCGCCGCTGTGGCACTGGCTGCACTTCCTGACCTGGCCCCGGCAGAGCGAGCTGGGCCCGGACGGGCATCTGCGCGACGGCCACTTCCTGCCGCCGCTGCCCGAGCGGCGCCGGATGTTCGCGGGCGGCCGCCTGGAGGTCCGTACACCGCTGACCGTGGGCCGCCCCGCCGAGCAGACCAGCGGTGTGGTCAAGGCCGAGGCCAAGAAGGGGCGCACCGGCGGGCTGCTGTTCGTCACCGTACGCAGCGAGTTCCGCCAGGACGGCGAGGTGCGGGTGGCCGAGGAGCAGGACATCGTCTACCGCAGCGGCGGCGACGCGCCCGTACCGGACCGGCTCACCCTCGACCTCGACGCCGAGCCGCAGAGCGACACGCCGTGGCAGCTGCCGTGGACCACCGATCCGGCCGTCCTCTTCCGCGTCAGCGCGCTGACCGCCAACGCGCACCGCATCCACTACGACGAGCCCTACGTCACCGGGGTCGAGGGTTACCCGGGCCTGGTCGTGCACGGTCCGCTGCTCGTCCTGCAGATGCTGGAGCTGGTCCGCCGCCGCGCGCCCGAGCGCACCGTCCGCACCCTCTCCTACCGGCTGCGCACCCCGGCGTTCTGCGGCGAGCGGCTGCTGTCCTGCGGCACGCCGTACGAGGAGGGCGACGCGTCGGGCGTGCGGCTGTCGGTCGCCGGGCCGCGCGCGGCGGAGCACGCCACGGCGGAGGTGACCTTCGCATGACCGGCACCGAGACGCCCTCGTCCGCGCAGGCGGCCGAGGCACCGTCGTACGCGCAGGAGCTCGCCGCGGCGCGCAGTCTGCTCTTCGTCCCCGGCCACCGCGCCGACCGGTTCGCCAAGGCGGCCGCCGCGGGCGCGGACGGGGTGATCGTGGACCTGGAGGACGCGGTCGCGCCGGACGGGAAGGACGCCGCGCGGGACGACGTGGCCCTGTGGCTGGCGGGCGGCGCACGGGCGGTGGTGCGGGTCAACGCGCACGGCACCGAGTGGTTCGAGGCCGATCTGGCGATGGCGGCCGCGCACGGCGCGCCCGTCATGCTGCCGAAGGCCGAGGACCCGGCCGTACTGGAATCCATCGCCTGCCGGACGGGCGGCCGCAGCCCGGTACTGGCGCTGATCGAAACCGCGGCCGGGGTGGAGAACGCCGCCGCGCTGTGCCGCGCCCCGAACCTCGTCCGGGCCGCCTTCGGCAACATCGACCTCGCGGCGCAGCTCGGTGTGGACCCCGACGACCACCAGGCGCTGGCGTACGCGCGCTCGCGCGTGGTCTGCGCCTCGGCGGCGGCCGGGCTCGCGCCGCCACTCGACGGCGTCACCGCCGATCTCGCGGCCGACGGCCCCCTGCCCGGGGATGTCGCGCACGCCCGCGGGCTGGGCTTCGCCGGCAAGCTCTGCATCCACCCGCGTCAACTCGACGCCGTACACGAAGGGTTCACTCCTTCGGCTGCCGAACAGGAGTGGGCGCGGCGCGTGCTGGCGGCGGGCGAGGCGGTCACCGTGGTCGACGGGCAGATGGTGGACCGCCCGGTACTGGAGCGGGCCCGCCGCATCCTGAGCGCGGGCGGCGGGTGAGAGCCCGCGCCGCGCCCGCCGGCTCCCGGCGACCGTCCCCGCAGGTGACCCGCCCGTTCCGGGGCCGATAAGCTGGCCGTCCTACCTGTCCGGACCACCTGAACCACCCGGACTACCGAACGGCGACGAGGATGTGATGGCGGCCAACAAGCCGGTCCGTGGGCGGTCCGCGTACCAGCAGCTGGCGGACGACCTGCGTACGGATCTCGCGGGCGACCGGTACCCCAAGGGGGTGCGGCTGCCGACCGAGGCCGAGCTGGCCGAGACGTACCAGGTCAGCCGGCAGACCGTGCGCCGCGCCTTCCACGACCTGGTCGCCGAGGGCCTGGTGTACCGGGTCCCCGGGCGCGGCACGTTCGCCGCGCCGCGCGACGGCCGGTACCTCCGCAGGTTCGGCTCGGTGGACGATCTGATGGGGCTGTCCCTGGACACCACCATGCAGCTGTCCAGCCCGCTGCGGCGGCGCGTGGACATCGACGCGGCCGGGCGGCTGCGGCTGGACAGCGACATGGTGCACACCCTCGCCTTCCGCCGGTTCCACGACGACGTGCCGTTCTGCCACACCACGGTGTGGCTGCCGCCGGACGTCGGCGAGACGCTGACCGACGTGGACCAGCTCACCGAGACGGGCGCGCGCTCCACGTTCACCATCATCGGCCTGCTGGACGACCGGCTGGACTCGCCGATCACGGAGGCCGAGCAGTCCATCACGGTCGCGCCGGCGCCGGACGCCGTCGCGGAGGAGCTGGCGTGCGAGCCGCACCACCCGCTGCTGCGCATCGACCGCCTCTACACGACCTCCGAGGGCCGCCGCGTCGAGCTGGCCATCAGCTACTTCCTGCCCGAGCAGTACTCCTACCGGGTGCGGCTGCGCCGCTGACGCCGGGGCCGCGGGCGGTCAGGTACCGGCGGGCGGGCGGTCGTTCAGGATCCGCTGGAAGAGCCGGACGTCCCGCCACTCGCCGTTGATGTGGAGGAAGCGCGGCGCGACGCCGTAGGGCTCGAAGCCGCACTTCTCCAGGACGCGCTGCGAGCCGGCGTTGTGCAGCAGCGTGCCCGCTTCGAGGCGGTGCAGCCCGGCCTCCTCGTCGGCGTACCGGGCGACCGCCTCCACGGCCGCGCTCGCCAGCCCCTTCCCGGTGTGATCGACGTCGATCCAGTAACCGAGGTTCCCGCTGCAGGACGGGCCGTAACGGATGCCGGACAGGGTGATCACACCGGCGATCCGGGGGCCGTCCGTCAGCATCCACAGCATCAGCCGGCCCGCGTCCCGCTCCGCCAACTGGCCGAGCAGCCGCTCCCGTTGGCCCTCGAGGGTGTAGAAGTCCTCCTCCCGCACCGGATCCCAGGGGCGCAGGTGCTCGCGATTGTGCAGATACGCCGCGAGCAGCGCCTCGGCGTCGGTGGGGGCGGCCGGCCGCATGACGACACCGCCCGGCAGCACAGTTGTGTCACTGACCATGCCCGTCACAGTAACCCCGTCGCGCGTCACTCCGGATCGCTCGGTGCGCCGAGGAACGCGGCGGTGTAGTCCGCCAGTTGCGACCGCAGCGCCTCGCGTGTCGTGTGTTCCTCGCCCGCCAGGTGCTCGACGAGGTCGGCGCGGACGGCGGCGAGCAGCGCGTGGGCGGCGAAACCACTGTCGGGCAGGCCGGGCAGCTCCTCCAGCATGGTCCGCAGCAGGGTGTGCCAGCGCGCGTAGTGCGCCGCCCGGTACGGGCTGTCGCCACCGGAGCCCTCCAGGGCCAGGGCGAGGTGGCGGTTGTCGAGCTTGAAGCAGAGGAGGGCGTCGAGCAGGGCGGGTACGCGCTGGAGCGGCGGGGTGCCGGGTCCCAGTGGCGGCGGGCCGGCTTCGACGGCCTCCTGGACCGGTTCGAGCCGCGCCGCGTACAGCGCCCTGATCAGGCCGGCGCGGTCGCCGAAGGCCCGGAAGAGGGTGCCCTTGCCGACGCCGGCCGCTGCCGCGATATCGGCCATGGTGACCTCGTCGGGGCTCGCGCAGTCGGTGAACAGGGTGTCGGCGGCGGCGAAGACGGCCGCCCGGTTGCGGACGGCGTCCTTACGGGCTCTGCGCTCGGGCACGCGGCTCCTCCTTTACAAAGCGGACCACGGGTCCGTATCTTGCAGAAGCGGACCCGGAGTCCGCATTCTAGACGCGAGGAAGACAGGACGAGAGGACACCCATGCCCGCACCCACCGCACCGACGGAACCGGCAGCGCTGTACCGCCACAGCCTGCGCCTGCTGCTCGACAAGGACATCCCCGCCTGGACCGGCCTGTGGGCCGAGGACGGCGTCATGGAATTCCCCTTCGCGCCCGAGGGCCGGCCCCGGCGCCTGGAAGGCAAGGCGGCCGTCGGCGATTACATGCGCCACTATCCCGACCACATCGACCTGCACGACTTCCCCGACCTGCGGATCCACCGGACCGAGGACCCGGAGACCCTCGTGGTCGAAATGCGCGGCGTGGGCCGCCTGGTGGAGACCGGCAGGCCCTTCGACATGACGTACATCGCCGTCGTGACCGTGCGGGAGGGGCTCATCACCTCCTACCGCGACTACTGGAACCCGCTCGCCGTGCTCGAATCCGGCGCCGACTTCGCCGGGAGCGCCCGATGACCGCCACCGGCACCACGCTGGTCACCGGTGCCACCGGCACCACCGGCTGCCGCACCGCCGCGCGGCTGACCGCCGCGGGCCACCGCGTCAAGGCCGCGAGCCGCCGTGCCACCCCGGTTCCGGGCGCGGAGCCGGTCCGCTTCGACTGGTACGACCCCGCCACGCACGGTGCGGCGCTCGACGGCGTCGACCGCCTCTACCTCGTACCGCCCGTGGGCGACTCCGACCCGGCCGCGGTCATGCTGCCCTTCCTCCGGCAGGCCCGCGCCGCGGGCGTACGCCGTGCGGTGCTGCTCAGCTCCTCGGCGATCCCGGAGGGCGGCCCGGCGGTCGGTGTCGTCCACCAGGCGCTGCCCGGCCTGTTCGACGAGTGGGCCGTGCTGCGGCCCTCGTGGTTCATGCAGAACTTCACCGGCGCGCACGCCCACGCCGACAGCATCCGGGAGAGCGGCACCCTCCTGACCGCCACCGGGGACGGCCGGGTCGGGTTCGTCGACGCCGACGACATCGCCGCCGTCGCCGTACGCGCCCTGACCGATGACCGCGCGCCCAACGCCGACCCGGTCCTCACCGGGCCGGAGGCGCTCAGCTACGACGAGATCGCCGCGGTCATGACCGAGGTCAGCGGGCGGCCCGTGGTCCACCGCCGGCTGAGCCACGACCAGTTGTGCGCTCACCTCGCGGCGCAGGTGCCGCCGGAGTTCGCCGCGATGCTGGCGGGAATGGACCGCGCCATCGCCCGGGGCGCGGAGGACCGCACCACCGACGCCGTCCAGCGCCTCACCGGCCGCCCGCCCCACGGCTTCCGCGAGGTCGCGGAACGGGAGTGGGCGCACGGCCGGTGACGTTGCGTCAGGTCAGGGGTACGTCCAGCATCGCCTTCCGGTGGCTGAACGTGGCGATGGAGTGCGGCCCGTGGTAGGCGCCCATGCCGCTCTCGCCGACGCCGCCGAAGGGCAGGTCGGGGACGCGGAGGTGGGCCATGGGCATACCGAAGCCGAGGCCGCCCGAGGAGGTCTCCGTGGCGAGCCGGCGGCGGGTGGTCTCGTTCTCGGTGAAGCCGTAGAGGGCCAGCGGCTTGTCGCGGTCGTTGATGAACGCGATCGCCTCGTCCAGGTCCGCGACCTCGACGATCGGCAGCACCGGGCCGAAGATCTCCTCCCGCATGACCGGGGAATCGGGGGTGACGCCGGCCAGTACGGTCGGCGCGATGTACTTCTGTGCCCGGTCGTGGGCGCCGCCGGTGACCGTCCGTCCGGAGTCGAGCAGGGCGGTCAGGCGGTCGAAGTGGCGGTGGTTGATGATCCGGCCGTACGCGGGCGAGGCCGCCGGGTCGGGCCCGTACAGCTCCTCGATGGCCTCGGCGAGGGCGGCCTGGAGGCCCTTGGAGGTCTCCGGGTCGGTCAGGACGTAGTCGGGCGCGACACAGGTCTGGCCGGCGTTCTGGAACTTGGCGCGGGCCAGCCGCTGCGCCGTGCGCGTCACGTCCGCGTCCCGGTCCACGAACGCCGGTGACTTGCCGCCCAGTTCGAGCGTCACGGGCGTGAGGTGCTCGGCGGCGGCGCGCATCACGATCCGGCCGACCGTGCCGTTGCCGGTGTAGAAGATGTGGTCGAAGCGCTGG
Source organism: Streptomyces sp. NPDC053542 (assembly GCF_044544685.1). Taxonomy (NCBI): domain Bacteria; kingdom Bacillati; phylum Actinomycetota; class Actinomycetes; order Kitasatosporales; family Streptomycetaceae; genus Streptomyces; species Streptomyces sp. NPDC053542. The sequence continues at coordinate 143,312 of NZ_JBITXL010000014.1, forward strand.
GCGAGGAGAGCGGTGGTCTCCGGTACGCCACCCTCGACGACGGCGACCGCGTCGGCATCGAGGTACTCCGGCAGCAGCCGCGCCAGCAGCGCCGAGGTGGCCGGGGCCAGCTCGCTGGGCTTGGCGACGACGGTGTTGCCCGCCGCGAGCGCGCCCGCGAGGGGGACGAGCAGCAGCTGCGCCGGGTAGTTCCAGGGCGCGATGACCAGGACGACGCCGAGCGGGTCGAACCGGGTGCCCGCCGTGCTGCCGGCCGGGAAGCCCTCGGCGGACAGCGCGACCGGCGTGGGCCGCAGCCACTCCTCCAGGTGCTCCAGGGTGTGGTCGATCTCCCGGATCGGGAAGTCCACCTCGGCGCCGAACGCCTCCGCCTCACTCTTGCCCAGGTCCGCGTGGAGGGCGGCGGCGAGGTCCGCGCGGTGTTCGGTGAGCAGCGTACGGAGCTTCCAGAGCTGCTGCGCGCGCCAGTCCAGGGAACGGGTGCGGCCGCCGCGGAAGGTCGCACGCAGCCGGGCGACGAGGTCGGCGGGGGTCTCGGCGGCGGCCCCGGCGGCGGCTGCGGGGGCTTCGGCGGAGGTGACGGGTGAGCCGGTCATGCGGTGCTCGATTCGTTCAGGGTGGTGCGTGCGATCGACCATGCACAGCACCGGCGCGGAAGCATTCATTCCGCCCCGGTGCGGGAAGGGCGCCGGGTCAGCCGAGCGCCTTGAGCATCTCCGCCGCGAGCGGGCCGGAGGAGGCCGGGTTCTGGCCGGTGAAGAGGTTGCGGTCGGTGACGACGTACGGCGCCCACGGCTCGCCCTCGCGGAAGTCCGCGCCGAGCTCCACCAGGCGGTCCTGGAGCAGCCACGGCGCCTTGTCGGCGAAGCCGGCCTGCGCCTCCTCGGCGTTGGTGAAGGCGGTGAGGCGGTACCCGGCGAACGGCGAGGCGCCGTCGGGGCCACGGGTGGCCAGCAGCGCGGCGGGGCCGTGGCAGACGATGCCCAGCGGCCGGCCCGAGGCCAGCGCGTCGGCCAGCAGCCGGGCCGAGTCCTCGTTCGTGGCGAGGTCCTCCATCGGGCCGTGGCCGCCGGGGTAGAAGACGGCCGCGTAGCCGGCCGCGTCGACCTGCTCCAGCTTGACCGGGCGGCGCAGCGGGTCCATCGACTGGAGCGTGGCGGCGACCGCGTCCGCGCCTTCCTGGCCGCCGTTGACCTCCGGGGCGAGGCTGGCCGGGTCCAGGGTGGGCAGCACGCCGCCGGGCGTGGCGACCACGACCTCGTGGCCGGCCTCGGTGAACACTTCGTACGGGGCCGTCACCTCTTCACCCCAGAAGCCGGTGGGGTGCCGGGTGCCGTCGGCCAGCGTCCAGTGGTCGGCGCCGGTCAGCACGAAAAGGATCTTCGCCATGTCGGTCCTCCGGGTCCTTCGGTTCGGCGGGGTGCACGTGGTGCCCCGAACGTAACGGCTGTACGCGTCCGAGGCCGCCTACCGCGCCGGTGCCCGCTTTCCCCGCGTGCCGCGCGCTATGCCTCCAGCCGGTCGGGGCGCGGTCGCGGCGGATCGTGCGCCGGGTGGGGCACGGGTGGGCCGTCCGGGTAGGGCGCGGGTGGTCCGGCCGGCGGTCGCGGCCCGGCCGGGGGTTCGGGCGGCGCCGGTCCGGTGCCCGCCTCCCGGTCCAGCTCCCGCCACTCGTGGCGCAGCCCGGCCAGGTTGGTGGCGAGGAAGTACGCCGCGCCGCTCACCGCAAGGACCGGGACCAGGCCCGCCCAGACCACCGCCGCGCCGGCCAGCAGGCCGCCGAGCGGGATGCCCGCCCAGGCCAGCGAGTCGCCCAGCGCGCCGACCCGGCCGAGGAGGCGGCGCGGTATCCGCTCCCAGATGACCGCGCCCAGGATCGGGTTGAGGAAGCCGGAACCGAAGCCGGAGACCGCGTACACCGCGACCACCACCCACACCGGTACGTCCACCGCCAGGATCACGAACTTGGGCGCGCCGGAGACCAGGAAGCCGGCGAAGAAGACCTGCCGGCGGCGCAGCCGGTGGGCGACGACCGCGGCGACCAGGCTGCCGGCCACCGCCGTGAGGCCCGCCGCGCTCGCCATCAGGCCGATCGCGGACGGCCCGTGGCCGGTTTCCCTGGCCCAGATCGGCATCAGCACGGAGTTGCGGGCGGCGTCGAGGAAGTTGGTGAAGCCGACGGTGCAGATGATGATGAGCAGCAGCGGCTGGCCGCGCAGGTAGGTGAAGCCCTCGGCGAACCGGCGCCAGTAGCCCGCTTCGGCCCCGGCGGCCGCGGCGGCCGCGGCTCCGGAGGCGGCCGCCTCCCCGCCGTGCGCCGTCCCCGTACCGTCCGCCGCGCCGCCCATCCCGCGCGGCAGGGCCAGGCCGACGAGGACCGAGCCGAGGGCGAAGGTCGCCGCGTTGACGAGCAGGCCGGCCAGCGGGCCGAGTACGGCGACCAGTACACCGCCCAGGCCGGGGCCCACCGTGGCGGCCAGCCGTTCGACCACGCCGAGGAGGCCGGTGGCCCGCTCGATGGGCATCGCCGAGCGGGCGGCGGCCTCCGGGATCATGACCTCCTTGGCCAGGTCACCGGGGCCGCGGGCGCCGCCGATCACGGCGACCAGGACGAGCAGCAGCCAGAAGTCCAGCAGGTCCAGGGCGTGCAGCGCCGGTACCGCGGCGGCCACCGCCGCGCTGACCACATCCGCCGTCCAGGAGATCACCCGGGCTCCCGCCCGGTCGACCAGCGGCCCGGTCAGCGCCTTGATCAGGACGTACGGCGCCATCTCGCAGAACGCGACCAGGCCGGTCTGTGCCGCGCTGCCCGTGGTGACCAGGACGAACCAGGGGAGCGCGATCGCGGACACCCGGGTGCCGGCCTGGGAGACGGCGGCGGCCGTCAGCAGTCCGACCAGCGGCCGCAGCCGTCTCCAGCCGCCCGTCCCTCTGCCGCTGCGGCCGCGTCGGCCGCTGCCGGCCGGTCTGCTCCCGTCGGCCTGCCCGCCCATGGGTCCGTTCACGCCGACCGCCCCCGTTCCGTCCGCGCGCGGCCGCGCGCCCGCGCCAGTTCCTGTGGATTCATTTCGTTCCTATACCGCCCGATGTACTCGCACGGCAGTGCTCGCTCCCCGCGTAATCGCCCCCGCGGGCGGTACGGCAGACTCGGCCCATGACCGAGACCACGCCCTCTGCGCCCACCGACGTTCCCGCCCCGCTGCTCGTCCGCACCGGCGGCGAACGCGAGGTCCTGGAAGCCTTCCTGGACTTCCACCGCTCGACGCTCCGGGGAAAGGTGCAGGGCCTGGCCGACGACGCGGCGCGCCGCCGGCTGGTCCCTTCGGAGACCACCCTCGCAGGACTGGTCAAGCACCTGACCCTGGTGGAGCGCTCCTGGTTCCCCGACCTGCTGACCGCTGCGGAACCGCCCGCCAAGGACGCGGGCGAGGCGGCCGCGGCGGGCGGGCACGACGGCGGCTGGGAGGTGGGCCCCGAGGAGTCGCTCGACGGGCTGCTGGCGGCGTACGACGAGGCGTGCGCGCGGTCGCGCGCGGTGGCAGCCCCGTTCCCGCTGGACCATGTCGTGCCGCATCCGCAGATCGGCGAGATGTCGTTGCGCTGGATCTATGTGCATGTCATCGAGGAGACTGCCCGGCACGTCGGCCACGCCGACATCCTCCGCGAGCAGACGGACGGCGCGACGGGCGTCACGGCCTGAGGACGAGGCTGGGCCCGGTGCCGGCCGTCCGCCGTCCGGTAGCCTGAAATTGCTTGCATAACCCATATACGTACGTGCCGTACGGGCGGCGCGCCAGTACGGACACGCGCCGTGCGGGGCGCCGCCCACGCCCGACCGAGAGTTCTTCCATGCGCCTGCTGCTGATCCGTCACGGTCAGACCCCGTCCAACGTCGGCCACCTGCTGGACACCACCGCACCGGGGCCCGGCCTGACCGAGCTGGGCGAGCAGCAGGCGGCCGCGCTCCCGGAGCGGCTGGCCGACGAGAAGATCGACGCGCTCTACGCCTCCACCCTCGTGCGCACGCAGCTGACCGCCGCGCCGCTCGCCGAGGCCCGCGGCCTGGACGTGGTGATCCGTGACGGCGTCCGCGAGATCGCCGCGGGCGACCTGGAGATGCGCGGCGACGCGGCCTCCAACGACCAGTACCAGCGCGTGGCGTTCTCCTGGCCGGCGGGCAAGCCGGAGCTGCGGATGCCCGGCGGCGAGAACGGCGTGGAGATGCTGGCGCGTTACGACGCGGTGATCGAGGAGATCGCCGCTTCCGGCGTCGAGGCGGCCGCCGTGGTGAGCCACGGCGCGGCGATCCGTACCTGGTCCGCGGCGCGCGCCCGCAACCTGGACGCGGACTTCGCCATCGCCCACCCCCTCCCGAACACCGCGGTCGTCGTCCTGGAGGGCTCCCCGGCCGCCGGCTGGACGGCCGTGTCCTGGTCGGACATCGACATCCCGGAGACGGGCCCGCGCGCCAGCTGAAGAGGCTGCCGCCCGGCACGGAAAAGCTGCCGCCCGTCAGCCGAAAAGGCTGCTGCCCGTCGACGAACAGGCTGTTGCCCGTCAGCTGAAGAGGCTGCTGAACAGCCACATCATCAGCGCCCAGCCCCCGATGACGGCCGCGGCGACGAGGATGAAGCCGACCCACACGGAGGGTGGCAGGCGCGGGGGGATCACCGGCCTCGGAGGGACGACCGGGCAGCACTTCGAGCAGTGCGGTGGCGCGAGGACGGCCATGGCGCCCACATTCCTGCGTACCCAAGTACGGCACAAGGGGCGCGACCGGCATCTACGGCGCTTGTAGGCACACTCCGGGGCAGATTGCGCTACGACAGGGCCCGATTGGGCGGTTTCAACGATAAATCACCCATTTGCGGCTTTGCCGGGCTTGATACGGGCTGTGAGGCTGGAAGAACTCATGGTGACCGTCCCCACCACCCAGGAGAGAACCCCCATGGTCCTGTCCATCTCCGGCGTTGTCCTGCTCGGCGTCATCATGTTCCTGTTCTTCCGCAAGGACGGACTGAAGGTCTCCCACGCCATCGTCTGCGCGCTGTTCGGCTTCTACCTCGCGGGCACCGCCATCGCCCCGGGCATCAAGGCCGGCGGCGCGAGCCTCGCGGGCCTGCTCAAGGGACTCTCGCTCTGAGCGTCCTGCCGAGTCGTCACGCATCCCCAGGAGACCTTCCGTGCCCCGGCGTCCACTGCCCAGCATCCTGAGCAACAGCGCTCCCCTCACCCGCGGCCGCGACTTCGCGCGGACCGCGGCCGACAGCGCCTCCGACGTGTTCCACCCGCTGCTCGTCATCGGCCGCGGCCTGCGCCGGCTGCTCTCGGCCGGCCGGCAGCGGTGGGCGGCGACGCCGCGGGAGCGCCGCGGCCCGCTGCTGGCCACGACGGCCGTCTGCCTGGTCTCCCTGGCGCTCGTGCCGTACGGGCCGCTGCTCGGTCTCATCTCGGTGATGGCGGCGGCCGCTTGGGCGGGCCGGGAGCGGACGCCCGCCGACGCCGGGCCGACCGAGGCCGAGACCGGCCGGCTGCGCGCCCTGTACGAGGCGCTGGTGCCGTACCTGAGCTTCGAGGGCGACCCGGACCCGCTGTACGTGCACGACGGCGACTGGGCCACGGCCTTCCCCGAGTACGAGTTCGACGAGGACGGGCGGCTCGCGCGGCTGCGCCTGAAGTACCCGGTGTACTTCACCGATGCCGAGCCCCAGTCCCGGGTCCGCATCGAACAGGTGCTGCTCGCCAAGTCGGGGCGCGGCCGGGAGTACCACTTCGCGTGGGACCAGGAGGGCAACCAGCTCGTCCTGACCGTGCTCCCGGCGCTGCCGACCGACATCGCGGCCCAGCGGTTCGTGACCACGCCGGGCGAGACCGTGCTGGGCTTCACCGACGCGGGCGCGGTCCAGCGCACCGTCCCGGTGGCGGGCGCGGCCGAGGAGGCGGAGCCGCGGGACGTGCCGCCGGTGGTCTGGCGGACCGGGCCGCGCTCCACCGAGTCGCACCTGCTGGCCCTGGGGCGCCCCGGGAGCGGCACCACGACCCTGCTGCGGTCCGTCGCCCTGCAAGCGCTCTGCCACGGCGACGTCCTGGTCATCGACGGCAGCGGAACCGGGGAGTTCGCTTTCCTTCTGGGGCGGCCCGGCGTACTCGGCGTGGAGTGCGGGCTGACCAGCGCGCTGGCCACACTGGAGTGGGCGGCGCACGAGACGGAGCGGCGGCTGATCGCCGCGAACCGCGCGCGGCAGGCCGGGCTGCCGGTCCCCGACGACCTCCGCCAGCCGCTGTGGGTCCTCGTGGACCGGCCGAGCGCGCTGACCCACCTCGCCGCCGCCGAGGGCCGCGAGGACCCGCAGCGCCTCCTCCAAGTACCGCTGCGCCACGGGCGCGCCGCGAGCGTCACGGTGGCCGTCGCCGACCAGTTCGAGAGCGCGGAGCTGCTGAGCGAGCCGGTGCGCGCCCACACCCGGGCGCGCGTCGTGCTCGGGCCCACCAGCCCGGAGGACGTGCGTGCCGTCCTGGGCGCGCCCCCGGAGACCACGCCCGCCGACCAGGTCCCGCCGGGGCGCGGCTACGCCCGGCTCGGCTCGGGCCCGGTCCTGCGCCTCCAAGTGCCCGCCACGCCCGACCCGTTCGACGACGCGACGAGTGAGTACCACCGGCGGGCGGTACTGGCGCTGCTGCCGGAGCGCACGGCGCTCGGCTCCGTACCCGCGGCCGCCGCCCCGCCCGCCGACGGCGCGGACTTCGGGTACCGCGCGGGCACCGCGTCGGGGGCGGTGTGACCGCTCGCCCTCACGGGCCCTGATCTCCGGGCGGCCACCGGTGACGCGCTCCACCGGCGGCCGCCCGGATCATTCCTCCGGGAGCGGTGTCCGGAATCTGTGTGTCCGGTACCTGTGGTGTCAGGTACCTGTGGTGTCAGACCGCGCCTTCCGGGACCGGTGTCAGGTCGCGCCCTCCGGAGCCGCGTGCCCGGCCTCTCAGGCACCCCTCAGGCGCCCCTCAAGCGCCCCTCAAGCGCCCTCAGGCGCCCCTCAGGCCACGAACGAGTGCAGCGTGTCACTGTCCTGGGAGCGGCCCGTGGCGACCAGGTGGGCGGCGCCGGCCAGCCGGGAGGCGGCCTGGTCGGCGACCGCGCCGCTGACCGTGAACGGGAGACGTACGAACCCCTCGAAGGCGCCGTCCACCCCGAAGCGCGGGCCCGACGGCACCCGTACGCCCAGCCGCTCCCCCGCCTCCGCGATGCGCGACCCGGACAGGCCGCCCGTGCGCGCCCAGAGGGTGAGGCCGCCGCTGGGGACGCTGAACTCCCAGTCGGGCAGGTGGCGCCGGACCGCGTCGACGATCGCGTCCCTGTTCTCGCGCGCCTGCTCCCGGCGGATGGCGACCGCCTCCTCCCAGCCGCCGCCGTCCAGCAGGGACGTGATGGCGAGCTGTTCGAGGACCGGGGAGCCGAGGTCGGCGTAGGCGCGGGCGGCGACCAGGCTGCGGATGATGTCCGGGGCCGCGCGCACCCATCCGATGCGCATACCGGCCCAGAACGCCTTGCTCGCCGAGCCGACAGTGATCACCGAGCTGCCCGACGGGTCGAACGAGCAGACCGCGGGCGGCACTTCGACGCCCGGGTCGAGACACAGTTCGGCCATCGTCTCGTCGACGACCAGGACCGTGCCGGCCGAGCGGGCCGCCGCGACCAGTCCGCGCCGCTGCTCCTCCGTGGCGAGCGAGCCGGTGGGGTTGTGGAAGTCGGCGACGACGTACGCCATACGGGGCGCGGCGTCCCGCATCACCTGGCGCCAGGCCGGGATGTCCCAGCCGCCGAGCCGCTCGGCGAGCGCCACGGGGACGAGTCGGGCTCCGGCGTCCCGCATCAGCTGCAGGATGTTCGCGTACGAGGGCGAGTCGACGGCGACCCGCTCCCCGGGGCGGGTGATCAGGCGGCAGATCGCGGCCACCGCGCCCATCGCGCCGGTGGTCACCATGATCTGCTCGGGCATGGTGGGGATGCCGCGGGCCGTGTAGCGGTCGGCGAGGGCCTGGCGCAGCGCGGGCAGCCCGGCCGGGTAGTCGCCGTGCGTGTGGGCGTACAGCGGCAGGTCCGCCATGACGCCCTGCACGGAACGGGTGAGCCAGGGCTCGGGCGCGGGCAGCGCGGCACAGCCCAGGTCGATCATCGAGCCGGCGGCCTCCGGGGGCAGCGGCTCCAGCCCCCGGGTGGGCAGCGGATTGCCGGCCGGCACGGCGGTCCAGCTCCCCGAGCCGCGCCGCGACTCCAGGAAGCCCTCGGCGCGCAGCGCTTCGTAGGCGGCGGCGACGGTGGTCCTGCTGACGGACAGCGCGGCGGCCAGCTCGCGCTCGGCGGGCAGCCGCGCGGCCACCGGGACCCGCCCTTCGAGCACCAGGAGGCGGACGCCGTCGGCGAGGGTCCGGTACGCGGGGATGCGGCGGCCGCCGACCGCCGCCGAGGCGGCGCGGTCGTCCTGCGACCGCACCAGGCGGGCGAGTTGGGCCGCACCCACTGCTGAAGTCCACTGCGCCATATCGACCAGTCCACCTTTCCGCGATTGGCCATGGAACCCGGCTGCCGGCCCGCCACAGGCTGGCCCTCTACAGTCCAATCTTGCCAGGAGGGGAACCCGTTGTCTGCAAAGGGATCTGCAGAGGCGTCCGCGAAGGGGCCCGCGGAGGGGCCGGAACCGGGGCCGGAGGGCGATGCGGCGGACGGCCGGGAGGGTGAGCGGGAGGCGGCCGCCGGGCGGCCCCACGGGCGCCATCTGCCGCGACGGCTGGTCCAGCTCTACGTCGGTCTGGTGCTGTACGGCGTGAGCATGGGGCTGATGGTACGCGCGGACCTCGGCCTGGAGCCGTGGAGCGTACTGAACCAGGGCATCGCGGAACACACCGGCCTGACCATCGGCACGGTCACGATCGTCTCCGGCGCGCTGATCCTGCTGCTGTGGATCCCGCTGCGGCAGCGCGTGGGCCTGGGCACGGTCTCGAACGTGATCGTGCTGGGCCTGGTGATGGACGCGACGATGGCCCTGGTGCCCGCGTCCCCGTCGTTCTGGATGCGCGTCCCGGTACTGGCCGGCGCGGTCGCCCTGAACGGCGCGGCGACCGGCCTGTACATCTCCGCGCGCTTCGGTCCCGGGCCGCGGGACGGACTCATGACCGGGCTGCACCTGCGCACCGGCCGCCCCATCCGCCTCGTCCGCACCTGCATCGAGATCACCGTACTGGCCGCGGGCTTCCTCCTGGGCGGCTCGGTCGGCGTGGGCACGGTCGTGTACGCGCTGGCCATCGGCCCGATGGCGCAGTTCTTCCTGCGGCTCTTCGCGATCAGGGGACTGGACGAGCCGTCCCGGGTGGTCACGGGGAAGTCCGCACCACAGGAACAGCCGGCGCCGGCCCCGGAGGCGGCCGCGGACTGCCGGTCCTGAGAGCGCGCGGCTTACTGGGGGGCGGGGCGCGGGCCGGCATCTCGTCCCGAAGGCCAGGGCGGCACGCTTCGAGGGCCGGCGTCTCGTCCCGAAGGCCGGCGGCGCGCCTTCGTGGCCGGACCCTCGCTGCCCCTCTGTGCGGGGCGCCCGCCATACTGCCCGCGTGACCGTCCTGCGCCCGCGCCCCCGCCACCCGTACCTCGACCACCCGGCACCGCTCGCCTTCGCCCACCGGGGCGGCGCGGCGGACGGCCTGGAGAACACCGCGCTCGCCTTCCGCCGCGCCGTCGAACGCGGCTACCGCTACCTGGAGACCGACGTGCACGCCACGTCGGACGGCCGCCTGGTGGCGTTCCACGACGCCACCCTGGACCGGGTCACCGACAGCAGCGGCCGGATCGGGGCGCTGCCCTGGCGGGCCGTGCGGCAGGCAAAGGTGGCGGGCCGGGAGCCGCTGCCGCTCTTCGAGGAGCTGCTGGAGGAGTTCCCGGAGGCGCGTTGGAACGTGGACGTGAAGGCCGAGGCGGCGCTGCGCCCCTTGCTGGCGCTGCTGCACCGTACGGGCGCGTGGGACCGGGTGTGCGTCGGCTCGTTCTCGGAGGCGCGGGCCGGGCGGGCGCAGCAGCTCGCGGGCGGCCGGCTGGCCACCTCGTTGGGCACCCGCGGGGTGGCGGGACTGCGCTTGCGCTCCTACGGGCGGAGCCTGCCGCTGGACCGGTTGCTGGGCGCCGCGGTACGGCGCAGCGCGGTGTGCGTACAGGTACCGGAGCGGCACGCGGGCCTACGGGTGGTGGACCGGCTCTTCCTGCGCGCGGCCCGACAGCTCGGGCTTCAAGTGCACGTCTGGACCGTGAACGACGCCGCGCGGATGGCGGATCTCCTCGATCTAGGTGTAGATGGCATCATGACCGATCACATAGACACGCTGCGGGATGTGCTGACCGCGCGGGGCGCCTGGACCTGACCTGACCCACGGGTGCCGGCCCCGCGACCGCTTCCGCCGCCGTGACGGGGAGCGCGAGGGGGAACCTGTGGGTGTGGACATCGCTGTCGAACCGGCCGAGCCGACGGACGCGGCCGGCCGGCGGCGCGAGCAGCGCGGCTGGTACTGGTACGACTGGGCCAACAGCGTCTACTCGACGACCGTCCTGACGGTGTTCCTCGGGCCGTATCTGACGTCCGTGGCGAAGGCGGCGGCCGACGCGCACGGCTTTGTCCACCCGCTCGGCATCCCGGTACGGGCCGGGTCGTTCTACGCGTACTCGGTGTCCGCCTCGCTGCTGCTCTCCGTACTGGCGATGCCGCTGGCGGCGGCCGTCGCCGACCGCACGGGCCGCAAGAAGCCACTGCTGGGCGGGTGCGCGTATACGGGTGCCGCGGCGACGACGGGGCTGCTCTTCCTGGGCGGCGACCGCTATCTGCTCGGCGGGGCGCTGCTGATCGTCGCGAACGTGTCGTTCGTCGTCTCGATGATGCTCTACAACTCCTACCTGCCGCAGATCGCGGCCCCCGAGGAGCGGGACGCGGTGTCCTCACGGGGCTGGGCGTTCGGTTACGCGGCGGGCGCGCTGGTCCTGGTGGCCAACCTGGTCCTGTACGCCGGCCACGCCTCCTTCGGCGTTTCACAGGAGGACGCCATCCGGATCTGCCTGGCGTCGGCGGGCCTGTGGTGGGCGGTGTTCACCCTCGTACCGCTGCGCCGGCTCCGGGACCGCCGACCACTTCGTACGGCCGCGTCCCCGCCCCCCGGAGGCGGCCTGCGGCAGCTCCGGGAGACACTGCGCGACCTGCGCCGGCACCCGCTGACGCTGGCCTTCCTGCTCGCGTACCTGGTGTACAACGACGGGGTGCAGACCGTGATCACCCAGGCGTCGGTGTACGGCTCGGAGGAGCTGGGCCTGGACCAGACGACGCTGATCGTCGCGGTGCTGCTCGTACAGGCGCTGGCGGCGGCGGGCGCGGTGCTGATGGGCCGGCTGGCCCGGCGGCACGGCGCCAAACGGACGATTCTCGCGTCGCTGGTGGCATGGATGGCGGTGATCGTCGCGGGGGTCTTCCTGCCCGCGCACGCGCCCGTGTGGTTCTTCTGCCTGGCCGTGGCGATCGGGCTGGTGCTGGGCGGCAGCCAGGCGCTGTCGCGGTCGCTGTACTCGCATCTGATCCCGCGCGGGAAAGAGGCCGAATACTTCGCCGCGTACGAGATCAGCGACCGGGGCGTGAGCTGGCTGGGGCCGCTGGTCTTCGGTGTCGCCTACCAGATGACGGGCAGCTACCGCGACGCGATCGCCTCGCTGGCGGCGTTCTTCTTGATCGGATTTGTCCTGCTCGCCCGCGTGCCCGTGCGGCGCGCCGCGACGGCGGCCGGAAACCGAGTGCCCGACCTGATTTAGGCAAGTGAGGCGCGGGCCGGTAGTGTACGCCTTTGGCTCACCAGGCGGACCGTTACTGCGCGCTGAACTTCGGACAGCGTCGGGTGACATCTGCTGCCAGATGTGACAAACCGGGCGTTGGTGGGTACAACAAGGGGCGGCACGACGGGCGACCTGGGTCCCGAATTCGGGAATCTTCACCGCCGACCGGACGTTGACCGGATGACGACGACAGCGACACCTGTCCTGTGGGCGACAAAGCCCGGGAGGCACGATTCATGAGTGAGCGAGCTCTTCGCGGCACGCGACTTGTGGTGACCAGCTACGAGACCGACCGCGGCATCGACCTGGCCCCGCGCCAGGCGGTGGAGTACGCATGCGAGAAGGGACATCGCTTTGAGATGCCCTTCTCGGTAGAGGCCGAGATTCCGTCGGAGTGGGAGTGCAAGGTTTGCGGCGCTCCCGCACTTCTGGTGGATGGCGATGGCCCTGAGGAGAAGAAGGGCAAGCCCGCGCGTACGCACTGGGACATGCTCATGGAGCGGCGCACCCGCGAGGAGCTCGAGGAGGTGCTGGCCGAGAGGCTGGCCGTCCTGCGCTCCGGCACCATGAACATCGCTGTGCACCCGCGCGACAGCAACAAGAAGTCCGCCTGACGGCGGACGGCTCACGTCGAGGGCCGGTACCCCTGCTGCGGCAGGGATACCGGCCCTCGCGGTGTTTATCAGCGCGGCAGCGGCGGGTCCTGCCGGGGCGGGGCCGGCGGCTCGTCGTCGCGGACGACCTCGCCCGGGACGACCTTGCCGTCCGGAGCGCGCATACGCGCCTGCTGGAAGGCGTCGCCGAAGGAGCCGGGGGTTGCGGACGCCTGGCGGGCCAGCAGGCGCTCCAGGCGCCGCTGGAGGAGTTTCCTGGTCGGCGGGAAGAGGCACAGCAGGCCCGCCGCGTCCGAGACCAGTCCGGGGCACATCAGGAGCAGGCCGCCGAGCATCGGCAGCATGTTGCCGCCACCGGTCTCCGGGGCCGGCTTCGCGGGATCGGCGCCGGGCTGCTGGAAGGCGCCCGCCAGGTTCTGCCAGGCGCGCCGGCCCGCCCGCTTGATGACGTAACCGCCGAGCACCACGCCGGCCACCAGCAGAAGAAAGACCGTCAGGCCGCCCGCTGCCCCACCGACCAGGGTGAGCAGCCAGACCTCCAGGACGACCCACACGGCGATGCCGAGCGGCACCAGACGGCGGGCGCGGGAGCGCTGGGGCGGACGGGGGCGGGGTGGCGTGGTGGCGGACGTCATGGTTCAAGTGTGCCTGGTCCGCCATGGGTAGGGCCCCTCCCTCTCCCCGAACCGGTGAGTGGGTCCCCTCCCCCGCCACCACCACCGCTCCCCAAGCTAGCCCCGGCGACCGACCGTCCCCCGGTTATCCACAGGCCCGCTTCAGCGGCTCTTCTCGCTTCAGCCGCTCTTCTTCCCCCGCAGCCTGTCCAGCCGGGACCCCACACCCCAAGCCGTCACCCGCCACAGCGCCTCCACGACGATGTCGCGGTTCATCTTGCTGTCGCCCCGCTCCCGTTCGACGAAGGTGATGGGCACCTCGACGACGTGGTAGCCCGCCTCGACGGCCCGCCGGGCCAGGTCGACCTGGAAGCAGTACCCCTGCGAGGCGACGTCCTCCAGGCCCAGCCCCTGCAGCGTCTCCTTGCGGAAGGCCCGGAAGCCGCCGGTGACGTCCCGGATCGGCACGTCCAGCAGCAGCCGGGAGTACGTGCTGCCGCCGCGGGAGAGGAACTCGCGGTACTTGGGCCAGTTCACCACCCGGCCGCCGGGCATCCAGCGCGAGCCGAGCACGAGATCGGCGCCCTTCAGGGCGGTCAGCAGCCGGGGCAGCTCCTCGGGCTGATGGGAGCCGTCGGCGTCCATCTCCACCAGGACGTCGTAACCGTGCTCGATACCCCACTGGAAGCCCGCGAGGTAGGCGGCGCCCAGGCCCTCCTTGCCCTGCCGGTGCAGGACGTGCACGTGGTCGTCGGCGGCGGCCAGTTCGTCGGCGAGCTTGCCCGTGCCGTCCGGGCTGTTGTCGTCGGCGACCAGTACGTGCGCGTCGGGCACTCCGGCGCGCACCCGATCGACGACCGGCTTGATGTTCTCCGCCTCGTTGAACGTCGGAATGATCACCAAGATGTCGCCCAGCGGCCCGTACTGCCGCCGCTCGCCGCCCTGTCCGCCGTCTGTCACTGCTGCCCCTTCTCGTCCTTCGTACGCCCGCGCCGGCCGAGCACGAAGGCGGCAGCGCAGGACAGAAGGCCCACCATAGCGATCACCCATTCCGGAGACGCGCCGACGCGGTCGGCGACGGTCTTTTCCTCCCGCAGCGGCAGGCTCGCGCTGACCACGCCCTGGGTGAATTCGGGGATGCGGTGGGTGATTTCGCCGTTCGGTGCGACGACGGCGCTGATGCCGCTGGTGGCGGCGGTGACCACGGCGCGGCCGTGCTCGACGGCGCGCAGCCGGGACATCGCGAGCTGCTGCTCGGGCTGGCCGGTGCGCCCGTAGGTGGCGTTGTTGGTCTGCACAATGAGGGCCCGCGCCCCGGCGTTCACGGTGTCGTGCACGATCTCGTCGTACGCCACCTCGAAGCAGATGACGTCGCCGAGCTTCGCGCCCGCCATGTTCATCACGCCGGTGTGGTCACCGGGGTAGAAGTCGCGCGGCACCCGCTGGAGGCGCGTGATGATCTTGCTGAGCTCCTTGCGGAAGGGCACGTACTCGCCGAACGGCACCGGGTGCTGCTTGGTGTACGAGGCGCCGGGGCCGGTCTTCGGGTCCCAGAGGATGCCCTGGTTGAAGACGTAGCCGGCCTTGGACAGGTGGTCCACGAGGGCGCCGACGAGCACGGGGACGCCGATGGCCCGCACGGCCCTGTTGATCCGGTCGTATGCCTCGGGGTACTGGAAGGGGTCCAGGTCGGAGGAGTTCTCCGGCCAGATGACGAGGTCGGGCTTCTTGGCGCGGCCGGCCTTCACGTCGGCGGCCAGCTTCTCGGTGGCGCGGGCGTGATTTTCCGTGATCATCATCGGGCGGCCGAGGAAGTCCATGCCGGGCTGCTGGACGTTGCCCTGCACGACGGCGATGTTCAGGTGGTCGGTGGCCTTGGTCGGTACGGGGACGGCGTACCCGGCGACGGTGACGGCCGCGGCCAGGCCGAAGGCTTCGAGGGCCGGGAGGGCCCGGCGCAGCCGCGTACCGGCCGCGCTGTCCGGGCGGCGGAGCTGCCAGAGCGTCACGGTGAGCGCGGCGAGGAGCGTGCCGGTGAGGGCGACGGCGAAGGTCACCAGGGGCGCGCCGCCGAGGGCGGCGAACGGGGTGTAGGGCGAGGCGGTGTTGGCGAAGGCGAGCCGGCCCCAGGGGAAGCCCCCGAAGGGCACGCGGTCGCGGGCCCATTCCTGGGCCACCCACAGGCAGGCGGCCCACAGGGGCCATGCCTTCAGGCGCGAGGTGACGGCCAGTCCGGCGCCGAGCAGTGCCACGAAGACGGCCTCGGCGAAGGCGAGGCCGATCACGGCGTCCCAGCCGACGACGTGCAGCCACTTCAGCAGCAGGAAGAAGAAGGGCCAGCCGAACACGAGGCCGGTCCAGGCGGCCTGACGTGCCGTACGGCCGCGGGTGAGCAGGCTGAGCCCGGCCACCGCCAGGAGGGACAGCGGCCACAGGTCGTACGGCGGGAAGGCCAGTCCGAGGGCGAGTCCGGTGAGGACCGCGAGTACCGTGCGCGGCGTTTCGCGGCGCACGAGGGCGGCGAGGCGGCGCAGGCGTCCGGGGCGGCGTGCTGCGGCGTCGGGCGCCTCGGTGGCCACGGGGCCGCCGTCGGCGGCGGGGCCGTCTCCGCCAGGGCCCTGGGCGGGGCCTGGTACGGCTTCGGCGGTGGTTTCGGAGCCCGATGGCACAGTCGCGGCCTTCCTGCAGGTCGTGCGGTGGTGAGCCGACGGTACAACGGGGCGCGTGCGCGCGGGGCGGCGGTGACCGGTACGGGTACGCGCGCTCGCTCTCGGTGAGGGCGAGGAGTGGTGCCGCGTATGAAGAGAGCGCCTCGTTACGAGGCGGCGCCGCGTACGGAGAGGGTGCCTCGCTACGAGGCGGGGTGCGGGGTGGGTGGAGATCCGCGGGGTGCGGATCGGGGCCCGGCGCCCTTCGGGCCGACCTGGGGCCCGCTGGCTGCGGGTCGACCGAGAGCCGTTGTCTACTGAGCGTCCGGGCCCCACCCGGGTCGCACCCGCCGGCCGACTGAAACCTGAACCGTCGCTTCCGTGCCGCAGGGGTGGACCTGGCTCCCAGTTGTGGTGTGCCGTGCGGCGCACCACCCCATGGCCCAGCTGCGTTCGACGGCTGCGCGGAGGTCTGCCGGTCGGACGTCCTTGTGGTGGACTCGGCCGAACCTACCGGCCGCCGACGGGCTCCTGTCAACATCCGTTCTACCTGCGTCGTTTTTGCGTTCAACCAGGTCAGTGCCGAACTGCCGCAGGTAGGGCGAGTACGCGCCGGGCACGTCGCCCGGCGGCACCCGCCGCGGGAGGTTCACTCGTTCGGCCGCTGGAAGACGGTCCGGCCGCCGACGACCGTCCGCAGGCAGCGCGGCAGCTCCTGGCCGGGGGTGAGATCGGGCAGGCCGGGGGTGCCGGAGCGGGGGTCGGTGGACCAGCGCTCGACGCGCTCGTCGGGGGCCTGGACGAGCAGTTCGCCGGTCTGCCAGACCGCGTAGTCGGCGGGTGCGCCGGGCACGAGGATGCCCGCGTCGTCGCGGCCGACGGCCCGCCAGCCGCCGCGGGTGTGGGCGGTGAACGCGGCGCGCGCGGAGATGCCGTGTCCGGGGGTGCGGTGGAAGACGGCGGCGCGGACGGTGCCCCAGGGGTCGAGCGGGGTGACGGGGCTGTCGGAGCCGAGCGCGAGCGGGACGCCGGCCTTGAGGAGGGCTGCGTACGGGTTGAGGGTGCGGGCGCGTTCGGCGCCGAGGCGGGTGGCGTACATGCCCTGTTCGCCGCCCCAGAGGGCGTCGAAGGCGGGCTGTACGGAGGCGGTGAGGGCGAGTTCGGCGAAGCCGGCGATGGTGTCCGGGGTGAGCATTTCGCAGTGTTCGATGCGGTGCCGGGCTGCACGTACCCGGTCGAGGCCGATCCGGTCGGCGGCCGTCCGTACGCCGTCGACGACGGCGGTGAGTCCGGCGTCGCCGATGGCGTGGAAGCCCGCCTGGAGGCCGGCTTCGGTGCAGGCGGCGACGTGTGCGGCGATGGTGTCGGCGTCGAGCAGCGCGTTGCCCGTATGCGCGGCGTCGGCGTACGGGGTGCACAGGTGGGCGGTGTGCGAGCCGAGGGAGCCGTCGGCGAAGAGGTCGCCCGCGGCGCCGACCGCGCCGAGTTCCCTGATCCGCTCCGCGTCCTTTGCGGTCGTGACGAGTTCGCCCCAGTAGCCGACGACGCGCGGGCCGTCGCCGGCGGCGGCGCGGTCGAGCAGCGAGGTCAGGTCGTCCTCGCCGGAGATCTCCGGGCCGGCGCATTCATGGACGGTGCCGATGCCGAGGGACGCGGCGTGCGCGAGCGCGGCGGCCTGTGCGTCGGCGCGCTGGGCCGGGGTGACGGTGTCGTACGCGGCCTGCCGCACGGCGTGGTGGGCGTCGCCGGTGAGCGGTCCCGCGGGGTCGAATCCGGCGCGTTCCCGCAGGCCGGGGACGAGGTCCTGGAGGGCGGTGGTGACCACGGCGGAGTGCACGTCGATGCGGCTGAGGTAGAGCGGGCAGCCACCGGTGGCCTCGTCCAGCTCGGCGCGGGAGGGCGCGCGGCCCTCGGGCCAGGCGCTGGCGTCCCAGCCGTGGCCGAGCAGTACGCGGTCGGCGGGGCGGGCCGCGGCGAAGGAGCGGATGCGTTCCAGGGCGCCGGGGAGGGAGCGGGTGCCGCTGAGGTCGAGGCCGGTCAGCGCGAGCCCGGTGGCGGTGGTGTGCACATGTGCGTCAGTGAACGCGGGGGTGACGAGCGCGCCGTCGAGGTCGATGACCTCGTCGACCCCATCGGCGAAGGAGTCGGCGGCTCCTTCCGAGCCGACCCAGGCGACCGAGCCGCCCTCGACGACCATGGCGGTGGCGAAGGGGTCGGCCGGGCTGTGGACCTCGCCGCGGCGCAGCAGGACGGTGCGGTCGGGGGCCGGTACGGGGGTGCGTTCACTCATACCGGACAGTTTCGCCCCTGCGCGTACCCGGCGGTCGCGCGGGGTGGGTGTGGCGTGGCCGTATCCGGGCGGGCGTGGCCGCATCCGGGCAGGCGCCGCCCCCTGAGGGCCCGCGGGCGCCGCGCTTCAGATGCGGGGCGGCCGGGCCTCGTACGGCGTGGACAGCACCACGGTCGTACGCGTCGAGACGCCGGCGAGCGTTCGGATGCGGGTCAGCAGGTGCTCCAGGTCCAGCGGCGCGGCGACCCGGACCTTGAGGATGTAGTTCTCGTCGCCCGCGACGCTGTGGCATGCCTCCAGTTCGGGGACCTCGGCCAGCCGCTCGGCGATGTCGTCCGGGGCGCTGGGGTCGAAGGGTTTGACCGAGATGAAGGCGGTCAGCGGCAGCCCCACCGCCTCGGGGTCGACGATGGCGGCATAGCCGCGGATCACGCCGCGCTGCTCCAGCCTGCGCACGCGCTGATGCACCGCCGAGGTGGACAGGCCAGTGGCCTTGCCCAGGTCGGTGTAGCTCATCCGCCCGTCCTTGACGAGCAGATCCACGATTTGTCGGTCCAGCTCCTCCACACGATCAACCTACTGTGCCGGGGCGCTGCGGCGCAGCTCGCGCCGGATCGTGGACACCGCGCGCCCCCTGTGTGACGAACGCCACACCCTTCACTCCGTGTCCGGCCGGTAGCCGAGATTATGCAGCGGAGTGGCAGGGAAATGCTCGTGGTGGTCGAGGCCGCCCAACACAGGAAGATGGCGGTTCCTCGCAGCCCACCCGAGGGGGATGGACATCATGCGACGCCCGAAGCAGGAATCCACGCTGGAGAACACCGCCGCCCAGGAGGGCGACAGTTTCCGCGACGACGACTTCGACGCCTTTGACACCGTCGAGCTCTACCGCGTCAGCTGCCCGGACTGCGGGCAGCCCATCGCGCTGCTCGCCGACGAGGACACGCTGCCCGAGCACGCGGTCTGCTCCTCGCCCTGGAACCCCTTCGGCCTGACGGTCTGCCAGGGGTCCGGCCGGGGCGTGGCCGAGACGGCCTCCGCCGATGACGTGCTGGCCCCCCAGGAGCAGGACAGCGGCATGCTGCTGACGCTCCCGGCGGGCCTGGACTGGCGTACCCAGCCGTTCTCCCACGTGGGCGGCCCCGGCTCCCGTCCGGTGCGCGTCCCCCTGATGCGCCGGCACCGCTGACGCGCCCGCGGACCGGCAACCGCGACATCACCGTGCGAGTGAGCCTCCCGACTCACTCGCACCTCCTTGCCGAATGACGAGCACCTGCCTTCCGCAGCCCAGCCTTTGACGTCCCATCAGTGGGACGGTGCGTCAGCGGACTGACCGTCAGCGGGACTCCGGGCCCGCCAAGTGCCGGGCGATGACCATCCGCTGGATCTGGTTGGTGCCCTCGACGATCTGCAGGACCTTGGCCTCGCGCATATAGCGCTCGGCCGGGAAGTCCGCGGTGTAGCCGTACCCTCCGAGCAGCTGGACCGCGTCCGTCGTGATGCGCATCGCCGCGTCCGAGCAGAAGAGCTTGGCCATGGCCGCTTCCTTGGTGAAGGGGCGGCCTTCGTCCCGCAGCCGGGCCGCGGCGAGGTAGAGCGACCGCCCGGCCGTCACCTGCGTGGCCATGTCGGCGAGCATGAAGCGCAGCCCCTGGTAGTCGGCGAGCGGTCGGCCGAACTGGCGGCGGGTCGCGACGTACGCCAGCGCCTCGTTCAGGGCCGCCTGCGCCACGCCCACGGCGCACGCGGCGATGCCGAGCCGGCCGGAGTCCAGCGCGTCGAGCGCGATGGCGAAGCCCTGGCCCTCCTCGCCGAGCCGGCGCGCGTCCCCGATCCGTACGCCGTCGAAGTGCAGTTGCGCCGTGGGCGAGCCCTTCATGCCCATCTTGCGCTCGGGCGCGGCGGCGCTCAGCCCCTCGGCGTCGCCGGGCACCAGGAAGGCCGTGATGCCGTGCGCGCCCGCTCCCCCGGTGCGGGCGAGGACGGTGTAGAAGTCGGCGATGCCGCCGTGGGTGGTCCACGCCTTCGTGCCGTTCAGGACCCAGCTGTCCCCGTCGCGCGTGGCGCGGGTGGTCAGGGACGCGGCGTCCGACCCGGCGGCGGGCTCGGAGAGGCAGTACGCGCCGAGCAGCCCGCCGCCGAGCATCGCGGGCAGGTGCTCGGCGCGCTGCTCCTTCGTGCCGTACGCGGCGAGCGCGTGGCAGGCCAGGGTGTGGACGCTGACGCCGAGGCCGACGGTGAGCCGGGCGGCGGCCAGCTCTTCGAGGACCTGGAGGTAGACCTCGTACGGCTGGCCGCCCCCGCCGAACTCCTCGGCGTACGCCAGGCCGAGCAGGCCCGACTCCGAGAGCAGTGTGAAGAGCTCGCGGGGGAACCTGCCCGCCTCCTCCTCGGCGGCGGCCGTGGGCGCGATCTCGCGGGCCGCCAGATCGCGTACGAGCGTCATCAGCTGGCGGGCTTCGTCGGTGGGCAGCCTGCGGTCCACGGGTCCGGGGCCGTACTCGGTCATGGCGGCGCTCTCCTCCCTGTAGGGCGTTGCGGCGTGCGCCGCTCGGGTGGCGCGGCGCGGCCGGTCCCACTGCCGTGATGATCTCTCTCCGGGTCGCGGAAGGCGATGACCTGCGGCGGTGGCGCAAGAAGTATGCCCAATACGGCGGCGTCCGCCACCCCTTGATCGTCTTCTCCGGGCGGTCGCCGGTTCTTGTGCGGGAGTTCAGCAAATTGGTCCAAACCATTGACCGAGTTGGTCTAGTCCTTCTACCTTCTCCCCCGACGCTCCACGCGTTCGGCGCCACTGCGGACGCAGGTCACAGCACTTCCCCCTCGATGGACCCCCACTCCGAGGAGCAACCATGCTCAGACCGCACAAGAAGCGCCCCCACCACCGATTCGCGGCCGTGGCCGCCGCCCTGTGCACGGCCGCGATGGCCGCCGGCGCGCTCACCGGGACCGCCACGGCCGCCCCCGCCGACGCGGCCCCCGCCTCCGCCAAGACCACGGCCAAGACCGCCGCCGCACAGCCCGCATCGGGCGCGGGGACCACGGCGGCCGGCAACAAGGTCGTCGGGTACTTCACCAACTGGGGCGTCTACCAGCGCAATTACCACGTCAAGAACATCGAGACCTCCGGCTCGGCGAACAAGCTGACGCACATCAACTACGCCTTCGGCAACGTCACCGGCGGCAAGTGCGCGATAGGTGACGCGTACGCCGACTACGACAAGGCGTACACCGCGGACCAGAGCGTCGACGGCAAGGCCGACACCTGGGAGAACGGCGCACTGCGCGGCAACTTCAACCAGCTGCGCAAGCTCAAGGCGCTGCACCCGAACCTCAAGGTGATCTGGTCCTTCGGCGGCTGGACCTGGTCCGGCGGCTTCGCCGAGGCGGCCAAGAACCCGGCGGCGTTCGCGCAGTCCTGTTACGACCTGGTCGAGGACAAGCGCTGGGCGGACGTCTTCGACGGCATCGACATCGACTGGGAGTACCCCAACGCCTGCGGCCTGACCTGCGACACCAGCGGCCGGACGGCCTTCACGAACGTCATGAAGGCGCTGCGCGCGAAGTTCGGCAGCTCCAACCTGGTCACCGCGGCGATCACTGCCGACGCCTCCGCCGGCGGCAAGATCGACGCGGCCGACTACGCGGGCGCCGCGCAGTACGTCGACTGGTACAACCCGATGACGTACGACTACTTCGGCGCCTGGGACGCCAAGGGTCCGACGGCCCCGCACTCGCCGCTGACCTCGTACAGCGGCATTCCGAAGGCCGGCTTCAACACCGCGGACACGACCAAGAAGCTCAAGGGCCTCGGCATCCCGGCGAACAAGCTGCTGCTGGGCATCGGCTTCTACGGGCGCGGCTGGAGCGGCGTCACGCAGTCCGCGCCGGGCGGCACGGCGACCGGCGCGGCGCCGGGCAAGTACGAGGCGGGCATCGAGGACTACAAGGACCTCAAGGGCCGCTGCCCGGCGACCGGCAAGGTCGGCGGCACCGCGTACGCCAAGTGCGGTGACCAGTGGTGGAGTTATGACACCCCGGAGACCATCGGCACGAAGATGGCCTTCAAGAACGAGCAGGGCATGGGCGGCACGTTCTTCTGGGAGCTCAGCGGGGACACCGCGACCGGCGAGCTGATCAAGGCGATCCAGTAGGCCCGGACGGCTGAAGGACAGGTGGGGGCGGGCGGCTTCGGCCGCCCGCCCCTTCGTCGTGCAGCACTGTTGACGCGCCGTCAACAACGGCCCTAATCTCTCGACAGCTACCTTCGTTACCGCAAGTAACCGCACGTCAGCGCTGTGACCGTACCGCCATGACCGAGCGCTCCCCCGGGAGGAAGCAGTGGGCAGGAATCAGCGGGCCGTACCGGAAGAAGGCCGCACGTCCTGGAGGAAGAGCGCGGCCGTGGCCGTGCCGGCGGTACTGGCCGTCGGGGCGCTGGCGACCGTGATGGCGCAGGGCGTGCTCGCCGCGTCGTTCGCCGTCTCCGGCACCAACTTCCAGGTGACCTCGGGCAAGTTGACCAGCGACGGGCTGGCCTCGTACGTGCACACCGACCGCTCCGCCGACGGTACCGGGCACCCCGTGGCCCTGCTCGGCATCGGTCAGGCGCGGCTCTCCGACATCTGCCAGTCGGCGCAGGTCAGCACGCCGATGGGGCCGGTGGTCTTCAAGCTCACCGCGGGCGGGAAGGCGGGCCCCGTCACCGCGGACAACCTCGTCATCGACGGTGAGGACCTGGTCGGCGACGCGCGCTTCGGTACGGCGCAGATCGGCCGCGACGCCTCGACGCTGGACGAGGTACCGGGCGTCCGCGGCCCGAAGGGCAAGTTCGGGCTGCAGGCCGGTGACATCGAGGTCGCGGGCGTGAAGTCGCACGCCTGGTCGGCCACGGGCGGCAACTTCCGCCTCAAGGGCCTGAAGCTGGGCGTCAGCCTGGACGGCGAGAAGTGCTTCTGAGGCGCGGGCGGCTGCCGGCCGCACTGACGGCGCGGCGCACGGCGCTGCGAGCCCGGCTCACGGCGCTGCGAGCGCGGCTCGCGGAGCAGGCGGCGCGGCTGCCCTGGCCCGCGGCGCGGGCGCGGTTCCGCCGGTGGCGGCGGACCCGGCCGTTCTGGGCCGGGCTGCTGCTGGTACTCGGCGGGGCCGAGCTGCTGCTCGTGCCGCTCTCCCCGCTCGGCGTGCTGGTCAGCCTGGGGCTCGGCGGGCTCGCCGCGCTCGGCATCGGGCTGGCGCTGATCGTGGCCGGGCTGTTCCTGTGGTGCACTCCGTCCGCGCGGCACTACGTGAGCGTCAACGCACTGATCCTGTCCGTGATTTCCTTCGCGGCCACCAACCTCGGCGGCTTCCTGGTCGGCATGGGGCTGGGCATCGCGGGTGCGGCGATGGGCTTCGGCTGGACGCCGCTCCCCGAGGGGCAGGGGTCAGGGTCACAGGACGGCGGCCCGGCGGGACAGGCCGGTGCCGCTCCCCCGGCCGACCGTACGGGCCCGTCCACCACCCTCGCCGTGGCCCTGCCCGTCGCCCTCCTCGCCGCGCTCGGGACGCCCGCCCCCGAGGCCCGCGCCGCCGGTACCGGAATCCCCGCCCCCGCCGCCGTCCCCACCGTCACGACCAGCCGTTTCGCGCCGAAGGGCTTCACGCTCGCCGGTGTCGAGAACGTGCCCACCGCGCGCGGCCCGGTCCGGGCGATGGTGCTGAGGATGAAGGCCGCCTCGCTCACCGACTACCGCCTCCTCACCCGCGACGGCAGCGACGAACTGGGCCTGGGCGCGTCGTCCCTGGAGCTGAGCGGCGACGTCACGCTCTATCTGACGAAGTTCCGCGGCTGCGTGGAAGGGGTGCTCTGCCTGACCTTCACCCCGGACCGGCTGCCCGTCCCGCCGCTGGTACCGCCCTTCGTGTACATGACCGACGTCTCCGCCGAGCAGGCGCTGGTCACCTCGGACCTGATCGTCGCCGACGGCCTGCGGCTACGCGCGGACGGACCGGTGCCGCCGGCCGCCTGAGCCCCGTCGATGGCGCCCCGACCAGTACAAATGTCATGGGCGAACCCTGCGTTTTTCCCGTGGATCCCGTGACGGACGATGCTGTTCCCCGCCGGGCAACTCTGCGATCGTCGCAGATAGAGGCCGCGAGGACATCCCGCGGCACAGACCGCCGGGAGGGTCGGTGGACAAGCGCTACGAGGTCTACTGCCTGATGGACCCTCACTTCTACGACGCGCCGGCCCGCGCGCACAGCGGAGGCACCACTTTCCCGCAGACGCGACGGCCGGTCCCTGACGGCTGGCGCCGCGCCGAGCTGGACGACTGGATCGTCTTCCGCCCCGCCGGCGGCACGCTCCCCCGCCAGGGCTGGAAGATCCACGTCTCGGCGTGCCTCGACAATGCGGCGGACATCCTCACCGCGGTCTGGGAGTACTGCCTCCCGCGCCGGATCGCCTTCAAGTTCCTGCCCGACAAGGACACACTGCTGCTCGCCAACGCCAAGTACGCACACCGGGGTTCGAGCGGAAAGTTCGTGACGGTCTACCCGGCGGACGAGGCGGAGCTGGAGCGGGTGCTCACCGAGCTGGGTGCGATCCTCGAAGGCCGGGCCGGGCCGTACATCCTGAGCGATCTGCGCTGGGGCGAGGGCCCGCTGTACGTCCGGTACGGAGCCTTCGCCGAGCGGTACTGCGTCTCCCCGGACGGCGAGGTCGAGCCGGCGATGGAGGACGGCGAGGGCCGGCTGGTGCCGGACGTCCGCACGCCGACCTTCCAGGTGCCCGACTGGGTGGAACTGCCCGGTTTTCTCGCTCCGCATCTCGCGGCGCGCGGCAGCGGCGCCGCCCTCGCCGACCTGCCCTACCGCTTCGAGAGCGCCCTGCACTTCTCGAACGGCGGCGGTATCTACGCAGGTGAGGACCTGCGCACCGGCGACCGCGTGGTGCTCAAGGAGGCCCGCCCGCACGCGGGACTGACGCCGGACGGCCGGGACGCGGTCGCCCGTCAGGAGCGCGAGCGGGAGATGCTGGCGCGGCTCCGGGGCCTGGACTGCGTGCCCGCGCTGCACGATCACTTCGTACGGGGCGACCACCACTTCCTGGTCGAGGAATTCATCGAAGGGACGGAGCTCAACGACGAGTTCGTCGACCGGTATCCGCTCACCCTGGCGCAAGCGGGCGAGGCCGAGACGGCCGACTACACCGCCTGGGCCCTCGACCTGTACGACCGAGTGGCGCGGGCCGTCGGCGAGGTGCACGCGCGCGGCGTGGTCATCGGTGATCTCCAGCCGTCGAACATCATCGTCCGCCCGGACGGCGGCGTGGTGCTGATCGACCTCGAAGGGGCGGCGGACGCCGCAGAGGGGCGGCGGCAGGCCCTCGGCGCCCAGGGATTCACGGCACCGCGCGAGGTGCACGGCCCGGCCGTCGACGACTACGCCCTGGCCTGCCTCCGACTCTTCCTCTTCCTGCCGCTGACCGGCCTGCTCTCCCTGTCACCCGGCAAGGCGGGACAGCTCGCCCGGGAGGCGGCACGCACGTTCCCCGTCCCCGACGGGTACTTCGACGCGGCGGTGCGCACGCTCGCCGGCGAGGGCTCGGCGCCCGCGGAAGCGGCAGCCGATCCGCGGCTGCGCCCTGACCACGAGGGCTGGGTGCAGGCCCGCGACGAGCTGGCGGGCGCCATCCTCTCCGCGGCCACGCCGCAGCGGGACGACCGGCTCTTCCCCGGCGACATCGAGCAGTTCGCCGCACCGGGCGGCGGGCTGGGCATGGCGTACGGCGCGGCGGGGGTCCTGTATGCGCTGGACGTGACCGGTGCCGGCCGCCACCCCGGCCACGAGGAATGGCTGATCCGGCGCGCCCTGCGCCCGGAGCCGGGGTCCCTGCTCGGCTTCTACGACGGGCTGCACGGCGTCGCGTACGTCCTCGACCACCTCGGGCACCGGCACGAGGCGCTGAAGATCCTCGACCAGTGCGCGGGCGAGCAGTGGCTCCGGCTCGGCCTCGACCTCCGGGGCGGGCTGTCCGGCATCGGCCTGAACCTCCTCCACTTCGCGACCGCCACCGGCGAGCCGGCGCTGCAGGACGCGGCCCGGGAAGCGGTGGACGCCGTCGCTGCACGGCTGGGCCCGGCCGACGCCGTCCCGGAGGTGAGCGGCGGCGGACAGCCGTACGCGGGCCTGCTGCGCGGCTCGTCCGGCCCGGCGCTGCTGTTCCTCCGGTGGTACGAGCACACGGGCGACCCGGAGTTCCTCGACCTCGCCTCCACAGCCCTGCGGCAGGACCTGCGCCGGTGCCTGATCCGCGACGACGGGGTCATGGAGGTCAACGAGGGCTGGCGGACGATGCCCTACCTCGCGGACGGCAGCGTCGGCATCGGCCTCGTCCTGGACGACTACCTGGCGCACCGGGACAACGAGGGCTTCACGGCGGCCGCCGCGACGATCCGCCGCGCCGCCGAGGGACGGTTCTACGTCGAGCCCGGGCTCTTCGACGGCCTGGCGGGGATGATCCTCCACCTCAGCCGCGCGTACCCGACCGGCACCGCGGCCGAGCGGGACCCGGCCGTCGCCGACCAGATACGCCGGCTGGCCCGGTATGCCGTGGTGCACGAAGGCCGGCTCGCCTTCCCCGGTGAGGAGCTGCTGCGGCTCTCCATGGACCTCGGCACCGGCAGCGCGGGAGTGCTGCTCGCGCTCGGCGCCGCCCTCCACGACTCCCCCGTGCGGCTGCCCTTCCTCGCCGCGCCGCGCGACGCCCGGCACCCCGGGCCCCCAAGCCATTCCGACCCCGTCCCCATGGAGAAGAAGTGCGGAGGTGAAACGACATGACGATCCTGGACCTGCAAGGCATGGAGACCGCTCACCACGGCGGCCGGCCGAGGAGGAGTGGCGCCAGCAAGTACTGCGGCGGCACCAGCCAGCTGAGTCTGCTGCTCTGCTGAAAGCAGCCATCGGGGCGAGGACGTTCATGGCGTCCCCGCCCCTTCGTGTATGCGCACAGGGAGGGAGAAGGCCATGGACCGACGCGCCGCTGACCGGCTGCTGCTGACGGCAGCGCGGCGGGGCGGGCCCTGGGTCCCCGCCATGATGGCCACCTCACTGCTGCTCGCCGGTGTGTACACCGTGCTGCCGGCCCTCATGGGCCGCACCGTCGACGCCGTGCTCACCGGCGGGCACACCGCCATTTGGCTGACCCTCAGCATCGCGGCGATCGTCGTCCTGATGGTGTGCGACCTGCTGGACGACCTGGTGGGAAAGCTGGCCGAGGCACGTTCGACCGCATGGCTCCGCCACACCCTCCTGCGGCACGTACTGGACCTGGGCACCCGTGCCACGCGCCGCTTCACGGCCGGAGACCTGGTCGGCCGGCTGGTGGGGAACTCCGCCCGGACCGGGCAGGTGGCCTCGACCCTGGTATGGGCCGTGGTGGACCTGGTGCCCCCGGTGGGCGCGGTCGTCGCGCTGGCACTCATCGACCCCTGGCTGTGCCTCACCTTCCTGGTGGGGCTGCCCGTCGTGCTGTCCCTTGTGCGGACGTTCGTCCGCGACGCCTCCGACATCAACGAGCGCTATTACGAGGCCCAGGGCCGGGTGGCCGCCCGGCTCGTCGACGCCCTGGCGGGGATACGCACGATCACCGCGGCCGGCACCGTGGACCGCGAGGTGCGCCGCGTCCTCGGCCCGCTGCCGGAGCTGCGCCGGCACGGGGCCGGCATGTGGCGGGTCCTCGCGCGGGTCTCCGGACGGGAGGCGCTGGTCATCCCCTTGCTGGAGGTCGCCGTCCTCGCGGTCGCCGGCCTGCAGCTCGCGCACGGCCGCATCACGCCGGGCCAGGTCCTCGCGGCCGGCGAGTACGTCGTACTGGCCACCGGCATCAGCTCGCTGGTGTCGTCGGCGAGCCGGCTCGCGCTGGCCCGGGCGACGGCGGGCCGGGTGGCGGAGGTGCTCGCCGAACCCGCGGTGGAGTACGGCGGCGAG
Source organism: Streptomyces sp. NPDC053542 (assembly GCF_044544685.1). Classification (NCBI taxonomy): domain Bacteria; kingdom Bacillati; phylum Actinomycetota; class Actinomycetes; order Kitasatosporales; family Streptomycetaceae; genus Streptomyces; species Streptomyces sp. NPDC053542. Next base: position 171,298 of record NZ_JBITXL010000014.1, read on the forward strand.
CGCCTGCCCGACGGTCCCGGGACGCTGGAGTTCCGGGGCGTCACCGTACGGGGGCCGAGCGGCACCGTACTGGAGGATCTGCGGCTGACCGTCCCCGGCGGGGCGCTGGTCGCGGTGGTGGGCCGGTCGGGGTCCGGCAAGTCCGTGCTGGCCGCGCTGGCCGGGCGGCTCACCGACCCGGACGAGGGCGAGGTGCTGCTGGACGGCGTGCCGTTGCGCCGGCTCCGCAGGCCGGCGCTGCGCGAGGCGGTGGCGTACGGCTTCGAGCGTCCGGTGCTGCTCGGCGAGACGTTCGCCGACGCGATCGGCTTCGGGCCGCGGCAGGCCGGTGACGGCGAGGTGGTGCGGGCGGCCGCGGCGGCGCGGGCCGACGGCTTCATCAGGCGGCTGCCCCAGGGGTACGGGACCCGGCCGGCCGACGCGCCGATATCCGGCGGTGAGGCGCAACGGGTCGGGCTGGCACGGGCGTTCGTGCAGGCCGGGCGGGTGCTGGTGCTGGACGACGTCGCCGCCAGCCTCGACACGGTGACCGAGCACCACATCAGCCAGGTCCTCACGGGTGCCCTGGCGGGGCGCACCCGGCTCGTCGTGACCCACCGGGCGTCCACCGCGGCGCGGGCCGACCGCGTCGTCTGGCTGGACGGCGGCGGCGTCCGCGGGCAGGGCACCCACGGGGAACTCTGGTCGCAGCCGGCGTACCGGGCCGCGTTCCAGCCGGATGGCGCAGGCACCGGCGCGCAGGCCGCCGCGAACGCCGGGGGCGTGGCGTGACGGGCCCGGCCGCGGGGCTGCTGCGGTCCTCGCTGCGCCGGCGGCGCAAGGAGTTCGTACGGCTCGCGGGGTGGTCGCTGGTGCAGGCCGTGCCGGCGTTCCTCACCGGGTGGGTCATCGCCCGTGCCGTGGACGACGGCTTCCTCGCCGGCCGGGCCGGGACGGGCTTCGCCTGGCTGGGGGTGCTGGCGGTCGCGGTCGGGACCGGGGCGTGGGCCACGCGCCACGCGACGCTGGGGCTCGCGGCGGTCGTCGAACCGCTCCGGGACGAGCTGGTCACGCTGGTGACGTCCGGCACGCTGCGCCGGTCGGCCGGCTCCGACCGGCCGGCCGACACCGGCGGCGTGGCGCGCCTGACCGAACAGGTGGAGATCGCCCGTGAGGCATACGGGGCGGTCGTGATGTTCGTGCAGAGTTTCGCCGCCTCTTCGGTGGGGGCACTGCTCGGGCTGGCCACCCTGGACCCCGCCCTCCTGCTGTTCGTGCTGCCGCCCCTGTTGGCGGGGCTCGGGCTGTTCGTCGGGGCGCTGCGGGCGATGGCCGCGCGCCAGCGGGACGTGATGCTGGCCGACGAGCGCGTCGCCGAGACGGCGAGCGAGGTGACCGGCGGGCTGCGGGACGTGGTGGCGTGCGGCGGGGAGGACGTCGTACGGGAGCGGGCGGGCGAGCGGATCGACGCGGCGGCGCTGGCCACGCGGGCGCTGGCCCGGATGACGGCCGTGCGGACCGCGTCGCTGGCCGTCGGCGGCTGGCTGCCGCTCGTCCTCGTCCTGGCGGGGGCGCCGTGGCTGGTGGAGCGGGGGGTGACGGCGGGTGCGGTGCTGGGTGCGGTGACGTATGTGTCGCAGGGGCTCCAGCCCGCGTTGCAGAGCCTCGTCCGGGGGATCGCGGACAGCGGGCTGTGGCTGCTGGTCACGCTCGGCCGGATCGCGGGGGCTGCGGGCGAGCCGCCGGCCGAGGCCGATGCCGGTGAGCCGCCGACGGAACCGACGACCGACCACCGGCTACCGGCCGAGCCCGCAGCCGGCGGGCCGCCGACCGAGTCCGCGGCCGACCCGCCACCCACGGAACCCATACCCGCCAGTGCCCCACCCGGCCGCCCGCCGGGAAGACGCCCGCGCCACTCCGGCCTCGAGCTGCGCGGCGTCACCTTCCGCTACGCGCGCTCCGCCGAGCCGGTGATCGACGCGCTCGACCTCGTGCTGCGGCCGGACGAGCACCTGGCCGTCGTGGGGCCGAGCGGGGCGGGCAAGTCGACGTTCGCCGCGCTGGTGGCCGGCGTGCTCGCGCCGCATAGCGGCGGCGTCCGGCTGGGCGGCGTACCGGTCGGGTGCCTCGACGACGGCCCGGCCCGGCACCGGGTGCTGATCCCGCAGGAGGCGTACGTGTTCGCGGGGTCGCTGTGGGAGAACCTCACCTACCTGGCGCCCGGCATCCCGGCGGCGGCGGTGGACGCGGCGGTGGACGAGGTCGGCGCCCGGCCGCTCGTGGAGCGCCTGGGCGGTTACGACGCGGCCGTGGACCGGCAGGAGCTGTCGGCCGGGGAACGCCAGCTGATATCCCTGGTCCGCTCCTACCTCCCGCCCGCGGAGCTGTTCCTGCTGGACGAGGCGACCTGCCATCTCGACCCGGCCGCCGAGGCACGCGCGGAGGCGGCGTTCGCCCGCCGCCCGGGCACGCTGATCGTGTGCGCGCACCGGATCAGCTCGGCGCTGCGGGCCGACCGGATCATGGTGCTGGACGGCGCGCGGGCCGCCGTCGGTACGCATGCGGAGCTGATGACGGGCTCCGCCCTCTACCGGGACCTCGTCGGCCACTGGGAGGAGGGAGCGGGCACCGGGACACCGGGTCCCGCAGCCAGGAAGCCGGACCCCGCAGCCGGAAACCCGGGCTCCACGACCGGGAAGTCCGGCTCCACGACCGGAAAACCGGGGCTCACAGCCAGCCCGACTCCCGGGCGATCCGGATCGCGTCGATCCGGTTCCGCGCTCCGATCTTCCGAGTGATCGTGCAGAGGTGGTTGCGGACCGTGCCCACGGACAGCGACAGCCGGTCGGCGATCTCCTGCCCGGGGGCGCCGTCGGCGGCGAGCCGCAGGACTTCCCGCTCCCGCGGAGTGAGCGGGTCCGCGGCCGCGTCGAGCACGAGCATCGCCAGCCCGGGGTCGATGTAGCGCTGTCCCCCGACCACCTTGCGGATGCCCTCGACGAGCCGGTCCGAGGGCGCGTCCTTCCCGATGAGCCCCGGCGGCCGCAGGGCCAGTACGCTGCGCAGCCGCTCCAGCGCGGGCGACCCTGCCACCAGCAGCGTCCGGCATTCGGGGAGCCGCTCGCACAGCTTGCCCGCCGTGGCGAGCGCCTCGTCCTGGTGCGCGTCGACGTCGATGACGACCACATCGGGGCGGTAGGAGAGCGCCCGGGCGAGCACCTGACCGTTTCCCCCGCCCTGCGCGACGACCTCGATGTCCGATTCACGGGTCAGCAGAGCGGCGAGCGCTCCGCGCAGCAGCCCGTTTTCCTCGACGAGAAGAACACGGATCACTGTTGCTCCCTGGTCTCGGCCCTGTTTTGCGGCCCCCATGCAGAATTATGTCCAGCTCTGCCCGCAGATGCCCGGCCAGCGCGCCCCCGTAGCGCCACTCGCAGGGCCACTCGCAGGGCCACCCGTAGCCCACCCGTAGATTTATTCTCGAATTCTTCGGCAACACGGAACCTTGCGGTGGGTCCGGCCGTTGTACTGAGTGAGGCCCCGCATCATCCCCCGTGTGCGGGGCCTCACCAATGCCCGCGGACGTCCCGTCCCACCAGGCGTCAGCTACGCCTCGTCCTGGACCAGCCGTTCCAGCATCGTCTGGAAGTCCTCGTCGACGACCACCCGCAGCCCGTCCCCGTCCGGCTCGCTCAGCCGGGTCATCGTGCCCTGGCGCCACCAGAAGACGTTCGGCGTGATCGCGCCGGCCGAGTCCTCGTGGCCCGCGGCGGCGAACTGCGCCATCGCCTGCAGCGCCGGTACGACCTGCGCGTCGTGGATGCGGTGGAAGGCCAGCTGGTGCCGGAAGGGCAGCGCCACGAGCGCCCCGTCGGGCGTCAGCGGCGCGCCGGTCAGCCGCTCGACCAGCTCGTCGAGGACCAGGACCCGGCTGGCGGTGAAGAAGGAGTCGCCCAGTACGACTTCGAAGGCCGAGCCGTCGCCGCGGCGGACCGTCTCGTGTCCCTCGACCGGCAGCGCCCGGAGGTTGTTCAGCGCCCGGATGCGCAGTTCGGCGACGTCGCCGATGTCCAGCAGCGAGTCCTCGCCGAGTATCTGCACGGCTTCGGGCAGGTCGAGCGCCAGGACCTCGCGCAGGCCGGGGGCGAGCGGGCGCGCGTACCGGAAGGAGTCGGAGGCGGGGAGGGAGTCCTCGGCGACGACGCGCGGGTAGAGGCGGGCCCGGATCTCGTCCTCGGCCATCGTCTCCATCGGCTGGGGGCCGTCCATCGTACGGAGGACCTTGCCGACGTGGTCCCTGACGAGCGCGGGCCAGGCGCGCTCGCCGCGGCGGTCGCGGTGGCAGACGGCGGCGAGGTTGCCGAGGCCGAACTGCCGGCCCGCCGAGTCGGCGACCATGCCGGCGTACACCGTGACCTCCAGGCCCTGCTCGGCGAAGGCCGCCCGCACCTGGCCGCGGAAGATGCCGCCCTCGCGGGCGGAGAAGAATCCGAACTCCTCGTCGCGCGGGGTGTCGCGCGGATCCCGCTTCGGTCCGCGGCGGAACAGGCCCATCTCTCGCTCTTCCTCCCGGCGACAGCCACGAATGCGCCGATCGTAGCCGTTGGCCGGGACACCTTCGACCGTGCGTGCCCGCCGTCCGGAGCACGTTGCGGGGCACTCCCCCGGGTATCGGTACCGGCGGATTCGGGGCTTCGGGATGCGCGGCGGGCGGCGGGGAGACAGCCTGGGGGTATGACCACACATCCGCCGGTGATCGTGTATCCGCCCACCGCCGGGGGGCGGCGGGTGACCATTCACGGCCAGATCGTCGGCCTCGCCCACGGCCGCGGGGACGTCGCCGAGTTCCTGCGCCGGGCCGGGCTGTCCGACGCCGAGGAGATCCCGCTGGCCGATCCCACGCTCATCGAGTGGCGGGGCGGCGATCTGGACTACTGGCCGCGGGACGTGTGAGCACACCGCCACGTGTGTACCCCGCCCCGGGCCGTACTCCTCAGTGCTCCGGCCGCTCCCTGAGCGGATCGAGGCGTTCGCGTACCCACAGTTCCACGTCACCCACATGGCGGCCGGCCGCCGTGAAGGCCGCCAGGCTGTCGCGGGCGCGCAGCGCGGCGTAGATGTCCATGTGCTGCTGGTGGGTCCAGGAGAGTACGTCGGACTTGACCAGAGCACGCCAGATGCGGGCCCTGGCGGTCCGCTGGGTGACGGAGGAGACCAGGGACGACAGGGTACGGTTGCCGGCCGCGGCGACGATGTCCGCGTGGAAGGCGAGGTCCTCGCGGACCAGTTCCTCGGGGTCCTGCAGGGTCCGCATCCGTTCGATGCGTTCCAGCAGGCGGTCCAGCGCCGCGTCGTCGATGCGGGTGGCCGCGAGCGCGGTGGCGCCGGGCTCCAGCACCTTGCGGCACTCCAGCATCTCCTCCAGGCCGGAGTCCTGGGCCAGATCCAGGAAGCTGCCGAGGGCGCTGAGCAGCCGCTCCGGGTGCAGGTCGGTGACGAAGGTACCGTCGCCGCGCCGTACGTCGAGCACCCCCGCCATGGCCAGCGCGCGGACCGCCTCGCGGAGCGAGGGGCGGGACAGCTCCAGTTCGGCGGCGAGCACCGCCTCCGGGGGGAGGCGGTGGCCGGGCGCGAACTCGCCGCTCTCGATGCGCTTGCGCAGCCGGCCGATCGCCTCGTCGACGACGCTGCCGGCGGCGTTCCCGTCGCCGCGGCCCGGCCGTTCTCTCTTGGTGGGCATGGACGTCAGGATGCCACCCGGCCGCGGCCGCTCCAGACCGGGCCGTCCGGGTAGCGGTACTCCGCCAGCGTCGCGCGGAGGATCTGCGCGCTGTAGCCGGGGGCTTCGGGGACGAGATAGCGCGAGCCGCGGATGCGGACCGGGTCGTGGAAGTGCTCGTGGAGGTGGTCGACGTACTCGATGACGCGGTCCTCCATGGAGCCGCTGACCGCGATGTAGTCGAAGAGCGAGAGGTGCTGTACGAGTTCGCACAGGCCGACGCCGCCGGCGTGCGGGCAGACCGGTACGCCGTGCGCGGCGGCCAGCAGGAGGGCGGCGACCGCTTCGTTGACGCCGCCGAGCCGGCAGGCATCGATCTGGCAGATGCCGATGGCGTCGGCTTGCAGGAACTGCTTGAACATCACGGCGTTGTGGGCGTGTTCGCCGGTGGCGACGTGGGTGGGGCCGATCTGCCGGGCGATGGCGGCGTGGCCGAGTACGTCGTCGGGGCTGGTGGGCTCCTCGAACCACCAGATGTCGAACTCCGCCAGTGCCTTGGCCCAGGCGACGGCCTCGTCGACGCCGAGCGTCTGGTTGGCGTCGATCATCAGGCGGCGGTCCGGTCCGATGATGTCGCGGGCGATGCGGCAGCGCCGGATGTCGTCCTGGAGGTCGGCGCCGACCTTGAGTTTGACGGAGTCCCAGCCCGCGTCGACGGCCTCCTGGCAGAGCCGGGCGAGCTTGGCGTCGTCGTAGCCGAGCCAGCCGGCGCTGGTGGTGTAGGCGGGGTAGCCGTGCTCGCGTACGTACGCCTCGCGCTCGGCCCGGCCGGCCGCGCGCTCCTGAAGCATCGTCAGCGCGTCCTCGGGGGTGAGGGCGTCCTTGAGGTAGCGCCAGTCGACGAGGTCGACGATCTGCTGGGGCGTCATGTCGGCGAGCAGCTTCCAGACGGGCTTGCCGGCCTGCTTGGCGGCGAGGTCCCAGGCGGCGTTGACGACGGCGGCGGTGCCGAGGTGGATGGCGCCCTTGTCCGGGCCCAGCCAGCGCAGTTGGCTGTCGCCGAGCAGATGGCGGGAGAAGCCGCCGAGGTCGCCGGTGATCTCCTCGACGGTCATGCCGAGCGCGCGCTCGCCGATGGCGCGGGCGGCCTGGACGGCGAGGTCGTTGCCGCGGCCGATGGTGAAGGTGAAGCCGTGACCTTCGGGGGCGTCCGCCCCTTCGGTCTTGAGAACGACGTACGCGGCCGAGTAGTCGGGGGCCTCGTTCATGGCGTCGGAGCCGTCGAGCTCCCGAGAGGTGGGGAAACGGAGGTCGGTCGTCTCGACATCGACGATACGGGCGGTCATCGGCGCTCACTCCTGCGCTCGTCGGGTGAGGTGCGCTGCGGCGCAGCGCGACCAAGATGTCAGATGTCTGCGCCGTCAGCCAGATGTTTCGCTGAGAAAAATTGCCGGTGCCGGGAGTATTGCCCGGCAGGCGCATGGCTCGTACGGTCCAGCGGTCAGATGTCTCCTCGGGAGGTCAGATGAACGCAGACACCGTCCGCCGGAAAGTGGCCAGACGCCTGCTCCCGCCCCTCTTCCTGATGTTCGTCCTGAGTTTCCTGGACCGGACGAACGTCGCGCTCGTCAAGACCCACCTCGCCACCGACGCCGGGATCGACGCGGCGGCGTACGGCTTCGGCGCCGGCGTCTTCTTCGTCGGGTACGCGCTGCTCGGCGTGCCCTCGAACCTGGTGCTGCACCGCTGGGGCGCCCGCCGCTGGCTCGCCGCGCTGATGTTCGTCTGGGGCCTGCTGTCCTGCGCGATGGCGCTGACCGCCAGTCCCACCGGCTTCTACGTGCTGCGCTTCCTGCTCGGCGCCGCCGAGGCCGGCTTCTTCCCCGGCGTGATCCTCTACATCACGTACTGGTTCCCCGCCTCCGACCGCGGGAAGGCCACCGGCATGTTCCAGTCCGCCGTGGCCATTTCGAGCATCATCGGCAACCCGGTCGGCGGCTGGCTCATCGGCCTGCACGGCCTGGCCGGGCTGGACGGCTGGCAGTGGATGTTCCTGCTGGAGGGCGCGCCGACCGTCCTGCTGGCGCTCGCCGTGCCGTGGCTGCTCACCGACCGCCCCGAAGACGCGCGCTGGCTGACCGCCGAGGAGAAGGCGCTGCTGGCCACGCGCATCGAGGCGGACCGCCCGGCGGAGGACGCGCGTCCGCCGCGCCGTATCCGCGAGATCCTCGGTGACAGCCGTGTACTGCGCCTGATGTTCGTGTACTTCGCGATCCAGATCGGCGTGTACGGCGTGACGTTCTGGCTGCCCGCGCTGGTCGGCCGGATCGGCGGCCTGGACGATGTCGGCATCGGCTTCGTCTCCGCGCTGCCCTGGGTCTTCGCGCTGCTCGGCGTGCTGATCCTGCCGTGGCTCTCGGACCGCAGCGGCAACCGGCGCGGCCCGCTCCGCCTCGCCCTGGTCCTCACCGCGGCCGGTCTGGTCGGCGGGGCGCTGCTGCCGCCGGTCCCGGCGGTCGCCGCGCTGTGCGTCGCCGCGTTCGGCTTCCTGGGCGCCCAGCCGGTCTTCTGGACCGTGCCGCCGACGATCCTCACCGGCGTGCAGATGGCCGGCACGATCGCGCTGATCTCCGGCTTCGGCAACCTCGGCGGCTTCCTCGGCCCGTACGTCATGGGCGTCGTCGAGTCGTCCACCGGCTCCGGCGCCACCGGCCTGTACGCCGTCGCCCTGATCGTCGCCGCCGGCGCCGCGGTCGTCACCGGCTTCCGCTGGGCCGGCCTCCGCAACTCCCCCGCCACATCACCGCACCCCGACAAGGAGGACATCACCGATGACCCGCATCGTGCGCTTCGCTGACACCACGGGCCTGGTCCGCACCGGCCTCGCGGACGACAACGGCACGATCCGCGCCTTCCCCGGCGTGCCGCGCCTCGCCGACCTGCTGCACCGCACCGCCGACGAGCTGCGGACGCTCGTCGAGGAGACCGCCGCCCGCGCGCCGGACGCCGACGGGTGCGAGGTCCTGCTGCTGCCGCCGGCCGACGGGCTGACGGAGGTGTGGGCGGCCGGCGTGACGTACGAACGCTCGCGCGAGGCGCGGATCGCCGAGAGCACCGAGCAGTCGGTGTACGAGCGGATCTACGACGCCGAGCGGCCCGAGCTGTTCTTCAAGTCCGTGCCCTGGCGCGTGGTGACCGACGGCGAGCCGATCGCCGTACGGGACGACTCGCCCCTCAACGTCCCCGAACCGGAGCTGGCGCTCGTCCTGAACCGGCACGCCGAGACCGTCGGATACCTCGTCGCCGACGACGTCAGCTCCCGCTCCATCGAGGGCGAGAACCCGCTGTACCTGCCGCAGGCCAAGATCTACGCCGGCAGTACGGCCCTCTCCGCGGGCATCGTGCCCGCCTGGGAGATCGGCGACCCGTCGGCCCTGAAGATCACCATGACCGTGCGCCGGGACGGCGCGCCCGCCTACGAGGCCACCACCTCCACCGCCGCCTTCCACCGCACCCCGCAGGCCCTCGTGCGCCATCTCTTCCACGGCCAGCCGTTCCCGGACGGCGCGGTGCTCTCGACCGGTACGGGCATCGTGCCCGAGCTGGACTTCACGCTGGCGGAGGGCGATGTGGTGGAGATCGTCATCGACGGCGTGGGCCGGCTGGCGAACCCCGTCCGCACCGGCCGGGCGGCGCTGGACTGGCTGACCGCCGCGCTCGCCGACCCGTGGGTCCGGCTCGCGCACCGGAGCGGGTGAGCCCGGCCGGAGAACACTCAGCCGGCCGTCATCCGTACCGCGGCGGTGATGACCTCGGCGGCATCGGCCCGGAACAGGGCCCGCCCGGCGGCGATCCGCTTCTCCCGGAGCGGGCCGTCGCGGGTCAGCCCGTCGAGTACGCGCAGCAGGTCCGCCGGGCCGCGGGCCTGGCCCGACAGTCCGGCGGCGGCCATCCGGCGGGCCCCCGCCGCGCCGTGCCCGGGGATCGGCCGGTAGCTCACCACGGGCAGCCCGGCCGCCAGCGCCTGGGCCGCCGTCTGCCCCGCCGCGTTCTCCACCAGCGCGCCCGCCGCGGCCATCAGGGCCGGTACGTCGGCCACCCAGCCGAGCGCCACGGTCCCGGGCACCCGGCCGATCCGCCGCCGCAGCGACCGGCTGCGGCCGCACATCACCACCGGCAGGTACCCGCCGTCGCGGAGCAGCGCCGCCGTGCGCGCCAGGTGCGAGGCCACGCCCCAGGCTCCGGCCGAGAGCAGGACCGGGGTGCGGCCGGGGGCCCGGGCGGCGAAGCGACTGGTGAAGACGGCGGTACGGGACGGGGGCGGCGCGGTGCGGAACGCGGCGGGCACCACCGGCCCGACCGCCTGCGCGCCCCGCCCGCCGAGCCGCCCGATCTCCTCCGCGGTCTCCGGGGTCGGGCAGAGATGCAGGTCGTTGCCGGGGTGCAGCCACTGGCGGTGCACGGCGAAGTCGGTGAGCACGACGATGCTCGGGCAGCGCAGCGCGCCGGCTTCCCGCAGCCGGCCGCTGACCTGCGCGGCGAGGTGGAAGGTGGCGATCACCGCGTCGGGCGGCGCGCCGGCCAGGCGGCGCCGCAGCTCCTTGGCGGCGGGTGCGACGACCGGCGAGGTGTCGGCGGGGCCCGGCTGCGGGCGGCCCGGCCCGGACGGCGGCCGGGGGGCGAAGTAGGCGCGGTAGATCGCGTCGTAGAGCGCGGGCGCGTGCCGGACGGTGGTGGCGTAGAAGCCGCGCAGGGCCGCTCCGGTGCCGGCCGGCAGCAGGTCGAGGACGTCGAGGGTCACGGCCTGGTGGCCGCGGCCGGACAGCCGGTGCGCGAGTTCCCCGGCCACCGCGTGGTGCCCGGCCCCCATCCCGGCGCTGAGGATGACGAATCGTCCGCCCATGTGTCCACCGCCCCCGGTCCGGGTGCCTTTCCCAAGCATTTCGTGGCGTACGCGACCATACTGGACGGCATGCGCATCGACCGTCCTCCGCCCGGGCCCGCCGCGTGGCAGGCGGCGGGTACGGCCGCGACCGCGGCGGCCGCGCTGCACATCGGACCGGCCGGGACCTGGCTGCCGCCCGTACGGCGCGCCCTCTTCCCCGGGCTCGACGGCCAGGGCCACCCGGGGCACATCGCCCTGACGTTCGACGACGGCCCGGACCGCGCGAGCACGCCGCGCTTCCTCGACGCGCTGGACGGCCTGGGCGTCCGAGCGACCTTCTTCCTGCTGGGCGCGGCGCTGGCCGAGGCGCCCGAGGTGGGGCGGGACATCGTGGCCCGCGGGCACGAGGTGGGAGTACACGGCTGGGACCACCGCAGGCCCTGGTGGCCCGCGCCGGTACGCGAACTGCGTGAGCTGCGCCGGGCGCTCCGGGCGGCCGCCGACATCTGCGGGGTGCACCCCCGGTGGTACCGGCCGCCCTACGGCATCCTCACCGGCGACCGGTGGGCCGCTGCGCACCGCCTCGGGCTGCGTACCGTGCTGTGGACCGCGTGGGGGCGGGACTGGGTGGCGGGGGCCGAGGCGGCCGCGGTCGTGCGCACGGTGGAGCGGCGGCTGGAGGGCGGCGCGACCGTCCTGCTGCACGACAGTGACCGCACGTCGGCGCCCGGTTCCTGGCGCGCCACGCTACAGGCACTGCCCGTACTGGTGCAGCGCTGCCGAAACCAGGGCCTCACGGTGGGCCCGCTGCGTGACCACGGTACGGACGACACGGGGTGGTGACGCCCGGGGTGGCAATTGCCCGGATCATCACGAAAGTCGTGTCATGCTGTTCCGGATCTGGTATCAGGACATAGAGGGTGAGCCCCAGCCCGGAGGAGGTCTCCTGTGGAAGCCGCGGGACCACTGCCGCACAGTCCTGTACTCCCGGAGGACCGGCCCGGGCGCCACGGCCCCCCGCAGCGGGATCACCGGACCGGCGCACCGGTGGCGCTGATCACCGGCGCCTCGTCGGGCATCGGCGCGGCCGTCGCCACTCGGTTCGCCGCCGAGGGCGGCTGGCAGCTGCTGCTGAACGGCCGTGACCAGGAGCGCCTGGACCGGATCGCCGACCGCTGCGGCGCCACGGCCCTCCCCTGCGACCTCGGCGCCCCGGCGGGCTGCGGGCAGCTCGTCGAGCGCGCCCTCGACGTGGCGGGCGGCGTGGACGTCCTGATCGCCGGAGCCGGCATCGGCTGGGCGGGCCCCTTCACGGCCATGCCGCCGGCCGCCATCGACGAGGTACTGGCCGTTGACCTGGCCGCCGTGATGCACCTGACCCGCCGGGTGCTCCCCGACATAGTGCGCCGTGACCGCGGACACCTGCTCTTCGTGGGGTCGATCGCGGGCGCCGTGGGAGTGCGCGAGGAGGCCGTGTACTCGGCGGCCAAGGCGGCCGTCGCGGCCTTCGCCGAGAGCCTGCGGTACGAACTGGCGGGCAGCCGGGTGCGGGTGTCGGTGGTGGTGCCCGGCGCGGTCAACACCCCGTTCTTCACCCGCAGAGGAGCGCCCTACCAGCGCACCCGGCCGCGGCCCATCGCCCCGGCGCGGGTCGCCGACGCCGTGTGGGACGCGGTGGCGCACGAGCGGAGCGAGGTGTTCGTCCCCGGCTGGCTGCAGCTGCCCGCCCGCTTCAAGGGCCTCGCCCCGGCCCTGTTCCGGCGGCTGGCCACCCGCTTCGCCTGAGTGCGGGGCCGCCCGATCCGTCCTCCCGGGGAGGATGACCGAAGAAGGACGTCGTGCTGAGCTACTTCCTGGCCGTGCTCGCCGCCTGCGCCAACGCGGCCGCCTCGGTGCTGCAGCGGCGCGCCAGCCGCGACCTGCCGGGCGAGGACAGCCTGCGCCCCCGGCTGATCCTGCATCTGCTGCGCCGCCCCGTGTGGTTCGCCGGCTTCCTCTGCGTGATCCTGGGCTTCGTCCTGCAGGCGGCCGCGCTGGCGACCGGCAGCCTGTCGGTCGTCCAGCCCATCCTCGTCGTCGAACTGCCGGCGACGCTGCTGCTGGCCTCGTGGGTCTTCCGCACCCGGCTGCACCGCCGCGAGTGGCTGTCCGCCGTGGGCATGACCGGCGGCCTCGCCGCCCTGCTGTACTTCCTCTCGCCCGCCCCCGGGAACGGCGAGGAGGCGGGCTGGGAAGCCTGGACGGTGGGCGTCGGCGTGAACCTCCTCGTCGTCGGCGGCACCGTGGAGTGGGGCCGCCGCCAGCCCCCGGAGCTCCCGGGCGGCGCCAGCCGCCGGGCGGCCGCCTTCGGCGTGGCGGCCGGCTGCCAGTTCGGCCTGACGGCCGCCTTCATGAAGGGCGCGATGAGCCGTGAGGAGGAGGGCCTCTCCGCGGTGTTCGCGGCCTGGCAGCTGTACGCGATGGTCGCGGCCGGCATCCTCGCGATGTTCCTCCTCCAGTCGGCGCTGCACGCCGGCAATCTGCTCGCGGCCCAGCCCGGACTGACCCTCTCCGACCCGCTGGTGGCCATCCTGTGGGGCTCCCTCGCCTTCGCCGAGCACGTGCGCGGCGGCTGGTACGTCGTACCGGCCGTGGCGGGCGGCGCGCTGATCGCCGCCTCCGCGCTGGTACTGGCCCGCTCCCCGCTGCTCAAGGGCGAAGTCGCGCTGCGTGAGGCGGCGCGGGTGCCCTCGGCCGAGCAGCAGCGCGCCGGCCGTCCCCCGGGGCGGTGACCATGATCTACCTCTACGGTGTCGTCGCCGCCTGCCTGTTGGGGCTGGGCTTCGTCCTGCAGCAGCACGCGGCACGGGAAGCGCCGCTGAAGGACATGCTCAGCTTCCGGCTGCTGCTGGACCTGATGAAGGTACCGCTGTGGCTCGCGGGGATCGGCTGCATGGTCGTCGGGCAGATCTTCAGCGTGCTCGCGCTGAGCCAGGGCGACCTGTCCCGGGTCGAGCCGCTGCTGGCCACGAACCTGCTGTTCGCCATGGTGCTGGCCCGGTGGCTGAGCGGGGAACGGCTGGGCTGGTCGGGCTGGGCCGGGGTGCTCCTGCTCAGCGGCGGCGTGGCGGCCTTCATCATCGCCGGGAGCCCGCACAGCGGGCCGGCGCACACCGGCACGCTGCGGCACTGGCTCGTCTTCGGCGGCGTCCTCGCGGTCGCGCTGCTCCTGGTGCTGACCGCGCGTCATGTGCGCCTGGTGGAGGAGCCGCCGCTGCTGGCCGCCGCCGCGGGTGTGCTGTACGGCCTCCAGGACGCGCTGACCCGGGTGTCCAGCTCGATCGCGGAGGACCACGGCCTCGGGAGGATGCTGCTGAGCTGGGAGCCCTACGTGGTCGTGGTGCTGGCCGTGACGGGTCTGATGCTCGTGCAGAGCGCCTTCGAAGCGGGCCCGCTGCGGATGTCGCTCCCCGCCCTCACCGCGGCCGAACCGCTGGCCGGCATCGCCTGCGGCATCGGCTTCCTCGGCGACCGCATCCGCGTCACCCCCGGCGCGCTGACCGGCGAACTCCTCGGCCTGGCCGCGGTGGTGACCGGCGTCTTCCTGCTCGGCCGCCACCCGGCCATGCCCACGGGCAGCCACCGGGACCCGGACGAGTGCCCGCCGGAGAGCGACTAGCCGTACGCTCCGCGGGCCGGTCGGGTGCGGCGGCGCCCCAGTCCCACAGCACATCGAACAGGTGACGTAACGATGACACATTCCCCCGCCGGGTACGCGCGCCGCTCCCGACCCGGGCGCAGGACGTGCCCGCCGCCTTCGCCGAGCGGTTCAACAGCGGTGATCCGCGGGCGGTCCGGGGACTGTACGAGGCGGAGGCCGCCTTTGTGCCCGAGTCCGGGGAGGCTGTGCACGGGGCGGCCGCCATCGCCCGGCAGAACGCCCCGTTCCTCGGCCCCGGACTGCCGATCTCCGTACGCCCGCGGCAGGTTCACGTCGCGGACGACATCGCGCTGCTGATCGTGGACTGGGAGATCAGGGGCACGGTGTCGGGTACGGCCACGGACGTGGCCCGGCGCGGCGCCGACGGATACTGGCGCTATGTGATCGACAGTCCCTTCGGCGCCGGCCACCGGGCGGCCTGACCACCGGCGTGCGCGGTCATCGGCCCACGGCCGCCGCCATTCTGCGTACCGCTTCGGTGAGCACCTCCGGCGACGTGGCGAGGTTCAGCCGGGCGTGGCCCGCGCCGCCGGTGCCGAAGTCCGTACCGGGACTGAGGGCGACCCGGCCGCGCTCCAGGAAGGCCGCGGCCGGGTCGTCGCCCAGGCCGAGGCCGCGGCAGTCCAGCCAGGCGAGGTAGGTGCCCTGGGCGGGCGCGTACCGTACCGCCGGCAGCCGCTCGGCCAGCAGGTCACCCAGCAGCCTGCGGTTCTCGTCCAGCCCGGCGAGCAGCGCGTCCAGCCAGCCGCGGCCCTCCCGCAGGGCCGCGGTGTGGGCCAGTACACCCACGTGGCTGGGGCCGTGGCTCACCTCTTCGGGGAGGCGCGCGAGGTCGTCGGCGGCCGCCGGGCCCGCGACCGCGAGGGCGGCCTTGAGCCCGGCGAGATTCCACCCCTTGGACGCGGACATCAGGGACAGCCCGCTCTCCGCGCCCGGCACGCTCAGGTACGGCACGAAGGCGGCTCCCGCGGCCACCACCGGGGCGTGGATCTCGTCCGCCACGACCCGGACGCCGTACCGGGCGGCCAGCGCGGCGACCGCGGCGAGTTCCTCGGCGGTGTGCACCGTACCGGTCGGATTGTGCGGGCTGCACAAGAGATACGCGGCGCGCCGCCCGCCCGCGACGGCCGTGCGGAAGGCGCTCTCCAGCGTGCCGGGATCGATCCGGTGGCCGGGGCCGAGCGGCGCCTCCACGATCTTCCGGTCCGCGTTGCCGAGGAACTGGTAGAACGGCGGGTATACGGGGCAGTTGACGACCACCGCGTCGCCCGGCCCCGTGGTCAGCTTCAGCATCTCGACGACGCCGAGCATCACATCGGGCACGATCGCCGTGCGCTCCACGGCGAGCCCGTCCCACCCCCACCGCTCGCGCGCGAACTCCGCCAGCGCCTCGGCGTACGCCGTTCCCGCCGGGTAGCCGGTGTCGCCGCGCGCGAGCGCGTCCGTGACCGCCCGTACGACCGGTTCGGCCAGCGGTACGTCCATCTCCGCCACCCACAGGGGCAGCACGTCGTCCGGGTACGTGCGCCACTTCATGCTGGTCCGCTGCCGCAGCTCGTCGAGAGTGAGACGGCGCAGCGGATTCGTTTCCTCGGATGCTTCGCGCGAGGTGCGGTCGATGCGGTCCATGCGGTCCATGCGGTCCATGCGGCTCAAGATAGAAGCCGCGGCCCGCTTTCCCCAGAGGGCGTGGCGCGGCTCTCTCAACCCTCGCGCAGCTCCAGAGTGCAGCACTTGACGCTGCCGCCGGCCTTGAGGAGTTCGGTGAGGTCCACGCCGATCGGCTCGAACCCGCGCTCCCGCAGCCCCGCGATCAGCCCGGTCGCGGACTCCGGCAGCAGCACGTGGCGGCCGTCGGAGAACGCGTTGAGGCCGAACACCGCGGCGTCCTCGGCCGTCGCGAGGAGCGCGTCGGGGAACAGCTCGCGCAGCACGGCCCGGCTGCCCGGCGTGAACGCCTCCGGGTAGTACATGATCTCGTCGTCCGAGAGCACGGCGAGCGCGGTGTCCAGGTGGTAGAAGCGCGGGTCGACCAGGGTCAGGCCGGTGACCGGTATGCCGAAGAACTCCTGCGCCTCGGCGTGCGAGCGGGGGTCGGTACGGAAGCCGGTACCGGCCAGGAGGCGGCGGCCGGCCAGCAGATAGTCGCCCTCCCCCTCGTTGACGTGCGCGGGCCAGTACGCCTCGGGGAAGCCGTTCGCGCGCAGCCAGGAGAGGTACAGGGGGCCCTCGGCGGTGCGCTCCTCGTGGCGGAAGCGGGCGCCCAGCACCTTGCCGTCCACGACGGTGGCGCCGTTGGCCGCGAAGACCATGTCGGGCAGCCCGCCGGCCGGCTCGATGACCTCCACGGTGTGGCCCAGCTCCCGGTACAGGGCGCGCAGTTGCTCCCACTGGGCGAGGGCGAGCCCGCCGTCGACGGGCTTCTCGGGCTCCATCCAGGGGTTGATCGAGTACGTGACGTCGAAGTGGCGGGGCGCGCACATCAGGAGGCGGCGGGGGACGGCGGTGCGGAGCATGGCGTCTTCCTTTGTCTGGGGGGTTCGGGGGATGTGTTCGGAGGGATGTGTTCGGGGGGTGTGTACGGGGGGTGTGTACGGGAGGGATTGCTCAGGGGCGGTTCGAAGTGTTGGCGTGCGGGGTGTGCGGCGGGTGACGCGCGCACGACCGCCGCGTGGCCGGTCAGGACATTAGGGCGCGGGGAAGGGCCCGGTCGGGCACCCTTCGTCAGTGGACGTACGGCACTTTCGTCAGCGTCCGGGCGGGTTCCGCGGGCGGTAGCGTGTACTCGCCACACATGTACGGAAATGGGGGAGACGATGATCCGAGTGCTGCTGGCCGACGACGAGGCGATGATCCGGGCCGGGATCCGGGCCATCCTCGGGACGGCCGAGGACATCGAGGTCGTCGCCGAGGCGTCCGACGGACACGAGGCCGTGGCCCTCGCCCTCAAGCACCGCCCGGACCTGTGCCTGCTCGACATCCGGATGCCCCGGCTGGACGGCCTGCGGGCCGCCGCCGAACTGCGCCGGGTCGCGCCCGGGAGCGCGGTGGTGATGCTGACGACGTTCTCCGAGGACGAGTACATCGTGAGCGCGCTCGGCTCCGGTGCGGCCGGATTCCTGCTGAAGTCCGGCGATCCGCGCGAGCTCATCGCCGGCGTGCAGGCGGTCGCCGAGGGCGGCGCCTACCTCTCCCCCGCCGTCGCCCGCCGGGTGATCGCCCGGCTCGACTCCGGGCAGCTCGGCAAGCAGGCCGGCGCGCGGGCCCGCATCGCGGGCCTGACCGGCCGCGAACGGGAGGTGCTCGCGCTGGTCGGGGCCGGTCTGTCCAACGCCGAGATCGCCCGCCGGCTGCACGTCGTCGAGGGGACCGTGAAGGCGTACGTCAGCCAGATCCTCGCCCACCTGGACGTCAGGAACCGGGTGCAGGCGGCGATCCTGGCGTACGAGGCCGGGATCGTCGAGGAAGGCTGAGACCTACGAGGCCGGAATCCTCCCCGAGGGCTGGGCTGGGCTGGGCTGACGAGGCCGGGATCGTCGCCCAATCGGGCTGAGGGCCTGTGACTGATGTCCCGGGTTTTTCCCCACTTTCGTCAGGGGCGCCGGGGGTGGGGCATCGGGGATCCTGGACGGCATGCGCAGCATGACCGGTTGGCTCCCACGCCCCCACGACCTTCTGCTGTGGTCCGCGGTGACCGCACCGCCGGCCGTGGCCCTCTTCGAGTTCCCGCCCGGGCAGCCGCTGTTGGTCGCGTTCGCCGCCGTGCCGCTGCTCGCCGTGGCCGTACTGCTCTGCCGTCGCCGGCCGCTGGCAGCGCTCGGCATTCCGGTGGCGCTGGGTCTCGCGCAGAGCGTGGAGCTGCTGAGTCCGCTGTACTGGCCGGCGCTCGCGGCCTTCGCCTACCTGGCCGGGCGCCGGATGGCGGAGATACGCCCGGTCCTGTGGTTCTTCGCGACGGTCGCCGTTGCGGGGCTGCCGCTCTGCACGATCATCGGCCATGACCTGTGGGGCTGGCCCCAGATGCTCCTGGTGCTGCTGCCGTGCGCGGCGCTGCCCTGGCTGCTGGGCCGCCTCCGGCGCCAGTACGCCGAGCTGGTCGGCAGCGGCTGGCGGTTGGCCGACCGGATGGAGCGCGAGCAGCAGGCCGTCGCCGACCGCGCCCGGATACGCGAACGGGCCCGGATAGCAAGCGACATGCACGACTCGCTCGGGCACGAGCTGACGCTGCTCGCGGTCCGCGCCGGCGCCCTGGAGGTCGACCCGTCGCTGGACGCCCGCCACCAGGCGGCCGTCGGCGAGCTCCGGGCGGCGGCGGGTGCCGCCACCGAACGGCTGCGGGAGATCATCGGCGTGCTGCGCACGGACGACGAACAGGCGCCGGTGGTCCCGCCGGAGGAGACCGTCGAGGCGCTGGTCGAACGGGCGCGGCAGTCCGGCGTCGACATCCAACTGACGCGCACGGGCGGAGCGGACGGCCTGCCGCCGATGGTGGGTCCCGCCGTGCACCGTGTGGTCCAGGAGTCCCTGACGAACGCGGCGAAGCATGCGCCGGGCGGCGCCGTGCGGGTCCGGATCGACCGTGCGGACGGGATGTTGTCGGTCGCGGTGGTCAATGGGCCCGCCGCCGCGGGGGCGCCGCCGCCCGGTGTGGCGTCGGGCGGTGCCGGGCTGGTGGGCCTGGACGAGCGGGTCCGGCTGGCGGGCGGCACGCTCCGGACGGGGCCGACTCCGGAAGGCGGCTTCGAGGTCACGGCGGAACTGCCGACGGCGGCGGGCGAGGGCGGGGGGACCACCGAACCGCCGGTCGGCGCGGGCGCGGCCGCGCGCGCCGTCGGCTCCGGCTCCGGGGCCGGGGCGTCGCGCAGTACCTCCGCGCGGGAGTTGGAGCGGGCCCGGCTTCAAGTGCGGCGGCGGCTGACGCAGACCGTTGTGGCACCCCTGGCGGCGCTCGCCGGCATCCTGCTCCTCATGATCCCGGTCAGCCTGCTCAGCTCGTCCTTCTCGGTGCTGGACCGCGCCGTGTACGACCGGCTTCGGGTGGGTCAGGACGAGCGGGCCGTGGCGGACCGGCTGCCGGCCTTCACCAGGGACGGGCCGCCGGACGACGCGCCGCCCGCGCCGCGCGGCCTGCGGTGCGCGTACTACAGCACGGGCGTGCTCGCCTCCGACGCGTACCGGCTCTGCTATGCGAACGGCCGGCTGGCCGGCAAGTCCGTGGTCGGCGGGAGGGGGTGAACGGGGGACGTTCCGCTCTGCCGCGCCCGCGAATCCGCTCAGCTGCGCCCGTGAAGCCGCCCTGCCGCGCCCGCGCAGCTTCCGCAGGGCGGTTCAAGAGGGTCGGGACTGTCCGAGCCATCTTTAATGCGCATCCATAAGTCGGATTCGCCGGGTGCAACGGACCGTGTGGCATGTCCCGTTGGCATTCCGGCTGGCCCGGTGCGGGGCGTGCCCGCACGGGCGTGCCCTGGCGGGAGGCCCGGCTCCGGGCGCCGGATGGCTCGGACGGGGCGGTACGTGTCCGCGTCATAGTCGTGGAGCTCGGCCGGTGCGGGACCCTGTGAGAGCGCTGTTACCGGGTGGATGCGCACGGTGTGCCGCATTCCCCGAGGAGGCGTCAGGGTCGACCGCGCGTGCGTCGCCCCCGCCTGCCGGACGACCGTCCTCCCCCTCTTCAAGGCCGTAAGGATGATCATGGGTCGCGAGCAGTTCCTGGCCGACGTCTTCGTCGACTTGGCCGACGCCTCCTGCGGGAAGGCGTTCGACACGACCGGCTACTTGCAGAGGTTCACCACCCGGTGCGTACAGCTGCTGGACGTCTCCGCCGCGGCGGTGCTGTTCGCGCCGCCGGGCCAGGGGCTGCAGCCGGTCGCCGCGAGCGAGCCGGACCCGGCCTTCGCCGATCTGCTGACCATCGCGGCACTGGAGGGGCCCGCGCGGGAGGGTTACCGCACCACAGCCCCGGTCGTCTCGGTGGACCTGCTGTCCACGGCGCCGCGCTGGCCCGCCTTCACCGAGCAGGCCCTCGCCGCCGGGTACCGCTTCGCCAGCGCGGTCCCGCTGGCCCACCGGCGACAGGCCGACGGCTGCCTGCTGTTGCTGCGTACGGGCTCCGCGCCGGTGCCCGAGCCGGACGTGCGGCTGGGGCAGGCGCTGGCCCACGTCGTGGCCGTCAGCCTGTGCCACAAGGAGGCCCTGGTCACCTACCGCAGGGTCAACGACCAGCTGCACGCCGCGCTGCAGAGCCGGATCGCCATCGAACAGGCCAAGGGCTTCCTCGCGCACCTCATGGGCGTCAGCGTCGATGAGGCGTTCGAGGTGATGCGCGGCCATGCCCGCCGCCGCGGCCGGCGCCTGCGGGAGGTGGCCCGGGAGGTCGTCGAGCAGCAGCTGATCCCCGACAGCTGACCGGTTTCCGGGGCGTTCCCCGGCCGGGCCGGATTCCCCCTCCCACGTACGGCCCAATGGCGCGGCTGCTTTCGGCCGGTGCCGTATACCAGCCGTGTACCCATGGGAGCGGAAAGGGAGTGGCGTCGTGACGACGCAGACGGAGCGCCCGGATCAGCCGATGGTCCGAGAAACCCCCCGTCGCACGAGAGGCGCCGTGGTGGTGATGTGGCTGACCACCACGGACCACAAGAAGATCGGCTCTCTCTACATGGTGACGGCCTTCATCTTCTTTCTGTTCGGGGGTCTGCTGGCGCTTTCCATGCGTACCGAACTGGCGCGCCCGGGCCTGCAGATCCTCTCCAATGAACAGTTCAACCAGGCGTTCACCATGCACGGCACCATCATGATGCTGATGTTCGCCACACCCCTCTTCGCCGGTTTCACCAATGCCATCATGCCCTTGCAGATCGGCTCGCCGGATGTGGCGTTCCCGCGGCTGAACATGCTGTCCTACTGGCTTTTCCTCTTCGGCTCGCTGATCGCGGTGGCGTCGTTCGTGACGCCGGGCGGCGCGGCCGACTTCGGGTGGTTCGCCTATACGCCACTGTCCGACGCCACCCGGACCCCGGGGGTCGGCGGGGACATGTGGGTGATGGGCCTGGCGCTCTCCGGATTCGGCACCATTCTCGGCGCCGTCAATTTCATCACCACGATCATCTGCATGCGCATGCCCGGCATGACGATGTTCCGGATGCCGATCTTCACCTGGAACGTGCTGCTGACCAGCGTGCTGGTCCTGATGGCCTTCCCCGTCCTGGCCGCCACCCTGCTGGCGCTCGCGGCGGACCGGAAGTTCGGGGCCCACATCTACGATCCGTCCAACGGCGGCGCGCTGCTGTACCAGCATCTGTTCTGGTTCTTCGGACATCCCGAGGTGTACATCATCGCGCTGCCGTTCTTCGGCATCGTCACCGAAATCATCCCGGTGTTCGCCCGCAAGCCCATCTTCGGTTACATCGGACTGGTCGCGGCGACCATCTCGATCACCGGTCTTTCGGTCACCGTGTGGGCGCACCACATGTTCGTCACGGGCGGCGTGCTGCTGCCGTTCTTCTCGTTCATGTCCTTCCTGATCGCGGTGCCCACCGGGGTGAAGTTCTTCAACTGGATCGGCACCATGTGGCGCGGCTCCCTGTCGTTCGAGACACCCATGCTCTGGGTCCTCGGCTTTCTCCTCACCTTCCTGTTCGGCGGCCTGACCGGCGTCATCCTCGCCTCTCCCCCGATGGACTTCCACGTGAGCGACAGCTATTTCGTGGTCGCGCACTTCCATTACGTCGTGTTCGGCACGGTCGTCTTCGCCATGTTCGGCGGATTCCATTTCTGGTGGCCCAAGTTCACCGGCACCATGCTCGACGAGCGGCTCGGGAAGATTCACTTCTGGACGCTCTTCGTGGGCTTTCACACCACGTTCCTCGTACAGCACTGGCTGGGCGCCGAAGGCATGCCCCGCCGCTACGCCGACTACCTCTCGGCCGACGGCTTCACCGCGCTGAACACGGTCTCCTCCATCGGTGCTTTCCTGCTGGGCGTCTCCACGCTGCCGTTCCTGTACAACGTGTGGCACACCGCCAGGTACGCGCCGAAGATCACGGTCGACGATCCCTGGGGGTACGGCCGGTCCCTGGAGTGGGCGACGTCCTGCCCGCCGCCGCGGCACAACTTCGGGACGCTGCCCCGGGTCCGCTCCGAGTCCCCCGCCTTCGACCTGCACCACCCCGGCGTCGCCATGCTGGACCAGGCGGAGACCACCGGGCGCAGGGACATGGTGGACGAGGCCCCGGACACCTCGCTGCGCGGCGGCACGGGGGAGAAATGAACCCGCAGTTCGGCCCGGACGAGCGCGCGGCCGACACCGGCCCGGGCCGGCTGGAGGGCTATCTGCTGTCCTGGACGGAGGCCGAGCGGGCCCGCACCGAGGCCGCGGCCTTCGCCGACCGGATGCCCTGGCTCACCACCGCGCAGCGCGAAGAGGTCATTCGCCAGTACACGGCCGACCGCCTCGTCCTCACCCGCCGCTACCTGGAACGCGTCCGCCACCGCTGCGTGCAGCTCCAGGACGAGTACGCCGGCCGCTACCGACGACTGTGCCACCGGCTGCTGTGCGCGGCGGTGGCGGCCTCACTGTCCGCCTGCGTCCTGGCGGGCTGCGTACTCGGCTTTCTGACCGTCGTCGGCCACTAGACCGGTCATACGATCTTTTCTTTCCACCGGATCGGCATATTGTCGCTGGTTCGGGTGCACCTTGACGGGTGAATATTACGCGGGACGGCGCTGGGGCAGCATCGAGGCGGCACAGGTTCCCCGCGAAAGGAAAGTCATATGCGCCGCGTAGGTTCAGTTTTCGCCCTGGTCGCCGTCGCGCTCGTCGCGTCCGTTTCCGCGACCGCTCCGGCCACCGCCGCGAGCACCGGCGAGGTCTCCGTGTTCGGAACCGAGTTTGAGCCGGTCACCACGTACGAGAATCCGGAGGGCTGTTACAAGCTGCCGCTCAGTTCGCATGTCCTCATCAATCGCACCGACAAGCCCGTCCAGGTATTCGCTGACCCCTTCTGCATGACGCCGAGCTTCACCGTGCAGCCGGGATACGGGTCGCATCTCGCGGCAGGCACCGGGAGTTTCTCCGCCTGACCCGAGAAACAAGCCGCTGCAAGTCGCTGCGAAACGAGGGGGGATTTCCATGACTGCCGATCTCGTGGTGGTCGGTCTGGGGCATGTGGGGCTGCCGCTCGCGCGGGCCGCGTGCGCCGCGGGCCTGACCACCGTCGGGTACGACGTCTCCGCCGCGGTGGTGACCGGGCTCAATGAGGGGCGTTCGCACGTCGGCGGGGTGCCGGACGCGGATGTCGCCGACATGCTGGCGGCGGGGTTCCGCGCGACGGACGGCGCGTCCGTGACCGGCCGGGCCGACACGGTCGTGATCTGTGTCCCCACGGGACTGGGCGCGGGCGGCACGCCGGACCTCGGCGCGGTGCGTGCCGCGTCGCGTGCCGTGGCCCGCGGCCTGCGCCCCGGCACGCTCGTCGTTCTGGAGTCCACGAGTTACCCGGGCACCACGGAGGACGTCGTCCGGCCCCTCCTGGAGGAGGGCAGTGGGCTGCGGGCCGGCGCTGACTTCCACCTCGCGTACTCGCCGGAGCGCATCGACCCGGGTAACCGGCGGTTCGGGATCGGCAACACCCCCAAGGTGGTGAGCGGCTGCACTCCACTGTGCGCCAAGCACGCCGTCGCCTTCTACGGCCGGTTCGTGGAGACGCTGGTGGTCTCGCGCGGCACGCGCGAGGCCGAGATGGCCAAACTGCTGGAGAACACCTACCGGTACGTCAATATCGCGCTCGTCGACGAAGTGGCGCTGTTCTGCGACCGCACGGGCATCGACGTGTGGGACGTACTGCACTGCGCCGCGACGAAGCCCTTCGGGTTCGCGCCGTTCCGGCCCGGGGCCGGGGTGGGCGGCCACTGCATCCCGGTCGATCCCCGCTATCTCGCGGCGAAGGCCGAGGCCGAGGGCTTCCACTTCCGGATGCTGTCCGCGGCCCACGACGTGGTGTCGCGGATGCCGGAACATGTCGCCGGCCGGGCCGTCGGGCTCCTCGGCGACCTGGGAAAGGCGCCCGAAGAAGCGTCGGTCGTCCTGCTCGGCGTGGCGTACAAACCCGATGTGGCCGACGCCAGGGAATCGCCGGCGATTCCGGTGGCGAGCGCGCTGCGGGCCCGGGGCATCACGGTCCGCTATCACGACCCGTACGTTCCGGAATTCGCCGCGGACGGCGCGTTCCTGGAGCGCGTGGAGTCCTTGCCGGACGCCCTGGCAGGCGCCGATCTGGCAATCCTGCTGCAGGACCACACGTGTTACGACCTGCCGACGCTGACCCGCGCGGACTGTGCCCTGCTGGACACCCGCGGAAGAGCCTCCGGGGCCCGGGTCACGTTCCTCTGAATTCCTCGGAATTCCAGACTTGCGGGCCTTTGGAGAAGAAGGTTCCCGCGAGGCGGCGCCGACGATCCGTCCGGCGTCGCTGACATCCCGCACAACCACGGAAAGGACACCACCATGACTACTGCCGTCGCGAACGAGCGCCTGGTGAAGCGTTTCGACAAGTGGGACTCGGATGGAAACGGAGTTCTGGAATTGCAGGACTTCGCACGGGAGGCCGAGAAGATCGCGCAGAACTTCGGCAAGCCCACCGACTCCCCGGAGGCGCGGGCGCTGCAGGACGCTTTCCGCGGCCTCTTCACCCAGCTCTCGAACGGGAACGGTCCGATCACCAAGGACCAGTTCATGAGCGCCACCGGGGACCTCATCTTCCAGGCAGGCGAGGCCAACTTCAACCGCGCGCTCGGCCCGGTGGTGCAGGGCATCATCGGCCTCTGCGACAAGAACGACGACGGCCAGATCAACGCCGGTGAGTTCGAGGCGTGGCTCGGCGCGATCGGCGTGAACCGCTCGAAGGCCCAGGAGGTGTTCCGCAAGGTGGACGCCGACGGCGACGGCGAGCTGTCGCTCGAGGAGCTGCTCGCGGCGGTACGCGAGTACCACTTCGGCCGGCTGGACGTCGAGCTGCTCGGCTGAACACCGGATCGCCCCCTGTGCCCCCGGGGATCCGCCCCGGGGCACGAACCGGGGCTGTGGCTCAGGGCGTCGGCCCTGGGCCACAGGCCCCTTGCGTCGGTCCTTGTCGGAGGTCGGGTGTCCTAGTACCACAGTCGGGGATCGTGATCTTGTTGCTGGAGTGCGGTGGAGATGGCCAGACGGCGGACATCTTTGATCTCGCTCATCCTGGCAGCGGTCATCGGCGTCCACTCCCTCTTCTCTCCAGCGGCACGGAGGGCTTCTCCGACCTCGCTGATCTTCACGGAGGACAACACGCCCGCCCGCTCGATCAGGTCGTCCCGGGCCACGGTGGTCAGCCATGTGCACGGAGTAAAGCCTGGACGCGGGAAGGCGAACCGCAGCACGCCTTCGAAGGGCAGTCCTTCCGGGGCTCCTACGGCCACTTCAACGCCCAGGCCGCTGATGTCGACGCCCGCCGGCGCAACGACCTGCATCGCCTGGAACCCGGATGACTCCTCGTCCGAGAGCAACACGACCAGGCGTCGCTCATCGAAGTCGACCCACCAGACTTCACCGCGTTGCATGTGTCCTCCTGGCGCGAGACGGCGGGCGAACGCTGCGTGCCCCGTGCGGGACACGGAAGGGATGCGGCCCCGTCTTCGCACGTCGTGACCGAGGGGCGGTGAAGACCGGCCCGGCCACCGTTGGTCATCGGTGTACGAAGACTGAAGTTCGTGCGGTGGCCGCGAGTCACAGCGTAGGCCCTCCGCCTGAAGATCACGATCTACGGCTGGAGTACTAGGGGCCGCCCTGGACGAAGATGACGCGGTCCTCGGGTGCCAGGCCGAGGTCACGGCCGCTGAGCGGACGGGCGGTGTGGATGAGGATGTTGTAGTGGTTGGGCAGGTGGCAGGCGTCGAAGCCGAGCACCGTGCCGACCTGTCTGTCGCCGATGCTGACCAGGTCGCCGCGGTCGATGACGCCGCCGCACTCCAGTTCCGCGAAGCCCAGGAAGCCGACCCGGTCGATGCGGGCGCCGGGGTGCGGGTCCCACTGGTCGGTGGTGACCAGTTCGTGCACCTCGCCCCGGCGTACGCAGCGCGCCGCGTGCTCCTCCAGGCGCATGCCGCGGTCCGTGCGGTGGTGCGTCAGCACCTTCACCAGGCCGGCGCGCACCACTCGCTTCGGCCCGTCCTCCGCGGGGTTCACCGGCCCGCCTCGGCTGCCGTCACGTCGCCCGCCGAGCGCGCGGCGCGATAGGCCGCTTCCACCAGCTCCAGTGCGGCGAGGCCGCCGTGTGCGCCTTCGGCGGCCCGCGCGTGGCCGGCGGCCAAGGAGGCGAACTCCGTGAGGATCGCCTCGTACTCGTGCCACAGGGACGCCTTGAAGCCGGGGTGACCGGCCAGCATGTCGGCGTGCAGGATCTCGCCGTCGGCCAGCTCGACCTCGATGTCCTTCACTTCGCCTGGGTAGGACCAGTCCAGTTCGACCGAGGCCGTCGCTCCGGTGGGGCTGTGCAGCTCGATTTCGGCCTGCCGGTCGATGCCGTGGTCGTCGCGGTGGATCGTGCAGCCGGTGACGGTGACCTCGCCGAGGAGGAGCCGTACCAGGTCCAGGGCGTTCGGGCCGTTGTCGGCGACGCAGCCGCCGCCGCAGCGGGCGGGGTCGAGGTACCAGTCCTCGCCGCCGAGGTGGTCCTCGATGCGTTCCAGGTAGCGCACCCGGACGGTGGCGATGTTCCGGCCGGTGAGCTGGTGTGCCAGGGTCCGGACGGCCGTGTTGTAGCGGCGGTGGAACGCCGTCATCAGCGGGACGTCGCGGTGCC
>NZ_JBITXL010000015.1:0-157769 GCF_044544685.1 Streptomyces sp. NPDC053542
GGGGGGCCCCCCCGCGCCCCCCCGCCGCCCCCCCCCCCCCCCCCCCCCCCCCCCCCCCCCCCCCCCCCCCCCCCCCCCCCCCCCCCCCCCCCCCCCCCCCCCCCCCCCGGCCGCGCTCAGAGGCCGTTCACCCGCGTCAGAGGCCGTTCACCCGCGCCTCCCTGGCGACGCCCAGTGGGCGGATGCCGGAGGTCACCGGCCGGGCCCGGCGCCCGGTCCGGGAGCGGTACCGCCGTACGTGGGCCAGCAGCCGCCGGCTGCGCAGCGCCATCTCCAGCTCGAAGCGGGCACGCGGGTCCCGCAGCTCGGGGCCGAAGAGCTTCTCGATCTGCCGCAGCCGGTACCGCACGGTCTGCGGGTGCACCTGGAGCACCTTCGCCGCCTCGGGCGCACCGCCGCCCTCCAGCCAGGCCAGCAGCGTGACCTCCAGGCGCTCGCTCTGCCGGGGCGTCAGCTCGTCCAGCGGGCCGAGCCGGCGCGAGGCCAGCGCCCTGGTCAGCGACTCGTCCTGGAGGAGCAGCAGCGCCGAGAGGTGGTCGTCGACGAACACCGGGCGCACGTCGGGCCCGCCGCGCGCCGGCCCGAAGGCGAGCAGCGCGCGGGCCCAGCGCAGCGAGGACGCGGCGTCGCCCGCCGGCACGGTGTGGCCGACCGCCGCCGGGCGGCCCTTGAGCGCGGCCTCCAGCCGGGGCCGGGTCTGGGTGTCCGGGTCGGGCACGAAGAGGCAGGTGTCGCCGTCGACGGTGCCGATCAGCGCGTCGCCCAGCGCCGCGGCCAGCTGCGGCGCCTCGGCGGCGGAGCCGAGGACGACGGCCTGGAGGGCGTCCGGTACGGGCCAGCCGGCGCACCGGGCGGGCTCGGCGAGCGCGGCGGGCGGCAGCGGGCGCTGCCCGGCGAGCGCGGCGAAGAGGACCTGCCGGGCGCGGGACACCGGCATCGGCGTGACGACCAGTCCGGCGGGGCGGCGTTCGCACTCCGTCCGCTCCTGGTAACCGAGCGACGTCAACAGGGCCTGTTCCATGGCCCATTGGACCGCTTCTTCTTTGGGTGATTCCGCGAGCAGGCCGGAAAAGGCGGGAAAAGCGATACGCAGCTCTTCCACCATCTTTTCGGCGAGCGACGGGAGTTCCTTTCGCAGAACCCGGGTCCACTCACCTCGGGGGCGTGACCAGATGCGGTTCAGGAGATCACACATCGCTACCTCGTTCCTGCCGTCGGGGGGCGGCTGGGATACGGCCGTTGTGTCTGCGAGCCAGGCTCTGAGTCGGCATCATCCGCACCGGGCACGGTGACGGCGATGCCGGTGCAGGAATTTGTCACAGCGCGATAAAGGTCCGGAAGGCCCCCGGCGCGTCCGCGATGCTGCCGCACACATCACCGCCGGAACGTACGCCAATTCCCGGCCCTTTCCGGGGCGTTACATGCCCTTCCGCGTCCTTACGCATCCTTTCGCTCGATTCCCGCTCGATTCCCGCTCGAATTCCGTGGAGGCCCGATGTCCGCGTCAGCCCGGCGCTCCGGGAGAAGGCTCCCGCTGCGCCCCGCGCTCCCCGCCGCGCTCCTGCTCTTCCTCGCCTTCCTCGCCCGCTCCGGCGCGGCCGCCCGGGCCGCGGACTTCCTGGACTTCGGGGCCGGCGTGCTCGCGCTGGTCGCGCTGACCGGCACCGTGCTGTGGGGCCTGGCCGCCACCGACCGCCGGGTGCTGTCCTCCGGACACCGGCTGCTGGCCCAGGCCGTGCACCGCGGCACGGGCGTGGCCGGACTCGGCTTCCTCGCCCTGCACATCGGGGTGAAGGTGGCCCGCGGCCAGACCACGGGCCGGGCCGCCGCACTGCCCTTCGCCGACGGGCCCCGGCCCGTACTGATCGGCCTGGGCACCCTGGCCGGTTACGCCTTCCTCGCGGTAGCGGTGACGGGCGCGGCCCGCACCGCCTTCACCGGCCGTTCCAGCGCCCGCTGGTGGCGCGCGCTGCACATGACCGCGTACCTGGCCTGGGCCGCGGCCCTGGTACACGGCCTGCGCGCGGGCCGCCCGTCCTCCGGCTGGGTCACCGCCGCATACGCCGCGTGCGTGGCGGCAACGGCCGTGACCTTGGCATACCGGCTCCTCGAGCGGCGCCCATGAGGGCGCCCCTCAGGGGCGCGGGGAACTGCGCGCCCAGCCCCAACGACGCCGCACCCGGCATCGAAATAGCAGCCCCACCCCCGTGGCCGCCCCGCCTCCTGGCAGGCGTCACCACCCCGTACGGCGACGCCGAACGGCTCGACCGCGTAGCGCATCTGACCGTGCACGGCACCGCACCCGTACTCTCCGCGGCCGAACTCGTCGCGCTCTCCGAAAACATCGGACTCCGCGGCCGCGGCGGCGCCGGCTTCCCCCTGGCCCGCAAGCTCACCGCTGTACAGACCGCGCTGCGCGCGGACCGCCGCGCCGCCGTCGTCGTCAACGGCACCGAGGGCGAGCCGAGCTGCCTCAAGGACACCGCCCTGCTCCTGTACGCCCCCCACCTCGTCCTGGACGGCGCACTCCTGGCAGCCCGGGCGCTCGGCGCACAGCAGGTCGCCGTCGGCGTGACCCGCCCCGACGTCGCGGACTCGGTCGGCCGGGCCATCGCCGAACGCGGCCCGATGCCGCAACAGTTACGCGTCACCCGCCTGCCGGAACGGTTCGTCACCGGCGAGGGCTCGGCCCTGACCGATGGCCTCGACGGCGGCCCCGCCCTGCCCTCGGGGCGCCGCGTCCGCTCCAGCGAGCGCGGCCTCGGCGGGCTGCCCACCCTGCTGTCCAACACCGAGACGTACGCCCAGCTCGCCGTCGCCGCCCGGCTGGGAGCACTCGCGTACCGCGGGGTGGGCGTGCCCGACGAGCCCGGCACCCTCCTGCTGACCGTCGCCGGCGCCCGCGTCCTGGAGGCCCCCACCGGCGTGCCGCTCGCCCGCGTACTGGAGTACTGCGGCACCGGTCCCGGCCAGGGCATCCTGATCGGCGGCTACCACGGCACGTTCCTCTCCCCGGCCGCTGCCCGTACCGTCACGCTCGACCGCGCGTCGCTCGCCGCGCACGGCGCGGTCCTGGGCGCGGGCGCCGTGCTCCCGCTCCCCGAGGGCACCTGCGCGGCCGGGGAGGCCGCCGCGGTGGCGCGCTGGCTGGCCGGGGAGTCGGCGGGCCAGTGCGGCCCCTGCGCGCTGGGCCTGCCCGCGCTCGCCGACGCGCTGGAGGCGGTGGTGCGCGGCGGCGGCGAGCGCGCCCTGGCCGCCGTACGGGACCGGTCCCGGGCCATCGCGCGGCGCGGCGCGTGCGGCCACCCCGACGGCACGGTCCGGTTCGTCGCCTCCGCACTGGCCGCGTTCCCCGAGGAGTTCGCCGCGCACGCGTACGGCGGCGGCTGCGGCCGCCCGGTCCTGGGCGCCCTGCCGCTGCCCGGCGGGTCCGCGCGGGCCGCCGCTCCCTCCGCCGCTCGGTCCGCCGCGCGGCCGGCCGCCCGCCCCGCCGCGCCCGCGGCACAGCTGGTCGTGGACTGGACGCTGTGCCGGGGCCACGGCCTCTGTGCCGACCTCGCGCCCGGCGTCGTCCGGCTCGGCCCGGACGGTTATCCGCAGCAGGCGGCCATGCCGCTGCCCGCCCGGATGCGCCGCCGCGCCCGGCTCGCCGTCCGCCGCTGCCCGGCGCTGGCCCTCCGCGTCCGGCCCGACACCGGCTGATCCCGTACGGACGTACGACGATCCGCCTCCGCCTCCGAACCGCCCGTCGCGCACCGCTTTCTGTCGTGAAGTGACAACTTCCGCAGGCGTTGAACGACGGCCGTCCCGCCCCCGTATCCCGGTCCGTATCCCCGTCCCGACGGCACCTCCGCCGCCCCCACCGAAGGAGATCCCATGAACACCCGAGCCGCCTCGGTCAACCGCCGCCAAGCGGGCATCGCGCTCACCGCGCTCGCCGTGCTCGCCCTCACCACCGCCTGCGGCGACAAGGACTACGCGTCGTCCGCCGCCGGCGACCGGGTCCAGCCCGCCGGCCAGGG
This sequence comes from Streptomyces sp. NPDC053542, assembly GCF_044544685.1. Lineage (NCBI taxonomy): Bacteria > Bacillati > Actinomycetota > Actinomycetes > Kitasatosporales > Streptomycetaceae > Streptomyces > Streptomyces sp. NPDC053542. The sequence goes on from NZ_JBITXL010000015.1 coordinate 4,023, forward strand.
CACCTCCGACAAGGGCTCCGGCTACGACTACGGGGCGGGGTCGGACAAGGGCGGCGGGTACGGCAAGGACGCGGCCGGCGGCGCCGCGGCCGGCGGGCTGGGCGCGGCCGCCAAGACCCTCGCCCTCAAGGAGGCGCCGGGGCTGGGCAAGGTCGTCACCGACGGCCAGGGCCTGACCCTGTACCGCTTCGACAAGGACACCGCCAAGCCGCCGAAGTCCGCCTGCGCCGGCGACTGCGCCTCGACCTGGCCGCCGGTCCCGGCGGCCGACGCCAAGGCCGCCACCGGCATCAACGCGGCCGACCTCGGCTCGGTCACCCGCGCCGACGGCGAGAAGCAGCTCACGCTCGGCGGCTGGCCGGTGTACCGGTACGCCAAGGACACCGGGCCCGGCGACACCAAGGGCCAGGACGTCGGCGGCGTCTGGCACGCGCTGGCGGCGGACGGTGGCAAGGCCGGCGAGGCGGCCCCGCAGAAGCCCGCCGCCCCCGAGGCGGACGTCTCGGTCGCCGAGAACGCGATGCTCGGGAAGATCATCGTCGACGGCAAGGGCCGCACCCTGTACCGCTTCACCAAGGACAATCCCTGGCCGATGAAGTTCGCCTGCACCGGCGCCTGCCTGGACACCTGGAAACCCGCGGAACCGGCCGACAAGAGCAAGGTCGAGGGGGTGCCGGCCAAGTTGATCTCGACCGTCACGCGCCCGGACGGCACGAAGCAGCTGGCCGTGGACTGCTGGCCCATGTACCTGTTCAAAGGGGACAAGGCGCCCGGCGACGTCAACGGACAGGGCGTCAAGGGCACCTGGTTCACGGTCGGCCCGGACGGCAAGAAGATCACCAAGTCGGCCGCGGCACCCAGCGGGTACTAACGCGGCTCGGCCCTCGCCAGCCGCCCCCAGACCACCAGCCGGTACGTCGAGGTGTACTCCGGTGTGCAGGTCGTCAGGGTGAGGTAGTACCCGGGGCCCGTGTAGCGGTGGCCGGGGTGGACGGAGCTGTACGGGATCCTCGCCAGCACCGTCCCGTCGCCGGGCGTGGTCTGCGGCAGCGTCCGCTCGACGACGTAGGTGTAGCGGGCCTCGGCGGTGTCGATGCGTACGGTGTCGCCGGGCCGCAGCCGGTCGAGGCGGCGGAACGGCTCACCGTGGGTGTTGCGGTGCCCGGCCAGCGCGACGTTCCCCGCGCGGCCGGGCTGCGCCGTCCGCGGGTAGTGCCCGACGTACCCCTTGTCGAGCACGCCCTTCTTGCCGATCCCCTCCGCGACCGGCGCAGTGACGCCGAGGCGGGGGATGCGGAGGACGGCGTACGCGAGGTCGCGGCGCGGGCCCGGCGACGGGGGCGCGGACGGCGCCCCGGACGGGGACTCTTCGACCACCGACCGGTGTTCGGTGCCCATCTGCCGCGGCGGCAGCGGCTCGTAGGACGGCCGCCGCGGCGCACCGCCCCACTCCCGCTCCAGCTCCGCCACCTGCCGCCGGGCGCTCGCCTGCGCCTCCCGGTTGGTCCACCACAGCTGGTGGACCACGAGCAGCATCAGGACGGCGCCGAGCGTCACTGCCAGCTCCGCCGCCGTCCACACCAGCCGCACCACCACCGGTATCCGCACGCGGGGCACGGTAGGGCGTACGGGCGTCAATCACCAGCGTTTTGCCGCGCGCTGGGCCGGGGCATTCTCGGCAACCATCAATTGAGCAACCACCACGGCGCCCAGCCAGGTCCGCGAGAGCGGCGGCGGTTCAGCCGCAAAAGAGGGCTCAGCCGCCGAGCGCGTGGGACACCGCGTAGATGCACAGGCCCGCCAGCGCGCCCACGACCGTGCCGTTGATCCGGATGAACTGCAGGTCCCGGCCGATGTGCGCCTCGATCTTCTTCGAGGTGTGCTCGGCGTCCCAGCCCGCGACCGTGTCCGTGATCAGCAGCGTGATCTCGTCGCGGTACGTCGTGACGACGTACACCGCCGCGCCCTCCAGCCAGCCGTCGACCTTGCCCTGCAGCCGGCCGTCGGCGGCCAGCCGCTTGCCCAGCGACAGCAGCGCGCCGCGCACCCGCAGGCGCAGCTCGCTCCGCTCGTCCTCGGCGGCCGCGACCATCATCGCGCGCACCGAGCCCCACGCCGACGCGATCAGGTCCTGCACCTCGCCGCGGCCCAGCACCTCCGACTTCAGCCGCTCCACCCGCGCCCGGGTGTCCGTATCGGTCTGCAGGTCGCCCGCGAAGTCGGTCAGGAAGCGGTCCAGCGCGCCGCGCGCGGGGTGGTCCGGCATGTCCCGCATCTCCGTCACGAAGCGCAGCAGTTCCTTGTAGACCCGGTCGCCGACCTTGCGGTCCACGAAGCGCGGGGTCCAGCCGGGCGCGCCGCCGGCCACCGCCGCCATGACGGAGCCGGAGTGCGTGACGAGCCAGTCGTGCGCCCGCGCGCACACCAGGTCCACCATCCGGGTGTGCCCGCCGTCCGCGACGATCTTCTCCAGCATCGTGCCGAGCCCGGGGGCGATCTCCTGCGCGTCGGCGCGGCGGGTGATCGCCTCGCCGACCACCGCCTGCACGTCGGAGTCGCGCAGCACGGTCAGCGCGCCGCGCAGCGCCGTCGACAGCTCGGCGGTGACCCGGTCCGCGTGCTCCGGCTCGGCGAGCCAGTGGCCGAGCCGGCTGCCGATGCCGACCTTGCGCAGCCGCTGCCGCACGACCTCGCCGGAGAGGAAGTTCTCCCCCACGAAGTCGCCGAGGCTCTGCCCGAGCTGGTCCTTCTTCGTCGGGATGATCGCGGTGTGCGGGATGGGCAGTCCGAGCGGCCGCCGGAACAGCGCGGTCACCGCGAACCAGTCGGCGAGCGCGCCGACCATGCCGGCCTCGGCGGCCGCCGCCACATAGCCCGTCCAGCCGCCGGCCCCGGCCGCGCCCGCCCACTTCGCCAGCGCGTACACCAGGGCGACGGCCAGCAGCAGACAGGTGGCGAGGGTCTTCATGCGGCGCACCCCGCGCCGCTTCTCCTCGTCGGCCTCGTTGAATGTGAAACCGGCCACAGGGCCGGCGCCCGGTCCGGCCGTGGGAGCTCCCTCCGCGCCGGCGGCCACGTCCGTCTTCGTCCGTTCCATCCGCTCCATCCGTTCGCCCCGTCCCCCGTGTATGTCCAACTGTGACCTAGTCCTGTTCCCGCTCCTGGAACGAACCACGGGTTCCCGTCGTCCCACAGGTCGAGCGCAACGCCTCTTGGCCGTCTCGGCGGGAGGGAGCCGCCGGGCATCCGCACCGGCCGACATGGGATCATGACGGATCGATCGGACTGCGACGGCGCCGCTGATCAGACGCTGCCCTTGCCCATCCGGAGCCAGTGGCTCCGCCTTCTCCAGGAGAACGCCCCCGCATGAACAAAAGTGTGGGTTACGCCCTGCTCGCCGGCCTGGCGGCAGTGGTGGTCCTCGTCTCGACCGCGATCTTCGTCGGGGTCGGCGGCAGCGGCGGCGGCACCGGCAGCGATCCGCACAACCCGAACTCCGCGGCCCCCGCCGTCTCCGGCCAGTGGGTCGGCACCTGGGCCGCCTCCGCCGCGGCCGCCGAGCCGGGCACCCTGGACGGGTACGCGGGCATGTCGATACGGAACGTGATCCACACCAGCGTCGGCGGCTCCAGCGCCCGCATCCAGCTCTCCAACCTCTACGGCACCCGGCCGCTGGCGATCACCCACGCCACGATCGCGCTGGCCGCGGCCCCGAACAACCCGACCGCGGCGGCCGGCACGATGCGCCGCCTCTCCTTCGGCGAGCGCACCTCCGTCGTCATCCCGGCCGGCGGCGCGATAACGAGCGACCCGGTGCGGCTGGACGTGCCGCACGACGCGGACCTGCTGGTCACCACGTACTCCCCGGCCCCCTCCGGACCCGTCACCTACCACCCGTACGCCCGCCAGACCTCCTACCTGGCGCGCGGCGACCGGGCCGCGGACGACGCGGGCACGGCCTTCACCGAGCAGAGCCCGTACTGGCGCTACCTCACCGGCGTGGACGTGTGGAGCCGCGAGGCCAAGGGCTCGGTCGTCGTCATCGGCGACTCGATCACCGACGGCATCACCTCCACCATGGGCGCCAACCACCGCTGGACCGACTTCCTGGCCGAGCGGCTGCGCGAGGAGCCCGGCGCGCCCCGCCTGGGCGTGCTCAACCAGGGCATCAGCGGCAACCGCCTGCTGATCGACGGCAGCCGCTACTCCCCGAACAACGGCCCCAGCGTGCTCACCCGGCTGGACCGCGACGCGCTCTCCCGCTCCGGCGTGCAGGCCGTCATCGTCGAGATAGGGCTGAACGACCTGTTCAAGACGCCGCGCCAGTGGGACCCGAAGAAGCTGGTCGCGGGCATGCGGAAGGTCGTCAAGCAGGCACACGCACGCGGCCTGCGGGTCACCGGCGGAACGCTCACCCCGTTCTACGGCCACCGCGGCTACTCGGTCCGCATGGACCAGGTGCGCCAGGCGGTGAACGCGCAGATCCGGGCCGGAAACGTGTACGACAACGTGGTCGACTTCGACAAGGCGCTGCGCGACCCGTCCCAGCCCAACCGGCTGCTGCCCGAGTACGACTCCGGCGACCATCTGCACCCCAGCGACGAGGGCTACAAGGCAATGGCCCGCTCGGTGGACCTCAAGCACCTCAAGGGGTCGGCGCCGGCCTCGCTGTAAGAGCAGCTGTAAGAAACAGCTGTAAGGGCGGCGGCGCGGGTCACTCGGCGCGTCCCGTGTACATCCGGGCGATCACGTCCTCGATGTCCGGCTCCCGCACGGAGAGGTCCACCAGCGGCCAGCGCTCCGCGACCGCCGCCACCACCGGCGCCGCGCTCTGCGACGCCGGAAACGCCAGCCACTGCCGCGGCCCCTCCACCTTCACCGTCCGCGCGCCCGGCACGCCCTCGATCGGCGGCAGCTCCCGCGCCAGGTCCACCACCAGCGTCCGCTCGCTCTCCCCCACCTCGTGCAGCCCCGCGAGGCCGCCGTCGTACACCAGCCGCCCGTGGTCGATCACCATCACCCGGCGGCACAGCTGCTCGATGTCGGTGAGGTCGTGGGTGGTGAGCAGGACGGTCGTGCCCAGCGAGGCGTTCACCTCGCGCAGGAAGTCCCGCACCCGCGCCTTGCTGATCACGTCGAGGCCGATCGTCGGCTCGTCCAGGTACAGCACCTCCGGGTCGTGCAGCAGCGCCGCCGCGATGTCCCCGCGCATCCGCTGCCCCAGCGAGAGCTGCCGCACCGGCGCCGCCAGCAGCGGGCCGAGATCCAGCAGTTCCACGCACCGGTCCAGGTTCTTGCGGTACGTGTCGTACGGCACCCGGTACATCCGCCGCACCAGCTCATAGGAGTCCCGCAGCGGCAGGTCCCACCACAGGGTCGTGCGCTGCCCGAAGACCACGCCCATCCGGCGCGCCAGCCGGGTGCGTTCGCGGGAGGGATCGATTCCCGCCACCCGGAGGCGGCCCGCGCTGGGCACCAGAATGCCCGTCAGCATCTTGATGGTGGTGGACTTTCCCGCGCCGTTCGGGCCGATGTAGCCCACCATCTCGCCGCGCCCCACGGTGAAGGAGATGCCGTCCACGGCCCGTACCTCGTGCTTGGCGCGCCGCAGCCGGCCCGCCTTGCGCCGCACCTGGAAGACCTTCCGCACCCCTTCCAGTTCGATGAAGCCCGGCTCCGTACCGTCCGTCATGATCAGCTCCCCGTGCTCCGGTAACCGCGCAGCCCCGCCCGCCACGCCAGCGCCGCGCCCCCGCACATCACCGCGGCCACCACGGGCCCCAGGAAGTCCACCCAGCCCGGCAGCCCCAGCGGATCGTCGTGGCCGAGGAGGCGCAGCGCGGGCAGCCAGTTCACGAAGGCCAGCGGAATCACGAAGGTGACGCCGCGGACCAGCTCCCTGGCGAAGACGGTGGGCGGGTACTGCAGCATCGCGTTTCCGCCATATGTGAAGGAGTTCTGCACCTCGGCGGCGTCCTGGGCGACGAACTGGAAAGCCGCGCCGAGGGTGAAGATCGCGCCGTAAATGGCCGCACCGCTCAGCAGCATCGCCACGACCAGCACCACCCGCCCCGGCGTCCAGTCCACCTGAACGCGGGTCAGCGCCCAGCCCAGTACCGCCATGGCCTGCACGGTCCGCCCGATGCGGCGCAGCGCGAAGCGGTCGGCGGCCACCTGCGCGTACACGGGCGCAGGGCGCACCAGGAGGACGTCCAGCGTGCCGTCGCGCACCCGGCTGCCGAGCCGCTCCACATTGCCCAGCAGCAGGTCCGCCAGGCCCAGCGCGGTGGCCGACGCACCGTAGAGCAGGGCCACTTCGGGCAGCCCGAATCCGCCGAGCGCGTCGATGTGCGAGAACATCAGAAGGATCGTCACGAACTCCAGGCCGCTGCCCGCGGCATTGCCGACGGCCATGATCACAAACGACGCCCGGTAGGTGAGTGTGGACCGGACCCACATCGCTACGATCAGCAGGTACGCCCGTATTCCGTGCCGCAGCGACGCGGCCCGCCCGAAGGACTCAGCCACCCTGCACCACCACCTTCCGGGTGGCCTCGGCCTGCAGCAGCCGGCCCGCCGCCAGCAGCACCGCCGCCCAGCCCGCCTGGAACGCCAGCGCACCCAGCAGCCCGGGGCCCGCGTACCGGCCCAGCAGCACGTCGGCCGGCACCTGGTGGGCCGAGGACCACGGCAGCATCCGTACGACCTCGCCGAACGTGCCGGGGAAGACCCGCAGCGGCAGCAGCGTGCCGGAGAAGAACATCGCGGCCAGCCCGCTCAGTACGGCCACCCCCGAGCTGTCCAGCAGCCAGAAGGCGGACAGCGCGACGAGGTAGCGCAGCGCGAAGCTCACCGTCACCGCGAGCGTCACGGACGCCAGGAACGCGGTCCACAGCAGCGGGGAGGCGGGCAGCGCGAGGTCGAAGACCAGCGCGCCGGCCACCATCGGCAGCACCCCGCGGCCCAGCAGCTGGCAGCCGGCCCGGCCCAGGTCGGCGGCGAGCCACCACAGTTGCAGGTCGGCCGGGCGGTAGAGGTCCACCGCGATGTCGCCGCTGCGGATGCGCTCCTGCAGCTCGTCCTGGAAACCGCCGCCCATGGTCAGCGCGACGGTCGCCAGCAGCGCCTGGCCGACCCACACGAAGGTCAGCGCCTGCGCCTGGTCGTACCCGCCCAGGTGCGGCCGCTCGTGCCAGAGCGCCTGGTAGGTGTAGGCGATGATGCAGCCGAAGACGGTGTTGGTGAAGACGCCGGCCGCCGTGGCGGTGCGGTACGTCGCGTACCGCCGGAAACCGCCCCGCGCGACGGCCGCGTACAGACCCACGGCTCCGCCCACTGCCCCGCCCCCCGCCGTCCGGTGCCAAAACACCCGAGGCTAGCCCTGTCGGCGGGGACGCACCACGCGTTTATCACCCGTACCGGTGAGGCAGGAGACCCATTCGGCCGGTCACAGAGCGGTCACATGTGCGTGCCACCCTCTGGGCCTGGAACGCATGATGCGAGAGTTTCTTATCGGGCGACAGTTCTTTATCGGGCGACACCTGCTTTTCCAGAGATAAAGCCTTTTTTCGATGTAGGGCGCGAATCGCCCACCACGACACCGATCCCGCCGCAGCACAACCATCGGCGGCGGCCGAGGAGTCAGTACTGACATGAACGACGATCCGCAGCAGGACGGTCAGGGAAGTAACGGTTCCCCGGAGGACGAACCGGGCACCGCACCGCCCCCCGACAAGAAGAACCGCCCACCGCGCACCGGCTGGCGCCGCGCCGTACCCACCTGGCGCATGACCCTCGGCGGCATCCTGGTGGTCCTGCTGATCATCGTCGGCGGCTTCCTCGCCGGCTACCTCCTCGTCGGCATCCCGCCCGCCAACCAGGCCGCCAAGGCACAGAGCAACGTCTTCCTCTTCACCGACGGCACCCAGCTCGCCCGCGACGGCGAGGTGAACCGCGAGAACGTCAAGCTCAGCCAGATCCCCAAGAAGGTCCAGCACGCCGTCCTCGCCGCCGAGGACCGCAACTTCTACAGCGAGTCCGCGGTCAACCCCGTCGCCATGGTCCGCGCCGCCTGGAACACCGTCATCGGCAAGGGCAAGCAGTCCGGCTCCACCATCACCCAGCAGTACGTCAAGAACTACTACCTCGGCCAGGAACAGACCGTCACCCGCAAGGCCAAGGAGTTCTTCATCGCCATCAAGCTGGACCGCGAGGTGAGCAAGGACGAGATCCTGGAGGGCTACCTCAACACCAGCTACTACGGCCGCAACGCCTACGGCATCCAGGCCGCGGCCCAGGCGTACTACAACAAGGACGTCGAGGACCTGAACGTCGCTCAGGGCGCCTACCTCGCCACCCTCCTCAACGCCCCCAGCGAGTACGACGTCGTCGTCCACCCCGAGAACCGGCAGCGCGCCGAGGCCCGCTGGAACTACGTCATGGACGGCATGGTCAAGAAGGGCTGGCTCACCGGCTCCCAGCGCGCCGCCATAAAGTTCGACCCGCCCGGCGTGGCCAAGACCCCCTCCGGACTCTCCGGCCGCCGCGGCTACTTCGTCAACGCCATCAAGGACTACCTCACCGAGAACGACATCCTCGACAAGGACGACCTCGCCGGCGGCGGCTACCGCATCACCACCACCATCGACAAGAAGAAGCAGCTCGCCCTCGAAAAGGCCGTCGACGACCGCCTGATGGACCGGCTCGACAAGAAGAACCGCGACGCCGACAAGAACGTCCGGGCCGGCGGCGCCTCCATCGACCCCGCCACCGGCAAGGTCGTCGCCATGTACGGCGGCATCGACTACGCCCAGCAGTTCGTCAACGGCGCCACCCGCGCCGACTACCAGGTCGGCTCCACCTTCAAGCCCTTCGTCTTCGCCTCCGCCGTCGCCAACCACGCCACGACCCAGGACGGTCAGACGATCACCCCGCAGACCGTCTACGACGGCACCAACAAGCGGATGACCATCAGCGACGGACAGCCCACCGGCTTCGCCCCCGCCAACGAGGACGACAAGAGCTACGGCCCGATCACCGTCAGCGAGGCCACCGACAAGTCCGTCAACGCCGTCTACGCCCAGATGGGCATCGACGTCGGCCCCGACAAGGTCAAGGACACCGCCGTCGACCTCGGCATCCCCGCGCGGACACCCGGCCTCAGCGAGTCCCAGGGCGCCATCTCCCTCGGCACCGCCACGCCCAGCGTGCTGCAGATGACCGGCGCGTACGCGACCCTCGCCAACCACGGCAAGCACGTCCCGTACACCTTCATCCAGAAGATCACCAAGAACGGCGAGAACCTCACCCTGCCCGACCGGCCCGAGCAGACCGCGATGCCCCGCGAGGCCGCCGACACCACCACCTCCATCCTGCGCAGCGTCGTCGAGAGCCCCGGCGGCACCGGCGCCGCGGCACAGGCCGCGGGCCGCCCCGCCGCCGGCAAGACCGGCACCGCCGAGGAGGACAAGGCCGCCTGGTTCGCCGGGTACACCCCCGACCTCGCCACCGTCGTCGCCGTACTCGGCCAGAACCCCAAGACCGCGGCGCAGGAACCGCTGTACGGCGCGGGCGGCCTGCCCCGCGTCAACGGCGGCGGCTTCCCCGCCGAGATCTGGGCCGACTACACCGCGGCCGCGCTGGAGGGCAAGCCCGTCAAGGACTTCGACCTGGAGCTGGAGAGCGGCGCCACCGAACCGGCGCCCACGGCCACCGCGCCGGCCACCACCCCGGGCGGCGACACCGGGGCGCCCAGCACCCCGGCGCAGACCCCGCCCACGGCCACCCTCCCGCCGACCACCGCGCCGCCCACCACGGTCGAGCCGCCGGAGCCCACCTTCCCGTCCGAACCGCCGCCCACCACGGCACCCACCGAGGACTTCCCGACGGTGGAACCGGGCGGCGGCGGCCCGGGCGGGGCGCCGGACACACCGCCGGGACAGGAGTAGGACGGACGCACCGGGCCCCGGTGGCCACGCGGCCACCGGGGTCCGTTTTTCCGCTCTCGTTTTTCTGCCCGGGCTCAGTGCCCGGAAGTCGCCTTCAGGCCCACGACGGCCACCAGCAGCAGACAGATGAAGAAGATCCGGGCCGCGGTCGCCGGCTCGCCCAGCACCAGCATGCCCACCACCGCCGCACCGGCGGCACCTATGCCCACCCACACGCCGTACGCCGTACCGATCGGCAGCGTCTTCGCGGCGTACGACAGCAGGGCCATGCTCGCGATGATGCCCGCGCCCGTGAACAGGCTGGGCCAGAGCCGGGTGAACCCCTCGGTGAACTTCATCCCGATCGACCAGCCGACCTCCAGCAGACCGGCGACGAGCAGCAGTACCCATGCCATGACGGCACCTCCATGACCAGCGCACCTGCGTGCGCGCATCTACAGGGGTGCGTCGTCTTGTCATGACCCGGTACGGCGCGTCTCGTCGGGATGTCTCCGACCATAGCAAGCCATGCCGAAACGGGCGGTGACGCCGGTCACCGCCCGCGGAACGTGCTGGTCAGGGCCTTACTCGAGTCTTGCCGGCCGAGCAGGGGGCGGAGCGGAGACACCGCCCCGGTGCCCAGGTCAGAGATACAGCCCGGTGGAGTCCTCGGCGCCCTCCAGGCGCTCCGCCGCCACCGCGTGCAGGTCGCGTTCCCGCATCAGTACGTACGCGACGCCGCGCACCTCCACCTCGGCACGGTCCTCCGGGTCGTACAGCACCCGGTCCCCCGGCTCGACGGTACGGACGTTCTGCCCCACCGCGACGACCTCGGCCCACGCCAGCCGGCGGCCCACCGCGGCCGTGGCGGGGATGACGATGCCGCCGGTCGAGCGTCGCTCGCCCTCGGCGATATCGGTACGGACGAGCACCCTGTCGTGCAGCATCCGGATCGGCAGCTTGTCGTGGCTGTCCTGAGTGTTGTTCGGGCTCACGCCAAGACCGTACCCGCACCCGGGCACGGAGCGGGCCCCGGCCCGGCAGGTAAGGCCCCCGTGCGCACGACTGGTGCGTACGACCGGTTACTACGACCGGCGCTTGCGCGCGCTCATCGCGATCAGCCCCACCAGACCCACCGCGACCAGCGCGACCGGCACGATCCGCTCCATCCGCGGCGCGCCGTCCTCCGACACGAGCTGCGCGCGGACGTCGGAGACCGCACGGTTCGCCACTACGTACGCCCGCCCGGCCGTACGGTCCACGGCCGCCGCCGCCTTCGCCTTCGCGTCGCCGACGATCGTCTTGGGGTGCAGCCGCACGCCGATCTCGTCGAGCGTCACGGCGAGCTCCTGCCGCCGGCGGAGAATGTCCGCCTCGATCTGCGCAGGGGTCCTGGCATCCGACACCGCGCTGCCTCCGTCGTTTCGGCCGGTGAGTACAGATATGAGTACAGATCCACGCTGGTTCTGATGGACAGTCTGTCAGCTCGCCTCCCGTCCCGCTCCACGGCACCCCCGATCAACCCGCCCGCGCGGCGTACAAAGAGGGGAACCGGCCGATGGCGTAAGGGCGTGTATCCCCACCCTGGTCGGGCCCTACGGGCCTGTCGGCGGGCCCTCAGTAACCTCGGGACGGAACACCCGCCCACCGAGGTCGGCACGGAGCATCGCCGACCCACCCTTCTTCCCCTTCTGAGGAGAGCCATGAGCGAGCGACTGCAGCCCGGCGACACCGCCCCCGCCTTCACCCTCCCCGACGCGGACGGCAAGCAGGTCTCGCTCGCCGACCACAAGGGCCGCAAGGTCATCGTGTACTTCTACCCCGCGGCCCTGACCCCCGGCTGCACGAAGCAGGCGTGCGACTTCACCGACAACCTCGACTTCCTGGCCGGCCACGGCTACGACGTCATCGGCATCTCCCCCGACAAGCCCGAGAAGCTCGCCAAGTTCCGCGAGAAGGAGGAGCTGAAGGTCACCCTCCTCGGTGACCCCGACAAGTCCGTCCTTACGGCATACGGCGCCTTCGGCGAGAAGAAGCTCTACGGCAAGGTCGTCACGGGCGTCATCCGCTCCACCGTCATCATCGACGAGGAGGGCAAGGTGGAGCGCGCCCTGTACAACGTCAAGGCCACCGGCCACGTCGCCAAGATCATCAAGGACCTGGGGCTGTAAGGCCGGGCGCCGTTCCCGGTCCACGGACCGGGCAGGCGGGGCGGCCCGCTGCCGGGGCCCCCTCCGGCACGCAGCCCGCCCCGCCGCACCGAACCGCCCCACACCCGCCCTAAACGGCCCACACCGAGTGACGAATCTCGCGTTCTCCCTTCAAAGTGGTTTGACCGGCTCCTTATCCGCGCAGGCGCCCCTTTCGAAACGAGCCCACCGCGCAGTGCGCGGACCGACCGCAGCGAGAGGACCGCACTCGTGTCGACCGGCAGTACCGATGCCGCCTCCGGAACCGAGCTGGACCGGGAGGCAGTCAGACGCCACCGCATGCTCTTCCGTGCCGTCGCCCGCCGCCGGAACCCCAAACTCCGGCGCACCGACATCACCATCACCGACGAAAAGATCGTGAAGCGCGCCGTCAAGGCCGCCGCCGTCGGTAATGCGATGGAGTGGTTCGACTTCGGCATCTACAGCTACCTCGCGGTCACGATCGGCCACGTCTTCTTCCCCAGCGGCAGCGACACCGCGAGCCTGCTCTCCTCGTTCGCGACCTTCGCCGTGGCCTTCCTCGTACGGCCCATCGGCGGCGCGTACTTCGGCCCACTCGGCGACCGCATCGGCCGCAAGAAGGTCCTCGCCTTCACCATGATCATGATGGCCGTCGGCACCTTCGCCATCGGCCTCATCCCCTCGTACGCCACCATCGGCGTCTGGGCGCCCGTCCTGCTGATCCTCTTCCGGCTGGTCCAGGGCTTCTCGACGGGCGGCGAGTACGGCGGCGCCTCGACGTTCATCGCCGAGTACGCCCCCGACAAGAAGCGCGGTTACTTCGGCAGCTTCCTGGAGTTCGGCACCCTCGCCGGGTACACCGGCGCCGCCGGCCTGGTCCTGCTGCTGAACACCCTGCTGGGCTCCGAGGCCATGGGCGACTGGGGCTGGCGCCTGCCCTTCCTCGTCGCGGGTCCCCTCGGCATAGTCGGTCTCTACCTCCGGATGAAGCTCGACGAGACCCCGGCCTTCCAGAAGCTGGAGGCCAGCGAGACGCACAGCGCGACGGGCTCCCCCTCCGAGGAAGAAGCGGAGTTCTCCCACCTCTCCGAGAACGCCCCCAAGAAGAAACTCGGCGAGATCTTCTCCCAGCAGTGGCCCGCGCTCATCCTGTGCATCTGCCTGGTCGGCGCGTACAACATCACCGACTACATGCTGCTGTCGTACATGCCGACGTACCTGACCGACACGCTCCACTACAAGGAGTCGCACGGCCTGCTGGTGCTGCTCGGCACCATGGTCGTCCTGATGCTGGTCATCAACTACGTCGGCCGCCTCAACGACCGCTTCGGCCGCAAGCCACTGCTCATGGCCGGCATGCTCGGCTTCTTCGTCCTCTCCATCCCCTCCTTCATGCTGGTCAAGAACGGCAGCCTGCTGTTCGTCTGCATCGGCATGCTGCTGATGGGCTTCTCCCTGGTCTGCCTGCTCGGCACGATGTCGGCGGCCCTCCCGGCCCTCTTCCCGACCAACGTCCGCTACGGCTCCCTCTCCATCGGCTACAACCTCTCCACATCCCTCTTCGGCGGCACGACCCCCCTGGTCATCACCGCCCTGATGGGCGCCTTCCACGGCAACGAGATGGTCCCGGCGTACTACGCCATGGGCGCCGCCCTCATCGGCGTCATCGCCGTCCTCTTCATGAAGGAAACCGCCCAACAGCCCCTGGAGGGCTCCCCGCCCTCCGTAGCCACCCACGAAGAAGCGGTCGAAATGGTCTCGGCCCAATCCCCGGACCCCCGCTTCTGAGGCGCTCTCCTCCTACTCCCCGAATCCCCCGATCACCCGATCGGGGGATTCTTCATTCCGCCCCCTCACCCTCCGTAACCATTACCGCGCCCCAGCCGTTGACCCGTTCGACACCAGAACAACCGGCCCCCTCACCCGGCCGCCGAACGGGGAACACAATGCCCACCAGCCCCTACACCCACGCCCGCCTCTCCGAGGTCGCCGCTTCCTCCCGCACCCTCTCGGAAGCCTTACGCCAACTCGGCATCGACCCGAACAGTCCGACCCGCAGCTACCTCCGCACCCGCATGAAGTCCCTGGGCATAGACACCTCGCACTTCGAACGCGAGGGCGCTCGCTGGACGAAGGACGTCCTGGAAGCCGCCGTAGCCTCCTCGACCAGCATGTGCGAGGTCCTGCGCCACCTGGGCCTCAACGTCGTCGGCGGCCACCACACGCACATCAGCCGCCGGATACGGGCGTTGGGAATCGACACGTCGCACTTCAGCGAGACCGGACGCACAAAGCGCAGCCCGCGTCGACGGCGCACCCTCGAGGAACTCCTCGTGGAACAGGACCCGGCCAACGCCCGCCGCACGCACCCCGACCGTCTGAAGGGCGCCATGCTGGCCCGCGGCGTGTCAGAGCGCTGCTCCCTCTGCGGAACGGGCACACGCTGGCGCGGCTGCCCGCTTCCTCTGGAGGTGGACCACATCGACGGCAACTGGCGGAACAACCGCCTGGAGAACCTGCGCCTGCTCTGCCCCAACTGCCACTCCACGACCGATTCCTACCGCGGGCGCAACAAAACACGGTCAGGGATGCCGCGATGAGCGTGAGCGTCCGGTACACGCGCGAGCTTCTGACGGAAGCGGCACGCCGTTGCAGCAGCATTGAGGAAGTCATCACCTATTGCGGCGGCCGTGTCCACCGCGGGGCGCGACGGCATCTGGTGAGGCGCTTCGCACACTTCGGAATCGACATTTCGCACTTTGATCACGTGCCACGACGCACGGACCGCTCTCGCCCCACCAAAGCGGTACTGCAAGAAGCTGTCAGCGCGTCGGTCTCCATAGCGGCGGCCCTTCGGCATCTCGGCAAACCGGCGAACTCCCGCGCCCGGGCCCTGTTCCATCAGTGGGTAACGGAAGAGGGCATCAGCACCAGCCACTTTCTGGGGCAGGCGCACCAGCGCGGAAACCCGGGCACTACACCCACGAAGCCGCCTGAGCGCATCTTGGTGAAACACGACGGAAGGTACCGCACAAAGTCGGCGATGCTCCGGCGCGCTCTCAGGCAGACCGGAGTGCCCGAGCGCTGTGTCGAGTGCGGAACAGGTCCGACCTGGGGCGGAAAGCCCATGACGCTGGAGGTCGACCACATCAGCGGCGACTGGAGCGACGACCGGGCCGAGAATCTGCGGCTGCTCTGCCCCAACTGCCATGCCATCACCCGGACCTGGTGCAGGGGAGGGAGTAGGCGCCCGAGCAACTGCTGACCCCGGTCGCAGACGCACCACAGCCGCCAGCCGGTACCATGGCTGGCGGCTAGCGGCCGTGGCGGAACTGGCCTACGCGCAGCACTTAGGATGCTGTGGGAGAAATCCCTTGAGGGTTCGAGTCCCTCCGGCCGCACTTGCTTTTTGACCATGCTTTCGAAGGCCCGGCCCCCTACTTCGGGGGACGGGCCTTCGGCGTGCTGCGCGGCCGCTGATCAGCCCAGCAGTTCGCGTACGACCGGGGCCAGGGCTCGGAACGCCTTGCCTCGGTGGGAGATGGCGTTTTTCTCGTCCGCCGTCAGTTCCGCGCAGGTGCGGGTTTCGCCTTCGGGCTGGAGGATCGGGTCGTAGCCGAAGCCGCCGGTGCCGGCGGGGGTGTGGCGGAGGGTGCCTTCGAGGGTGCCCTCGACGACGCGCTCCGTGCCGTCGGGGAGGGCCAGGGCCGCGGCGCAGGCGAAGTGGGCGGCGCGGTGTTCGTCGGCGATGTCGGAGAGCTGGGCGAGGAGCAGGTCGAGGTTGGCCTGGTCGTCGCCGTGGCGGCCGGCCCAGCGGGCGGAGAAGATGCCGGGGGCGCCGCCGAGTACGTCCACGCAGAGGCCGGAGTCGTCGGCGACGGCGGGGTGGCCGGTGGCCCGGGCGAGGGCGTGGGCCTTCAGGAGCGCGTTCTCGGCGAAGGTGACGCCGGTTTCCTTGACGTCGGGGACGTCCGGGTACGCGTCGGCGCCGACCAGCTCGATGTCGAGGCCGGCGTCGGCGAGGATCGCGCGGAGTTCGGTGATTTTGCCGGCGTTGCGGGTGGCGAGGATCAGGCGCTGGTGCTTCATGGTGAGCGATTATCCCGGTCGCGGCACAGGAGATGAGCGGGCCCCGCCCAGCGCCCGTCCGGTCGGGCCGCGCCCGCCCCGTCCGGCGGGGCGGCCCCTCGGCAGGCCGCCCCTCATGTCTCCCCGATCAGCCCGGCGTGCAGATCTTGGTGAGTTCCGAGGCGGCGGATTCGATGGGGGCGGTGTCGGGGGTCTTGCCCTGGTCGAGGGCCTGCTGGGCGTCCTTGACGCCGCGGGAGAGGTCGTCGACGGCCTTGCCGATGTCGGCGTTGTCGCTCTGGTCGCCGAGCTCGTCGAGGTTCTTGTCGATCTTGTCGAGGGCCTGCTGGGCTTCCTCGGGGTTCTCGGCGCCGCCGGAGAACGCCTGCTGGAGCTCGTCGACGTTCTTCCCGACGGCGGTGGCGGTCTGGGCGCAGTCCATGGCCGTCTGGACGGCCCCGCAGCCGGTCAGGGCGGGAACGGCCAGGGCGATGACGGCCACGGCGGAGGCGGCGGTCGCGGCCGTTCGGCGGCGGACGGAGCGGTGTGCGGACATGGACGGGCCCTCCCTATGCAATGAACAGGTAAAGGGAAGAACGCGTGGCGGCCGGTTTTGGTTGCCGACCGCGCGAGGTTCTCCCTGAAGCCGGACGAGGGTCAGACGAGGCCCGTCTGGGTCAGGAACATCGCGAGGACGACCACGAGGGTCCAGCCGAGGACGTGTTCCATCCACGGGGAGTGGTCGTCGTCGGGGCCGCCCGTGCGGGCGGCGGGTGCGTCGAGGGCGGCGGCAGCGGCTTCAGCAGGCATGACGGTGCGGTTCCTCGTCGTGGGGTGCTGGGGGACGCGCACCCGGGTACCTGCGCACGCCTGCGCGGTACGGGGTGCACGTCCCACCTTGCGCCTGTGGCACGTGCATTCCTAGAGATGCACGCCCCACGAGGGGAACCTCACAGATCACCGGCAGGGCACGGAAACCGGCAGAGCCAGCGAGTGCCCCGCGCCCCCGTCAGAGCGTCGCGGCGAGCGCCTCGCGCTGGGCCTTGTCCAGGTCCGTGCAGCCGGTGACGGCCAGGTCCAGGAGGGCGTTGAGTTCGTCGCGGGCGAAGGGCTCGGCCTCGGCGGTGCCCTGGACCTCGACGAAGCGGCCGTCGCCGGTGCAGACGACGTTCATGTCGGTCTCGGCGCGGACGTCCTCCTCGTAGCAGAGGTCGAGGAGCGGCGTGCCGTCGACGATGCCGACGGAGACGGCGGAGACGGTGCCGGTGAGCGGCTTGCGGCCGGCCTTGATGAGCTTCTTGCCCTGGGCCCAGGCGACGGCGTCGGCGAGGGCGACGTACGCGCCGGTGATCGCGGCGGTGCGGGTGCCGCCGTCGGCCTGGAGGACGTCGCAGTCCAGGACGATGGTGTTCTCGCCGAGGGCCTTGTAGTCGATGACGGCGCGGAGCGAGCGGCCGATGAGGCGGGAGATCTCGTGCGTACGCCCGCCGATCTTGCCGCGGACGGATTCGCGGTCGCCGCGGGTGTTGGTGGAGCGCGGGAGCATGGAGTACTCGGCGGTGACCCAGCCCTCGCCGCTGCCCTTGCGCCAGCGCGGTACGCCTTCGGTGACGGAGGCGGTGCAGAAGACCTTGGTGTCGCCGAAGGAGATGAGGACGGAGCCCTCGGCGTGCTTGCTCCATCCGCGCTGGATGGTGACGGGGCGGAGCTGTTCGGGGGTGCGGCCGTCGATTCGAGACATGGGGTCGACCCTATCGGGAATGCCGAAGGCCCCGTTCCGGTGCGTACGTACGCACGAAAGGGGCCTCGGCGGGAGCGCGGCGGAGCCGTCGGCTCAGCTCACATCATGTCTTCGATGTCCGCGGCGATCGGGTCGGCGTCGGTGCCGATGACGACCTGGATCGCGGTGCCCATCTTCACGACGCCGTGCGCGCCGGCGGCCTTGAGCGCGGCCTCGTCGACGAGGGAGGGGTCGACGACCTCGGTGCGGAGACGGGTGATGCAGCCTTCGACCTCTTCGATGTTGTCGAGGCCGCCGAGCCCGGCGACGATCTTCTCAGCCTTGCTGGCCATGTCCACTCCTGCTTGTCTCGGCCGTCGGCGGTTGTGCCGAAGGATTCCACACGGTAACGCACGTTCAGCCCTGTTGGACGGGCGTATGTCCGTTGCCTGGCGAATGATGGCGACCACCTGGAGTTGCCTCCGGGAGGCCCCGTAGCGCCACTACGAATGGTCTACACCACCAGTATGCGGCAAGCACGAGTCGGCCGTCGCGGGGCCGGCGGCCGGGAGGATGCGGATGAGTTCGGACGCGGCGGCGGCGCCGAGGAAGAAGTGGGGCGGCGGGCTGTTCCAGGGCCTGCAGAAGATGGGGCGCAGCCTGCAGCTGCCGATCGCGGTGCTGCCGGCGGCGGGCATCCTGAACCGGCTCGGGCAGCCCGATGTCTTCGGCGCTGACGGGCTGGGCTGGGACGACGTGGCGAAGGTGTTCGCGGGTGCCGGCCAGGCGCTGCTGGATTCCTCGCTGGGGCTGCCGCTGCTGTTCTGTGTGGGCGTCGCGATCGGCATGGCGAAGAAGGCGGACGGGTCGACGGCGCTGGCGGCCGTGACGGGCTTCCTCGTGTACTACTACGTGCTGCATCAGTTCCCGGTGGACTGCGCGAGCGGCGCGACGTTCGTGAGCGGCGGGCCGCTGGGGGGCGCGTGCGTGGCGAAGGACGGGACGGGGACGCCGGCCGGGTACCAGAATCCGGGGGTGTTCGGCGGCATCGTGATCGGGCTGCTCTCCGCGTGGTTCTGGCAGCGGTATCACCGTACGAAGCTGGTGGACTGGCTGGGCTTCTTCAACGGCCGCCGGCTCGTGCCGATCATCATGTCGTTCGTGGCGCTGGCCTTCGCGGTGATCTGCCTGTTCGTGTGGCCGCCGATCGGTGACGCGCTGACGAGTTTCAGCAAGTGGATGGTGGATCTGGGGGCGACGGGCTCCGGCATCTTCGGCGTCGCCAACCGTGCGCTGCTGGTGATCGGCATGCACCAGTTCCTGAATACGTTCATGTGGTTCCAGTTCGGCGACTTCACCAAGCCGGACGGGACGGTCGTGCACGGCGACATCAACCGGTTCCTGGCGGGCGACCCGACGGCGGGCCAGTTCACCTCGGGCTTCTTCCCGATCATGATGTTCGCGCTGCCGGCCGCGGCGCTGGCGATCGCGCACTGCGCGAAGCCGCACCGCCGCAAGGAGGTCACCGGCATGATGCTCTCGGTCGGCCTCACGTCCTTCGTCACCGGCATCACCGAGCCGATCGAGTTCACGTTCCTGTTCATCGCGCCGGTGCTGTACGGGATCCACGCGGTCCTGACCGGCGTCTCGATGGCGGTGACCTGGCTGCTGGGCGTGCACGACGGGTTCAGTTTCTCGGCGGGTCTGATCGACTACGTCATCAACTGGGGCCTGGCGACCAAGCCGTGGCTGATCATTCCGATCGGGCTGTGTTTCGCCGTCGTCTATTACGTGATCTTCCGCTTCGTGATCACCAAGTTCGATCTGGCGACTCCGGGGCGCGAGCCGGAGGAAGTGGGCGACGCGATGGAGCAGCAGAACGTGAAGTAGGTACTCCCCTGCGTGGTCGGGAAACGGCTCCGGAATACTGGATTCCGGAGCCGTTCCGCGTGCCGCCGTAACGATCAGGAGGAACGGATTCCTTTATGCGGTGACGACATGCTAAGTATGGTCTAAACCACTCAGTGGTGTAGACCAGACTAGCGGGCTGCCCTTTCCCCCGAGCCCGCCTCACCAGGAGGAATCCGATGAGTACGGCCACCGCCGGCAAGGCGGCACCCGCGAAGAAGCGGGGATCCGGCCTGTTCCAGGGCCTGCAGAAGATCGGTCGCAGCCTCCAGCTGCCGATCGCCGTCCTGCCCGCCGCGGGCATCCTCAACCGGCTGGGCCAGCCCGATGTCTTCGGCAAGGACGGCCTGGGCTGGATCGACGTGTCGAAGGTCTTCGCCGCTGCGGGCGGTGCGGTCTTCGACAACCTGCCGCTGCTGTTCTGCATAGGCGTGGCCATCGGCTTCGCGAAGAAGGCCGACGGCTCCACCGCGCTGGCCGCCCTGGTCGGCTTCCTGGTCTACAGCAACGTCCTCAAGGCATTCCCCGTCGAGGAAGGCCACATCGACCACGGCAAGTGGGTCGAGCCGGTGGTGAACAACCCCGGCGTGCTCGGCGGCATCATCATGGGCCTGCTGGCCGCGGTCCTGTGGCAGCGCTTCCACCGCACCAAGCTGGTGGACTGGCTGGGCTTCTTCAACGGCCGCCGGCTGGTCCCGATCATCATGGCCTTCGTCGGCACCGCGGTCGGCGTGCTCTTCACCCTGGTCTGGGAGCCGATCGGCGACGCGATCTCAAGCTTCGGCGAGTGGATGACCGGTCTCGGCGCGTTCGGCGCGGGCCTCTTCGGCCTGATCAACCGCGCGCTGATCCCGATCGGCATGCACCAGTTCGTGAACACCGTCTCGTGGTTCCAGCTCGGCGACTTCACCGACGCGGCCGGCAAGGTCGTGCACGGCGACATCGGCCGCTTCTTCGCGGGCGACCCGAGCGCCGGCCAGTTCATGTCCGGCTTCTTCCCGATCATGATGTTCGGCCTGCCGGCCGCCGCGCTGGCCATCGCGCACACCGCGCGCCCGGAGCGCCGCAAGGCCGTCCTGGGCATGATGATCTCGCTCGGCCTGACCTCGTTCGTCTGCGGTATCACCGAGCCGATCGAGTTCACCTTCATGTTCATCGCGCCGGTGCTGTACGGGATCCACGCGGTGCTGACCGCCATCTCGATGGCGGTGACCTGGGCGTTCGGCGTGCACGACGGCTTCACGTTCTCCGCCGGCTTCATCGACTACGTACTGAACTGGAACCTCGCGACCAAGCCGTGGATGATCATCCCGATCGGTCTGGTCTTCGCGGTGGTCTACTACGTGCTCTTCCGCTTCGCGATCACGAAGTTCAACCTCTCCACCCCGGGCCGCGAGCCCGAGGAGGAGGTCGAGGACCTCACCAAGGCGTGAGCCCGCACCGCCCATGGGGAAGGCCCCGGAACCGTACGCCGGTTCCGGGGCCTTCCCCATGGGTCCTCGAGGCATGGCCCTCAAGGGGCGTCAGATCTCGTACACCGCGCCCGCCTTGGCGACCTCCACCGGGCCGTTGAAGACCTCCTGCGCGTCGCGGAGGTTGATGCCGGGGTCGGTCCACGGGGGGATGTGGGTGAGCACCAGCCGGCCGGCCCGGGCGCGGGCCGCGTGCTCGCCCGCCTCGCGGCCGTTGAGGTGCAGGTCGGGGATGTCTTCCTTGCCGTGCGTGAAGGACGCCTCGCAGAGGAAGAAGTCGGTTCCCTCGGCGAGGGTGTCCAGCGCCGCGCAGACGCCGGTGTCGCCGGAGTACGTCAGCGACCGGCCGCCGTGCTCGATGCGGAAGCCGTACGCCTCCACGGGGTGGCTGACCTGTTCCGTACGGATCGTGAAGGGGCCCACGGTGAAGGTGCCGGGGGCCAGCGTGCGGAAGTCGAAGACCTCGCTCATGGCGTGGTCATGGGGCAGGTCGGCGTGGGCGGCGGTGAGGCGCCGGTCCGTACCGGCGGGGCCGTAGACCGGCATCGGGGCGCAGCGGCCGCCGTCGGGGCGGTAGTAGCGCACGACGAAGTATCCGCAGAGGTCGATGCAGTGGTCGGCGTGCAGGTGGGAGAGGAGTACCGCGTCGAGGTCGTAGAGACCGCAGTGGCGCTGCAGCTCGCCGAGGGCACCGTTGCCCATGTCGATGAGCAGCCTGAAGCCGTCGGCCTCCAAGAGGTAGCTCGAACAGGCCGATTCCGTCGAAGGGAACGACCCCGAGCAACCGACGACAGTGAGCTTCATAGGGGCGTGAACCTCCGTGGGCGGGGGGCGGTGCGGCGGGTCCATGCGGGGCTGGGGCCGTGCTCGGCCGGTCCGTACCAGTCGTTGCAGTGCCCACGAGGGTAAGGCGCGAAAGGGCCGGTGGCTCCTCCAGCGGGGCGAGCTGTGGGCGGAATCACCAGTCCGGGTGGGCCTTTGTGCCGGGAGGGGCGGGGGCCGGTATATACGGTCGCCTGGCGGGAAGATCTTCCGGGCGGCGAGCGAGGAGGCAGGCGTGGACACCTCATGGTGGCCGGCGGTGCTGGCCGTGGTCGTACTGGCGCTGGTGGCGGCGGTCGTCGACGGGCGGGCCCGCTCGGACCGCGGTCCGCGGCGCGGCGGCCGGCGGCCCGGGCGCGGACCGCGCCGGGACGGCGGGCGCGGTACGGGGCGTACCTCGCGGCGCCCCGGTGATCTGCCGGTCCGTACGCGGCCCGGCAAGGGCGGTGCTCCGGAGCCGGGCGAGATCTGGTGGGCGAAGGTGCCGTTCGAGGACATGGCGGCCGCGAAGGACCGGCCGTGCCTGGTGCTGGCCGTACGGGGCGGGTCCGCGCTGGTCGCGAAGATCACCAGCCGGTACCACGACGAGCGGCCCGGGGTGATCCCGCTGCGGCCCGGGACGGTGGGCGACGCGCAGGGCCGGCCGAGCTTCCTGGAGACGGACGAGCTGCGGGAGGTCGCGGTGGCCGACTTCCGGCGCCGCGCGGGCACGGTGGATCCGCTGCTGTGGGACCAGGTCCGGCATCTGGCCCGGTAAGCGCCCCGGAAGGCCCCGGAGAGAGCGAAGGCGCCCGGCCGCAGGGGCCGGGCGCCTTCGTGAAGCGAGTCAGCTCGCGGACGGGCTCACGCCCACAGCTGGCCGTGCAGCGTCTCGATGGCCGCTTCGGTGCTCTCCGCGGTGTAGACGCCGGTGGAGAGGTACTTCCAGCCGCCGTCGGCGACGACGAACACCACGTCGGCGCTCTCGCCGGCCTTGAGGGCCTTCTTCGCGACGCCGATCGCTGCGTGCAGCGCGGCGCCGGTGGAGACGCCCGCGAAGATGCCTTCCTCGGCGAGGAGTTCACGGGTGCGGCGTACCGCGTCCGCCGAGCCGACCGAGTAGCGGGTGGTCAGCACGGACTCGTCGTAGAGCTCCGGGATGAAGCCCTCGTCGAGGTTGCGCAGGCCGTAGACGACGTCGTCGTAGCGCGGCTCGGCGGCCACGATGTTGACGCCGGGCACGTGCTCGCGCAGGTAGCGGCCGACGCCCATGAGGGTGCCGGTGGTGCCGAGCCCCGCGACGAAGTGCGTGACGGAGGGCAGGTCGGCGAGGATCTCCGGGCCGGTGGTGGCGTAGTGGGCGCCCGCGTTGTCCGGGTTGCCGTACTGGTAGAGCATCACCCAGTCGGGGTGCTCGGCCGAGAGCTCCTTGGCGACCCGTACGGCGGTGTTGGAGCCGCCGGCGGCGGGGCTGGAGATGATCTCCGCGCCCCACATGGCGAGCAGCTCGCGGCGCTCCTGGGAGGTGTTCTCCGGCATGACGCACACGATGCGGTAGCCCTTGAGCTTGGCCGCCATGGCGAGCGAGATGCCGGTGTTGCCGCTGGTGGGCTCCAGGATCGTGCAGCCGGGGGTGAGCCGGCCGTCCTTCTCCGCCTGCTCGATCATGTGCAGCGCGGGGCGGTCCTTGACGGAGCCGGTGGGGTTGCGGTCCTCCAGCTTGGCCCAGATCCGCACGTCGTCGGCGGGCGACAGCCGCGGCAGGCGCACCAGGGGGGTGTTGCCTACCGCGGCGAGCGGGCTGTCGTACCGCATCAGCGCATGCCGCCGGCGACGGCGGGGAGGATCGTCACGCTGTCGCCGTCGGCGACCTTCGTGGAGATGCCCTCGAGGAAGCGGACGTCCTCGTCGTTCAGGTAGACGTTGACGAAGCGCCGCAGCTGCCCGCCGTCCACCAGGCGCTCCTTGATGCCGGCGTGCCGGGTCTCCAGGTCGTCGAAGAGCTCGCCGAGGGTGTCGCCGCTGCCCTCCACGGCCTTCTGGCCGTCGGTGTGGGTGCGCAGGATGGTCGGGATTCGGACCTCGATGGCCATGAGGATGCTCCTGTTTCGGCTGGCTGGGACGCTTCCCGGAAGGGCCGGAGAGCGAGTCTGGAGTGCGCCGCTGCGGGGCGCGTCGGGCGAGGGCGCGTCCTGGGACGCGGGCGGGGCATACGTTCAGCCCGCCGGCCGTTCTCGGCCGGGCGCCTGTCGTGCGGGCAGGCGGAACCGGTCAGCCGGCTGCGCGGCGCGGACACATCGCGCTGGCAAGGCGGCACAGGTCGACGTGCAGCCGCGCAACGAGCAGCATGCCCGGCGTCTTCTCGCTCACGTCGTGGTCAACCATGCGGTCATCGTATCGATTCCCGGTCCGGGTACTGGAACCCGGTCTCGGGATGCGGACGGACGGTGCACACCATGTGGGATGCGGCCAATCAGGACGCCCCGGCGGGCCGTGCGCCGCCGGGGCCGTCACGGGCAAGAGGTGACCGGTGTCACGCGTACGCGTCGACGACCTCGACCTCTTCTTCGGTGATCACACCGTCCACGATCCGGTAGGAGCGGAACTGGAACGGGCCCGCGTCATCGGTGTCCGCGGTGGAGACCAGGACATAGTGCGCGTTCGGCTCGTTCGCGTACGAGACGTCCGTACGGGACGGGTACGCCTCGGTCGCGGTGTGCGAGTGATAGATGACGACGGGCTCCTCGTCCCGGTCGTCCAGCTCGCGGTAGAGCTTGAGCAGATCGGTGGAGTCGAATTCGTAGAACGTGGGCGAGCGTGCCGCGTTCAGCATCGGGATGAACCGCTCGGGGCGGCCGTCGGCGGGCGCCGGCGTCGGGCCCGCCAGGACCCCGCACGCCTCGTCGGGGTGGTCCTTGCGGGCGTGCTCGACGATCTGGTCGTAGAGGGCCCGGGTGATGGTCAGCATGGTGACCAGAATAAGCATCGGGCCCGTACGTACCACCAAGTGATACGTACGGGCCCGGATGCTGGACGGCGAAGTGCAGACCGCCGCGGCGGGTCAGTCCTTCTTCGAGCTGTCGACGGGGCTCTTGGCCGCGAAGACGTTGGGGTCCCGGCGCTTGATGACCAGGTAGCCGATGCCCATGACCGCGGCCCAGATCGGCGCCGCGTACAGCGAGATCCGGGTGTCCGGGTCGATGCCCATCATCACGATGACCATGGCGATGAAGGCCAGCGCGAAGACCGAGGTGTACGGCGCGCCGGGGGCCTTGAACTCCGACTGCGGCAGCAGGCCGCGCTTCGCCTTGGCCCGGTAGCGCAGCTGCGAGAGCAGGATGACGATCCAGGCCCACATGCCGGAGATGGTGGCGAAGGAGACGACGTAGTTGAAGGCTTCGCCCGGCCACTGGTAGTTGACCCACACGCCGACCAGCATCATCGCGACGGAGACGCCGGTGCCGGTGGTCGGCAGGCCGTTCTTGCTGAGCCGGTCGAAGATCTTCGGGCCCTGGCCGTTGCGGGACAGGTCACGCAGCATGCGGCCGGTGGAGTACATGCCCGAGTTGGCCGAGGACAGCGCCGCGGTGAGCACGACGAAGTTCACGATGCCGGCGCCGGCCGGCAGGCCGATCTTGGCGAAGGCCGCGACGAAGGGGCTGACGCCCGGCTCGAAGACGGTCCAGCTGACGACGGACAGGATGATGATCAGCGAGCCGATGTAGAAGAGGCCGATCCGCCACGGCACGGTGTTGATCGCCTTGGGCAGGACCTTCTTCGGGTCGGTGGCCTCACCCGCGGTGACGCCGACCAGCTCGACGGCGAGGAAGGCGAACATCACGATCTGCAGGGTCATCAGCGTGCCGCCGATGCCCTTGGGGAAGAAGCCGCCGTCGGACCACAGGAGGCTGAAGGACGCGGTGTCACCGGCGTCGGAGAAGCCCAGCGTGATCACGCCGAGGCCGATCAGGATCATGCCGATGATGGCGGTGACCTTGACCATGGAGAACCAGAACTCCAGCTCACCGAAGATCTTCACGGAGATCAGGTTGATCCCGAAGAGGGCGACGGTGAAGACCAGTGCGGCCACCCATTGCGGGATGTCCTTGTTCCAGTACTGGACGTATGTCGCGGCCGCCGTGACTTCCGTGATGCCGGTGACGACCCAGAAGAGCCAGTACGTCCAGCCGGTCACGAAGCCCATGAAGGGGCCGAGGAACTCGCGGGCGTACTCCGAGAAGGAGCCGGACACCGGGCGGTACATGAGCAGCTCGCCCAGCGCGCGCATGATGAAGAAGATGACGAGCCCGACGATGGCGTAGGCGAGGATGATGCTCGGCCCGGCCTTGGAGATCGCTTTGCCCGCCCCGAGGAACAGGCCCGTTCCGATGGCGCCACCAATGGCGATCATCTGGATCTGCCGGTTTCCCAAACCGCGCTGATAGCCCTCTTCGGGGGCAGACCCGGTGGCGTCCTTGACGCCTTGCTGACTGTCGACCTGCGCAGAGGTCATGTGTGGTGCGCCTTTCTCCATTCCGACCCGGTCTGTTCCGGATCGGGTCCCGATCCCCCCGGATGGAGTCCTGCATCGCCAACGGTCGGCCGGCGCAGCGCTCCCGCGGCGACAGGGGTGGCGTCACCTACGGCAGGTCGAGAGTTTTTACCACGACCACTTGGGATGTACTACCGGGACACCGTAGGGCACAACGACGAAAAGCCGACAAAATTCAAAAGGCGCAGGAAGGGCGGGCGCAGCAGTAATGCGATCGTTATCCGGATTTGATCGTCCGTTGAGCGAACGCATCTCCGTACGTAGTCGGGCGTACCGTCCGGGTCACGAAGGCGCTGATCCGGTCACTCCGGCAGCAGCGTCTCGATCAGGCTCTCCTGGAGCCCGCCCAGCCAGAGGTACGCCATGGCCATCGGCTTGCGCGGGTCCTCGTCCGGCAGGCCGAGCAGCTCGCTGCCGTCGTCCTCGTCGGTGACCTCCAGCCGGGTGCCGATCGCCAGCCGCAGGTCGTTCAGCGCGCCCAGCCACTGCTGGGACTCGTCCGGCTTGAGCCGCAGCACCGCTTCCTCGGAGCCCTTGCCGCCCTCGGCGGACAGCGCGTCCAGGGAGCGGACCACCGCGAGGGCGTCCTCGCGCTTGCGGGTCCGCAGGTCGTTCTCCGTGAAGCGGCGGAACTCCGCCGAGGCGGCGCGCGCGTCGTCGTCCGGCACGTGGTCCGGGCCGCCGTAGGCGTCGGGGAAGAGCCGGGCCAGCGCCGGGTCGGACGGCGGCTCGCTGGGCCCCTCGGCGAAGAGCGCGTCCAGCGGGTCCTCGCCCTCCGCGGGCTCGTCGCCGGGGCCCACCAGCTCCATCAGCTGGACGGCCAGGCTGCGCAGGATGGAGATCTCGACCTCGTCGAAGGCGGCCGTCGCGCCGCCGCCGGGCAGGGCTTCGAAGTGGCCGGCCATCAGCGGTCCTGCGTGAGGGTCGCCCAGAGGCCGTAGCCGTGCATCGCCTGCACGTCGCGCTCCATTTCTTCGCGGGTACCGCTGGACACGATCGCGCGGCCCTTCCGATGGACATCGAGCATGAGCTTGCGTGCCTTCTCCTTGGAGTACCCGAAGTACGCCTGGAACACGTAGGTCACGTAACTCATGAGATTGACGGGGTCATTGTGAACAACGGTCACCCAGGGGACATCGGGCTCCGGCACCTCGAAGGGTGCTTCCGTCGTTTCGGGACGTTCGATCTCCGTCGGTGCGACACTCACGCGTCCCATGCTGCCACCCGGCGTGGGCCAACGCACAAACGACCCCAGGGGCGCGCGCACAAATGACCCGGGGAAATCGTCAATGTGACGAGTACGCGAGGTAGCATCGTCGCATGACTGCATCCTCCGGGGGATAACCCCCGGACCCCCAGCCGGTCCGGTGCGGTTTCGGGACGTCGAATTGCGAGGTAAGTGAAAGTGAACGTTGCCGATCTGGGGCTGCCGGTGGCCGTGCCGTCGACTGCGCTCTTCACCGACCAGTACGAACTCACCATGGTGCAGGCCGCGCTGCGGTCCGGCACCGCCGACCGGCGCTCGGTCTTCGAGGTCTTCACCCGGCGGCTGCCCGAGGGGCGCCGCTACGGCGTGGTCGCGGGCACCGGCCGGCTGCTGGACGCGGTGGAGAACTTCCGCTTCGACGCCACCATCCTGGACTTCCTCACCGAGCGCGGCATCCTCGACGAGACCACCCGGAAGTGGCTCGCCGACTACCGCTTCCGCGGCGACATCTGGGGCTACCCGGAGGGCGAGGTCTACTTCCCTGGCTCCCCCATCCTGCGGGTCGAGGGCACCTTCGCCGAGGCGGTGCTGCTGGAGACGGTGATCCTCTCGATCCTCAACCACGACTCGGCGGTGGCGGCGGCCGCCTCCCGGATGTCGGTCGCGGCCGGCGACCGCCCGCTGATCGAGATGGGCGCCCGGCGCACCCACGAGCTGGCCGCGGTGGCCGCCTCCCGGGCCGCGTACGTGGGCGGCTTCCACACCACCTCCGACCTCGCGGCCGGCTTCCGGTACAACATCCCGACCGCCGGCACGAGCGCGCACTCCTTCACCCTGCTGCACGACAACGAGCGGGACGCGTTCACCGCGCAGGTCGACAGCCTCGGTGCGGGAACGACTCTGCTGGTGGACACCTACGACGTCGCGGAGGCGGTCCGTACCGCCGTGGAGGTGGCCGGGCCCGGCCTCGGCGCCGTCCGCATCGACTCCGGCGACCTGCTGCTGCTCGCCCACCGGGTGCGCCAGCAGCTGGACGAGCTGGGCGCGACCGAGACGAAGATCGTGGTCACCAGCGACCTGGACGAGTACGCCATCGCCTCGCTGGCCGCCGCGCCCGTGGACGCGTACGGCGTCGGCACCCAGCTGGTCACCGGCAGCGGCCACCCGACCTGCTCGATGGTCTACAAGCTGGTCGCGCGCGCCGACAGCGACGGCGACGGCGCGCCGCTGCGGCCGGTCGCGAAGAAGTCCATGGGCGGCAAGGCGTCCCACGGGGGCCGCAAGTGGGCCGCGCGCCGCCCGGACGCGGACGGCGTGGCGGAGGCCGAGGTCATCGGCACCGGGCCGGTGCCGGCCGAGCTCGCCGACCGGCAGCTGATGGTGCCGCTGGTGCGCGGCGGCGAGGTGGTCGCCCGCGAGCCGCTGGACGCCGCGCGCGAGCGGCACATCGCGGCGCGCGCCGGGCTGCCGATGTCCGCGATGCAGCTCTCGCGCGGCGAGGCCGTGCTGCCGACGGAGTACGTCTGAGGGGCCGCGGCCACGGCCCCTCCGGGGGCCGGCACCCCGGTACCTCGGTACGTGGGTGTCCTCGTGCGGCCGAACGGGTGGCGCGGTACGGGCGGGACTTCTCCGTGCGCCGTCCCGTGCCCCCTGGCCTGCCGCGGCGTGTCCCGAACCGCCGTACGGCGCCCACTCCCGCAGCGCGGGGCGAGTGGCTACCCTCGGTCACATCGGCGTTTGCCGTAGCCCCCACAGCCGCCACACCCTCCCCCCATTTCCCATCCGGAAGGCACGCACCATGCACCGGGCATTGATCGTCGTGGACGTCCAGAACGACTTCTGTGAGGGCGGCAGCCTCGCGGTAGCGGGCGGCTCGGACATCGCCGCCGCCATCACCGACCTGGTGGGCGAGGCGGCGGGCAGCGGATACCAGTACGTGGTCGCCACGCGTGATCACCACATCGACCCCGGCGACCACTTCTCCGTCCGGCCGGACTACCAGCACAGCTGGCCCGCGCACTGCGTCGCGGGCACCGAGGGCAGCGGCTTCCACCCCAATTTCGCGCCCGCGATCGTCTCCGGAGCGATCGACGCGGTCTTCTCCAAGGGGGAGCACTCCGCGGCGTACAGCGGCTTCGAGGGCGTGGACGAGCACGGCGCCCCGATGGCGGACTGGCTGCGCGCGCACGACGTGACCGAGGTCGACATCGCCGGCATCGCCACGGACCACTGTGTGAAGGCCACGGCGCTGGACGCGGTGCGCGAGGGGTTCCGCACCCGGGTCCTGCTGGACCTGACGGCCGGCGTGGCCGCGCACACGACGGAGGCGGCGGTCGCGGAGCTGCGCGAGGCGGGGGCGGAGCTGACGGGCAAGCCGGTGGTCAGCGCGGGCTGAGCCACCGGCCGCCGGGCGTCTCAGCTCGGACTGAGCTGCTCCGGGACGGACGGGCGCAGCAGGGCCCGTATCGGGTGCCAGGACTCCGTGTCGTCCTCCGGGGCGCCGCGCCAGACCAGCCCGTCGGGGTGGTGGAGTACGGCCGTGACCTCGTCCGGCGTGGGCGGCTCGGTGTTGCCGCGCAGGTAGACGGCGCGCAGGCCGAGGTTGCGCAGCCTGGTCAGGGCGCGCGGGCGGTTCGCGGCGTGGACGAGGACGCGTACGCGGTGGCCGCTGCCGCCCGGTCTGGGCAGCGAGAGGGCCACCACCACGCTTCCGCCCGGAAGCCTGATGAAGCCGGAGCCGGTCAGGGTCATGTTTCCCCCGTGCATGGTCGGTGCAGCGGTCGGTGCATGGTCGTGCGGCCGGCGCACGCCGGGTCGGGGCATGCGTCGGGAACCCCTCGTGAGACTACGTGTCAGCAAGAAGGCCGCAGGAGGCATCTAAACGCGATCGGCCGCCGCCCGCTAGGGGGCGACGGCCGATACGTCTTTGACCTGCGGTTTTATTTACTTCTTAGCCGCGGGTCCGACCTGGAGGACCACCGTGGAGCCGTCGTGGGCCTCGTTGGCGATCTTGATCCGGGTGTTGGTGTCAGGAACGATCACGCCACCGGTCGGGTTCGCCGTGTCGTAGTAGACCCCGTTGCGGTCGTCGAAGACGGTCACGCCCTTCTGCGACGCGATCTTCGCGGCCGTGCCGTTCTTGTGCAGGGTGAGCGCGTCGGTACGGGCGCGGGTGAAGGTCGAGTCGTAGGTCTGGAAGCGGTTGCGCATGAGCTTGCCGTCCGCCCACCTCGTGGCCTTCGGGTGCGCGTCGACCGGGAGGATCTGGCCGGCGCCCGGGTGCTCACCGACGTTGTTGTCCGCCTGCGAGGTGTCCCACAGCCAGATCAGCACGCCGTTCTGGAAGGGGAAGTGCTCGACCCAGTTCGGCCGGGTGGAGGCGAAGCCGAAGTTGTACGGGCCGGTCTTCAGCGTCCTGTCGTACGAGACGTACTGGCGGTTCTCGGCGAGGTAGTACTGCGGGTAGTCCTTGGTGAAGGACTCGCCGATGCGCGAGAAGCCCTTGGCGGTCCAGCCGTTGTCGTCACCCTCGGCGTTGTCCGTGAAGAGCGGGGCGCCGTCGGCCACGATGCTCAGCGCGTCGGCCGCGAAGCCCTTCTGGGCCACGCCGCCGTCGGTCTGGTAGCGGAACCGCAGGTCGATCTTCTTGCCCGCGTAGGCGTCCAGCGAGTAGACGAGGTCCTGGTACGCGTCGACCGTGCCGGTCAGCGCGGGCTTGTCACCGGCGTCGCGCGGGATGGCCCGGCCGTTCGCGGTGCCGTCCACCGGCGTCCAGTTGGCGCCGCCGTCCGTGGAGACCTCGGCGTACAGGTAGTCGTACTCCGCCTCGATGTCCCACCAGCCCTTGAGGTTCAGGGACGCCTTGGACTTGCCGGTGAGGTCGACGGACCGGGTGAGGGTGTTCTTCAGGTCGTCACCCATGCCGCTCCACCACTGCTTCGAGCCCTCGGCGGGCTTCACGACCGAGGTGGTGACGGCCTTCTTCGGCAGCTCGACGACGAGCGCCTGCTTGTGCTTGGTGTTGTACTCCGCGACGCCCAGCTTGTGCGTGGAGGCCGTCGCCGCCTTCGCGGTGCCGTAGTTGAGCCAGCCCAGCTGCAGCTTGTCCCAGGCGCTCATGTCGCCGGGCAGGTCGCCGATGGAGTCCTTGCCCTCGCCGAGCCAGGAGCCGGAGGACATCAGCGACCAGAAGTCGACGGAGGACTCGCCGGTCCCGCCGGTGTCGTACTCGTCCGGCAGGCCCAGGTCGTGGCCGTACTCGTGGGCGAAGACGCCGAGGCCGCCGTTCTCCGGCTGCATCGTGTAGTCGCCGACCCAGATTCCGGTGTCACCGATCTGCGCGCCGCCGGCCTTGTTCTCCCCCGGGCCGGTCCGGCCGGCGTCGGTGCCGTACGCGTACCAGCGGTGCGCCCAGATGGCGTTGGTGCCCTGGGCGCCGCCGCCCGCGGACTCGTCCTCGCCCGCGTGCACGATCTGGAAGTGGTCGATGTAGCCGTCCGGCTCGTTGAAGTTGCCGTCGGCGTCGTAGTCGTAACGGTCCCACTGGTCGTACTTGGCCAGGTCCGCCTTGATCTGCGCGTCCGTGCGGCCCTGGGCCTTCTGGCCCTTCGCCCACTGGTTCACGCCGTCGCGGATCAGGTCCCAGGCGTTGGAGCAGTTGGTCTGGCCGCAGTAGTTGGAGCCGTAACGGGCCTCGTTCCAGTCGACCTTGACCCAGTCGGAGACCTCGCCCTCGACCGAGTAACGGCCCGAGGACTGCTTCTCGTAGTACTTCGCCAGGGACTCCTTCTTCTTGTCGTGCGAGAAGTAGAGGTCCTGATAGTGCTGCTGGTTGAAGTCGGGCTGCCAGTCCGTGCTGTTGTCCGTCGCACGGTCCGGCTCGGCTATCTCGTTGTGCGCGGGACCGGCCTCGCCACCGTACTTCTTCACCGGCGGCTTGGGGCCGTCGCCGTCCGGGTCGTACATCGTGGTGTCGTCGACCTTGGTGCCGAAGTCGACCAGGATCGTGAAAATCTTGTCGGTCTTCTCCCGGCCCAGCTCGACGTACTTGCCCTTGTCCAGCTTCACCACCTGCGAACCGCCGCGCTCGGTGGTCCTGGCGTCGCCGGCTATGACCTGCCGGAGCGCTTCCTCGCGCTGCGCCTCCTGGCGGTCGCTGAAGGGGCCCTTGAGGTCGTGCTCCACCGACCGCTCGGCGGGCGCCGGGTCGTTGGACGGGCTCGCGGCCGGATCACGGCCGTCGGCCTGTGCGGCCCCCGACGCGAAAACGGCCGCCCCGATCGCGGCGGTTGCCGTGGCCAGGGCGGCCGATCTGAACAGCAATCTCTGGGATCTCACGTGCGCTGTCCTCCCCTGAATGAACGGTCGTTGGAGGCATTGCACCGGAACGCCGGGGGAAAAGACAGACCTTGTTTTGAACACATCAGCGAAGTACGTTACTTGGCTCATGATGTACGGGTATCGGACGCGTACCGGGTGATGTCCGTCCCGCACGGAGGACCCAACGGGAGCGCCGCGAGAGGCGGTTCGCCGGACGCATGAATCGGTGCGCCCCCTGTGCACCGGGCCAGTGGGTCAACTCACGCTTACCGGACGTTCCGCTCGGGCAGTAAGGACCGTAGAGTCTTTTGGCGGCGCGCCAAGTCGACTGACACCCCTGATGCTTCCGAGGACGGACCCGCCATGCCTCGACCGACTGCCGCACAGCTCGCCTACGGTTCGGCCACCGTCGTGCTCTCCACCCTCGCCATGCTGCTGCTCTCGCAGACCAGGGCGGGCATCGGGGTCGCGGTCATCGCCATCGCCGGGCTCGGGCTCGGGCTCCTCGTCGCGGTCACGGCGCCGCTGCCGCGCTTCGCGCGCGCCCGCCGGACGCGCGTCGCCGCCCCACAGGTACGGCCCGAGGGCTTCGTGGGGCGGCGTACGTCGCCGACCCGGCCTGCCGAGGCCCGGGTCGGCGAACACTCCCGTTAAAAGCTGCCTTCGAGTCAGGCGGCGGAGACCACCACCGTGCGGGCCGCCTTGTCGTGCAGGCACTGCTGGTACGGCTTGTCCCAGGTGCACCACAGGACGTTGACCAGCCAGAAGATGGGGCCGCAGCAGGGGACGATCTCCGGCAGGGTGTAGACGGCGGCGCGCACCCAGCCCGCCTGGACCGTGGGGATCGCCCCGTTCTCCAGCATCGCCACCCTGATCTTCATGGCCATCTTGCCGACGGTCTGGCCCCGGGTGGTGAGCATCAGCGCCTCGTAGATCAGATAGGCCAGCATCGTGACGCCGCTGACCACGGTCTGCTTGCCGCTGTCGTCGGTGGTGCCGGGGTAGTCCACGCCGCCGACGATGAACCACATGATCAGGCCGACCGGCACGCCGATGAGGATGCCGTCGATGATCCGCGCGAGCAGCCGCCTGCCGCGGCCGGCGAGCGGCGGCATCCCGGCGAGCGGATCGGGGGCGCCGTACGGGCCCTGGGGCGCGCCGCCGTACGGGTCACCGCTGTCCGGCGGCGGCTCCTGCGGGTGCTGCGGCTTCTTCCGGAACGGATCGTTCTCCGGCGGCTCGCCGGATCCGGGCCTCGGCTGGTCGGTACTCATGGCCCGAGTCGACCGCGTACCACCGGGCGCCGCATCCGGCGTGCGCCGTTCGGAGGAAGTGCGACGCCCCGGAGCGTGGCGCGCGCCGTGCGCGGGCGCGGCCGGACACTCCGGGGCGCACGGCCGCGCGCCGGTCCGAAGCCGTCGTCAGGACCCCGGGCGGCGCGGCCCGGCACTCAGCTCTCTGCGCTCAGCTCTCGGGGCCCTCAGCCCCCAGCCCTCAGCTCTCGGCGCTCAGCCCTCGGCCACGAACGTGCGGGCCGCCTTGTCGTGCCAGCACTGCCGCCAGGGCCGGTCGATCAGGCACCACAGGGCGTTCACCACGCCGATGACCAGCGCGCCGAGCAGGCCGTACACCAGCCAGCGCTTGGCCGCCGCGCCGAACCCCGGGGTCTCGTGCCCCTCGATGTCCAGCACCTGCACGCCGCAGACCTTCTTGCCCAGCGTGTGTCCCCACTTGGCGGTGGGCAGCGCTTCGACGAGCAGCCCGACGACCAGCAGAGCCGCGATCACGATGGCCAGATAGCCGCTGGTCGTGCCGTCCAGGAGGTAGACCGTGGTCTGCACGCCGGACTGCTTCGCGGCCTCGACCTTGTCGCCGATGTGGTCGGCCGCCGCGCTCCACAGCGGTACGACGACGCCCGCGAGCAGCGCGCACAGCACGACCGTGTCGATCAGCCGGGCGGCGAACCGGCGGCCGAGCGGCGCGGGCCGCCCCTGGGTCTGCGAGGCCGCGAAGGGGTTGTCGACCGGCGGCTTCCAGGGGATGACGCCCTCCGGCGCGCCGCCCTGCTGCGGAGCCGGGGAGGCGGGCGAGGCGGACGGGCCGGGGTAGCCGTACCCGCCGGGACCGCCCTGCTGCGGGGTCGCGGGGGCCTGCTGCGGGTAGCCGTAACCGCTCTGCTGGGGAGCCGCGGGGCCGGGCTGCGGGTAGCCGTAGCCGCCCTGCCGGTCGGCCTGCTGCGGGTAGCCGTAACCGCCCTGGCCGGGCACGGACGGGCCGCTCTGCTGCGGATAGCCGTAGCCGGTGCGGGCGGGGGCGGACTGCTGCGGGGCGGCCGGCGACTGCGCGGCCGCGGGGCCGGCTGCCGGCGCCGGCCGGTCGCGGCCCGGCCGGTCGCCGCCGCGGTCGATCCGGATCGCCATCGTGCCGTCGGCGACGGGCGGCGTGCCGGAGCCCATCGCGCGGATGGCCATGGTGCCGTCCTTGGGCACATCGGCGGCGGCGCCCTGACGCGGGCGTGCCTGGCCGGAAGCCTGCTGACCCGAAGCCTCCTGACCGGAACCTTCCTGCGCGGCCGCGGCGGCGTCCTCGCGCGGCGCGTCGCCCCACGGCTGGGCCTCGCCCGGCGCGCCCGGGGCCGCGCCCTCGCGCTGCGGCGGGACCGCGCCCCAGGACACCAGCTGGTCCTGCTCGCCGCCGAAGCCGGCCTGCCGGGAGGCGTCCGCCTGCCAGGAGGCGCCCCCGTCGGGGCTGGTGCCGTGCAGCCGCTGCGGGTCGTCCCACGTGGTGGCGGCGGACGGGACGTCCACCTCGCCGCGGTCGCGCGTCGCGAGCGCGGCGCCCTCGGGGTCCTCCCCGTCGACCTGTCCGGAGTCCCCCTCCTCGTCGAAGAAGACCGGGCCGGTCTCCTCGGCGGTGGACGGCTGCCCGGTGGACGGCGCTGCCGGGGCCGGCTCGGCCGCGGCACCCGCCGGCGGGGCCGGCATCGGCTCGCCGTCCGCGGGCGCCGGGCGGCTGGTGCCGGGCACCCAGGAGGAGCCGTTCCAGTACCGGATGTAGCCGGGGATGGACGGATCCGGGTAGTACCCAGGCGTGGGGCTGCCGCCGGCGGATCCTGACGAAGGCGCGCTCATGTCCAAAATCCCGTATCTGTGTTCAGGCCGGAGGGGGCTGACGTGGTGGAGCTACTGCAGTCTGCCGCAACGCAGCGACCACATCTATCAGACGGGGGGTGATCGCCGGGTATGTCCGGGCGCCGGACCCCTCGGAAGGGGGTTTTGAAAAAAGTTGTACGAAGTCGCGTAATGGGCCGGGAGCTACGGCCTCTATCCCTGTGCGGGCGGTTGTTCACGGGGTGCCCGCACCGGAACGTAGAGAGGCGTGACTCATGCACACCGTGGTGGAACGAGAGCTGGAACTGGGTCTGGTGCTGTCGCCGGAGCGCAGCGTCGCGGTGCCGGCCCGGCTGACCTACCGTACCGACGACCCCTATGCCGTCCACGTCGCTTTCCACATCGGCTCCGACTCCCCCGTCAACTGGACGTTCGCCCGCGAGTTGCTCGTGGAGGGCGTCTTCCGGCCGTGCGGCCACGGGGACGTGCGGGTGTGGCCGACCAAGCTCGACGGGCGCAGCCTGGTCTGCATGGCGCTGAGCTCGCCGGACGGCGACGCGCTGCTGGAGGCGCCGGCCACCGCGGTCTCGGCGTGGCTGGAGCGCACGCTGCGGCTGGTGCCGCCGGGCACCGAGGAGGATCACCTCGGGATCGACAAAGGGCTGAGCGAGCTGCTGGCGCCGGCCGCGCGCGACGAGCTGTGGCTGCGCGACCCGTGGCCGTCGGACGAGTCGCCGGAGAGCGGCGCGTAGGCGGTACGTGCGGTGCCGTCCCGGCGGCGTAGTGGAATGTTCAACCACTCCGGTGCGTTGCCGACACCATGACCGAGACGTACTACACGCACGGCAGCCCCGCCGAGCGCTGGGACCGTGCGGGCCTCTTCTTCGACGCCAAGGACTACACGACCGCGGCGCGCATCCTCGAGGGCCTCGTCGACGAGGTGCCCGAACTGGTCGCGCCGCGGCTGCTGCTGGCCCGCGCCTACTACCACTCCGCGCAGCTGTGGCGTGCGGAGACGGAGCTGCGCGCGGTCCTGGAGCGGGACCCCGTCGAGAGCTACGCCCAGCTGATGCTGGGCCGCACGCTCCAGCGGCAGGGCCGCGACGCCGAGGCCGCGGCTTACCTGCGGATGGCCGCGGCGATGACGGGCGACCCCGACCTCGCCTGACGGCCCCGGCGGCGGGGTGACGGCCCCGCCGTCGGAGTGACGATGGCGCCCCGCGCGCGGCACCGTCGTGGTTGCTCGCGCCCACGCGGCGGAGCCGCACATCGACACTTCCCCGCGCCCCTGAAGCAGCACCCTTCGGGCGCGTCCTCAGCCGGCGGCCGGGACGGACTCGCTGTCAGCCCCGGTACGTCTCCAGCAGCCTCAGCCACACCTCGCTGATCGTCGGATAGGCGGGGACGGCGTGCCAGAGCCGGGCGATGGGGACCTCGCCGGCCACCGCGACCGTCGCGGAGTGCAGCAGCTCGCCGATGGCCGGGCCGACGAAGGTGACGCCGAGCAGCACCTCGCGGTCCAGGTCGACGACCATCCGGGCGCGGCCGCGGTACCCGTCCGCGTACAGGCTCGCGCCCGCCACGCCACCCAGGTCGACATCGACGCTGCGGACGCGGTGGCCCGCGCGCTCGGCCTCCTCCGCGGTCAGCCCGACCGAGGCCGCCTCGGGGTCGGTGAAGATCACCTGCGGGACGGCGGCGCTGTCGGCGGTCGCGGCATGCGCGCCCCAGGGGTCGGTCTCCAGGAGGGGGACGCCCTGGGCGCGCGCCGCGATGGCCGCGCCCGCGATGCGTGCCTGGTACTTGCCCTGATGGGTGAGGAGGGCGCGGTGATTGACGTCACCGACCGCGTACAGCCAGCCCCCGTCGACCGCCGTCACCCGGCAGCTGTCGTCCACCTCCAGCCAGCTGCCCGGCTCCAGGCCCACGCTCTCCAGGCCGAGATCGTCGGTGCGCGGCGCGCGTCCGGTGGCGAAGAGCACCTCGTCCGCCTCGACGCGGTCGCCCCCGCCGAGGGTGAGCGTGACCGGGCCGTCCGGGCCGGGGCGGTGCACCTCCTCGACGGAGGTGTCCCAGCGGATGTCGGCGCCGCCCTCCTTCAGCGCCTCGGCGACCAGTTCACCCGCGAACGGCTCCATGCGGGCCAGCAGCGCGGAGCCCCGTACGAGCATCGTGACCCGGGAGCCCAGCGCCTGGAAGGCGGTCGCCATCTCCACGGCGACCACGCCGCCGCCGACCACCGCGAGCCGCCGCGGGACCGACTGCGCGCTGGTCGCCTCGCGGCTGGTCCAGGGCTTGGCCGTGTCCAGGCCCGGCAGGCCGGGGAGCGCCGCGCGGCTGCCCGTGCAGACCACGACGGCGTGCCGGGCGGTGAGCTCCTGACCGCCGTCGACGGTCACCCGTTTGGGCCCGGCCAGCCGGCCCCGGCCGCGCACCAGGTCGATGCCGGCCGAGTCCAGCCAGGCGACCTGGCCGTCGTCCTTCCAGTGCGAGGTGAAGGCGTCGCGGTGGGCGAACACGGCGCGGGCGTCGAGCGGCCCGGCCACCGCCTCCGGCACGCCGGGCACCCGGCGGGCGTCGGCGCGCGCGGTGACCGGCCGCAGCAGCGCCTTGGACGGCATGCACGCCCAGTACGAGCATTCGCCGCCGACCAGCTCGTTCTCCACGATGACGGCGCTCAGGCCGAGGGCGTGCGCGCGGTCGGCGACGTTCTCACCGACCGGGCCCGCGCCCAGCACCACGACGTCGTACTCCCTGTTCGCTGCGGGTTCTGCGGTCTGTGCCATCGGCGCTCTCGCTCCCTGCGTCGGGCTGTTCCGGCGATGGCCGGTCGTCGGGCCCATCCTCCGCCCGCGGGCCCGCGGGGGCCAGACGAACGGCGGTCAGCGTATTCGCGCCTCGACCGCCGCCTTGGCCTCGGCGAGCCCGGCGCCCGTCAGCTGCCGGTAGCGCTTGATCGCCTCGATCTTGCGGTCCCGGCGGAGCAGGTCGTCCACCTCGGCCATCCCCGGCCGCTCGGCGGAGATGCCGTGGTGGTCGAGCAGCAGGTCGAGCTTGCGGTCGAGCTCGCGCAGCCGGCGGTCCAGCCGACGGTTCCGGCCGTCCGGCAGGGAGATGGCGAGAACGAAGACGAGGATGACGAGGGCCACCCATGACAGTGCGGAGTCCATGACTGGACTGTAGAGCCTGCCACTGACAGTGACGGCGGCACGGACCGACAGCCGCGCGGGGCCGGCCGGTCGGTCACCCGGACCGGACAGCCGTACGTGGCCGGTCAGTTACGTGGGCCTGGCAGCCGTGCGGCCCGGCGTCAGAAGACCTTCCCCGGGTTCAACAGCCCATGCGGGTCGAAGACCTGCTTGATGCCGCGGTGCAATTCCAGGGAGACCGGGCCCAGTTCGCGGGCGAGCCAGTCCTTCTTCAGTATGCCGACGCCGTGTTCGCCGGTGATCGTGCCGCCCAGCTCCAGGCCGAGCCCCATGATCTCGTCGAAGGACTCGCGGGCCCGCCGGGACTCGTCGGGGTCCGCCGCGTCGAAGCAGACGGTGGGGTGGGTGTTGCCGTCGCCCGCGTGCGCGCAGACGCCGATGGTGAGGTCGTACTTCTCGGCGATGGCGGCACAGCCGTTGAGCAGGTCGGCGAGGCGCGAGCGGGGTACGCAGACGTCGTCGATCATGGTGGCCGTCTTCACCGCTTCGAGCGCGGTGAGGGTGAGCC
The DNA here is from genome assembly GCF_044544685.1 of Streptomyces sp. NPDC053542. Taxonomy (NCBI): domain Bacteria; kingdom Bacillati; phylum Actinomycetota; class Actinomycetes; order Kitasatosporales; family Streptomycetaceae; genus Streptomyces; species Streptomyces sp. NPDC053542. The sequence continues at coordinate 43,994 of NZ_JBITXL010000015.1, forward strand.
GGCGGGCCTGGAGCAGCAGGTCGGACTCGGCGGCGGTCTCGGCGGGCACGACCTCGGTGGCGCCCGCGGCCTCGCACAGCGCGCCGACGGCGGCCAGGTCGGCGGACGGGTCCGGGCTGTCGAAGGCCGCGAGCAGCAGCGCCTCGGTGGAGTCCGGCAGCCCCATGTTGGCCATGGCGTTGACCGCGCGGATGCTCGTACGGTCCATCAGCTCCAGCAGCGAGGGGGCGTGGCCGCGGGCCATGATCTCGCAGACGGCCGCGCACGCTGCGTCCGTGGAGGGGAACTCCGCCGCCAGCGCGAGCTGCTGCGGCGGCTCGGGCCGCAGGCCGAGGACGGCGCGCACGACGACGCCGAGGCTGCCCTCGGAGCCGACGAAGAGCCGGGTGAGGTCGTAGCCGGCCACGCCCTTGGCGGTGCGCCGGCCGGTCTGCAGCAGCCGGCCGTCGGCGAGGACGACGTCCAGGCCGAGCACGTACTCGGCGGTGACGCCGTACTTCACGCAGCACAGGCCGCCGGACGCGGTGCCGATGTTGCCGCCGATGGAGCACATCTCCCAGCTGGAGGGGTCCGGCGGGTAGTACAGGCCGTGCTCGTTCACGGCGCGGGAGAGGGTGGCGTTGATGACGCCGGGCTCGACGACCGCGATCCGGTCGACGGGGTTGATCTCCAGGATGCGGTCCATCTTGGTGAGCGAGAGGACGATGCAGCCGTCGGAGGCGTTGGCGGCGCCGGACAGGCCGGTGCGGGAGCCCTGCGGTACGACGGGTACGCGCAGCTCGGTGGCGGTGCGCATGACGTGCTGGACCTGCTCGACGGTGCGCGGCAGGACGACGGCGGCGGGGCTGCCGGCTTCGCAGAAGCTGGCCATGTCGTTGGCGTAGGAACCGGTGACGTCGGGGTCGGTGAGGACCGCCTCTTCGGGAAGTCCGGCGCGCAGCTGTGCGATGAGGTCCATGGCGTCAGCCTTGCATCTATGTTGCATACACGGAAGATCGCGGAAGTAAGTTTCCGCCGTGCGCCGCGTTCCGCCGGGGCCCGGACGCAACACACCCGGGCCCGGGCGAACACCCGGGCCCGGCTGCGCCTTTACAAATTCCCGCGCTTCTCCTGCTCCCGCTCGATCGCCTCGAACAGCGCCTTGAAGTTGCCCTTGCCGAAGCCCATCGAGCCGTGCCGCTCGATCATCTCGAAGAAGACGGTCGGGCGGTCCTGGACCGGCTTGGTGAAGATCTGCAGCAGGTAGCCGTCCTCGTCGCGGTCGACGAGGATCTTCAGCTCGCGGAGCGTCTCGACGGGGACGCGGGTCTCGCCCGCCCACTCGCCGAGGGTGTCGTAGTACGAGTCGGGGGTGTCCAGGAACTCCACGCCGGCCGCGCGCATCGAGCGCACCGTGGCGACGATGTCGTTGGTGGCGAGCGCGATGTGCTGGACGCCGGCGCCGCCGTAGAACTCCAGGTACTCGTCGATCTGCGACTTCTTCTTCGCGATCGCGGGCTCGTTGATCGGGAACTTGACCTTGCGGGTGCCGTCCGCGACGACCTTGGACATCAGCGCGGAGTACTCGGTGGCGATGTCGTCGCCGACGAACTCCTTCATGTTCGTGAAGCCCATGACCTTGTTGTAGAAGGCCACCCACTCGTTCATCCTGCCGAGCTCGACGTTGCCGACGCAGTGGTCGATGGCCTGGAAGAACCGTTTCGCCGGGGGCTCGACGATCGGGTCGGCCGCGACGAAGCCCGGCAGGTAGGGGCCGTCGTAACCGGACCGCTCGACAAGGGTGTGCCGGGTCTTGCCGTACGTCGCGATGACCGCGCGCACGACCGTGCCGTGCTCGTCCTTGGCCTCGTACGGCTCCTCGATGCCGCGCGCGCCGTGCTCGACGGCGTAGGCGTACGCGGCGCGGGCGTCGGGGACCTCGATGGCCAGGTCGATCACGCCGTCACCGTGCGCGGCGACGTGGTCGGCGAGGAAGCGGCCCCACTCGGTCGAGGGCTTGATGACGGAGGTGAAGACGAAGCGGGCGCCGCCGGACTCCAGGACGTAGGAGGCGGTCTCGCGGCTGCCGTTCTCCGGCCCCGAGTACGCGACGCGCTTCATGCCGAAGGCCGTGGAGTAGTAGTGCACGGCCTGCTTGGCGTTGCCGACGGCGAAGACGACGGCGTCCATCCCCTTCACCGGGAAGGGGTCCGCCTGCGCTGCCGTACCGGGTGAATGATCGATGGTCTCAGTCATGGCGGCAGATTCCCTCCGAACCACAAGGTGCGCAACAGTTTGCGTTTCGTCTGCGCATATTGATCAGCGACCGGCCAGTACTCTCGGGCGATCTGTACAGCATGACCACCGGAAGGGGCCCTATGGCGATCGATCATCTGGACGGCCGGCTGATCCAGCTGCTCGCGGAGGAGCCGCGGATCGGCGTACTGGAAGCGTCCCGCCGGCTCGGTGTCGCGCGCGGCACGGTGCAGGCGCGGCTGGACCGCCTTCAGTCGAATGGAGTGATCCGGGGATTCGGTCCCGATGTGGATCCGGCGGCGCTGGGCTATCCGGTGACCGCTTTTGCCACCTTGGAGATCAAGCAGGGCCAAGGGGCGGACGTTCGTAATCATTTGGCAACCGTCCCTGAGGTCCTTGAGCTGCATACAACGACTGGACATGGGGACATGCTCTGCAGATTGGTTGCACGTTCCAACGCCGATCTGCAACGTGTCATCGACCGGGTTGTCGGCTTTGATGGCATCATGCGGGCCTCGACCGCGATTGTCATGGAAAATCCGGTTCGGCTGCGCATCATCCCCCTGGTGCAACAGGCGTCGGGGGACTGACCGAGGAGACGCCGAGTGAGCTTCTGGGAGTACGTCACCGGCCGGCACACCCAGCTGCTGATCGACACGTATCAGCACGCCAGCGCGGTGTTCCAGTGCATGGTCCTCGCCACCCTCATCGGGGTGCTCATCGGCGTCCTCACCTACCGCAGCGAATGGGTGGGCAACCTCGCCACCACCGCGACCGCGACGATCCTGACCATCCCCTCGCTGGCCATGATCGGCCTGCTCATTCCCATCGTCGGCCTGGGCGTCGCGCCCACGGTCGTCGCCCTCACCCTGTACGGACTGCTGCCGATCGTCCGGAACGCCGTCGTCGGCCTGCGCGGGGTGGACCCCACGCTGGTCGACGCGGCGAAGGGCATCGGCATGTCCCGGGCCGCCCGGCTGTTCAAGGTCGAACTGCCGCTCGCCTGGCCGCCCATCCTGACCGGCATCCGGGTCGCCACCCAGATGCTGATGGGCATCGCCGCGATCGCCGCGTTCGCCTCGGGCCCCGGCCTCGGCAACGAGATCTTCCGCGGCATCGCCTCCCTGGGCAGCGCCAACGCGCTGAACCAGGTCCTCGCGGGGACCCTCGGCATCGTGATCCTCGCGCTCCTCTTCGACGCCGCCTACGTCCTCATCGGACGCCTGACCATCCCGAGGGGGATCCGTGCCTGAGCAGACCACAACGGGCGCCGCCATCCAGCTGGAAGACCTCACCAAGCGTTACCCGGGCAGTGCGGTCCCCGCGGTGGACGACGTCACCATGGACATCAAGGCCGGCGAGATCGTGATCCTCGTCGGGCCCTCCGGATGCGGCAAGTCCACCACCCTGAAGATGATCAACCGGCTGATCGAGCCCACCTCGGGCCGCATCAGGATCGGCGACGAGGACGTCACCGACATGGACCCGGTCAAGCTGCGCCGCAAGGTCGGCTACGCGATCCAGTCCTCCGGCCTCTTCCCGCACATGACGGTCGCCCAGAACATCGCGCTGGTGCCGAAGATGGTCGGCTGGTCCCGGGCGAAGATCAAGAACCGGGTCGAGGAGATGCTGGACCTGGTCGGCCTGGACCCCCGCGAGTTCCACGGCCGCTATCCGCGCCAGCTCTCCGGCGGCCAGCAGCAGCGCGTCGGCGTGGCCCGCGCGCTCGCCGCCGACCCGCCCGTACTCCTGATGGATGAGCCGTTCGGCGCGGTCGACCCGATCACCCGCGACCACCTCCAGGACGAGCTGATCCGGCTCCAGCACGAGCTGCACAAGACGATCGTCTTCGTCACCCACGACTTCGACGAGGCCATCAAGCTCGGCGACCGGATCGCCGTACTGCGCGAGCGCTCGCACATCGCCCAGTTCGACACCCCCGAAGCCATCCTCACCAACCCCACCGACGACTTCGTGTCCGGCTTCGTGGGCGCGGGCGCGGCCCTGAAGCGGCTGAACCTCACCCGCGTCCGCGACGTGGAGATCGTCGACTTCCCCACCGCGACCATCGAGGACCCGCTGCAGTCCATCTTCGACAAGCTGCGCGACGGCGCCAGCAACGAACTGCTGCTGCTGGACCGGCACAACCGGCCGTACAAGTGGCTGCGCCGCGGCGACCTCACGCTGGCCAAGGGCTCGCTCGCCCGGGCCGGCACGCTGGTGCACGACACGGTCACCAGGGACGCCACACTGCGGGACGCGCTGGAGGCGGTACTCACCGACAACGCGGGCCGGGTCGCGGTCACCGGGCGGCGCGGCGAGTACACCGGCGTCGTCGACATGGAAACGCTGATGAACAACGTGCACGAGCTGCTGGACGCGGACCGGCTGGACGCCATCGAACACCGGCACGAGCTGGAGGAACAGCGCGCCCACCAGACCCACCGCGAGCAGGAGGGCACCGACAGCGCCCACGGGGCCTCGGCATGAGCCCGCGCGAGGAGCGGACCCCGCGGGACACCCGTCCGCCGGGCGAGCACGAGGTCATGGGGCTGGCCTTCCGGGACGAGGTGCGCGGCGGCGAGCGCGAGGAGGAGCCGCCGGCGCCGCCCCCGCGGCAGCCGAACCGCATCACCTGGCAGAAGGCCACCTTCCTGCCGTTCGTCCTGCTCGCCGCGCTGCTCGCCACCTGGCTGTGGTTCCGCGGGGCGCACCTGGACTCCATCGCCCACCAGGCCGTCGACGACGGCAAGGTGTGGCTGGCGCTGCGCCAGCACATCTGGCTGACCGCGGTCTCCACCTTCTTCGTACTGATCATCGCGATCCCGCTGGGCATCGCGCTGACCCGGGCGAAGCTGCGCAAGGCGACCCCGGCGGCGATGGCGGTCGCCAACCTCGGCCAGGCCATTCCGGCCCTGGGTCTGCTGGTGCTGCTGGTCATCTGGCTCGGCGTCGGCCCCAGGGCCGCGATCATCGGCATGATCATCTACGCCGTGCTGCCCGTACTCGCCAACACCATCGCCGGGCTCCAGGCCATCGACCCCACCCTCACCGAGGCGGCCCGCGGCGTCGGCATGTCGCCGCTGGGCGTGCTCACCAAGGTCGAACTGCCGCTGGCCGTACCGCTGATCCTGGCCGGCGTGCGCAACGCGCTGGTACTGAACGTGGGCACCGCCACCCTCGCCACGTTCGGCGGCGGCGGTGGCCTGGGCGACCTGATCTCGGCCGGCATCGTCACCCAGCGCATGCCGGTGCTCGTCCTGGGTTCCGTACTGACCATTGCACTGGCCCTGCTGGTCGACTGGCTGGCATCGCTCGTCGAACTGCTGCTGCGGCCGCGCGGCCTGGAGGGGACGACCTGATGGGGAACCGGCGTACGTACCGCAGCACCGCCCTCGCGGCGGCCGGGGCGCTCCTCGCGACGCTCGCGCTGGGCGGCTGCGGCCTGGTCAGCGGCAGCCCGATGACGGACGAGGTCACGCCCGGCAAGCACGCGGGCTATCAGGGGCAGCCGCTCAAGGGCGCGGAGCTGACCGTGACGTCCAAGGAGTTCACCGAGCAGATCGTGCTCGGCCAGATCATGGGGCTGGCCCTGAAGGCGGCCGGTGCCACGGTCGTGGACAAGACCAACATCCAGGGCTCGATCGGCGCGCGCGAGGCGGTCACGTCCGGCACGGCCGACGGCAGCTACGAGTACACGGGCACGAGCTGGATCACCTACCTCGGCAACACCGAGCCCATCCCCGACGAGCGCAAGCAGTGGGAGGCGGTGAAGGCCGCCGACAAGAAGAAGGACCTGGTCTGGCTGCCGTACTCGGAGCTGAACAACACCTACGCGCTGGCGCTCACGCCGGCCGACCAGAAGAAGTACGGCGTCTCGAAACTCTCGGACCTGGCCGGGCTGCTGAAGAAGAACCCGGGCGCGGTCACGCTGTGCGTGGAGAACGAGTTCGCGACCCGTAACGACGGCCTGCCCGGCATGGTCAAGAAGTACGGCCTGAAGATCCCGTCGGCGAACGTCAAGCGGATGTCGGCCGGGGTCATCTACACCCAGGTCAAGAAGGGCGGCACCTGCACCTTCGGCGAGGTGTACACGACCGACGGGCGCATCCAGGCGATGGGCCTGAAGACGCTCGCGGACGACAAGCACTTCTTCCCGAACTACAACGCGGCGCCGCAGATGTACGCGCCGACGATGAAGAAGTACCCGGCCATCGCCGACGTGCTCGCGCCGATCACCAAGGCGCTGAACAACAAGACGGCGCAGCGGCTCAACGGCAAGGTCGACGTGGACGGCGAGGACCCGCACCAGGTCGCCAAGGACTGGCTGGTGCAGGAGGGGTTCATCAAGAGCTGAGCGCCGCGGCGGTACGAGGTGCCCGGCTGCTCAGCAGCTGGGCACCTTGCCGCCGGAGTTCAGCGCCTTCAGCGTGTCCACCGCGCCGGTCAGCGTGGTGACCGGGATCAGCCGCATGTCCTCCGGGAGGTTGGCGCGGGCGTCGGAGCACTCGGCGCGCGGCACGAGGAAGTACTTCGCGCCCTCGCGCTGCGCGGCCTGCGTCTTCAGCGCCACGCCGCCGACCGGGCCGACCTTGCCGTCCGCGGTGATCGTGCCGGTGCCGGCGATGGACCGGCCGCCGGTCAGGTCGTGGCCCGCGCCGTCCCCGTCGATCGTGTCGATGATCCCCAGCGTGAACATCAGGCCGGCGCTCGGGCCGCCCACGTCCGCCAGCTTCAGGTCGACCTGTACGTCCTTCGGGGAGCGGTGCAGGTACCGCAGGGCCGCCTCGACCGCCGCGTCCTGCGACTGCTTCATCTGCGCGGCGTTGTGCTTCGCGACCTCTTCGGTGCTGTCGCCGACCGGGTAGACCGCGTCGCGCGGCATCACGGCCTCGTCGCGGCGGAACCAGCCCTTGAGCACGTCCGGCAGGTGCGCCGAGACCTGGGGGCCGGTGGCGACGATGGCCGTCATCCGCAGCTCGCCGCTGGTCTTCCGGGCCTTGGCGCCGTGCACGGTGATGACCGGCTCGCCCTTGTGCTTGCCGAGTACGTTCGCGGCCGGCCCCGGGTAGGCGACCGAGAACGGCAGCGGTACGAAGGCGGCGACGGCGAGGAGCGCGATGACGAGGGCGGAGCAGACCGCCAGGGCGCGGGCGCGAGAAGACACCCCGCCACCCTAGATGACCACCCTCACCGCAGCGCCTCCGCCACCTCCTTGGCCGCCTCGACGACGCGGGCGCCGACCCGCTCCGGTACCACGTCGGCGAGGAGTACCACGCCGACGCTGCCCTCGATGCCGCTCACCCCGAGCAGCGGCGCTGCGGCACCGCTCGCGCCGGCCTCCAGCTCGCCGTGGGTCAGCACGAGCCCCTCGCCTTCCGGGCAGCCCTGCCGGGCGGCCAGGACGGCCCGGCCCGCGGCCCCGCGGTCCAGCGGGTGCCGGAACCCGGCGCGGTACGCCACGTGGTAGTCCGTCCAGGTCGGTTCGACGACGGCGACGGCCAGCGCTTCCGTACCGTCGACGAGCGTGAGGTGGGCCGTGGCACCGAGGTCCTCGGCCAGCGAGCGCAGCGCCGGCAGCGCGGCCTCGCGGACCAGGGGGTGCACCTGGCGGCCCAGGCGCAGTACGCCGAGGCCCACCCTGGCCCGGCCGCCGATGTCGCGGCGGACCAGCGCGTGCTGTTCCAGGGTGGCCAGCAGCCGGTAGACCACTGTCCTGTTGACGCCGAGCTTGTTGGAGAGCTCGGTGACGGTCAGGCCGTGATCGGTATCGGCGAGCAGCTTGAGGACACGCAGTCCTCGGTCGAGCGTCTGGGAGGTCTCCGCGGTCACGACGCCCCCTCCTCGGGTGAGTGGCGGCTCTAGGGGGAGGTCGCGCTGCCGGTCCCACGGCAGCGCTGACGAGGCCGCCGGTTCGGCACCGGCTGCGCTCCGCGGCGGCGCTGCCACGGGGCGTGTTCGTGACGGGGACAGTAGCGATCCAGTCCGGTCAGCGGAAGAGTCCGTCCAGAATCCGGTCTCAGCTGACCGCTCTATCCGCATTGGTCCCGGCGTGACGGCACTCGATGCCACCTCTACGCCACAGGAAAGAGGGCGCTCCCCGCCTCGGGACCGCCCTTTCCGCTGCTCCTCGGATGCTCACCGCATCCGCGTGGCCCACTCCTGGACCTTCTTGATCCGCTCCCGGATCTGCCCGGCGGTGGCCTCCGCGCTCGGCGGCCCGCCGCACACCCGGCGCAGCTCGTTGTGGATCACTCCATGCGGCTTGCCGCTCTGGTGCACATACGCGCTGACCAGCGTGTTCAGCTGCTTCCGCAGCTCCAGCAGCTCCTTGTGGGTGACCACGGGGCGCCGCTCGGCCGGCAGCTCCAGCAGGTCCGCCTCCTCGGCGGGCCGCTTCTTGCTGTGCGCGATCTGCCGGGCCTGCCGCTTCTGGAGCAGCATCTGCACCTGGTCCGGCTCCAGCAGCCCGGGGATGCCGAGGTAGTCCTGCTCCTCCTCACTGCCCGCGTGCGCCTGCATGCCGAACTCGGCGCTGTTGTAGAGCACCCGGTCGAAGACCGCGTCGGACTCCAGCGCCTCGAAGGAGAACTGCTCCTGCTCGCCGGTGTCCTCGTCCTGCTCCTTGTTCGCCTCGTCCATCTCCTTCTCGGACTCGGCGTACGGGTCTTCCTCGCCGTCCTTCTTCGGCTTGTCGAGCACGTGGTCGCGCTCGACCTCCATCTCGTTGGCGAAGCCGAGCAGCATGGGGACGGTCGGCAGGAAGACCGAGGCCGTCTCGCCGCGCCGCCGCGACCGTACGAAACGGCCCACGGCCTGCGCGAAGAACAGCGGCGTGGAGATCGTCGTGGCGTACACGCCGACCGCGAGGCGCGGCACGTCGACGCCCTCCGACACCATCCGGACCGCGACCATCCACCGGTCGTCGGAGTGCGAGAAGTCGTCGATGCGCTTCGAGGCGCCAGTGTCGTCGGAGAGGACGAGCGTCGCCTTGTGCCCCGTTATCTCGCGGATCAGCTTCGCGTACGCGCGCGCCTGCTCCTGATCGGACGCGATCACCAGCGCGCCCGCGTCCGGAATGGACTTCCGTACCTCCGTCAGCCGCTGGTCGGCGGCGCGCAGCACGTTCGGCATCCACTCGCCGCGCGGGTCCAGCGCGGTCCGCCACGCCTGCGAGACGGCGTCCTTGGTCATCGGCTCGCCCAGCCGCGCCGCGATCTCGTCACCGGCCTTCGTCCGCCAGCGCATATTGCCGCTGTAGGACATGAAGATGACGGGGCGGACGACGCCGTCGGCCAGCGCGTTGCCGTAGCCGTACGTGTAATCCGCCGAGCTGCGCCGGATGCCGTCGTTCCCCTCCTCGTACGTCACGAAGGGGATCGGGTTGGTGTCCGACCGGAAGGGCGTACCGGTCAGCGCGAGGCGCCGGGTCGCCGGCTCGAACGCCTCCTGGCACGCCTCGCCCCAGGACCGGGAATCACCGGCGTGGTGGATCTCGTCGAGGATCACCAGGGTCTTGCGCTGCTCGACGCGGTTGCGGTGCAGCATCGGCCGGACACCGACGCCCGCGTACGTCACGGCCACGCCGTGGTACTCGCGGCTCAGCGGCCCGGCGCTGTACTCCGGGTCCAGCTTGATGCCCAGCCGGGCGGCCGCCTCCGCCCACTGCTTCTTCAGGTGCTCGGTGGGCGCCACCACGGTCACCTGCTGCACGACGTGGTGGTGCAGCAGCCAGGAGGCGAGGGTGAGCGCGAAGGTGGTCTTGCCCGCGCCGGGGGTCGCGACCGCGAGGAAGTCCCGCGGCTGGGTCTCGATGTACTTGTCCATCGCACCCTGCTGCCAGGCGCGCAGCTTGTTCGCGGTACCCCAGGGGGCCCGTCCCGGGAACGCCGGGGACAGGTGCTGGTTGTTCATGGCGCTGGTGGTAGTACTCACGGTCTCCGTCGGCTGGCTCGGCGATCGGCAACCGCGTCAGCGTACCCGTGCCGTCTCCTCCGCCGCGGAATTCGGGCCGGGCGGCGGAGCGGGTGCGACTCAGCTCACACCGCCGGCTCCGGTGCCCGCCGGTCGGTCGGTACGGGTCTCAGCCGGGTCGCCACGTATGCGCCCACCAGCGCGACCAGGGACATCGCGGCGAAGACGGCGGCGAAGGCGGCCGGGTGCCCGGCCGGATGCGCGGCGGCGGACGCACCGGCGTGCGCGCCGGGTTGAGTTGTGGCGACCGCGCCGCCGCCGAAGGCGAGGAAGAGGATGCCGCTGATGCCGACGAAGGTGATGTTGCCCAGCGCGTCGGACACCTGGAGCGAGGCGGAGTTCCGCCCCGCGTCCTCGGGGCGCGACAGCTTGAGCAGCAGCACGCTGCCGCTGGAGATCGTCAGCCCCATCCCGAACCCGGCGATGATCCAGGCACCCGCCACGACAACGGCGGGAACCGTCTCGACGAGCGCCAGCGGAACGAGCGCGACGGCCAGCGCCATCAGCAGCATCCCGAGACACATCAGCCGCTCACGGTAGGGCTCCAGCCGCGGGCGGCTCTGTACGTACGAGCCGAGCGCCCAGGTCAGCCCGCCGCCGGTGAGCGAGAGCCCGGCCAGCGTCGGGCTCAGCCCCCGCTGGGTCACCAGCATCAGCGGTACGAAGCTCTCCGCGGCGAGCAGCGCGCCGGCCGCGAGCCCGCGGATGAGGACGACGGAGGGCAGCCCGCGTGCGGCCCGGAACGTGCCCTTGGGGAGCAGCCGCAGGACGGACGGTACGAGGAGGGCCAGCCCGGCGGCCGCGGGCAGCAGCGCGAGCGGGCGCAGGTCCTGCCCGGCGTACTGCAGCAGTCCTGCCCCGGCGGCGACGGCGAGCGCGAGGAGGATGCGGCGGCGGTCCAGCGGCGCGGCCCCCTCGCCCTCCTCCGTCCGGGGCAGCTTCCGCAGCGCCGGAAGCATGACGGCGAGCGGCAGCAGCACCAGCACCGGTATGGACAGAAACACCCAGCGCCAGCCCAGCTGCTCGGTGACCGTCCCCGACACGACCGGCCCGACGATCACCGGCAGCACCCAGGCCGCCGAGAACGACGCGAGCACGGCCGGCCGCAGCCGCTCCGGATACGCCCGGCTCACGACCACGTACAGCGCGACGATCACCAGCCCGCCGCCCAGCCCCTGCACGGCGCGCCCCGCGACGAACGTCCACATCGTCGGCGCGGCCCCCGCCAGCACCAGTCCCCCGCCGAAGGTGAAGATCCCGCTGAACAGCGGCGCGAGCGGCCCGCTCCGGTCGCACCACGCGCCCGACAGCGCCATCGAGAACAGGCTCGCCGTGAAGTACGCGGAGAAGGCGAACGCGTACAGCTCGATCCCGTCCAGCGCCCGCGCGGCCACCGGCATCGCCGTGTTCACCGCGCTCGCCTCGAACGCGATCAGCGAGACGACGGAGATGATGCCGAGGGTGAGGGCCCGGTAGGCACGGCCCAGCACGCCGCTCCCGACGGGCGCGGCGTGCGACGGCACATCTGGTGCGGCGAGGTCACTGCAGTCACTGTCACGAGGCTCGGCGGTGGTCATCCCGCCACAGTAAGGGCCGCCGGCTTCCTACGCCCCTGTCATTCGCCCGAATTCCGCCTCCGCCGCTGGACCTACGACATGCCGGTACGAGCCGCCCGATCCGGGCACACATCCCCCATGCCCCACTACCGCTCGTACGACGGCATCGACCTGCACTACCGCGTCCTCGGCCCGGAGGAGCCCGAGTCCGGCCTGCCGCCCCTGATCTGCCTGGCCGGCGGCCCGGCGCGGGACGCCGCATACCTCGGCGACCTGGGCGGCCTCGACGCCACCCGCCAACTGATCATCCCGGACAGCCGCGGCACCGGCGACTCCCCGCCCGCCGAGGACCCCGCCGCGTACGCCTTCCCCCGCCTCGCCGAGGACCTGGAGGCCCTCCGCGCCCACCTCGGCCTGGAACGCTTCGCCCTCCTCGCGCACAGCGCCTCCGCGGCCACCGCACAGGCGTACGCGGCCGCCCACCCCCACCGCCTCACCCGCCTCGTCCTCGTCTGCCCCGGCTCCCGCCTCCAGGGCGAACTCCCCGACGACGCCCGCGAGATCTTCGAGTCCCGCGCCCACGAGGACTGGTGGCCGGACGCCTCCGTCGCCGTCCAGCGCCTCGCGGAGACCGGCGACATGGACGAGGTACGCGGCCTCCTCCTCCGCGCCGCCCCGCTCGCCTACGCCCACTGGGACGAGCCCCAGCGCGCCCACGCCGCCACCGAGGGCGCCCAGCTCAACCCCGTCCCCCGCGCCGGCTTCTGGCAGGCCGTCGACGACCGGGCCCGCGAAACCCTGCTGACCGCCCTCCGCGACGTCACCTGCCCCGTGCTGGTGGTGACCGGCGACCGCGACGCCCACTCCGGCATGCGCGCCGGCGAACTGGTCGCCGCCTCCTTCCCCCACGCCCACCTCCGCCCCCTCCACCTGGTCGGCCACTACCCCTGGGTCGACGACCCGCCCCGCTTCACCGCCCTGATCGACGGCTTCCTCCGCACCGGCGAACCCCCCACCACATGAACGGCAACATGAACGCGGTGTTTCCTCGCATTGCCTCGCATTGCTTCACATTGCCCCGCGTTACGCCGCATGACGGCTGCATGGCACCCCACCCCAAACCCTTGCCCCGCCCCCACACCCCCGCCCTACAGTCAAGACATCGCTCCACCTTGGCCGTGTGCCCGAGTGGCTCAGGGGCTCGCCTGCAAAGCGAGTTACGCGGGTTCAATTCCCGCCACGGCCTCCACTGTCAGTGCTCCGCCATAGTCTGGCCTCCTGCCGAAAGTCCTAGGGGGGGACAGATGCCGCAGGTGCCTGAGAGCCGACGCGTAGGACGGGTAGCCGTCAGCAAGTTGCGCTTGTTGCTGGAGGATCACGGCCACATCGTCCAAGAGATCGACGGCGCAAACGACCACGGCGAGGACTTGCACATCACCTTCGTCCAGGACGGGCAACGGACCAACGACTCGATTGCCGTGCAGGTGAAGGGTGGGACTTCGCACCGCACCCGCCGGGGCCACCGGGTCATGGTCGGTGACCATGCGGACAACTGGAGAAACAGCACCGTCCCGGTCCTGTGTGTGGTCCACGATCCGGAGCCCGATTCCCTGTTCTGGGCCAATGCCACCCGTCAGCTCCGCCGGGCCATGGCACAGCGCAAACCCCTAAAGTCCATCGTCATCAGCCGGGATTCCGTATTGAATGCCGCGACGGTGGACGGGTTCGTCAAGCAGGCACGCCGTTACGTCGCCCTGGAACGCGAAGGTCTCGGCAGGTGGGCTGACATGGCGGGAGTCGAGTTCGGCGAGAGAGACATCGTCAAGCCTTTCGAGAACGAGGCATTCGAGCCCATGGTCTTCTGGCAGCGCAGAGGCGAGCCGTTCGCCACCCTCTTGCATCATGACCTGGACTGGGAACCAGAGAAGATCACTCCTGACATGCTCGGCTTTGGTGTGGCTCCGGACCACTTGCCGCCTGAGATACGACCGACGGCGACCCGCCTCCTGCAAAACGTCCCCACGATTGGGAACGTGATCCTCGACATGGCGGAAGCCATGTGGCTGGCTGCGTGTTTCGACTCGACTGCGTGGTATCGCCGGTCCGAGACCGTCTGACCCCACTGCCCGACAGGTCAGGTGATGCCGCATGGCCCGTATCGAGTACTACGACGATTCCGATGCTCCGGAGCCGAACAGTCTGGTGGTGGCCGCCTCGGCCGTGGTGACCGATGACGCGGGGCGGATTCTGCTGCAGAGGCGGGCCGACAGTGGGTTGTGGGCTCTGCCCGGGGGTGGGATGGAGATGGGGGATTCGCTGCCCGGTACGGCCGTGCGGGAGGTGAAGGAGGAGACCGGGCTGGATGTGGAGATCACGGGGCTGGTCGGGACGTATACCGATCCGCGGCATGTGATCGCGTACAGCGATGGGGAGGTGCGGCGGCAGTTTGCCGTGGTGTTCATGGCGCGGGTGGTGGGTGGGGAGCTCGCGATGTCGGATGAGTCGACCGAGCTGCGCTGGGTGGGCCGGGAGGAGATCGCGGGGCTGGCCATGCACCATACGCAGCGGCTTCGGGTGAGCCACTATCTGGAGCAGCGGAGGGCACCGTATCTGGGGTGAGCACGGGCGCTCGGACATGATCGGCGGCGGGACGCGGTACCCACCCGTTGGACGTTCTGTTGACCAGCGGGAAGGACTGCGTGATGGGTGAGACGTATGGGCCTGGGGGGTCCAGTAGTGAGGCTGTTGAGGGGGTTGATGAGGAGGAGTTGGAGAGGCCGGTGAAGGACCGGCGGGAGGTGGAGGTCGCTCAGGAGGCTATTGGGGAGGATCCCCGGCATCCCCACCAGGCGCCGGACCAGCCGGGCGGGGAGGACGACGCGGAGGGCCCGTAGGCGCTCCGCGTCGGGCCTCGGCGGTCAGGTCAGGGGGGTGAGGGCCGCTGCCTGGGGGCGGATGGGGAGGCGGCCTATGGGGCGGCCGGTGGCGGCGCGGACGGCGGAGGCAACGGCGGCCGGGGCGGCGACCACGGGGGCCGCGGAGACCGGCTTGGCGCCGAAGGGGGCGACCACGTCGCGTTCCTCGACGAGTTTGACGATGCGGATGTCGGGGGCGTCGAGGGAGGTCGGGAGCGGGTAGCCGGTCAGGTCGGGGTGGCGGACGAGGCCGCGGGTGGTGCGGAGGTTCTCCATCAGCGCCGCGCCCAGGCCCTGGGTGACGCCCGCCTCGATGCGGGCGCGGAGCTGGGCGGGGTTGAGGACCCGGCCGACGTCCTGGGCGACGGACATCTCCACGACGCGGATGGTGCCGAGCTCGATGTCGACGTCCGCGACGCAGCGGATCGCGCAGAAGGCGAGGCCGACGAAGGCGTCGCCCTGGCCGGACTCGTCCAGCGGTTCGGTGGGGTGCGGGCGGCACTGGGCGGTGGCCCACAGCTCCTTGCCGTTCAGCGCCTCGGCGACGGTGGTGCTCAGTACGCCGTCGTACGAGGTGATCTTGCCGTCGGTGATCTGGAGCAGCTCGGTGGACATGCCGAACTTGTGGGCCAGGGGCTGGAGGAGTTGGGTGCGGACCATTTTCGCCGCGCGCTCGACCGCTCCGCCGGAGACCCACGTGTGGCGGCTGTGGCAGGCCGGGCCGGCCGGGGGCTGGTCGGTGTCGACCGCGGCAACGTGTACTTCTTCGACGCCCAGGGTCTCCTGGACGATCTGGCGGGCGAGCGTGGAGAAGCCCGAACTGGTCTCCACCGCCGCGCAGATGACGGTCGCCACCGAGCCGTTGACCTTGACCGTGGCCGTGGAGACCTCGTCCGCGCCCTCCGCGCCGAGCATGTGGACCATGCCGACGCCGTACCCGACGCCACGCCGCACCGCGGACGGATCGCCCGCGCCCTCCGGACCGCCCGGCAGCAGCCACTCCTCCTGCGGCGCGTCCTTCGGCAGGTCGGGCAGGGGCGCTTCCTGTACGGCACGCAGGAGTTCGGCGACCGGGGCCGGGCAGGTGACGGTCTGGGACGTGGGGAGGATGTCGCCGGTGGCCATGGCGTTGCGCAGCCGGATCTCGGCGGGCTCCATGCCCAGCTTGGCCGCCAGCTTGTCCATCTGGCCCTCGTACGCGGCGCACACCTGCATCGCGCCCTCGCCGCGCAGGTGCCCGGCGGGCGGGTTGTTCGTACGGACCGCCCAGCCCTCCACGAAGGCGTGCGGCACGACGTACGGGCCGCACGCGAAGGAGACGGCGGCGGCCAGCGCGTCGGCCGAGGTGTCGGCGTACGCGCCCGCGTCCATCAGGATCTGCGCCTCGACCTTGACGAGCTTGCCTTCGCCGTCGGCGTGGTGGCGGTAACGGAGGATGGTCGGGTGCCGGTGGGCGTGCGAGAGGAAGGACTCCTCGCGGGTGGCGGCGAGCTTGACCGGGCAGCCCGTACGCAACGCCAGGAGCCCGAGCGGGAGTTGGATGCCCGGGTCCTCGCGGTCCGCGGTCGCGCCGGGCACGCCCGTCACCACGACCTTGACCTTGTCCTGCGGCAGCCCGAAGCAGGCGGCGGCGAGGTCGCGGTCGGTGTGCGGGTCGGTGGCGGCGGTGTAGATCTCCACGCCGCCGTCCGGGCGGGGCACGGCCAGGCCCGCCTCGGCGCCGATCGGCGCCGGGTCCTGACGCCCGATCCGGTACAGCCCCTCGACGACCACATCGCCGGTCGCCTCCGGGTCGCCGAAGCGCAGCGGGATGTGCCGTACGAGGTTGCCGTCCGGGTGCAACGGCTCGGCCTCGAAGGCGAGTTGGGGGTCGGTGACCGGCTCCAGCACCTCGTACTCGACGGCGATGGCGGCGGCCGCGAGCCGGGCCGTGTCGGGGTGGTCGGCGGCGATCGCGGCGATCGGCTCGCCGTGGTGGCGCACCTCGTCCTTGGCGAAGACCGGCCGGTCGGGGGTGCCGCGCCCGTGCCCGGCGTCCCCGGGGACGTCCTCGTGCGTGACGACGGCTCGCACACCGGGCATCTCGGCGGCCTGCTTGGTGTCGATCGACAGGATGCGGGCGCGGGGGTGCGGGGACCGCAGGATCGCGGCCCACAGCAGGCCCTCGGCCCACAGGTCGGCCGCGTACGGGAAGGTGCCCTGGGTCTTGGCGGGGGCGTCGGCGGACGGCAGCGAGACGCCCAGGCCGTGCGGCAGCGGCTCGGCCTCGGCGGCCGGGGCGCTGCCGGGCGCGGGGCTGACGGTGACGGAGCCGGCGCCCTCGTGCGTGCCGGTCATGCGCGGCCTCCCGATTGCGGGTCGGCCCCCGGACCCTGGGTGTTCGGGTGGTGGGGGTGTTCGGGCTGGTGGGGCGAGTGCGGGTCAGGGTGCGGCTCGGCGTGCGGGTCGGGCTGCGCGCCGAGGCCCGGGTCCCCCAGGTCCTCGATCAGCGCGTTCCGGCCGTACGAGTCGTGCTCACGCTCGGCGGCGAGGGCGTCGCGGCCGTAGGAGTCGTGGTGACCGGCGAGCGCGTCCTGACCGTACGAGTCGTGGTGACCGGCGAGCGCGTCCTGACCGTAGGAGTCGTGCTGCCCGGCGAGCGCGTCGCGGCCGTAGGAGTCATGACCGTAGGCGTCGTGACCGGCGTACGGATCGCCGTTGTAGGCCGGGTCGCCGTTGTAAGCCGGGTCGCCGTTGTAGGCCGGGTCGGCGTACTGGTCGGGGGCGGGGCTGTACGGGTCCGGGGCGGCGCCGTAGGGGTCCGGGGCGCCGCCGTACGGATCGGCGGTGTACTCGCCCTGGGCGGCGTACTGGTCGGCGTCGGGACCGGCGTACTGGTCCGGAGTGGCGTACTGGTCGGGGGCGGGGGTGCCGCCTTCGGGGTACGTGCCTTCGGGGTACGTGCCTTCCGAGTACGTGCCCTCGGAGTAGCCACCGTCCGAGTACGGGCTCGCGGGGTCCGTCCGGCCGTAGGGCTGCTCGGCGGCGTGCGGTTCCCCCGCGTACGCTGCCGGGTCGGCCGGGCCTGCCTGGTGCGGGATGCGGGCGGCCGGCTCGTGCTCGTCCTGTACCTGGTCCGGAGCCTGGTCCTGGCTCTGGCCCTGGTCGTACGGCCGGTCGTGTTCCTGGTCGCGGTCGTCGGCGGCGGCCTGGACCGCCTCCGCACGGGAACGGGCGACCTCCTGCACGGCATCCAGGACGCCGCGGTACCCGGAGCAGCGGCAGAGGTTGCCGCACAGGGCCTGGCGGGCCTGCAGCTCGGTGGGGGCGTGGTTGCCCTCCAGGAGGTCGTGCATGGTCATGGCCATGCCCGGTACGCAGAAGCCGCACTGCACCGCGCCGGAGGCGGCGAGCGCGCGCTGCACATCGGAGGGCGCGCCGTCCTTGGCCAGGCCCTCGACCGTACGGACCTCGCTGCCTGCCGTGGTCGCGCCGGGCACCAGGCAGGACGCCACGAGGCGGCCGTCGACCTGTACGGAGCACGCCCCGCACTCGCCCTGGGAGCAGCCGTCCTTGGCCCCCGCGAGGCCGAGCCGCTCGCGCAGCACGTAGAGCAGGGACTCGCCGATCCAGGCGTCCGTGACCGGGCGGTCGACGCCGTTCACGGTGAGGACGTACGAAGTACGGGGGTGCTCCAGGTCGGCGTGCGGAGCGGCGTCAATGGGGGCAGCGGGGGCGGGGGCAGCGGCGGGCGCCTCCGCGGATGCCTCCGGCCCTTCGGGCTGCTCGGGTTTCTCGGATTCCTCGGACTTCTTGGGCTCCTCGAACTCCGCGGACTCGTCGGACTTCTCGGGAGCTTCGGAGACGGCGGACGCGGAGGACTCGGACGCGACGGACTCGGGCGCGGCGGACCCGGGCGCGGCGGACTCGGGCGCGGCGGGCGCCTCTTCCGGCTCCTCGGGGGCGGGGGCCTCCGGGCCCGTCGCTTCGGGAGCTGCGGGCACGTCGGCGTCGGCCTCGGCCTCGGCGTCAGCGTCGCTGTCTTCGCGGGTGGCCGCGTCGGTGGCCGCGTCGGTGGCCGCGCTCTCGGCGGCGGAACCGGCGTCCTCCGCCGGGGAGTTGGGCTCTGCGGGCGCTGCGGGCTCCGCGGGCTCCGCGAGCTCCGCCGGCGCCTCGGCCTCGGCCTGGACCTCGGCCTCGGCAGCGGGTGCCGCCTCCTCCGGGGCACTCGCCTCGGCAACCTGCGGCTCCTCGGCAAGCATCGGCGCCGGCGTCGGCTCCGGCGCGGCCTCGGGCACAGACTCGGCCACCGGCTCGGCGGCCCGCGCGTGCTCCTCCTCCGCCTGTGCGGATTCCGCCTGTGCGGACTCCGCCTCTGCGGACTCCGGGAGCGGCTTCGGGGTGGGCCGGGTGCCGGAGACGAGGGCGTCGGCCAGCGCGATGCCGTCCGCGATGCCGCCGCCACCCGGCGTGCTGAACAGGCTCTGGTACGACGGGGGTTGGCTGCTCTGGCCGGGGCTCGGCCACTGCTCGCCCTGGACCGGGGGCACGCCGTGGCCCGTGAAACCGGGGTGCGGGGCGTGCAGGTCGCCGGGCAGCGGCCACTGCACGCCGGTACCGGGCGCACCCGGCGCGTCGCTCACCCCGGGCGCGCCCGACGGCGCCATGCCCTGCGCGGCGGGATGCGGCCCCACGTGGTACGGCCCGACGTGCTGCGGAAGCATCTCCCCCGCGGAGAAGTCCCAGTGGCCGGTCGCGTCCGGCCCCTCGGCCGAAGGCTGCTGCGGCTGCTGCGGCTGCTGGGCCTGCTGCGAGTCCTGTGCCTGATGCGGCTGGTGGGCCTGGTGCGGCTGCTGGGCCTGCTCGGCTTCGTACACCGGGTAACCGCCGTGCGGGCCCTGGCGGTCGTCGCCGACCAGATACTCGCCGGACTCCTCCAGCACCTCGTCACCGGCGGTGGGGATCGTCCACCGGCCCGCGCCGCCCGCGCCCGCGACCGGCCACTCCACGGTGTCCGGCCCGTCGCTGTCCTTGTCCGCGGCGCCGCCGTGCCCCGTGGCACCGCCATGGCCCGCGGCGCCACCGTGCTCGGCGGAGCCGTACGGCATCGCCGCCGGCGCGTCCGCCGCCGGGTCCACGAACGGCATGGTCCACTGGCCGGTCGCCGCGGGGTCCATGCTCGCGCCGGCCGTCGGCGCCGCGTCGTACGGCGAGGCCCCCGCACCCGCGCCCGCACCCGCGATGCCCGACGTGTCCGGCGGGATGTAGCCGTGGCCGGGAGCCGCGAGCGGATCGGCACCGGCCTCGCCCTCCGGGCCCACGCCCGCGCCGTACGCGTCACCGGCGCCGCCGGCCGGCGCACCCTGGCCGCCCGCCGCGCCCTGCGCACCGTGCGTCCCGTAGATGGCCGCGCCGTACGCGCCGGAGGCGTAGCCGCCCGCGCCGTAAACGCCCGACCCGTACGCCCCGTTCAGCCCGTAAGCCTCCAGGTCGTCGGGCAGCTGGACGAAGGCCGTGGCCTCCTGGTCGTACTCGCCCTGCGGCAGCGGCTCCCAGCCCTGTCCGTGCTGGGGCTGACGCGGGGTGTCCCCGTCACTCATGCGCCGGCCTCGCTTCGCTCGGCTCGCTCGGCGGCCGCGCATGCCACGCGCGGGCGCCTCTTGTCGGTTCGCTCGCTGCGCTCACTCACGAGAGCGCCCTCCCAAGTGCTCGGCGCGCCAGTGCTGCCACCGTACGGCGCAGGTGCAGGGCGGCAGGGGGCAGGGTGGCCGCCTCCGTACCGTCCTCCGGAGGCGTGGGGTCCGGGATGCAGGCGGCGGCCACGTAGTCGCCGAAGGCGGTCAGCGCTTCGGGGGCCAGGCCGCGGTCGTTGTCCCAGTCGATGAGCGAGGCCACCCACTGCTCGGCGTCCAGCGGTCGCAGCGGCATCATCGCGACCGCGCCGACCGCGCAGCGCACGCCCCGGCGCGCGGGATCGAGCACCAGCGCGACGGATGCGGCCGCGCGCCCCGGCCCGGTCCGCCCGGTGGCCTTGAGGAACGTCTGCGGCGCGTGCAGCAGCGGCACGCGGACGAAGCCGACGATCTCGCCGGGGCGCAGCATCTCCATGCCCGCGAGCAGGTGGCTGACCGGGACCTCGCGGCGGGCGCCGCCCGGACCCGCGATGATCACGGTGGCTTCGAGGGCGGCCAGTACCGGCAGGGTGTCGCCGGTCGGCGCGGCCGTGACGATGTTGCCGCCGAGCGTCCCGGCATTGCGGATCTGCGGCGGTCCGGCGGCACGGGCCGCCGCGGCGAGGCCCGGGATCAGGGCCGCGAAGTCGGGGCGCCCCATGCGGGCGAGGGTGAGGCCGGCGCCGAGCAGCGCGTGGCCGTCCTGGTACTGCCAGCCGCGGATCTCGCTGATGCGGTTGAGGCCGACCAGCGCCGCCGGGCGCAGCAGCCCGGCGTTGACGGCGGCCATCAGATCGGTGCCACCGGCCACAGGCACGGCGGCGGGCATGGCGGCCAGCGCCGCCACGGCCTCGTCGAGCGAGGCCGGCAACGTCACGGAATGCGACGCCTGCGGTGCGTGCGTGGTCAACCCAGCTGCCCCTTCCCCGGTGTCCCGGCTGTGCTGTTCCGCCTCGCCGTACGGTACGTGCTCACGGCCCGGACGTGGCAACTCTGGCACATCTTCGCAGGCCCGCGACGCGAGGGTCCATGAAGGCAGGTTCCGTCACCGACCTGCGGGTTGGCGCTGGTTGGTCCTGGCACGTCCCGGACCTCCGAAGAGAGCGTATTGCCACCTTTCTCAAGCACTGTGCGTTACCGCACGTACCGCACGTGCCGTGCGCTTGACGCCACTTGACGTCTTATGACTGTCCGCAGGCAGGTTCTGTGCGGGTGTTCGACATTCCGGACCGGCATACCGGGCCGGCGTACCGGATCGGCGCACCGGATCGGCATGCGCGCGCCACGGCGTGGGTACACGGTGCCAGGGTCCCGGCCGTACCGCGCCCGCCTTTCGGGGGGCTCACACGTTTGGGGGCGGTCCGTCGATCGGGCGTCCGAGGCGCCGCCGCCGGGCAGCCGCGGGGCGCCGTGCGCCGACCTCCCGTAACTCCTCGCCGCACAGGCACGGTTACCCGCAGCAGCGGCGGGCCGCCGGAGCCGGCCGCCCGACACGCCACCTGCGGCCCACAATCAGCCGCGGGACACCACGACAGAGCTATCCATAAGGCGAGATGTCCGTCTCACCCAACTTTCAGCCCATCGTAAGGAATCCGCCATGCGCAAGAGACGCGTCCGCGCCGTCCTGCTCTCCGTCGCCGCCCTCGGCCTGCTGCCCCTGTCGGCAGCCGCGGCGCCGGCCGCCGCCGCGCCCCAGCGGGCGCCGGTCGGCGAGGCCAGCATCGTCATCCACCAGGGCACGAGCACCGGCGGCAGGGTGCTCGCCGCCGCGTACCTCCGCTGCTACCCCACCGGTGGCACCCATCCGCGCCCCTACTCGGCCTGCCGGGCCCTGACGCGTGCGGACGGCGACTTCCGGGCACTGGAGCCGGTCCGCCGACCCTGCACGATGGTCTACCGGCCGGTGACCGTCGTCGCGAAGAGCAGCTGGCGGGGCAGCGCCTCGTTCGTCGTGCGCGGCTACCCCAACCTGTGCGTGGCCGCCGCCGACAGCGGCGGGGTCTTCGACCTCAGCCGGCGCACGTACGGCTGACGCGACCTCGCGGAATGCGGAACGCCCGGCCCCTCCCCCCTGGGGAGCGGGCCGGGCGTCACCGTACGTACGGAGGACCGGGCCGGGGCTACTTCTTGCCGCCGCCCTTGCCGTCCTTGCCGCCCTTGTCCTTGTCGCCACCGGCGCCCATGGACTCGTAGATCTCCTTGCACATGGGGCAGACCGGGTACTTCTTCGGGTCGCGGCCCGGGACCCAGACCTTGCCGCAGAGCGCGACGACGGGCGTGCCGTCCAGCGCGCTCGCCATGATCTTGTCCTTCTGGACGTAATGGGCGAAGCGCTCGTGGTCACCGTCGCCGTTCGACACCTGCGGCGTCGGCTCCACGAGGGTGCCTGTACCTGCCCCGCGCTCGGGCTCAAGAGTGCTCATAACTGCCAAGGGTACTCACGCGCGCGCCGAACCGGGTGCCGCGGCCCGCCCGAACCCCCGCCGACGCCCGCGGCCTCAGTTCAGCGAAGGATCATCCGGATACGTCGCCACCATCGCGAGTTCGTTGCGCTGGCGGCGGAGGACGGCGCGCCAGAGGTGTTCGGGGGACGGGGAGGAGACGTCGCCGGGCTCGGATTCGACGACGTACCAGGCGCCTTCGACCAGCTCCTCCTCCAGCTGGCCCGGGCCCCAGCCCGCGTACCCGGCGAAGATCCGCAGCGAGCCGAGCTCGGCGGAGAGCAGCTCGGGCGGGGCCTCCAGGTCGACCAGGCCGATCGCGCCGTGGACGCGGCGCCAGCCCAGCGGGCCGTCGCCGTCCGTGTCGGCTCCGTCGGCGCCGACGTCCGCGGCCGGCGTGCCGGCGTGCTCGCCCGCCTCGCCCGGGACCACCGCCACGCCGAGCGCGGAGTCCAGCGAGACCGGCCCGCCCTGGAAGACCACGCCCGGCTCGCCGGCCAGCTCGGCCCAGGGCTGCAGGATGTCCGCCACGCCGACGGGCGTGGGGCGGTTCAGTACGACGCCGAGCGAGCCCTCCTCGTCGTGGTCGAGGAGCAGCACCACGGCCCGGTCGAAGTTCGGGTCGGCGAGCGCCGGGGTCGCGACGAGCAGCCGGCCGGTGAGCGAGGACACCTCGGTCATGGCGACATGATCCCGCACTTCGGGCCGGCGCGGGGCGCCAATGGCCGCACCGGTATGCACGTACTCCGGCCGGAGGGGACGCAGTACGACCCACCCGGCATCCGGGCCGTCTTGCACATCACGGTGCGTTCCGCCCGATAAACCGTACGTGTTGTGACAAAGCTATTACACGCGCCAGGGCCGCTCGACCCTACGGACTACCCCTGCACCGCCCTTACCATTTCAGCTTGGTCCCTGTCCGTCTCCAGGAACGCGAGATCCATGACCGACGACGTTTTGCTTGTCCACGGCGGCACACCGCTGGAGGGCGAGATCAAGGTCCGCGGCGCGAAGAACCTCGTGCCCAAGGCCATGGTCGCCGCGCTGCTCGGCAGTGAGCCGAGCCGGCTGCGCAATGTGCCCGACATCCGCGACGTGCGCGTCGTGCGCGGCCTGCTGCAGCTGCACGGCGTGACCGTACGCCCGGGCGATGAGTCCGGGGAACTGATCCTCGACCCGTCGCACGTGGAGAGCGCCAACGTCGCGGACATCGACGCGCACGCGGGGTCCTCCCGGATCCCGATCCTCTTCTGCGGCCCGCTGCTGCACCGCCTCGGCCACGCCTTCATCCCGGGCCTGGGCGGCTGCGACATCGGCGGCCGGCCG
This sequence comes from Streptomyces sp. NPDC053542, assembly GCF_044544685.1. NCBI lineage: Bacteria > Bacillati > Actinomycetota > Actinomycetes > Kitasatosporales > Streptomycetaceae > Streptomyces > Streptomyces sp. NPDC053542. The sequence goes on from NZ_JBITXL010000015.1 coordinate 68,092, forward strand.
GTCGACTTCCACTTCGACGTGCTGCGCCAGTTCGGCGCGGTCATCGAGAAGCGGGCCGACGGCCAGTACCTGGAGGCCCCGCAGCGGCTGCGCGGCACCAAGATCCGGCTGCCGTACCCGTCCGTCGGCTCGACCGAGCAGGTGCTGCTGACCGCCGTACTGGCGGAGGGCGTCACCGAGCTGTCGAACGCCGCCGTGGAGCCCGAGATCGAGGACCTCATCTGCGTGCTGCAGAAGATGGGCGCGATCATCTCCATGGACACCGACCGGACCATCCGGATCACCGGTGTCGACAAGCTCGGCGGCTACAACCACCGCGCGCTCCCGGACCGCCTGGAGGCGGCCTCCTGGGCGTCCGCGGCGCTCGCCACCGAGGGCAGCGTGTACGTACGCGGCGCCTCGCAGCGCGAGATGATGACCTTCCTGAACACCTACCGCCGGGTCGGCGGCGCCTTCGAGGTCGACGACGACGGCATCCGCTTCTGGCACCCGGGCGGCCCGCTGAACGCCATCGCCCTGGAGACCGACGTACACCCCGGTTTCCAGACCGACTGGCAGCAGCCCCTGGTGGTCGCGCTGACCCAGGCGTCCGGCCTGTCGATCGTCCACGAGACGGTCTACGAGTCGCGCCTCGGCTTCACCTCCGCGCTGAACCAGATGGGCGCGCACATCCAGCTGTACCGCGAGTGCCTGGGCGGCTCGGCGTGCCGCTTCGGCCAGCGGAACTTCCTGCACTCGGCGGTCGTCAGCGGCCCCACCCGGCTGCAGGGCGCCGACCTGGTCATCCCCGACCTGCGCGGCGGCTTCTCGTACCTGATCGCGGCGCTGGCGGCACAGGGCACGTCCCGCGTGCACGGCATCGACCTGATCAACCGCGGCTACGAGAACTTCATGGACAAGCTGGTCGAGCTCGGCGCGAAGGTCGAACTGCCGAACGGCGCGCTCAAAAGCTGACCGCGGAACGGCTGAGCGTGCGGGGCCGGTGAACGGCTCCAGTGACGGCTCAAGCGCCTGACGCCGAAGGGCGGGCACCCTGGCCGGGGTGCCCGCCCTTCGGCGTTCTCAGGGCCGTACACGGGCCCTGCCGCGGTATGTACCAGCGGCCCGTACCCATGCGAAAGGCAGCCATCCGGCCGGGATGGCTGCCTCTCCTGGGATGCGGCCCGTGCTCCGTCGTCCCGGGAGCACGGTGCCGGATCACTTGCCCTTGGCGGCTTCCTTGAGCTTGGAGCCCGCGGAGACCTTCACGCTGTAGCCGGCCGGGATCTGGATCGGGTCGCCGGTCTGCGGGTTGCGCGCGGTGCGAGCGGCACGGTGGGTGCGCTCGAAGGTGAGGAAGCCGGGGATGGTGACCTTCTCGTCGCCCTTGGCAACGATCTCACCGACGGTCTCGGCGAGCGCGGCCAGAACGGCGTCGGCGTCCTTGCGGGTCACCTCGGCACGGTCGGCCAGAGCGGCCACCAGCTCACTGCGGTTCATGTATTACTCCCGTGTTCTTCTTGCCAATGGGCGTGCCACGCGGCGGAGCCGCATCAGGCACAGCGAAGCCGATGCTGCCAGGGCCCTCGGACAGTCCCCGGACCCGGGTCTGTGGTTCAGACCCTCGCGCCCGGTAACGCATCCTGCCCCCACCTGCGGCGGTAAAGCCAATCCGGCGCCCTGGAGGGTCACACGAAGAGCGCCATCGCTCCGAAAAGGTGACGCTACGGTGACGCTCCGCACCATGCTCGGGCCCGATCACCGAGTGGCGGCCAGCAATGCGCTGCCCGCCACCCTATGGGGGCCCTGAGGGCCCGGTGTCATGCGACGCGCCGTACTCAGGCCGTCGTGCCGCCCGTCACAGCCGTACCGGCGGCGTGCGCGGCGTCCCGGACGGCTCCGGCGACGGCGCCGGCGACCTTGTCGTTGAAAACGCTGGGGATGATGTAGTTCGCGTTCAGCTCGTCCTCCAGGACGACGTCCGCGAGCGCGCCGGCCGCGGCCAGCATCATCTCCTCGTTGACCGTACGCGACTGCGCGTCCAGCAGGCCGCGGAAGACGCCCGGGAAGACCAGCACGTTGTTGATCTGGTTCGGGAAGTCCGAGCGGCCCGTGGCCACGACGGCGGCGGTCTGCCGGGCCTCCGCCGGGTCGACCTCCGGGTCGGGGTTGGCGAGTGCGAAGACGATCGCGCCGTCGGCCATCCGGGACACGTCGTCGCCGTCCAGGACGTTCGGCGCCGAGACGCCGACGAAGACGTCCGCGCCGACGACGGCCTGCTTGAGGGTGCCGGTGATGCCCTCGGGGTTGGTGTTGTCCGCGATCCAGCGCAGCGGCGAGTCGGGGTCGGCGTCGACCAGGTCCTCGCGGTCCGCGTGCACGACACCGTGGATGTCGGCGACGACGGCGTGCTTGACGCCGGCCGCGAGCAGCAGCTTGAGGATGGCCGTACCGGCGGCGCCCGCGCCGGACATCACGACGCGGACGTCCTCGATGTCCTTGCCGACCACGCGCAGCGCGTTGGTCAGGGCGGCGAGCACGACGATGGCGGTGCCGTGCTGGTCGTCGTGGAAGACCGGGATGTCCAGGGCCTCGCGCAGCCGCGCCTCGATCTCGAAGCAGCGGGGCGCGGAGATGTCCTCCAGGTTGATGCCCGCGAAGCCGGGGGCGATGGCCTTGACGATCTCCACGATCGCGTCGGAGTCCTGGGTGTCCAGGCAGATCGGCCAGGCGTCGATGCCGGCGAAGCGCTTGAAGAGGGCCGCCTTGCCCTCCATGACGGGCAGTGCGGCCTTGGGGCCGATGTTGCCGAGGCCGAGGACGGCGGAGCCGTCGGTGACCACCGCGACGCTGTTGCGCTTGATGGTCAGGCGGCGCGCGTCCTCGGGGTTGTCGGCGATGGCCTGGCAGACGCGGGCGACGCCGGGGGTGTAGACCATCGAGAGGTCGTCACGGTTGCGGATGGGGTGCTTCGACGACATTTCGATCTTGCCGCCGAGGTGCATCAGGAACGTACGGTCGGAGACCTTGCCCAGCGACACGCCCTCGATCTCGCGCAGCTTCTGGACGATCTCGTCCGCGTGCGAGGTGGACGTCGCGGCGATGGTGACGTCGATCCGGAGTTTCTCGTGGCCGGAAGCGGTCACGTCGAGGCCGGTGACCGACCCGCCGGAGGACTCCACGGCCGTGGTGAGCTGGCTGACGGCGGTGCCGCTCGCGGGAACTTCCAGTCGCACCGTCATCGAATACGAAACGCTAGGCGCCGTTGCCATGGCCGACTTCCTCTGCTTTCCCTTGCTTCCCTATGCGCTGTCCCAGGAGCTCGGATGCCCTGCGCATCGTCCGATCGTCCCACCTACCGGCTGGTACACGGTAACCAGCCACAAGTTTCGGAAAGACACTTCCACAATACGAGAGCTGGTCAGCTCGGCGGAACCCCCCACTCCTTTGCCTGAAAAACGGCCTGAATAGGGAGGAAATCTGGCGTACCGCCCTTAGTATCTGGCGCGCAGCACCCCAAGACACACGCAAGGACGGGCAAAATGGCTCAGGGCACCGTGAAGTGGTTCAACTCCGAGAAGGGTTACGGATTCATCGCGCAGGAGGACGGCGGGCCGGACGTCTTCGTCCACTACAGCTCGATCAAGGGGGACGGATTCCGCAATCTGGAGGACACCCAGAAGGTGGAGTTCGAGATCGCCCAGGGGCGCAAGGGCCCGCAAGCAGAAGAGGTCCGCGTCATCGGCTGACCTTCCGGCCGAACCTCTGACACGGACCTCTCCGTGACGCTTTAGGTGGCACCGACCCGCCATGCTCGCCTCGCGGCAAGTGGTCGCTCGCAGCGACTATGGTTGGGCCCGGGGGCTTGGATCGGGCCGGTGCCACATACAGGCTAACAAACCTTCCCTGTAAGCGATTCCCGTCGCGGGAGTCCGCCGGAAATCCGTCCGGGGTCAGTCCCGCAGCAGGTCCGGCACCCCGTCCGCGTCCGGCTCGTCACGGGCCCCGGAGACCACCGTCAGCCGCTGCGTGGCCCGGGTCAGCGCCACGTACAGCACCCGCAGCCCGGCCGGCGACTCGTCCGCGATCTCGGCGGGCGAGACCACCAGCGTCGCGTCGTACTCCAGCCCCTTGGCCTCCAGCGAGCCCAGCGCCACCACCCGGTCGCCCAGGTCCGCGAGCCAGCCCCGGGCCTCCTCCCGGCGGTCCATGGCCACGACCACGCCCACCGTGCCGTCCACCTCGTCCAGCAGCCGGCGCGCCTCCTCCCGTACGGAGTCCCCCAGCCGGTCCCCCGCGACGGCGAACCGCGGCCGCAGGCCCGTGGAGCGCACCGCCTCCGGCGCGACCATGCCCGGCATGGCCAGCGCCAGCACCCGGGCCGCCAGCTCGGCGACCTCGGCGGGGTTGCGGTAGTTCACGGTGAGGGTGAAGCGGCGGCGCGGGCGGGTGCCCAGCGCCTCGTCCCGAGCCTCGCCGGCCTCGTCCGGGTCCGACCACGAGGACTGCGCCGGGTCGCCCACCACGGTCCACGTCGCGTGCCGGCCGCGGCGGCCGACCATCCGCCACTGCATGGGCGTGAGGTCCTGCGCCTCGTCGACGATGACGTGCGCGTAGTCCGTGCGCTCCTCCGCGAGCCGCTCGCGGCGGCTGCGCCCCGAGGAATTACGGTCCGCAAAGGTGGTCAGCTCCTCCAGGCCGGTGAGCTGGTCCAGCGGGTCCGCCTCACGGGGCCGGGCCGGGCGTGCCGGGGCGCCGAGGATCAGCTGCAGCTCGTCCAGGAGCGCGACGTCGTGGACGGAGAGCGGGCCCTGGCCCTGCGCGTCCAGGCGGCCGCCCAGCGAGCGGGCCAGCAGCCGCGCCTCGCGGTTCTGCAGCACCCGGCGCGACCAGCGGCCCAGCAGCTTCTCGTCGGTCATCGCGGCCAGCACCCGGCGCGGGGTCAGCTCCGGCCACCAGGCGTCCAGGAAGTCGGCGAAGTCCTGCTCGGTGGTGATGTCCTCGTCGAAGCCGGAGCGCGCCTCGGCGGCCAGCTCCGGGTCGCTGTAGCGGCGGTCGCCGCCGGTCTTCGCCCACAGCGCGTCCAGGATCAGCCGGCGGGCGCGCGGGCGCAGCAGGTTGACCGGCGCGGTACCGCCGAGCACGGCCTGCCGGATGCGGCGCAGCTCGGCGGCGTCCAGCTCGACGCGGGCCCCGAAGGCGACGACGCGGAGGCGGTCGGTGCGTACGGCCGGGGCCGCGTCCTCCTCGTCGTACCCGAAGGCCAGCTGGCCGTCCGGCTCCCCGGCCGGAGCGGCGTCCGCGGACAGCTCCAGGGCGCCCCGGGCCGCCTTGCGCAGCACCTTCACCATCCGCGAGGAGCCCTTGATGCGGGCCACCTCCGGCGGGTCGTACGCGGTGGCCTCCGCGCCCTCCACGAGGGAGCCCAGCGCGCGGATGGCGACCTGGCCCTCCTCGCCGAGCGAGGGCAGCACGCCTTCGGTGTAGGCGACCAGCAGCGGGGTGGGCGAGACGATGAGGATGCCGCCCGCGTAGCGGCGCCGGTCCTGGTAGAGCAGGTAGGCGGCGCGGTGCAGGGCGACCGCGGTCTTGCCCGTGCCGGGGCCGCCCTCGACCTCGGTGACGGAGGCGGCGGGCGCGCGGATCACCAGGTCCTGCTCGGCCTGGATGGAGGCGACGATGTCGCGCATGGAGTGGCTGCGGGCCCGGCCGAGGGCCGCCATCAGCGCGCCGTCGCCGACCGCCGGCAGCTCCTCGCCGGCCAGGGTGGCGGTGACCTCCGGGCGCATCAGGTCGTCCTCGACGCCGAGGACCTTGCGGCCCTTGGAGCGGATGACACGGCGGCGCACGACGCGGCCCGGGGAGACGGGCGTGGCCCGGTAGAACGGCGCGGCGGCCGGTGCCCGCCAGTCGATGACCAGGGGCGAGTAGTCCGCGTCCAGTACGCCCAGCCGCCCGATGTGCAGCGTCTCGGCGATCTCCGCGCGGTTGTCCTCGGTGATCGCGCCGTCGGCGGGCTCGACGGAGGTGTACGCGCCGTCCGGGCCGCGCTTGCCGTCCTTGCCCAGGAGCAGGTCGATGCGGCCGAAGAGGAAGTCCTCGTACTCGGAGTTGAGGCGGTGCAGATGGACGCCGGCCTGGAAGACCTGCGCGTCCCGCTCGGCGAGCGCGCCGGGCGTGCCGACCTGGCCGCGCTTGGCGGCGTCGGCCATCAGGAACTGCGCCTCGTCGATCTTCTCCTCGAGGCGCCGGTACACCCGGTCCAGGTGCGACTGCTCGCCCGCGATCTCGCGGGCGCGTACGGAGTCGCTGTCGGGTACTACGGAATCCGGCGCGTGCGTGGAGTTCTCCGGCGCGTGCGTGGCGTTCTGCGCGGCCACCCAGGCCCCCTTCTGCTGTGCGTAGGGCAGCCGTCAACCGTACGCGAAGCAGGTCGCGGGCGCACCTGTGAGGCGCGTGAAGGAGCCGGTCAGACGTCGACGGCGGCCAGCCGCTCGCCGTTCAGGGTGCGGATTTCGAAGCGGTCGATGTCGGCGCGGTGCAGGGCGGCGCCGCCATTGGTGTAGAGCGGCTGCCGGCTCCACTTCGTGGTGCCGCCCTTGATGCCGTACCCGTCGTAGGGCACCGCCCAGGTGGTCACGGTCTGCCGCTCGCCGTCCTTGCCGACCGCGATGAGGGAGCAGCTCAGCGGGCCCTTGACGTTGCCGAGGCGGAGGGCGACGGAGGTGCCCCAGGGCCGGTCGGTCATCGTCACGCCCGCGGTGACCTTGGTGACCGGGTCGACCGCGGTGTGCTTGCGGCCGCCGCTGTCGTACATCTGCTCGGCCGGGCTCGCGGTCTGCCGCGGCGGCCGCGGCTCGCCCCCGGTGACGGCCAGGGTGGCGAGCGGCCCGCCGACGATCAGCGCGGCGGCGGCCGCGACGAGCGCGAGGCGCCGTCGGCGCCCGCGCCGCCGGGTCGCGGCGACCTCGCCCAGCAGGCCGCTCAGGACGCGCCGGGAGGGCGTCGGGGCGAGTGTGGCCTCGGACGGCGGGGCGCCCGTGCCGTCGTCGGCGAGGCCCGCCAGCATCGGCGCCAGGCCCAGCAGGCCGTCCAGCTCGGCGGCGCAGCGGTCGCAGCCCGCGAGGTGTTCCTCGAAGCGGGCGGCGTCCGCGGCGTCCAGGACGCCGAGCGCGTAGGCGCCGACATCGGTGTGGTCCGCCGGCTCGGCGGGCGGATGGGGCCGGTTCACGCCGTCACTCCTCGTTCTTCCAGCGAGAGCTTCAAGGAGCGCAGCGCGTAGAAGACCCGCGACCGTACGGTCCCGGGCGGTACCCGCAGCACCTCCGCCGCCTCGTTGACCGTACGTCCCCTGAAGTACGTCTCGATCAGGGCCTCCCGGTGCGCCGGGCTCAGGTCGGCCAGCGCCTCGGAGATCGTCATCAGCCGCAGCGCGCGGTCGATCTCGTCGGCGGCGGGCAGCGTCTCCAGGGGCGCGGCGTCCACCTCCTGGGGGCGGGCCTGGCGGCTGCGGTGCCCGTCGATGACGATCCGGCGGGCCACGGTGACCAGCCAGGGGCGTACGGAGCCGGTCGCGCGCTGCAGCTGGTCGGCGTTGCGCCAGGCGCGCAGCAGGGTCTCCTGTACGACGTCCTCGGCGCGGTGCCGGTCGCCGGCCACCAGCCGCAGGACGAACGCGAGGAGCGGTCCCGCGTGCTCCTCGTACAAGGCCCGCATGAGCTCTTCGTCGGGCGTCGTCCGGTCGGCCACGACGGCATCCTTGCGCAACGCCACTCCCCGGTCGACAGTACGGACAGCTTTCGCTGACGGGCTGGTCCAGGGGAGTACGGACGCGGGGGCTCCGGTGTTCAGCCCGTGACGCGGGAGGCCGGTCCGAGGGTGGCGCGGCGGCGGTGGCGGGCCACCCGTTCGCGGTTGCCGCACACCTCGCTGGAGCACCAGCGCCGCCGGCGCCCGCGCGAGGTGTCCAGGTAGATCCGCGAGCACGCCTCGCCCTCGCACTGCCGCAGCTGGCCGCGGGCCACCGCGTCGGTCAGCATCGCGACGGCGTCCCGGGCGACCGCGGACATCAGTCCGGCACAGTCCGGCGGGCGGGCCGGGCGGCGCTCCAGTACGCCGTCCACGCGTACGGCACGGTCGGGCGGGGGCGGGGCCTCGGCGGTGGCGTTGAGCAGCGCCAGGTCACGGTCGGCCGCCCGGCCGCGGATCTCGTCGTGCACGATGCGCCGCAGCAGTTCGCGCAGCGCCCGGAAGCGCGCGACCCAGCTGCCGTCGACGGCGTCGAGCGCGGTGCTGCGCGGGACGACGCCCGCGCCGACGAGCCAGGCCCGCAAGTGGTCGGGGCCGAGGAGCCGTTCGGCCGGCGGCTCGCCGGCCGTGGCCACCAGGTCCAGGCAGATCCGCCCGCAGTCGAACCGCAGGTCGTAAGGGGCCGCCATGTGCCTGTCACTCCTTCGGGGACAACGTCTCCCTCCAGAGTGCCCGGCCCGGCGCCCGGCCGGAACCCTCGGTACCGTCCTCTCATGCGCGCCGCCGCCGGCCCGCCGGTACGGTCAACGCCCTTACGCGTCCGCGTACTTCGTCTCCGCGTGCGGGTCCAGGGACAGTCGGTAGCCGCGCTTGACCACCGTCTGGATCAGCTTCGGCGCGCCCAGCGCGACCCGCAGCCGGGCCATCGCGGTCTCCACCGCGTGCTCGTCGCGGCCCGCGCCGGGCAGCGCCCGCAGCAGGTCGCCGCGCGAGACCACCCAGCCGGGCCGTTTGGCGAGCGCGCGCAGCAGGGACATGCCGGCGGGCGGCACGGGCCGCAGCTCGCCGTCGATGAGGACCGCGTGCCCGCGGATCTCCACGCGGCGCCCGGCGACCGGCAACGGGCGGACTCGGCCCGGCAGTTCGTGGCAGAGCAGCTGCACGAGCGGGCCGAGCCGGAAGCGCTCCGGCTGGACCGTGGCGACCTCCTCGTTCTCCAGGGGCAGCGCGGTCACCGGGCCGACGCACGCGGGCAGTACGTCGTGCCGCAGCGCGTCCAGCACCTCGCCCCGGACGCCCCGCTCCTCGGCGCGGCGCAGCAGCGAAGCGGCGGCCGGGGCGCTGGTGAACGTCACCGCGTCCACCGTGCGCGCGAGGATGCCGTCCAGGAGGCGGTCGACGGGGCCGATGTCCTGCGGCGGCATCCAGCGGTAGACCGGGACGCCGACCACCTCGGCGCCCGCGGCGCGCAGCGACTCCACGAAGCCGGGCAGCGGCTCGCCGTGCAGCTGGACCGCGATCCGTTTGCCGGCCACGCCCTCCTCCAGCAGCCGGTCCAGCACCTCGGCCATGGACTCCGAGGCGGGCGACCACTCCTCGGTGAGGCCGGCGGCGCGGATCGCGCCGCGCACCTTCGGGCCGCGGGCGAGCAGCTGGACGCCGCCCAGCCGCTCCAGCAGCGGCGTGCCCAGGCCCCAGCCCTCGGCGGCCTCCACCCAGCCGCGGAAGCCGATGGCGGTGGTGGCCACGACGATGTCCGGCGCGTCGTCGATGAGCTGCTTGGTGGCGGCCAGCAGCTCGGCGTCGTCGGTGAGCGGCACGATGCGCAGCGCGGGCGCGTGCACGACCTCGGCGCCGCGGCGCTCCAGCAGCGTGCCGAGCTCGGCGGCGCGCCGGGCCGCGGTCACTCCGACCGTGAACCCGGCCAGCGGCAGCCCGCCGCCCCGCTCGCCGCCCTGCTGAGGCGGCCCGCTGTCGTCCCGCAGTTCGTTTCGCTGTCCGTCGTGCATAGTGGCTCTCGTCCCGCTTCGCAGTGTTGTGCGCCGGCTCAACGGCGGCCTGGCCTCACCGGCTCCGGGCCGCCCGTCCCGGGGCGGGCCAGTGGACCGGATGGGTTCTTGATGCTGCCAAGGGTCCGTGACGACCCGGGTTCACCGTTATTTCCCCAGTGTTACGCCCCGGAGGCCCCGGACGTTCCCTCCGGGGCCACTCCTCGGGTGCGGCGGGTCACACCTCCGCGTATGCCGGGCGCTGCGCCTCTTCGGTCGGCGAGTGCGGCTCCGGTGCCGGGCGCCGGAGGTATACGGCCCAGGTCACGGCCACGCACAGGGCGTAGTAGACGAGGAAGGACACGAAGGCGGGGGTGCCGGAACCGGCCGTCATGAACGCCTGCCGGAAGGCCAGGTTGATCCCGAGGCCGCCGAGCGCGCCGACCGCCCCGATCAGCCCCATCGAGGCCCCCGAGAGCCGCCGCCCGTACGAAGCGGCCGCCTCGCCGGTCAGCCCCTTGCGTACCGCCTTCGCCTGGAAGATCCCCGGGATCATCTTGAACGTCGACCCATTGCCCAGCCCGCTCAGCACGAACAGCGAGATGAACCCGACGAGGAAGAGCGGCAGCGACTTCAGCACCGACGCGTAGATCACGACGAGCGTCGCGGCACCCATCGCGGCGTAGTTCCACAGGCTGATGCGCGCGCCGCCGAAGCGGTCGGCGAGCTTGCCGCCCACGGGCCGGATCAGCGAGCCGAGCAGCGGCCCGATGAAGGTGAGCGAGGCCGCCTGCAGCGGCGTCTGCGCGAACTGGTTCTGCAGGACGAGCCCGAAGGCGAAGCTGTACCCGATGAACGACCCGAAGGTCCCGATGTACAGCACCGACATGATCCAGGTGTGCGGGTCGCGGGCCGCGTCCTTGGCGGCACCCGTGTCGTTCTTCACCGGCGCGAGATTGTCCATGAACAGCGCGCACAGCACCGCGGAGACCACCGCGAGCGGGATGTAGATCCCCAGCACGATGTGCGGCGAGGCGGCCCCCGCCGTCCCGATGACCAGCAGCCCCACAAGCTGGATCACTGGCACGCCGATGTTGCCGCCGCCGGCGTTCAGCCCGAGCGCCCAGCCCTTCTTCCGCAGCGGATAGAAGGAATTGATGTTGGTCATCGACGAGGCGAAGTTGCCGCCGCCGACACCGGTGAGCGACGCCACCAGGATGAACGTGAGGTACGACGTCCCCGGCTCCATCACCAGCCACGCGGCGGTGGTCGGCACCAGCAGCATCAGCGCGCTGATGATCGTCCAGTTCCGTCCCCCGAACTTCGCCACCGCGAAGGTGTACGGCACCCGCAGCACGCCGCCGACCAGCGTCGGCACGGCCACCAGGAAGAACTTGTCCGCCGGGTCCAGCCCGTACTCGGGCCCCATGAACAGGACCATCACCGACCACAGGCTCCACACGGAGAACCCGATGTGCTCGGACAGCACGGAGAACCACAGGTTCCGCCGCGCGATCCGCTCCCCCTTACGCTCCCAGAACGCCTCGTCCTCGGGGTCCCACTCCTCGATCCACCGCTTGCCCGTGCGTGCTGCCGTCATCGCGCCTCCCAGCTCTCAGGTTCCTCCGGTCCGAAGCTAGGGACGGCGCGTTTCGCCGCCGTGCCGCCAGGTGTCACCGACGCAATATCGCGCTCACCCGGGGCCGCGGAGCACGGTGAGTACTGTTCGGGGCACGCTGCGCGGCGCTCAGGCCGCCATCAGCCGGGCGTCCTCGGGCGGCAGCCAGGCGCCCTCGGGAAGGGTCAGCCAGCCGCCCTCCCGGCCCAGCTCGCGCGCCGCGGCCAGCAGCGCGTCCAGCCCCGGGTGGCGCAGCCCCCGCCGCCAGACCACCGACACCGGGGACAGCGGTACGGGGTCCACGAGGGGCCGCAGCACCATCCCGGGCACCTCGATGAACTCGACGCTGGCCAGTACGGACCAGCCGCGCTTCCGTACGACGCGGAGGAATTCGGCCGGGCCGTCGATCTCCGGGTACGGCGCCGCCGCCCGGATGCCGCGCCCCTCGAAGAGCCGCGCCGCCAGGGCGGTCCACTCCGCGGTGTGCGCGTTGCCCGCCCCGGTGTACAGCGTCTCCCCCGCGAGCGCGTCCACGGGCACGGCAGCGCGGGCGGCGAGCGGGTGCTCAGCGGGCAGCAGGACGGCCATCGGCTCGTACCGCACCGGGTGGTGGGCCAGCCGGGTCCGCACGCCGCGGGGCAGCCCCCCGACCCGCCCGAAGGACACGTCCAGGCCGCCGGTCAGCAGCCCTTCGGCGGCGCCGGTCAGGCCGCTGTGGAAGCGCGCGGCGAACTCCAGGCCGGGCGCCGCCGCCCGGGCCCGCTCCAGTACCCGGTGCGCGGTGCCCACGGGCGCGCCGACGTCGACGAGCAGCGGCTGCTCGGGCGCGGCCGCTCCGTGGAACGCCGCGGACAGCTCGTCGTGCGCGGCCAGCACGCGCTGCGCATACGGGAGCAGCCGCTCGCCTTCGGGGGTGAGGCGCACCTGACGGGTGGTGCGCAGGAACAGCACGGTGCCGAGGTCGCGCTCCAGGCGGCGGATGTCCCGGCTGAGGGCCTGCTGGGCGACGTACAGACGGGCGGCGGCACGGGTGAAGTGCAGCTCGTCGGCGACGGCCGTGAAGGCCCGCAGGAGTCGCGGCTCTATGTCGTGGGGCACGCGCCCATGGTGACAAAGACCAAGTGGCGGCACGGGGACCGTCCGGCCAACGGATTGACAACGGGAGACGGTGAATGCGTGGTGAAGAGGTGTTGGACGGTGCCAGGCGGCCTGCCCGACCGTGGACGGGTGATCCTCTTCCTCGCCTCCCGGCCCGTGACCGCCCCGCCCGTTCCCGCCCGCCCGCGCCGCCGCCCGCCGGCCGGCGTCCCGCGACTGCCGTTCCTCCGCCCGTACGCCCGGATCTTCGCCGTCCCCGGCACCCGGGCCTTCACCGCGGCCAACCTCATGGCGCGGCTCCCCATGGGCATGTTCAGCGTCAGCGCGGTCCTGATGATCGCCGGATCGCGCGGCTCGTACGCGCTGGCCGGGGCCGTGACCGCCACCGGGCTCGCCGCGACCGCCGTCGTCGGGCCCTGGACCGCGCGGCTGGTCGACCGGTACGGACAGGCCAGGGTCGCGCCGCCCGCCGCGCTGCTCGCGGTGGCCGGCTCGCTCGCCCTCGTGCTGTGCGTACGGCTCGACGCGCCCGCCTGGACGCTCTTCGCCGCGTACCTCTGCACGGCCACCACGCCCAACACCGGCGGCATGTCCCGCGCCCGCTGGGCGCACCTCTTCCGCGCCGACCCCCGCGCCCTGCACACCGCGAACTCCTTCGAACAGGCGGCGGACGAGGCGTGCTTCATGCTCGGCCCGGTGCTCGCGGCCTTCCTGTGCACGGCGCTGTTCCCGGAGGCGGGCACGCTCACCGGGGCCGGGCTGCTGCTGACCGGTGTGCTGCTGTTCGCCGCGCAGCGCCGTACGGAGCCGCCGACCGCGCCCCGTACGGACCGTGCCCGCTCCCTGTTGCGCAGCCCCGGCCTGCCGCCGCTCCTGCTGACCTTCCTCTGCACGGGCGCGGTCTTCGGGTCCCTGGAGGTCGTCACGATCGGCTTCGCCGACGGGCACGGGGTCCGGGCGGCGGCGGGCGGCATCCTGGCGCTGCAGGCGGCCGGGTCGTGCGCCGCGGGCCTGCTGTACGGACTGCTGCCGCCCTCGGGGCGGCCCGCGGCGCGCTTCACCGGCTGCGTGGCGGCCATGGCCGCCCTGATGCTGCTCCCGCTCCTCGGGGCGGCGAGCGGCAGCCTCGCGGTGCTGGCGGGCGCTCTGCTGGTGGCCGGGATGGCGACCGCGCCGACCATGGTCACCGGCATGGGCCGGGTGCAGGCCCTGACGCCCGCCGGCCAGGTCAACGAGAGCCTGACGCTCGCCGTGACCGCCCTGCTGGCCGGCATCGCGGCCGGCTCGGCGGCGGGCGGCTGGGCCACGGACCATCTGGGCCCGGACGGCTCCGGATACGCCGTACCGGCCACCGCGGCGGCGCTGGCGGCGGCCGTGGCGCTGCTGGGACGCCGCCGGGCGGCCCGGCGGAGCTGATGCCGCGCCGGGGCCGCGCACTGTCCGCGGCACCCCCTAGCGTCGGCCCCATGACCGCTGACCGATCGCACACCGAAACCGGCGCCGCCGTCTCCCCGTCCCGTATCGACATCCCCGACGCCGACCTCACCGACCTGCGCGAACGCCTCGCCCGCACCCGCTGGCCCGATGAGCTGCCGGGCGTCGGCTGGAGCCAGGGCGTGCCGCTGGAGTACCTCAAGGACCTCACCGCCTACTGGTGCGACCGGTACGACTGGCGGAAGCACGAGGCCGAGCTGAACGGCATCCCGCAGTTCACCACCGTCATCGACGGCACGACCGTGCACTTCCTCCACGTCCGCTCCGGCGCCCCGGACGCGCTGCCCCTGGTCCTGCTGCACGGCTGGCCCGGCTCGGTCGTCGAGTTCCTCGACCTCATCGGACCGCTCACCGAGGCCGGTTACGACGTCGTCGCGCCCTCCCTGCCCGGTTACGCCTTCTCCCCGCCGCCCCGGCAGCCCGGCTGGGGCGTCCAGCGCATGGCCGCCGCCTTCGCCGGACTGATGCGGCGGCTGGGGTACGCGCGGTACGGGGTGCACGGCGGCGACTGGGGCGCGATGATCGCCCGCGAGTGGGGCCGGCTGCACCCGGAGGCGGTGGCCGCGGTCCATCTGACGCTGCTGCCCTCGGCCGTGGCCACCGCCGAGCCCACCGAGGAGGAGCGCGCGGGCCTCCTCGAGGACCAGCTCGCCGAGGTGCACGCCTCTCTGGAGCGACGCGCGCAGGTCCAGAAGGAGGAGATGGGCTACGGCATGCTGCAGTCCACCCGTCCGCAGACCCTCGGGTACGCGCTCACCGACTCCCCCGTGGGCCAGCTCGCCTGGATCACCGAGAAGTTCAAGGCGTGGACCGACTCCCGGGACACGCCCGAGGAGGCGGTCGGCCGCGACCGCCTCCTGACCAACGTGATGCTCTACTGGCTCACCGGCACCGCCACGTCCTCCGCCCGCCTCTATTACGAGGCGATGCACTCCGGGGCGGGCTGGGGCGGGAACACGGTGCCGTCCACCACCCCGACCGCCGTCGCGGTCCTCCCCGCCGACCTCGCCCTCCCGGTACGCCATCTCGCGGACCGGTCGGACGCGGTGGTGCGCTGGACGGAGTACCCGCGCGGCGGCCACTTCCCGGGCCTGGAGGTGCCGGACCTGCTGCTGGACGACCTGCGGGAGTTCTTCCGCGCCTTCCGGTGAGCCGGCCGCTTTCCGGTGGGACGGGCGCCTTCCGGTGAGCCGGGCGGGGCCTGCGCGCGGGCTCAGGCGCCCAGGCCCCAGCCCCTGCCCATCTCGTACGCGGCGCAGAGGTTCACGTCGAGCATGTAGGCGCCGGCCGTGCCGCACTGCGCGGGGCCGGTACCGGGGTCCAGCGGCTGCCCGTGCCCCATGCCGGTGATCTCGTACGTCTCCACGGCCACGGCGCCCGCCGCGTCCCGGTACACCGCGTGCGGATAGCCGCCCACCGTGTCCTTCGCGTCCGCCGTCTGATCGGTGCCGTGCACGTTCGTCCACTGCTCGACGAGATCGGCCATGTTCACCGGCTTGACGGTCGTGTCGGACGTGCCGTGGAAGACCGTGAGCCGGGGCCAGGGACCGGTGTATCCCGGATTCTGGGCCCGTACCCGGTCGCCCCACTGCGCGGGCGTCTGCGCGGCGCCCACGTACATGCAGACGTACGGCGAGCCCGCCGCCTGCGCGCAGCCGTACGGGAGGCCCGCGACCACGCCGCCCGCCGTGTACATCTCCGGGTACGCGGCCATCATGACCGCCGTCATGCCGCCGCCGGCCGACAGCCCGGTGACGTACGCCCGGGAGCCGCCGGCGTCGGCGAGCTGGCGGGCGGTCATCTGCTGGATGGAGGCGGCCTCGCCCCGGCCGCGCTCGATGTCGCCCGCCTGGAACCAGTTGAAGCAGTTGTTGAGGTTGTTGGCGCTGGTCTGGCCCGGCAGCACCACGGAGAAGCCCCAGCGGTCGGCGAGCTCGGTCCAGCCGCTCTGCCGGCCGTACGTGGCGGCGTTCTGGGTACAGCCGTGCAGCGCGACGACCACGGGGCGGCCGGCCGGCAGCCCCTCGGGCACGTAGCGGTACATCCGCAGCGCCCCGGGGTTGGTGCCGAAGCCGGTGACCTCCTCGAGGGTGCCGGTGGCCGCGTGGGCCGGGCCCGACGGCAGGAACAGGGCGGCCAGGACGGCCGCGAGCAGGGTGCTCAGCGCACCTTTGATTGTCTTGTACATGCCCGAGGACGGTAGGAGCGCGCCGCGGTGCCCGGTATGGCGCGGGACGCCACATCCGGCGGCTCCGCCATGGGCCCGGCATGACGAAAGCCCCGCTGCCTGACGGCAGCGGGGCTTCGCCCACATGGGACGTCGGGGGCCTGAGCCCCCGCTCGGTGGAGATGGCGGGAATCGAACCCGCGTCCAACGGTGCAGAATCAGGGCTTCTCCGAGCGCAGTCCGCTGCGATTTTCTCGGCCCCGGAGATCACGCGGACAAGTCTCCGACGGGCTCAGTCACTGTTTGATGTCTCCACAGAACCCCGTGACCGGGCTCAGTGGATAAGACCCCTAGCTGATGCCAGGAACCGGGTCGGGATCATCCCCGGGCTGACACTTCGCAGGTCGCTACTTAGGCAGCGAGGGCGAAGGAATCGCGCTTGGTGTTGGCGATTATTGGTTGCGACATATGGTTAACGAGATCATTGCCGCTTCCTCGGCTCGCTTCCCCTGCTTCGACATCCGCTGTCGAAACCGATCATCCCCATGTTGTTTTTTCAAAGGTGGCCCCCCGCTCGCGCGGGAGTCCGTGCACCCCGTCCTGCGGGGTACATGTGCCATCGTACGGGAACAACGTGGCACCGTGCCAGCATATTCCCAGCGGCTTTCGCCGGGCCTTCCGCGCAGGTCAGGCCCGCTGCCGCCGGCGCACCGCCGAGATCGCGCGGTCCGCCTCGCGACGGTCCTGCTGCTCGCGCAGGGTCTGCCGCTTGTCGTACTCCTTCTTGCCCTTGGCCAGCGCGATCTCGACCTTCGCGCGGCCGTTCAGGAAGTACAGCTGGAGCGGGACGATCGTGTGGCCCGTCTCCTGGGACTTCGACGCCAGCTTGTCGATCTCCTCGCGGTGCAGCAGCAGCTTCCGCTTGCGGCGCGCCGCGTGGTTCGTCCACGTGCCCTGCGCGTACTCGGGGATGTGCACGTTGTGCAGCCACGCCTCGCCGCCGTCGATCTGGACGAAGCCGTCCACCAGGGAGGACCGGCCCTGCCGCAGCGACTTCACCTCCGTACCCGAGAGCACGAGGCCGCACTCGTAGGTGTCGATGATGAGGTAGTCGTGCCGCGCCTTCTTGTTCTGCGCGATGAGCTTGCGCCCGGCCTCCGCGGCCTGCCGCTTCGCCTTCGTGTTCGCGTTCGCCTTAGCCATAGTGCGGCCATTTTCGCACTACGACCCGCCTCCGAGGCCACTCATTACTGTCCTGGCCCGGCTCTCCGCCCGGTCGTCGGCGGGGATGTCGGGGACGATGCCGCGGCCGTCGACGCCTCGCCCCGACGGCGTGCGGTAGTGGCCGACGGTCAGCTCGGCGACCGAGCCGTCCGGGAGCTTGCTGGGCATCTGGACCGAGCCCTTGCCGAAGGTCGGCGAGCCGATCACCACCGCCCGGCCGCGGTCCTGCAGCGCCCCCGCCAGCAGCTCGCCCGCGCTCATCGTGCCGCCGTCGACCAGCACGACCAGCGGCGACTTCGTGGCCCGGCCGCGGTCGGCGTAGAGCGCGCGCTGGCTGCCGCGCACGTCGTACGTGGCGACCAGGCCGCCGTCGAGGAACGCGGCGGACGCCGTGACCGCCTCCGCGACCAGCCCGCCGGTGTTGCCCCGCAGGTCCAGCAGGATGCCGCCGGGCGGCGCCGAGCGGACCGCCTCGCGCACCTCCTCGCCGGTGCCCTTGGCGAACGCCTCGACCTTGATCCGGGTCATGCCCCCGGGCGCCGCCGGCCGCTCGACCGTGACGTTCGCCGTGCGCAGCCGGGCGCGGTGCAGCGTCGCGGACCAGTGCAGGTCCGCACGCTGGAGCTGGAGCCTCACGGGCGTACCGGGGGCCGCGGCGGCCCGGGGGTGCGGCCCGTCACCGGCGTCGCCGCGCAGCCGGGCCACGACCTCGGTGACCGGGCGGTGCCGGGTGGGGTGGCCGTCGACGGCGAGCAGCGCGTCACCGGGCGCGATGCCGGCCCGCGCCGCGGGGCTGTCGGGGCGGACGCGGGAGACCCGGACGTGGCCGCCCTCGGCGTGGCGCAGCCAGAGGCCGACGCCGACGTACTCGCCGTCGAGCTGCTGTCTGAAGTCCTCGTACTCGCCCGCGGTGTAGACCGTCGACCAGCGGTCGCCGCTGCGGCTGACCACGTCGGCGGCGGCCTGGGTGCCGGACTTGCCGGCCTTGAGCGCCTCGCTGGCGGCCTCCTCGACGGCCTCGCGGTCCGCCGTGCCGTTCCCGGCTGAGTGGTCGTCAGCGACAGTACGTACCGGTATCCGGTGCCCCGTCCCTTCTCGGCCTTCGCCGCTCCAGCTACCGGCTGCCGCGCCGGTGCCGAGCACGCTCGCGATGGCCAACGTCAGGGCCGCCCCGCGGCGGATGCGGCGGGGCCGGACAAAGTGCAATCGGCCCGACATGCCGGTGAGTCTAGGCCAGAAAGAAGCGCCGTACGGGCAGTTGCCCGTACGGCGCTCTTGGCATAACTCACACCTTCAGATACTTGCGGAGCGCGAAAAACGCGGCGAGCGCCGGCATCAACAGGCCGATGAGCAGGACCAATGGGAGGACCGCCACCACGGAGTCCCAGCCGATGAAGTTGATCACTTGGATCTTCTCCGCCAGCCAGTTGTTCACGAGGATGAACTTGCCGCCGACGATCAGGACACACGCGAACGCGGCGCCGATCAGGCCGGCGATGGCGGCCTCCAGGATGAACGGCATCTGGATGTAGAAGCTGGAGGCGCCCACCAGCCGCATGATCCCGGTCTCCCGCCGCCTGCTGAACGCCGACACCCGTACGGTGTTGACGATCAGCAGCAGCGCAACGACCAGCATCAGCCCCATCACGCACAGCGCGGCGATGTTCATGCCGTTGAGCAGGTTGAACAGCGGCTCCACGGTGTCCCGTTGGTCCTGGACCTCCTGGACGCCGGGCCGCTCGCTGAAGGCCGATTTGATGACCGCGAACTTGGTCGGGTCCTTCAGCTTGACCCGGAAGGACTCGGGCAGCTGGTCGGGGGTGACGAGGCCCGCGACGGGCGTGTCGCCGAACTGCTCCTTGTAGTGCTTGTACGCCTGGTCACTCGACTCGTACTGGACCTTCTCGACGATCGGCAGCCGGTCCAGCTCGGCGCGGATGTCGTTCTTCTGCTGCGTGGTGGCCGCACCCTTGGCGCAGTTGGCGCCGGAGTCGGCGTCGTTCTTGTTGCAGAAGAAGATCGAGACGTTGACCTTGTCGTACCAGTAGCCCTTCATCGTGCTGACCTGGTCGCGCATCAGCAGCGAGGCGCCGAAGAGGCCGAGCGAGAGAGCCACGGAGACGATGACGGCGAAGGTCATCGTGAGGTTTCGGCGGAGACCGACGCCGATCTCCGACAGGACGAACTGGGCGCGCATGGCGTCCTTTCAGTACTGGGGGCCGTACACGCTTAGTGCTGGTAGCCGTACACGCCGCGCGACTGGTCGCGTACGAGCCGGCCCTTTTCTAGTTCCATGACCCGCTTGCGCATCTGGTCGACGATCTGCTGGTCGTGGGTCGCCATGACCACCGTCGTGCCGGTGCGGTTGATCCGGTCCAGCAGCTTCATGATGCCGACGGAGGTCTGCGGGTCGAGGTTGCCGGTCGGCTCGTCGGCGATCAGCAGCATCGGGCGGTTGACGAACGCCCGGGCGATCGCCACGCGCTGCTGCTCACCGCCGGACAGCTCGCCCGGCATCCGGTCTTCCTTGCCGCCCAGGCCGACGAGGTCGAGCACCTCGGGGACGGTCTTGCGGATCTGGCCGCGCGGCTTGCCGATGACCTCCAGGGCGAACGCGACGTTCTGCCCGACGGTCTTGTTCGGGAGCAGCCGGAAGTCCTGGAAGACGGTGCCGATCTGGCGCCGCATCTGCGGGACCTTCCAGTTGGACAGCTTCCCGAGGTCCTTGCCAAGGACGTGCACCGCGCCATGGCTGGCCCGCTCCTCGCGCAGGAGCAGCCGCAGGAAGGTGGACTTACCGGAGCCCGAGGACCCCACCAGGAAGACGAACTCGCCTCGTTCGATCTCGAGCGAGACGTCCCTGAGCGCGGGGCGGTTCTGCTTCGGGTAGGTCTTGGAGACGTTGTCGAATCGGATCACTGATGCACCACGGTCGACCTGGGTAGGGGCACGGGTTGCCGAGTTGCGGCTCCCGTCGGTGAGCGTGACCATACGCGAAGCACGAGCCGCGGCGCAGTCGGCGTCCGGTCTTGGTGCGTTTATTCACGGCACCTACGGGGACAAAACGAGCACATTCCGGCTCCGGAAGAGGGCCCGCTCACGGCCTGAATACGCTGTGCGCTGCAAGGATTCCGGTACGCGCGCCGTGGGACCGGCGAGCTGGCACAGTAGAAGAGGGAACCAATGCGCCGGCCCGCGCGTTGGAGCTGGTGAGAAGGAGGTCGCATGACGTACGACCGACTGGTGTGCGCCAACTGCGCGGCCCCCGTGAGCGAGGGCCGCTGCCCGGTGTGCCGGGCCAGCAGGGAGCGGCTGCAGCAGCAGAGCGGCCTGACCGGGCTCTTCGCGCAGGTCACCCCGGCGACCCTTGTGGTGCTGCTGGTGGCGCTGGTCGCGGTGGGCCTGTTGGCGACGGGTGGGCTGACCCCCGGCTGATCCCGAGAGATCACCTGATCCCGAGAGATCACCTACGGACTGGACAGATACGCGAGCGAGACGCATACGCAAAGGGGCCCGGCGCGGGTTGCGCCGGGCCCTCTGCTGTGCGTCACGCTGCTGCGGCACGTTTTACGGTGCCGCGCCGGGCCTGGATCAGGCCGCGGCGGCACCGCCCTTGTTGATCAGGCGCGGCATCATGCGGAAGCCGATGCCACCGGCGATCATCGTCGCCGCACCGATCAGCAGGAAGGTCGTACCGGACGAACCGGTTTCGGCCAGCTCGCCGTTGGCCTGCTGCTGACCGCCCTTGGGCGTGTCCTGGGCCTGACCGGGCGTGTTGGCGATGTCTTCCTTGGAGTCGCCAGGCTGCTCGACCGGCTTGGTGCCCTCGTTGTCGGTACCGGTGCCCTCGTCGCCGCCGCTGACGTCGCCGGTGCTGCCGCCGGTGGCGCCGTTGTCGCCACCGTTGTCGCCGCCGTTGCCGCCACCGGTGCTGTCGTCGCCACCGTTGCCGCCGTCGCCGCCACCGATGCCGTTGTCGCCACCGTTGCCGCCGTCGCCGCCACCGATGCCGTTGTCGCCACCGTTGCCGCCGTCGCCACCGCCGATGCCGTTGTCGCCGCCGTTCTGGCCGCCGTTGTCGTCACCGCCGATCGCGCCGCCGTTGTCGTCGCCGCCGATGACGCCGCCGTTGTCGTCGCCGCCGTTCTGGCCGCCGTTGTCCTCGCCGCCGATAACGCCGCCGTCGCCGCCGCCGTTCTCCTCGCCGCCGTCGGCACCGGCGATCAGGCCACCGGCGCTCTCGTCGCCGCCGTCCTGGCCGGCGTCCTGGCCGCCGTTGTCGTCGCCGTCGTCGCCGCTGCCGCCGAAGATGCCGCCGATGAGGCCGACACCGTCGTCGCTCGTGGCGTTCGGCTGGCCCGCCTCGGTCGCCGAAGCGGCACCCGTCACGGTCAGCGAAGCGCCCAGCGCTATCACCGCACCGGCCGCAACGCGCGCCACGCGCACCCGCGTCTTCTTGGTCATCTGGTTGCTACCCCCAGTAGCTCATGTGTCATTGGGGCATTTCTGTGCGGGGCGAGGCCGATGGGGGTACGCGACTCGCGGCCCGCTTCGCGGGCGGTTCGCTCGATCCCCCGTTTCACACGCGCCCCAGACATACGCATGCCGCGCACTACCCTTCCCAGATCCCAACGGACCGTCAAGGTCAAATAAAGAGCGGATGACCGTATTGCGGGGCTTTATGGGGCTCGGCGGCGTACGACTGTAACCAAATCACCACAACAAAAAGCAACCGCCGCCCCGAAGGCGACGGTTGCTGCGGGAGTTCCCGGCTTACTTCCCCTGCTCCTGCTGCTTGCGCCAGCGGATGCCGGCCTCCAGGAAGCCGTCGATGTCGCCGTCCAGCACCGCCTGCGGGTTGCCGACCTCGAACTCCGTCCGCAGGTCCTTGACCATCTGGTACGGGTGCAGGACGTACGACCGCATCTGGTTGCCCCAGGAGTTGCCGCCGTCGCCCTTGAGGGCGTCCATCTTGGCCTGCTCCTCCTGGCGGCGCCGCTCCAGCAGCTTCGCCTGGAGGACGTTCATGGCGGTGGCCTTGTTCTGGATCTGCGAGCGCTCGTTCTGGCAGGAGACCACGATGCCGGTGGGGATGTGCGTCAGGCGGACCGCGGAGTCGGTCGTGTTGACGCCCTGGCCGCCGGGGCCGGACGAGCGGTACACGTCCACCCGCAGGTCCGACTCGTCGATCTCGATGTGATCGGTCTGCTCGACGACGGGCAGCACCTCGACGCCGGCGAACGACGTCTGGCGGCGGCCCTGGTTGTCGAACGGGGAGATCCGGACCAGGCGGTGCGTGCCCTGCTCCACGGAGAGCGTGCCGTAGGCGTACGGCACGTTGACGGCGAAGGTGGTCGACTTGATGCCGGCCTCTTCGGCGTACGAGGTCTCGTACAGCTCCGTCTTGTAGCCGTGCCGCTCGGCCCAGCGCAGGTACATGCGCTGCAGCTTCTCGGCGAAGTCGGCGGCGTCGACGCCGCCCGCCTCGGCACGGATGTTCACGACGGCCTCGCGGGAGTCGTACTCGCCGGAGAGGAGCGTCCGCACCTCCAGCTCGTCGACCGCCTTGCGGACCGCGGTCAGCTCGGCCTCTGCCTCGGCCTGGGTGTCCTCGTCGCCCTCGTCGGCGGCCAGCTCGAACAGCACCTCGAGGTCGTCGACGCGGCCTCGCAGCTCCTCGGCCTTGCGCAGCTGCCCCTGGAGGTAGGACAGCCTGCTGGTGACCTTCTGGGCGTTCTCCACGTCGTCCCAGAGGTCGGGGGCCGCTGCCTGCTCCTCGAGCACAGCGATATCGGCCCTCATCTTGTCGAGGTCCAGGACGGCCTCGATCGACCCCATGGTCGAGGAGAGGGACTTCAGCTCTTCGGATACATCGACGACTGCCACGACTCCAGCCTAACGGCTGGGGGAGCCGACGTGAGCCGTGGCCGTCTCCGGCCGTCTTTGTACGGTCCCGGGCGGACCGGGCGGTGGGCCCCTGCGGCGCCGTCTCGGTTGCTCGCGCAGTTCCCCGCGCCCCTTACGGGGCGCTTCGTGCGCTACGGGACGTCCGGAGCTGTCTGCTCCGTGCCCGGGCGGGCGTCGTCCGGGGTGTCGTCGCCGGAGACGAGCCAGGTGGTCAGGCCCGCTACGGCCACCAGGCCGGCCGCCGCGACGCCGAGCCGGACGCGGCGCTTGCGTACCCGGTGCCGGGCCGAGCCCGCCCGGCGCTCGCCCGCGGCGCGCGGCGTGCGGGCCGTGCCGTGCGCCCCGCCGGCCAGCTCTTCGGGGCCCGGTACGCGCATGCTCGTGTGCGTGTCCCGGTTGGAGTCCGGGGCCGCGCCGTGGACCAGCGGCACCGCGCCGCGGACCCGGCCGCCGTCCTCGGGCGCCGCCGGGTGGTACGGGCCGTCCTCCCGGACCGCGTCCTGGCCGGCCGTCTCGTCCGCCTCCTCCTCGCTCTCCGGCTCGTCGATGTCCAGCGGCGGGATGCCGACCAGCGAGGGCTGGATCTCGCGCAGCCGGGCCGCCAGCTCGGGGGCGCGCAGCCGGGAGGCGGGGGCCTTGGCCAGGCACTGGACGAGCAGCTGCCACAGCTCGTCCGGGATGCCGGGGAGCGGCGCGACCCGCTCGGTGACGTGCCGGCGCAGCACCGCGCCGGGATGCCCGCCGCCGAAGGGGGTGAAGCCGGCGAGCAGCTCGTACAGGACCGTGGCCAGCGCGTACACGTCCACGGACGCACGCGGCGGCAGGCCCTCGATGATCTCCGGGGCGAGGTAGTCGGGGGTGCCGATGACGCGGGTGGAGCGGGTGCGGCGCGGCGAGTCGACCAGCCGGGCGATGCCGAAGTCGGTGAGCAGGGCGGGGTGCGCGCCGCCCGGGCCGAGCGGGCCCTCCATGTCGAGCAGGACGTTCTCGGGCTTCACGTCGCGGTGCACGATGCGCGCGGCGTGCGCGGCGGCCAGGCCCTCGGCGACGTCGGCCACGATGGCGACCGCGGCCTCCGGGGCGAGGCGGCGCTGGGCGTCCAGCCGGGTCCGCAGGTCGGTACCGCGTACGAGGTCCATCACCAGGGCGAGGTCGTTGCCGTCCACGACCAGGTCGCGGACGCCGACCACCCGCGGGTGGTCCAGGCTGAGCAGGGCGGCGCGCTCCTGTACGAAGCGGCCGACCAGCTCCTGGTCGGAGGCGAGGTCCTCGCGCAGCAGCTTGATCGCCACGGCCCCCTCGGGGCCCTCGCCCAGCCACACCGTGCCGGCGCTGCCGCGACCGAGGATCTGGTGGGCGGTGTACCGGCTGCCGATCTTCCGTGCCAAGACTGCTCCGACGGGTCTTGTCCGACAGGTGACGGCCCGCGGCGCGGATGCGCGGGGGCCGCGGCCCGGGGCGCGGGGCGCCCGGGGCCGGTGCTGGCGACAAAACTACGCGGACGGCGGCGCTTTCGGCGCCCCGGACGCCGTCAAGCGCCACTTCTCCGCCGGAAAATCTGCCGGGATGTCGACAAATCTCCAGGGTCGCCCGCCCGGAGGACGGGTGGCGGGCCGGCGGGTCCGAGTGCGGCGGGCGGCTACTGGCCCACCGACTTCTTGGCCTCGCCGATCGTGGACATCCAGTCCGAGACGTCGGTCCACCACTGGCTGATCTGGTTCCAGAAGCTGCGGCCCTGGCCGATCCAGTCCTGGAGCGGGGTCAGCTCCCAGATGAGCCAGCAGCCGACCACGATCAGCAGGATCATGATCAGACAGCCCTTGAGGCAGCCGAGGCCCGGGATGCGCACCGGGTTGGCGCTGCGCCGGCGCGGCTCGCGCTCGCGGCGGCGGGGCTCCGGGGCGGGCGGCCGCTGCGGTTCGTACCGCTGCGGCGGGGGCTGCCGGCGCTGCGGCTGCTGCTGGTACGGAGGCGGCTGCTGCCGGCCGTACTGCTGCTGCGGGGGCTGCTGCTGGTACTGCGGGGGCGGCGGCTGCGCGGGCCGGCGCTGGGGACGGTGGCGCAGCGGGTCGTCCTCGGGGCTGAGGTACTGGACCTGGGTCTGCTCGTTCCGGTCCCGGGCGGCGCGCAGCTGGTTCTCCCAGGGGTGCGGTCCCTCGGGCTGCTGCGGGTCGCCGCCGGGCGGGCCCGGCGGTACGGGCGGCATGGCGCGCGTCGCGTCGGCGCTGCCCGGCGGCTGCCCGGAGTCGGCGCCGAAGCCGGCGGCCGCGGCACCGGCTGCGGCACCGGCCGCGCCCGCCGCACCGGCCGCGCCCGCTCCCGTGGTCGGCATGACGTTCGTCGCCGCCGAGGGGTCGTACTGGCCGCCGCCCGCCCCGGTGGAGGGCAGGACCTGCGTGGCGTCCGCGTCGCCGCTGCCGCCGCCGGCACCGGTGTCGGGGACCGGCGCGGGCGCCGGGTCGGGCGCGAGCAGCGCGGCGACGCCGAGCGCGGCCTCGGCCTCGGCGGGCGAGGCGTGCACGCCGATGCCGGCCGCGACCACGCGCAGCGCGCGGGCGAGGTTCTCGGCGCTGGGCCGCTCCTCCGGGCGCTTGCGCAGACAGCGCTCTATGACGGTCCACAGCGGCTCGGGGACGCTGCCGGGGCGCTGCGGGTCCTCGCTGAGGTGCCGGTGCAGCACTTCGAGGGCGGTCGCGCCGGCGAACGGCGGACGGCCCGTGACCAGCTCGTACAGCAGGATGCCCGCGCCGTAGATGTCGACGGCGGAGGTCTGCGGGCGGCCCTCGGCGGACTCCGGCGCGACGTACGCGGGCGTACCGACGAACTCCTGGGTGCGGGTCAGCCCCGGGGAGTCCGCGAGGCGGGCGATGCCGAAGTCGGTCAGCATCGGGTGCATCTCGGCGGCGCCCTCGGCCCCGGCGAGCAGTACATTTGCGGGCTTGAGGTCACGGTGCACGACGCCGTCGGCGTGGCTGGCGGCCAGCGCGTCGGCGATCTGCGCGGTCAGCAGCGCGGCCGCGACCGGGCTGAACGGACCGTTCTGACGCAGGTATTTGTGCAGGTCAGGGCCGTCGACCAGATCCATGACCAGGGCCAGCAGATCGCCCTCGACGACCAGGTCACGGGTCCGGACGATGTTCGGGTGGGTGAGCCGCAGCAGGACGGAGCGCTCGCGCAGGAAGCGCATCACCACGTCCGGGTCGTGCGCCAGCTCCTCCTTGAGGACCTTGATCGCGACCGTCTCGCCGGGCTGTCCGGCCACGGCCGCCTCGGCGCCTGCCGCCTCCCGCTGGCTGGCACGCCAGACGGTGCCCGTGGCGCCGCGTCCGAGCGGCTCCTCGAGCAGGTACTTGCTGCCTACCGGCCGCACGTCATGCGCTCCCTGGTCGTCACTGAGCAGCTGCCTGATCTGCGCTGTCTGTCGGGCTGTGGGGGATGTGAGGCCGCTGGTCGTACGCACGGCCCCGTCCGCCCCACCATAGTGCCGTGTTTCGCGGCGGCGGCCGGGCGGATCCCGTGGTCCGGGGCGCGGCCGGCCGGCCGGTCCGGTCGGGACCCGGCGGGGCTCCCCGGGAAGACGCCGCTCATGCCCGGATGGTTGCCCTCCCACCCGATCACTGACCGGTCCCAGGGCGATCTTTGGCCGATCATGCGTCGCAAGCAGCCACTTTTGCATACATCGGTGACCGAACAAGATCACTGAACGACAGTCGCCACGCGTCTTGTCGGTGGCAGGTGCGAGGATGCTCTCCAGCACGGCAGCGGTGGGGACGGGGGCGCTGCGCCGCGGCGTGCGGCGTGCGCATGCACGCGGACTTGGACTTGTACGTGCCGACGTGTCCGGGCGCGGTGGGGGGAGGTACTGGGCCCCGCCGCATTGCCGGGCGGAAGGGACCGTTGACGGCGATGCAGATCCGGCTGACCGTCCTCGGGCCGCGCAGCGGCCACTCCACCCGTGCCTGCGACGTGCTCGTGACGGCCCCTGCCGGTACGGCGCTCGCAGCGGTGGCCAGCAGCCTCGCGGCCGCCGTCGCGGGGGCCGGCGCGGACGTCGGCGGTGGCGGCGCCGGCAGCGGCCCCGTCGTGCTCTACGCGGGCCAGGAGCGGCTCGACGTCCAGCGGGCCGCGCTCGGCGAGCCGCCGCTCATAGACGGTGCGGTCCTCTCCCTCCAGGGGCCGGGGCCGGCCCCGGCGCACGGCCTGCCGGCCGGCCCGGCCCGGCTGCGGGTCGTCTCGGGCCCGGACGCCGGCGGCGTCCACCTGCTGCACGGCGGCCAGATCCGCATCGGCCGCTCCACGGACGCGGACGTGCCGCTGGACGACCCCGACGTCTCCCGGATGCACTGCGCGGTCACGGTGGCGCCGGACGGCGCGGTGACCGTGGCCGACCTCCGCTCGACGAACGGCACGGCCGTCGACGGCGCCGGCCTCGACGACCGCCCGGTGCCGCTGCCGCCCGGCGCGCTGCTCCGGATCGGCGAGTCGGCGCTCCGCCTGCAGCCCTCCCCCGGCGCCCCCGACCCCGTCCTCGCGGCCACTCCGGACGGCGAGGGCCAGTTGCGCGTGCATCCGGCGGGCGCCGGCGCCCCGGCGTCCGAGGACGGCGCGGGCCCGGATCACCCCGCGCACGGCCACGACCCGGCGCCGGGCGGCACCGGTCCGTACGGCGCGGTGGGCCACGGCGCGGAGGCGCAGGCGGCGATCCCCTCCTCCAGAGCGGGAGCCCACGACGCGCCCGCCGCGGGTCCGTACGCCGCGGGCACCCCCGGCGCGGAGGCGTATGCCGCGGGCGCACGGTCGGCGGAGGCGTACGCCCT
This sequence comes from Streptomyces sp. NPDC053542, assembly GCF_044544685.1. Classification (NCBI taxonomy): domain Bacteria; kingdom Bacillati; phylum Actinomycetota; class Actinomycetes; order Kitasatosporales; family Streptomycetaceae; genus Streptomyces; species Streptomyces sp. NPDC053542. The sequence continues at coordinate 96,133 of NZ_JBITXL010000015.1, forward strand.
CGACGACCGGGCGCCGAGGCGCGCCCCGGAGAGCTCCCGCACCACCGCCGGGCTCCACGAGCAGCAGCACGGATCGCCGTACGCGGAAGTCCCGTACCACCCCGAAACGCCGTACGCCCACCCCGCTCACCCCGCCGACCTCGGGGACAGCGCCGGCAGCGCTCCCGCCTCCGGGCGCCGGGGCACCCCCCTCCGCGGGACCCCCACCGCCGACGCCGGTTCGGCCGCCACCCACGGCGGCCGGCAGAGCCTGGCGCCTCCGGAGCCGCCCGCGTACGCGGAGGCCGAGGACTCCGCGTCCCGCAAGCCCACCCGCCGCGGCGGCTGGGGCGCGTGGGCGCGGCGGCTGGCCGGCGGGCGGGGCAGCGCCGAGGAGGCGGCGGAGGTGGCGGCCGCGCGGCAGGCGGCCGGGTACGGCCCCGGCCCGCAGCCCGCGGCCGGTGCGGCCCCCGGTGCCCTGCCGGGCGACGCCCGCACCCCGGCCGCGTACGGCCGCTGGCCGGACGCCGCCACGATCCTGCTGACCGCGCTCGGCCCCGGCCCCCGCCTGTGGGAGCGCGACGCCGCGCATCCGGACGCGCTGACCGTCCGGCTCGGCACCGCCGACCGCGACAGCGGCCGCAGCGCCGTGCCGGTGACCGTCGCGCTGCGCTCGGCCGGATCGCTGGGCCTGGCCGGGCCGCGCCCCCGCCTCTCCGGCCTGGCCCGGGCCGCGATCGCCCAGTTCGCGGCGCTGCACGCGCCGGGCACGCTGGAGATCGTCCTGCTCGCCGCCGACCGGGCGCGCGGCACGGCGGAGCGCCTGGAGGAGTGGTCCTGGCTCGGCTGGCTGCCGCATGTGCGCCCGGCGCACGGCCAGGACTGCCGGCTGCTGCTGGCGTACGACAAGGAGCAGGCGGAGGCGCGCACGGCCGAGCTGGTCCGCCGCCTGGACGACGGGCCGCTCGGCCCCGGCTGGGCGAGCGCCGACCGGTCGGCGGTGGGCGCCGCCGCGGCCCGGCACCAGGGCCCGTACACGCTCGTGATCGCCGACGGCGACCCCGGCACGGCCGGGCTGCGGGAGACCGTGGCCCGGCTGGCGGCGGGCGGCCCGTCGGCCGGCATCCATGTGCTCGCGCTGGCCGAGACCCCGGCCGCCTCGCCCCTGTATCCGCTCACGGCGACGTACGAAGCGGCCCGTGCCGCGTCCCCGGCCTTCGGGGAGTGCGGCGCGGTCGCGGTGCTCAGCGGCGACGTGGCCACGGCGCTGCGCGTCGTCCAGCCCACGGCCCCGCTGGCCCCGTCCGCCACCATCGCCGTCAACGGCGTCCCGCAGAACGGCTCCGGGGCGTACGCCTCGGGGGCGAACGGCACGGTCGCGACGGTGGACGCGGTCTCCGCGCCGTGGGCCGAGCGGTTCGCGCGCGCCCTGGCACCGCTGCGGGAGGCCGACACGGCGCGCGCGTACCGCAGTGCGCGCAGCGCCGCCGTGCCGCTGCCCGACAGCGCCCGGCTGCTGGACGAGCTGGGACTGGCCCGTGCCACGCCCGCGTCCCTGATGGCCCGCTGGGCGGCCGCGGCGGACAGCGAGGAGCCCGTGGCGGCCGCGGTCCTGGGCGCGGGCCCGCACGGCCCGGTGCACGCCGACCCGGCCGCCGACGGCTGCCACTTCCTGCTGGAGGGCGGCCCGGGCACGGGCAAGACCGAGCTGCTGCGCTCGATCGCCGCCTCGCTGGCCGCCGCCGACCGCCCGGACCTGCTCTCGCTGGTCCTGGTCGACGGCGCGGGCACGGAGCGCGGTGACGGCCTGCGGCTGTGCACGGACCTGCCGCACGTCACGGCGCATCTGGCCGCCGCCGACCCGGTACGGATGCGGGAGTTCGCGCAGGCGCTGGTCTCGGAGCTGAAGCGGCGCGCCGAGATACTGGGCGGCACGGGCTTCGCCGAGTGGCGCGCCAAGCATGTGGCCGCGCCCCGGGTGGTCGCCCCGCGCCGGTCCGCCGAGGGCCGTACGGCAGCGGCCGCGGGCGCCGCCGCCGAGGTCCCCGGCTCCGCGGCGCCCGGCATGCAGGAGTCCGGCCTGCTGGACACGCCGGCGACGCACACGCTGCGGCTGCGTCCCCGGGAGCGTACGCAGGGCGCGCCCGGTGCCGAGGCGGCCGAGCGCCCGGCGGCGGGCGAGGGGCTCGCGGCCGTGTCGCCGATGACCCGGCTGTTCGTGATCGTCGACGACTTCGACGCGCTGGTCGCGCCGGCGCTGGGCAGTACGGGGCGGCCCGCCGCCGGGTCGGTCGTGCGGGCGCTGGAGGCGGTCGCCCGGGAGGGCGCCGCGCTCGGCGTGCACCTGATCGCCTCGACCGGCCATCCGGAGCGCACGGCGGCCACCGCCACCGCCGAGCGGGCCGGGCTGCGGGCTCGGCTCGGCGCGGAGGGCGACCCGGACGAGGAGCCGCTGCCCGTCGGGCGCGGCCGGCTGTACCGAGCGGCCGACGGCTCCACCACGCCCTTCCAGGCGGGCCGGGTGACGGGCCGGATACCCCGGACGTCGACGCTGCGGCCGACGGTCGTCCCCCTGGAGTGGCACCGCATGGGCGATCCGCCGGCCCGCCGTCCGCTGCGCGAGCTGGGGAACGGCCCGACCGACCTGGCCCTGCTGGCCAGCGCGCTGCAGAAGGCCGCCCGGTCCCTGCCGTGACACAACGCCGCGACATATAACGCGGCGACACACAACGCGGTGACATACAACAAATCGGTCGCCGTACGGACAAGAGGAGTCACCCACTGCGATAACGGCACGGTCACGACGGGGAGTTGCGGTCGAACGCGGTATTGCTCGGGCCTCCCGGCACGGGTAGGACTGTCGCACGGCCAACGGGAGGGCGACGGATGCGTCACGCAACGCTTCGTACGGCAACGGCACTTGTCGCGGTGGGTGCGCTGGCACTGACCGGCTGCGGCGGCGACAGCGGCAAGAAGAGCGAGGGCAAGGGCGGCGGCGAGAGCGCGCCCACCGTCCGGCTGCCGAAGCTGAGCGGACAGACCCTCCAGGTGACGGCCGTGTGGACCGGCCCCGAGCGGGAGAACTTCACCAAGGTCCTGGACGAGTTCGAGAAGCGCACGGGCGCCAAGGTGGAGTTCGTGCCCAGCGGCGACGACATGGCCGGGTTCATCGGCTCCAAGGTCGCCGGCGGCGGCGCGCCGGACGTGGCGATGCTCCAGCAGGTCGGCGTGCTCCAGGAGTTCGCCAAGAAGGGCTGGGTCAAGCCGCTCGGCCCGGCCGCCAAGAAGGAGCTGTCGGAGAACTTCTCCAAGGGCTGGCAGGATCTGGGCAGTTACGGCGGCAAGAGCTACGGCGTGTACTTCAAGGCCAGCAACAAGTCGCTGGTCTGGTACAACACCCAGGCGTTCGAGAACGCGGGGGTGTCCGAGCCCAAGGACTGGAAGGGCTTCCTGAAGACCGCGCGCACGCTCGCGGACTCCGGCGTGGAGCCGGTCTCGGTGGGCGGCGCGGACGGCTGGACGCTCACCGACTGGTTCGAGAACGTCTACCTCTCGCAGGCCGGGCCGGAGAAGTACGACCAGCTGGCCAAGCACGAGATCAAGTGGACCGATCCGTCGGTGAAGCAGGCGCTGACCACGCTCGGTTCGCTCTTCGGCGCCAAGGGGCTGCTCGCGGGCGGCAACTCCGGTGCGCTGCAGACGGCGTTCCCGCAGTCGGTGACGCAGACGTTCAAGGACGAGCCGAAGGCCGCGATGGTCTCCTCGGCCGACTTCGCCGCCGCCAACATCGGCGAGACCAAGGCGAAGGTCGGTACGGACGCCAAGGTCTTCCCGTTCCCGGCGGTCGGCAAGGAGTCGCCGGTGGTGACCGGTGGCGACGTGGCGGTGGCGCTGAAGGACAACAAGGCGTCGCAGGCGCTGCTGACCTTCCTGGCGTCCCCGGACGCCGCCCGGATCTGGGCGGGCCAGGGCGGCTTCGTCTCCGCCAACAAGAAGCTGGACCCGGCCGTCTACCCGAACACCGTGTTCCGGGAGATCGGCAAGGCTCTGGTCGCGGCCGGTGACGACTTCCGCTTCGACATGTCCGACCAGGCCCCGGCGTCCTTCGGCGGCAAGCCGGGGCAGGGTGAGTGGAAGGCCCTGCAGGACTTCCTGAAGAACCCGAAGGACGTCGCGGGTACCCAGGCGCAGCTGGAGAAGGACGCCGCCAAGTCGTTCGGGAACTGATGCCATGACCTCCGGAGGCACGGCGGCCGCCGCGCAGGCGTCCGGCAAGGGCACGAGAAAGCCCGGCAAGAGCGTGACGGGGACGCGCCCGTGGATCGCGGGCGTGTTCCTCCTCCCGGCGCTGCTGCTGCTCGGCGCGCTGGTGGTCTATCCGATCGGGTACTCGATCTGGCGCAGCCTCTTCGACACGTCGGGCAGCGGCTTCGTGGGCCTGGGCAACTACGTCGAGATGTTCACCGACGACCGCATCCGCACGGCGCTGAAGAACAACGTCATCTGGGTGGTGGTCGCGCCGACCGTGTCCACGGCGCTGGGCCTGATCTTCGCCGTGCTGACCGAGCGGGTGCGCTGGGGCACCGCGTTCAAGCTGGTCGTCTTCATGCCGATGGCGATCTCCATGCTGGCCGCGGGCATCATCTTCCGGCTGGTGTACGAGCAGGACCCGGAGCGCGGCGTCGCCAACGCGGTGTGGGTGGGCGTGCACGACACCTTCGCCGAGCCCGCGCCGTATCCGGGGGCCAATCCGCGGCCGAACGGCGACCTCACGGCATCCGGCGGCGGCGCGTTCACCGCCAAGGAGCCGGTGAAGACCGGTACCGCGGTGAGCCTGCCGCTGGTGGCGGTGCAGCCGGACGACCTCAAGGGCGCGCAGCGCGCGAAGCCCGCGGCGCCGCGCCCCGGGCAGATCACCGGCACCGCGTGGCTGGACTTCACGCGCGGGGGCGGCGGCACGCCGAACAGGATCGACAAGCAGGAGAAGGCGCTGGCCGGCCTGAAGGTCGAGGCGGTGAAGGGCGGCAAGGTCGTGGCGTCCGCGACCACCGCGGCGGACGGGACGTACGCGCTGCCCGCGCGCGCCGAGGGGGCGAAGCTGCGGCTGCCCGCGTCGAACTTCGCCGAGGCGTACAACGGCGTCGACTGGCTCGGCCCGGCGCTGGTGACGCCCGCGATCATCGGCAGTTACGTCTGGATGTGGGCGGGCTTCGCCATGGTGCTGATCGCGGCGGGCCTGGCGAGCGTGCCGCGGGAGCTGCTGGAGGCGGCCCGGGTGGACGGCGCGAACGAGTGGCAGGTCTTCCGCCGGGTGACGGTGCCGCTGCTGGCGCCGGTCCTGGTGGTCGTCCTGGTCACACTGATGATCAACGTGCTGAAGATCTTCGACCTGGTGTACATCATCGCGCCGGGCGCCAGCCAGGACGAGGCGAACGTGCTGGCCCTCCAGCTGTACCAGTCGTCCTTCGGCCCGGACGCGCAACTGGGCATCGGCTCCACCATCGCGGTGTTCCTGCTGCTCCTCGTCTCACCCGTACTGATCGTCAATATCCGGCGTCTGCGGAAGGAGCGGCAGCGATGACGGCGGTGGCCGACGAGCCGGTAGGCGCCCGGCAGTCCCTGGCCGCGCGGCTCGCGGCCCGTACCGGCGGCGGCGTGCTGCGGGTGTTCCTGATCCTGGTCGGGCTGTTCTGGCTGATGCCGACGGTCGGGCTGCTGATCTCCTCGCTGCGCGATCCGGCGGACATCGCGGAGAGCGGCTGGTGGCAGGTGTTCACCCAGCCCGCGCAGCTCACCTGGTCCAACTACAGCCAGCTGCTGGGCAACGCCAAGATCATGGACTCGCTGGTGACCACCGCGCTGATCACGGTCCCGGCGACGGTCCTGGTGGTGGTCATCGGGGCGCTGGCGGGCTATGCGTTCGCCTGGATGGACTTCCCGGGCCGGGACGCCTGTTTCATGGTCGTGGTGGGGCTGCTGGTGGTGCCCGTACAGGTCGCGCTGATCCCGGTGGCGAGGCTCTTCGGGGCGGTCGGACTGTTCCAGACGACGGCCGGCGTGGTGCTCTTCCATACGGCCTTCGGGCTGCCCTTCGCCGTGTTCCTGCTGCGGAACTTCTTCGCCGAGATCCCGCGCGAGCTGCTGGAGGCCGCCCGGCTGGACGGGGCGAGCGAACTGCGGCTGTTCACCCGGGTGGTCATGCCGCTGGGCGGCCCGGCCATCGCGTCGCTGGGCATCTTCCAGTTCCTGTGGGTGTGGAACGACATGCTGATCGCGCTGATCTTCGCGGACAGCGGCAACCCGCCGATCACGGTGGCGCTCCAGCAGGAGGTCCGCCAGTTCGGCAACAACATCGACGTACTGGCCCCCGGTGCCTTTGTGTCGATGATCATCCCCCTGGTGGTCTTCTTCGCCTTCCAGCGGCAGTTCGTGTCCGGCGTGATGGCGGGCGCGGTCAAGTAGGGGCGAGCCGGCGGCGGCTCACTCGAACGGGTGCGAGTCCTCTGCCACCCGGGCGTAACCGGCGGCCGCGCCGCATGAGGGCGCGGCGCGGCCGGGAACGATCGCTGACCGACAGCGCAGCCGGCCGCCGACTCATGGAAGTGCCCTTGCCACGGTTCAGCGTCATCGTTCCCGCTTATCAGGTCCAGGCGTATCTGCCGGAATGCCTGGAGTCCGTCCTCGCCCAGGAGTGGCCGGACTTCGAGCTGATCGCGGTCGACGACGGGTCGCCGGACGGCTGCGGGGCCCTCATCCAGGACTTCGCCCGCCGCGACCACCGGGTACGGCCCGTGCACCTGCCGGCCAACACCGGCCTCGGCCCGGCCCGCAACGCCGGCATCGCCCACGCGCGCGGCGACTACCTGCTCTTCCTGGACGGCGACGACACGCTCACGCCCGGCGCCCTGCGGGCCGTCGCCGACCGGCTGGCCGCGACCGGCGACCCGGACGTGCTGGTCTACGACTACGCCCGCACCACCTGGTCGGGCACCGCGGCCCGCAACCAGTACGCCCAGCTGCTCGCCGAGCACGGCCCGCCGGCCTTCCGGCTCGCCGACCGGCCCGCCCTGCTGCGGCTGCTGATGGTGGTGTGGAACAAGGCGTACCGCCGGGACTTCGTCCAGCGGCAGGGGCTCACCTTCCCGCCGGGGTACTACGAGGACACGCCCTGGACGTTCCCGGCGCTGGCGACCGCGGAGTCGATCGCGGTACTGGACCGGGTCTGCGTGCACTACCGGCAGCGGCGCCGGGGCAACATCCTCGGCACCACGGGGCGCGGCCACTTCGACATCTTCGACCAGTACGACCGGGTGTTCGCCTTCCTCGACTCCCGCCCGGAGCTGGCCCGTTGGCGGCCGCTGATGGTCCGCCGGATGACCGACCACCTCACGGCCGTCTACACGGCGCGGGGGCGGCTGCCGCGCGACAGCCGGGCGGAGTTCTTCCGGCGGGCCGCCGCGCACTGCCGCCGGTACCGCTGCGCCGACCCGGCCACCAGCGCTGACGACGGGGCTGTCGACGGCGCCGACGGCGGCCCGCCGCGGCTCGCCGTGCGGGTCCGGCACGGCCTGGTACGGCTCGGCTGGCACCGCCCGTTCCGGCTGCTGGCGGGCGCGCAGCGGCTGCGCCGGGCCACGGCGCGCCACGCCCGGTGGCTGCTGCGGCGGACGCGGCGCGCCGCGCTCGGTCTCCACTACCGGCTCCAGCGGCGGCTGCCGGTACGGCCCGACCACGCGGTCTTCACCGCGCACTGGCACCGCGGCTACGCCGGCGACCCCGCCGCCATCGAGGCCAAGCTGCGCGAGCTGTGCCCGGGGATGCGCACGGCGTGGGTGGCGGCGCCCGGGTACGAGGACACCGTGCCCGGGGGCGTGCGGTGGCTGCGGCCCGGCACCGCCGCGTACTGGACCGCGCTGGCCCGCTCGAAATACCTGGTCAACAACGTGCACTTCGACGGGCGGCTGGCCAAGCGGCCGGGCCAGGTGCTGCTGCAGACGCACCGCGGCACCCCGCTCAAGCACATGGGCCTGGACCTCCAGGAGCGCCCTGCCGCGGCCCGCGGCACCGACTTCGCGCGGCTGCTGCGCGGCGTGGACAGCTGGGACTACAGCCTCTCCGCCAACCGCCACGCCACCCTGACCTGGGAGCGGGTCTACCCGGCCGGCTACACGACGCTGGAGTACGGGCAGCCGCGCACCGACCGGTTCCTGCGCGCCACCGCCCAGGACGTGCTGCGCATCCGTACCGAGCTGGGCATCCCGCCGTCCGCCACCGCGATCCTGTACGCGCCGACCCACCGCGACTACCGGCGCTCCCGGCGCCCCGCGCTGGACCCGCACCGGCTGCTGCGGGAGCTCGGCCCCGGCTTCGTGGTGCTGGTACGTCCGCATTTCTCCTCGCTGGAGGGCCCCGCGTACGCCGCGGACGTGCCGTGGGGGCGGTCCGGGGACGGGGTGATCGACGTGAGCGGCCACCCGTGCGTGGAGGACCTCTGCCTGGCCTCGGACGCGCTGGTCACCGACTACTCCTCGCTCATGTTCGACTACGTGAACCTCGACCGGCCGGTGGTGGTCCTCACCGACGACTGGGAGGCGTACCGGGCGGCCCGCGGCACCTATTTCGACCTGCTCAGGCACCCGCCGGGCCCGGTGGCACGCAGCGAGGAGGAACTCATCCGCATCTTCGCGAGTCCCGCATGGCACGGACCCCGTTCGGCCGCTCTGCGGGCCACTTTCCGTTCACTTTTCTGCCCCTACGATGACGGCCACGCCGCGGAACGCGTGGTACGCCGTGTGTTCCTCGGGGACGAGGGGTCACCTCCCGATGCCGTACCCCTCCATGAGCGCCGGCCCGCGCCCTCCCCCCAGCGGGCCCGCCGTCTCGCGGTGCCGCAGCCGGTGCCCGGGCCCACAACAGCACACGCGTCGCATGTCGCCATCGAATCCCCCGACCGTCTGGAGACGGACCGCACATGACTGCCCTCACCGCAGACCAGAGTGCCGAACAACTCCCGCGACCTACCCGCCTGGCCGACGTCAAGGGCTGGTTCTTCACCGCCGACCAGCTCATGTTCGACTGGTTCCTGGCCCGCCAGGAACGCCGCAAGGAACCGGGCGACCTGCTGGAGCTCGGTGCGTACATGGGGAAGAGCGCCATCTTCATGGGCGCCCGGCTGCGTGCCGGTGACCGCTTCACGGTCTGCGACCTCTTCGACTCCCCCGCCGAGGACGCCTCCAACTCCAAGGAGATGGCGAAGTCCTACGCCACGCTCACCCGCCGCGCCTTCGAGGCCAACTACCTCTCCTTCCACGACGAGCTGCCGCACCTCGTGCAGGGCCTGTCCTCCGTGATCCGCGCGCACGTCGAGGACGCCAGCTGCCGCTTCGCGCACATCGACGCCTCGCACCTGTACGAGCATGTGCACGGCGACATCCTGGCCGTGCGGGAGCTGCTGCGCCCGCACGGCGTGGTCGTGCTGGACGACTACCGGGCCGAGCACTGTCCTGGCGTGGCCGCGGCCACGTGGCAGGCGGTGACCACCGGCGGGCTGAAGCCGCTGTGCATCACAGGCACGAAGTTCTACGGCACCTGGGGCGACGCGGAGCCGGTGCGCGGCGAGCTGCTGGAGTGGCTGCGCTCGCGCGACGATCTGTGGCACGAAGTGCAGGAGGTTGCGGGGCAGCCGTTGATCCGGATGTCGGTGAAGGGTGCCAAGGAGCCGGCGCACCCGGTTTCTCGGCACCGGGTGCGGCCCGGGGTGCCGCGGGGCGCGGGCCCGCATGCCGCGGGACGTGGGGGGCCGAAGGGACGGAGCGCGCTGCGGCGGGTGGCTGTGAATGTGCTGCCGCCGGTGATCACCAAGGCGATCGTGGGGGCCCGTAACCGGAGGCGCTAGGCGCCGTAGGAGCTGGCCTTGTCACCCGGCTGTCGCGCCGTGCTGGTTGCTCGCGCAGTTCCCCGCGCCCCTTGCGGGGCGCGTCACCTCACGCCTGTGCGCAGGGCTCGGCCTCGCCGCCGAGTTCCGCCTCGTGCGGGGTCGGGGCGACGGTGCGTTCGGCCAGCGGGATCACCGGCAGGAGTGTCTGCTCGCCGAGGAAGACGCGGCGTACGACGCGCTCCGCGGCCAGGCCGTCGTCGTACGGGCAGAAGCGTTCCCGGAACGCGGCTCGCAGCTCCGCCGAGCGGTCGTCCGCCCAGCGGCCGGAGCGGAAGAGCTCGGCGATGGCCTGCTCGTCGGCGGCGATGTGGCCGGGGGTGTCGCCGGGCTCGCCGGAGAGCAGGTCGAAGTAGACGCCGCGGGCGTGCCGGTACGCCTCCCAGTCCGAGGAGTGCACGACCACCGGCCGGTCGAGCCCCGCGTAGTCGAACATCAGCGACGAGAAGTCGCAGAGGAGCGCGTCGGAGGCCAGGGCCAGGTCCTCCACGGACGGGTGCCGGGAGACGTCCAGGATGCGGCCCGCCTCCTCCAGCGCGGCGAGCCGCGAATCGGCGCCGTAGAAGTAGTGCGTACGGACCAGGAGCTGGTAGCCCTCGCCGAGCGCCTCGGCGAGGCGCTCCAGGTCCAGCGGCGGGTTGAAGCCGCGCTCGTAGTCGCGGTGGGTGGGCGCGTAGAGGATCGCGGTGGTGCCGGGCGCGATGCCCAGCCCGGCGCGGATCCGTCGCACGTCCTCCGCGGTGGCGGTGAAGTACCGGTCGTTGCGCGGGTAGCCGGTGGGCAGCGTCTCGTAGTCGCTGGGGTAGACGCGCTGCCACACCTCGGTGGAGTGCGGGTTCGAGGACAGGCAGTAGTCCCACTGGTCGGCGTGGTCGAGCATGCGCAGGAAGCTGACGCCCTGCGCCGCGGCCGGGTGCCGGCGCAGGTCCATGCCCATCTTCTTCAGCGGGGTGCCGTGGTGGGTCTGGACGTACACCTGCTCGGGGCGCTTGTGGACGGTGCCGGAGAAGTTGGCGTTGTTGACGAGGTACTTGGCGCGGGCCAGCACCTCCCAGTACCGGCGCGAGTTCACCAGTACGGTCTCCACGCCCGGCGGCACGTCCTCGCGGTGCCGGCGGTCCACCACCCACACGCCGCGCAGGTGCGGCGCCAGCTCGCGAGCTTTCGCGTGGATCGCCGCGGGGCTGCACAGCACGCCGCGGTTCCAGTAGGCGGCGTAGACCACGAGGTTCTCGTCGATGGGGCGGCGCAGCTGGAGGCCGTAGTAGCGGCGGTAGACGCTGCGCGCGGTGCGGTGCCGGCGGGCGCGCAGCGTCTTGGCGGTGCGGTGCCGAAGCGTTCCGGCACGCTGCAGGGAGCGGTAGACGGCGTAGGAGTTCAGGTGCGTGGGCAGCTCCGCGCCGGCCGGGCGGTGCCGGCGCAGCAGGCGGGCCGCCTGCCGGTAGAAGTCGGGCCGGTCCCCGGCGCGCACCCGGCCGTCGTCCTCCATGATCCGCAGCAGTCGGCCGGCGGCGTGCGCGAACAGCACGCCGCGGGCCGCCTCGGTGCCGCCGCCCAGCCCGGTCCCGGTCAGCGCGCGGAACACCGCGTCGTACCGGCCGATGACCGCGAAGTGGTGCCGTCCGGGGACGGTGGAGGCGCTGCCCCGGCGGCGCTTGCGCCAGGTCACGCACACCTGGTCCAGGCAGGCGATCCGGGCCGCCGCCAGCAGGGCATCGAAGACCACGGGCACGTCGTCGTAGGGGCCGTCGGCGAACGCGAAGCGGTGCGCCTCCCACAGGTCGCGGCGGACCGCGCGGTTCCACGGCGCCGGCAGTACGGCCAGGCACTCCGGCACGTCCTCGGCGGTGAAGACCGTGTCGGCGTGCGCCTCCAGGAACTCCCCGTCGGCGCTGCCGTGCCGCTTCTCCCAGACGTCGATCCGGTCGTGGTCGAAGAGCAGCACATCGGGCTCGCCCGCCGCGCGCAGCCGCGCGTCGATCGCGGCCAGCGCGCCGGGCGCGAGGAAGTCGTCGCCGTCGAGGAAGAGCAGGTACTCGCCGGTGGCGCGGCCAACGCCGGCGTTGCGGGCCGGGCCCACGCCGCCGGGGCTCTCCAGGTGCAGTGCGATGACCCGGTGATCGGCCGCCGCGTACGCGTCGATGATCGCTCCGTCGCCGCCGTCCGAGCAGTCGTCGACGGCGATCACCTCCACCCCTTCGAAGGACTGCGTGAGCACGGAGTCCAGGCAGTGGCGCAGGAAACCCTGCACGCCGCGGGCGGGGACGATGACGCTGAAGCGGGGCATGGCCATCCAGGGGTCGGTACACAGGGTGCAGCAGCAGCGTAGGCGGACGATCACGCTCCGTCCGGTTCCTCCGCCGGGGCCGGTCACTCGATCAGCGCAGCAAATGTGACGGGTGAGTCCGCATGGGGTTGGACTGGTGTCCCGTGCGTCCCCTGGAAAAGGTCTGGTCTGCTCCATGGATCCCCGGCTCACCGTCGTCATCCCGATCTACAACGTGGAGGAGTACCTCCACGAGTGCCTCGCGTCCGTGGCCGCCCAGACCCTGCGGGAGCTGGACGTGGTGATGGTCGACGACGGCTCCACCGACTCCGGGCCGGAGCTGGCCCGGGAGTTCGCCGCGCGCGACCCGCGCTTCCGGCTGGTGACGCAGGAGAACGGGGGGCTGGGGCACGCCCGCAACACCGGTGCCCGGCACGCCGATCCGCGCACCTCCTACCTCACCTTCATGGACAGCGACGACGTGCTGCCGCCGCGCGCCTACGAGGGCCTGGTCTCCCTCCTCGACGAGTCCGGCTCGGACTTCGCGACCGGCAACGTCTACCGGCTGACCACCGAGGGCCGCAGCCAGGCGTGGCAGCACAAGACGATGACCCGCACGGTCCTGGGCACCCACATCAGCCGGGACCTGACCCTGCTGGCCGACCGGGTGGCCTGGAACAAGGTCTTCCGGCGCACCTTCTGGGACCGGCACCGGCTGGCCTTCCCCGAGGGCGTGCTCTACGAGGACACCCCGCTCACCATCCCCGCGCACTTCCTCGCCGAGGCCGTCGACGTCCTCCACGAGCACGTCTACTACTGGCGCATCCGCGAGGGCTCGATCACCCGCCGCCGCACCGACGTGAAGGGCGTACGGGACCGGCTCGCCGCCGTCGACGGCGTCAGCCGCTTCCTCGCCGACCCGGACCGCACCCGCTGGACCGCGCACAAGCGCGACTACGACCGGTCCGTCCTCCTGGACGACCTGCAGTACTTCATCGACGCGCTGCCCATGGCGGGCGAGGAGTACCACCGGGTCTTCATGACCGGCGCCCGGGACTTCCTCAGCCGCATCGACCCCACCCTGTACGCCGAACTCCCCGTCGAGCAGCGCATGAAGTGGACGCTGATCCGGGAGGGCCGGCTGGAGGACCTGCTGCGGCTGCTGGAGTACCAGCACCGGAACAACTCCGGCTTCCACGTCGCGGGCCCGCCGCTGCGCAAGCGCGCGGTGCTCTCCGTCGGCGGCGGCCGGCCGATCCCGCTGCCGCCGGAGGTCACCCGGCTCACCTCCCAGGACCTGCCGGTACGGGCGCGGCTGCGGGAGGCGGTGTGGCAGGACGGCAAGCTGGTGCTGCGCGGCTACGCCTACATCCGCAACATCGCGGCTCCCGGCCGGCTGAGCTGTCTGAAGGCGGCGGTGCTGATGTCGGGCAAGCGCCGGATCGTCCTGCCGGTGCGGTCCGTGCCCGCGCCGGAGGCCACCCACAACTCCCGGCAGGAGCAGCACTGTTACGACTGGTCGGGCTTCGAGATCACAGTGGATCCGAAGCGGCTGGCCAAGGGCGGAACGTTCAGGCCGGGCCAGTGGAAGGTGGGCATCGTCGTGGCCGGGGCCGGGGTGGTCCGGCCGGCCGCGCTGCGCGCGCTGGACACCGGTTCCGGCGCGTCCCCGCTGCCGCACGAGGTGGCCGACGGGATGCGGGTGGTGCCCTGGTACAAGGACGGACGGCTGCATCTGTCGGTGGAGCGGACCGTGCGGCGGCTGGCCGGGCAGCGCCCGGTGGGCGACGGCGCGGCCGAGCTGACCGTGCGGGACGCCTCGGCCAACGCGCCGGTGGCGCTGCGGCTGACCTGCCGCGGCACGGACGAACGCCTCGAACGGCCCCTCACGGAGGCGGACATCACCGCCGAGGGCACGGGCCACCGCCTCACCCTGCGCATCGACCCGGCCGAGCTGGCCGGACCGGCCACGGACGAGGCCGCCACGGGTGCCGGGCAGGAGGGCGCCGCCACCTGGGATCCCGTACTGGTCTACGCGGACGGCAGGACGGCCCGGATCGCGGCCGACCCCACGGCGCCGGCCGGGAGGCAGGTCGACGGCGGCGGCCGGGAGCTGGTGGTCACCGCCACCGCTGCCGGCAACCTCGTGCTGCACCTCCGCGCCCCCGAGCCGTTCGCCGACCGGCTCGCGTGGCGGCCCGACGGGTCGCTGGAGGTCGCGGGGCGCCTGCCGGGCGCGGCCGGGCGCGTAACGCCCCTCGCGGCCGTGCTGCGGCACAGCCGGTACGCCGCCGAGGCGGTCTTCCCCGCCACCCGGGACGGCGAGCGGTTCACGGCCGTACTGCGGCCCGCCGCCGTCCCCACCTGCGGCGGCGACCGGCCGCTGGGCGAGGGCCGCTGGTACCTCTTCCTGCGCACGGCGGACCCGGCGGGCACCGCCGACGCGGTCGGCCCGGGCGCCGAGTACGACACGGAAGCGGCGGACGACACGGCCGCCGGGACGATCAGCGACGCGGTCGGCCCGGACACCGGCGGCGGCCGGCACGGCGCGGGTGATCTGCCCGTACGGCTGTGCCCCACGCTCTTCGCCGCGCTGCCCGCGGCCTGCCCGGCGGCGCCCCGGCCGCTCACCGTGGACCGCCGCTTCCACGACCGGCTCTTCGTCGAGGCGGGCCCCGCGGTGCCGGACGCGGACCGCGGCCCGTACCGGCAGCGGCTGCTGCGCGAGGAGCACTACCCGCGGCGCCGCTCCCGCCCGCTGCGCGAGACGGTCCTGTTCAGCAGCTTCGACGGGCGCTGCGGCGGCGACTCACCGCGCGCCCTGCACCGGGAGCTGGCGCGCCGCGACCCGGGCGCCGAACACCTGTGGGTGGTCCGCGACGCCCGTACGCACGTGCCCGAGGGCGCCCGACCGGTGCTGCTGGGCAGCACTGAGTGGCACGAGGCGCTGGCCCGCAGCCGGCGCATCGTCACCAACACCCACCTCCCGGAGTGGTTCGTCCGCCGGCCGGGCCAGCGGGTCCTGCAGACCTGGCACGGCACCCCGGTCAAGCGCATCGGCACCGACCTGGCCGGCACGCTCTGCGCCGACCTGGTCCACCTCTGGCCGCAGCCGCGCCGCGGCCACCAGTGGAGCGTGCTGCTCTCCCCCAACGCGCACAGCACGTCCCTGCTGGGCCGGAGCCTGGGGTACGAGGGGGAGATCCACGAGACCGGCCTGCCGCGCACCGACGTACTGGTCAACGGAGACCGCGACAAGCCGGCCCGGCGGGTACGGGAGCGCATCGGCATCCCCGCGGACAAGAAGGTGGTGCTGTACGCGCCGACGCAGCGGGACGACAAGGCGTACGACGCGGACCACTACCAGCTGCACCTGCCGCTGGACGTCGCGCACGCCAGGGCGGCGCTCGGCGGCAGCCACGTCCTGCTGCTGCGCAGCCATCCGCTGGTCGCCGACAGGGTGCCGGGCGGGGCGGACGGCTTCGTGCGGGACGTGACCGACTTCCCGGACGCGATGGAGCTGCTGCTGGCCGCCGACGTGCTGGTGACGGACTACTCCTCGCTGGCGGTGGACTTCGCCAACACCGGGCGGCCCATCCTGTTCCTGACGCCGGATCTGGAGCACTTCCGGGACACCGTGCGCGGCTTCACCTTCGACTTCGAGGCCGAGGCGCCGGGGCCGCTGCTGCGGGACACCGGGGAGCTGGTGGACGCGCTGCGCGACCTGGACGGGGTCGCGTGGCGCAGCGGGGACGCGTACGCGCGGTTCCGTGCGGCGTACTGCGCGCGGGACGACGGGCGGGCCACGGCCCGGGCCGCGGACCTGCTGGACTGAGGCCCCCGGCCCGGGATCAGCGGCGCCGCAGGCGCCGGAGGCCCTTGGGCCGGCGCAGTGCCGCCTCGGCCTCGCTCGCGGCGGCAGCGGCGCGCGCGTCACTCTCCTCGCGGCGCCGCCGGATCTCCTCGGCCGCGCGCTCCTCGGCCCGCAGCACTTCGTAGTGCCGGGACCGCGGCGGCTCGGGCAGGGCCGGGCCGCGGTCGCCGACCAGGCGCAGCACGCGGTGCCCGGCGATGGTCTGGAGGTCGGCGTGGCAGTCGGCGCGGCCGACGATCTCCAGGATCAGCGCCTCCTGCCACGGCGCCGGGTCGCCCCAGGTGCCGTAGAACTTGCAGCGGCTCAGGCAGATGGGCCGCAGCCCCTCGGTGAACAGCGCCTCCCAGACGGCGGCCGAGACGCCCGGCGTGTGCTCGGAGCGGAAGTCGTCCAGCACGACCACTCCTTCGGGTGACAGCACGCGGCGCGCCGTCGCGATGTCGCCGCGTACGTGGTCGTACAGGTGCGAGGCGTCGACGTGCACGAAGCGGCAGCTGCCCGGGGCGACCTTGTCGGGGACGAGCGAGGTGGGGCCCTGGATGACCGTGGGCAGCTCGTCGTGGAAGGAGAGGTAATTCGCCTCGAAAGCGCGGCGGCTGAGCGTCGCGTAGGAGCGCTGCATTTCTTCGTCGTTGGCCGCGTCCCCGGCCGGGGAATCGAAGAGGTCGCAGACCGTGAATTCCTCCCGGGGGTTGAGGTAACGGCCCAGGAAAGCGGCGCTCTTTCCCAGGTACACGCCCATTTCCAGCAGGTCGCCGCGCACGCCGGAGCGGGCCTGGTGGGTCAGCAGCCAGTCGAAGAGCACCTGGTCCTGGTCGAAGAACCAGCCCTTGACGTCCGCGAGCGTGCCGGGGCGCGGCAGCCCCGTGCCCGCCGCTCCGGCGGGTGCGGCGACGGTCTCGGTGTGCAGTGGGGTCATGTCCGGCCTCTCGACGGAAATCGCGGCGGCAGACATTAGCCGCGGGACGGCCGGAATTCCGGAATGCGGCCGGTGGTCGGCGCGTAAGAGGTACTCCGGAGAAGTACTGCGCCGCGCTCAGTCCCGCCGTACGAAGAGGGCGACATTGGCACCGGGCCCGTCCAGCCAGTACCGCTGCGCGCAGCACGCGTGCAGCAGCCGCCATTTGGCCATTTCCCGGGCGTTGTGGCGAAACCACCGGGTGCGGTCCACGCCGTCGGCGGCGACCAGCCAGACCCGGCCGGTGCGGCCCAGCCGCGCGCGGATCTCCCGCGGCGGCGCCTCCCGCCCGTAGAGCGTGCCCGACTCCGCGCCCGGGACGCCGAGCGTGAGGTCCGTCAGCCCGGCGAACTGCTCCGGGTAGGCGAGGCGTACCCGGCGGGCGTAGGTGGGCACGAAGAAGACGCCGTCCCCGGGCGCGGCGCGGCGCGCGACGGCCGCCGCCACGGCCGCGAGGTCGTCCGGGCGGCCGGTCCGCAGCCGTTCGCGCTGCTGGGCGGGGAGCTGGCACAGGAACGCCGCGGCGACCGCGGCCGCGCCCGCTGCCGCCACCACGCGCGGCGGCAGCCGCCGGGACCGCCGTACGGCCACCGCGGCCACCAGCCGCTCGGCCCCGGCCGCCGCGGCCAGCGCCACGCCCGGCAGCGAGAAGAGCAGATAGCGGTCGAGGAAGACCGGGTACCACTGGGAGGCCACGAAGAGCAGGGCGGGCGGCAGCAGGGCGAGCGGCAGCGCGACGGCGGACAGGCCGAGCGGGCCGCGGCGCGGCAGCGGATACCGCGCCGCCACCGCCAGCAGCAGGCACACCGCCACGAGGACCGGCAGGGACGGCCCGGCGAACGACCGCAGCAGCAGCCAGGCGGCGCGCAGCCCCGGCGGGTACAGCCAGTTCAGCTGGTGGCTCTGGCCACGGGACAGCGCCACGAGGGGCAGCAGCGCGAGGGCCACCGCGCAGGCCGCGGCCGCCCAGCGCGACCACACCGCGCGCGGCACCCGCGAGACCAGCAGCGTCAGCGCGTGCGCGGCGAGCAGCAGCACGGCGCACTCGTGGAGCAGCGCGGTGAGCGCCGTGACCGCCGCGTAGGCCGTCCAGTCCCGCGCCCGGCCGCGCCGTACGGCGCTCGTCAGCAGCAGCGTGGCGAGCGCGGCGCCGGCCGTGACCAGCGCGTAGGAGCGGGCCTCCTGCGCGTAGTGGCTCACCGTGGGGAAGGCGGCGAAGAGCAGCCCGGCCCACAGGCCGACGCGCGGCGCGGCCAGCCGGCTGCCCGTCAGCGCCACCAGCCCGGCCGCGGCCGTCGCGCCGAGCACGGACGGCAGCCGCAGCGCGCTCTCGCCGCCGCCCAGCAGCGCGCGGACGCCGTGCATCAGGGCGTAGTACAGGCCGTGCACCGCATCGGCGGTGCCGAGCAGGTGCCACAGCTGCGGCAGCGAGCGGCCCGCGAGCTGCGCGGTGGCCGCCTCGTCCCGCCACAGCGTGCCCCGGTCCAGCCCCCACAGGCCCAGCGCGAGCATGACGGCGCACGGGACGAGGACGGCGACGAGGGTGGCGCGGCGCCGCGCGGGCGTCCCGCCGCGCACGGTCAGCGGGGCACGGCCGCCCGGCGCCGCGGACGGTGGCCGCTCCTCCTCGGGGTCGGCGACGCCCGGTCCGCTCATGGCTCCGGCAGCTCGTACGGGCTGGGCAGCGGGAAGTACGCCTCCAGGAACGGCCGGAGCAGCGCCAGCTGGTCCGCCAGGTCGGTCTCCTCCGACAGGGTGTCGTTGAGGCAGAAGACGTCCCGGTCGCGGCGGGCGAGCAGCCGGTCCAGCCGGTTGGCGGCGCTCGGCCGGGAGAGGTCGAGGTAGGAGTAGGCGATGTCGGCGGGCAGCGCGCGGCCGGTGTGGAAGGCGTAGTAGTGGTGCAGCGAGGACGGGATGGAGATGTCGTCCATGCTGCGGAAGCGGTGCGCGGCGGTCGCCCGGTGCTCAGTACCGAACTCCCGCTCGATCTCCGCCAGCACGCTGCGCCGCAGGGCGTGCGGGACGTGCTTCATCTTCTGCACCGGTGTGGTGCCGAAGCGGGCCTCGATGAGCGCACGGTTGTTCTTGCCCGCGACGGACACCGGGACGTCGTCGTCACCGGGCGGGCCGAGCGGCACCAGCGCGGGCGAGGGGAAGTACTTCGTCAGCCCGTTGGCCAGGAAGAAGTCGTGCGGCGACGCCTCCCGGCCGAGGAAGACGTCGTCGTTGAAGTAGAGGAAGTGCTCCGAGAGGCCCTCGATGTGGTGCAGCTGGCTCTCGATGGCGTGCGAGTTGAACGTCGGCAGCACGCTCGTGTCGGTGAATATCTCGCGGTGGCTGACGACCTTCACGCGCGGGTGAGCGGTGTTCAGCCAGGGCGGTACCTGGTCGTCGGTGACGAGGTAGATGTCGCGCACCCAGGGCGCGTACATGTCCAGCGAGCGCAGCGAATAGCGCAGCTCGTCGCGGTTGGCGTAGCGCGCGGCGTTGGCCGCCTCGTCGTGGTACGCCTGCCCGGTGTACTTGGCGCGGCGCTCCAGCCAGGCCGGGTCGGCGCCGTCCACCCAGGTGTAGACGACGTCGACGGGGAAGGTGATGTCGCCGGGCAGCGGGACGGTGAAGTCGCGGTAGGTGGCCACCCGCGGGGTGCGGTCGTCGCCCGACCCGTTGGGGCAGGTGAAGAGCGCGGCGGGGACGGTGGTCCGGTGCCCGTCCGCCGGTACCCACTCGGTGACGGCGTTCCGCCGCGGGGCGATCAGCCGGTCCCCCTCGCGCGGCCAGAACTCCACGTCGCAGCCGTACGCCTCGTCCAGCACGAGCGAGCGGCCGGGGTCGGTACGGAACCAGGTGACGCGGAACAGCCCGGCGCGCCCGGCCCGGTGCCAGCCGCCGGAGTCGTAACCGGGCGACGTGTGCCGGACCTCGTTGCCCGGGGCCAGCAGGGAGACGTAGCCGGGCAGCGCGCGGCAGCGGGCGGCCAGCGCGGCGAGCGCGCGCGGGCCGTCCTCCTCGGCCACCGCGACCACGCCCCGCCCGCGCTCCTTGCCGCGTACGCAGAAGTGGCCGACGCCGGCCTGCTCCAGGGTCTCGGTGACGGTGACGAGGTTGTCGCGGCGGGCCCGGGCGGGTGAGAGGTCGTGCTGCACGAGAGCGATGCGCGGGTGCCCGTCGGCCATCGCGACGGCCCGGCCGGGCCCGGCGGCGAGCGCGCGGTGGGCGAGCGCCACGCCCCGGGTGCGCAGCCCTTCGAGGTGCCGGGCCGTCGCCAGCCAGCTGACCTGCTGCTTTATGCGGCGGCGCAGCTCCGGCGTGGAGCGGGTCGCGATGGCCCGCCGCAGGTGTTCCGGCACCGCCTTGCGGTAGACCGACACCAGCGTCGACGCCTCCGGGTTGATCCGCCGCACCGTCCCCGCGGCGCGGCGGGCACCCGGATGCCGTACCGGCCGGCGGCGTGGCTCGGCGGTCCGCTGTCCCATCTGTGCACTCACTCCGGTCTCCCCCTTCGCGTCTCCCCGCGTTCCGGTCATTTACCCCTATGGGCGTTTGATGCAACTATGACGCCGTACGTCCTGGTACACATCCCCTGTACACCCGGACCTCCATGGGTGCTCACGCCCCCACGGGGGAGGCTCACTCAAGGGATGACTCGCCAGGGGACAAAAAGGATGCACTGCCACGTGCCCAACGGGCGCCCCGCGTCCCACGGAAGGGAGCACCGGCCGCCATGGATCACGCCCTGCTGTCCCGAGCGGTGCGCGCCGGCCGCCGCGCCCGCCGCGCGGCGGCCGGCGTACGCCGCCGCATCGAGCGCGTCGACACCGTCCCGGTGCTCGCCGCACGGCTGCGCCCGCGGCCCGTCCTGCGCCCCGTCCACCTCTCCGTCCTGGGCGGCCGCACCCTGAACGTGGCGGTGCGTTACCCCCGCCGCGCCCACGGGATCGGTACCGCGCTGCTCCATCTGGACCACCGCGGCCACCGCCGGACCGCCCCGCTGGCCCCCGAGCTCCAGCCCGACGGCACCCTGCTGCTCACCGCCACGGTCCCGCTCCACTTCGCCCCGCACGACGAGCCCGCCGAGTACGCCGAGCCCGGCGCCCTCGCGCTGGGCCCCGGCATCTGGCGGCTGTCCCTGGCCGTGACGGACACGGCGGGCCGGGAGATCCTGGCCGGCCTCGGCGCGGCCCTGCCCCGCACCGCCGGCGGGCCGACCCTCCCGCACTCCCCCGACCCCGGCAGCGGCGCCCTCTTCCGCCCCGTGCGCTCGCCCGACAGACATGCGCTGCTCAAGGTGACGGCCCCGGCGCCGCAGGCCGAACTGGTCGCGCTCGGCCTGCGCTGGGACCGCGTCACCGTGCAGGTACGGCTGGTCGGCCCGCTGCCGCGGCACGCCGTCTGGACGGCCGAGGCCGTCCGCCAGGGCACCGGCGGAGTGGTGCTGCCGATGCCGCTGGAGCAGCGCGGGGGCCACCTCACGGCCGATCTGCCGCTGCCCGCGATGGCCGCCGACGGACACGTCCAGCACACCTGGGAGGTGCGGCTGCGGTCCGGGCGGACCCGGCTGAAGGTCGGCCGCCGGCTGACCGACGTCCGCAGCCCGAAGCGGGTCTTCCGCACGCCCTACCGGTCCATAGCGCTCGCGGACGGCCGGCTGCTGCGGGTGCACGCCCACTTCTCCGCCGCCGGGACCCTCGCCGTCAGCTGCGCCGCGTACGCGACACCCGCCCGCGCCCACGAGATCTCGGAGGACCGGCCATGAGGATCACGTTCCTGCTCACCCTCGGCGACGAGATGGGCGGCACGGAAATGGCCGCGTACACCCAGGCGGCCCACCTCGCCGCGCGCCACGACGTCGAGGTGCTGAGCGTCTTCCGCACCCACGCCGAGCCGTTCTTCCCCGCCGCCCGGGACATCCGGCGCCGCTATCTGATCGACCGGACCGGGCCGTACGAGCGGCCGGTGCGGGCCAGCGCCCTGGACGAGGCGGCCTGCCGCACGCTGGCCGCCCTCCCCAGCGAGCTGATCAAGCCGGCCTGGGAACACACCTTCAACCAGCTCTCGGACATCGAGCTGAGCGCCGCCATCGCCGCGCTGGACACCGACGTCCTGGTCACGACGACGCCCGCGCTCATGGCGGCGGCCGCGCAGCTCGTGCAGGGCCGGGTGATCACCGTGCACCAGGAGCACCGCGCCTCCCAGCTGCGCGGGGTCAGCGGCGAGCCGCTGCTGATGTACGCACCGCGGATCGACGCGCTGGTCTCGCTGACCGAGCGCACCGAGGAGTGGTTCCGCGAGTCCCTCGGCCCGGCCGCGCCCGAGCTCGTCACCATTCCCAACGCGCTGCCCGACGGCTACCGTCCCCGCTCCGACCTCACGGGCCGCCTCGTCGTGGCCGCCGCCCGGCTGACGCCCGAGAAGCAGCTCGACCACGCCGTACGGGCCTTCGCGCTGGCCGCGGAGGACCACCCGGACTGGCGGCTGCGGATCTTCGGCGACGGCCCGCAGGCGGTGCGGCTGCGCCAGCTGATCGACGGCCTCGCCCTGCACGACCGGGTGGAACTGCTCGGCCGGACACCGGACATGGCGGCCGAGTGGGCGAAGGCGAGCCTGTGCCTGCTGCCGTCGCGCAACGAGGCGTTCGGGCTGGTGCTGGTCGAGGCGTTCGCGGCCGGGGTGCCGGCGATCGCGTACGACATCGTCACCGGCCCCGCCGAGATCATCCGGCACGGCGTGGACGGGCTGCTCGTGCCGCCCGCCGACGTCGAAGCGCTGGCCGCGGCGCTCGGCGAACTGATGGGTGATCAGGAGCGTTTGAGGGCGTACGGGAACGCCGCGCGCGCGGGCGTGTACGAGCGCTTCTCCGGCGCGCGGGTCACCGCCGAGTGGGAGCGGCTCTTCGAGAAGCTGGTGGCCCGCCGCGACGGCCCGGACCGGCTCGCCGCCCGCGCCGACCGCACCGCGCTGCGCATCGCGGCCGGCGGCGGCCGGGCGTTCAGCGTGGCGGCCCCGCACGGCGGCCCGCTCGCCGCCTCCGCCGACGCGCAGAAGGCCCGCGAAGTCCTGCTCAAGGCCCAGGACCGGACGGGCCGGCTGGTGCGGTCCGCCGGGCGCCTCGCCGAGCTGCGCGACGACCTCACCGCGCCGCAGGTCGCCGACCGCAACCTGGAGCTGGCCACCGACGCGCTCACGGCACACGGCATCGGCTACGTCCTGCTGCGCGACGACGCGCTCGCGCACCGGATCGCGGTGGCCGTGGAGGACCGGGAGCGGACGCTGGCCGCGCTCGCCGAGGAGCTGGCCGGCGAGCCGGTGTACGGCGAGCTGGTCTCGCCGCGCGGCCACGCGCCGGGCGCGCTGCTGGCCGAGCGGCTGCGGGAGGCCGGCGAGGTCGCGGGGGTACGCGTCTTCAAGCCCGTGACCAGCGAGAGCCGCACACTGCGGTACGGCCCCGGCTTCGGCTGCACGGTGGAGTTCTGGGCCGAGGACGAGGACGGCTGGCGGGAGGCCCCGCGCGGCACGACCCTCCTCGGGCCGCGGCTGCCCAGCCTGGAGCCGACCGCCAAGTGGCGGGTCGCGGACCGGGACCACCCCACGCTCGCCGCCTTCACCGACACCCTGATGTGGGACATCGACTTCCCCGTCGACGTCGTCTACACCTGGGTCGACGACGCCGATCCGGCCTGGCGGGAGCGGCGGGACGCGGCGCTGCGGGCGGCCGGCTTCGCCACGGACGGCGTGGACAGCAGCGACGCGCGCTTCCGCAGCCGCGACGAACTGCGGCACTCGCTCCGCTCCCTGGCGATGTACGCGCCCTGGGTCCGCACCGTCCACCTCGTCACCGACGACCAGGTGCCCGACTGGCTGAACACCGCGCACCCGGGCCTGAAGGTGGTCGACCACCGGGAGCTGTTCGCCGACCCGTCCCTGCTGCCGACCTTCAACTCGCACGCCATCGAGAGCCAGCTGCACCGCATCGAGGGCCTGTCCGAGCAGTTCCTGTACATCAACGACGACGTGTTCTTCGGCCGCCCGGTGCCCCCGTCGGCGTTCTTCCACAGCAACGGCACCGCGCACTTCTTCCGCTCGCCCACCGCGGTACCGCCCGGCGAGGTCACCCCGGACGACGAGGGCTACTTCGCCGCCGCCAAGAACAACCGGGCGCTGCTGAAGCGGGAGTTCGGCCGGGTCGCCACGCACGGCTTCCTGCACGCCCCGCACCCGCTGCGGCGCAGCGTCCTCGCGGAGCTCGCCGATCGCTTCCCCGAGGAGGTGGCGGCGACGGCGGGCAGCCGCTTCCGGGCGCGTACCGATCTCTCCATCGCTTCGTCCCTGCACCACTACTACGGATATCTGACCGGGAAGTCGACGCCCGCGACCATTTCCTGCTCGTTCGCGAACGCCGGCCGCTACGACCACCACACTGTTCTCAGCCGCCTGCTCGCCACCCGCAGCCACAGCGTCTTCTGCATCGGGGACTCCGCCGACGCCGAGGTGCCGGCCGCCGAGCAGGACCGGGTGGTGCGTGCCTTCCTGGGCGCGTACTTCCCCGTACCGTCGCCGTACGAGCGCGGCTGACCGGAGCAGAAGGAGCGAGGAGCGAGATGACCTGGCTGATCACTGGTGGCGCGGGCTACATCGGCGCGCACGTGGTGCGCGCGATGACCGGCGCGGGCGAGCGCGCGGTCGTCCTGGACAACCTGTCCACGGGCGTGGCGGAGCGGGTGCCCGAGGACGTGCCGCTGATCGTCGGGTCGACGCTGGACCGCGGGCTGCTGGACCGCACGATCAGCGAGCACGAGGTCACCGGGGTGGTGCACCTGGCGGCGAAGAAGCAGGTCGCCGAGTCGGTGGAGCTGCCGCTGCTGTACTACCGGGAGAACGTGCAGGGGCTGCGGACGCTGCTGGAGGCGGTGGTGGCGGGCGGCGTCGGCCGCTTCGTCTTCTCCTCGTCCGCCGCGGTCTACGGGATGCCGGACGCGGACCTGGTCGCCGGGACCGGGCTGGTCACCGAGGACATGCCGTGCGCGCCGATGAGCCCGTACGGCGAGACGAAGCTGGCGGGCGAGTGGCTGACCCGCGCCGCGGGCCGGGCGCACGGCATCTCCACCGCCTGCCTGCGCTACTTCAACGTCGCGGGCGCCGCCTCCCCCGAGCTCGCCGACACCGGCGTCTTCAACATCGTCCCGATGGTCTTCGAGAAGCTCACCGAGGGCGCGGCGCCGCTGATCTTCGGCGCCGACTACGACACCCCCGACGGCACCTGTGTCCGGGACTACATCCATGTCGAGGACCTGGCCGACGCGCACCTCGCGGCCGCGCGCAAGCTCGGCGAGCGCGGCCCGGTCCGCGACCTGACGCTCAACATCGGGCGCGGCGAGGGCGTGTCCGTCCGCGAGATGATCGACCTGATCGCGGAGGTCACCGGCTACCGGGACCGCCCGGCGGAGATCACCGCGCGGCGGCCCGGCGACCCGGCGCGGGTGGTCGCGGCCGCCGACCGGATCACGGCCGAGCTGGGCTGGAAGGCCCGGCACGACGTACGCGACATGATCGCTTCGGCCTGGGCGGGCTGGCTGCTGCACCACCCGGAAGCCCGCCGCGCCTGAAGCCCCGCCAGAAGCGGCGGCTGAACAGAGTCCGTACTTTTCTCACAGGCCGGACAACCAACTCCTCATCACTCCCGTCTCACAGGTAGCGGACAGCCCTCTCATTCCGGGCATTCCACTGTCCGCGCCTGGTTCGATACGAGGAGTAGTTACCGCAATGCCCAGCTCCACCGCTGTGCCGCGCTTCAGCATCGTCGTCCCCGTCTTCAAGGTGCAGGGCTACCTCCGCGCCTGCCTGGACTCGGTCCTGACCCAGACGTACGGCGACTTCGAGGTCGTCGCGGTGGACGACCGCTCGCCGGACGGCTCCGGGGCGATCCTCGACGAGTACGCGGCCCGGGACCCGCGCGTGATCCCGCTGCACCTCGCCGAGAACAAGGGCATCGGCAACGCCCGCAACGAGGGCGTGGCGCACGCCCGCGGCGACTACCTCCTCTTCCTCGACAGCGACGACACGCTGCTGCCCGACGCGCTGGAGTCCATAGCCGGCCGGCTGGCGGCGACCGAGGACCCCGACGTCCTGGTCTACGACTACGCGCGCACCTTCTGGTGGGGCGAGGCGAAGCGCAACCGCGACGCCGAAGTACTGTCCGCGCCCGGCCCCGAGGTCGGCACCATCGACGACCGGCCCGAGCTGCTGCGCCTGTTCACCGTCGTGTGGAACAAGGCGTACCGCCGGGACTTCTACCTCGCCGGCGGTTTCAGCTTCCCCGACGGCTTCTACGAGGACGCGGTCGTCGTCTACGAGTCGCTCTTCAGTGCCGAGCGCATCGCGCTGCTGGACCAGGTCTGCGTGCACTACCGGCAGCGCCGCCAGGGCAACGCGCTGCGCACCCCCAGCCGGGAGCACTTCGCCGCCTTCGACCAGTACGAGCGGCTGTTCGCGTTCCTCGAGGAGCGGCCGGGGCTGCACCGCTGGCGCGCCTTCCTCTTCGAGCACATGATCGACCACTATCTCTTCATCCTGGCCCGCCCCGACCGGGTGCCGGCCGCGGCCCGCGCGGAGTTCTTCCGCCGTGCGGCGCAGCACTACCGCCGCTACCTGCCCGCGGACTTCGTCCGCCCCAAGGGCGTGATGGGCATCCAGTACGACGCGCTCGCGCGCGGCTCGTTCCCCGCCTACACCGCGCTGAAGCTGGCCGCGCGGGGCCGCAAGAAGGCGGCCGGGCGGCTGAGGAAGGTCAAGCACACCCTCGGCAAGCAGGCGTACGCGCGCCTCTACCAGCTCCAGCTGCACCGCCCCCTCGACCCGCACCTCGCCGTCTACGCCGCGTACTGGAACCGCACCCCCGCCTGCAATCCGCTCGCGATCTACGAGAAGGCCAAGGAGCTGGCGCCGCACGTCCACGGCGTGTGGGTGATCAAGAAGGGCATGGAGGACACCCTCCCCGAGGGCGCCGACCACGTGATCGTGAACTCGCCGCGCTACTGGGAGGTGATGGCGCGCGCCACGTACCTCGTCAACAACGTCAACTTCGCCGACGGCATCGTCAAGCGTCCCGGGCAGATCCATCTCCAGACCCACCACGGCACCCCGCTCAAGCGGATGGGCATCGACCAGCAGCGGTACCCGGCGGCCGCCAAGGGCATGAGCATGCGCAAGCTGCTGCAGCGCGCCGACCGCTGGGACTTCAGCGTCTCCTCCAACCAGCACACCACCGAGCAGTGGGAGCGGGTCTACCCCTGCGCCTTCCAGTCGCTGGACACCGGTTACCCGCGCAACGACGTGTATTACCGCGCCACCGCGGCCGACGTCCTGGACATCCGCGCCCGCCTGGGCATCGCCCCCGGCCGCACCGCCGTCCTGTACGCGCCCACCGTCCGCGACTACCAGACCGGCTACGTCCCCCGGATGGACCTGGAGCGCGTCACCCGCGAACTGGGCCCCGACGTGGTGTTGCTGGTCCGCACGCACTACTTCTACGGCGAGCACCCCCGGCTGGCCGAGCTCCAGGAACAGGGCGCGCTGATCGATGTCTCCCGCCACCCCTCCGTCGAGGAGCTGTGCCTGGCCGCCGACGCGCTGATCACGGACTATTCGTCGATCATGTTCGACTACGCCAACCTCGACCGGCCGATCATCACGTACGCGGACGACTGGGACGTGTACGTGAAGTCCCGCGGCGTCACCTTCGACCTGCTCTCCGGCGCGCCGGGCGACACCCCCGGCATCGTCGCCACCACCGAGGACGAACTGATCGCCGCCTTCCGCGACGGCAGCTGGGACGGCGAGGAGGCCGCGGCCCGCCGCGCCGCGTTCCGCGCCCGCTTCTGCCAGTGGGACGACGGCCACGCGGCGGAACGCGTGGTCCGCCGGGTCTTCCTGGGACAGGAGGCGACGCCGGAGGTCGTACCGCTCGCGGAACGCGCGGTGGCCCCGACCCCGCGCGAGGCGGCGAAGGTCACCGGTACCGCGGTGACCACCACCCTGCCGGTACAGGAGGACGCGTCGGACATGGACCTGGCAGGCTGAGGGGCGGCGATACCGGGGCCCGTCAGGGGCGCGGGGAACTGCGCGACCAGCCACGTCCGGCCGGCAGCCGACGAACTACCTCCCCGCGGACCGCGGACCCGCCCCGAGCGCCGTCGCCACGGCCGCCGCGAGCTCGTCCAGATACCCGGCCGGAAGATCCCCGCGGAGCACCACCACCCGCCAGTACAGCGGCCCAGTGATCAGGTCGAGCGCCAGCCGGACATCCACGTCCGGCGGCAGCTCGCCCCGCTCCACGGCCCGGGCCACCATCGCGCGGGTCATCGACTCCTGCGAGTCATGCAACGCCGTCCGCAACGCCTCCGCGATCTCCGGACTGCGCGCCGCCTCCGCCAGCAGATCCGGAATGATCTGCGCGGCCATCGGGTGACGCAGGGCCCGGGAGGCGACCTCCAGGAGCATCCGCACGTCCCCGCGGAGCGTGCCCGTGTCCGGTACAGGCATCCCCTCCGCGGCGAGCGCCGTGACCACATCGAGCACCAGATGCAGCTTGGACCGCCAACGGCGGTACACCGCGGTCTTGCCGACCCCCGCCCGGCGCGCGATGCCCTCGATCGACATCCGGCCGAACCCGACCGCCGCCAGCTCCGCGAAGACCGCGGCGCGAATCGCGGCGGTCTTCTCCTCGCGCAGCACGGCGGCGCCGGCCGGCGCCCGGCGCGGCGGCACCTGGGAGGCCGAGGGGGCCGTTTCCGACGGTGCTGGGTCCTTTGCCATGCAGGGAGCATAGCGTCGCGACGCAACGGTTGCGTTTCGACGTACCCGCGCCCTACTCTCAGGTTGCGACGATACGGAGCCGTCTCGTCGTGAGTTCCTCAGCCTCGCGGGCGCCGCCGGCCCCGCCGCGCCCGCGTCCACGCACGAAAGCGGACTGATGTCTCAGACCCTCACGCGTCCGGCCCCCGCCGCCCCGCCGGACCCCGGCCCGCGCGCCCTCGCCGAGAAGTACGGCCTCACGGTCAGCGGCCGCCGCCCCCCGCTCCCGGAATACGTCCGGCAGCTCTGGCACCGGCGCCACTTCATCTCCGCCTTCTCCAGCGCCAAGCTGACCGCCCAGTACAGCCAGGCCAAGCTGGGCCAGCTGTGGCAGGTGGCCACGCCGCTGCTGAACGCGCTGGTCTACTACTTGATCTTCGGCCTGCTGCTCGGTACTCACCGTGGCGTGCCGGACTACATCCCGTTCCTGGTCACCGGCGTCTTCATCTTCACCTTCTCGCAGAGCTCGGTGCTGGCGGGGACGAAGGCGATCTCGGGCAACCTCGGCCTGGTGCGGGCCCTGCACTTCCCGCGCGCCTGCCTGCCGATCTCGTTCTGCCTGATGCAGCTCAAGCAGCTGATGTTCTCCATGGGCGTGCTCGTGGTGATCCTGCTGGCCTTCGGCCAGCTGCCGGGCTGGTCGTGGCTGCTGGCGATCCCCGCGCTGTGCTTCCAGTTCGTCTTCAACACCGGCCTCGCGATGATCATGGCGCGGCTGGGCAGCAAGACTCCCGACCTGGCCCAGCTCATGCCGTTCATCCTGCGCACCTGGATGTACGCCTCCGGCGTCATGTACAGCATCAGTGTGGTGACCGCCGGCAAGGACATCCCCGGCTTCATCCGGTTCCTGCTGGACATCAACCCGGCCGCGGTCTACATCGACCTGGTGCGCTTCGCGCTGATCGACTCCTTCACCGCCGCGCAGCTGCCTCCGCACGTGTGGGCCTGCGCGCTGGGCTGGGCGATCGTGATGGGCGCGGTGGGCTTTGTGTACTTCTGGAAGGCGGAGGAGCGGTACGGCCGTGGCTGAGCAGCAGAACACCGAACTGGAGCAGCCCGCGGTGGAACAGGCCGCGGCTACCGAGGAACGCATCCCCACCGTCATCGCCGATGACCTGCACATCGTGTACCGGGTCTACGGCTCGGGCGCGGGCCGGGGCAGTGCCACCGCGGCGCTGAACCGCATCATCCGCCGCAAGCCCTCCACGGGCGTGCGGGAGGTGCACGCGGTCAAGGGCGTGTCCTTCACCGCCTACCGGGGTGAGTCGATCGGCCTGATCGGCACGAACGGGTCGGGCAAGTCCACGCTGCTCAAGGCGGTGGCGGGGCTGCTGCCGGCCGAGCGCGGCCATGTCTACACCCACGGCCAGCCCTCGCTGCTGGGCGTCAACGCCGCCCTGATGAACGACCTGACCGGCGAGCGCAACGTCATCCTGGGCGGGCTGGCCATGGGCATGACCCGCGAGCAGGTCCGCGAGCGCTACCAGAGCATCGTCGACTTCTCCGGCATCAACGAGAAGGGCGACTTCATCAGCCTGCCGATGCGCACCTACTCCTCCGGCATGGCGGCCCGGCTGCGGTTCTCCATCGCGGCGGCCAAGGACCACGACGTCCTGATGATCGACGAGGCCCTGGCCACCGGCGACCGCAAGTTCCAGAAGCGCTCCGAAGCCCGCATCCGGGAGCTGCGCAAGGAGGCCGGCACGGTCTTCCTGGTCAGCCACAACAACAAGTCCATCCGGGACACCTGCGACCGGGTGCTGTGGCTGGAGAAGGGCGAGCTCCTCATGGACGGCCCCACGGCGGACGTCCTCAAGGAGTACGAGGCGTTCACCAAGAAGTAGCCGAGCCGCCGGAAGGCATGGGGAAGGCCCCGGAGCTGTCGCTCCGGGGCCTTCTCCGTGCGGC
The DNA here is from genome assembly GCF_044544685.1 of Streptomyces sp. NPDC053542. Classification (NCBI taxonomy): domain Bacteria; kingdom Bacillati; phylum Actinomycetota; class Actinomycetes; order Kitasatosporales; family Streptomycetaceae; genus Streptomyces; species Streptomyces sp. NPDC053542. The sequence goes on from NZ_JBITXL010000015.1 coordinate 126,902, forward strand.
TCAGCTGTGCTGGCGCAGCAGCGTCCGCATCGTGCGCATCGCGACCGACAGGTTGGCCAGGTCGAAGGAGTCCGAGCCCTGGATCTCCTCCAGCGTGGCGCGGGCGCGGCCCAGGATCGCGGCGTTCTTCTCCTCCCACGCCTTGAAGCGCTGCTCCGGCGTGGCCGTGCCGTTGCCCGCCGAGAGGACGTCCGCGGTCAGCGCGGCGTGCGCGGCGAACAGGTCCTCGCGGATCGAGGCGCGGGCCATGGACTGCCAGCGGTCGGCGCGCGGCAGCTCCAGGATGCGGTCCAGGAGCTGGTTGATCCGCAGCCGGTCGCCCAGGTCGTAGTAGACCTCGGCGACGTCCAGCGGCTCCTTGCCGGTGCGGTCGGCGATGGCCACGATGTCCAGCGCCGGGAAGGCCGAGGAGAAGCCGGCCACGCGGTGCGCCAGCGTCTCCGGCACGCCCGCCTCGGTCAGCTGCCCGTAGATCGACTCGTACCACTCCATGTCGCTGCCGCGCAGCAGCTTGGGCAGCTCGGCCCAGACCGTGCCGACCCGCTCACGGAAGAAGTCGATGGTGCCGGAGAGCTCCAGCGGCTGCGGGCGGTTGTTGAGCAGCCAGCGGGTGCCGCGCTCGACGAGCCGCCGGGAGTGCAGCCGGATGCGGGTCTGCACCTCGGCGGGCACCTTGTTGTCCAGCGCCTCGACGTCGTCCCAGACCTGGTTCAGGTCGAAGATCGCGCGGGCCGCGGTGTGCGCCCGGACGACCTCCTCCAGGGACGCGCCGGTCTCCTCCACCATGCGGTGCAGGAAGCTCGTACCACCGGTGTTGACGGTGTCGTTGACCAGCACCGTCGTGGTGATCTCGCGGTGCAGGGCGTGGTTGTCCACCTGCTCGGCGAACCGCTCGCGCAGCGCGGTCGGGAAGTACGCGTGCAGCAGGTGCTTGAAGTACGGGTCGTCCGGCAGGCTCGTCTGGATGAGCGCATCGGCCACCGTGATCTTGGTGTACGCGAGCAGGACGGCGGTCTCCGGCTGGGTCAGGCCCCGGCCGTTGGCCAGCCGCTCGCGGATCTGCCGCTCGGACGGCAGGAACTCCAGCGCCCGGTCCAGCTGGCCGTCACGCACCAGGCGGCGCATGAACCGCTGCTGGGCGTGGAGCATGTTGGAGGACTGGGCAAGGGCCAGCGAGAGCGCGGTGTTCTGCGCGTAGTTGTTGCGCAGCACCAGCGCGCCGACCTCGTCGGTCATCTCGGCGAGCAGCTTGTTGCGCTGCTTGACCGTCATGTCCCCGTCGGACACCACGGAGTTCAGCAGGATCTTGATGTTCACCTCGTGGTCGGAGGTGTCCACGCCGGCGCTGTTGTCGATCGCGTCGGTGTTGATCCGGCCGCCGTTCATGGCGAACTCGATCCGGCCCAGCTGGGTCAGGCCCAGGTTGCCGCCCTCGCCGACGACCTTGACCCGCAGGTCCTGGCCGTCGACCCGGATGGCGTCGTTGGACTTGTCGCCGACGTCCGCGTTCGACTCGGCCGAGGACTTCACGTACGTGCCGATGCCGCCGTTCCACAGCAGGTCCACCGGGGCCTGGAGGATCGCCTTCATCAGCTCGGCCGGGGTCATCTTCGTGACGCCCGCCTCGATGCCGAGCGCGGCGCGCACGTGCTGGTTGACCGGGATCGACTTCGCGGACCGCGAGTGGATGCCGCCGCCCTGGGAGAGCAGCGACTTGTCGTAGTCCTCCCAGGAGGAGCGGGGCAGCTCGAACAGGCGGCGGCGCTCGGCGTACGAGGTCGCCGCGTCCGGGTTCGGGTCGAGGAAGATGTGCCGGTGGTCGAAGGCGGCGACCAGGCGGATGTGCTCGGAGAGCAGCATGCCGTTGCCGAACACGTCACCGGACATGTCACCGACGCCGACGACCGTGAAGTCCTCGGACTGGGTGTCCACGCCCAGCTCGCGGAAGTGCCGCTTGACCGACTCCCAGGCACCGCGGGCCGTGATGCCCATGCCCTTGTGGTCGTAGCCCGCCGAGCCGCCGGAGGCGAAGGCGTCGCCCAGCCAGAAGCCGTAGGACTCGGCGACCTCGTTGGCGATGTCGGAGAACTTCGCGGTGCCCTTGTCGGCCGCGACGACCAGGTAGGTGTCGTCGCCGTCGTGCCGGACGACGTCCTCGGGGTGCACGACCTCGCCGCCGACGAGGTTGTCGGTGATGTCCAGCAGACCGGAGATGAAGGTCTTGTACGAGGCGATGCCCTCGGCCATCCAGGCGTCGCGGTCCACCGCCGGGTCCGGCAGCTGCTTGCCGACGAAGCCGCCCTTCGCGCCGACCGGCACGATGACGGTGTTCTTGACCATCTGCGCCTTGACCAGGCCGAGGATCTCCGTACGGAAGTCCTCCCGCCGGTCCGACCAGCGCAGACCACCGCGCGCGACCTTGCCGAAGCGCAGGTGCACGCCCTCCACGCGCGGCGAGTACACCCAGATCTCGTACGCCGGGCGGGGCGCCGGCAGGTCCGGGATCGCCTGCGGGTCCAGCTTCAGGGACAGGTAGGCGTGCGGCTCGCCGTTGCTGTCCTTCTGGAAGTGGTTGGTGCGCAGCGTCGCCTTGATGACCGTGAGGAACGAGCGCAGGATGCGGTCCTCGTCCAGCGAGGCGACCTGGTCCAGCGCGCCGTCCAGCTCCTCCAGCAGCCCGTCGATCAGCTCCGTGCCGGCCCGCTGCCGCCGCGGGGCCATCCGCGCCTCGAAGAGGCTGACCAGCAGCCGGGTGGTGTGGACGTTGTGGGAGAGGGTGTCCTCCATGTACGTCTGGCTGAAGGTGGAGCCGGCCTGCCGCAGGTACTTCGCGTACGCGCGCAGCACCATGGCCTGCCGCCAGTCCAGGCCCGCGCCCAGCACCAGCTTGTTGAAGTTGTCGCTCTCCGCGCGGCCCGTCCAGACCGCCGTGAAGGCGTCCTGGAAGCGCTCGCGGTAGTCGTCGCCGTTCGGCCGTTCCGGCATCCGCAGGCCGAAGTCGTAGATCCACGCGGCGGACCGGTCCGCGCAGCGCAGCTCGTGCGGCCGCTCGTCGACGACCTCCACGCCCAGGCGGTTGAGCAGCGGCAGCACCTTGGAGAGCGAGACCGGCTCACCGGTGCGGTAGATCTTGAAGCGGCGCTCGCCGGGGCCCGCGCCGACCGGCTCGTACAGGCTGACCTCGAAGTCGCGGCCCTCCTCCGCGGTCCACAGCTTCTCCAGGTGCTGGAGGTCGGCGACCGCGGCGCGCGGGGAGTTGTCGGCCTTGTAGCCCTCGGGGAACGCCTGGGCGTACCGGCGCAGCAGCTCGGCCGCGCGCTCCTCGCCGCACTCGGCGTTCAGCGCCTCGGCGAAGCCGTCGGCCCAGGAGCGCGCCGCCTCCACCAGCCGCGCCTCGATGCGGTCGACGTCAGCGTCGGTGAGGTCGGGCAGCGTGGCGCCCGGCTCGACCCGGATGACGAAGTGCAGCCGGGAGAGGATCGACTCGGTGTTCCAGGCGGTGAAGTCGACGCTGGTGCCGCCGAGCTCCTCCTTGAGGATGTCGATCAGACGCAGCCGGACGCCGGTGGTGTAACGGTCCCGCGGGAGGTAGACCAGCGCGGAGTAGTAGCGCCCGTACTCGTCCTGGCGCAGGTACAGCCGCAGCCGGCGGCGCTCCTGGAGGTAGAGCACGCTGGTGGCGATCGCGCGGAGCTGGTCGACCGGGGTCTGGAACAGCTCGTCGCGCGGGTAGGTCTCCAGGATCTGGAGCAGGTCGCGGCCGTCGTGGCTGTTGGGCGAGAAGCCGGCGCCCTCGAGCACCTCGGTGACCTTGCGGCGGATGACCGGCACCCGGCGCACGGACTCGGTGTACGCGGCGGAGGAGAACAGGCCCAGGAAGCGCCGCTCGCCGACGACGTTGCCCTGCGCGTCGAACTTCTTCACGCCGACGTAGTCGAGGTAGCTCGGCCGGTGCACGGTCGCGCGGCTGTTGGCCTTGGTGAGGATCAGCAGCTTGTGCTCGCGGGCCTTCTTGCGGGCGTCCTTCGGGAGCCGGTTGAAGGACGGGGAGACGGGGTGGCCCGGGTCGTCCTCGTGGTGCTGGGGGTCCGAGCGGAGGATGCCGAGACCGGTGCCGGGCACGGCGGTGAGCACGTCCTCCTCGCCGTCGGCCTCGCCGGGCGCCGAGGTCAGCTCGTACTCGCGGTAGCCGAGGAAGGTGAAGTGGTCGGCGGACAGCCAGCGCAGCAGCTCGCGGGCCTCCTCCACCTCACGGTCGCGCAGGTCGTCGGCGGTGGGCTCGGAGGGCAGCTCGTCGGCGATGCGCAGCGCGGCGTCGCGCATCTTCTCCCAGTCCTCGACGGCCTCGCGCACGTCGTTGAGGATCCGCAGCAGATCGGCGGTGATCTGCTTGAGGTCCTCGCGGTCGGTCTCCCGGTCGATCTCCACGTGGATCCAGGACTCGACCAGCGCGTCGTGCGGCAGCTCGGCGCCCTTGGCCTTGCCGGGGGTGCCGTGCGCGTCGTCCTCGGCGTCCAGGATCTCGATCAGCTTGCCGGTGACGTCACGCCGGACGACGACCTGCGGGTGGATCACGACATGGATGCCGCGGCCCTGGCGCGAGAGCTCATTGGTGACCGAGTCGACCAGGAACGGCATGTCATCGGTCACGACCTCGACGACCGAGTGGCTGCAGGTCCAGCCGTTCTCCTCGACGGTCGGCGTGTGGACTCTGACGTTCGCCGTGCCCTGCGGCCGGACGCCCGCCAGCCGGTAGTGCGAGAGTGCCGCGCCGAAGACGTCGACGGGGTCGCGCCCGGTGAGGTCCTCCGGAGCGGTGTGCAGGTAGTAACGCTGGAGGTATCCACTGAGGGTCTCCGGGTCGAGACCCGGTACCGGTGACTGCCCTCCCGCCGGTCCGCTCTCAGCGACCCTGGCGGCCTTCGTGAGCAGCTCGGTCTTGGCTTCGTCCAGCTTGGTCTGCATGTCCTCTGGCTCCTGTCGCGCGCCGTTGCGTGACGTTGTGGAAATAAGCGGATGCGGCACAACGCCGGACCGGCGCGTAAGGGACCCCCGGGACGGGCCCGGGAGCATGTCCGGTCGGAATCGACGCTATGCCGCGATGAGGGGCGACCGGGGCGGAATTGGCCAGATTTGGCATTCCTGGCACCTGGTCGTAACGAGAATGATCAACGGCCGCCCGGGCACCGTGGTGTCCCGGGCGCGTAGCAGGGGCCTCGACGCCCCCGCGGGTTATCGCGCTGATCACGATGCCAGGCTATCGCTCCTTGCAGGGGAGTCGTCATGGGCCTTGTGTGTACAAAACCACACTCGATTCTTTGCCGGTATGGACAGAGACGTGCACCGTCCGATCACACTCGGGCGTCCGCAGGAGGCCCACAGCGGGTCCGCAGGGGGTCTTGGCAACGGCTCCGAACCGGAGGACCTTGAGCGGGACGGAGTCGGACGCGAGCCCCGTGGAGGTACGCCATGGCAGCCAAGATCCTGATCGTGACCGGGGACGCTGCGGAGTCCTTAGAGGTCCTCTATCCGTACCAGCGGCTGCGCGAGGAGGGGTACGACGTCCACATCGCGGCCCCCGCCCGCAAGACGCTCCGCTTCGTCGTCCACGACTTCGAGCCCGGTTTCGACACGTACACCGAGAAGCCCGGCTACACCTGGCCGGCCGACCTGGCCTTCTCCGAAGTGGACCCCGGCGCTTACGCCGCTCTGGTGATCCCCGGCGGCCGGGCCCCCGAGTACCTGCGCAACGACGCCGAGCTGCGCAAGGTCATCAAGGCGTTCTTCGACTCCGACAAGCCGGTCGCGCAGATCTGCCACGGCCCCCTGCTGACCGCCGCGATCGGCCGCCTGAACGGCCGCCGGGTCACCTGCTATCCCGCCCTGGAGATGGACATGCAGGCGGCGGGCGCCGGCTTCCGCGACGCCGAGGTCGTCGTCGACGGCACCCTGGTCTCCTCCCGCGCCTGGCCGGACCACTCCGGATGGATGCGCGAATTCCTGAAGGTCCTGCGCGCCAAGGCGCCGGCGATGTGACGTCGGGGACCCCGGGGGCCCGGGCCCTGCGGGGGCCGCGTCCGGGCCCCCGCGGGGCGGCCGTCGTCAGGCGTCGGAGGGGCAGCCGTCGTCAGGCGTCGGCGCAGCGGTCCGCGATCTCCGTGCGGGAGCTGACGCCGAGCTTGGTGAAGATGTGCTCGACATGCGCGTCCGCCGTGCGCTTGGAGATCACCAGCCGCTCCGCGATCTCCCGGTTCGACAGCCCGTCGGCGACCAGCGCGGCCACCTCACGCTCCCGGCGGGTCAGCGCCTCGCCGCCCGGCACACGGCCGTCGGCCGTCCGCCGCGGCGCCACGGTGGGCGACTCCGCGTCGGCGAGGATCAGCTGCACGGCCCGGTCCAGCGGCAGCCGCAGCCCCTGCTCGAAGAGGCGGTCGTACCCGCAGTCGCCGAGGGCCCGGCGGGCCGCCGCCACCACCCGGTCGTGCACCTCCAGCCAGGCCCGCATGCCGAACATCGTGGCGCCCACGCTGCGCCACACGCCCTGCGCCACCCCCAGTACCCACGCGGCGCGCGCGTACCGCCCGTCCTCCGCGGCGTCCCAGGCCAGCACCTCGGCGCAGTACGCGACGCCGTACCGCTCGTGCAGCTCGCTCTTCAGCCGCAGCGCCGTCCTGGTCAGCCGCGCGCCCTCCGGCCGCTGCCCCTGCCGCCACAGCGCGAGCCCCTGCGTGCTCAGCACGACGGACCGCAGCACCCGCTCCTCCGGGGCGTCGAGGTACCGCAGCGCCACCTCGCACAGCGCCCGGGCGCCTTCGCAGTCGCCGGCCGTGATCCGCAGGAACGCCTCGTGGTAGCTCAGCATCACCGTGCCGAGCCGGTCGCCCGTCGCGACCATCTCGGCCCGCACCGGAGCCAGCAGCCCGGCCGAGCGCTCGATCTCCCCGAGCATCCCGCGCGCGAGCCCCAGGAAGCCGTCCGCCCAGCGCCGCACCGCCGCGTCCCCGAGCCGCTCCGCCAGCTCCCGGGCCCGCCCGCACTCCCGCAGGATGCCCTGCGGATCGCCCTGCCACAGACAGAGCATCCCGGCCGACAGCAGGCCGGCCGCCCGCTCCGGCCGCTCCTCGGGCACCAGCTCCAGCGCCTTGCCGATCCAGTGCCGGCCCTCCTTCTGCAGCCCCGCCGTCCGCCAGAACGGCCACAGCCGCGCGGCCAGCTCCAGCCCCGCCACCGGGTCGCCGTCCGCCCCCACCGCGTGCCCCAGCGCGGCCCGCAGATTGGCCTGCTCCCGCAGCAGCGCCTCGTACAGCGACAACTGCTCGTCCGTGAGGAAGCGGGCACGAAAGCGGTCGCCCAGCCGCCGGTAGTACGCGAAGTGCCGCCCCCGGAACTCCTTCGCCTCCCCCGCCTTCTCCAGCCACTCGGCGCCGTACTCACGGATGGTGTCCAGCAGCCGGTACCGGGAGCCGTCCCCGGCCCCCTCGCCGTCCCCCTCCTCGGCGCGCAGCACCACCGACTTGTCGACCAGCCCGATGAGGTGCTCCACCACCTCCCCGGCCGGCAGCTCGCCGCCCCCGCAGACGTCCTCGGCCGCGGCCAGGTCGAAGGAGCCGGCGAAGACCGACAGCCGGGCCCAGAGCAGCCTCTCCTCCGGTGTGCACAGCTCGTGGCTCCAGCCGATCGCGGTACGCAGCGTCTGGTGCCGGGGCAGCGCGACCGCCCGGCGGCTGCCCGTCAGCACCTCGAAACGGCCCTCCAGGCGGGCCACGAGCTGCGCCAGGGGGATCGCGCGCAGCCGTACGGCCGCCAGCTCCACCGCCAGCGGAATGCCGTCCAGACGGCGGCACAGGGCCACCACGTGCGGGCGGTTGGCGGCGGTGACCGTGAAGCCGGGCACCACGGCCGCGGCCCGCTGCGCGAAGAGCGCCACCGCCCCGCAGCCGTTCCGCGCCTCCGGCGTATCCTCCACCGGGAGCGGCGGGATCTGCACCGTGTGCTCCCCCGGCACGTCCAGCGGCTCCCGGCTGGTCGTCAGGATCCGCACCCGCGGCGCCTCGCGCAGCAGCAGATCGGCGAGCATCGCGCAGGCGTCGACCAGATGCTCGCAGGTGTCCAGCACGAGGAGGGCCTGCCGGTCCTGGAGGTGCTCGACGAGGGCGTCCACCGTGCGGCGCCCGGCCTGCTCCGGCAGCCCCAGCACCGCGGCCATGGTCTGCGGCAGCAGCTCGGCGGAGCGCAGCGCGGACAGCTCCGCGAGCCATATCCCGTCGGGGAACTCCTCCTTGAGGGCCGCGGCCGTGCGCAGCGCCACCCGGCTCTTGCCGACGCCGCCCGGCCCGAGGAGCGTGACCAGCCGCGCCTCCCCCAGCAGCCGCCGCACCCGGGTCAGCTCCGCCACCCGCCCGACGAACCCGGTCACCTCGACCGGCAGCGCGCCGCTCCGCCGCTGGCTGAAGTCGACCGTCATGCCGCCCCCGGTATCGCTCACTGAGCCGGCTCCCGAGGCACCGGCCCTCAAGAGCACAGCGTACGCGCGCCGACGCACCACGTGAGGGCGCTTCCGCAGCCGCTCCCGGCAGCTGCCTGCTCTCGGATCGCCGGCCTCCCGGGCACGTACCGGGTCTCAGATCACCAGCCGCTCCGCCGTCTCGACGGCCTCCGCCAGGCTGTCGACGACCGGCACCCCGGCCTCCAGGAGGCTGGCGCGGCTGTGTGAACCGCCCGTGTACAGCACCGCGTGCGCCCCGGCGTCCCGGGCCGCCACCGCGTCGTCCACGGCGTCACCGATGACGACCGTACGGCCGGGCTCGACGCGCGCCCCCTCCAGCGCCGTGAGGTGCCGCACCATGTGCGCGCTCTTGCTGCCGCCGGACGGCCCGGTCCGGCCGTCCACCCGTATGAAGTGCGACTCGATGCCGAAGTCGCGCACCAGCGGCAGCAGCTCGTCGTGTCCGTACATGCTGAGGATCGACTGGCTGCGCCCGGCCGTCCCCCAGCTCTCCAGCAGCATCTCCACGCCCTCGGCGAGCGCGCACGCCTCCCGCCGGAGCGTGTAGTGCCGATGGAACGCCTCGTCCATGACCACCCACTCGGCATCCGTCGGCAGCCGCCCCATCAGCCGCTCGTAGAAGCGCGGGATCGGCACGCAGTACAGCTCCCGGTACCGCTCCAGGGTGATCGGGGGCAGGCCGATCTCACCGAACGCGGCATTGGTCGCGCCGATCACGGCGTCGATGTCGTGAAAGAGCGTGCCGTTCCAGTCCCAGACGATGTGCGTCGCGTGCTTCCCCATGCGAAAAAGGTACCCAGGGCCACTGACAATCTTGCCGCACGGCAGCGAAATAGCAGGTCAGGGCCCTATTGAAGCCTCATCGGGAAGCCGCCCCGGCCTCAGCCGATCAGGTTCGGGATCTCCTGGACGCCGAACCACATCAGCTCGTGGTCCTCGGCCCCGTCCACCGTGAACTGCGCGTCGTCGTCGCCCTGGTCCGCCGCGCCCAGCGCCGCCGCCGCTGCCGTGACGTCCGCCTCCGCGTCGTCGGAGTCGACGTGCACCGCCGCCGCCTTCTTCATCGGCACCGGCCCGGCCACCCGCACGACGCCCAGCCCCGACTTGTCCAGCCCCCGGTCGGGGTCCACGGACGCGGCACCGTCGGCCACGTCGACGGCCACGACCACCCGCCGCCGGGCGGCCCGCGGGTCCGTGGCCAGCAGCCGCAGCGACGCCTGCGCGGCACGGTTCAGCGCGGCGTACTCCAGCTCCTCGATGTCGTCGGAGACGTACCACTCGCGCAGCGCGGGCGTCACGGCGAAGGCGTCCAGCGGGCCGGAACCCAGCTCGCCCGCCTTGTACGCCTCTGCGAGACCGGGGAGCGTCAGGGGGACGTAGACACGCATGGTGGCCGCCGCTTTCGTTCGGACTGCTGGGTACTGGCTCGGTTGGGGCGCAGGCAGCCAGCATACGGGCGGGGGTCCCCCATCGTGCTGCCGGTACGGGCTTCCCCGGTGCCCCGCCGGACACCCGCTGTGGCCTGATCCCGTCCTTCCCGCACCCCGCCCGTCACCCTGATAGGTGAATCTTCCGGAGCCCCCCGGGGCGCTTCCGACGGCCTTGCCGCCCCGCCACCGCCCTCGGTAGAAGAGCCCCACCACAGGAGCTACTGGCCGGTATCCAACGGGTCCGGCAGAACGGGGGATCTCCGCCATGACCACCTCCACGCGCACGTCCAGGCCCGCGTCCAAGCCCGTCTCCACCCGCCGCGACAGCCGCCGCCCCGGCGGCCCGCGCACCGCGCCGCGCCTTCCGCAGCCCACCGCCTCGCCGACTGCCCTCTCGCCGACCGCTCTCTCGCAAGCCGCCGCCCGCCGCCGCGCCGCCGCACGGCAGCCGCACCGCTGGTTCGCCGACCAGCTGGTGCTCACCCTGAGCGGCCGGCGCCCCGTGCACGCACTGCTGGGCCACGCCCTGCCCGCCGCCTACGACCGCCTCGTGGAACTCGCCCCGCAGGCCCCGCTGCGCCCCACCGGCAGGCACCACCGCGGCCCCGACCCCGAGGTCCGCGAGTGCGGCGTGTACCGCCCGCGCAGCGGCGTCATCGAGGCGTTCGCCCGGATCACCGCCGGCGAACGCGTACGGGCCCTCGCCTTCCGCCTCGAACGCGGCCGCGACGCCCGCTGGCGCTGCGCCGCCCTGGACATCGGCCCCTCCGTATCGGTCTGGAGCCGAACAGTGTGAACCCACGCGAAGGGCCGGGGGCGCAGCCATCGCTGCGCACCCCGGCCCTTCTCGCCTCACCTCACCGGCGAAGCCGGCAGGGTCACTTCTTGCGGCGCCGCCCGCCCTTCTGGGCCTTCCGGCGCTCCGCGCGCGTCAGGCCGTCCGACTCCGAGCGGGTCTGGCCGCTCGGCACGGCGTCATTGGTGAAGTCGCCCTCGACGACCCCGCCCTCGCCGTCCACCGTCGGCGCGGAGAAGTGCAGCCGGTCCGGGCGCTGCGGCGCGTCCAGGCCCTTGGCGTGGATCTCCGGCCGGCCGCCGGCCCCCGCACCCGCCTGTGCCGGCACCGCGTCCTGGACCGCCGGGGCCGCTTCCGCCGCCTCCTGGACCGGGACCTCCTCGACCTGCTGCTCGACCTGGACCTCCAGGTTGAACAGGTAGCCGACGGACTCCTCCTTGATGCCCTCCATCATGGCGGTGAACATGTCGAAGCCCTCGCGCTGGTACTCCACCAGCGGGTCCTTCTGGGCCATCGCCCGCAGGCCGATGCCCTCCTGGAGGTAGTCCATCTCGTAGAGGTGCTCGCGCCACTTGCGGTCCAGGACCGACAGCACCACGCGGCGCTCCAGCTCACGCATGATCTCCGAGCCGAGCTGCTCCTCGCGGGCCGCGTACTGCTCGTGGATGTCGTCCTTGATCGCCTCGGCGATGAACTCGGCGGTGATCCCGGCGCGGTCGCCGGCCTCCTCCTCGAGCTCCTCCACGGTCACCTTGACCGGGTACAGCTGCTTGAACGCGCCCCACAGCCGGTCCAGGTCCCACTCCTCGGCGAAGCCCTCGACCGTCTCCGCCTGGATGTAGGCGTCGATGGTGTCGTCCATGAAGTGCTTGATCTGGTCCTGGAGGTCCTCGCCCTCCAGGACGCGGCGGCGCTCGCCGTAGATGACCTCGCGCTGGCGGTTGAGCACCTCGTCGTACTTCAGGACGTTCTTCCGCGTCTCGAAGTTCTGCTGCTCGACCTGGGACTGCGCGGAGGCGATGGCGCGCGTCACCATCTTGTTCTCGATCGGTACGTCGTCGGGGACGTTCGCCATGGCCATGACGCGCTCGACCATCTGGGCCTTGAAGAGCCGCATCAGGTCGTCACCGAGCGAGAGGTAGAAGCGGGACTCGCCGGGGTCGCCCTGCCGGCCGGAACGGCCGCGCAGCTGGTTGTCGATACGGCGCGACTCGTGCCGCTCGGTACCGAGGACGTAGAGCCCGCCGAGCTCCTTGACCTCCTCGAACTCCGCCTTGACCGCGGCCTCGGCCTTCTCCAGGGCGGCGGGCAGCGCGGCCGCCCACTCCTCCACGTGCTCCACCGGGTCCAGGCCCATGTTGCGCAGCTCGGTCTCGGCAAGGTCGTCGGGGTTGCCGCCGAGCTTGATGTCCGTACCGCGTCCGGCCATGTTCGTCGCGACCGTGACGGAGCCCTTGCGGCCGGCCTGGGCGACGATCGACGCCTCCCGGTCGTGCTGCTTGGCGTTGAGCACCTCGTGCCGCACGCCGCGCTTGGTCAGCTGCTGCGAGAGGTACTCGGACTTCTCGACGGAGGTCGTGCCGACCAGGATCGGCTGGCCCTTCTCGTGCTTCTCGGCGATGTCGTCGACGACCGCGGCGAACTTGGCGACCTCGGTGCGGTAGATCAGGTCCGCCTGGTCCTTGCGGATCATCGGCCTGTTCGTCGGGATGGGGACGACGCCGAGCTTGTAGATCTGGTGGAACTCGGCCGCCTCGGTCATGGCCGTACCGGTCATGCCGGAGAGCTTGTCGTAGAGGCGGAAGAAGTTCTGGAGGGTGATCGTGGCGAGGGTCTGGTTCTCGTCCTTGATCTCCACCCCTTCCTTCGCCTCGATCGCCTGGTGCATGCCCTCGTTGTAACGGCGGCCGGCGAGGATACGGCCGGTGTGCTCGTCGACGATCATGACCTCGCCGTCGATGACGACGTAGTCCTTGTCCTTCTTGAACAGTTCCTTCGCCTTGATGGCGTTGTTCAGATAACCGACGAGCGGGGTGTTGACCGACTCGTAGAGGTTGTCGATGCCGAGCCAGTCCTCGACCTTGCTGACACCGGACTCGTGGATGCCGACCGTGCGCTTCTTCTCGTCGACGTCGTAGTCGCCGGTCTCCTCGATACCGCGCTGCGGATTGGCCGCCTCGCCCTTCTTCAGGCGCTTGACCAGCTTGGCGAAGTCGCCGTACCACTTCGTCGCGGAGTCGGCCGGACCGGAGATGATCAGCGGCGTACGGGCCTCGTCGACCAGGATGGAGTCGACCTCGTCGACGATCGCGAAGTTGTGGCCGCGCTGGACCAACTCGTCCTTCGACCACGCCATGTTGTCGCGGAGGTAGTCGAAGCCGAACTCGTTGTTCGTGCCGTAGGTGATGTCGCAGTTGTACTGCTCGCGGCGCTGCGCCGGCGTCATGTTCGCCAGGATGCAACCGACCGAGAGGCCCAGGAACTTGTGGACCCGGCCCATCATCTCGGAGTCGCGCTCGGCCAGGTAGTCGTTGACCGTGATGAGGTGGACGCCCTTGCCGGACAGCGCGTTCAGATACGCGGGCAGGGTGCCGACCAGGGTCTTGCCCTCACCGGTCTTCATCTCGGCGACGTACCCGAGGTGCAGCGCGGCGCCGCCCATGAGCTGGACGTCGTAGTGGCGCTGGCCGAGCACGCGCTTGGCGGCCTCACGGACGGTCGCGAATGCCTCGGGGAGCAGGTCGTCCAGGCTCTCGCCGTCGGCGTACCGCTCCTTGTACTCGTCGGTGAGGGCCCGCAGCTCGGCGTCGGAGAGTTTGACGAAGTCTTCTTCGATGGAGTTGACCTGGCCCGCGATGCGGTGCAGTTTGCGCAGGATCTTGCCTTCGCCTGCACGCATGATCTTCGTCAAGACGGACACTTGGGCTGGTCTCCTCGCCGGTCGGGCCTGTGCACGGTCGGTGCGCGGGCGCGGCATTTTTCCAAGGGGCAGGCCCCGCCGCAACGGCCATCGTAAGGGAGGACCCCGCTACGCAGGGAGGTCCGTCGCCCGAAGGCCCCTGTCCCTTCTCCACAACTTTCCACGGCTCGCTAGGACACTGCCGGTCACCTCTCCTCGTCCTCTCGCTACGACAACGCGCGAGGCCCGCGGAAGGTGCCGCCGCACGGCCGGAACATGTTCCGGTTCACGCACGACGAAAGCGGAACCGGGCGTGCCCGTGGCGCAGCGTAATTCCTTCGCCCCCGCCGCGGCCAATACGCACACTGCTGCCATGGAACCCGTCACCCTCACTACCGAACGGCTCGTCCTGCGGCCCTTCCGGCCCGGCGACGCCGCGGCCGTGCACGCCGCCTGCCAGGACCCCGACATTCCGCGCTGGACGACGGTCCCCGCTCCGTACACGTACGCGCACGCGGAGGACTTCGTCGGACCGCACACCGCCAGGGGCTGGCGCGAGGACACCACGTACACGTTCGCCGTGACGCTCAAGGAGGACGGCCGTCCGGCGGGCGACGGCACGCTCGTGGGCTCGGCGGGCCTGGTACGGATGACCAAGCTGGCCCCGCCCGAACGCCAGGCCGAGCTCGGGTACTGGTCGGTCAAGGAGCACCGCGGCCGCGGGTACACCGTCGAGGCGGCCCGCGCCATCGTGCGCTGGGCGTTCACCGCCCTCGGGGTGGAGCGCATGGAGTGGTACGCGGAGGCCGGCAACGAAGCGTCCCGGGCAGTCGCGCTCAAGACCGGTTTCCGCATGGAGGGCACGCTCCGCGCGAAGGACGTCCGCAGGGGTATCCGCCGGGACGTCTGGTCCGCCTCCCTCCTCCCCTCCGACCTGGGGCTCCCCTCCGAGACGCCGTATCTGCCGTACGCGGAACGCGCCGGGGCGGCGCCGGCCGAGCCGGCCGTCCGAGCCGCCGCCCAGAATCCCGCGGGGAACGGTTGATCGATTTTCCGGGCCGTTGTCAGTGGCCGGTCCTACGCTGATCCGCATGACAGCCGTGCCCGCAGCGCAGCCCGTGACCAGTCTGTCCGCCGATGAAGCGCGCCGCCTCGCGCTCCGCGCCCAAGGGTTTCTGGGCGCGCCCGATCGCCGCGCGGGCGTGCGCGGCGTGCTCCGCCGGCTCGGCGCCGTCCAGCTCGACACGATCTCCGTGCTGGCCCGCTCCCACGAACTCATTCCGTACGCCCGCCTCGGCGCGGTCGGCCGCCCGGCCGTGGAGTCGGCGTACTGGACCCCGCGCGCGGACGCGGACGGCACCGACCCGGCGTCCGGCTCCCCGTACGAGCCGCACAGCTTCGAGTACTGGTCGCACGCCGCCTGCATCCTGCCGATCGAGGAGTGGCCGCACTTCGCGTTCCGGCGCCGGGCCATGCGGGCGCGCGGCCACCGCTGGCACGTCATGCAGGACTCCGAGCGCTCCTGCGCCGCCGTCCTGGACCGCCTCAAGGCCGACGGCCCGCTCACCACGACCCAGCTGGGCGGCGGGCGGAACGGCGGCGAGTGGTGGGACTGGTCCGAGACGAAGATCGCCGTGGAGTGGCTGCTCGACACCGGCGAGGTGGTCTGTACGGAGCGCCGTGGCTGGAAGCGGGTGTACGACCTCGCCGAGCGCGCCGTTCCCGACGCCCTGCTGCACGACGACCTGGACGACACCGAATGCGTCCGTCGCCTGGTCGCGCAGGCCGGCGCCGCCCTGGGCGTGGCCACCCGCGCGGACCTGGCGGATTATCACCGCCTCAAGGGCGAGCAGGTCAGCGCGGTCATTGACGACACGGGGCTGGTGCCGGTCGAGGTCGAGGGGTGGGGCAAAGCGGCCTGGGCCGACCCGGCCGCGCTGGCCGGCCCGCCGCGCGGCCGGCACCGCACGACGCTGCTCTCGCCGTTCGACTCGCTGATCTGGGACCGCCCGCGCACGGAGCGGATCTTCGGCTTCACGCACCGGCTGGAGGCATACGTCCCCCGGCCCAAGCGGATACACGGTTACTTCGCCATGCCCCTGCTCGCCGGCGGCAGGCTGATGGGCCGGGTCGACCCGGCCCGCGAGGGCACGACGCTGGTCGCCCGGCAGGTCTCGATGCAGGGCCCCAAGGCCGTACGCCCCATGGCCCAGGCCCTGGTGGAGGCCGCCGCCTGGGTCGACTGCGATTCCGTACGCGTCGACCGCTGCGACGACCCGGCACTGCTCGCCGCCCTCACCACCGAGCTGTCCCGGCTGACGTGAGGCCCCGGGGGCGGTCGCCGTGGTCGCCCCCGCCGGCTAGCGGATCTCCAGGATCTTCTCGCGCATCGCGTACACGACCGCCTCCATCCGGGAGTGCAGCTGCAGCTTCTCCAGGATGTTGCGGACGTGGTTCTTCACGGTGTTCTCGGAGATGAACAGTTCCTTGGCGATGTCGCGGTTGTTCATCCCCGTGGCGACGAGCTTCAGCACTTCCAGCTCGCGGTCCGTGAGCCGCGGCGCCGGAACGAGCCGCCGCTCGTCCGTCCGCTGGATCATCGACTTGAACTCCGTGAGGAGTTTGGACGCCATGGAGGGGCTGATCTGCGACTGGCCGTCCGCGACCGCGCGAATTGCCGTGGCCACCTCGTCGGTGGAGATCTCCTTGAGGAGATACCCGGTGGCACCCGCCTTGATCGCGTCGTAGAGGTCGGCTTCCTCATCGCTGATCGTCAGCATGATGATCTTCGCGCTGGGGGCTACTTCCTTGATGGAGGTGCACGCCTCGATACCGCCCCGCCGGGGCATCCGGACGTCCATCAGCACGATGTCCGGCAGCAGGTCAGCGGCCTTGTCCACGGCCTCCGCGCCGTCCCCGGCCTCGCCGACCACCTGGATGTCCTCTTCCTGGGCCAGCACGATCTCCAGGCCCCGCCGGAAGAGGGCATGGTCGTCCACCACAAGGACTCTGATCGGCTCCTTGCGGGACGCTGCCGCGTCCGAGCCGACACCGTCGGTCGTACCGACGCCGTCATCGTCCGCTTCGTCGCGCACGGGCCCGAAGCTGTCCCCCATCGTTCCTCCCCGTCAACTACTCGGCCCGGAGGGCCTGAGCTTTCTCATAAGGCTGGTTGACAACAGCCCGCTACGGCCAGGCCGATCAGCGCCATACACACATCGTCTCCCCGGCATGTCGCCGCTTCGTGCCCAACACCCTGGCCGCAGACACTATACGGTCTCAACTCCTGCTCACAGCGGCCACAATGGCGCCCCCGGCGTGCGCCGGGGGCACCTCGGGAGTGGCGTCAGCCGCCGAGCGCCCCGCCGGCATCGGTGGGCGTTCCGTCCGCGAACGGATCGGAGTTCAGACGGATGACGCCGTAGTCGTATGCGTGCCTCCGGTAGACCACGCTGGGCTGCTTGGTGTCGGCGTCGACGAAGAGATAGAAGTCGTGTCCGACCAACTCCATCTCGTAGAGCGCCTGGTCGAGGGTCATGGGCGCCGCGGAGTGGGTCTTCTCGCGGACGACCAGGGGGCCTTCACCCTGGACCTCCAGCGACCCGATCCGGGTGGTCGGCACCTTCTCCTCGACGGCCGCTTCCTCGCCGGCCAGTTCGCCGTTGGTGTTGAGCCGCGCCGCGTCCGGGACGCTGACGGCCACGTCGCTCGCCGGGATGCGTCCGCTGCCGCGCCGCGAGTGCCGCTTGTCGTGCTGCTTACGGAGACGCGCCTCGAGCTTGGCCGTGGCCAGATCGAGCGCGGCGTACGGGTCTGCGGCAGCCGCCTCGGCCCGGACCACCGGGCCACGGGAGCGGAGAGTGATCTCCACCCGGTCGGAACGGTCGGCCTGTCGCGGGTTGGGCTCCTTGGACACCTCGACGTCCAGGCTGATCACCTTGCCGTCGAGCTTCTGGACCTTGTCCAGCTTCAGCTTCTCGGCCACGTGCTTGCGGAACCGCTCGGGCACCTCGGTCTTGCGGCCCTTGACGACGATGTCCACGCAGAACTCCGTTCCCGGATCGCTCCGCTCGGAGGGCGGAGCAATTCCTTCTTGCACCAGGCCCCGGTGATTGCCGAAGCCTCGGACTTGGCGACTTTCACCTCCTTCTCCCCCACGGACCAGGACTCCACTCCAGCCGTTTTCAGCATCTCTGCCGGCACCACGAACCGCACCTATCCGGCATACGAGGCAAAGCGTCTGCCAAGTCCTCACAACCGAACATAGCTCGCTTGGGGGGTTGTCGGCACCCCCTCACGGGGCCCAGCTCCGTTTGAGTGATTTTTTGCCCTCAGTACCTGCAACGATGAATTTTCTCGGTCAGTTCCAATTGATTTCGAAAGCACCGGGCGAGGCCGCCACGACGGCCGCTCCCGCCACCCTCCCTCCTGCCGCTCTGACCGCCCGCGACGCCTCGGCCAGCGACGCTCCGGTGGTCATCAGGTCGTCCACCAGCACCACCCGTCCGCCGCTGAGCAGCCGGCCGGCACCGGCGATCTCCAGCGCACCGGCGAGATTCAGCTGCCGCTGCCGCGCGCCGAGCCCGGCCTGATCGATCACCGCCCGCCGCTGCCGCAGCGCCGCCAGCACCCGCGCCCCGGTCCCGCCGCGCCGCAGCTCCCGCGCCGCCGCCAGCGCGATCCTGCGCACCGGGTCGTGTCCCCGCCCGGCAACGGCGCTCCGGGCGGACGGCACCGGTATCAGCAGAAGAGGCCCAGGACCGGCCCGCAGGCCCCGCACGGCGCCCGCCAGCGCCCCGCCCAGCGGCGTGGCCAGGGCCAGGGCACCGCGCTCCTTGTGCGCGAGGAGCACCGCCCGTACCTCGTCGGCGTACGCTGCCGCCGCGTACACCCTCGGCAGCCCCGGCGGCGCCGGGCTCGGCCGCACCCGCCGCGGCCCACGCCGCCTCCCGGCCGCCTGCCCGCCCCCGGCGCACAGCGACCGCCTGCATTCCTCGCACAGCTCCGTCCGCGGCCGGCCGCATCCCGCGCAGCCGACCGGCAGAACCAGCCCGGCGAATTCCCGCCACAACCCCCGCATGTCTCCACTGTCCCGCCCCCGCCGCCGGCCCACCACCCCTGTGGATAACTTCGGCGGACCGCCGGGCGGCAGCGTGGAAACAGCCCACTTGAACTGCGGAAATGCGGTGTGGCGGGTTACAGGAAGGCCGGGCGGCATCGCCCGGCCCGCCGGCTCGACCCCGCCGGCTCGCCCCCGCCGGCTCGCCCCCGCCGGCTCAACCCCGCGGTTCAACCCCGTCGGCTCAGCCCGGGTAGACCGGGGCCGTGCCGCGGGTCGCCACCGTCTTCCAGTTCGCGTCGACCGGCAGCCGGACGATGCCCTCGTCCGCGTCCGCGATCAGTGGCCGGGTCTCGTCCTCCGAGGCCGCCACCGCCTCGACGCCGTTCACGCCGGGCAGCGTCTGCGTGTTGGACGCCGAACCGTCCGTCTCCATGAACTGCATCTGCTGCACCCCGCCGGACTCCCGGCCGACCACGACCAGCCGGCTGTCGCCCGCCCAGGAAGCGGCCACGACGTCCTCCAGCTGCGGCGCGATCGGGCGCAGGGCCTGTACGGACAGCTTGGGGTTCATCGCCGTACCGCCGCGCTCCACCCGGCCCAGCTGCAGCGTCGTCCGGCCCTTGTCCTCGATGAGCATCGCGATCCGGATGCCGTCGGACGCCACCCTGATCGACTTGATGCGCCGCTTGCCGAGCCCGGGAACTGCGACCTCCTGCGGCTCGCCCTTGCCCGACCGCAGCCGCAGCAGCCGCGACCCGTCGTCGTCCCGGTCCGCGATCCAGAGATCGCCCAGACCGTCCCAGCTCGGCGCGGTCAGCCCGTCCGTCTCGTTCTTCGCCCTGCTGCGCAGCCGTACCTCGGCCCGCTTGGACATCTCGTCCAGCGCGGCGACGTACAGCGCGCGCCCGTTCAGCGAGACGCCGGCCGCGGTCTCCTCGCCGTGTGCCACGCCCACCGAGCGCAGCGCGATCTTCCCCGTACCGAGCGGTCCGGGCACGGGGGTCGCGTCGGTCGCGGTGTCCGTCATGCTGACCACCCGGTGGTCACCGTCGACGTAGTACTCCAGCGCGGTGTGCCGGACGCGGGCCTGCTGGCCGAAACGGTCCGCCGCCTCCTCCTGCTTCAGTTTGCACAGCGAGTCGCCGCTGTCCTTCTGGAGCTCCACCTCGCTGACCTTCGAAGCGCGCGCCATGCCCTGCACGGTGAAGAGCACCTGGGCGGCCATCCGGCGGCACTGGTCGCTGTCCGCACCGGCCGCATGCTTGCTGAGCCGTACCGTCAACGCGTTGGAGTCGTCCAGCGTCAGAGTCGGCCGCGTGACGTGCGTGTCCTTCGGGAACGCGGAAACCGCCACCTGGTGCAGCCAGTTGGTCGGCCCCTGCAGCAGCGCGTTCACGCTGGCCGTGACGGGATCTATCCGCTGCCGGAGGTACACGGGGTCGGCGACGAGCACGTCCTTGCCCGCCCTCGGCTCCCCGGCCTCGGACTTGTAGGACGCGAAGTAGTACTTGTTGACGGGCTGATAGATGCGCTGGAAGTCCGGCAGCCCGAGCACCAGCCCGTTCGGCAGCCGGTCGATGCGCCACTGCCCGTTCTCCCGGGCCAGGTGCATCGTCTCGTGGTACGCCTTCTCCTGGGGCGCGTAGGCGTGCTTGCGGTCCACCGTGGCGACCTGCGTGCCCTCGAGCGTGACGGTGAAGCCCTTGGCGTCCTCGCGGTTGGCCGGGATGCCCTCCGGAGTGGCCTTGGGGCGCTCCTGGAGGACCTTGGTGGTCGCGAACGGCTGCCAGGTCTTGCGGGCGGGCGCCGCCAGATACTGCTTGGCCGTACGGAGGTTGGCCTCGTCACTGGTCAGCGCGTCGAGGAAGCCGCGCACGATGTCGGTCGGCTGCGCCCCGTCCTGCGGCGGCACGCCGTAGACCCGCACCTGCGAGTCGGCGTCCGCGCGGGACGCCTGGTCGACCGGCATCGATTCCCCGTCGTCCGGCATCGACGCGCACCCGGCCAGCAGCATCGCCCCGGTGGCGAGCACCGCGACGGTACGGAGGCGGTGGCCCCGGCGCCGCCCTCCGGCGCGGCCGCGCCCGCGCCCGCGTTCAGCGCCGATCACGTAGCTCGTCCTCCCGTCCCTCGCCGTCCCGGGTTTCACCCGTACGGGCATGTGCGTCCGTACCCGTAGGGCGGTGCGCGTCCGTGGTCTCGCCGGCCGGCGCCTCCTCGGGCGCCGCCCCGTTCGATTCCGCCCCGTTGTGCACGGTGCCCTCGGGCCCCGTCCCGTTGTGCGCGGCACCGCCGTACACGGTGCCACTGTGCACGGTGCCGCTGTGCACCGTCCCGTGGTGCGCGGTGCCACCGTGCGACGCCTGCGCGGCGCCGTTCCCGGACTGGGCCGGGACCGTGATCGCGGGCTTGCGTGCCTCGATGGCGCGGTGCCCGGCCGCGCGGCTGCGGGCACGGTTGCGCCGCGAGTCCTCCGGCTCCAGGGGGATCGGCGACCCCCGCAGCGCCTCGCCCGCCGTACGCGGCAGGGTCAGCCGGAACTGGGAACCGCCGCCCGGCTCGCCCCACGCCTGCAGCCAGCCGCCGTGCAGCCGGGCGTCCTCGACCGCGATCGACAGGCCGAGGCCCGTGCCGCCGGTCGTACGGGCCCGGGCCGGGTCGGCGCGCCAGAACCGGTTGAAGACCCGCGTCGCCTCGCCGGGCCGCAGCCCGACGCCGTAGTCGCGTACCGCGATGGCCACCGCGCCGCCGCTCCGGCCGCCCGCGGAGGCCAGCCGTACGACGACGTCCCGGCCCTCGCCGTGCTCGACCGCGTTGACCACCAGGTTGCGCAGCACCCGCTCGACACGCCGGGCGTCCGCCTCGGCGACCACCGGATACTCGGCGCCGCGCACGACGATGCGACTGCCCTTGGCCTCCGCCAGCGGCTCCGCGCCCTCGATGACGCGGTTGACGACGTCCCGGAGGTCTATCGGCTCGGCTTCCAGCGCGGCCGCCCCGGCGTCGAACCGGCTGATCTCCAGCAGGTCCGCCAGCAACGACTCGAACCGGTCCAGCTGCCCGCGCAGCAGCTCCGCCGAGCGCGCGGTGGCCGGATCGAAGTCCTCGCGCGCGTCGTGGATGAGGTCGGCGGCCATCCGCACGGTCGTCAGGGGCGTCCGCAGCTCGTGCGACACGTCGGACACGAAGCGGCGCTGCATCCGGGAGAGCGCCTCCAGCTGCTGGATCTTGCTCTGGAGGTTCTGCGCCATCTTGTTGAACGATTCACCGAGCCGGGCGATGTCGTCCTCGCCGGTGACCTTCATCCGCTCCTGCAGCAGGCCGGCGGCCAGCCGCTCGGAGATCCCCGCCGCCATCCGTACCGGGGTGACAACCTGCCGCACCACCAGCCACGCGATCGCGCCGAGCAGCACCACGACGAAGACCCCGGCCGTGGCGAGGGTGCCCTTCACGAGGCTGAGCGACTTCTCCTCCTGGCTGAAGGAGAACAGGTAGTAGAGCTGGTACGGGTTGCTGTTGACGTCGTCCAGCCGCTTGCCGATGACCAGCGCGGGCTCGCCCTCGTCCGACCCGACCCGCTTGATCTGGGTGTACTCGCGGTACGTACCCGCCTTCTTGTCCAGCTTCCGGCGCATCTCCGCGGGCACGCTCCGCTCCGGGTCCACGTCGCCCGAAGCGCGCGGACCGCGGATGCCGGGGCTGTCGTCCACGAACGGCTGCTCGACCGCCGAGTCCGAGCTCAGCGCGACCACCGAGAACACGCCCTGGCCGCCGCTGGCGAGCTGCTCGACCAGGCTGGTGAGCCAGGTCGCGGAGTCCTGCGCGCCGCGGTTACCGGGGCGCTGGGTGTCGTCCCCGCGGCTGTCACCGGCACCGTCGGCCATCTGCTGGGCCACGGCGAAGCCGCCGGCGGCCTGGCTCTGCGCGGCCTGCCGCTTGGCGTCCAGCAGGCCGTTCCGCACCTGTCCGATGACCACGAGGCCGAGCAGCAGCACCACGCCCAGCGACATCAGCAGGGTCGTCGCGACGACCCGCAGCTGGATGTTGCGCCGCCACAGGCGCATGGCGGGCAGCAGCGGCCGGCGCACCCAGCGGCCGATGAGGCGCAGCATGGGGTGGACCGGCCCGGTGGCCGCCCCGTCGGGCAGCAGCTGCTGCCCGCCTCGCACGAAGCGCTCGAAGAAGGACATGTCCTCCGCCGCGTCAGCGGCCCGCCCCCGCGTCCCCTCCGGAGCCGAACCGTCCCGGAGCATGTCAGCTGGGCCCGGCCTTGTAGCCGACGCCACGCACCGTCACCACGATCTCCGGCCGCTCCGGGTCCTTCTCGACCTTCGAGCGCAGCCGCTGCACGTGGACGTTGACCAGCCGGGTGTCCGCGGCATGGCGGTACCCCCAGACCTGCTCCAGCAGCACCTCGCGGGTGAAGACCTGCCACGGCTTGCGCGCCAGCGCGACCAGCAGGTCGAACTCCAGCGGCGTCAGCGCTATCGACTGCCCGTCCCGCTTCACGGAGTGCCCCGCCACGTCGATGACCAGGTCACCGATGGCCAGCTGCTCCGGCGCGGGCTCCTCGGACCGGCGCAGCCGTGCCCGGATCCGTGCCACCAGCTCCTTGGGCTTGAACGGCTTGACGATGTAATCGTCCGCACCCGACTCCAGACCGACCACCACATCGACGGTGTCGCTCTTGGCCGTGAGCATCACGATCGGCACGCCGGACTCTGCCCGGATCAGCCGGCACACCTCGATGCCGTCCCGTCCGGGCAGCATCAGGTCGAGCAGTACAAGGTCGGGCTTGGCCTCGCGGAACGCGGCGAGCGCCTTGTCGCCGTCCGACACGAACGACGGTTCAAAGCCTTCGCCGCGCAGCACGATGCCGAGCATCTCTGCCAGTGCGGTGTCGTCGTCGACGACCAGGACGCGTCCCTTCATTCGGCCATCATCCCATTACCTGATCGTGACTTAGCGAATCGTGACGTGGAACACACTTCCGCAAGGCTGTCACGAGTGACCGGAGAGACCACTCCGGCCTCGGTCACGATCGCGGTCACCAGCTCCGCCGGGGTGACGTCGAAGGCCGGGTTGTACGCCTGCGCGCCCGGCGGCGCCACCGGAAGTCCGACGCCCGCCTCCGTCCCCGCGCCGAGCACATGTGGCAGGGAGATTTCGGTCACTTCGTGCCCGGCCCGCTGCTCCACCTCGATCAACGCGCCCTCCTCGGTCTCCGGATCCAGCGTCGTGGTCGGGGCGACCACCACGAACGGCACGTGGTGATAGCGCGCCAGCACGGCCAGCGGATAGCTGCCCACCTTGTTGGCGACCGCGCCGTCCGCCGCGATCCGGTCCGCACCGATCAGTACGGCATCCACCTCGCCCGCCGCGAAGAGCGACCCCGCCGCCCCGTCGGGCAGCACTGTGTAGGCCATGCCCGCCCGCGCCGCTTCGTACGCGGTCAGCCGCGCACCCTGCAGCAGCGGCCGGGTCTCGTCCACCCACAGGCGCCGCAGCTCTCCCGCCCGGTGCGCCGCCAGCGCCACCGCGAAGGCGGTGCCCTCGCCGCCGGAGACGAGCGCTCCCGTGTTGCAGTGCGTGAGGATGCGGTGACCGCCGCCCGGCAGCAGCTCACCGAGCAGCGCCAGCCCGTGCTCCGCCATCCGCGCGCTGGCCCGCGCATCCTCGGCGTGTACCGCCCTGGCCTCTGCCAGCGCGGCTCCCGCGGCCTCCTCGGGCGACTGCCCGGCGAACAGTGCCGCGTCGTACGCCGCCACCGCGCGCCGTACGCCGTACTCGAGGTTGACGGCGGTCGGCCGGGCGTACGCCAGGCTCGCCGCGGCATCGGCCACGTCGAACCCACGAGCGGCCGCCAGCGCGATGCCGTACGCCCCGGCGATCCCCAGCAGCGGAGCACCGCGCACCGCCAGCGTCCGGATCGCCTGGACCAGAGCCGGTACGTCCGTGCACACCAACTCGGTTTCTTCCGCCGGCAATCGTGTCTGGTCCAGCAGGACCACCACCGGCCCTTCGGGCGGCTCCTCCCAGCGCAACGCGGGGACTGCGGGCGCCGCGGCGCCCACCTGACGTACTCCGTACGGATCGGCCATCCGCCCAGTCTGCCGTCAGCGGCGGGGCAAACATAAGGTCCCCCCTCGGGACCCGGACAGTCTTCGCGACGCGGGCCGCCTTCGGGGCCGGGGCCGCCGCCGGAACAACCGGAACATCTCCGACCGGTACCGGAGCATCGCTTCCTGACAAGGGGGCCGGTACGAAACCGGACTTGCCATGGCACGATGACTGGCACCGCGGATCCCGGAACCCGACCGCCGCCGCGGACGGGCAGTGTGAAGGAGCGACGATGAACAACTCTCCGGGCTGGGCCTCGCCCGGATCCTCCCCCTCCGACGAGCCGGACCGCGGCCCCCAGGAGCAGCCCACCCCGCCCGAGCAGCCCACCGGCACGCAGCCCGCGGACGCCCCGGCGGCCGAGCAGGGGACGGCGGATCAGCAGCCGGCGCCCACGCCCCAGCAGTCCACTGACCAGCAGCCTTCGCCCGGTCAGCAGCCTTCTCCTGAAGCGCAGCAGACGGCGGGTCAGCCGCCCTCCGCGCAGTGGGCCAAGGAGCAGCCTCCGGCCGGCCAGTGGTCCGCGCCCAGCGGCGGAGCGCCGACCGGAGCACCGACCGAGGGCGCGCCAGGCGGCGGCCCCCAAGGCGGTCCTCCCGGCGGCGGCCCCGGATGGGGCGGTCAGCAGGGCCGGCACAGCGGGCAGCCCGGCCCCGGCGGCGCCAACTGGGGCGGCGGCGGGCCCGGATGGGGCGGCGCATGGTCCCCGCCGCCTCCGGCGGCCAAGCCCGGCGTCATCCCGCTGCGCCCGCTCGGCGTCAACGAGATCCTCGACGGCGCGGTGGCCACGATGCGGGCGCACTGGCGCACCATGATGGGCATCTCGCTCGTCGTCGCGGTGATCACGCAGACCGTCGCCACCGTCGTGACGGGCGTGTGGTTCCAGGGCGCCGACAGCATGACCCTCGGGACCGACCCGAACGCGGACGTCGACGAGGTCATGCGCGAGGCCGGCGGCCAGCTCGCCGCCAGCGGCATCACCTGGTTCATCGCCATGCTCGGCACGGTGATCGTCACCGCGCTGATCACCATCGTCGTCAGCCGTGCCGTCCTGGGCCGCTCGGTCTCCGCCGGTGAGGCATGGCGCGACTCGCGCCGCCAACTGCCCCGCCTCTTCGGCCTGCTCCTCCTGCTGCCGCTGCTCATCGCGGCCGTCATCACGGTCGGCCTGGTACCCGGCATCCTCATCGCCGTGGCCGGCTCGGCCCCGGCCGGTGTGGCGCTCGCGCTGCTCGGCGGGCTCGCCGGCCTGATCGCCGGCGTCTGGCTCTGGATCCGCTACTGCCTCGCCGCCCCGGCCCTGATGCTCGAGAAGCAGGGCGTCCTCACGTCCATGCGCCGCTCCGCCAAGCTCGTACGCGGCGCCTGGTGGCGCGTGCTGGGCATCCAGCTGCTCACCGTGCTGATCGTGATGATCGTGGAGTTCATCGTCCAGATCCCTGCCACCATCATCGCCCTCGTGCTCGGCGGAGAGGGCGCCACGGACTGGATGACCGGCAACGCCGACACGGGCTGGACCTTCCTGATCGTGGTCGGCATCGGCGCCGTGATCAGCTCGACCGTCACCTTCCCGATCAGCGCCGGCGTCACCGCGCTGCTGTACATGGACCAGCGGATCCGGCGCGAGGCCCTCGACCTGGAGCTGGCGCGCGCGGCCGGGCTCCCCGGCTACGGCGCCGACCCCGCGCCCGGCGCCACGCCCGGGAGCTGATGCGGTGCCGGCCGGGGGGAGCGTCGCCGTGCTCGCGCAGCACCTCGCGGGCACCGGCGACGACGTGCCCGTACAGATCCCGCGCGGCCCTGCCCGCGAGGCGGCGGAACGCGAACTGTCCAAGCCGCGATACCACGAGTACGACCCCAATCCGCTCCAGCGCGCCCTCAATTGGCTCTGGCAGCGCATCGACGACCTCTTCAGCGCGGCCGCCGGAGTGGCCCCCGGCGGCTGGGTCGGACTGCTCGTCGTCGTCCTGGTGGTCCTGCTGCTGATCGTCGCCCTCCGGCTGCGGCTCGGCGCACTGCGCCGCACGCCCACCACCACCGCCGCGCTCTTCCCCGACCGGCCCCGCACCGCCGCCGAGCACCGTACGGCCGCGGAAGCGCACGCCGCCCGCAGCGACTGGACGCCCGCCGCCCAGGAACGGATGCGCGCGATCGTCCTCGCCCTGGAGGAACGCGCGCTGCTCACGCCGGCACCGGGACGCACCGCCGACGAGGCGGCCACCGAGGCCGGCCGCGCCTTCCCGGCCCACGCCGACCGGCTGCGCGCCGCCGCCCGGACCTTCGACGGCATCACATACGGCCGCCGCCCCGGCACCGCCGAGGAGTACACCCTGCTCAGCGCCCTGGACACCGACCTGAGCCAGGCCAAGCCGGACCTCACCACCGCCCGGCCCGGAGCCGCCGGATGACCGCTCCGACCGCGCACTCCACCTCCGTGTCGCCCACCGCCGCCAGGATCTGGGCGCGCTCCCGCGGCCTGCTGATCGCGCTCCTCGTCCTCGCCCTGGGCGGCATCGCCATCGCCGCGCTGAAGTCCGGCGAACAGCACGGCCGTCTCGACCCACGCTCCGCCGACCGCACCGGCAGCCGCGCCCTCGCCACCCTGCTGTCCGAACGGGGCGTCAGCACCCGCGTCGTGACCAGCACCGCCGAAGCCACCGCCGCGGCAGGCCCCGATACGACCCTGCTGGTCACCAATCCGAACCTGCTGACCGACCGGCAGCTCAGCGCCCTGCGTACGTCCACGGAACGCGCCAGCGGCCGCACCGTCCTCCTCGCCCCCGACCAAGTGGCGCTCGACGCGCTGGCCCCCGGCACCCGGGCCGCGGACCCCGCCGACACCGCCGTGCGCGCGCCGGACTGCACCCTGCCCGCCGCCCGCCGCGCCGGCGACGCCGCCCTCGGCGGAGTCCGCTACCGCACCTCGGCATCCGACGCCGACCGCTGCTACCTCGTCGACGGCCTGCCCACCCTGCTCCGCCTGCCGGACAACGCGGCGGGCGGCACCGGCCCGGCCGCCGGCGACACCGTGCTGCTCGGCGCGCCCGACCCCCTCTACAACCACCGCCTCGCCGAACGGGGCAACGCCTCGCTCGCCCTGCAACTCCTCGGTTCGCACCGTCATCTGGTCTGGTACCTCCCCTCCGTCAGTGATCCCGCGACCGCCCAGGACAGCAGCGAGCGCTCCTTCTTCGACCTCATCCCCTCCGGCTGGCGCTGGGGACTGCTGCAGCTGGCCATCGCCGCCGTACTCACCGCCCTCTGGCGGGCCCGCCGGCTCGGCCCCCTCGTCCCCGAACGGCTGCCCGTCACCGTGCCCGCAGCCGAGACGACCGAGGGCCGCGCCCGCCTCTACCAGCAGGCCGACGCCCGCGACCAGGCCGCCGCCGTCCTGCGCTCCGCCACCCGCACCCGGCTGGCTCCCCTCGTCGGTGTGCCTCCCTCCGACATCCACACCGCGGACGTCCTCGTCCCGGCCGTCGCCGCCCGCCTCGCCGCGCACGGTGAATCCGGCCCTGCCCCGCACGCCCTGCTCTTCGGCCCCGCGCCCGACGACGACAAGGCCCTGGTCCAGCTGGCCGACCAACTCGACGACCTCGAACGCTCGATCCTTCTCCAAGAGAGGCACGCACCTCGTGAGCACCCCGACAGCTGACAGCGCCCGCGCATCCCTCGAGGCCCTGCGCACCGAGATCGCCAAGGCAGTCGTCGGCCAGGACCCCGCAGTCACCGGCCTGGTCGTCGCGCTGCTCTGCCGAGGCCACGTCCTGCTCGAAGGCGTACCCGGCGTCGCCAAGACCCTGCTCGTCCGCTCCCTCGCGGCAGCGCTCGACCTGGGGACGAAGCGCGTCCAGTTCACCCCTGACCTGATGCCGAGCGATGTCACCGGCTCGCTCGTCTACGACGCACGGACCGCCGAGTTCTCGTTCCAGCCCGGGCCCGTCTTCACCAACATCCTGCTCGCCGACGAGATCAACAGGACTCCGCCCAAGACACAGGCATCCCTCCTCGAAGCCATGGAGGAGCGACAGGTGACCGTGGACGGAACGCCCCGGCCCCTCCCCGAGCCGTTCCTGGTCGCCGCGACCCAGAACCCGGTGGAGTACGAAGGCACGTATCCGCTGCCCGAAGCGCAGCTCGACCGCTTCCTGCTCAAGCTGACGGTCCCGCTGCCCGCCCGCCAGGACGAGATCGGCATCCTCACCCGGCATGCCGAGGGCTTCAGCCCCCGCGACCTGGCCTCCGCGGGGCTACGCCCCGTCGCCGGCGCCGCCGACCTCGAAGCCGCCCGGAGCGCCGTGGCGAAGACCGCGGTCTCCCCCGACATCGCCGCCTACATCGTCGATATCTGCCGTGCCACGCGTGAATCCCCCTCGCTCTCCCTCGGTGTTTCCCCCCGAGGTGCCACCGCACTGCTGTCCACGGCCCGTGCCTGGGCCTGGCTGACCGGCCGCGATTACGTCACCCCCGACGACGTGAAGGCCCTGGCCCTGCCCACCCTGCGCCATCGCGTCCAGCTCCGTCCCGAGGCGGAGATGGAAGGAGTCACGGCCGACTCCGTCATCTCCGCGGTCCTCTCCCACCTCCCCGTCCCCCGCTGAGCCGCGCCATGGCCCTTACCGGACGCACCGCGCTCCTCGCGGCGATCAGCGCACTCCTCGTCGGGCTCCTGCTCCCCGGCTGGACCGGCATCCTCACCGTCCAACTCACCTTGCTTGCAGCAATTCTGTGCGACCTTTCACTCGCCGCGCCAGTGCGAAAGCTGCAGTTCACCCGTACCGGTGACACATCAGTTCGACTCGGTGACGCCATCCCCACGCACCTCACCATCACCAACCCCACCGGGCGTCCCTTGCGTGCGCACCTCCGCGACGCCTGGCCGCCCAGCGCCTTCCACTCCGGCACCGAGTTCGACGCATCCCGGCACCGTCTCCGCATCCCCGCGTCCGAGCGCCGCCGCGTCACCACGACCCTGCGCCCCACGCGCCGCGGCGAGCACCGCGCCGTCCGCATCACCGTCCGCTCGTACGGGCCGCTCGGCCTGGCCGCCCGCCAGGGCAGCCACCAGGTCCCCTGGGCCGTCCGTGCGCTGCCCCCCTTCACCAGCCGCAAGCACCTCCCCGCCAAGCTCGCCCGCCTGCGCGAGCTCGACGGCCGGACCAGCATCCTGACCCGCGGCGAGGGCACCGAGTTCGACAGTCTCCGCGACTACACCCCGGGAGACGACACTCGTTCCATCGACTGGCGCGCCACCGCCCGCCAGCAGACCGTCGCCGTACGCACCTGGCGCCCGGAACGCGACCGCCACATCCTCCTCGCCCTGGAAACCGGCCGTACGTCGGCCGGCCGCGTCGGCGACGTCCCCCGCCTCGACGCCTCCATGGACGCGGCCCTGCTCCTCGCAGCGCTGGCCTCCCGCGCCGGCGACCGCGTCGATCTGCTCGCCTACGACCGCCGCGTACGCGCCGCAGTACAGGGCCGTACCGCGCGCGACCTGCTCCCCGCACTCACCGACGCGCTGACTCCGCTCGAGCCGGAGCTTGTCGAGGCCGATGCCCGGGGCCTGGCCGCGGCGATCCGCCGCAGCGCGCCGCGCCGCTCTCTCATCGTGCTGTTCACCGGCCTGGACGCCGCGCCGGTCGAGGAGGGGCTGCTCCCCGTCCTCCCCGGGCTCACACAGAACAACGAGATCATCGTGGCCGCGGTGGCCGACCCGCGCATCGAGACCATGGCCGCCGGCCGCCACACACCGGCTGATGTCTATGCCGCAGCCGCCGCGGAGCGCACCCGCGCCGAACGGCAACGCACCGCCGATCGGCTCCGCGGCCACGGCGTCACCGTCGTCGACGCCACGCCGACCCTCCTGGCTCCGGAACTGGCCGATACCTACTTGGCTCTCAAGGCTTCGGGACGGCTCTGAGGGGGCGGCTGCCGGGGGCCGTCCTCTCCCCTGCCCTGGGCCCAAACGCAGAAAAGCCCCGCACCATACGGTGCGGGGCTTTCCCACAATGATTGTTCGGCGGCGTCCTACTCTCCCACAGGGTCCCCCCTGCAG
>NZ_JBITXL010000016.1:0-40235 GCF_044544685.1 Streptomyces sp. NPDC053542
TGCGGATCGCCATCAGACCGGGCATCTCGTGCTCGGCGAGGGTGATCTCCTTGCGGCCGAAGGCGGCCAGGGACAGGTCGGCGACCTTGAAGTCCGTGAAGTCAGTGGTGATTTGCGAGGACATGCTGGGCACTCCTTGAGTTCAGTACGTTGCCGTGGATCTCAAGCGCCGCCGTCGAGCGGTTGAGCGTGATGTAGTGAAGTCCGGGAGCACCTTCGGCGAGGAGCCGCTCGGCCATGGCGGTGGCGTATTCGACGCCGATGCGGTGACCGTCCGCCGGACGGTCGCGCGCGGCGTCCAGACGGTGCGCCAGTTCCTCGGGGAAGGCCGCTCCGCTGAGTCGGGCGAAGCGGCCGACCTGGCGGATGTCGGTGGCCGGCATGATTTCCGGGATGACCGGGAGGTCGCAGCCTGCCGCGACCACCCGGTCGCGCAGTCGAAGATAGTCCTCGACGTGGAAGAACATCTGGGTGATGGCGTAGTCGGCGCCCGCCCGGCACTTGGCGACGAAGTGCCGGATGTCGCTGTCCCAGTCGGGCGAGCGTGGATGGCGTTCGGGGAAGGCTGCGACGCCGATGCTGAAGTCGCCCAACCCCCGTATCAGGGACACCAGTTCGTGGGCGTGCGTAAAGCCTTCGGGGTGCGGGGCCCAGGGCGCGTTCGGGTCACCGGGCGGGTCGCCACGCAGGGCGAGGATGTCCCGGACGCCGGCATCGGCATACTGGCCGATGATGTGGCGAAGCTCCGTCACCGAGTGCCCCACGGCGGTCAGATGGGCGATGGGGCGCAGGGTCGTCGCGGCCGCGATGTGTTTCGTCAGCTCAACAGTGCGGTCCCTGGAGGAGCCCCCGGCCCCGTAGGTGACTGAGACGAAGGCCGGTGCCAGCCTCTCGACCCGGCGGATCGTCTGCCACAGGGACCGGGTTGCGGCGTCGGTCTTCGGCGGGAAGAACTCGAAGGAGAAGGAGGGTTCCTTCCGGCCCAGCACATCGCGCAGGGCGATCACGGCCGGCCTCCGGGGGCACCTGCCTGCCGGCGTTGTGCCACGCTCATGACACACCCGCAAGCTGCGGCTCGATGGCGCGGGCCGCGTCATGGCCGTACGTCTGGTCGATGCGAGTGATCAGGTCCGATGGGATCAGCTTGTACTCCTGGGTCCCGACCGACTCCAAAACGGTGGTGGCCAGGGCGCAGCCGAGCTGGGCGGCCTGCTCCTGCGGCCAATTCCACGCTGTGCCGGCGAGGAATCCGGACCGGAAGGCGTCGCCCGCTCCTGTGGGGTCGGCGATTTTGTCTGTGGGGATGGCCGGTATGCGCAGCGTGGGGGCGCTGGACCGGGCCAGAGACACCCCGGCCGCGCCCAGCGTGGTGATCCAGGTGCCGACCCGGCTGAGGAGGTGCTGCTCCTTCCAGCCTGTGCGTTCGAGCAGGAGGGCGGCCTCGTACTCGTTGGTGAACAGCCACTTTGCGCCGTCGACCAGCCGACGGGCCTGTTCCTGGTCCAGGCGGGCGAGCTGCTGGGAGGGGTCGGCGGCGACGGGGATGCCGAGGCGGTGGGCGGTGGTGGTGTGCTGCAGCATGGCGGCGGGGTCATCGGCCCCGACCAGGACGAGGTCGGGCTTGCCGGTGCGTGCGGCGATGGCGGCCAGGTCGATGCGGGGTGCCTCGGCCATGGCGCCGGCGTAGAAGGTGGCGATCTGATTCTGGTCCTCGTCGGTGGTGCAGACGAAACGTGCGGTGTGCAGGCGGCTGCTGACCCGTACCGCGGAGGTGTCGACGCCGTTGGCCTGCAGCCAGGTGTCGTAGTCGGCGAAGTCGATGCCGGCCGCGGCCACCAGGAGGGGGTCGAGCCGGAGCAGACCGAGGCCGAAGGCGATGTTGGCGGCGACGCCGCCTCGGCGTACCTCCAGCTGGTTGGCGAGGAAGGACAAGGAGACCCGTTCCAACTGCTCCTTGATCAACTGCTCGGCGAAGCGTCCGGGAAACACCATCAGATGGTCGGTCGCTATCGAGCCGGTCACGGCGATACGCATGGACAAAGCACTCCTTGGGCCGGTGGCGGGTGTCGGGGCGAAGCGGACAGGTGCCAGGCGGGGCAGCGGTGCGCGGCGGGGGAATCCGCGCACCGCCGGCTGTCGCGCCGGGGCTGCCCGGCGGCGTCCTCAGTCCGCCTCCACCACCCTGCGCAGGGCCTCGGCGCGGTCGGTGCGCTCCCAGGTGAAGTCCGGCAGCTCACGGCCGAAGTGGCCATAGGCCGCGGTCTGGGAGTAGATCGGGCGCCGCAGGCCGAGGTCGCGGATGATCGCGGCCGGGCGCAGGTCGAACACCTCGATGACGGCGTCCTCGATCTTCTTGATGGCGACCGTGTTGGTGCCGAAGGTTTCGATGAGCAGGCCCACCGGATCGGCCTTGCCGATCGCGTACGCCACCTGCACTTCGCAGCGCTGGGCGAGGCCGGCGGCGACGACGTTCTTGGCGACCCAGCGCGTCGCGTATGCGGCGGAGCGGTCGACCTTGGAGGGGTCCTTGCCGGAGAAGGCGCCGCCACCGTGCCGGGCCATGCCACCGTACGTATCGATGATGATCTTGCGGCCGGTCAGGCCCGCGTCACCCATCGGGCCGCCGATCTCGAACCGCCCGGTGGGGTTGACCAGGAGGCGGTAGTCGTCGGTCTCCAGCTTGATGCCGTCGTCGGCCAGCTGCGACAGGACGTGCTCGACGACGTGTACGCGGATGTCGGGGGTGAGCAGGCTGTCGAGGTCGATGTCGCCCGCGTGCTGCGAGGAGACCACCACCGTGTCCAGGCGGGCCGGCCGGCTGCCCAGGTACTCGATGGTGACCTGAGTCTTGCCGTCGGGGCGCAGGTAAGGCACGGTGCCGTCCTTGCGGACTTCCGTCAGACGGCGCGACAGGCGGTGGGCCAGCTCGATCGGCAGCGGCATCAAGGTGGGCGTCTCGGCGGTCGCGTACCCGAACATCAGGCCCTGGTCGCCCGCCCCCTGCCGGCCCAGCTCATCGGGTTCTCCCCCTGCGGCGGCGACCTCGACCCTGGTCTCGTACGCCGTGTCGACGCCCTGGGCGATGTCCGGGGACTGCGCACCGATCGACACCGACACCCCGCAGGAGCCGCCGTCGAAGCCCTTGGCCGAGGAGTCGTACCCGATGTCGAGGATCTTCTTCCGCACCAGTGCCGGGATGTCGACGTAGGCGGAAGTCGTCACCTCGCCCGCGATGTGCACCTGACCGGTGGTAATCAGAGTTTCGACCGCGACGCGCGATGCGGGGTCGTGACGCAGCAGTGCGTCGAGGATGGTGTCGCTGATCTGGTCGGCGATCTTGTCGGGATGTCCCTCGGTCACGGATTCCGAGGTGAACAGGCTGCGGGACATGACACTCCAGGACAATGGTGGGGCGCCGTGGCAGCGCATGGTGCGCGGTGCGCCCGTCGCGAAACGTCTCGTGGTCTTCTGAAGCACGGCGACACACGTGGTACCGGTCGACGTGCGCGGCCCCTTGGTGGGCGGCGCCGACTCTTCGTCGCCCGCCGCCACCAGGGACTTCGCCTCTCTTCGCCGAGTCGGTCCCGGCGGTGCCTGCGGTGCTCTCTGGCACACCGCCTCCGTCGCGTTACCAGTGAGCCTCGGCAACGGGCCGGCCCGAGCGGGATCAGCGGTTTGCGCCCGTGTCACTGCGCCGACGCGGCCTTGCGGAAGACCCAGTAGTCGGCCCCCTCCTCCGCGATGTAGTTGGCGTTCTTCAGCTGGCACTCCAAGGAAGCCAGCTCGCTGACCTCTTGGGAGAGGGCGTAGTTCTCAAAGCCTGTCTCGGAGGCGTAACTACCGCGGGTGGACACGAGGATCAGCCCATTGGGCCGGGCGTAGTCGATCAGCGTGAGCAGCGCCGTGGGGCGTACATGGCCCAGGGTGAACACCCCGCTGCTGACGACGATGTCGTACTGGTCCAACCGCTCGTCCCGCCCCGGCGCCGAGAGGTCCACGCCGCCGTATGCCTTCCGGTAGGCATTGGTCTTGAGGGCCTCGGCAGCCATGTTCTCGGACAGGTCGACGCCGTCGATGACGTAGTTCCCCAGCGTCTTCAGGACGCTGCCGACGAGGCCGGTACCGCAGCCGGCATCGAAGACGGTTGTCTCCGGCGTCCCGTAGGCGGACGCGAGCAAGTGCACGAAATTGGCCGCGACCCGCGGTGCCACCCACTTCTGGTCCGCCAGGTCCACGTCGTAACGCGACGCCCAGTCCTCGTAGTAGCTCTTCAGGCCGGGGGAATCATCGAAGAAGATGTGCGACTGTGCGATGTTCGCGAAGGAGTTGTTCATGGAATTTCCTCCCTGTCGGGCCAAGCCAACGATCATGACTGTTCTTTCCTCACCCGCTATGTCACCGCGGGCACGTCCGGCGCATCCGATCCTTCCGTTACTCCGTCGGCGCTGTCGCTGGTTCTCGAGCGTGAATTCTTCACGTCGAATACCATGTAGACGCTGATGCCGACGAGGATGAACAGGGCACCACCGACCTCTATCCAGGTGGGCATCCGCTGTTCGACCGGCAGGCTCAGGATTGCTCCGAAAATTGTTTCCGTGGCGAGCAGCGGACCCACCAATGGCACCGGGATGCCCTGCGCGGCCTTCACCCAGATGTAGGTGCCCCACCAGGAGCCGATGACGCCCAGGAATATGCACCACGCGATGATTTTGAAGAGCGGGTACGGAGCGAAAGTTTCATCCGGGGTGGAGGCTATGGCGAAGGGCAGCAATACCATCGAGGCGCCGCCGGCCCCCATCGCCACCAGAGCCGCCCAGATCGTGGGGTCCGGCTTGGTCTCCCAGGTCCGTTGCGACTGGGCGTTGCGGACCACGAAGTAGGACCAGGTCAGCATTGCCCCGATGGCCAGCGCTATCCCGAAGAGTGAGTCGTTGGCCTCCTCCGCATGCTTCCCCTGGATGTAATCCGAGGTGCTGAGGAGAGTGATGCCGACGAGAATCAGCAGGACCGGTGCGATGAGTTCGCGCCACGACATGCGCTTTTCCGCGAAGTTCCCTGCCACCGCGATAGTGATGGGTGACGCCCCGACCACGGCTGCGGTGATGAAGCCGCTCCCCGTGGTCGCGGAGTAGGAGACGCAGATGTAGAAGACGAAGTACCCCACGAAGCCTATGTACAGGCCGAAGAGGATTCTCCGGATCGGCATCAGCTTGAGCTGACTCCACGCTCTGCACAGCACGTAGAGGCCGCACAGGCCGAACAAGGAGTACCGGCCGGTGACCAGGAGCAGCTCGCTCGCGGGCTGGACGGCGGCCGGGGCGACGAAGGCGAAGGCCCAGAGCAAGGCGGCCGTCAGCGCGGCGATGACATTTTTCGGTGTGCTTCCCATTACAGATTCGGTTCCAATGCACGAGGCTCACCGCTGCCAAAACCGTTTTGCATGAGCCAGTCCGGGTTGTAGATCTTTGACATGTACTTATTTCCGCTGTCCGGCAGGACCGTGACGATCGTTGCCGGCTTCGTGCACGACCGGGCCACTTGCACAGCTCCCCACACATTCGCTCCAGAGGTTCCGCCGCACATGAGACCTTCACGTTTCGCCAGCTGCCGGCAGGTAGCGAACGCCTCAGCATCGGTGAACTGAATCACGTCATCGACGACCGAGAAGTCCATGCATTGAGCCAGATGATCCTCGCCCGCACCCTCGACGAAGTACGGCGCGATCTGCGCGGGATCGACGACGCCCTCATGGAAGTAGCGGTGGTAGATAGAACCGGCCGGATCGAGCAAGACGGACTTCACGGACGGGTTCTTCAGCTTCAAGAAGCGTGAAGTTCCGGAGATGGTGCCGCCTGTACTGCCCGATGCCACGAATGCCGTCACCGACCGCCCGAGCACGTCCCAGATCTCAGGGCCCGTCGAACGGAAATGCGCCTCCGCATTGAGCGGGTTGTCGTACTGATTCAGCATGAACGAGCCCGGCGTCTCGGCGTGTATGCGCCGCGCGTAAGTGACGTAATGCTTTTCCGTATCCGGCAGCGCCGAGGTCGGGCAAACGATCACCTCGGCACCCATCGCGCGCAGTGCGTCCTGCTTTTCCTTGCTCACCTTGTCCGGCATCGTCAAGATCGCCCGGTAACCGCGTGTCGCCGCCAGCATCGCGATCGCCGCACCGGTATTTCCTGAGGTGTTTTCCACGATTGTCGCGCCCGGACTGAGCAACCCCCGCCGCTCGGCATCATCGAGGATGTAGCTGACGACTCTGTCCTTGATGCTGCCCCCCGGGTTCATGAATTCGACCTTGGCGAATATCCGAACACCGGCCGGGACATCGAAGGTCTTCAGTTCGACGAGGGGCGTCTTGCCAATGAACGACTGGACATTCATGCCGATTCCTTACTGACACTGCGGGAGGGTTTTCTCCAGGCGTGACGGTTGCCGCGGAACGATGAAGGAGCAGAACGCCGGTTCGGCCGGCCGCAGGGACCGGTGAGGCTTCGGGCAGCGTGGTGCGGCGAGCTGTGCGCGGCGCGGACGCATGGGGGTGATCCCGTCGTAGCCGTCCGCGGCGCCAGGACCGCGCCGGCGCTTGCCGGATGCCTCACCGTGCCTCTGCCGACGCGTACCGAAGGTGCGGTGAGGCGGTGTCAGAGAGCGGAGTCAGGGATCTTGACGGAGTC
This sequence comes from Streptomyces sp. NPDC053542, assembly GCF_044544685.1. NCBI lineage: Bacteria > Bacillati > Actinomycetota > Actinomycetes > Kitasatosporales > Streptomycetaceae > Streptomyces > Streptomyces sp. NPDC053542. The sequence goes on from NZ_JBITXL010000016.1 coordinate 6,681, forward strand.
AAGGATCGCGACCGTGTGGCCGACCTTCTCGCCCTTCTCCACCAGAGCCAGGGCGTCCACCGCCGACATCTCGTACGGCGACAGCTCCTTCTCCATCTGCAGAGCCTGTGCACCGGCCGCCGCGGCCGATATGCCCTTGAATGCCTCCTGCAGAACGCTCACCGGGTAGAAGTGGAACGGCCCCAGCCCTTCCCGTTCCCACTGGGCATAGCCGCCGACCACCTCGTGCGGCTCGGACTGGACCTTCCAGGTGTAGGTCAGAATGCTGCCGTTGTAGCCGGCGGCCCCCGAAAGAGCCAGAATCTCGGACAGCGGCACACGCGCACCGATCGACGACAGCACGCGACCACCTACCCGAAGCATGGGATGGGCCTGCTGCAGAGCCAGGTAGTGCAGCGCGACAAGGTTCTTCTCGGCGAAGCCGGGCATCTCTTCGCTGCGCTTGGCGATGAAGGTCGAACTGGTCTGTCCCTCATCAAGATCACCGCTCCCCGCCATCGGGATGTTGGGGAGGTTCTCGTAGACCACATCGACCTGCGACAGCTTGCCGGCCAGCGGGGCAAGGATGTCCCCGGTACCCCCGATCAGTTCGACGTCCTGATGCAGGAGGTTGTTCTCGATGTTCTTCCGCGCATGCGCGAGAACATCCTCGTGGAGGTCGGTGAAACCAACGGTGCGCGCTTGCAGGATCTCCACGGCTGCCAGGACATCCAGGCCGGCACCCGTGCCGATCGTGCAGAACCGCGGAGCATGGACGCCCATCTGCGCGATCGTCTTGAAGGCCGGCACAGCAACGCTCGCGACCCAGTCGGCGCGCGGCTCGTCCGCCTTGGGCAGGTACGAATGGTCCGAGAGCGTGAGTGCGAGCGATGACCTTATGCGTACCGTCTCCTCCAGCTGGAAGAACTCGGTCGGCGACACAACCATTTCGGCCTGGTCGATCTGGATACCCATCTGTGTCTCCTTCGACGTGACGACAGTCGCCTCTGTGCGGTATCTCGGCTCACCCAGGCCAGGAAACAGCCGGCGGACCCAAGACCCGGCCCGCACCAGGGGGATGGACCGGCCGCAACACCTGGGTCGCGGCCGATCCGGGCGTGGAGAGTGACGTCCTTAGTGACGGACGGATCCCGTGCGGCGGAAGCAACTTCACTATCCCCAGCCCTCACGAGGCTGTACAGGACTGTCCTGTTGTCTCTCGCCAGGCAACAGGACCGCAGAACCACGGACGTTGCGAATCGGTGCGGCATCGTTGCAGGTCACGCGAGTGTTGGGATGTTGCTGTTCCGCCACCTCAACGCTGACGCACGGGCAGGAGGGCGGCCTGGTGCCCTCGCGGGGCCCGTGGTGCAGTGGGCGCTGCAGCCGGGACATGCCTTGTCCACCCGGCATGTGATGTCAGCTTGGGCCGCGACCTCGACGGGGAGGGCGAACGGAGCCGGCTCGCGAGCAGCGCGGTGAACGGGCAAGGACAGACCAGATCGGCGAGGAGACAGTGGCAGGCGTGTTCTTCGGGCAGGTCACGGAGCATCAGGAGCGCCGTGCTCGTGGAGGCCCGCACGGTCGTCTTCTCAAGGACGCCGACTTGACGGAACGTGACAAAGCAGGCGTCGCACGGTTTTTTCGCAGCGCGCTTACCAGGCGCGGCGGAAGAGCACAAGAAGACTTCTTCCGGCCACCCGGGAATTGGGATGTTGACGCGAGGGAGAGCGCCTCCCTAGGATGTAACTAGACCGGTGGGTATACACCATCATCCCGAGGAAGATGCACGCATGTCGCGCAACCTTTCAGACAGCGCAGCGAGGGGAGCCTTAAGGCTCCTTGGAACTTCGGCCGGATTCGACCAGGCGGCACGTGCTTCATGGGCGCGCAAGTCGCACTACGAGAGGGAGATTTCGGCACCGCCGAGCTGGGAGAGCGGGTTTGCCCCCGGAGACGTCCGTACCCCGGCGATAAATCTCCAGAAGTTCGCATACGGCGTCGGCGACCGCAGCACGGGTGACGGTGTCATTCGGCGGCACGGCGCTCACCGGCCCCTCAGACCCTCACCCGGTAAGGCACCGCGCACCCGATGCAGACGGGCGGCAGCGGGAGCCCTGCGCCGACAGCGGCCCGTTCAGCGAGTCCGGGGTGCGATCTGTGACGGTTGCGGGGCGGCATGGGTGACCGTACAGCTGAGCTGAGATCGAGGAGTGGACGGCGATGATTGTGTCGAGGGCCGTAGCGATCCCCATTCGACGCAGTGGCGTCCACTGCCCCACCTGACACCGATAACCGCTGCGCCACGCTCGGATACGCACTCTCCCCCGCTGCCTCTGTTCACCCGGCAAGACGGCCATGCCTGCTGATATCTGGTGGGTGACGAAGGCATTATCGCCGCTATCCCGAATGGACTGCGCCCGAAGCAGCCGAGATACCCGCCTGCGGGCACCAAGCCCCACCATCACCTGTTCCCAGTTCAGTACGAACTGCATTCCGATACGTTCCGGAATACAGGGCGAGAGCAGATCAACTCCCGCTTCCCTCCCCCCACTCATGCAGGGATCACCTTGTCCAGAAACATCTGTCCATGGCACGGCAAAATCCGGCGGAATTCTAGGCTGACTCCGCTGACGTCCCCCACGACGCCCTCACATCGCCGGCCGCGCCCAGTGCGCCGGCCCTCACCATCGCCGGGGGCGTCGGCAGCGTCGCGCTGCCTGCCGAAGACCGCCGAACTCAACGAGGCCGTCCGACGGGCCCAGGCCCCCCTCGACGCGCGGGGAGACGCCACGGCAGTCCCGCAGGCCGGTGCAGTGGAGGCCAACCGATGAATCCCCTGTACCTCCACGAGGACGCCGAGCTGCAACGGCCACGCCTCTCGGCCGTCTGCCGCTCCTTGCACCGGCGGGGCTGGATGCCGGGGACGTCCGGCAGCGTCTCGATACGCGCCGGCGAGGCGATCATGATCACGACCAGGGATCAGAGCAAACGGACAATCTCCCGCCAGGACACGGTACTTGTCGACCCCTTCCAGGGATTGCCGTTGCTCGGCGAGACCGAGTGGCCCGCGGCCGAAACGTCGATGCATCTCGCGATCTACCAGCAGGTGCCTGGCTGCGGGGCGATCGTCCACGCCCACGCGCCGTACGCCACGGTCCTGGCCACCGTGACCGGCACTACCGGTTTTCTCGGCCAAGCGGTCTTCGAAGGAATGGAGTTGGCGAAGGGCCTTGGCGTGACCGATCCCCACCTGGTCGTGGTTCCGATCTTCACGAACTGGCCCGATGGATCCCGCATCGCCAACGACGTGAGCGCCTATCTCGACGCATCGGCAGCCGGGGCTCCGCCCGCCCTGCTCATCGACCGGCACGGCGTCACCACCTGGGGCCCGGACCTGGACGAGGCGCGGAATCGGCTGGAGAGCATCGAGGAGCTCTGCCGCTTGACCCTGCTGACCAGTGCCTTCGGGGCCGGCGTGGCGAAGGAACACCTCAGGTGACACTGTTGCAGATCATGTCGGAGCAGGCGCCGGAGACGGTACGGCTGCGCACCGACGACCTGGACGTCATCCGCAAGGAACTGCTCAGAATCGGCGTGCGTTTCGAACGGTGGCACGCCGCCCGCCGGCTCCCGGCCGGCACCGATGACTTCACCATCCTGAAGGCATATCGAAGCCACATCGACCGCCTCAGCGCCGAAGGCGGCTACCGGCTCGTCGACATCGTGCGCATGACGCCCACGCCGGCCGACCCGGGCTGGCCCCAGCGGGCGCGGGCGGCCCGCGAGACATTCTTGGAACGGCACGTCCACGACGACGACGTGGTGCGCTTCTTCGTCGCCGGGGCAGCCTGCTTCTATCTCCATGTCGCAGGTCAGGTGCATGCGATGGTGTGCACCGCAGGGGACCTGCTGTGCGTACCCAGCCGGACAGCGCACTGGTTCGACATGGGAGAGTGCCCGGAGTTCACCGTGATCCGCTTCTTCCAGAAAGAGGACGGCTGGGTCAGCAGGCACCTTCCGGACAGCATCGCTGCCCGCTTCCCCACCCTGGACGATTTGCTGGCGACGACATGAGGCGATGGCGTCGCTCGGACATCGAAGGTACCGGCGGTTTTCGCCCAAGGAACTGCCTGGCGCGCTGTACCCACGAAAGGCGGAGACCACCGATGTGTAGGCATTGAACGGACATGCTGCACAACTGGTTCTCGCGGTGGCACCGCAATGGGGCGGCGTCCGCCTGCCGACCGAACCACTGCGGCCGGACAGGCGAGGCTGAACGCGCTGAACCGCAGCTGCTGCGGCGTGAGGTGAGGAGAGGGTGGAGCGGATCGGCGAGCCGGAGAGGGAGCGTGGCGTCCTCAGGCGATACGCAGCCCTGCGGCGCACCGAACCGAGTGCGCCCCGCAGCCCTGGCACCCGACATCGGTGACCAGTGCTCCGGCGCGAGGGCTCCCGGTGACTCACTCCTCCCGGTCCGCGAAGGCCGGCAAGACGCCGTGCGTGCCGGTGCGCGACTGACGGCCGACGCCGGCTCCGGGCGGACATCCGGCGCCGGCATGGACTGAACGGCCCCGACCACGCGCCGCAGCCCGGGCTTGGCGCGTCGGCACTCCAGCACGGGCGCCTTCACCCCGACGGGGTGCGGCGAGAGGACCGCGTCGAGGAGGGCAAGCTTTTGCTACTGACGCTTGGACCGCACCTGCCCGACGTCTGGGCGTGCCCGGCCACCGGCATTTTCCGTCCGCGCGATGACAACGTCGTCATGGGCCTTCCACAGCGTGCTCGTGGCCCAGCACTCCACCGGCACCGCCGCTGCCCGCACCAAGGCCCGCTTGCAGGCCGCGACTTCACATCACCGAGGCCGAGAGCAGGCACCGGCGACAGAGTGTGGCAGTTGGAGAGCCGATCGCCTGCGCGCAACCGTCTGAGCCGGCTCCGCGCCAACGCCGGCTATGGGAAGAGAACTTCAGGGTCCGAGGGGGAATGGCAGTGATACGGGAACCAGCGCAGGATTCGAAAGCACCTCAGCCTCCGCGCGAGGCCACCGGCCGCGGGTCGGCTGCCGGCCCTCCAGCGACGTTCGGGCAGTTGCTTCGGGCTCGCCGTCAGCAGCTGGGGCTGTCACTCGCACAGCTGGCCTCTCGCGTGCACTTCGACCGAGGCCATGTCAGCAAGGTCGAAACGGGCAAGCGTCCGCCCTCGGTGAGCTTCGCCGAGGCATGCGACCGAGCACTGAACGTCGGCGATACCTTCACCACCATCGCCACAGCACTGGAAGCGGCCGCTCGCCAACAGCAAGGATGGGTCCGGCCCGCTCAACTTCCCGCTGCAATTCACCACTTCATCGGCCGTCGGTGCTACTCGCGCCAACTGGACAAGGTGCTGCAAGGCGATGAGCAGTCCCTTGCGGTACCTGTCGGGGTCATCAATGGGCCACCGGGCGTGGGGAAGACCGCGCTGGCCGTTCAATCGGCACACCGGGCCATAAACGACGGGCACTTCGCTGACGGACAACTGTTTGTCAATCTGCGGGGGCCCGGACGGAGATCCGCAGCCGCACCGTTCGATGTTCTGGAGGACCTGCTCCGCGCTTTGGGCGTCCCCGCCGAGCACATCCCCGCGACTTTGGAGCAAAGAGCCGCCACTTTCCGGTCGGTCCTGCACGGCCGCGAGATACTGCTGGTACTGGACAACGCCGCGGACGTCCAGCAGATCCTCCCTCTGATGCCCGGCTCTTCAGGGTGTGCCGTCCTGGTGACCAGCCGCTCGCGATTGCCCGGATTGATATCCCTGGTAGGCGCCGTCACGCTGACTCTCCCGGAGTTGACCCGGCCGGAGGCGGCCCTGCTGATCCGTTCGATCATCGGTGACGCGCGCGCCGACACCGACCCCGCGGCCGTGGAGGTGCTGGCCGACCGCTGCGGAGATCTTCCGCTGGCCCTGGCCCTGGCTGCCGAGCACATCGTGAGCCACCGCCACCACAGTGCCGGCACTCTTGCCACCGATCTGAAACCTGAGCACGCCCGGCTGGACCTTGCCGCGGGTGACGTCGTGCTCCGTCAAGCGCTCGACGCTTCCTACCAGGCGCTCGACAAGCAAACTGCCCGCATGTTTCGGCTGTTGGGGCTGCTCCCCCGCTATGCCATCAACGCCGCCGCTGCTGCAGCCACCGCAGGCGTCGACGAGGAGGACGCCTCGCGAATGCTGCGCACCCTCGCCAGCGCACACCTGATCCGGCATCATGGTGAGCGCCACTATCAGGTGAATGACCTGCTGCGGGCATATGCAGCAAGGCTGGCGAGACAGCTGGATGCCGCGCCTGAGCGCACCGAGGCGATGAGCCGTGCGGCCGCTTTCTATCTCCGTTGAACCCTTCTGTGCTGTTGCTTCTGCCGAAGCGTGGAGCACCTCGGTGCAGGGGGAGTTGGGTTTCACGGGCCGGAGGCAGGCGCGCCCCGGCCCGGGTGAGGGCGGGCGCCGCACCGGGGCGGCGTCCTCCGGCCGGCCCAACCGGCAGGGCCGGATACGCGAGGTCGGCGCAGTGCGACGAGGCGGCTGCGGCGAGGGGCGGGCGAACTGGGGTGGAGCGTGCTGTCCTCAGGCGAGGCGCAGCCCTCGGCAGAAGCGAGCGCGTATGCCGCGGCTTCGGCCCTCCTGAAGACGTCATGCCCAGGAGCGCCACCCGATGTCACTCGGTGAGCGACCTCTCGATGAGGACCGCGGCCACCTGCTCGGCGCGATCGACGGCCTGATCCATTGACTGCATCAGATCCGCGATACAGGTCCCTTCATGAAGGATCAGCAGCTGATCGGCCAGCACTTCAGGGTCTGCGATGCGGGCCTCCGTCGCAAGGTCTTTCATGAAGGCAAGGAGCCACGCCTTCTGCTCGCGGGCGACCTCCCGCCCGGGGTGATCATCAGGGAGCTCCACAGAGGCGTTGACGAAGGCACAGCCTCGGGGGTTCCGTTCGCGTATCCATTCCCGCAAGGCGCCGAACGTGGCCAGCAGCTTCTGGTCGGGCGGGCCGTCGAAACCGTTGACATGCTTCACCAGAGTGGAACGCCAGAGGCCGTCACGAGCGCGCAGGTAGGCGACGATAAGACCTTCTTTGGACCCGAAACGGTCGTAAAGCGTCTTCTTGGTGACGCCCGCCTCCTCTGCGATCAACTCCACGCCGACCGCGCGGATGCCTTGCTCATAGAAGAGCCGGGAGGCGGTCTCAAGGATCTTCACGCTGGCCGGCGTCAGATGCTGTATGCCGCGCCGCTTGCTGCTTCGTCCGGCAGTCGCACTGTTAATAGTCACACCCCGAAGGTACACCCATCGGTATGGTTACGTCCGCCGCCATACCGGTCCATTTGCCACACACGGCACTTTGTTTAGTGAACCGGTTATTCCGCAGGCACCGTTCGGGAGCATGCGGTGCCCCGGCTTCCCCGGTGCCGTCGGCTCTTGGCGCGGGCCCGCGGTCGGCGCGGCGATGGGGGCTGCGAGGCGCCCTCGTACGGCACCGGCTGATGCCCCGTGAGGACGTAGCCCGGGCGTTGTTCGCCCCTTCTCCCCAGAGTATCCATCTGCTCCTGCAACGTGAAGGGGAGCCGGTGAGGCTTGGGGCCGCTGTTCCGGCGCGAGGTGGGAGCTGCCGTTTTGGCAGCAGGACATGCCGTTGGTGGCGCAATGAGGGTATTGGTCTGTTCGGCCGGGCCATACTGTGCCGTGCTGGTGGCGGTTCATCTCAGGAGATCCGTGGGTGTACAGATAGCAATGGCCGGGTCGTTGAGCAGGCCCGTCGGGGTCGTGGGCCCGATCCGACGGTACTGGGACGGGTGTCTGCTCAAGCGGTACAAGCGGTGCCGTGCGACGCCGGAGACCGTGCTGAAGACGTTGTCTCCGCCGCCGGCGGGACGAGAGAAGCCGATGCTCGTACGAGTCCGATCGGGAACGATGAAGAGGGCGGCCGCACCACGCTGCCACACCCGCAGACGCGGCAGAAGCGCAGGCGCTCCACCGACCGGCCGGCAGCAGCCGGGTGAGCGGCACAACGAGCAGACATCCCAACGCGGGCCGCGCCGCGGCACGTGCAGCGGCCGCGACACGTCGAAGACCCATCCGCAGTGACGCGCCAAGGCCAGCCCGTTCCGCTCCCGGGCAGTTCACCGACGCCGTAAAGATGCTTCCCGCACGGTGGGACGCCCTGCGAACCCGCCGTGTGCCCGCACGGGGTGCATCACCACCGCCGGTGCGGCGGGATCCCGGGCCACGTCGCACCCGATCACCGCAACAGGAGGCCAGATGGCCAAGGCAAGCGACATCGAAGTCGTCGTCTTCGACATCCTCGGAACGATGGTCGACGAGCCAGGAGGACTTCGTGCGGCCATCCGCCACGCGCTGCCCGCCTCCGATGAGGCATCTGTCGAGATGTTGCTCACCATGTGGCAAGAGCACGTCCACCACGAGCAGCAGCGCATCGCGGACGGCAGCCACGCCTACGCCAGCACCGAGGTCATCGACCGCAAGGCAGCTCAACGCGTTGCCGGCCGCGCCGGACTCACCGACCCGGCCGCCATCGAGCGACTGGCTACCGCGGGTCAGCGCCTGAAGCCCTGGGGCGACTCCCTCGCCGGGCTCGCGCGGCTCGCGCGGCGGTTTCCTGTCCTGGGGCTGTCCAATGCCAGTCGCGCGGCGCTGCTCCGTCTCAACGCCTACGCCGGGCTGCGCTGGCATCAAGCCTTGTCCGCGGAGGACGCCCGTGCCTACAAGCCGGCGCCGGAGGTCTATCAGCTCGCCACCGACGCGGCCGGCTGTCCACCAGAGCGCGTGTTGATGGTGGCCGCCCACGCATGGGACCTCCGCGGAGCCCAGGCGATGGGCATGCGCACCGCTTACGTACACCGACCGGTCGGCGATCCCCCGCAGAAGACCGACACCTTCAACTGGCGGTCCGACACCCTGGATGAGCTGGTCACCGTCCTCACGGCGACGTAGAACCACCGGCCCGGCGAAGCCCCGCCCGACAAGGCCACGGTGGCCCCCTGGGCGCCGGCGGCGATCGGCGGACGCTCAGCCAAGGCAAGAGCCCGCATGCTGCTGACCGTCAGCTGCCCGCGCCTGCGGGCGTCGGCCGGCAGGGCGCCTGGGGCGTCGATGCGGGCCCGCACTCCGTCCTCCTCCAGCTGCGGAGGGCCGAAGACCACCGCCTTCTCCCGCTGTACGAGGCCCATCCAGGCGAAGGTGGTGACGATGTCCCTGGCGGCGTCATCGCAGCCATGGCTGACGAAGGCGTGGTCGCCGGCGGCGAGCTGCTGCACCGCCGACATGCCCCGCCTCACAGCCGTTCGATGATCGTCACATTGGCCTGGCCGCCGCCCTCGCACATGGTCTGGAGGCCGTAGCGGCCGCCGGTGCGCTCCAGCTCGTGGAGGAGCGTGGTCATGAGTTTGGTGCCGGTGGCGCCGAGGGGGTGGCCGAGGGCGATGGCGCCGCCGTTGACGTTGACCTTTTCCGGGTCCGCGCCGGTCTCCTTCAGCCAGGCCAGGACGACCGGCGCGAACGCCTCGTTGATCTCTACCAGGTCGATGTCGTCGATGGTCAGGCCGGTCTTCTTCAGCGCGTGCGCGGTGGCGGGGATCGGCGCCGACAGCATGCGGATGGGGTCCTCGCCGCGTACGGAGAGGTGGTGGATACGGGCGCGCGGCGTGAGGCCGTGTTCCCGTACCGCGCGTTCGGAGGCGAGCAGCATCGCCGAGGCGCCGTCGGAGACCTGGGAGGAGACCGCGGCGGTCAGCCGGCCGCCCTCGACCACCGGCTTCAGCGCCGCCATTTTCTCGAGAGAGGTGTCCCGGCGCGGTCCCTCGTCGGCGGTGACGTCCCCGTACGGTACGAGCTCGCGGTCGAAGCGGCCCTCGTCGGCGGCGCGCAGGGCCCGCTGGTGGGAGCGGAGCGCGAACTCCTCCATCGCCTCGCGGGTGATGCCCCACTTCTCGGCGATCAGCTCGGCGCCGTGGAACTGGTTGACGGGCGCGTCGCCGTAGCGGGCCCGCCAGCCCTCGCTGCCCGCGTACGGGCCTTCGGTGAGCCCGAGCGGTTCGGCGGCCCGGCGGCTGGCGAAGGCGATCGGGATCATCGACATGTTCTGCGTACCGGCCGCCACCACCAGGTCCTGGGTACCGGAGAGCACGCCCTGCGCGGCGAAGTGGACGGCCTGCTGCGAGGAGCCGCACTGCCGGTCGACGGTGACGCCGGGGACCTCCTCGGGCAGGCCGGCCGCCAGCCAACTCGTCCGGGCGATGTCACCGGCCTGCGGCCCGACGGTGTCCAGGCAGCCCATCACCACGTCCTCGACGGCGGCCGGGTCGACGCCGGTGCGCCGCATCAGGGCCTTCAGCACATGGGCCCCGAGGTCGGCCGGGTGGACGGGCGCGAGCCCGCCGTTCCGGCGTCCCACGGGGGTGCGTATCGCGTCGACGATGTATGCCTCGGCCATGACGGCTGCTCCTCGGTCGGTTCACAGGGGCGGGTGTCGGTCAGGTGCGTACGGCGACGCCGTCCAGGACCATCGAGAGGTACTGGCGGGCGATCTCCTCCGGGCTGTGCTGTCCGCCCGGGCGGTACCAGCTCACCGCGACCCAGACGGTGTCGCGGATGAAGCGGTAGGTGAGCCGGATGTCCAGGTCGGCGCGGAACACGCCGTCGGCCACCCCGCGCTCCAGCGTGCCCAGCCACGCCTTCTCGAACTTCGTCTGCGAGTCGGCCAGGTAGCCGAAGCGCGGCTGGGTGGCGAGGGTCCGGGCCTCCTTCTGGTAGATGGCGACGGCGGCGCGGTGCCGGTCGATCTCCCGGAAGGACTCCGTGACCAGGGCCTCGATGGTCTCCCGGGGGCCGAGGCCGGCGGCCAGCACGGTGTCGTAGCCGGTCCACAGCTCGTCCAGGAAGGTGGCGAGGATTTCGTCCAGCATCGACTCCTTGGAGTCGAAGTGGTAGTAGAGGCTGCCGGCCAGCATGCCCGCGGCGTCCGCGATCTTGCGTACGGTGGTGGCGTTGTAGCCCTGCGCGGCGAACACCTCCGCCGCGGTGTCGAGCAGCTCGCGGCGGCGCTCGGGGGACGGGCTCACGTTGGGTTTCTTCTTGGCGGTTGGCACGGTCCCATTGTCGCCCGGCCGCTCACGCACGCTGGCTGCTGACCGGTACGACCTCGCCCGTCATGTACGACGAGTACGCGCTGGCCAGGAAGACGATGACGTTGGCGACCTCCCAGGGCTCGGCGTACCGTCCGAACGCCTCCCGCTCGGTCAGCTCCGCCAGCAGTTCCGGTGTGGTGACCTTCGCCAGGTGCGGGTGCATGGCCAGGCTCGGCGCCACGGCGTTGACACGCACGCCGTACTCGGCCGCCTCGACCGCCGCGCAGCGGGTCAGCGCCATCACACCGGCCTTGGCGGCGGCGTAGTGCGCCTGGCCGCGCTGGGCGCGCCAGCCGACGACGGAGGCGTTGTTGACGATGACACCGCCCTCGCCCGCGGCCTTCATCCGGCGCAGCGCCGCGCGGGTGCAGCGGAAGGTGCCGTTGAGCGTGACGTCGAGGACCCGGTCCCACTGCGCGTCGGTCATGTCGACCAGGTCGGCGGTGCCGCCGAGCCCGGCGTTGTTCACGACGATGTCGAGCCGGCCGTGGCGCTCCTCGGCCAGGTCGAGGAGGGCGGTGACCTGCGCTTCGTCGGTGACATCGCAGGGCAGCGCCGCGACGTTGTCCGCGCCGAACTCCGCGGCGAGCGCTGCCGCGGACTCCTTGAGGCGGCGGGCGTGCGCGTCGGAGAGGACGACGCGCGCGCCTTCCTCCAGGAGCCGGCGCGCGGTGGCGCCGCCGATGCCCGCGCCGGCGGCGGCGGTGACGACGGCGGTGCGGCCGGCGAGCAGGGAGTGCCCGGGGACGTACGGGGGCGGCGGGGTCACGCGCGTGCCTCCTTCGGCAGGCCGAGCACGCGCTCGGCGATGACGTTCCGCTGGATCTCGTTGGAGCCGGCGTAGATCGTGTCGGAGCGGGAGAAGAGGAACAGCCGCTGCCAGTCGGTGAGGTCGTACGGCTCGCCGGCGGCCAGCATGCCGTCGGCGCCGCAGACGTCCATGGCGAGTTCGCCCAGCTCGCGGTGCCAGGTGGCCCAGAAGATCTTCCCAATGGACGCCTCGGGGCCCGGGGCCCCCGCCGCGACGCCGTCGAGCATCCGCAGCGCGTTGCAGCGGATGGTCTCGAGGCCGGTCCAGGCGCGGGCGATCCGGTCGCGGATCAGCGGGTCATCGGCGGCCCCGTTGCGCTTGGCCAGCTCGATGACGGCCTCCAGTTCGCGGCGGAAGCCGACCTGCTGGCCGAGGGTGGACACCCCGCGCTCGAACCCGAGCGTGGCCATGGCGATCCGCCAGCCGTCGCCGGGCTCGCCGACGATGTTCCCGGCGGCGGTGCGGGCGCCGTCGAAGAACACCTCGTTGAATTCGGAGGTGCCGGTCAGCTGGGTGATCGGGCGGATCTCCACGCCGGGCTGATCGAGCGGGACCAGCAGGTACGACAGCCCGGCGTGCCGGACGGAACCCGGCTCCGTACGGGCGACGACGAAGCACCAGTCGGACTCGTGCGCGAGCGAGGTCCAGATCTTCTGCCCGGTGACCGTCCAGCGGTCTTCGTTCAGCTCCGCCCTGGTCCGTACGTTCGCCAGGTCCGAGCCCGCGTCCGGCTCGCTGTATCCCTGGCACCACAGCTCCTCGACCGAGACGATCCTCGGGAGGAAGCGGTCCCGCTGCGCGGGCGTGCCGAAGGCGATGAGGGTGGGGCCGAGCAGCTGCTCGCCGATGTGGCCGACGCGGGCGGGCGCCTCGGCGAGCGCGTACTCCTCGTGGAAGGCGACCTGCTGGGCGAGGGTCGCGCCGCGGCCTCCGTACTCCTCGGGCCAGCCGATGCAGGTCCATCCCTCGGCCGCCATGTGCCGTTCCCAGGCGAGGCGTTCGGCGAACGCCTCGTGCTCCCTGCCGGGCCCGCCGCGGCCGCGCAGACCCGCGAACTCTCCGGTGAGGTGGGCCCGCAGCCAGGCGCGGGCCTCGGTGCGGAACTCCTCGACGCTGCTCATGGCCGTACGTTAACCTACCAAACACTTGTTAGGGAAGCTTGGTTTCCCGGAGGAGGAGTCGCAGATGCCCACGGTGCCCGACGACGAGCCCGTACGTTATGAGCGGCAGGGACCGGTCGCGACCGTCACCATGAACCGGCCCGACTACCGCAACGCCCAGAATTCGGCGCTGACTTACGCCCTGGACCGCGCCTTCTACCGCGCGGCCGACGACGACGAGGTCAAGGTCGTGGTCCTCGCGGGCGCCGGCAAGCACTTCTCCGCGGGCCACGACATCGGCACCCCGGACCGCGACGCCCACCTCCCCTTCGACCGCAAGGCCGGCCTGTGGTGGGACCACAGCGACAAGGCGGGCGCGGAGAGCCGCTTCGCCCGCGAGTCCGAGGTGTACCTCGGAATGTGCCGCCGGTGGCGCGAGCTGCCCAAGCCGGTGATCGCGAGCGTGCAGGGCGCGTGCGTGGCGGGCGGCCTGATGCTCGCCTGGATCTGCGACCTGATCGTGGCCTCCGAGGACGCCTTCTTCGCCGACCCCGTCGTCCGCATGGGCATCCCCGGCGTCGAGTACTTCGCCCACCCCTGGGTCATGCCACCGCGGATCGCCAAGGAGTTCCTGTACACCGGCGACCGGATGACGGCACAGCGCGCGTACGAGATCGGCATGATCAACCGCGTCGTACCGCGTGAGGACCTCGCCTCCCGTACGCGGGAGTTGGCGGAACGCGTCGCCGAAATGCCGCGCATGGGCCTCGCCCTCACCAAGCGTGCCGTGAACCAGGCCGAGGACCTCCAGGGCCTGCACACCGGCCTGGACTCCGTCTTCGGCCTGCACCACCTCGCCCACGCGCACAACGCCGAGACCGCCGCCGACTCGCTCGGCGGCATGAACATCAAGGGCATGAAGGAGGCGTCCTCCTGATGGACCTGGACCTCTCCCCCGCCGACGAGGCGTTCCGGGCCGAGGCCCGCGCCTGGCTCACCGCGCACGTGCCCCGCACCCCGCTGCCCTCCCTGGAAACCGCGGAAGGGTTCGCGGCCCACCGGGAGTGGGAACGCGAACTGGCCGCCGGGCGCTGGTCGGTGGTCTCCTGGCCCGAGGAGTACGGCGGCCGGGGCGCCTCGCTCCTCCAGTGGCTGCTCTTCGAGGAGGAGTACTACGCGGCGGGCGCGCCCGGCCGGGTCAGCCAGAACGGCATCAACCTGCTCGCCCCGACCCTGTTCGAGCACGGCACACCGGACCAACTGGCCCGCGTACTGCCGGACATGGCGAGCGGCCGGACGATCTGGGCCCAGGCGTGGTCCGAGCCGGAAGCGGGCTCGGACCTGGCGTCGCTGCGGTCGACGGCGGTGCGGACCGATGGGGGATGGCTGCTCAGCGGGCAGAAGACCTGGTCCTCCCGGGCCGCCTTCGCCGACCGGGCCTTCGGGCTCTTCCGCAGCGACCCGGCCGGCGCTGCCGAGGGCAAACCGCACCGGGGGCTGACGTATCTGATGTTCCCCCTGGACGCGCCCGGGGTGACCGTACGGCCCATCGGACGGCTCGACGGCAAGCCCGCCTTCGCCGAGATCTTCCTCGACGAGGTGTTCGTGCCGGACGCGGACGTGATCGGGGAGCCGGGGCAGGGCTGGCGGGTGGCCATGAGCACGGCGGGCAACGAGCGCGGACTGACACTGCGCAGCCCCGGCCGCTTCCTCGCCGCGGCCGACCGGCTCGTCGCGCTGTGGCGCGAGCGCGCCGACCCGGCCGACACCGCGCTGCGCGACCGGGTGGCCGACGCGGTCATCGGCGCCCGCGCGTACCAGCTCTTCACCTACGGCAACGCGTCCCGCATCGCAGCCGGAGGAGCCCTGGGCGCCGAGTCCAGCCTCAACAAAGTCTTCTGGTCCGCATACGACATCGCGCTGCACGAGACAGCGCTCGACCTGCTGGGTCCGGAAGGCGAGCTGGCGGACACGGCCGGGGACGCGCCCGCGCACGGCAGCTGGGCCGAGGGGTACACCTTCTCCCTCGCCGGCCCGGTCTACGCCGGTACCAACGAAATCCAACGCGACATCATCGCCGAGCGGCTGCTCGGTCTGCCGAAAGGACGCCGGTGATGCGGTTCCTCCCCGACGACGCACAACGCGAGTTCGCCCGCTCCCTGGACGCCCTGCTCACGGCCGCCGACACGCCCGCGGTGAGCCGGGCCTGGGCGGCCGGCGACACCGGCCCCGGCCGCCGACTGTGGACCCGCCTCGCCGACCTGGGCGTCTTCGCCCTCGCGGTACCGGAGGCATACGAGGGAGTGGGCCCGCTACCGGTCGAACTGGCCGCCGCCTTCGTGGAGTTGGGCCGTCACGCGGTCCCCGGTCCGGTGGTGGAGACGGTGGCGGCCGCGGCCTTCCTGGACCGGTTGGGCGAGGGGAGCGGTACGGCCGCCGGTGACTGGCTGCCCGGCATCGCCTCGGGCAGGACGGTTGCGTCCTTCTGCATGATCACCGGCGGCGGGAGCCCGTACGCACTCGACGCGGCGACCGCCGACACAGTCCTCGTCGTCGACGGTGACACCGTACGCATCGCCGAATCCACAGGTCCCGTGCAGCCCTCGGCCGACCCGGCGCGCCGCCTGGCCCGGCCGCTCGGCGGGACGGTACTGGCGCGCGGGCCGCGGGTGACAGCGGCCGCCGCGCACGCCGCCGACGTCGCGGCGCTGGCCACGGCGGCGCAGGCGCTCGGGCTGGGCCGCGCGCTGCTGGCACACACCGTGGAGCACGTCCGGCAGCGCACCCAGTTCGGGGTGGCCATCGGGTCGTTCCAGGCGGTGAAACACCGCTTGGCCGACACCCTCATCGGCCTGGAATTCGCCGAGCCGCTGCTGTACGCGGCGGCGCTGGGCCTGGCGGCGGACGTGCCGGCGGACGTGCCGGCGGACGTGCCGGCGGCGAAGGTATCCGCCTGCGAGGCCGCGTACACCGCCGCCCGCACCGCCCTCCAGCTGCACGGCGCCCTCGGCTACACCGACGAGCTGGACCTCTCCCTCTGGATACGCAAGGCCCGCGCACTGCGGTCGGCGTGGGGCACTCCGGCGGAGTGCCGCGCCCGCGTACTGGAAGGGGCGGGGGCATGAGGGAGCTGACGCCCACGGCGGAGCAGGAGGAGCTGCGGTCCGCCGTACGGGCGGTACTCACACGCCACGAGGGCGCGGCGGCCTGGCGCCCGCTGACGGAGCAGATCGGCGTCGCGGGGCTGGCGGTCCCCGAGGAGTACGGCGGCGCGGGCTGCGGGCCCCGTGAAGTACACGTCGTCATGGAGGAGTTGGGGCGCGCGCTGAGCCCCGTACCGTTCCTCGGCTCCGCCGTGCTCGCGGTGCAGGCGCTGCTGGCATCGGGCGACACGGCAGCGTGCAAGGCGCTGCTGCCGCGGCTGGCCGAGGGCCGGGCCGTCGGCACACTGGTCTGGGCCGAAGGGGGCTCCTGGGACCCGTCGGCGATCCGGACGGCCGCCGCACCGGGACCGGCCGGCACGTGGCAGCTCACCGGCACCAAGGAGTACGTACTGGACGGGGCGACGGCCGGGGTAATGCTGGTGGCGGCCCGTACCGGAGCGGGCGTGTCGCTCTTCCAGGTGGCGACGGACGGCGCGGGGGTGCGCCGCGAGGCGTCGGTGACGATGGACGAGACCCGGTCCTTGGCGCGCGTGGTGCTCGACCGTGCCGAGGGGCGGTTGCTCGGCACGGACGGCGACGGCGGCCGCATCCTGGGCCGGGTACTGGACGTGGCCTGCACGGCACTGGCCGCCGAACAGGTCGGCGCGGCCGAGCGCTGCCTCGAACTCACCGTCGCCTACGCCAAGGACCGCGTCCAGTTCGGCCGCCCCATCGGCTCCTTCCAGGCGGTCAAACACCGGCTGGCGGACGCGTACGTACTGGTGGAGTCGGCCCGGTCGGCAGCGCTGGGCGCGGCGTTCGCGGCGGGCGGCACGCCCGAGGCGACCCGGTCCGCGGCCGTCGCCAAATCGGTCTGCTCGGAGGCGTTCTCAGCGGTGGCGGCCGAGATGATCCAGCTCCACGGCGGCATCGGCATCACCTGGGAACACAACGCCCACCGCTACTTCAAACGCGCACATGCCACGGCCCACCTCTTCGGCCCGCCGACGTGGCACCGCTCGCGACTCGCAACGGACCTGGGCCTGGAGCTACCGGGTCCTGGTCTCCAGCGAACGAGCTCCCCTTGAGCACACGAGTCCTCCGCCGGCCGGTGGTTGGCAACCGCGACGAGGCACAGGCTCAGAGCGAACCAGGCAGCGACGCCTGTCACCCGCGCCGGCGCCCGCGGAGCACGAGGATGTACGGCGGGAGCGCCGCCGCGGCCGCGGCCAGCACTGCCGCCGTCATCAGTGCGCCGTCGCGCGTGGGCAGCGGGTCGGAGCGCAGCCGGCGCCCGTCCTCGCCGCGCACGATGATGCGGCAGCCGCTGTCCGTCATCTCCACCGCGTCCGCAATGCCGTAGCCGCTCTCCCGGCACTCGTTGGCTCCGCCGAAGCCGGCCGCCAGCCATAGCACCCCCGCACAGAGCAGGGCGAGCGCCGAGGCACCGAACGCGGCGGCGAGCCGCCGCCCCCCGAGAGGAGCAGCGGCCGCTGGACGGCGTTCGTGAAGTGCGTCGCCGTACCTGTCGTCATGAGTCATGCGTCATTGGCGGGGCAGCCGCCTTCTCCGTTCTTCGACCTGAACGGTGTTCCGTCGAACCAGCCGATACAGCCCGGCACCGTCCAGCCACGCGTCTTGTTCACGATCAGCTCCGTTCCCGTGCCCGGCCGGTTGTCGTTCAGCCCCATGCACGAGGATCCGGGGTCCATGCCCAGGTTGTTGCAGTCGTTGGACAGCTTCTGACCACCCATGTCGAAGACGGAGAAGTCCTGGTCACCGTCCTCCGCATAGATCCACGCCCCGTATTCGACATTCGGCTTCAGCTCCATCGGGTAGCCGATCCCCATGGTGAAGTCCAGCTTGCTGCACTCGTCCGTGACATCGTCCCAGTCCCAGTACGGAGCGGCCTCACCGGGAATGTTCCAGCCGTAGCTGACGGCATTCCACTTGAACGCCCAGATGTCCCAGGCCGCCCAGAAATTCTGGTACTCATCGGCCACAGCCGAGTCCCACGGGGCGCAGCCCGGCCGGGTCCAGGGCCGTCCCGCAATGTCGTCCTCATTGTAGAGAGACACATTGTGCTCGTACCCGAAGTCCTGGCCGAACGCCTCGATGTCCGATGCGCTCCCCCACTCCATCTGGTGGTTGAAGGTCTTGGGCTGGTCCTCCGGCCCGCCGGAATAGTGCCACGCCTGCATCGCCGCGTACACCGGCGACCAGGCGAACTCCTTGCCGGCGGCCGCCGCGGCCGGCTCGCCCTGTCCGCGCTCCGCACGGTCCGCGCCCCGGGACCCGCGCTTCGGGTCCGGTACGGGCACGCCCTGCCGCGCCAGCTCCGCCGTACGCTCGCGGGTCGCCCGCGTGGCGTCGGCCAGGGTGCCCTTCGGCAGCTGGTCGATCTTGCGGGTGTCGGAGGCGAAGTGCTTCACGGTGGCCCCCGCGGCGGACAGGGTATGTGCGGTCGTGGACGGCAGTTTTCCGTCCACGACGGCCATGTACACGAGAGGTTCGGCACCCCAGCGCTTGACCGTGTCCCGCCGTAGGTCCTTGACCGCCTCGGTAACAGACGAGCCGGGACCGGACTGGGAGACGCCGCCGACGTCTCCCGTGTACCGCAACTGAAGTACCGTCAGCCCCGAGAGTTCCGACCGGAGTTCATCGAGGGTCCGCGGCGTCTTGAAGACGAGCCGGGTCACTTGCCCCTTCACGCGCGGCCCGTGGTCGGAGGCCGCACTCTGCGAGGCGTTGGCCGCTCCGACGGTACTTGTGCCGTTCGTCTCGCCCGTGCCGGCGGACGCCGCCTGTGTACCGCCCGCCAGCAGCGCGAAGGCCGCGGTCAGCAGGAGTCCGGTGGTGCGGATGGAACGTCTCTTGCCCACGTCGTTCACCTCTTTCCCCCTGCGCTCACGAACCTCATGAGCGCGACGAGGACGCTAGAAGTGATGGCTTGTCATGTACAGGGACGTCCGTTGATTCCGGCCGCCGGAACGTACCTTCCATTTATGACCAAGGTGCGTACCCCAGCCTCTGCCGCGTCGACGAACTGCTGCAACCAGTCCGTGCCGCAAGAGGAGACGCACACATCCCACGCCGCAGATCTGGCCGAGACGCTTTCGGTCTCCTTCTCCTGACTTGCGCGATGTCCCGCACCGACCGGGAACATCACCGGCTCAGCTCCCGTCCGCCCGGCCGGGCTCCCGCCTGTCCTCCAACTCGGCCAGCTCCGCCATCATTTCGGTGGCCCGGTCGCGTTCCGCCGCGTAATAGCGTTCCGCCCACTTGAGGGTGAGTTCCGTGTAGGCCCAGGCGTCCTCGGTGGCGGCGCCCTCGGCGTCCGCTGCCGCTCGGCGGCGCATGGCTTCGGCGTAGTCCTGGTGTGTGGCGAGCACGTCGCGCATCCGGGCCGGGTCCGTCAGGTGGCCGAGCCACAGGCGCAGCATGACGCCGTGCTTGAGGACCGGCGGCTCGACCGGGGCCTCTCGCGTCCAGGTGCGGACGGCGGCGGTTCCCGCCTCGGTGATGCGGTACACGCGTTTGCCCCGGCCGCCGTTCTCCGGTGTGACCAGCCGCGATGCCGCGTAACCGGCCTTCTCCAGCCGCTTGAGCTCACCGTAGATCTGGCTGAACGACGGGCTCCAGTAGAAGAAGCCCAGCGACCAGTCCGCCCACTTCTTCAGGTCGTAGCCGGACAGCTCCGTACCGAAGGAGAGCAGCCCGAGCACCGCCCAGCCGGTCGCCGGCAGGTCCGCACCCCGGCCGCCACCGGCAGCCCCGGCCTCCGCACCGCTCGTATCGTCATCCGCCACCACCGCAGTCTAGGGAGTCGCTGCGTCGCTTCTCCCACTGGACGGGACTTCGGCGTAGCCACCGCGGCGGCGGGCCGGTGTGATGGCCGCCGGACACGGCAGCGGAGCAGGAGGGCGTGATCGTGATCAGCATGGACAGCCGCGAGAGCGGCGAGGCGGACGCGCACGGGCCCGTCACCGTCGCGCAGTTGGCGGACTCCGCCGCGGCCGCGTACGGGGAGGCGGAGGCGCTGGCCGACGGCGAGGTGCGGTGGAGTTTCGCGCGGCTGCGGGACGAGGTGCACGCGGCGGCGCGGGCCGCCGTCGCGCACGGCGTGGCGCCCGGCGACCGGGTGGCCGTCTGGGCGCCGAACAGCCGGCAGTGGATCGCGGCGGCGCTCGGCGCGGTCTCGGTCGGCGCCGTGCTGGTACCGGTGAACACCCGTTACACGGCCGCCGAGGCCGCCGACATCGTCCGGCGCAGCGGCGCCCGGCTGCTGTTCACCGAGCGCGGTTTCCTCGGCAAGGATTATGTGGCGATGCTGCGCGACTCGGGTGCGGATCTGGGGCTGTTGCGCGGGATGGTGGTCCTGCGGGACGACGGGACGGCGGGTCCGGAGGCGGGCCTGGCGGCGGATGCAGCAGCGGGTTCAGACGCGTACGAAGTCGTCTCGTGGGACGCCTATCTGGCGGCCGGCGCCGCGGTGCCCGATGCCGAGCGGGCCGCCCGTACCGCCGCCGTGCGCCCCGACGATCTCTCCGACATTCTCTACACCTCCGGCACCACGGGCCGTCCCAAGGGCGTGATGGTCACGCACGGGCAGACCGTCCGGGTCTTCGAGAGCTGGTCGTGCGCGATCACGCTGCGGGCCGGCGACCGGTATCTGCTGGTCAATCCGTTCTTCCACACCATGGGGTACAAGGCGGGGGTGCTCGCCTGTCTGCTGCGCGGGGTGACGATGCTGCCCGAGCCGGTCTTCGACACCGGTCTGCTGCTGCGCCGGATGGCCGAGGAGCGGGTGAGCGTGCTGCTCGGGCCGCCGACCGTCTTCCACTGCCTGATCCGCGATCCCGGGCGCGAGCGGCACGACCTGTCGGCGCTGCGGCTGGCCGGTACCGGGGCCGCCATGATCCCCACCGAGCTGATCGAGGAGATCCGGCGGGAGCTCGGCGCGACGGACGTCTTCACGGCGTACGGGCTCAGCGAGTCGACCGGGGTGGTCTCCATCTGCCCCGCCGACGCGGACGCGGCGACGGTCGCCCGTACGGTCGGCGTCGCGCTCCCCGGCACCGAGCTGCGGATCGTCGGCCCGGACGGCCGCGAGCTGCCGCCCGGCGAGCCCGGCGAAGTGGTCACCCGCGGCTATCACGTCATGGCCGGCTACCTCGACGACCCCGAAGCCACGGCGCGCGCCATCGACGCGGACGGCTGGCTGCACACCGGTGACGTCGGCGTACTGGACGAGCGCGGCTACCTCTCCCTCACCGACCGGCTCAAGGACATGTACGTGGTCGGCGGCTTCAACGCGTACCCGGCGGAGGTGGAGCACGCGCTCGGCGCGCACCCCGGCATCGCCGAGATCGCCGTCGTCGGGGCGCCGGACGAGCGGCTCGGCGAGGTCGGCGTGGCCTTCGTCGTCCCCGACCCCGCGCAGGAGCCGCCCACCCCGGACGGGCTCACCGCCTGGGCCCGGGAGCGGCTCGCCAACTTCAAGGTGCCGCGCCGCTTCCATCTCGTACCGGAACTGCCGCGCAACGCGAGCGGCAAGATCCTCAAGACGGAGCTGCGCCGCGCGGCCCGCGACGGCGGCCTGCGGGCCGCGGCCAGTGACGGCGGTCTGCGAGGCGCGGCCAGTGACGGCAGCCTGCGGGGCGCGCCCAGTGACGGCTGACGCACCGCCGCTCACCTGCGGCATCGGTCCTATACTCACGCCCGTGACCGACTCGACCGCGCCCTTCGACCCCGCCGAACTGCCGCCCACCAGCTGGGCGGTGCTCGGGCTGCTCTCCTTCGGGTCCGAGCTGTCCGGGTACGACCTGAAGAAATGGGCCGATTCGAGCCTGCACTTCTTCTACTGGAGCCCGTCGGCCAGCCAGGTCTACGGCGAGCTCAAGCGGCTGGAGAAGCACGGTTACGTCACCTCGCGGACGGTCGTCCAGGACGACGGCGTGCGCGGCAAGCGGATGTACAGCATCACGCCGAGCGGCAAGGAGGCGGCGGCCCGGTGGGTCAGCGAGGCGCCGGTCGAGCCGCCGGTCCTCAAGCACGGCGTCATGCTGCGGCTGTGGCTCGGCCACCTGACCGAGCCCGACGAGCTGCGGGCCATCCTCGAACAGCACCGCGCGTACGCGGAGAAGATGACCCGCCGTGCCCGTGCCACGGCGGAGGGCTCGGCCAAGGAGCCCTCCTGGGCGTACACCGAACTGGTCCTGCGCTGGTCGGAGAAGTACTACGCGGCGGAGCGGGAGTTCGCCGAGTCGGCGCTGCGGGACCTGGACGAAGTGGCCGCGAAGGTGCGCGCCGCGGAAGAGAAGCGCGACTGAAGCGCCCGCCCCGGGCTACGCGGGAGGCCCCGGCCTACTTGAAGCGTGCCCGCCACAGGTCACGCAGCAGCGCGATCTCCGCCATGTGGTGGATCAGTTCGAGGTTGCCGCCCGCCAGCACGCTGACGAACGGGTCGTCGGGGTCGGATCCGTGCGGGTACTGCGAGAAGCCGACGGTGTCGAGCTGCTCCTCGGTGACGGTGCCGACGCTGTCGCGCCAGCGGTCGACCGACGCCCAGAACCGCTGAAGTGCCAGGCCGGCGGAGGGGGTGAAGTCGACCAGCAGCTTCGGGTCCCGGCGCCGTTCGCCGAAGGTCCACTCCCACCGGCCCACGAACTCGAAGTGCAGGTGCGCCAGCCGCCACGCGATGGTCGTGACCGGCGTGACGTCGGGCTCCGGCGTACCGGTGTGGGCGAGGACCTCCTCGACCCGCTCGACGCTCACGCTCCAGTCCTCGGCGATCTTCTCGACGGTCATGCCGCCGGCGGCCTGCCGGGCGACCTCGGCGTACTCGCTCGCCGGGATGTCCGGGGCGCCCCGGTCCAGCACCCACTCGCCGGGCCCGAAGGCCCTGGGCGTCACCGCCTCACCCCGGCGCCGGACCGACCAGCAGCCGGGCACCGGCTCCCAGAGGAACTCCTCGTCGCCGAGTCCCGCGAGCCGCACCTGGGCCATCTCCCTGGCCTGGTCGAACTGGTCGAGCAGTACGCCCAGACGGTCCGTCCGCAGGCCCTCGATCTCCATACCCGGCTCCCCCTCGCGGTCACGTCTCTCATCTCACCGTGCTCAGGCGGAAGTTAACGGCTGACCACACGTGCCGCCACCGATTTCCCTCTCCTACGGCCAGAACTATTTCTCTTAGGACTATTGAGGGGCGATACTGCTGAGCGGCAGGCCGACAGAGACGCACAGAGACATACGAGACGTACAGAGACGTACAGAGACGTGACGACGAGGTGAGACCGCGCATGCCGCTGGATCCCGTGGCGAAGACCATCATCGAGCTGACCGAGGCGCACTTCCCGCGGCTGGGCACGGAGGTCCTCGACGCGGCCGAGGCGCGCCGGATCCTCGCGGCGCAGCCGGCCCCCGCGGTGACTCCGGTGCCGGTGGCCCGGGTCGAGGACCGACGGGTGCCGGGGCCCGCCGGCGCGCCCGAGGTGCCGGTACGGCTGTACTGGCCGCGGGAGGACGCCGACGGCGGGCTGCCCGTGGTGGTGTTCTGCCACGGCGGCGGCTTCGTGATCTGTGACCTGGACTCGCACGACGCCCTCTGCCGGGACCTGGCGAACGCGACGGGCGCGCTCGTCGTCTCCGTCGACTACCGGCGGGCACCCGAGCACCGGTTCCCCGCCGCCGCCGAGGACGCCTACGCGGTCCTGTGCTGGGCGGCCGCGCACGCCGCCAAGGAGGGCGGCGACCCGGCCCGTATCGCGGTGGCGGGCGACAGCGCCGGCGGCAATCTCGCCGCGGTACTCCCCCTGATGGCCCGGGACCGGCGCGGCCCGATGCCGGTCTTCCAACTGCTGATCTACCCGATGCTGGACCCCGCCCGGGACACGCCCTCGTATCGGCAGAACGCCCGGGGGTACTTCGTCACCGCCGATCATCTGCGCTGGTACTGGGAGCAGTACCTCGGCACGGACGGCCACGGCGACGGTGACGGCGATGGTGACCGCGCCGTGCACCCCTACGCCTCGCCGCTCGCCGCGGCCGATCTCTCCGGGCTGCCGCCGGCCCACATCCTGACCGCGGAGTACGACCCGCTGCGCGACGAGGGCGAGGCGTACGGCCGCCGGCTGCGGGAGGCCGGGGTCGCGGTGGACGTCCGGCGCTACGACGGGGTCTTCCACGGGTTCTTCGGGATGCCGGGCCAACTGCCCGCGGCCGCCGAGGCGAACGAGGCGGCGCACGCCGCGCTGCGCACCGCCCTCACCCTTAACCACTGACGCATCGTCAGCCCCGTGCCCCCGGGGCCTGTGCGCGCAACGCCGCCAGCAGCAGGTCGAGAGTGTGCTCCACGGCCGGGCCCGCCATCGTCGGGAGGTGCTCCCGGACCGCGTGCAGGTGCGGGAATTCGTCGGCGGGCAGGTGTGCGTACGCCTCGCTCCACGCCCGTTCGTCGCCTGCCCGCTGGCCCGCGGGGAGGCGGAGTACCGCGGCGTCCAGGGCCGCGTGGCCGAGGACGGTGTCGACGAAGGCGTGGTAGTGGCGCACGGCGGTGGCGTCGTCGAAGCCGGCCCGGCGCAGCAGGCCGACGCCCGTCTCCACGGCGCGCTGTTCGTGGGGGCGGCGGGTGACGCGGTAGGAGCTGAGTACGGTGACGCGCGGGTGGCGCAGGGCCGCGCGGTAGGCGCGCAGCCCGAAGTCCCGCAGCGCCGCCGTCCAGTCGGCGTGGTCCTCGGCCCGGAAGCCGTCGAGCGCCTCGCCGATGAGGCGGTCGCCCAGCGCGAGCAGCAGGTCCTCGGCGCCGCGGTAGTAGCGGTAGACCGCGCTGGGGTCGGCGCCGAGCGCGGTGCCGAGCCGGCGGATGGTGAGGGCCTCGGCGCCGTGCTCGTCGAGGAGTTCCAGCGCCGCGTCGAGGATCAGCTCCGCCGACAGGACCACGCCGCTCTTGGTGGGGCGGCGTCGCCTGCGTTCCGCGGGGACGCGGTCGGGTGGTGCCACGGTCGGTCCTTCGGTCGTCGGTTCCGGGATGTTGGGTGGCGCCCGGGGCGCGGCCCGGCCGCCCGCCCCGGGAGCAGTCAATCATCACCTTACGTCAACACCATTGACATAGAACCGGGGGCGGCGGTTTCATCGGCGCACGCGTCGCCGGACCGCCACGGCGCGTCCCCCTCCTCCCCCGCCCCAGGAGCGTGTCCCGTGCCCCCAGCAGTGCCGCCCGCTCCGCCGGGCCCCCGTATGCGCCGTTCGCTCGGCGTCAAGGACGGCGTGGCCATCGCCGCCTCCAGCACCGCGGCGACCACCAGCATCGGCATCGGAATGGGCACCCTCGCGCTGTACGCGGGCCGCCAGACGCCCGCCCTGCTGGTGCTGGCGTTCCTGCCGCTCCTCGGCATCGCCCTCGCGTACGCCCGCCTCAACCGCTCCGAGCCCAACTGCGGCAACGGCTATACGTGGGTGGGCCGCTCCATCGGCCCGTGGCCGGGCTTCCTCACCGGCTGGGTGGTGCTGGTCGGCAACGTCGTCTTCATGGCGTACACCGGCGCGGTCACCGGCTCGGTGATCCTTCAGTTCCTCAACAAGCTGGGCGCGCACAGGGTGTTCGGCATCGCGCTGGATCCCGGCTCCACGGCGACCAGTACCGTCATCGGCCTCGTCGCGCTGGTGGCCGTGACCGTCACCGCGGTCACCGGCGTCCGCTCCGCGACCCGCCTCCAGCTCTGGCTGCTGATCTTCGAGTACGCCGTGCTGCTCGCCTTCTGCGCCTGGGGCCTGGCCGTCGGCGACCAGCCCTTCTCCTTCTCCTGGCTCAACCCCTTCGCGCTGGGCTCGACGACCTCACTCGTCCAGGGTCTGATCCTCGCGGTCTTCCTCTACTGGGGCTGGGACGCGGCGTTCACCGTGAACGAGGAGACCAAGAGCGCCGGGGACGCCGCGCGCGGCGGGCTCATCGCGCTCACCGTCATGCTGGCGCTCTTCGTCTTCGCCGCCGTCTCCTTCCAGCGCGTGATGGGCAACGGGGAGCTGGTGCGCAACGGACCGCAGGCACTCACCTTCCTCGGCACGCACCTCGCCCCCGAGCCGTGGGCGTCCCTGCCGCCGGCCGCCCTGATGTGCTCCGCCTTCGCCTCTCTCCAGGCCGCCGTCATCCCCACGGCGCGGGGCGCGCTCGCCATGGGGCGCGACCGCACCCTGGGCAGCGCCTGGACGAAGGTGAGCGCCCGCTTCGGTACGCCCGCCGTGGGTACGGTCCTCATCATGGCCATCGCCGCGGCCGTCGCCGTACTCGCCCTCGGCATCCCCAAGCTGAACGAAATGATCCTCGCCGCGGTCAACTCGATCGGCCTCGTCGTCTCCCTCTACTACGGCCTGACCGCCCTGGCCTGCGCCCTGCGCTTCCGCGCCGATCTGCGCGCCGGGGCGCGCGCCGCGCTGACCGGCGTGATGATCCCCGCGCTCAGCGGCCTGTGCCTCTTCGGGCTCGGCGGCTCTCTCGCGGTCCACTACGCGACCATGAGCGACCACTTCGAGGCGCGGCCGGACAACGGCTGGTTCATGCTGCTCGTTCCCGCACTGATCGTCGCGTCCGGGCTGGTGGCCGCGGCACGCGCCAAGTGGGGACGCCGGTCGCCGTACTTCGTCACGGGGCGCGGCACGGACGCCGAGGCGATCGCCCTGCCGAGGGACCGCGGTGACGAGCCGGCCGCGCCCCCGTCCGCCCCCGCCCGCTGACCCACCTCCCTCTCCCCCGCGCCGCCCCACCGAACCAGGAGCCCGGACATGCCGCACTCACACCCCGCCGACCTCGTCTTCACCGGCGGCCCCGTCCACACCGTGGACCCGGCCCGCAGCCGCGCCACCGCCCTCGCCGTGCGCGGCGAGCACATCGTCGCCGTCGGCCACGACGAGGTGCACGATCTGATCGGTCCCCGTACCGAAGTGATCGATCTGCGCGGCCGGCTGCTCGTGCCGGGCTTCCAGGACGCGCATGTGCACCCGGTGGGCGGTGGCGTGGAGCTGGGGCAGTGCGACCTGAGCGGCGCGGTCACCGCCGAGGAGTACCGCCGCCGCATCCACGCGTACGCCGAGGCCCACCCCGAAGCGGAGTGGATCACCGGTGGCGGCTGGTCGATGGAGGCGTTCCCCGGCGGCATGCCCACCCGCCAGTTCCTCGACGCGCTCGTCCCCGACCGCCCGGTGTACCTCGTCAACCGCGACCACCACGGCGGCTGGGCCAACACCCGCGCCCTCGAACGCGCCGGCCTCGACGCCCGTACGCCCGACCCCGCCGACGGCCGGCTGGAGCGGGAGGCGGACGGGCACCCCACCGGAATGCTCCAGGAAGGCGCCATGATGCTGGTCGCCGCCGCCGTCCCGGCGCCGACCCTCGCCACGCTCACCGAAGGACTGCTGCGCGCCCAGGCGCTCCTCCACTCGTACGGCATCACCGCCTGGCAGGACGCGCTGCTCGGCAACCACGCGGGGATGGCCGACCCGTCCCCCGCCTACGCGGCCGCCGTCCGCTCCGGACAGCTCACGGCGCGGGTCACCGGCTCACTGTGGTGGGACCGGGCCCGCGGCACCGAACAGCTCCCCGAACTCCTCACCAAGCGCAAGGAGTTGACCGCCGGACGGCTGCGCGCCGGCACCGTGAAGATCATGCAGGACGGCATCGCCGAGAACCGCACGGCCGCCCTCCTCCACCCCTACCTCACCGCCTGCGGCTGCGCCTCCGACAACAGCGGCATCTCCTTCGTCGAGCCCGAGGCGCTGCGGCATTACGTCACGGAGCTGGACGCGCACGGCTTCCAGGTCCACTTCCACGCGCTCGGCGACCGGGCCGTCCGCGAGTCCCTCGACGCGGTCGAGGCGGCGCGGCAGGCCAACGGCTGGACCGACCACCGCCCGCACCTCGCGCACCTCCAGATCGTCCACCCCGACGACGTCCCCCGCTTCCGCCGCCTCGGTGCCACCGCCAACATCCAGGCGCTCTGGGCCGTGCACGAGCCGCAGATGGACGACCTCACCATCCCGTTCCTCGGCACCGAACGGACCACTCACCAGTACCCCTTCGGCGACCTGCTCCGCTCCGGCGCCACGCTCGCCGCCGGCAGCGACTGGCCGGTCAGCAGCCCCGACCCGATGGCCGCGCTGCACACCGCCGTCCACCGCCGCCGGCCGGACGCCGCCGCCGACTCCCCCGCCTTCCTCCCCGAACAGCGTCTCGACCTCGGCGCGGCCCTCGCGGCGTACACCGCGGGCAGCGCGTACGTGAACCACCTCGACGACACCGGCACCCTGCGCCCCGGCAACCTCGCCGACCTGGCCGTCCTCGACCGCGACCCCTTCGAGGACCCGTCCGGCGACATCGCGGCGACGCGGGTCCTGCAGACGTACGTCGGCGGCGTCCGGGTGCACGCCACCGACGACGCATGAGACCGCACAGGGCTTTCGAGCGCCTGAGGACAGGGCTTTCAACCACCTGAGGCTTTCAGGGGCGCCCGGCCGGCGGGACCTCCTCGCCGGGCGGGACCGGGCCCGGGGGCGTGCCGTCGCCGAAGGGGCGGCCGCCCAGCTCCTCGCGGTGGTGCGGGGTCAGCCAGCCGGCGAGGTCGGGGCCTCGGGGGACGATACCGGTCGGGTTGATGCCGGTGTGCACCTGGTAGTAGTGTCGCTTGATGTGGTCGAAGTCGACCGTGTCGCCGAACCCGGGCGTCTGGTAGAGGTCCCTCATGTACGCCCAGAGGACCGGGTCCTCGGCCAGCTTGTACCGGTTGCACTTGAAGTGGCCGTGGTAGACGGCGTCGAACCGCACCAGCGTGGTGAACAGCCGGATGTCCGCCTCGGTCACGGTGTCGCCGACCAGGTACCGGCGGCTGGCCAGCCGCTCCGAGAGCCACTCCAGGCGGCGGAAGACGTCCTCGTACGCCTCCTCGTACTCCCGCTGTCCGGTCGCGAAGCCGGCCCGGTACACGCCGTTGTTGACGTCCCGGTAGACGCCGTCCATGACCTCGTCGATCTCGGCGCGCAGCGGCTCCGGGTAGAGGTCGGGCGCGCCGGGGCGGTGCAGCGCGGTCCATTCGGTCGCGAGGTCGAGGGTGATCCGCTGGAAGTCGTTGGTGACGAGCTTCCCGCTCGGCACGTCGACGATCGCGGGCACGCTGACCCCGCCGGGATACCCGGTCTCACGCGCGTCGTACGCCTCGCTGAGATAACGGATGCCGAGGACGGGGTCGCGGCCGTCCGGGTCCAGGGTGAAGCGCCAGCTGCGGTCGTCCTGGATCGGGTCGGCGATGGCCAGCGACAGCGCGTCCTCCAGGCCGAGCAGCCGCCGGGAGACCAGGGCGCGGCTGGCCCAGGGGCAGGCCCGGCTGACCACCAGGCGGTAGCGGCCGGCCTCGACGGGCCAGCCGTCCCGGCCGTCCGCGGTGATCCGGTCGGCGAAGTGGCTCCGGGACCGCTTGAACTTCTTTCTGCCGTACTCGGTGTTGCCGTCGGGGGTGTTGGTGGTGGGCATGCTGGTCCCTCCGATGTGCGGGGCGCCGGTCTCTCCGGAAGGGGTTCCCGCCATGATCCGATCCTCACCACACATCAGCCGCGCGGGCCAGAGCCGTCCGAAGCCGTGCTCCCGACACTGCCGATGACGACCGTCGCGTACTCCTCCTCCGAGGTGACCACGCGCGGCGTCAGGCCGCTGCGGCGGAACACCTCCGCGGCCGACGCCGCCTGACGCTCGCTCGTCTCGACCAGGAGGTGGCCGCCCGGCGCCAGCCACTGGGGGGCCGCGGCCGTCACCCGGCGCAGGATGTCCAGGCCGTCGGCGCCGCCGTCCAGCGCGACCAGCGGCTCGTGGTCGCGGGCCTCCGGCGGCAGCAGGCCGACCTGCTGTGTGGGGACGTACGGAACGTTGGCGACGAGGACGTCGATACGGCCGCGCACGGCTGCCGGGAGCGCTTCGTACAGGTCGCCTTCGCTCACCTCGCCCACGGCCCCGGGGATGTTGCGGCGGGCGCAGCGGACCGCGGCCGGGTCGATGTCGGCCGCGTACAGCTCGACGCCGGGCGCGGGCACGGCCGCGGCCAGCGCCGCGCCGACCGCGCCGGAGCCGCAGCACAGGTCGACGACGACGGGCCGGACAGCCGGCCGGGCGGCTTCGGGGCCGGCTCCCGGCCCGGCTCCCCGCGCGGCCGTCCCGGCGGCGGTGGCCAGCGCGATCGCCTGCCGGGCGAGGAATTCCGTACGGCGGCGGGGCACGAAGACGCCGGGCGTCACGGTCACCCGCAGACCGCAGAACTCCGCCCATCCCAGCACCAGTTCGAGCGGCAGCCCGGCGGCGCGCCGCTCCACCATGGCGTCGAGTGCGGCCGGAGTACCGGCCGCGGCGAGGAGCAGATCCGCCTCGTCCTCGGCGAAGACCGAGCCGGTGGCGCGGAGCCGGGCGACGGCGGCGGAGCGGAGGGAAGGCAGAAGGGGAGAGGCGAGAAGAGACATGGGAGCCTTTCGGATGTGCCTGGCGAATGCCGGGCACGCTCCCTCGCTGCGGACCGCTACGCCGAGGGCGCCGCGGGGACCGCGCGGATGCGAGGAGCAGGGAGAACCCGGCCTGGTACAGCGGTAATGGGTCTCACCTCCTCGGTCGTCAGCGATCACTGCGGTCGCCCACAGTACCCGACGACCGGCGGGCCGCGCCGTCCACCGCGCTACGGGGTCCGGGTAGCGCGGGGGCGCGGGGCCCGCCGGTCCGGTCTCCGGTGCCGGACGACACCGGCACTGTGAGACTCGTCGTCACCAATGCCCACATCGAAGCGCCACCACACGACGTACGACCGACGGTGTACAGCCCGCGGCGCACGGCGCGCACGATCGCAATTAAGGCGGACACGCCGATAGATGGGTGAATAAGACAGGACAGGACGTGCGGGGCGCTGTACTGGGCCGTACCTCCCTTCAATGCCGTTGTCCCAAGGAGAGACATGCGCATCCGTGCCACCATGGCCGCCCTCACCCTCGCCACCGCCGGCCTCGCCGCCAGTGCCGGCAGTGCCGTTGCCGTCGGTTCCGACGGCGGTGCCCACAACCTCAGCGGCAACGGCGCCTCGACGTCGTACGGCAACTCGGCCACGCACGGCGACCAGAGCCCGCAGGCCGGCCTGGTCCAGAACTCGCTCAACGACCTGTGCATCGGCCTGCCGGCCAAGGTCAACGTCGGCTCGCTGATCGGCCTCATCCCGATCACCGTGCAGGACGTCAACGTCCTGGCGAACCCGCAGAACCAGCAGTGCACCAAGAACTCCACCCAGAACAAGGGCGACGAGCCGCTGTCGCACCTCATCGACGACATCCCGATTCTCTCCGAGAACGGGACCGGCAACGGCTGAGCCGTAGCCATACCCCCAAGGGGCACCACCGTCACGGCGACGGTGGTGCCCCTCGGCACGTCCCCGCTCCCCCACATGCGTGAGCGCGCACCGGCGCCCACAATGGGGAGGGCCGGGACCTGCGGCGCGCCCGGCGTCGCGCCGGCCGTCCGGCATGGGAGGTACGGTCAATGACCACTGCCGGAGACATCATGCACCCCGGCGCCCAGTGGATCCCCGAGGACGCGACCCTGGACCGCGCGGCGCAGCTGATGCGGGAGCTCGATGTGGGAGCCCTGCCGATCAGCGACGCGAACGAGCGGTTGTGCGGCATTCTCACCGATCGCGACATCGTGGTCGGCTGCGTGGCCATGGGGCACGACCCGTCCCAGGTCACGGCGCACGAGATGGCGAAGGGCACGCCCCGCTGGATCGATGCGGGTGCCGACATCAGCGAAGTGCTGGAGGAGATGCGGGGACACCAGATCCGCCGGCTGCCGGTGATCGAGAACAAGCGGCTGGTCGGCATGATCAGCGAAGCCGATCTGGCCGGTCACCTCTCCGATGACCAGATGGCCGACTGGACCGAGAGCATCACAGCACAGCGCTGATCAGCTGATCACCACAGCGCTGAGCCACCCCTCGGCCGGCATCCGTCGTGGGGGCGCCCCCCCGGCCCCCCCCCCGGGGGGGGGGGGTTCCCCGCCCGCTGTTGGCACCCCCCCTAGCGCCCCCCCCCCCCACGGCGGGTCCGGGAAGCGTTCGTGACCGGCGCGCACCTGGACTTCCGCCCCTCCCCCGACGACGACCCCGCCGACGGCGCGGCCTGCCTGGGGCCCGGAGCGCACCGTCCGCGCCGAGGTGCTGCGGGCCCTCCTGCTCGACGGCCCCCGCCGCACCGGCGAGATACCGGCGCTCAACCTGGCGGGCGCCCGGATCACCGGACGGCTCGACCTCCAGTACGCGACCGTCGACCACCCGGTACGGCTGCGGCACTGCCACTTCGCCGAGGCGCCCCGCTGCTACGCGGCCCGGCTGCGCGAACTCAACCTCAGCGAGTCCGTCCTGCCCGGGCTCGTCGCCCACGCCGTGCACGTCGACGGCGTCCTGCGCATGACCCGCGCCCGGTTCACCGGGACGGTACGGCTCGGCGGAGCGCAGATCAGCGGCAGCCTGTACATGGAGAGCGCCACGATCGACGCGGGCGACACCGAGGAGCCGGTGCTCCAGCTCAACCCGACGGCCGTCGGCGCCGACCTGTGGGCGCCCGGGTTGCGCACCCACGGGCAGATACGCCTCAACGGGGCGAACGTCGCCGGGACCCTGAACCTCAACGACGCACTGCTCGACCACCCCGGACACGCCGCCCTGGACGCCGAGACCCTCAGCGTCGGCGGGCATCTGCTGCTGCGCCAGGCCGAGGTGCGCGGCTGGGTCGGTCTGCGCGGCGCGCGCGTCGAGGGGCGGCTGGACCTGTCGTACGCCCGGCTGGCCAATCCGGGCGGGCACGCGCTGCGGGTGGCCAGTTCGAGCATCGGCGAGCTGTGGCTGCGCAAGAGCCCGCCCATGGAGGGCGTCCTGAACCTGCGGCGCGCCCAGCTCGACACGCTGCTGCTGGAACCGGAGGTCGTGCCGGACGAGGTGCTGCTCAGCGACCTCACCTACACCTCCCTGACGCCGCACGAGCCTCCCGAGCGCCGCCTGCCGATGCTGGAGCGCGACCGGCACGGCTATGTGCCGCACGCCTACGAGCAGTTGACCGCCGCCTACCGGCGCATCGGCGACGACCACGCCGCCCGCCTGGTGCAGCTCGCCAAACAGCGCCGGCACCGGGGCACCCTGCCCTGGTACGGGCGGCTGTGGGGGCACGTCCAGGACGCCACCGTCGGCTACGGCTTCCGCCCGCTGCGCGCGGCGGGCTGGCTGCTGTCGCTGCTCGCCGTCGGCTCGGCCGTCTACGCGCTGCACCCGCCGCAGCCGCTGAA
>NZ_JBITXL010000017.1:0-22759 GCF_044544685.1 Streptomyces sp. NPDC053542
GGGCGGGGCGGCGGGGGGGGCGGCCGGCGGGGGGGGCGGGGGGGGGGCCGCCGGCCCCCCCCCCCCCCCCCCCCCCCCCCGCGCGCCGGCGCCCCCCCCCCCCCCCCCCCCCCCCCCCCCCCCCCCGCGTCCGTGAGGAGTCAGTGGCCGGCGGACGGCGCCTGGGTGAAGGCGACCGGGAGTTCGGGGCACAGCTCCAGGTCGCTGCCGGTGACGAGCCGGCCGGTGCCGATCAGGATGTTGTAGTGGTTGGGGAAGTGGCAGGCGTCGAAGCCGACGACAGTGCCGATGCAGAGGCCGTCGATCCAGACGTCGTCCCCGCGGTCGATCACCCCGGCGCAGGCCAGCTCCACGAAGCCGAGGAAGCCGACCCGGTCGATACGCGAGCCCGGGGCGGTCTCCCGCTGGTCGGTAGTGACCAGTTCATGGACCTCGCCGCGCCGTACGCAGCGGCTCGCGTGCGGTTCGAGCGTCATGCCGCGGTCCGTCCGGCGGTGCAGCAGGATCTTCACGAGGTCGCCGCGCACGGAGCGCTTCGCGCCGTCCTCGTGCGAGGCGCGGTTCTCGTGCAAGGCGCCGTACCCGCGGGACATGCGTCCGGTCACTGGTCTCCCCTGTCTGTCGTGCCTGTGGTCACGGCGTGTTCCGTGCGGTAGCCCGCCGCCACCAGCTCCGGCGCGGCGAGGCCGTTGTCCGCGGCGCCGCGGTGCCGGGCCGGCGTGCCCGCCGCGCGCAGTCCGATGACGCCGATGCGGCGGGGCGTCATCGCGCCGCTCCCTTCGCCGGGGAGAGGACGCCGAGGGCGGTGAGCTCTTCGTGGAGGTGGGCCGGCAGGGGAATGCCTTCGCGGCGGCGTGTCTCCGCCCGTTCCGCCTCCCACCAGCCCGGAGAGCGCACGGGGCGGTTCTCCTGCACGGGCGGGCAGGCCAGCAGCGTGCCGAACAGGGCCCGCGCGGCGCCGGTGAAGTCCCCGTCAGCGCGCCGCCGCGGGATGCCGTACGAGGCGAACAGGCCGGTGACGGCCGTGCGCAGGGCGTCGTACGCGACCAGTACCGGCTGCCGCGGTGCGTGGTTCGCCGGGTCCTTGGCTGGGTGGGTCATACGGAACGGGCTCCTTCCGAAGCGGCGGGCGTCGTCGCCGAAGCGGCAGGCGTCGTCGCGTGCGGCGCCGGTCCGGCCAGTACCTCTTCGAGGCGCCGTCCCGCGCGGACGGTGCGCGGGTCGCAGGCGGTCAACCGGCCGGTGACCGGGGGACCTTCGGGTAAGGAGGCCAGGCGTGCGGGAGCCTTCGTGTGAAGTCCCGCTCCGGACCGGCCCAGCCCGATCACGAGGGGCTGCAGCATCTTCCTCCAAATAAGCGGTGCGCGGCATCCGCGCCGTTCATCGGACAAGCGAATGCTGCGTGCCATCAATAGTGGAGTCAAGAAATATGAAGAGGACTTACCGCAAAGTGTGAATATGCCAGGGGGCACGTGTCGATTGCTGCGAACGGGGGATCACTCACCCTGCGGGAAACCGCCGAATGTGTAGCAGGGGGTGGTCGAGGTAGCTCTCGACATGAACGCGCATTGTCATACAGTCCCATTCTTCTCCCAGGCGGAGAGCTTCGCGGGACTGTGGCCATTGATCGAAGCCCGCGTGAACGAGGTGTTCGACAACGGGAAATTCTCACACGGCAGACAAGTGGCTGAGCTGGAAAGCGCGTTGGCCGCGTACACGGGAGCGCGCCATGTGATCGGAGTGAACAGCGGCACGGACGCACTGGTGCTGCTGTTGCGCGCGTGCGGCATCCGGCCCGGCGACGGCGTCCTGGTGCCCGCGTACTCCTTCGCGGCCACCGCCACGTCGGTGGCGCTCGCCGGGGGCCGGCCCCAGTTCGTCGACATCGACCCCGTGACGTACGCGATGGACCCCGCGGCGCTGGCCGCCGCCGTCTCCCCAACCAGCCGTTTCGTCATGCCCGCGCATCTCTTCCATCAGATGGCCGACATGGCGGGACTGGCCGGTGTGGCCGCCCGGCACGGCCTGGTGCTGCTGGAGGACAGCGCGGAGGCGATCGGCATGCGGCAGGGCGGTGTGCACGCCGGACTGCACGGCGCGGGCGGGGTGCTGTCGTTCTTCCCCAGCAAGACGCTGGGCGCGCTCGGCGACGCCGGCGCGGTGCTCACCGACGATCCCGGGACCGCGGAGCTGGTCTCCGGCCTGCGGCACCACGGCCGGCTCGGCCGCACCGTCGACGACTTCCCCACGATCGCGACACGAAGCGCGTTACCCGGTGTGAACAGCAAGATGGACGACATCCAGGCAGCGGTGCTGCTGGCCAAACTGACCCGGCTGGACGCCGACATCGCGCGCCGCGGCGAACTGGCCGCGGCCTACGGGGAACGGCTCAGGGAAATTCCCGGCGTCCTGCGACTGCCCGAAGTGGTCGACCGCGGACCGGACTCCTCGCCGGTTTTCTACGTTTATCTGATTGAAGTCGAACGCCGGGATGAACTGGTCGGTCATCTCGCCCGGCAGGGCATCGGCACCGAGGTCTATTACCCGACCCCGCTGCATCTGCAGCCCTGTTTCGCGGAAATCGGCCGTTCCCGGGGCGACTTCCCGCATGCCGAGGCGGCGAGCGAGCGCGCGGTGGCGCTGCCATTCCATCCGGACCTTTCCGAGCGGCAGCTCGACCGCGTCTGCGAGGCGATCAGCGCGTTCTACCGAGGGAGGCCGGAATGACCGTACCGCCGCGTATTCCGTTCTTCCCGCCGGACCTGTTCGAGGACGACCGCGAGGTACTGCTCGGCCTCCTCCGCGACATCGGCCTCGCGCCGGAACAGCGCTTCATTCTCGGGGAACACACCCGCAGGTTCGAGCACTTGCTCAAGGAGTCGCTCGGCGCCGCCGACGTGGTCGCCTGCAGCAGCGGGACCTCGGCGCTGGACCTGGTGCTCGCCGCGCTGGACGTGGGCCCCGGCGACGAGGTGGTGGTACCGGCCTTCGGCTGTGCCCCGCTCGCCTCTTCCGTCGTGCACCTCGGCGCCACGCCGGTGTTCGCCGACGTCCGGCCGCACACGATGGTCGCCGACCCCGCCGAGGCGGAGAAGCGGATCACCGAGCGCACCAAGGCGGTCATGCCGGCGCACATCTTCTCCGTCATGGCCGACATGCCGCAGTTCGCCGATCTGGCGCGGCGCCACGGGGCCCGGCTCGTCGAAGACTCCGCCGTCGCGCAGGGCGCGGTGCTGGGCGGCACGCCCGCCGGACTGTGGGGCGAGGCCGGGGTGTTCTCGTTCGTGCAGGTGAAGTCCTTCGGGATGCCCGGCGAGGGCGGCGTGGTGGTGACCCGGGACCCCGCCCTCGGGGAGCGGGTGCGGATGCTGCGCAACCACGGCCAGGACGGCCACAACCGGTTCCTGCACCACGTCATCGGGCGGAACAGCAGGTTCGACGAGATCCAGGCTGCGTTCCAGATCCACCGCTTCGGCGGGCTCGCGCGGCGGCTGGAGCGGCGCGCCGCCATCGCCGCGTACTACACCGAGCGGTTCGCGCCGCTGGCGGAGCGGGGCGTGGTCCCGCCGCCCGCGGGCCGGGACGGCCGCTGCTACTACGTCTACGCGGTGCTCACGGAGCGGCGGCAGGAGCTGGAGCGGCAGCTGCGGGGGCGCGGCATCGAGTCGCACGCGTACTACCCGCTCCCGCTGCCGCTGCAGCCCGCGTTCGCCGTGTACGCCGCGCCCGGGGACCGGTGGCCGCACGCCGAGCAGGCGGGCCGGCAGGCCCTCGCGCTGCCGGTGTACCCGCATCTGACCGACGCGCAGGTCGAGTACGTCGCCGACGCCGTGTGCGCGTTCGCTGCCGACCGGCCGGCGAACGACTGACCAGCGGGCGCACGACCAACGGGCGCACGACCAGCGAGCGCAACGCACGACCAGCGAGCGACCGAGCCGCGAGCGACCGACCGGCGAGCGGCTCAGCACCAAGCGACCAACTCAGAGGGGAACCAAGCAGATGGCGCACCACGACCTACCGGCCGGGCTGCCGCACGCCGCCACGGGGCGGGCGGAGCACCGGCTCCGCAGCTACGCCCGGCTGGGCAAGCTCGACGTCTTCGACTACTACCTCAGCATCCTGGTGGTGCTGGCCGCCGTGCTGCTGCCCGCCGCCCGGTTCGACCGGCCCACCGCCACGATGCTCGTGATCTTCCTGCTCGGCCAGGTGTTCGTGATCATGGCGATGGTCGCGCTGGACGACGTGACCGGCTTCCGCGACGGCAGCGACACCCAGAACTACGGCCCGGACAACCCGCTGCGCAACAAGCTGCGCAAGCCACTGGTGGCCGGCACCCTGACGGAACGCGAGGCACTCGGCTTCGCCTGGGTGACCGCGCTGATCGGCGCGCTCCTGTGGGCCGCCGCCGTGACCGTCGCGCCGCACCGTCCGACGTGGGCGTTGGTGCTGATCGCGGCCCTGTTCGTGGTGTCCCTCCAGTACTCCTACGGCCTGAAGATCAGCTATCACGGCTTCCAGGAGGCGTTTCTCGTCGCGCTGGGCGTGGTGCTGGTCGTCGCGCCGTACGGCCTCGCCGAGGGCCACTTCTCCGGGTTCCTGCTCGTGCAGGGCGTGCTGTTCGGGTTCGGGCCGCTGATGTTCGGGGTGTACTCCAACACCAACGACGTCGAGGGCGACCGGGCCGTCGGGCGGCCGACCGTGGCGGCGCTGGTCTCGGAGCGCGGCAACGCCGTGTTCATCGGCTGCCTGTCGGCCGCGGAGTTCCTGCTCGGCGCCGTCGCCTCGGCCACCGGCATCGCCCCGTGGTGGTTCGTGCTGCTGATGCTGCCCGCGACGGCGCTGCGGACGAAGCAGTTCGTCACCGGCTTCGTGCGCGGCGACATCATGCGGGCCCGGCGGACCGGCTTCCGAGTGCACCGCCTGAGCGTGGCGCTGCTGGTGGTGGCGAACCTCCTCGTGGGATCGGGGGTCCTCGCGTGAGTCCGGACCTGGACGTGGCCGTGATCGGCGCGGGCATCGCCGGGCTGACCACCGCGCACGAGCTGCGGCGCGCCGGGCTGAGCGTCCGGGTGTACGAGAAGCAGCGGCACGTCGGCGGCCGGATGCGCAGCTTCCGGCACGACGGCTACACCGTCGACGAGGGCGCCGAGCAGCTCCCCCGGCACGGCTACCGCGCCACCTGGGAGCTGATCGAGCGGCTGGGCGTGCCGGAGGACGACGTGCCGCGGATCGGCGGCCGGCTGGGCATGTGGCGCGGCGCGCGTGCCCGGCCGGGCGTGGCGGACCCCTCGGCGCTGCTCACCGGCGCCGGGCTCGGCCCGCGCGCCCGCCTGGACCTGGCGCGCCTGATGGCCCAACTCAACCGGCAGCGCGCGGAGTTCGACGCCGACCACCCGGAGCGGACGCCGCTGGGCACGACGACCGTCAAGGAGCTGGCCCGGCGCTACCACCCCGATCTCCACGACTACCTCCTCCAGCCGGTCGCCGGCGGCTTCTTCGGCTGGGACACCGCGCGCTCCGCCGCGGCCCCGATGCTGAGCCTGCTGCTGGACGCGGGCGGGCCGGCGAGCTGGCACACGTACGCGAGCGGCATGGACCTGCTCGCCCGCCGGCTCGCCGCCGGGCTCGACGTCGTCACCGGCAGCGAGGTGCACGAAGTGGTCGCCGACCGGGACTCGGCGGGCCTGCGCATCGGCAATGGTGTCATCACGGCGCGCGCGGCGGTGCTCTGCGTACCGGCGCCCGTCGCGGCCCGGCTGCATGCCAACCCCTCGGCGGACGAGGCCGCGTTCCTGTCCGCGTGCACGTTCACGCCGACGCTGAAGGTGAGCTGCCTGCTGGACCGGCCGCTCGGGCCGCGGGCCGGCGACGAGCCGCTGTACCTCCTCCTCACGCCCGGCGCGGAGGACAGCACGCTGTCCGGTGTCATCGCGGACCATGTCAAGCACCCGGCGCGGGCCCCCGCCGGCAAGGGCCTGCTGACCCTCATGGCGCACGCCCGGACCATCCCCGAGCTGCTCGCCGCGCCGGAACGGGAGGTCGTCGAGCGCCTCACCAAGGCGGCCCGGCGCTATGTACCGGACCTGGAGCAGGCCGGTATGCGCAACTTCGTGCACGCCTTCCGGCACGGGCTGCCGGAGGCCACCCCCTCGGCGCTGCGCCGCCGCCCGTCCTTCATGGCCCGCGCCACGAGTCCCGTGGAGTACGCCGGCGACTGGGTGATGCTGCGGCCGTCCTCCGAGGGCGCCGTGCGCGCGGGCGCGCTCGCCGCCTCGCGCGTCCTCAGCCGGCTGCGCGGCCCCCGCCCCCACGACACGACCGACCGGGAGATCACACGTGAAACCGCATGACATGGGGACCCTGTTCGAGGAGTGCGCCGAGCGCGGCCACAGTACGGAGTTCCTGCTGGACCGGCCGTTCGACATCGCGCCGGAGGCCGGTACGGCACACTCCGTCGCCGGACTGGCCGCGCTCGTCCAGGACATGGCGGGCCGGCTGGCCGCCGCCGGGGCCCGGCCCGGGGACCGGGTGGCGATCGTCAAGGACAACCACTGGGACTACGACCTGCTGGCCTGCGCCGCCGTGCGGATCGGCGCCGTCCCCGCGCAGCTCTCCGGGCAGCTCTCGGGAGAGACGCTGCGGCTGCTGCTCGAACGGCTCTCCCCCGCCCTGCTCGTGACCACGTCGGGCGTACTGGAGCGGGCGCGCGCCGAAGGCGCCGACCTGGTGCGGGCGGCGGACGCCTGTGTCCTGCTGGACGGCGCGTTACCCGGGACGCTCGCCCTGGACGCCCTGCACGGGAGCCCGGTGCCCGGCCCCCACCGCCGGCACGACGACGAGCCGCTGGTGATCAACCACACCTCGGGCACCACGGGCGTCCCCAAGCTGGTGGTGCACTCGACCCGCACGATCATCGGCAAGCTGGCCCGGTTCGAGACCGTGCGGTATCCGAAGATCGGCGTGCGGCGCGACGACTCGCTGCTCAACGCCAGTTCGTACGCGCACGGCCGGACGTTCTGCTGGACCGCGAGCGTGCTGTGCCTGGCGCCGCGCCGGATCACGATCGTCACCGGCCAGGACCCGGACGCCGCCGACCCGTTGCTGCGCGCCCACCCGCCGACCATCGTCGAGGCGCTCCCCTCGACGTACGTCCGCTTCCGGCCGCTGACCGCCCGCCTGGACAATCCCTTCCGGCGCGTACGGCTGTACATCAGCACCTACGACGCGGTGCACCCGCCCGTCCTCCGCGCCTATTTGCAGGCCAGCGCGGCCCGTGGCCCGCTGTGGATGCAGGGCTGGGGCCAGACCGAGACCGGCCCGCTGACCTTCCGCTTCCACACCCGCCGCTCCGTGTCGGCGGACGGCGGGCAGCAGGACGCCCGCGATCTCGGCCGTCCCATCCCGCTCAAGACCCGGCTGAAGGTGGTCGACCCCGAGACGCTCGCGCCGCTGCCGCGCGGCCGCGAGGGGCTCGTGCTGGCCAGGACGGCGGCGCGCGGTCTCGCGTACGTCGGCGAGGACGCGCGCTGGGCGGCGAAGCAGCACGGCGGCTGGTGGCACACCGGCGACCTCGGCGTCCGGAGCCGCGGCGGCACCGTCCGGCTGCTCGACCGCGAGGTCGACCGCACCCCGCAACTGAGCTGTCTGCGAACGGAGGACGTCCTGGAGGAGCGGCTGCCGCAGGCCCTGGAGTGCGTCGTGCTCGGCAGCCCCGGCGAGGATCCGCTGCCGGTCGTGGTCACCGCGGACGGCACGCTGGACCGGGACCGCTGGCGGGAGGCCGTGCGCGACCTCCCGGCGCTGCGCGAGCCGGCCGTCCTCACCTGGGACGACGTCCCCCGTACGGGCACGGGCAAGGTGCGCCGCACGGCACTGCGCCGGCAGCTCACCGGCCGTACGGACACCTGCGGCTCCGGCCAGTGGACGTGAGAGCCGGGGAACTGAGAGCCGGGGAACTGAGAGCCGGGGACCTGAAAGTGCGACGCAGAGAGGCGGGGAGCACACTGCACACCCTTGGTTACGTCTTCGACAACGACAGCACGCACAGCGAGGAGCAGCACCGCTGCCTGGCCGCCGCGTACGACCCCGTCACCCTCCCGCGGCTGGCCGCGACGGGGGTCGGGGACGGCTGGCGGTGCCTGGAGATCGGTTCGGGCGGCGGGAGCGTGGCGCGCTGGCTCGCCGCACGCGTCGCGCCCACCGGCGAGGTGACCGCCACCGACGTCAAGCCGCACCACATCCCCGAGACGCCGCGCCTCGAAGTGGTCCGGCACGACGTGGTGACCGACCCGCTGCCCGAGGCGGCCTTCGACCTCGTCGTGGCGCGCCTCGTGCTGCAGCACCTCCCGGAGCGGGACGCCGTCCTCGGCAAACTGGTGCGCGCCCTGAAGCCCGGCGGCCTGCTGCAGATCGATGAGTTCGACACGTCGTACGAACCGCCCCTGCTCGCCCCGGACGACCGCGCGGCCGGGCTGTACACGGCCTTCCTGCGGGCGAAGGCCGCCGCGATGCGGGCAGGCGGCGGCGATCCGCACTGGGGGCGGCGGGTGCCGGCCGCGATGCGGGCCGCGGGGCTCGTCGACATCGACCCGCAGCCGTTCATCGAGGCCCGGCACGCCGGCTCCGCGGGGCTGCGGCTCCAGCTGCACCACACCTACCACCTGCGGGACAAGCTGATCGCCGCGGGCATGACCGAGCGGGACCTGGACGAGGTGCGCGCGCTGATGCGGGACCCGTCCTTCCGCGCGGCGTCCAGCGTCCTGTACTCGACGCAGGGCCGCCGTCCGGCAGTCGGGGGCGGTTCGTGACCGCCCCCGCGCAGCCGGTCGAGGCCGCGGTCGCGGGGCGGGTCGCGGCGCGCGCCCTGGACCTCGCGGACGCCCCGAAGTCCGGCCGGCCCGCGTACGAGATCGACTGGGCGGGGCCGGTCGGCCTGCCGCTGCCCGACGAGCGGGCCGTCCAGGCGGCCTGCGGCATCATGCACGTGCACGGCCGCGCGGCCGGCCGCCCGGCGCCGCTCGCCGTCGACTACGCGTCGGCGGTGGCCGGAGTGCTGGCCGCACAGGGCGCCCTGGCCGTGCTCATCGGCCGGTCCCGGGGGTTGGCGCTGCACCGGGTCCGCACCTCGGTCGCCCAGGCCGCACTGCTTTCCGTCACGCAGTACCTCGCCGCCGCGACCGCCGGTGAGGAGGCGCCGGAGCCGCTCGCCCCCGGCGAGTGCGCCTGGCTCACGTCCGACGGGGTGCACATCGAATTGGAGACGCTCGATCCCCTTCGGTGGCAGGACTTCTGGCGGCGGCTCGGCGCACCCCCCGCCGATACCGGGCGCGGCTGGTACCCCTTCCAGCAGCGGTTCGGCACCGCGGGCTGCCCGCTGCCGGGCTCCCTGCACGAGGCGGTGGCCCGCGTCCCGTTCCGGGCGGTGCGGCACGCGGCCGACGAGGCGGGCGTCAGCGTACTGGCCGTGCGCGAGGACCCGTTCCCGCCGATCGCCATCCGGCCGTGGACCCTGACCCCGTTCCCCGAGCGGGCCGCCGAGCGGCCTTCGCCCGCGGCGGAAGCGCCGCTCGGCGGCCTGCGGGTCATCGAGTCGACCCGGCGGGTGCAGGGTCCGCTCGCGGGGCACATTCTGCGGATGCTCGGCGCCGAGGTGATGCGCGTCGAGCCGCCGGGCGGCGACCCGATGCGCGGCATCCCGCCCATCGCGGGCACCTGCTCGGCCCGCTTCAGCGCGCTCAACGCGGACAAGACCGTGGCGGAGATCGACCTCACCACCGAGGCCGGCCGGCGCGAGGTCCACGAACTGGTCTCCGGAGCCGATGTCTTCCTGCACAACTGGGCTCCGGGGAAGGCCGCGCAGCTGCGCCTGGACGCCGACGACCTGCGCAGGTCCCGCCCGGGCCTGGTGTACGCCGGGGCCTCGGGCTGGGGTGACGCGCTCGGGCCGACGCCGCCGCTCGGCACCGACTTCCTGGTGCAGGCCCGCAGCGGCCTGGCCGCCGCGCTCCGCCCCGCCGACGAGCCGCCCCTCCCCTCCCTGATGACGCTCACCGACATCCTCGGCGGCCTGGTCTCCGCGCAGGGGGTACTGGCTGCGCTGCTCACCCGCATCCGTACCGGTCACGGCGGGCGCGTCGACTCCTCCCTGCTCTCGGCCGCCGCGG
The DNA here is from genome assembly GCF_044544685.1 of Streptomyces sp. NPDC053542. Lineage (NCBI taxonomy): Bacteria > Bacillati > Actinomycetota > Actinomycetes > Kitasatosporales > Streptomycetaceae > Streptomyces > Streptomyces sp. NPDC053542. The sequence continues at coordinate 10,164 of NZ_JBITXL010000017.1, forward strand.
TGATCCCGCGCCGCCGCCGACGGGTCGAGTGGACGCCGCTGGACCGTCCCGTGCGGACCGCGGACGGCTATCTCGCGCTGGGCCCGGAGGCCCGCGTCCACCCGGAGCGGGTCGCGCGGCTCACGGGGCCCGGCGCCGCGGCGGACCTCACCGCGTCCCTCCTCCGCTTCCGCCTCCGCCCGACGGGCTTCTGGACACCCCGGCTGCACGAGGCGGGCCTGACCGCCACCCCGGTCTGCACCGACCTGCGCGACCTGCCGCGCGCCCCGGCCTTCCGCGGGGCGCTCGCGGCGGCGGAGCACGCGTATCCGCTCGCCCCCTGGGAGTTCTCATGACGGCGAAGTCAGCAGTTGCCACGCCGAGGACCGCTTGGACCTCGCGCGACGGGGTCGTGCTCCACGATCTCGTGCCGGCGCGGGACCGCCGCGCCTGGGCCGCCCGGGGCCACTGCCCGGACCGCGACCTGTACTCCCTCTTCGCCGAGCACGCCCGCCGGCACCCCGCCCGTGAGGCGGTCATCGACGCGGCGGGCGCGGTGGACTACGCCACGCTCGCCGCCCGGGTACGGCACATCGCCGCCGCCTTCGCCGCCGCGGGCCTGGGCGCGCGGGACATCATCGCGCTCCGGCTGCCCAACGGCCGCGAAGCGGTGGCGGCCGAGCTGGCGGTGGCCGCGCTGGGCGCGGTGTCGCTCCCGTACCCGCCCGGCCGCGGCACCCGGGACACCCGCAGCCTGCTCATCCGCTCCCGCGCCCGCGGCGCCGTCTTCTCCTCCGCCGAGGATGTTGCCCTGCTGCCTCAACTGCCTTGTCTGCGCGCGGTGTTCGCACCCGGCGACCTGCCCGGCGCCCGCTCGCTCGACGCCCCCGCGCCCGCCTTCCCCGACCCGCCGCCGTCCCCCGGCCCCGACTCCCCCGCACGTATCCTCGTCTCCTCCGGCTCCGAGGCCGAGCCGAAGATGGTCGCCTACTCGCACAACGCGATGGCCGGCGGCCGGGCCGCGTACATCAGGGCCCTGCACGCCGGCGACACCCCGCCGCGCCACCTCGTGCTCGTCCCGCTCGCCTCCTCCTTCGGCTCCTGCGGCACGCCCGTCACGGTCGCGGCGCTCGGCGGCACCCTCCTCGTCCAGGACTCCTTCGACCCGGCGGCGGCGCTGCGCATGATCAGCGAGTACCGCCCCACGCATGTCTTCGGCGTACCGACGATGCTGCGCCGCCTCGCCGACCACCCACCGCTCCCGGGCGAGGACCTCAGCGGCCTGCGGGCCGTCGTCTCCAGCGGCGCCGCGCTGCCCGAATCCACCGCCGACGCCTGCCGGCGGCGGTTCGGGCGCCCGGTCATCGCCGTGTACGGCTCCTCCGACGGCGTGAACTGTCACACCGCGGCGACCGGCCTCACCCCGGAGACCGGCACCGGCCGCCCCGACCCCGCCGTGGCGGACATCCGCATCACCGACGGCCAGGGGGCTCCGCTCCCCGCGGGGCAGCCGGGCGAGATCCTCGCCCGCGGCCCGATGACCCCGCTCTGCTATGTCGCGAGCCCGGAGCTGGACGCCCGCTACCGCACGGCCACCGGCTGGGTGCGCACGGGCGACCGGGGGCTGCTGGACGCGCACGGCCGGCTGCACGTCCTCGGCCGGCTCCGGCAGATCGTCGTACGCGGCGGTTACAACATCAGCCCCGCCGAGGTGGAGCGGGAGCTGGGCGCCCATCCCGCCGTCGCCGAGGCCGTCTGCGTGGCCGTACCGGACCCCGACCTGGGCGAACGGCTGTGCGCGTGCGTCCGCGAGCTCCCCGGCACGGCCCCGGCGCTGACCCTCCCGGACCTCACCGCCTTCCTGGAACGGGAGCGCGGCCTCGAGCGCCGCAAGCTGCCCGAACTCCTCCTCCGGCTGCCGGAAATGCCGCTGGGTCCGACGGGCAAGATCTGCCGCCGGACGCTGACGGCGATGGCCTCGGCGGCGCCCCGGCACACCTGAGAGATTCCGCCGGTGGCCACCGGGCAGGGGTACCGTTCGGCGGCCTTCGGCTTGCCGTGAGCTGCCTGCGGCCCAGCGGGCGGGCAAGATGGCCTGATGAGGGAGTTGGCAGTGTGGTCGCGCACGCGTCATTGGATTCCGGCGGCGGTGATCGTTCTCGCGGTGCTGGTGGATCTGCTGACGCCCTCACCGGTGTCGTCGGCGCCGCTGCTGGCCGTCGCGCCGGTGGCGGCGGTCTCCCTCCTCCGGCCGGCGGGCATCATCGCCATCGGCCTCGCCGCGATGCTGGCGCACGCGGGCCTGGCGTACGCCGCCGGCTCCTTCGGCTGGCAGGCCGGGATCGCCAACCAGGTCACGCTGCTGGCCGTCACCGCCCTGGCCGTGGGCCTGGACCGGTCCCTGCGCTCGCAGCACGCCAGCGCCAGCCGGGCGCGGTACGCCGCCGAGGTGGCCCAGCGGGCCGTGCTGCCCCGGCCGCCCAGCAGGCTGGGTGACCTGCGGATCGCGGCCCGGTACGTACCGGCCGAGGACATGGCCCTGATCGGCGGCGACCTCTTCGTCGTACAGGACACCCCGTTCGGCGTACGCGCGATGGTCGGCGACGTACGCGGCAAGGGGCTGTCCGCCGTTGCGGCCGTCAGCGTCGACATCGGCGCCTTCCGCTACGCCGCCGACCACTCGCCCGACCTGCCCGATCTGGTGAACGTCATGGAGGAGGCGCTGCAGCGCGAGAGCCGGCGCCGGGAGGGCCCGGACGAGACGGAGGGGTTCACCACCGCCCTGATCGTCCAGTTCAGCGACGACCTGGAGCGGGTGCAGCTCGTCAACCGCGGGCACCCGGCGCCGCTCCTGCTGTACGCGGACGGCCGGGCGCGCGTGCTGGAGCCCGCGGAGGAGGCGCCGCCGCTGGGCATCACGAGCCTCGGGAGCTGGGCGTCACCGGTGGAGACGTACGCCTTCCCGCCCGGGGCGATGCTGCTGTGCTTCACGGACGGGGTGACCGAGGCCCGCGATCACTCCGGTGCCTTCTACGACCCGGCGGACCGCGTCCCCCACATGCTCAAGGACTACCTGCGCCAGACCGGCCACCCCGCGGAGCCGTCGGCCGTCCTGGACTTCCTGGCCCGCGACGTCAGCCGGCACAGCGCCAGCGCCCCCCAGGACGACCAGGCCCTCCTCGCCCTCCACCGCCCCCTTCCCCACCAGGACCTCCTCGCTCATCGGTGAGGGGCGCCGGTGGGGAAGGGAGCGTGCGGCGCGTCAGCGCACGTCGACGCAGTCGCCGGTGGCGGTCACGGCCGGAGTGGTGGAGGTACCGGCGAAGCTGTACCGCCAGCAGGTGTCCGTGCTCGCGGTACGAGTGGTCTTCACCTGGCCCGCGGTCGAGCCGCTGCCCGAGGTGTACGTCTTGAGCGTGGCGTACGTGCCACCGCTCGCGGGGCGCGACTGGAGCTTCACCGACTGCTGGGTGTAGCCGGCGTACTTGGAGGTGTCCCAGTTGGCGCGGGTCAGCGAGCCGGTGATGGTGATCGTCCGGCCCTTGAGGACCGGCTCGGGCGAGGCGTTGACGGTGAGCTTGGAGTAGCGCTTCACCGAGAACGACTTGACGTTGTCCTGCTGGGTGTAGTCCGCGTCGTTGCCCTGGGCGAGCGCCCACACCTTCCAGGTGCCGGCGGCGGCGTTGGTCAGGTCGACCTGCGGGTCGATCGTGAACGTCTGCGTGCACTTGGCGGTGGTGGCCGAGGTCGCCGTGCAGCCGGCGTTCTCCTCGTTCCCCGTGACGCCGGTGTCCATGTCGTCGAAGGTGGCGCCGCCGTGCCACAGGATGGCGGTGGCCCAGTCGATGCCGGAGTCGTCGGTCGCGGTGAAGCTGACCGTCACCGTCTTGGTGTTGGTGGTGCCGACGGCCACGTCCTTGCCGCCGTTGACGACGACGTTGGAGATCGTCGTGTCGCCGTACCCGTCGTCGGCGGCGGACCGCAGCCCGAACGGCGCGGCCTTCTGCTGCGCCGAGGCGGCCTGCTGCACGGCGCTCTCGTGTGCGGTCCGGGCGGCCGCGGCGGCGTCGCCCGTCTGCCCGGCGGCGGCCTGCGCAACCGGAATCGCGAGAGCGCTCAGGGCCAGAGCGCCGCTCACGGCGGCGGCAGTGGCACGTCTGTACATGATGTTCCCCAAGTGGAGGTTCGAAGGAGTCTGTTGACTCGACGGGGAAGATCATCGAGGGCCGCGGAAGGTTGTACGGACGGCTGAAAAATTTCGAACAGTAAGTGAACACATGTGGAGGTCTAAGGGTAGTAGCTATTTGCCTATAGCTATTAGGAAGCTGCATAATCGATCCCGGACGACCGGGAGGGCGCATGGCGCGGCGCGTAGGACTGACCACGGAACGGCTGACCCTGGCGGGGGCGGAACTGGCCGATGAGGTCGGGTTCGACCAGGTGACCGTTTCGGCGCTCGCCCGACGGTTCGACGTCAAGGTCGCGAGTCTGTACTCGCACGTGAAGAGCTCCCACGACCTCAAGACCAGGATCGCCCTGCTCGCCCTGGAGGAGCTCGCCGACCGGGCCGCCGCGGCGCTCGCCGGGCGGGCCGGCAAGGACGCCCTGGCCGCCTTCGCGAACGTCTACCGCGACTACGCCCGGGAACATCCCGGCCGCTACGCCGCGGCGCAGCTGCGGCTCGCCCCGGAAACGGCGGCCGCGAGCGCGGGCGTGCGGCACGCTCGGATGACGCGGGCGATCCTGCGCGGCTACGACCTGACGGAGCCCGACCAGACGCACGCGGTCCGGATGCTGGGCAGCGTCTTCCACGGCTACGTCAGCCTGGAGCTGGGCGGCGGCTTCAGCCACAGCGCCCCCGACTCGCAGGAAACCTGGTCACGGATGCTGGACGCCCTCGACGCGCTCCTGCGGAACTGGCCCGCGCCGCCGACCACCCCGACCACCCCAACAGGTTGAGCACATGTCCACCGAGCACGCAGATCACACCGAGTACGCCTGGCTCACCACCCCCATCACCGCGGACCTCGTGCGCGGCGCCCTCGATCTGGAGCACACCGCGCGCGGCGTGCTGCCGCACCGGCTGCCCGCCCGGGCCCGTAAGCAGATACCCGACGGTCAGCTGGCCATGGCGGAGTCCCAGCCCTCCGGCGTACGGCTGGTCTTCCGCACCCGTGCCACCGCCGTCGAGCTGGACACGCTGCCCACCAAGCGGGTCTACGTGGGTGCCCCGCCCCGCCCGGACGGCGTGTACGAGCTGCTCGTCGACGGCCGCCCGGCCGGCCGGGGCAGCGTCACGGGCGGCAACACCCTGACCATCGACATGACCACCGGATCCGCCGAGACCCGGCCCGGCCCGGCGGGCACCCTGCGCTTCAGCGGCCTGCCCGGCCGCGCCAAGGACGTCGAGGTCTGGCTGCCGCACAACGAGACCACCGAACTGGTCGCCCTGCGCACCGACGCGCCCGTCGAGCCCGTGCCGGACCGGGGCCGCAAGGTGTGGCTGCACCACGGCAGTTCGATCAGCCACGGCTCCGACGCCGCCGGTCCCACCAGTACGTGGCCGGCCCTCGCCGCCTCGCTCGCGGGCGTGGAGCTGATCAACCTGGGCTTCGGCGGCAGCGCCCTGCTCGACCCGTTCACCGCCCGTACCCTGCGGGACACCCCCGCCGACCTGATCAGCGTCAAGATCGGCATCAACCTGGTCAACGCCGACCTGATGCGGCTGCGCGCCTTCGGCCCGGCTGTGCACGGCTTCCTCGACACCATCCGGGAGGGCCACCCGACCACACCGCTGCTGGTCGTCTCGCCGATCTACTGCCCGATCCACGAGGACACCCCCGGCCCGGCCGCTCCGGACTTCAGCGACATCGGCGCCGGGAAGCTGCGTTTCCGGGCCACGGGCGACCCCGCGGACCGCACCCGTCTGACGCTCGGCATCATCCGGGCGGAGCTCTCCCGCCTCACCGCCGCCCGCGCGGCCGAGGACCCGAACCTGCACTACCTCGACGGCCGCGAGCTCTACGGCGAGGCCGACCACGCCGAACTGCCGCTCCCCGACCAGCTCCACCCGGACGCCGCCACCCACCGCCGCATCGGCGAACGCTTCACCGAACTGGCCTTCACGACAGGCGCCGCCTTCGCGGACTCACGGACCTGAGCCCGCCCAGGGCGTCATACGTCGAATTCCTCCTCCGCCGCGCGGAGCCAATTTCTGGTGGCCGTGAGGTCGGCATGGGCGCGGTTCATTACCACGTAGAGGAAGATGCCGTCGTTCCCGCGGCGGGAGAGGGGACGGATGAGGTGGTACTCGTCGTCCAGCGTGATCAGTATGTCCTCCATCCGGTCGGGGCTGTAGCCGAGCGTTTCGAGCGCGGCGAGTTTGGCCCGGACGACATCGGTGTCCACCAGCGCCGCCTTCTCCAGGTCGGGGCCGGCGGGGTGGCCGACGGCGCCCAGCAGGAGCCGGCTGTAGTAGTCGACGACGGAGGCCCCGAGAACACCATCGATCTTCAACAGCCCCCGCAACGTCTCGTTGATGCCGGCCACGGCCCACCTGCCCCCGATACTCACAGCGATATCCCGCGATCCTCGGCGACACTCAGCGACAAGGCCCGCACCACGAGTGCATCTTTGCAGGCGGCAAGGCATCCACGCATTGCTTGACCAGAACCGTCGTCACTTGCCCGACCGGGAACGACCAGGAACGACCTGGAACGACCGACTCATTGACAAGCTTGCGCAATATTGCCGAACATGAGGCACAGGCCACCCCCTCGGCCCGTCGACCGCAGGCAGTGCGGCGGCATGATTCCCGCCGTTCCCGCCAGGAGGCAAGGTGGCCCGCACCCTCACGGACGTGGCCAAACGCGCGGGCGTCGCGCTGTCGACCGCGTCCCGCGCGTTCAGCGAACCGGACCGGCTCGGTCCGGAAACCTTGCGCAAGGTTGTCGAGGCCGCCCGCGAGCTCGGCTACGAGGCGCCGGTGCCCCGGGCGAGCGGGGGCCGGGACGCCCGGCAGGACACCGTCGCCGTGCTCGTCCCGGACGTCGCGAACCCGGTCTTCGGCGCCTTCGTCAAGAGCGCGCAGCGCGCGGGCTGGCACCGCCGACTGGCCGTCGTACTGGCCGACACGGACTTCGACCCCGCGCACGAGCGCGAGCTGATCGGGCACCTGCGGCAGCGCGCGGCCGGGCTGATCGTCTGCTCCCCGCGGCTGGCGGCGGACGAAGTGCTCGGGCTGTGCGGTGCTACGCCGCTGGTCCTGGTCAACCGGGAGACCGACCGGGCCGACTGCGTACTCGCCGACGCGCGGGACGGCCTGCGCCAGACCATCGAATACCTCGCCGCGCTCGGCCACCGGAAGCTCGCCTATGTACAGGGGTCCGCGCGGTCCTGGTCCAACGCCCACCGCGTCGCGCTGGCCCGCGCGCTGACGGCGGAGGCCGGGCTCGAACTCGACGTGCTGGGAAGGCAGTCGGAGACCACCGCCGGCGGCACCGCGGCCGCGGCGAGCGTGCTCGCCTCCGGCGCCACCGCCGTACTCGCCCACAACGACCTCGTCGCCCTGGGCATCGTCGCCGGCGCCCGCGCGCTCGGCATCCGGGTCCCGGCGGACCTCAGCGTCGTCGGCTTCGACGACATTCCCTTCGCGGAGGCCGCCCACCCCGCTCTCACCAGCATCTCCGTGCCCATGGCACAGGCCGGCGCGAGCGCGGTGGAGCGGATTTCCGCCGCCCTCTCCGGCCCGGGACACCGCCCGGAGACCCTGCGGCTGACCACCCAGCTCCACGTCCGCGGCTCGACCGGCCCCGCCACCGACACCGAGGAGCGCCCCCGATGAGCAAGCCCGACCGCATCGCCGCCGTCGACGTCCTGGTCACCAGCCCCACCCGCAACTACGTCACCCTGAAGATATCCACTGAGCAGGGGCTGGTCGGCTGGGGCGACGCCACCCTCAACGGCCGCGAACTGGCCGTCGCCTCCTACCTCCGCGACCACGTGGCCCCGCTGCTCACCGGCCGCGACCCCGCCCGCGTCGAGGACACCTGGCAGTACCTCTACCGCGGCGGCTACTGGCGCCGCGGCCCCGTCACCATGACCGCCGTCGGCGCGGTCGACCTGGCCCTGTGGGACATCAAGGGCAAGACCGCGGGGCTGCCCGTCTACCAGCTGCTCGGCGGCGCCGTACGCGACCGGATCCTCTCCTACACCCACGCCACCGGCTGGGACGTACCGCAGCTGCTGGACTCCCTCGACGCCCGGCTCGCCCAGGGCTTCCGGGCCGTACGGGCCCAGACCGGCGTGCCCGGGCTGGACATCGTGTACGGCGTCAGCAAGGACGGCGCCGCGTACGAGCCCGCCGGGCGCGGCCGTGCCCCCGTCGAGGAGACCTGGGACACCGACGCCTATCTGCGGCACGCCCCCGAGGCGCTGGCGGCGGCCCGCTCCCATCTCGGTCCCGAGGTCAAGCTGCTGCACGACGCCCACCACCGCCTCACGCCGAACGAGGCCGCCCGGCTGGGCCGTTCGCTGGAGGGCCTCGACCTGTTCTGGCTGGAGGACGTCACCCCCGCCGAGAATCAGGAGGTGCTGCGCACCGTCCGCGCGAAGACCACCGTGCCGCTCGCGATCGGGGAGGTCTTCCACACCGTCTGGGAATGCCAGAGTCTGATCACCGAGCAGCTCATCGACTACGTGCGCTGCTGCGTCACCCACGCCGGCGGCATCAGCCATGTGCGCCGTATCGCGGCCCTCGCCGACCTCTGGCAGATCAAGCTCGGCCCGCACGGCCCTTCCGACGTCTCCCCCGTCGCGCTGGCCGCCTCGCTCCATGTCGGCCTGGCCACCCCCAACTTCGCGATCCAGGAGTACATGGGGTACGACCCGCTGGTGCACGAGGTGTTCCGGCACGCCTGGTCGTACGAGGACGGGCATCTGCACCCGGGAGACGCGCCGGGCCTCGGCATCGAGGTCGACGAGGAACTCGCCGCCCGGCACCCGTACGAGCCCGCCTACCTGCCCGTCGCCCGCCGCCGCGACGGCTCGATGACCGACTGGTGACCCGACCACAGTCGCAGGTGCCCCGGACCGCCGCGACGCCGCCCACCGCAAGGACACACCCGCGTATGACCACCGCCTCCGCCCGTACGACCCGGCTCACCGCCGCCACCACACCCGCCCCCGCACTGCTGCACCACCGCGCCCTCACCCCCGCCGACACCGGCATCGTCCACCTCGGCCTCGGCAACTTCCACCGCGCCCACCAGGCCGTCTACACCGCCGCCGCGCTCGCCCGCGAGGACGGCCCGTGGGGCGTCCTCGGCGTTGCCGGGCGCTCCGCCGGCGTCGCCGACGCACTGCGCGCCCAGGACCTGCGCTACACCGTCGCCGAGGTCTCCCCGGACGGCCTGCGCTGCACCGTCCCCGCCGTGCACACCGGGGTACTGGTCGCCGCGCGGGAACCCGGGCAGGTGCAGCGGGCCCTCGCCGCCCCCGGCACCCGCGTGATCTCCCTGACCGTCACCGAGAACGGCTACACGTACTCGCCCCGCACCGGCGGCCTGGACCTCGACCACCCGGGCATACGGGCCGATCTGCGCGGCAACCGCACCGCCCCGCAGACCACCCTCGGCCGCATCGTGCGCGCCCTCCAGGAGCGCGCCACCACGCACGGTGCCCCCGTCACCGTCCTCAGCTGCGACAACCTGGTCGGCAACGGCAACCACACGCGCCGCCTCGTCGAGGAGTTCATCGCGCACCTCCCGGCCGGCGAGGGCGATGAGCTCAGCGCCTGGCTGGCCGCCGGCAACGTGACCTTCCCGAACACCATGGTCGACCGCATCGTGCCGGCCACGACGAACGCGGAGCGCACGGCCGTCGCCGAGGCGCTCGGAGTACGCGACGAAGTCCCGGTCCCCGCCGAGCCGTTCACCATGTGGGTACTGGAGGACCGCTTCGCCGCGTCCCGCCCGGCCTGGGAGGCGGGCGGCGCGCTGTTCACCGACGACGTCGAGCCGTACGAGCTCCTCAAGGTCCGGCTGCTCAACGGCACGCACTCGCTCATCGCCTACCTGGGCGCCCTGGCGGGCTGCGACACCATCCCGCAGTCCACCGCGCGGCCCTTCGTCACCGCGGCGGCCCGCGCGGTCCTGCTGGGCGAGTACCTCCCGAGCCTCACCGTCCCCGAGGACGTCGACCTCGACGCGTACGTGACCCAGCTCTTCACCCGCTGGTCCAACTCGGCGCTCGGACACCGCACCCGCCAGGTCGGCTCGGACGGCTCCGCCAAGCTGCGCCAGCGCATCCCCGGCCCCGCCCTGCTCCAGCTGCGAGCCGGCCGGATGCCGCACCATCTCGCCCTCACCGTCGCCGCGTACCTCTGCTGCCTGGCCCCCTCCCCCGGCTTCGACCCTGGCGAGCACGCGGCCGCCATGACGGACCCGGCCCGCGACCGCCTCGCCGCCCTGCGCGCCCGCACCCCTGACGGCCCGTCCTTCGCCACCGCCGTCCTGACCGACGGCCTCCTCGGCGACGACCTCCCGGACCACCCCGAATTCGCCCTCCGCGCGGGCGAGTTCATCGACCTGATGCACGTCCACGGCCCGGAGGCAGCAGCCAGGGAAGCCGCCCAGTCAGCTTGATGACTTCGTTACGTAGGATGTTACATAGGATAATGATTCCGGCTTGGAATGATTTCAAGCGGATACGATGCCTCCATGACTACGAAACACGAGGAGGGGAAGGGCAGGCCCGGCCACTATGGCGGCGCCGCCTTCCTCCTGGCCCAGCTCGGCGCGCACGCCGCGCAGCTGTTCGCGGAACGGATCGCGGGGCTCGACCTGACCCCCGCGCAGGCCGGGCTGTTGCGCCTGCTGGCCAGGAACCCCGGCCGCAGCCAGCGCGAGCTGGCGGGCGATCTCGGGATGCCGCCGAGCCGCTTCGTTCCCTTCGCCGACGAGCTGGAGGAACGCGGGCTGATCGAGCGCCGCCGGAATCCCAGCGACCGGCGCGTGTACGCGGTGCACCTGACCGAAGCGGGCGAGGGGTTGCTGACCGAGCTCCAGAAGCTGGGTGCCGCTCATGAGCAGCAGGTCTGCGAGGCGCTCTCCCGGGACGAGCACCGGCAGCTCGGCACGCTGCTCCAGCGGATGGCCGAACAGCTCGGGCTCGCCCCTGGAGTACACCCCGGCTACACGTCGGTCCGGACCGGTCGGAGGCGGAGCGCGTGAGCGACGAGAGTACGAAGCACGGCGGACCGATGCGGCGGGTGATGCAGGGGCGTGACCCGGGCGAGGAACACCGGGCCTCGACGCCGCTGGAGCTGCTGTTCGACCTGACGTTCGTGGTCGCGATCTCGCAGGCCGCCGCCGAGCTGCACCACGCGCTGGCCGAGGGGCACATCGGTGCCGCACTGTCCGGGTACGCCGCGGTGTTCTTCGCGATCTGGTGGGCGTGGATGAACTTCACCTGGTTCGCCTCCGCCTACGACACCGACGATGTGCCGTACCGGCTGCTGACCCTGGTGCAGATGGCGGGGGTGCTGGTACTGGCCGCGGGAGTGCAGTCCGCCTTCGAGCACGGCGACTTCGCCATCGTGGTCGTCGGCTATGTGATCATGCGGGTGGCGCTGGTCACCCAGTGGCTGCGGGCCGCGGTGGAGCATCCGCAGGGCCGGGGCGCCGCCGTGCGGTACGCCGTGGGGATCATCGTCGTGCAGGCCGGCTGGATCGCCCGGCTGTGGACGCCCGAGGCATGGGCGTGGGTCACGTTCGTGGTGATGGTGGCCGCGGAGCTGGCCGTGCCGGCCTGGGCGGAGTTCCGGGGGCGGACCACCCGCTGGCACCCCGGCCATATCGCCGAACGCTACGGCCTGTTCACCATCATCGTGCTCGGCGAGGTCATTCTCGCCGCCCTGGCGGCCGTCCGGTCCGCCGTGAGCGAGGGGGGCCTGTCCCCCGGGCTGTTGATGATCGTCGTCGGCGGTCTGCTGCTGGTCTTCTCCCTGTGGTGGCTCTACTTCTCCGGCCCGGAGGCCGAGCTGCCCTGCCTCAAGACCGCACTCTCCTGGGGATACGGCCACTACGTCATCTTCGCGGCCGTCGCCGCCCTGGGTGCCGGCCTCGAAGTGGCCCTCGGGGCCATCGAGCACCACGCGCACCTGTCGGCGCGGGGCGCGGCGCTGACCGTCGCCGTGCCGGTGGCGATCGTCCTCGTCGCCCTGGGCGTCCTGCACCGCCTGACCGGTACCGGCGCCGTGGGGCACCAACTGCTGGTGGTCGCCGGTGCGCTCGTCGTGCTGGCGCTGGGCTTCGCGGCCCCGGCCATCGGAGTGGGCGGCGCGGTGCTGGGAATGGGCCTGGCCCTGGCCGCCACACTGGCCGCCAACCTCCTCACCATCTGCCGCCGCGTCACCACCGCGGTATGAAGCAGCCGGGGCGGCGTGAGGGCGCCGCCCCGGCATTCCGCCGTCAGGACCCGGACCGGAAGAACCCGGCTCAGAAGAAGCCGAGCTTCTTCGCCGAGTAGTTGACCAGCAGGTTCTTGGTCTGCTGGTAGTGGTCCAGCATCATCTTGTGGTTCTCGCGGCCGAACCCGGAGTTCTTGTAGCCGCCGAA
>NZ_JBITXL010000018.1:0-9154 GCF_044544685.1 Streptomyces sp. NPDC053542
TTTTATGTCCGGGGGATCCGCCCCGCTCCCCCCCGTCAGCGCCCCGCTGGCCCCAACTACGGTCCCCCCCCGCCCCCCCCCCCGGGGGGGGGGGCCGGCCCCCCCCCCCCCCCCGCCCGCCGCCCGTCCGGTGCACCGCCGCCTGGAGCCCACCGGCTCCGCAGACCGGAGAACCCCCATGGATACTTCAGCGATACCCCAGTCCCCACCCCCCGCAGCGCCCGCCGCGGCCTCCGAGGTCAGCGGCAAGGCCGTCCGCCCCGGTGACCGGATCTTCCTCGGTCTCTCGCGTGGCTCCGGCATCGCGCTGCTGGTGATCATGGCCGCCATCGCGGCCTTCCTCACCTACCGCTCCGTCCTGGCGATCCAGGGCGACAAGGCGAACTTCTTCACCACCTTCGAGTGGGACCCGAGCGGCGCCGAGCCCAAGTTCGGTATCGCCGTCCTCGCCTTCGGCACCGTCGTCAGCTCGGTCATCGCGATGATCATCGCGGTCCCCGTCGCGGTCGGCATCGCCCTCTTCATCTCGCACTACGCGCCGCGCAGGCTGGCCTCGCCGCTGGGCTACGTCATCGACCTGCTCGCCGCGGTCCCCAGCATCATCTACGGCCTGTGGGGCGCGCTCTTCCTCGTCCCGCACCTGAGCGGCCTGTACAGCTGGCTGGACAGCTACCTCGGCTGGACCGGGGTCTTCAGCTACTCCCAGGGCGCCGCGCGCTCGCTGTTCACCGTCGGCATCCTGCTGGCGATCATGATCCTGCCGATCGTCACCAGCGTCAGCCGCGAGGTCTTCCTCCAGGTGCCGAAGATGCACGAGGAAGCCGCGCTCGCCCTCGGCGCCACGCGCTGGGAGGTCATCCGCATGTCGGTGCTGCCCTTCGGCCGCTCCGGCATCATCAGCGCCTCGATGCTGGGCCTGGGCCGCGCGCTCGGCGAGACCATGGCCGTCGCCACGGTCCTCTCCCCCAGCTTCCTCATCGGACTCAGCCTGCTGGACCCGGGCGGCGGCACGTTCGCGCAGAACATCGCCAGCAAGTTCAGTGAGGCGGACACCTTCGGCCAGGACGCGCTGATCGCCTCCGGCCTCGTCCTCTTCGTCATCACCCTGCTCGTCAACGGCGCGGCCCGCCTGATCATCGCCCGCCGCAAGGAGTACTCGGGGGCCAACGCATGAGTAACGTCGCAACGGAAAAGCGGCCGGTCGCGGACAGCGCGCCGCTGCCCCCCGTCTCCCTGAAGCAGGCCCGGCTGCCGCGCTGGTCCCCGCCGGTCTTCGCGCTGGCCGCGCTCGCCGCGGGCGTCGGCATCGGCCTGGCCGCCGGCCTGGACAGCAAGATCCAGTGGGGCCTCATCGCCGCGCTGCTCTTCGTCGCCGGTACGTTCACGATCGCCACCAAGGTCGAGGGCGCCCGGCAGGCCAAGGACCGGCTGGCCACCAGCCTGGTCTGGATCGCCTTCCTGCTCGCCGTCCTCCCGCTGGCCTCGCTCATCTGGGAGACCGTCGCCCGCGGCCGCAAGGTCCTGGACGGGTACTTCCTCACCCACTCCATGGGCACCCTGCCCGACGCCATGGTCGGCGGCGGCATCAACCACGCGATCACCGGCACCCTCCAGCAGGTGGGCCTCGCCACCCTGATCGCCGCCCCGATCGGCCTGCTGACCGCCGTCTACCTCGTGGAGTACGGCCGCGGGAAGCTCGCCAAGGCCGTCACCTTCTTCGTCGACGTCATGACCGGCATCCCCTCGATCGTCGCCGGCCTCTTCGTCCTCTCCGTCTGGATCCTGATCCTCGGCTTCGGGCCCTCCGGATTCGCCGGCGCCATGGCGCTCGCCATCCTGATGATGCCCGTCGTGGTGCGCTCCACGGAGGAGATGCTGAAGCTGGTACCGAACGAGCTGCGCGAGGCGTCCCTCGCCCTCGGCGTACCGAAGTGGCGCACGATCCTCAAGGTCGTCCTCCCCACCTCCATCGGTGGCATCACCACCGGCGTGATGCTCGCCATCGCCCGCATCACCGGCGAGACCGCCCCGGTGCTGCTCCTGGTGTGGGGCGCCAAGACGATCAACAACAACCCCTTCGAAGGCGCCCAGCAGTCCCTGCCGCTGTATGTGTTCCAGCAGTGGCAGCAGGGCTCCGAGGCGAGCTACGACCGCGCCTGGGCCGCGGCCCTCGTCCTCATCGCCTTCGTCATGATCCTGAACCTGGTGGCCCGCGGCATCGCCCGCTGGAAGGCCCCCAAGACCGGCCGCTGACCGCAGCGCGCACGAAAGAAGCAGTGATTCCCATGGCCAAGCGAATCGACGTCAGCGGCCTCTCCGCCTTCTACGGCAGCCACAAGGCCATCGACGACATCTCCATGACCGTCGAGCCCCGCTCGGTGACGGCCTTCATCGGCCCCTCCGGCTGCGGCAAGTCCACCTTCCTGCGCACCCTGAACCGGATGCACGAGGTCACCCCCGGCGGCCGCGTCGAGGGCAAGGTGCTGCTGGACGACGAGAACCTCTACGGCTCGGGCGTCGACCCGGTCGCCGTCCGCCGCACCGTCGGCATGGTCTTCCAGCGCCCCAACCCCTTCCCCACCATGTCGATCTTCGACAACGTGGCGGCGGGCCTGCGGCTCAACGGTGACGTGAAGAAGAAGTCCGAGCTGAACGACGTCGTCGAGAAGTCCCTCAAGGGCGCCAACCTCTGGAACGAGGTCAAGGACCGGCTGAACAAGCCCGGCTCCGGCCTCTCCGGCGGCCAGCAGCAGCGCCTGTGCATCGCCCGCGCGATCGCGGTCGAGCCGCAGGTCCTGCTGATGGACGAGCCCTGCTCCGCGCTCGACCCGATCTCCACCCTCGCCATCGAGGACCTGATCGGGGAGCTCAAGGAGCGCTTCACGATCGTCATCGTGACGCACAACATGCAGCAGGCCGCGCGCGTCTCGGACCGTACGGCGTTCTTCAACCTGGCCGCCGTCGGCGAGCCCGGCAAGCTCGTCGAGATCGACGAGACCGAGCGCATCTTCTCCAACCCGTCGGTCCAGGACACGGAGGACTACATCTCCGGCCGCTTCGGCTGAGTCGCTCTTCGCGACGGCTGTCCGACCGACGCCACCGAGCGTCCTGCGGTGCTGCATGGCGGTGCCACCACAGGACGAAGGGCCCGCCCCCTGATGGGGGCGGGCCCATTTGCTTGGCTTCGCGGGCCAAAATCAAGCCCGTCCGGCGATTGAGGACCGGGGTCCGGGGCAGAGCCCCGCGCCGACGGCCCGCGGCCGAAACTCAGCCGAACGCCAGGTTCACGACCCAGTACGAGGCCGCGGCCACCGCCGCGGCAGCCGGCATCGTGATGAACCAGCCCAGGATGATGTTCTTGGCGACGCCCCAGCGGACAGCGTTGATCCGCTTCGTCGCGCCGACGCCCATGATCGCGGACGTGATCACGTGCGTGGTCGAGATCGGCGCGTGGAACATGAACGCGGTGCTGAACATGATCGACGCACCCGTCGCCTCGGCGGCGAAGCCCTGCGGCGGGTCCAGTTCGATGATCTTGCGGCCGAGGGTGCGCATGATGCGCCAGCCACCCGCGTACGTGCCGAGCGACAGCATCGCCGCACAGGCGATCTTCACCCAGATCGGGATCGGGTCGCCGTGGCCCTCGACACCGCCGATGACCAGCGCCATCACCACGATGCCCATCGTCTTCTGGGCGTCCTGGAGACCGTGGCCGAGCGCCATGCCCGCCGCCGAGACCGTCTGCGCGATACGGAAGCCGCGCTTGGCCTTGTGCGGGTTGGAGCCCTTGAACATCCACATGATGGCGACCATCACGAAGTAGCCGACGATCAGGCCGACCAGCGGCGACAGGAACATCGGGAGGACGATCTTCTCCCAGACGCCCGACCAGTAGACGGTCGAGGACCCGGCCAGCGCCGCGCCCACCATGCCGCCGAACAGCGCGTGCGAGGAGGACGACGGCAGACCGAAGTACCAGGTCACCATGTTCCACGCGATGGCGCCGATCAGCGCGGCGAACAGGATCATCATCCCCTGTTTGCCGCTGGGCGTCTCGATCAGGCCCTCACTGACGGTCTTGGCGACCCCGCTGCCCAGGAAGGCACCGGCGAGGTTCATCACCGCCGCCATCGCGAGGGCGGCCCGCGGCGTCAGCGCGCGCGTCGAGACCGAGGTCGCGATCGCGTTCGCGGAGTCGTGAAAGCCGTTGGTGTACGTGAATCCGAGCGCGACCGCGATGGTCACGATGAGCGCGAAGGTGTCCATGGCCGGCGCTCAGGACTCCTTCACGGCGATCGTCTCGACCGTGTTGGCGACATGCTCGAACGCGTCGGCCGCCTCTTCGAGGATGTCCACGATCTGCTTGAGCTTCAGCACCTCGATGGCGTCGTACTTGCCGTTGAAGAGGTGGGCGAGCAGCTTGCGGTGGATCTGGTCGGCCTGGTTCTCCAGGCGGTTGACCTCGATCCAGTACTCGGTGAGGTTGGACATGGTCCGCAGGTTCGGCATGGCCTCGGCGGTCAGTTCGGCCGCCCGCGCCAGCACCTCGATCTGCTGGTCGACGCCCTTGGGCAGCTCCTCGACGTTGTAGAGGACGACCAGATCGACGGCCTCCTCCATGAAGTCCATGATGTCGTCGAGCGACGAGGCGAGGTTGTAGATGTCCTCGCGGTCGAACGGCGTGATGAACGAGGAGTTCAACTGGTGGAACACCGCGTGGGTGGCGTCGTCCCCCGCGTGCTCCGCCGCTCGCATCCTCTCGGCGATCTCTGCCCGCGCGGAGGCGTCCGCCCCGAGCAGTTCCATCAGGAGCTTGGAGCCCGTGACGATGTTGTCCGCGGAGGCGGCGAACATGTCGTAGAAGCTCGTCTCCCTGGGGGTCAGACGAAAGCGCACGTGAAATCCTCGGGGTGCATCGGATTCGGTCGAGATGATGCTAGGCGCATCATCCAGCCACTGCTAACCGGCATTACCTCAGTGTCGCGCATCGGGCAGCATGCTCTGCACGGGGTACCTGCCCCGCGCCCCGCGCGGGGTATCTCCCTCGGGCGCGAAATTCTGTACCATATACCCACCAGGGGTATATGAACCGGCTACGTACCAGGGGAGAAGCCCATGACGACCACGGACGCCGACGCCGAGGGCACCACCGCAGCCACCGCAGCCGCCGGGGCCTGCCACGGCGCGGAGCCGCAGGGCGTGCCCCAGGGCGACCCCCAGGCCGTGACCGATCACGATCTGGGCATCCACGGGTACGCGAAGCAGAAGGACGCTCACATCAAGCGGCTGCGCCGCATCGAGGGGCAGATCCGGGGCCTCCAGCGGATGCTGGAGGAGGACGTCTACTGCATCGACATACTCACCCAGGTCTCGGCCAGCACGAAGGGCCTGCAATCCTTCGGCCTGCAGCTTCTCGAGGAACACCTGCGGCACTGCGTCGCCGACGCGGCCGTGAAGGGGCCGGAGGCCATCGACGAGAAGGTGAAGGAAGCCACCAAGGCCATCGAGCGCATGCTGCGTACGTGACATACGCCGCCCGCCGACCGGAGAGGGGCAGGGTCCGGGCCCCGATTGCCGGTCCTGGCCGTGCGGGTGAGTGATCCGGCGTGACGTATCCCACGCCGGGGCCGCGGCCGAAAATGGCCGCTCCTTACCGCCGCCGGGCGGTCGCGGAGTCCCGCTCCGCCTTCGCTGCGGATTCTCTGGCGTCACGGTCCGCGTCCACGTCCAGCACCTCGTCGATACGGTCCGGGCTGAGGCGGTCCTCCGGGGAGGTCGCCGCCGCGATCATCAACTCACCAGCCAGGTCGATCTCGACGAGGGCCACGTGGTCCTGAGCCATCTGACTGCGGTGCGGCGCCACGTACAACACCTCCTCCTTCGAGGCCCATGCCACTCTTCTGGCGGTTACCGCCCAGGGTAGGGACGCGTGCACGCCCCGCGCATGGCACGGATGGACCATTTACGCCGCCCGGCAAGCCTTCGGGGCATGTGCCCGGCGCGGCGGGCCGCAGACCGGGGCGCCCGCCCCGCGCCTCACCCGCCGCCGGCCGCCGCGATCCGTCCCGTGTAGATGTCCGCCCGCCGCGGCAGCTCGACCGGCGCCTTCGTCCCGAAGCCGGCGTAGGAGAGCGTGGACGTCACCTCCGTACCGTGCGGCGAGCCGTTGGCGAAGGAGAACCGGTACTGCAGCTTGCGCAGCCGCCCCACGTCGTCGAGGTACGCCTCGAACGGCACCGCGCCGGTCGTGAACCCCTTCTCGGCCGCGCTCAGCGAAGGCTTGGTGTGCTTCGAGGCGGCGTCGGCGGCCACACCGATGTCGGCCGTGCCCCGATAGTGCCGCACGCGCACCCCGTGCAGCCGCTCCTCACCCTCGTACGCCGCCCGCCGGGTGCCGCGCAGCAGCTCGGCCGCGGCCAGCGGATCGGTCGCGCCGCCCGTGACGAGATTGCCGTCGGACAGCGCCGTGGTGTCCACCCGCACCCACTTGTCCGCGGGCACCCCTGCGCCGCGGTTCTTCATGTAGAGCGCGCCGGGCGCGAAGATCTCGGTGATCGGCTCGCGCGCCCGGCCGTCGGGCCCGGCGGGCTCCGGCAGCACCAGCCGCAGCCGGCCCGTGCCGCGGCGGTAGTCGTAGTGCCCGGCGCCGCGGATGGCGACGCGGGTGCCGCCGCTGGCGGTCTCCAGGGTCGTCCGCACCTGTGAGGTGGCGCCGCGCACCAGCGCGTCGGCGCTCTGCCGGAGGGCCACCGAGGGGACGGGGCCGGCGGGTACGTCGTCGGCGGCCGCGCCATCCGTCGTACACCCCGATGTCAGCAGGCCGGCTCCCAGCGCCAGCCCCGCCGCCGTGGCGACGGCGACGGCTCCACCGCTCCGTCTGTCCTGCACCACCATCGCGCACGAGCCCCCTGCCGCTGTCGCGCCGCCGACCCGCCGCCGCACGGCGCGGCCGGCATCGGGCAACCATTTCGTTCAACGACCGTTCATCTGGCCCGTCACGCCCACTTGGTCCAACCGGCAGTAGCGTGGGTGTGTGCCGTACGCGATCCAGGATCCGCAGACCACCGTCCCCGACGCCGGCGCCGGCGTCGGCGGGACGCACCGCACCACGACCACCGAGCGCGGGGCCTTCTGCCTCGCCCGGTGCAGCTGCGGCTGGTCGGGCCCGGCCCGCCGCGCCCGCTCGCAGGCCCGTACGGACGCGGAGCGGCACTCGGGCGACGACCGCTGACCTTCAGGGGCCGACGGCTGACCTTCAGGGGCCGGGCGCCGGCCTTCAGGAGCCGACCACTGGCCTTCAGGGGTCGGCCGCCGGCCTTCAGGGGCCGGTCCTCGTACGCTCCCGCAGTCCCCCCGTTCACTCCCCGCGCCCCGCCCCCGGTGGAACCCGCTGCCCCACTTCCGCATCTGGCTGGGGGAAGGCAACGGCACAGCGCCTCTGGCGCGATACGGCAAGGGGGCGGCCGTGAAGCGGCGCACACTTCTGCAGGCGGGCGGCGGACTCGCGGCGACCACGGCGGCCTGGGCGGTGGCGGGCGGTACGGAGGCGGGCCACGCGGCCACGAGGGCGGCGGCCGCCAAGACCTCCTGGGACGCGCTCCGCAAGGGCCTGGACGGGCAGTTGATACGCCCGGGCGACGCCGCGTACAGCACGGCGCGCCGCCTCTACAACACCCGTTACGACACGCTGAGGCCCGCGGCTGTGGCGTACGTGAAGCACGCCGCGGACATAGCCGAGTGCCTGGCGTTCGCGCGCCGGCACCGCACGCCCGTCGCCATCCGCAACGGCGGCCACTCCTATGCCGGCTGGTCCAGCGGCGACAACCGCCTCATAGTCGACGTCTCCGCGCTCTCCAGGGTTTCCGCGCCGTCCGGCGGCACCACCCGCATCGGCGCCGGCGCCAAGCTCATCGACGTCTACGAGGGCCTGGGCAAGCACGGCGTGACGGTCCCCGGCGGCTCCTGCCCGACCGTCGGCATCTCCGGCCTCACCCTCGGCGGCGGCCACGGCGTCGTCTCCCGCGCGTACGGCCTGACCTGCGACAGTCTCGTCGGCGCGACGCTCGTCACGGCCGACGGCAAGACCCTGCACTGCGACACGAAGGAGCACGCCGACCTCTTCTGGGCGCTGCGCGGCGCGGGCAACGGCAACTTCGGCGTGGTCACCGAGCTGCGCTTCCGTACGCACCAGGCTCCGAAGGCGGTCATGGCGTACCTGACGTGGCCGTGGTCCAAGGCCGCCGCCGTGCTGCGCTCCTGGCAGGAGTGGGGCCCTGTGCAGGCCGATGAGATCTGGTCCAGCTGCCACCTGGACGCGCGTCCGGGCGGCACCCCCACCGTCTCCGTCGCCGCGTTCTCCCTCGGGTCGTACCGCGACCTCCAGAACGCCGTCGACAGGCTCGCCGACCGCGCGGGCGGCCCCGGCCCGGCGTCCTCGGTCTCGCTCCGGCCCAAGCCGTACCTGGACGCGATGGAGGCGTACGCGGGCTGCTCGACCAAGACCACCGCCCAGTGCCACCAGCCGGGGAAGGTCCCCGGGCACACCACTTCGGGGCAGCTGGGCCGGGAGACCTACGCGGCCCGCTCGGACTTCTTCAACCGCTCGCTGAGCGCGGCGGGCATCCGTACGGTCATCGACCAGATCGAGCGCGCGGGCCGCAACGGCGTCAACGGCAACGTCGCCTTCACCGCCCTGGGTGGCGCGATCAACCGTGTGAAGCCGACCGCCACGGCCTTCGTGCACCGCCGCTCGCGCTTCCTCGCGCAGTACCTCGCCTCCTGGGCCCCCAGAGGCGCGGGGAAGGCCCAGAGCGCCTGGCTGAACGGCATGCACACCGCCATGCGCCGGTACGCCTCCGGCGCCGCCTACCAGAACTACGCCGACCCGGCCCTGAAGGACTGGAAGCAGGCGTACTACGGGGCGGCCGCGGACCGCCTCACGAAGGTGAAGCAGACGTACGACCCGCAGCACCTCTTCCGGACGTTCCCGCAGGCCCTGTAGGCGGCCGGCTTATTGAACCGGCGTCTTGTGAAGACGCGGGGGGGCCCCCCCCCCCCCGCGGCGCGGGGGGGGGGCGCGGCCCCTGGCAAAAAAGGGGGCGCCACCGCCCCCCAAAGGAGTCCCCGCCAGACGGGCCGGCCCGGGACCCCCCCC
>NZ_JBITXL010000018.1:9164-19785 GCF_044544685.1 Streptomyces sp. NPDC053542
ATCCACTCCCACCCCCCCCCCCCCCTCGGCCGGGGGCGCCCGGCGGGCGTGGGGGGGGTGGTTTTTTTCCCGGGGTTTTTTTCCCCGGCCCGCCCCCCCCCGGGGGGGCGGGGGGGGGGGCCCCCCCGCGTCTCTGCAAGGAGCGGCTCTCAGGCCGCCAGATCCTTGTCCCGGTCCTTGCGGCCGGCCGGTACCCCGTCCGTACGGCGCGGCGCGCCGGCCGGGCCGGGCGGCTCCGGAAACCCGTCGGGGCCCCCGGCCCCGACGGCACCGGCCGCCCCCGCGGGCCCGAACGCGTCCGTCACAGCCGCGCCGTCCCCCTCGCCCGCTCCGCCTGCGTGCCCGGTGCCCGCGCGGGGCACCTGGACCAGCGCCCCGATAGGGGACGCGGCGATGGCCTTCATGAGCGGCACCAGCAACGCCTGGGCGAGCGGCGCGAACAGCAGCGCGACCGCCGTGCCCAGCGCGAACCCGCCGACGACGTCCGTCGGGTAGTGCACACCCATGTAGACCCGGCACAGGCCCTCCAGGAGCGCCAGGCCGATGCCGATGAGCCCGTACTTGCGGTGCGCGATGAAGATGCCGACGCCGATGGCCATGGTCAGCGTGGCGTGATCGCTCACGAACGAGAAGTCGTTCTTGCCCTGGACCAGGACCTCCAGGCCCTGGTGGTCCCGGAACGGGCGTGGCCGCGCCACGAATTCCCGGATCGGGATGTTGGCCAGCAGCGCGATGCCGGCGGCCAGCGGCGCCCACACCAGGCCCGCCACGGCGGCGGGCGCGTCGGCCCTCTTACGGGCGCCCCACCAGCCGATGAGGCACAGGATCGCCAGCCCGGCGATGATGCCGTACTCGCCGACGTACTCCATCACCTGGTCGAACCAGTGCGGAGCGTCCTTGGCGAGGCCGTTGACCTCGTAGAGCAGGCCAACGTCGGGGTTCGACCCGTCCAGTGCGAGTCCAGCCATGTGCCGGGGCCCCTAACCTTTCGCGCGCGTGAGCGCCGTCCGAGTGCTGCCAACCCCCGTGGTCGCCGAGCAATTGCGGTGTGCGCTGCGCCGTGCGTCTGCCGTGCTCCGGCAGTGCCGCTCACACCCACTCCAAGGAAACGTCATGTACCCGCGCGACGTTCCACATTCCACCGGATGATCACCAGGACGTTATCGAAGCTTGACTCATCTCCGCAGCTCAGGCCCCATGTTCACGCAGCGTTCCGACGGGGGAGCGCTTTTGCGCCATCTTCCGTGACGCGAGTGGCGCCGATGTAGTCAGGCGTATCGATCTTGTCGAAGCGGATCACGGCCCCCGTGTACGGAGCGTTGATCATGTAGCCGCCGCCCACGTAGATCCCGACATGGTGGATCGACCGCGGGTCCTTCAGGTCGTACGCGAAGAACACCAGGTCCCCGGGGAGCAGCTCGTCCCGCTTCGGGTGCGGCCCGGCGTTCCACTGGTCGTTGGCGACACGGGGCAGTTCGACGCCGACCGACTTGAACGCGGCCTTGGTCAGGCCCGAGCAGTCGAACCGGCCGCCCTGGTCCGCCGTTCCGTTCCCGCCCCACAGGTACGGCGTGCCGAGCTTCTTCTGTGCGTAGTAGATGGCCCCGGCGGCCTGCTGCGAGGGCTGCACCCGCTGCGTGGGGGCTTCGAAGCTCTTCGCCAGGGTGGTGATGACCTTGACGTAATTCTGCGTCTCCCGGTACGGCGGCACGCCGTCGTGCTGGATGACCCGGTAGGCGCCCGCGTTGTACGCCGCCAGCATGTTGTGCGTGGCGTCGCCCGGGACATCCTTCACATAGTTGGCCAATTCGCAGTCGTACGACGCCGCCGACGCGATCGCGTCGACCGGGTCCCACACGTCCTTGTCGCCGTCCTTGTCACCGTCGACGCCGTGCGTGGCCCAGGTGCCGGGAATGAACTGCGCGAGCCCCTGCGCCGCCGCCGGGCTCTGCGCCTTGGGGTTCCAGCCGCTCTCCTGGTACAGCTGCGCGGCCAGCAGCGCGGGGTTGATCGCGGGGCAGAGCGTGCCCCACTTCTGCACGAGCGGCTGATACGCCGCCGGTACCGCGCCCTTCGCCAGTCCGACGACCCGCCCCGCGGCCCCGCCGAGCCCGGCCGCCGCGTACGTACCGATGATCAGCAGCGCGAGAAAACAGGCCCCGAGGCCCGCGCCGATCCCCGCACCCACCCAGACCTTGCGCACCGCACCCCTCACCCCCAAATCGACCCCCGTCAGGCTACCGACGAACCGTGTCCGTGTCCGCCCCGCCTCAAACCGGCGTTCTCCGCACACAGTTCCCTTCGGCCACGACCGCGCCACCGGCGAGCGCTCTCGGCCTGCCCGGTGGCCGATCGACCACCGATCGACCACCGATCGACGGCGGGTCGCCCGCGGTTCGCCCGCGAATCGAACGTCAATTGCCCAGCGTCACCCCGCGTGGTACACACGGTGAAAATCGCGGGTTCTACGGACGACGTGCGCACCCCTGCCCTCGCCGCCCACACGGGATCCGCCAAAGTTTGACGGCAAGTCGACATCGTCACGGGCAATCGTCAGCGAAGATAGAGGCTGGCCGTGCCATGTGGTGCGGGAGACAACTACCCATTAGGGGCGGTGAGTTCACATATGTTCATTGCGGCCGAAAAGGGCGACATCACCACCATTATCGGCGGAATCGCCCCTGACTGGGGCCCGTTCGGGAGTCTCGGCAACGAGGCGCGCGTCATGGTCGAAGTGGTGATGGCGGTGGCCATCCTCCTCTGTCTCGGCATCGCGATCTGGGGCGCGGCGAAGCAGCGCATCGGCGCCACGGCCCTCCGCGACACCTTCAGCGCCGAGCAGGGCAAGGGCCTGATCGTCGCCGGTCTGACCGGCGTCTTCATCATCGGGTCACTGGGCACCCTCTTCACCATCGTCTACGGGATGGCGGTCTAGCCGGCCGAAACGTCACCGCCCGCCAGGACGTCCGCCGGGCCGCGCGGCAACTGCCGCGCGCCGGCCACGCACTGGCCGCGCCTTCCGTCCCGTACACCCGTCGTACGCCCGCCTGTACGCCCCGCCCGTCCGTCCACGCGCCCACCGCGCGCTCTTCCGCGCCGCACCCGGGCTCACGTCCCATGGTCGTCGTCTGTGCGCGGCCGCCCCACCTGGCCCACATTCCCACCCGAGGCCACATGCTGATGCCCACTCCGTCCACCCACCCACAGCGGATTCCGAACCCGCCGCGTAGTTATCCACAGGCGCTGCGGGCGGGTTCGCCGTTCCGTCACAGTGGGGTGTACTCGTACCAGGACGCCCTGGCCGCCTCGCACGCGGCTACGGTCGTACCCGGGTTGCGGCAAGGCGACGGCGAAAGCGGCAGCGATGCCGGTTGAGGGGGCACAGGCACCATGAGTCTCGGAGATGACGGAGCGTACGGCGGCGGGGAGTACGGCGGCCAGGGTCCCGCCGGCCAGACGCGTACCAGACTTCCCGGCGGCGAGGGCGACGTGTACGGCACGGGCCGCCGCCCCCGCGGCGGCATGTCCAGCCGCAATCTGGTGACGATCGTCGGCGTGGTCGTACTGCTCATCGCGGCCATCGCCTTCGCCAACCGCGGCGGCGACCCCTCCGCTTCCAACTCCTCCAACCCCACCTCGGGCGCCCCTGCGGCCCAGCCGACCGCGCCGACGGGCGAACAACCGGTCTCCGGCAAAAAGGGCTCGGTACCTTCCGGGTTCCCGAAGACGGAGCAGGGCGCCCAATCCGCCGCGGCCAACTATTCAGTGGCACTCGCCGGTGACGGTATGTACGACTCCGAGGAACGAGACGCGATCGTCGATGCCGTATACACGCCGTCCACCGCGGCAGCGCGCAAGGAGAGCCTGCGCAAGGTGTACGCCGACCCCAAGTTCCTTGGCCGGATCGGACTGAAGGCAGATGGCAGCGCGCCCGACGGGATGACGTTCGTATCCCGGGTGAACCCTGTGGGAACGAAGATCGAGAAGTTCGACGGCAGCACAGCGAAGGTCGCCGTCTGGTACTCCTCGCTCTTCGGGCTCGCGGGCGAAGGATCCGAGAATCCGGTGGCGGAGAGCTGGTACACGACCACCATGCAGCTGCGATGGGTCGAGGGCGACTGGAAGATCGCCGACCTCACGCAGAAGAAGGGGCCGGCACCGGTCGGCCGCGACCAGGCCGCTGCAACGGCCGAGGAGATGTCCAAGGCCGTCGAAGGGTTCGGAGGGTTCACGTATGCCCGGTAAGTCTCGCCGCCGCGCCCTCACGCTCACCGGCTTGGTCACCGGCATCCAGACCTCGGCGGTGCTGCTCGCCACCCGGGTTTTCGCTGCACCGGACCCCAAACCGAGCGACAACTGTGACCTGATCCGAGGCCCCGCCAAGGACTACTGCGAAAACGGTGACAAATCCAGCGGCACGCCCCCCACCCCAGGAGGGCTCTCTGACAACAACCCGTTGGACCCCCTCCAGTCGCTCGCCAAGGGCTGTGCCGACGCCGCCGCCTGGATCGTGACCAAGCTGTCCGACGCCGTGAAGGCGACCTCGCAGGTGGACTTCACGAATGCCGCGTTCCTGCGGCAGTACGCCGTCGTCTTCGCCGCGTCCACGATCCTCACGCTCGTGCTCTGGCTGCTCGCCGTGGCCAAGCGCGCCGTTCGCGGCGTACGCCTCACCGAGGCGATCGGTGAGGCGGTCGGCTTCCTGTGGCTCACCGTCCTCGCCTCCGCCTTCACCCCCCTGATCCTCTACACCGTCGTCTCCGCCACCGACGGCGTCACAGAGATCATCGCGAAGGGCACGGGCGCCCAGACCGACATCTTCTTCGGGTCGTTCTCGGAGGCGCTCAAGAAGGGCACCGACATCGGCGGCGGCCCGATCATGCTGATCGTCGTCGCGCTCGTGTCCGTCCTCGCCGCCGGCATCCTCTGGCTGGAGCTGGTGATCCGCGCCGCCCTGCTGTACGTCGGCGCCCTGCTCGGCACGGTCGTCTACGCCGGCCTCGTCGACAAGAACATGTGGGGCCACGTCCGCCGCTGGGCCGGCATCATGATCGCCGTGATCATGGTGAAGCCGGTCATCGTGATCGTGCTCGGCATCGCCGGCGCCCTCTCCTCCGAGCGGGGCCCCGACTC
Source organism: Streptomyces sp. NPDC053542 (assembly GCF_044544685.1). Taxonomy (NCBI): domain Bacteria; kingdom Bacillati; phylum Actinomycetota; class Actinomycetes; order Kitasatosporales; family Streptomycetaceae; genus Streptomyces; species Streptomyces sp. NPDC053542. The sequence goes on from NZ_JBITXL010000018.1 coordinate 14,298, forward strand.
CTTCTCCGCCATCGTCTCCGGCCTCGCCATCATCCTGCTCGCCATCTTCGCGAGCGCCATGATCTACCGCTTCGTCCCCGGCTTCGGCGACGAGATCATGGCGGCGCGCACGAGCAAGAAGGCGGCGACGGACGGCAGTCAGGCCGCGGCTCTCGTCTCCTCCCCCGCTGCCCTCGTGTCGCAGGGCATCAAGACCCACAGCTCCCGCGGCAGCGGCGGCAACACCGGCGACAACGGCAGCAGCGGCGGCCAGTCCCGCCCGGCCGACGCCGTGGCCGGCGGCGTCGCCGCGCACAGCTCCCGCGGCGGCTCCGGCGGATCCGGCGCGACCGCCCCGCCCGCACCCCGTACGACCCCAGGCCCCCGCCCCGGCGGCTCGGGCGGTTCCGCCCGCACCGGCAAAACAGCAGGAGGTGATGGGCGTTGAGCACCCAGTCCCACCCGGTCACGCCCCGACGCACGTATCTGATCGGCCGCGCCCGCCCCAACGCCGTCATCGGCAAGAACCGCGAGACCGGCGAGATCGCCCTGATCATCGCCGGCGCGTTCCTCGGCATGATGTGCGGCCTCCTGGTGCCCGTGCTGCCGCTGCGCATCGTGACGCTCACCGGCTTCCCGATGCTTGCCCTGGCCGCGGTGTACGTCCCGTACCGCGGCCGGACGTTCTACAAGTGGTTCGAGATCAACCGCAGTTACAAGCGGACGCTGCGCAAGGGCACGACGTACCGCTCCGGCGCGCCCGAGGCCGGCATCAGCCTGGACGGCCGCGAGGTGGAGATCGGCCCGCCGCCCGGCATCGGCCGCATCAACTGGCTGTCCGCGCCCTTCGGCCCGGACGAGATCGCCGTACTGCTGCACGCCGACCGCCGCACGGTCACCGCGGCGATCGAGATCGAGGGCCCGGGCGTCGGCCTGCGCGACAGCGAGGACCAGGAGGCGCTGGTCGACCGCTTCGGGACGCTGCTGAAGCACGTCGCGAACGGCGACGGCTTCGTGACCCGCCTGCAGATGCTCGCCCGCACCCTCCCCGCCGACCCCGACGCGCACGCCAAGGACGTCGCCCAGCGCGGCGACCGGAATGCCCCGGCCTGGCTGCAGGACTCCTACGACCAGCTGCAGTCGATGGTCTCCACCTCCTCCGAGCAGCACCGCGCGTACCTCGTCGCCTGCATGCACTACACCCGCGAGCTGGCCGCCGAGGCGGAGACCATGGCCCGCGCAGCGCGCATGCACAACGGCGGGCTGCTGCGGAAGCGCCTGGACAAGGACGCGGGCCTCGCCGTCGTCATGGCCCGCGAGCTGACCGACATCTGCGCCCGCCTCGCCGAGGCCGACATCCGCGTACGCCAGCCCCTCGGCCAGGCCCGCCTCGCCTCCCTCGTGCACTCCATGTACGACCCGGACCACCCCATCGACCACATCCAGGCGATGAGCAAGCGCAACGCCTGGCCGGCCGAGCTGGACGCCATGGAGCCCACCTACCTCCAGGCCAAGACGCGCGAGTCGACGACCCGCGCGCCCTGGTGCCACGCGACCGCGTGGATCAAGGAGTGGCCGCTGACCCCGGTCGGCGTCAACTTCCTCGCACCCTTGCTCGTGCACACCCCTGATGTGATCCGTACGGTCGCGGTCTGCATGGACCTGGAGCCGACCGAGGTCGCGATCGAACGCATGCTGACCGAGAAGACGAACGACGACGCGGAGGCCAGCCGCGCGGCCAAGATGAACCGCGTCGTGGACCCGCGCGACGTCGCCCACCACGGCCGCGTCGACCAGCGCGGCGAGGACCTGGCGTCCGGCGCGGCCGGCGTGAACCTCGTCGGGTACCTCACCGTCTCGTCCCGTTCCCCCGAGGCGCTGGCCCGCGACAAGCGGACCATCCGCGCCTCGGCCGGCAAGTCGTACCTCAAGCTGGAGTGGTGCGACCGCGAGCACCACAGGGCCTTCGTCAACACGCTTCCGTTCGCGACCGGGATCCGCCGCTAAGCCGCTGGGAGGCGCGTACGTCATGGCCATGCTCGATCCGCTCGCCGCGCTCACCGAGGCGTTCACCAGCTTCCTGTTCGGGAAGGTGGAGACGACCAGGCTGCCCGTACGGACCTCCACCGGGCAGGCGCAGGCCGTCTATCTGCCCACCGCGGCCCCAGGTCTCGGCGACTCCGGCGTGATCATCGGCCGCGAGGTGTACAGCGGCAAGGGGTACATCTACGACCCCTTCCAGCTGTACGGCCAGCAGCTGCCTGCCCCGCACTGGCTCGTCCTCGGCGAGTCCGGCAACGGCAAGTCCGCGCTGGAGAAAACGTACGTACTGCGCCAGCTCCGCTTCCGCGACCGCCAGGTCGTGGTGCTCGACGCGCAGGGCGAGGACGGCGTCGGCGAGTGGAACCTCATCGCCGAACAGCTCGGCATAACCCCGATCCGGCTGGACCCCACGGCGGCGCTGAACGGCGGCATCCGCCTCAATCCGCTGGACCCGTCGATCACCACCACCGGCCAGCTGGCGCTGCTCCGCACGATCATCGAGGTGGCCATGGGCCACGGCCTCGACGAGCGCGCCGGCTTCGCCCTCAAGGTCGCGCACGCCTACGTCAACGAGACCATCACCGACCGCCAGCCGGTCCTCACGGACATCGTCGAGCAGCTCCGCCACCCGAAGCCGGAGTCGGCCGAGGCGATGAACGTCGACCTGGACGACGTACGGGCCTGGGGCCTGGACGTGGCCCTCGTACTGGACCGCCTCGTCGACGGTGACCTCCGCGGCATGTTCGACGGCCCGACCACGGCCGGCATCGACCTCGACGCGCCGCTGATCGTCTTCGACCTCTCGCATATCGACCGCAACTCGATCGCGATGCCGATCCTGATGGCCATCGTCGGCGTCTGGCTGGAGCACACCTGGATCCGCCCCGACCGGAAGAAACGGATCTTCCTGGTCGAGGAGGCATGGCACATCATCAACTCCCCGTTCGTCGCCCAGCTCTTCCAGCGCCTGCTGAAGTTCGGCCGCCGTCTGGGCCTCTCCTTCGTCGCCGTCGTCCACCACCTCAGTGACGTCGTGGACGGCGCGGCCGCACGGGAAGCGGCGGCCATCCTCAAGATGGCCTCGACGAGGACGATCTACGCCCAGAAGGCGGACGAGGCACGGGCCACGGGACGGGTACTGGGCCTGCCACGGTGGGCGGTGGAGATCATCCCCACCCTGACCCCCGGCATCGCGGTCTGGGACGTCAACGGCAACGTCCAGGTCGTCAAGCACCTGATCACCGAGGCCGAACGCCCCCTCGTCTACACCGACCGCGCCATGACCGAGTCCTCCGTGGCCGACGCCTCGGCCCAGCCCACGGAAGAGGCCCGGGCCCTGGAGCGCGCGGCGGACGCCGAGGCCGAAGCACGCGCCGAGGCAATGGCCCTGGCCCGCCAGCTCAGCAACGAATCGAGCGAGACGGTGGCTTGACGGCTTCGATGGCCTCGGACAATTCGTTGGCCTCGGGCAAGCAGCACGGCAGTACGAAGGACGGGTCGGTGGCGTGAGCGACGGGTACGACGACCGGTACGACCGGCAGGGGCAGGCGTACGGAGCGCACGGAGGCGGCGGCGCGGGCCGGGACGGCGGGGCCGGGCCCCGGCGCCGGGAGCGCGGCATCCCCGACTCGCTGCTCGTCGGCGTGCTGGCCTTCCTCCTGGGCCTGACGGTCCTGGTGTGGCTCGCCACGGGGCTCTCCGGCCTCTTCGCCCACGGCAGCTGGCCCGACCGGCTGGCCTTCACCCGCACTCCCCTCGCCATGCGCGAACTGGTCACCCAGCCGCACAACTTGCCCGCGGCCTGGCCCGCCACGCCCGACGGCCAGCTCTCGGGCTACGGCCTGTTCTGGGGCGTCTTCATCAGCGAACTGATGGTCCTGGTCGTCCTCACGGTCTTCGCTCTCGGCACGATCACCCGCTTCCGCGCGGTCCGCGCCGAACGCCGCGCGAAGCGACGCGCGGAGGGGGCGGTCCTGGGGCGGGGTGAGCCCGGCGCCACAGTCCCGCCCGCAACTCCGGCGGCATCAGCGGCAGTCACGCCTGCGGCTCCGGCGGCACCAGTGGCAGTGCCGACCGAGGCGGCCGCTGCCGCCACCACCGGCGCGTCCGCCGCAGCCACAGCCTCAGCCGTTTCCGTGGACGGTCGTACGACGGGGGCGGAGACGTCGGCCGTATCCGCGGCCGTACCGGCCCCTCAGCCGCCTCTGGAAGACCGCACCAACGCCCCCGCCGACGTCCCGGTCGGCGTCCCCGCCAACCTCTCCACCGGGGGCCCCACCGGTGTCCCCGCCGGTGTCCCGATGGGTGTCACCGCCGGCGCTCCGATGGATGTCACCACCGGTGCCGTTACGGACGGCCCCGCGCTCCCCCGCGTCCACTATCACCACCGCTCCGAGCGCCCCGCGGCCCGCGCTGCCGCGCTCGCCGCGATCACCGCCGCCGAGGGACCGCTCCTCGTGGCGACGACCGACGCGACGCTCTGGGCCGAGAGCAAGGACGCCCGCGCGAAGCTCGGCCCGCTGCACGCGTACGACCCGCTGCACCTCCTCGACACCCCGGCCCGCCTGCGCTGGTCTCCCGTCGCGGGCTGCGAGGACATCGCCGCCGCCGGTACCCGCGCGGCCGCCCTCCTCGCCCCCGTCCGCCCGATGAGCACGCTCGATTCGGCCCTGGCGGACGCCGCTGAGACGTTGCTGCGCTGCTGGCTGCACGCGGCCGCCGTGGACGGCAGGCCGTTCCGGCAGATTCACCGCTGGGCCCAGGGCAGCAGTGCCGCCCACGAGCCCGTACGTATCCTCCGTACGAACTCCAAGGCCGCGGCCGGCCGCGCCGGCGAGCTGGAGTCCGTACTGACAGCGCATCCCGAACGCCGCGACATGGCCCAGCAATTGATCGTCCGCGCGCTCGCCGCCCTCTCCTCCGTCCACATCCGGGACGCTTGCAATCCAGGGCGGGCCGATGCGCTCGCGCTTGATTCCTTTGTCGTTGAGGGGGGAACGCTCTATGTAGTAGGCGAGTCGATCGAGGACCCGCGTACGACACCGGGTGCGATGCCTTTGCTCACCGCACTCGTCTCGAGCGTGGTCGAGCGCGGCCGCCGCATGGCCGAACGGTCATCTGACGGTCGCCTCGACCCACCACTCACCCTGGTCCTCGACGACATCGCGGCCCTCGCCCCGATCCCCGCGCTCCCCGCGCTCCTCGAATCAGGCGCCGCGCAGGGCCTCCTGACCCTAGCCACCCTCCGCTCCCCCGAACAGGCCCGCCACCGCTGGCCCCACACCTCTCTGCTGGCCTGACCCGGGCCCCGCCCCGGCCTCTCTGACCTGCCGTCAGGGTGTGGCTCCCCACGGGACCGTCCACGGGACCGTAAACGCAGAAAAGCCCCGCACCATACGGTGCGGGGCTTTCCCACAATGATTGTTCGGCGGCGTCCTACTCTCCCACAGGGTCCCCCCTGCAGTAC
>NZ_JBITXL010000019.1:0-3570 GCF_044544685.1 Streptomyces sp. NPDC053542
CAGACGCTGGCCCAGATCGAGCTGTTCACCAAGCCCGAGCAGTACCCGACGGACGTGTACGTGCTGCCCAAGCACCTGGACGAGAAGGTCGCCCGCCTCCACCTGGACTCGCTGGGCGTCAAGCTCACCGAGCTCCGCCCCGAGCAGGCCGCCTACATCGGCGTCGAGGTCGAGGGCCCGTACAAGCCCGACCACTACCGCTACTGACGGCCACCGGCTGCGCCACCGCTTGATCCAGGCCCCCGTCCCCAGGGCGGGGGCCTGGCCCGTCCCGGCCCTTGCGTAGCCTCGTCAGCAGCCCCCTTCGCGGGTCGCCCCGACGGAACCACTGAAGGACCCCCATGCCCCGCGGCCGCTACTCCCTGCACGACCCGCACGATCACACCCCCCTCGGTGAAGAGCACTTCCACTGCGCCACCGGCCCCTCCGGCTGGCGCTACGTCTCGCAGATCACCACCCCCTCCGGCGACCACGCCGGCTCCGTCGACCTCACCCTCGACGACCTCGGCCGCCCCATCCGCCTGGAACTCCACGCGTCGTCCTGGCAGGTGCGCGGCGCCGCACTCGACGGCGTCACCTGGGTCCGTACCGACCCCTCCGGCACGCACGCCACCGAAGGCAACGTCCCCGCCCACTCCTTCACCGGCGCGTCCCCCGCTTTCCTCATCGCCACCGCCCGGCTGCTGCGCCCCGCCCCCGGCTCCGGAGCCGTCCGCGCCCGGCTCGTGGCCTTCACACCCCCCGTCCTCGCACCCCGGACGCTCGACCAGTCCTGGGCCCTGGTGAACAGGACAGCACACGCCACTGACAACGGCCCGCTGACTGTGGACGAGTACCAGGTCAACGACCTGGAGACCGGCGAACAGCACGCGATCCACCTCGCCGGCGACGTGGTCCTCTCGGCCCCCGGCATCGAGCTCGAAAACCTCGAATCCCCGCCGTCGACCTTCACCACCGCCGAGACGGGATTCTGAGCCGCGGGCCGCCGAGGGCCGCGGTCGGTGGCCCGCTGTCGGCCGCCGGTTCAAGCGGGCGGCGCGAACCCCGTCGCACGGCCCGCATCCGCCCCGCTCGCGGACGCCGACTCTTCGGGCGCTGCGGGGCTTGCGGGCGGCGCGGCCCCGGCCGCCCCCACATCCGGCCCGGCCACTCCCGCCGACCGGTCCGCCCCCGCCGATCGTTCTGCCCCTGCCGACCGTTCCATTCCCGCTGACCGGTTCTCCGCTCCCGCCGACCGTTCCGGTCCGAAGGCCCGCCGCGCTTCCCGCCCCTGCCGTTCGACCACCACCGCCGACAGATAGGCGGCCGGATGCACGCCCTGCGGCGGCACCGCCCCCGTCCACCTCACGAAGTCCTCGGTGAGCTGTCCGGCCATCCGCCACCCGACCTGCGGATCCAGCTGCCCCGTCCGAGCCAGGAACTGCCGTACGGTCAGCCACCAGCTGTCCGGTACGCGCGACAGGTCCAGCGCCCCGAGCTGCCCCATGAGCCACGGCGGCGGAGGCGGCAGCGCCGACCCGCCCTCCGGCACCGGTATCCGCTCCCGTACGACGACCGTGCCCGCGAACACATCCCCCAGCCGCCGCCCGCGCGCCGACACCAAAGAGGCGAGGCACGCCACGACGCCCATCGTCAGCACGATCTCGATGGCCCCCATGGCGCCGCGCACCAGCGCGTGCCGGAAGCGGATCGGCCCGCCGTCCTCGCGCACCACCCGGAGCCCGCACGCGAGCTTCCCCAGGGACCGGCCGTGGCTCAGCGTCTCGACCACGATCGGAACCCCGATCAGTACGAGGACGAACGCCGCCACCGACAGGGCCGCCAGCGCGGCTGAGTCCAGTGAGCCCGCCGCCGCGAACAGCGCCATGGAGATCAGGATGTAGCCGGCCCAGGTCACGGCAAGATCGATGAGCACCGCCAGGGCCCGGCTCGGCAGCCTGGCAGGCCGCAGCCCGAGTACGACCGCCTCACCCGTCACCAGCTCGTTCATCCCCGCCGTCCTCTCGCCTGCGTCCCCGCCCGCCCCGCTGCCGGCACCGCCAGTCTGCCAAGCCGGTACGACAATGGGCCCAGTACGTTCATCATGAGGACCAAGGCCGTCACATGGGGACGAGGAGCGCTACTGAATGGACGTCGATGTCTTCGTCACGGCGCACCGCGCCGAGTGGGACCGCCTCGACACCCTGGTACGCCGCAAGCGCCGCCTCTCGGGCGCCGAGGCCGACGAACTGATCACCCTGTACCAGCGCGCCACCACGCACCTCTCACTGCTCCAGTCCACCGCACCGGACCCCGCCGTGACCGGCCGGCTGACCTCCCTGGTCGCCCGCGCGCGCAGCGCCGTGACGGGCGCGCGCAAGGCGTCCTGGCGCGACGCCGCCCACTTCTTCACGACCTCGTTCCCCGCCGCGCTCTACCGGCTCCGGCACTGGTGGATACCCACCGCGGTTCTCTCCACCGTGGTCGCGGCCCTCATCGGCTGGTGGATCGCCGCGAACCCGGAGGTCCAGGCATCCATCGGGGCTCCCGACGCCCTACGGGAGATGACCCGACCGGGCGGCCAGTACGAGACGTACTACTCCAGCCACCCCGCCGCCTCCTTCGCGGCCCAGGTCTGGACGAACAACGCCCAGGCGGCCGCGCTCTGCCTGGTCCTCGGCGCCTTCCTGTGCGTGCCGGTGCTCTGGATCCTCTTCCAGAACATGCTCAACGTGGGAGTCGGCATCGGCCTCATGGCCTCCGCCGGCCGCCTCGACACGTTCCTCGGCCTGATCCTCCCGCACGGCCTGCTGGAGCTGACGGCCGTCTTCGCCGCCGGGGGAGTGGGCCTCAAGCTCGGCTGGACGGTGCTCGACCCGGGTCCGCGCACCCGACGGAACGCCCTGGCGGAGGAAGGGCGCGCGGCACTGGGCGTGGCCCTGGGCCTGGCCGCCGTGCTCCTCGTGTCCGGAGCCATCGAAGGCTTCGTCACCCCGTCCGGCCTGCCGACGTGGCTCCGCATCGGCATCGGGGTCGTCGCCGAGCTGGCCTTCTTCGCGTACGTCTACGGGCCCGGCCGCCGCGCTGCCCGGGCGGGGGAGACCGGCGACATCGAGCGCTCCGACCGCGACGCCACGCTGCCCACCGCCGCCTGATCGACAGCTGCACCACAGCCTGAACAGCAGCCCCCGGGGCCCTGGGGCGCCGATGTGCACCGGGCACCCCTGAGCTGCTAATCTCCTGTCCACCCGAGGAAGCCCGTTGACACGGACGACTCGGGGAGGTAGATTTTAACGGTTGCCGGGAGCTGGACAAGCTCCCCCGCGACGGCTAACATCTACTGCGCTCCGGCCGAAATTCAATTCGGCGGGGCCTTTCTGGTCTCTTATCGGGAACGTCAGGTCGATCAAATCGACGTCAACGCTTCTGATAAAGTCGGAGCCGCTGAAAAGCGAAAGGCCATTCCAAAGGCCATCGGAAACAAATTCGGACCGCAGCTTCGCAAGAAGCGGGAACGAATGAGGATCTGGTAAAGTCGGAGCCGCTGAAAGGGAAAGCCCGAAAGGGCCGGACCGGAAAGCAACCCCGCTC
>NZ_JBITXL010000020.1:0-1386 GCF_044544685.1 Streptomyces sp. NPDC053542
CCCGGCGACGACACCCGCTCCATCGACTGGCGCGCGACCGCCCGCCAGTCCTCGGTCGCCGTACGCACCTGGCGCCCCGAACGGGACCGGCACATCCTCCTGGCCCTGGACACAGGCCGTACGTCGGCCGGCCGCGTGGGCGACGCCCCGCGTCTCGACGCCGCGATGGACGCGGCGCTTCTCCTCGCGGCTCTGGCGTCAAGGGCCGGCGACCGCGTCGACCTGCTCGCCTACGATCGCCGCGTACGCGCCCTCGTCCAGGGCCGCACGGCAGGCGACGTCCTGCCATCCTTGGTCAACGCCATGGCCACCATCGAACCGGAACTCGTCGAAACGGACGCCCGGGGTCTCACGGCGACCGCTCTGCGTACGGCACCACGCCGCTCGTTGATCGTCCTGTTCACGACCCTCGACGCGGCCCCGTTCGAGGAGGGCATCCTCCCCGTCCTCCCCCAACTCACCCAGCGCCACACGGTCTTGGTGGCGTCTGTCGCCGACCCGCACATCGCCGCCATGGCTCGCTCCCGCGGTACGACGGACGCGGTGTACGAGGCCGCAGCAGCGGCCCAGGCCCAGTCGGAACGCCACCGCACCGCCGAACAACTCCGACGCCACGGCGTTACGGTCGTGGACGCGACGCCGGACGAGCTCGCGCCGGCGCTGGCGGACGCCTACCTGGCCCTGAAAGCGGGCGGACGTCTCTGAGGCGATGCGGGCTCTGGAAAGGGCCCGCATTCCATCCCCTGCACGTCCTGAAAAATGCACGGAAACGCAGAAAACCCCGCACCAGAAGGTGCGGGGTTTCCCGGAAAAATTGTTCGGCGGCGTCCTACTCTCCCACAGGGTCCCCCCTGCAGTACCATCGGCGCTGTGAGGCTTAGCTTCCGGGTTCGGAATGTAACCGGGCGTTTCCCTCACGCTATAACCACCGAAACACTATGAAACTGTCGAACAATGCCGCACCGCATGAGACCCATGCGGGGCCGTTCGTGGTTTCAGAACCAACACAGTGGACGCGAGCAACTGAGGACAAGCCCTCGGCCTATTAGTACCGGTCACCTCCACACCTTGCGGTGCTTCCAGATCCGGCCTATCAACCCAGTCGTCTACTGGGAGCCTTACCCCATCAAGTGGGTGGGAGTCCTCATCTCGAAGCAGGCTTCCCGCTTAGATGCTTTCAGCGGTTATCCCTCCCGAACGTAGCCAACCAGCCATGCCCTTGGCAGAACAACTGGCACACCAGAGGTTCGTCCGTCCCGGTCCTCTCGTACTAGGGACAGCCCTTCTCAAGACTCCTACGCGCACAGCGGATAGGGACCGAACTGTCTCACGACGTTCTAAACCCAGCTCGCGTACCGCTTTAATGGGCGAACAGCCCAACCCTTG
>NZ_JBITXL010000021.1:0-1286 GCF_044544685.1 Streptomyces sp. NPDC053542
GTCAGTCCGTATACATCGCCTTACGGCTTCGCACGGACCTGTGTTTTTAGTAAACAGTCGCTTCTCGCTGGTCTCTGCGGCCACCACCAGCTCAGGGAGCAAATCCCATCACCAGCAATGGCCCCCCTTCTCCCGAAGTTACGGGGGCATTTTGCCGAGTTCCTTAACCATAGTTCACCCGAACGCCTCGGTATTCTCTACCTGACCACCTGAGTCGGTTTAGGGTACGGGCCGCCATGAAACTCGCTAGAGGCTTTTCTCGACAGCATAGGATCATCCACTTCACCACAATCGGCTCGGCATCAGGTCTCAGACTTACATGCACGACGGATTTGCCTACCGTGCGTCCTACACCCTTACCCCGGGACAACCACCGCCCGGGCTGGACTACCTTCCTGCGTCACCCCATCGCTTACCTACTACAGACTCGGGTCACCGGCTCCACCACGTCCCTTCGTCCGAAGACTCCAGGCCGGCTTCACGGGCTTAGCATCCTCTGATTCGATATTGGGCGTTTCAAAGCGGGTACCGGAATATCAACCGGTTGTCCATCGACTACGCCTGTCGGCCTCGCCTTAGGTCCCGACTTACCCTGGGCAGATCAGCTTGACCCAGGAACCCTTAGTCAATCGGCGCACACGTTTCTCACGTGTGTATCGCTACTCATGCCTGCATTCTCACTCGTGAACCGTCCACAACTCGTTTCCACGGCTGCTTCACCCGGCACACGACGCTCCCCTACCCATCACAGCCTCCGTTGGGAGTATTGCTGCAATGACACGACTTCGGCGGTGTGCTTGAGCCCCGCTACATTGTCGGCGCGGAATCACTTGACCAGTGAGCTATTACGCACTCTTTCAAGGGTGGCTGCTTCTAAGCCAACCTCCTGGTTGTCTCTGCGACTCCACATCCTTTCCCACTTAGCACACGCTTAGGGGCCTTAGTCGATGCTCTGGGCTGTTTCCCTCTCGACCATGGAGCTTATCCCCCACAGTCTCACTGCCGCGCTCTCACTTACCGGCATTCGGAGTTTGGCTAAGGTCAGTAACCCGGTAGGGCCCATCGCCTATCCAGTGCTCTACCTCCGGCAAGAAACACACGACGCTGCACCTAAATGCATTTCGGGGAGAACCAGCTATCACGGAGTTTGATTGGCCTTTCACCCCTAACCACAGGTCATCCCCCAGGTTTTCAACCCTGGTGGGTTCGGTCCTCCACGAAGTCTTACCTCCGCTTCAACCTGCCCATGGCTAGATCACTCCGCTTCGGGTCTTGAGCATGCTACT
>NZ_JBITXL010000023.1:0-1186 GCF_044544685.1 Streptomyces sp. NPDC053542
CCTGGGACAACGGCAAGCCGGTGCGCGAGACCCTGGCCGCCGACCTGCCGCTGGTCGTGGACCACTTCCGCTACTTCGCCGGGGTGACCCGCGCCCAGGAGGGCAGCATCTCGGAGATCGACGCGGACACCGTCGCCTACCACTATCACGAGCCGCTGGGCGTGGTCGGCCTGATCACTCCGTGGAACTTCCCCCTCCTGATGGTCACCTGGAAGCTGGCACCCGCTCTGGCCGCCGGCAACTGCGTCGTGCTCAAGCCGGCCGAGCAGACCCCCGTCAGCGTGCTGATGGTGATGGAACTGATCGCCGACCTGCTGCCGCCGGGTGTGCTCAACATCGTCAACGGCTTCGGTGTGGAGGCCGGCAAGCCTCTGGCGTCCAGCTCGCGGGTGGCGAAGGTGTCGTTCACCGGTGAGACCACCACCGGGCGGCTGATCATGCAGTACGCCAGTGAGAACATCACCCCTGTCACCATGGAGCTGGGCGGCAAGAGCCCCAACATCTTCCTGCCCGATGTCCTCGCCGCCGACGACGACTACCTGGACAAGGCCGTCGAGGGCTTCGTCATGTTCGCCTTCAACCAGGGCGAGGTCTGCACCAGCCCCTCCCGCGCGCTGATCCACGCGTCCATCTACGACGAGTTCATGGCCCGTTGCATCGAACGCACCGAGGCCATCGTCAGCGGCAACCCGCTGGACCCGGCCACCATGATCGGTGCGCAGGCCAGCAACGACCAGTACGAGAAGATCCTGTCCTACATCGACATCGGCAAGAAGGAGGGCGCCGAGATCCTGACCGGCGGCGGCCCGCGCACGGTCGCCGGGCTGGAGGGCGGCTACTACATCGAGCCGACCATCTTCCGCGGCACCAACGACATGCGGATCTTCCAGGAGGAGATCTTCGGGCCGGTGCTGTCGGTCACCACGTTCGACTCCGTGGACGAGGCGCTGAAGATTGCCAACGACACGCTCTACGGGCTCGGCGCCGGCGTGTGGACCCGCGACGGCAACACCGCCTACCGGATGGGCCGCGAGATCAAGGCCGGCCGGGTGTGGACCAACTGCTACCACGCCTACCCCGCGCACGCCGCGTTCGGCGGCTACAAGAACTCCGGGTTCGGCCGCGAGAACCACAAGATGATGCTGGACCACTACCAGCAGACCAAGAACCTGCTGGTCAACTACTC
>NZ_JBITXL010000024.1:0-1141 GCF_044544685.1 Streptomyces sp. NPDC053542
CGCCCTCTTCGGACTCGCTTTCGCTACGGCTTCCCCACACGGGTTAACCTCGCAACATACCGCAAACTCGCAGGCTCATTCTTCAAAAGGCACGCAGTCACGACTTGCAAGCAAGCTTGCAAGCGACGCTCCCACGGCTTGTAGGCACACGGTTTCAGGTACTATTTCACTCCGCTCCCGCGGTACTTTTCACCATTCCCTCACGGTACTATCCGCTATCGGTCACCAGGGAATATTTAGGCTTAACGGGTGGTCCCGCCAGATTCACACGGGATTTCTCGGGCCCCGTGCTACTTGGGTGTCTCTTAAACGAGCCGCTGATGTTTCGTCTACGGGGGTCTTACCCTCTACGCCGGACCTTTCGCATGTCCTTCGACTACATCAACGGTTTCTGACTCGTCCCACAGCCGGCAGACTGTAGAAAAGAGATCCCGCAACCCCAACCACGCAACCCCTGCCGGGTATCACACGTGATTGGTTTGGCCTCATCCGGTTTCGCTCGCCACTACTCCCGGAATCACGGTTGTTTTCTCTTCCTGCGGGTACTGAGATGTTTCACTTCCCCGCGTTCCCTCCACACTGCCTATGTGTTCAGCAGCGGGTGACAGCCCATGACGACTGCCGGGTTTCCCCATTCGGAAACCCCCGGATCAAAGCCTGGTTGACGACTCCCCGGGGACTATCGTGGCCTCCCACGTCCTTCATCGGTTCCTGGTGCCAAGGCATCCACCGTGCGCCCTTAAAAACTTGGCCACAGATGCTCGCGTCCACTGTGCAGTTCTCAAGCAACGACCAGCCACCCATCACCCCCGGACGGATCCGGAGTGCACTGGGGCCGGCGTTTGAAGGAACAGCCTTACGGCCGTGCCCTCAGACACCCAACAGCGTGCCCGACCCGATCCCTGGAGAAGTCACGTTCCACGCCCCGAAGAGCAGTACTGATGATCCACAGTTGATCGTGCCGAGTAGTCAACGTTCCACCCATGAGCTAACCACCGTCGAACATTCGCCGACGTAGTGGCTCTGGATCTCTTGCGAGATCTAGATGCTCCTTAGAAAGGAGGTGATCCAGCCGCACCTTCCGGTACGGCTACCTTGTTACGACTTCGTCCCAATCGCCAGTCCCACCTTCGACGATTCC
>NZ_JBITXL010000025.1:0-1074 GCF_044544685.1 Streptomyces sp. NPDC053542
TTCCCCACTGCTGCCTCCCGTAGGAGTCTGGGCCGTGTCTCAGTCCCAGTGTGGCCGGTCGCCCTCTCAGGCCGGCTACCCGTCGTCGCCTTGGTGAGCCGTTACCTCACCAACAAGCTGATAGGCCGCGGGCTCATCCTGCACCGCCGGAGCTTTACAGAACCATGGATGCCCATGGCTCTCATATCCGGTATTAGACCCCGTTTCCAGGGCTTGTCCCAGAGTGCAGGGCAGATTGCCCACGTGTTACTCACCCGTTCGCCACTAATCCCCACCGAAGTGGTTCATCGTTCGACTTGCATGTGTTAAGCACGCCGCCAGCGTTCGTCCTGAGCCAGGATCAAACTCTCCGTGAATGTTTACCGGTAATCCGGTGCACACATCACGAGAGCGGAACAGTCAGGCGGAATAGGCCCGACCGTTCACAGCGTCCTCGCTGTGTTTTTTCAAAGGAACCTCGACCATCGGAAACCCGATGGGCGGGGTATCAACATATCTGGCGTTGACTTTTGGCACGCTGTTGAGTTCTCAAGGAACGGTCGCTTCCTTTGTACTCACCCTCTCGGGCTTTCCTCCGGGCTTCCCTTCGGTCTTGCGTTTCCGACTCTATCAGATCTTTTCTCGATCCGATTTCCTCGGTGCTTTCCAGGTTCCCGCTCTCGCGTTTCCCTTTCCGGCGGTTCCGACTCTATCAGATCCTTTCGGCGTCTGATTCCCAGTCAGAGGGGCTTGTCCTCCCGGCTGTTGGGCCGTTCCGACGTGTCCAACCTTAGCGGATCCGCTCGGCGATGCCCAATCGGGCTACCGAGTCCCTATTCGAATTGAATTCGGGCAAGCCGAAATCAACCCCGTCAGGAGATCTTGCCAGTGGTTGTGTGCCGCAGTGCGGCGGAAGGTGCTGTCGCAGAACCGTTACGGCTCCGCGGCAACCCGAAGAACCTTACGGATCGGACCGGGGCGTGTCAAGCGCCCCCTGTCAACATCTTTTGGGCGCCGCCGATCAGCGTCAGTCGAGGTCGGTGAGACGGCCGCCGGCGTCGGGCTGGGCGTGCTCCACGCGACGCAGGAGCCGGG